>CAWDIO010000007.1:207500-554712 GCA_963802385.1 uncultured Acidimicrobiales bacterium | reverse complement strand
AGCCGTGCCGGCAGGCTTGACGATGCGGACCGCCACGTCACCGACCTCCGCCGGCACGGTGATCCACGTCTCGTCGACGTCGGGCTTCGAGATCGGCGCGGGCTCGCAAGTCGTCGAGGACCTTCCGGGCACCGTCAGGTCCGAGCTCGTAGAGGAAGGGGGGCTGCGAGGTGGCGTCGGCGAAGTCCTGTGCCGCCGGCTCCAAGGTGTGGTCGTGCATCGGAGTCTCCAATCGGGATCGGTCACCTTGCAGCCTCTGCCCATCGAAGAGCGCTCGCATCCGTGGAAGTCCCGCGGCTGGAGCCCCGTCGGCACGCGCTGCCTCGCCCGCGAGCTGGTGGCTCCGGCGCAGGAGCTGCGGGTCGAGGAGGACGGCCTTGGGCTCGGCCATGTGGCCCCTCGTCCAGTAGACGCTGTGCTGGCCGTGCAACTCGGTGGCGAGTGCCCGCCGGGCCAGGGGGCTGTGTAGTCGCGCCTGGTACAGCCAGGCTGCGAACTCTCCGTTGCGGTCGAAGCCGAGCCCGAGCCCGGCGTGGCCCACGATGTCGTGGACCGCTCGGAAGCGGTCGTGCGCCCCGCCCCGGGCTGTCAATGAAGGGGTGACGGCGGTGGGGATCGCCCGCCACCGTGACACCGCCAGCAGCCGGCCGTGGGTCACCGAGGCGATCAGCTCGTCGGCGGAGCGACAGGGCTCGGGACAGGTCGTGAACCGGACTCGGACCGCGTCGGGCCGGTGCGGGGACGTGATCCGTCGGAGCAACCGGTCCGACTCGGCCACGAGACGTGCGTAGGCCGCCCGTGTGAGCGGAGCGCGTCGGGTGGGCGCGTCGGCGTACGCGGCGGCGACCGCGCGGGCCGCCGCCGGGTCGACGCGCCGGCCGGCGGGCGCCGCTCACCGCACCGGCTCGTGTGGGCGGGTGCATCGGACCGTCATGGCGTGGAACGGTTCGTCTTCCTTGTCGACGGCCTCGCGCGTCTGATGCGGGCCATGGCGCAACTGTCCCCCCGGCCGGGGGCCGGTCGCATCCGTCGGAGTCCCCAGCGCAGATCGCCGGGCGGTGCGTCGCAGCGGGGCGGGCTTCAGGTCGCGTTGCGGTCGAGCTGCACGATCCGGCCGCGGAGCTGCCGGCGGGAGCTGATGCCGAGCTTGGCGTACACCTTGTGGAGGTGGTATTCGGCTGTCCGCGGGCTGATGAAGAGCTGGGAGCCGATCTCGGGATTGGTGTGACCGGTGGCGGCCAGCCGGGCGACCTGGGTCTCCTGCGCGGTGAGGACGTCCCGGGTCTCCACCGACCGCTTCCGCACCGTCTCGCCCGTCGCCTGCAGCTCCCGGTGAGCCCGCTCGGCGAAGGCCTCGGCACCGAACTCGGTGAGCATGTCGTGGGCGGTCCGCAGGTGGTGGCGCGCGTCGACGCGCCGCTGTTGGCGGCGGAGCCACTCGCCGTACACCAGGTGGGCGCGGGCGAGGTGGACGGCGACGCGGCTGTGCGCCCAGCCGGTCTATCGCCTCCCGGTAGAGCGCGTCGGCCTCCGGGCCGTCGCTCAGCAGGGCGCGGGAGCGTGCCTCCATCCCGAGCGCCCAGTCCGTGCCAGCAGCCCGGGTCCGCTCCGCCAGCCGCTCGAGGGTGGGCGCCGGCGACCTCGGGACGGTCGCTGCGGGCGCCGGCCTCGATCAGCTCGATCATCGGCCAGGCGACGAGACCGATGTCGTCGTGCGCACAGGCGGCACGGGCGGCGACCAGCGCGGCGTCGTAGTCGCCGAGGCCGTTGCGGAGCAGGGCGGTGGCGTAGTCGCCCCAGGCGACCGCCCGACCCTCGCCGCGGGGGGTCGCATCCCGGTGGCCGACCTCGATGAGGGCGGCGGCCGGGGCCTCCCGGCCCCGCCAGGCGGCGAGCAGGACGGTCGTGTACATGAGGGGCGCGCCGCCGATGGATCGCGTGATGTCGTCCGACTCCTCGATCAGGGCCTCCGCCGCGGCGAACTCGCCGGCATGGACGTGCGTGCCGGAGCGGTAGGTGAGGGCGAGGGGGAGGACGGCGAGGGCGCCGGTCTCCCGGGCGGCGCGGACGTGGCGGATCGCCAGCTCGTCCCAGATCTCGTCCTCCCAGAGCTCCGACGCGATCCGGCACGCCATCCACTGCCAGCGGAGGTGGTCGGTCTCGGTGCCGTCCTGGTCCCGCAGGGCCTCCAGGGCGCGCCGGAGGGGAGGGACCGCGGCGGCGTATCCGTCGGTGAAGCGGGTGGTCAGGCCGTCGAGGAGCAGGTCCAGTCGTCTGTGGCGGCTGCGGGCCCGGGGGTGCCCGGCGGGCTGCCTCGGCGACCTGGTCCACGCCGGCCCCCTCGGCGAGGCGACCGGCGAAGATCGCCGCCCCGAGGGCGTCGAGATAGGTCTCGCGTGCGAGGCCGGCGTCGAGCGGCTCGAGCCGCCGTGCCGCCTCCAGCAGCAACGGCGGGGCGTCGCTCCCCCGCGAGCGGGCGAAGGCGATCCGGGCGTGCAGCCGGACCAGCTGCGCCTCCTGGAGCTCGTCGAGCGGGCAGGCTTCCGCCTCCGCGAGCAGCTCCGACGCCTCGTCCCATGACCCGGCGTCCAGCTGCGCCCGGGCGGCGGCCAGCGCCCGCGGTCCCCGGCGCCGTGGGTCGGGGGTGAGTTGGGTCGCCCGCTCCAGGAACGCGGCCTCCGCCGCCACGCCCCCGCGGCCGGCCGCCCGGCCGGCCGAGCGCTCGAGCTCGGCGGCCACGACCTCGTCGGGCCCGACCGCCGCGTGGGCGCGGTGCCATGCGCGTCGATCGGGGTCCGCGCCCGGGTCGGTCGCCTCCGCCAGCGCGCGATGGACCTCCCGCCGGTCGGGCGCGGTCGCCGCCCGGTAGGCCGCGGCGCGCACGAGGGGATGGCGGAAGCGCACACGCAGGTCGATCTCGACCAGTCCCGCCGCCTCGGCCGGTAGCGCGGCGTCCGGGCCGATCCCGAGCCGCTCGGCCGCCCCGTGCAGCAGCGGGACGTCCCCCAGCGGCTCGGCGGCGGCGGTGAGCAGGAGCCGTTGGGTCGGGCTCGGCAGCGACTCGAGCCGGCGCAGGAAGCTCTGCTCGATGCGGCCCGCGAGGGGCTGCGCGTCGGGACGCCCGAACCCCCCGGCCAGCTCCCCGGCGGACAGGCCGCGGGGGAGCTCGAGCAGCGCGAGCGGGTTGCCCCGCGTCTCGGCGACGATGCGGTCACGCACCCGTGGGTCGAGCCGACCGGGCATCGCCGACTCCAGCAGTGACCGGGCGTCGGCGTCGCGCAGCCCGCTGGACCTCCAGCTCGGGCAGGCCCGCCAGGTCCCGGTTGGCGCTGGGCTCGCGCACGGCGAAGACCACCGCGACCGGCTCGGCCAGGAGGCGGCGGGCCGCGAAGGCGAGGACCTGGGCCGACGCCCGGTCGAGCCACTGGGCGTCGTCGATCAGGCAGACGAGCGGCCGGTCGCCGGACGCCTCCGCCAGCAGCCCCAGCAGGGCCAGGCCGACGAGGAACCGGTCCGGCGCCTCCCCGGCGGCGAGGCCGAACGCCGTGCCGAGCGCATCCCGCTGGGGCTCCGGCAGGTGGTCCAGGCTGCCCAGCATCGGGGCGCACAGCTGATGCAGCCCGGCGAACGGCAGCTCCATCTCGGACTCGACCCCCGCCGCCCGGGCGATCCGGCACCCGGACGCCTCCCCGATGATGTGGTCGAGCAGAGCGGTCTTGCCGACGCCCGCCTCGCCCCGCACGACCAGCACCTGACTCTCGCCGCCCCTGACGGTCGCCAGGAGACGGTCCAGCGCCGCCTGCTCGGCGTTCCGGCCCCGCAATCGGCGCCGCGCGTGTCTGTTGGGCATTGCCGCAACCAGGCCTAGGGGTCGGTCCGAGATGGCGTCCCCCACCAATTTACTAGGGAGTTCCACGGAGGCGATCCGAACCAGGCAGTGCGACGGTGGCCGTGCCGGCCAGGAGGACGCCATGACCGTGATCTCTGACATCGACCGCAAGTGGCCCGATGCGTTCGTCGACCTCGGGCTGATCGAGCTCGCCGACCACTACTGGGGGATCGTCGGGACGATCCCCTACGAGGGTCACGTGGTCCTCGCCACCGTCGTCAGCCCCCGGCCACCGAGCGGGTTCCGGTCATGAGCATGTACCTGCCCAACCCGGACCTGCGCCCCACGGGGTTCGAGCCCGCCGAGTACATCGACATCCCTGCGACCGTCGAGGAGGATCATCCCATGAGCACCCACGGCCCACAGTCCGGCCCCGCCTACCTCCGCGGGATGCCCGTCTCTACCTGGACCGACGCGACCACGCCGCCCCTGAGCGACCAGACCCGGGTCAACATCACCCGCTGGGCCGAGGAGTACATCTCCGGACTCGTCAAGGCTCACCACGGGAACAGCGAGGACGTGCGCTCGGTCATCCACGACCTCCACCTCGAGTGCACCCTGGCGCACGATCGGTGAGGTCCCGAACGTAGGAACGGGTTCCGGAGACACGGCCGAGGCTCGCCGCGTCCGCGGTCGGAACGCGGCGAGCTCGTCGGCCTGGTGGCGGGGTCAGCTCGTGGCTCGACCCGCCAATGGTCCACGCCGCACCGCAGAGGACCGACTGGGGACTTCCACGGAGGCGATCACCGCCCTGCGCACGCGAAGGTGCATGTTGTCGATTCGTCGTCTCCGAGGAGCAGACCATGAGCACGATCACCACCCGCGACGGCACCGAGATCTACTACAAGGACTGGGGCGCGGGCCCGGCCGTGACGCTCTCGCACGGTTGGCCGTTGAGCGCCGACGTGTGGGACGGGCAGATGATGTTCCTCGCCGAGCACGGCTTCCGCGCCGTCGCGCACGACCGGCGCGGCCACGGCCGTTCCAGCCAGCCGTCGGCGGGCAACGACATGGACACCTACGCCGACGACCTCGCCGCCGTGATCGACGCGCTCGACCTACGCGACGTCACGGTCGTCGGCCACTCCACGGGCGGCGGCGAGGTGGCGCGCTACATCGGCCGTCACGGCACGGCCCGTGTGGCCAAGGTGGTGCTGATCTCGGCGGTGCCGCCCCACCTGGCGCCGACGGAAGCGGACCCCCAGGGCCTGCCGCCCGAGGTCGTCGACGGCCTGCTGGCCGGCATGCTCAGCGATCGGTCGCAGTTCTACCGGGACCTGGCGAGCCAGTTCTACGGCGCCAACCGGCCCGGCTCCGCCGTCTCGCAGGGCGTGCTCGACCAGTTCTGGGCTTGGAGCATGCAGTCGGGCCTCAAGAGCTCGTACGAGTGCGTCAAGAGCCTGGCAGAGTCCGACTTCACCGAGGATCTCGGCCGCTTCGACGTCCCGACGCTGCTGATCCACGGCGAGGACGACCAGGTCGTCCCGGTCGGCAACTCGGTGCGGTCGGCCCGCATCATCAAGAATGCCAAGGACATCTACTACCCGGGCGCGCCGCACGGCATCACCGCCACCCACCAGGACGAGGTCAACGCCGACCTCCTCGCCTTCCTGAAGAACTAGCCCGGGCCCCGAGACGAAGGAGACCACCATGAGGATCGTCGTCATCGGCGGGACGGGGTTGATCGGCTCCAAGCTCGTCGCCAAGCTCGCCGGGCACGGCCACCAGGCCGTGCCCGCGTCACCCGACACCGGCGTCGACACCCTCACGGGCGAGGGCCTGGCCGAGGCCCTCGCCGACACGGACGTCGTCGTCGACGTGTCGAACTCGCCCTCGTTCGAGGACGCCGCGGTGCTCGAGTTCTTCGAGACATCGACCCGCCACATCCTCGAAGCAGAGGCAGCGGCCGGCGTGGGACATCACGTGGCGCTGTCGGTCGTCGGCGCCGAACGGCTGGCCGAGAGCGGCTACATGAGGGCGAAGATCGCCCAGGAGAAGCTCATCCAGGGCTCGTCCGTCCCGTACTCGATCGTGCACGCGACGCAGTTCTTCGAGTTCGCGGCCCGCATCACCGACGACGCGACCGACGGTGACACCGTGCGGGTCCCTCCGGTGCTGATCCAACCGATGGCCGCCGACGACGTCGCCGCCGCGGTGTGCGACGTCGTGCTCGCGGCGCCGCTGAACGGCACGATCGAGATCGGCGGGCCCGAACCGTTGCGGTTCGAGGACTTCGTCCGGGAGGGGTTGGGGGCCGTTGGGGACCGCCGCAATGTGGTCGCCGATCCCCGAGCCCGGTACTTCGGTGCCCGCCTGAGCGAGCGCACCCTCGTGCCGGGCGACGGCGCCCGGCTCTCGGCGACCCGGTACGAGGACTGGCTCAGCCAGCGGGCACAAGCGGGCTGACCACGCATCATCTGCCGTGCTCAGCGCTTGGGGGCGGAGTTGCTACGCGCTCGCGAAGAGCCCGCTGGCCTCGGGAAGCGTCCGAAGGTCCCTGCGGGAGCTGATGCCGAGCTTTGGATACACCTTGCGCAGGTGCCACTCCACTGTGCGCGGACTGAGGAACAGCTGCGCACCGATCTCGGGGTTCGAACATCTGCTGCCGCGCCCGGGGTGCGGTGCTCGTCCATTGTTGTGGCCGAGGGCGGGCCATAGGTTGTGGCGTGCCGCTCTGCGAGAGGAGAAGCGCGTGGCGGTCGTGAGTCGTGGGTTCCAGGGTCGTCGCCGTCAGCCAGGGGCCGGGCTCGTGCCGCCGGGTCAGTACCTCGTGGATGACTTCCCGGTGCTGAGCGCGGGGCCGACGCCTGACCTCGCGTTGGAAGAGTGGGATCTCACGGTCGTCGACGACTCCGGGACCGTCGTCGCCCGGTGGGGATGGGCGGAGTTCCGGGCGCTGCCGGCCGAGGACATCACCGTCGACATCCACTGCGTCACCAAGTGGTCCAAGCTCGGCACCCGCTGGCAGGGCGTCTCGGTAGACACGATCCTGGGCGGGATCGACACGGCCGCGGAGTTCGTGGTCGCCTTCAGTGACGGTGGGTACACGACGAACCTGCCGCTGGCGGACGTGCTGGACGGGCAGGCGTGGGTGGCCTACCGCTTCGAGGACGAAGACCTCGAGCCCGAGCACGGCGGCCCGGCCCGACTGCTGGTCCCGCACCTGTACTTCTGGAAGAGCGCGAAGTGGGTGCGGGGTCTGCGGCTCAGCGACGAGGACGAACCGGGCTTCTGGGAGAGCGTGGGCTACCACAACTACGGCGATCCATGGCGTGAGCAGCGCTACTGGGGCGACTGACGGCGGTGCGTTGGCTGGTGGCCACCGTCGCCGAGACGGTCCCCGAGACCGCCCGGGCGGTGACGCTGCGCCTGGACGTCCCGGACTGGCCTGGTCACCGGGCTGGGCAGCACGTCGATGTACGCCTGACCGCCGAGGACGGCTACTCGGCGCAGCGCAGCTACTCGGTCGCGTCCGCTCGTGGTTCCGACCGGTTGGAGCTCACGGTCGAGCGGATCGACGACGGTGAGGTGTCGCCGTATCTGACCACCGTGGCCGACGTGGGTGACCAGTTCGAGCTACGTGGACCGATCGGCGGCTGGTTCGTCTGGGATGGCACCGACACTGCCCCGGTGCTGCTGGTGGGCGGGGGATCCGGGGTCGTGCCGCTGCGGGCGATCCTGCGCCACCACGCCGCGTCGGGCAGCACGGCGGCGATGCATCTGGTGTATTCGGCGCGCACCGTCAGCGACGTCATCTATCGCCGGGAGCTCGAGGCGCTGGCGGGGCCCCGGCGGGCGGTGACGCTGACCCTCACACGGGAGCCGGCACCGGACTGGACCGGACGCCGGGGACGCGTCGATGCCGGCTTGCTCGCCGAGGTCGGCTGGCCCCCATCGGCGCAGCCGCACTGCTACGTGTGCGGGCCCACGACGTTCGTCGAGGCGGTCGCCGACGCCCTGGTCGAGTTGGGCCATGAACCCGGGCGAATCAGGACCGAGCGGTTCGGACCGACAGGAGGTTGACGTGGACACATCTCTGGACGGCAATGCGGCCGCCGGCACGCTCAGCGATCTGTTCGCATTCGACGTCACCATGGCCGTGACGACATGCGCCACCTGTGGCGACCGCCGCCCGGTCGCTGAGCTGCACGCCTACCTGGACGCCCCCGGGATCGTGCTGCGCTGTGCATCCTGTGGTGCCGCGCAGCTCCGCCTCGTGCGCGCAGGCGATCGTGCCTGGCTGGACCTGCGGGGCACCCGGGTCCTCGAGATCCACGGCGCCACCACCGCCGAGCAAACCGGGAAGGAGCGAAGCTGACCTGTCACGTCGAGTGGTTGTACGCCTCTGGCCCACCGAACTGGTCGATCTTCGACCTTATGAGCCGGTGGTCTCGAGGGCCGCCGCGCCGTTGAACGCGAAGGTAGGCGCCCCGCCGGTCGGCTAGCTGACCAGTGACCAGACCAGGGCGTTCGACGGGTGCGACGTGCAGTGGAGAAGAGCAGGCTTGGTTGCTACGCGAAGGAGGCGTCATGACCACCCCCGAAATTCGGTCGTTCCAGATCGAGATTCCAGAGGAGCGGATCGACGACTTGCGCCGGCGCATAGCGGAGACGCGCTGGCCCACCAAGGAGCTCGTCTCGGATCGATCGCAGGGCGTGCAGCTGGCGACGTTGCAGGGGCTCGCCCGCTTTTGGACGAGCGAGTATGACTGGCGCAAGTGCGAGGCGAGACTGAACGCGCTGCCGCAGTTCACGACCGAGATCGACGGGGTCGAGATCCACTTCATCCACGTCAGGTCGCGGCATGAGAACGCGTTGCCGCTGATCATGACCCATGGCTGGCCCGGCTCGGTCATCGAGCTGCTCGACACCATCGGCCCGCTGACCGACCCGACCGCGCACGGCGGCACCCCCGAGGACGCATTCCACCTGGTGCTGCCGTCACTGCCCGGCTACGGCTTCTCCGGTGAGCCGGCCGAGCTCGGCTGGGACGCCAGCCGCACCGCACGCGCGTGGGCGGAGCTGATGCACCGCCTCGGCTACACCCGCTACGTCGCCCAGGGCGGCGACGTGGGTGCCCTCGTCACGGACCTGATGGGCCGCCAGGCGGTCGAGGGTTTGATCGGCTACCACCTGAACCTGCTCACGGCGGTGCTCGCAATCAGCGATCACCTGCCCAAGGAATCCGAAAAGGAACGCGCCGCGGCCGAGGCGTTCGCGACGTTCAGGGAGGACGGCTTCGCCTACTTCCTCGAGATGGCAACGCGGCCACAGACGATCGGCTACGCCCTGCTGGATTCACCCGTCGCGCTGGCGGCCTGGTTGCTCGACCACGACACGGACAGCTACTACAAGATCTCCCGCGCGTTCGTCGACGGCGAGCCCGTGGGCAATCTCACCCGGGACACCATCGTCGACAACATCACGCTGTACTGGCTGACCGGCACCGCAGCGTCGGCGGCCCGGTCGTACTGGGAGGACGGACGAGCGCTGGCCGCAGCGCTTGCGAGCGGCCAGGCGCCTCCGCCGGTCCTGGTTCCGGTCGGCTTCACGACGTTCCCCGGCGAGATCTGGGCTTCCCCGCGGAGCTGGGTCGATGCGGTCTACCCCGGCCTCGCCTACTTCAACGAGGTCGACAAGGGCGGCCACTTCGCCGCCTGGGAGGAGCCGGCGCTCTTCTCCGCTGAAATGCGGGCTGCCTTCAGCTCACTGCGCTGACAACGCATTGTCTTCGGCTCGCTTCTGGAGGTACCAACCGAACTCGCCGAGACGTCGCGCCGATGGCCATCGTGGATGGTCAGGGAACTTCGAGCAGCCGGGGCGCAAACACTGACATCTCTTGCTCGACGGGCTCCGGGAGCGCCACCGCTCCAGCGCCGGCCAGCGGACGAGGCCGACGCGGCCAACGGACCCCGGCGCTCCCGCCACGGCCCCGGTGCACCACAAGGCCGCGCACCGGATCAGGCACCGCGTCGAGCGCGGCGCGCACGGCCGGGGCTGCCAGGAAACGGTCCCAGGCGAACTCGTCGGGTAGCTCGACTTCCACCACGACACCCCAACGGAACTCGTGCCACACCCAGTCAGACACACCCTCGGTGTGCGCCGCCGCGACAACTGCGTCGCCGTAGGCCTCCCGCCAGGCGCGTGCGGGCGAAGACCCGTCGAAGACCTCGATCGAGAACCACTCGGCCACCGCACAGATGGTAGGCGCCAGCACCCGGCGCCGGGCAGGCGCAGACATCGACGCCATCGTCACCGCGCTACCCCCCGGCTGCGGCCAGTCCTCACGCCAGATCGCGGGGCACGACATAGTCGACCAAGGTGGCGGTGCCCCACCGCAGATCGCGCCAGGTGGCTGCCACCTCGAGGCTGGCCAACGCCCCGGTCGGGAACTTCGTCTCCAGGCGCGTTAGGAGGCGGGCGTCGCCGGCTGCCACCAGGCCGAGGGCCAGGGCTTCGAGACCGGGGTTATGCCCGACCACGAGCACGGAGTCGATCTCGTTTGGCAGGCGCCGTAGCCGTCCCAGCAAATCGCCTGCGCCGGCATGGTAGATGGCCTCGTCGAGCTCGACTGGAGTCCCCGGCGGCAGCCCGGGCGACACACCTTCCCAGGTCTGTACCGCCCGCACGGCGGGCGAGCACAGCACCAGATCGGGCGCGACGTCCATCGCCCTCACGTGCCGCTCGAGGGCTTTGACGGCCTTCCGGCCTCGGGGCGCGAGAGGGCGACGAAGATCGGCCTGATCCGGGTCGTCCCAGCTCGACTTGGCATGACGCAGCAGATAAAGGCGCCCCACCGGGCCTCCCGTCCCATTGAACCCCTGTTGCGTCGCGCCGGCCGGGGTGCCGTGTCAATGCCGACAACTCCTAGGAGGCGCAGACAAGACGTCAGCTCGCCTCTGGAAAGCTCGATGCCGTGGATCGGTACGGGCGGCTCGCCGCCGCGAACAACGCCGAGTGGTGCGACGTCGTCTGCCGGACCCACGGGCTGGACCCCACCGTCGACGGCGACGCCTGGACGAGCCGGGTGCGGACGCCTCCCTTGTATCCCGACGCGGTCACCGTGGCGGCGGATGTGTCCGTGCCCGGGCTCTTGGCCCGAGTCGACGCCTCCGCCGGCTGCTCGATCAAGGACAGCTTCGCGTCGCTGGACCTGTCCGCCTTCGGGTTCCACGTGCTGTTCGAGGCCGAGTGGATGGTCCGGCCGCCGTCGACCGGGGCGCCGGCCAGCCCGACCGCTGCGCACACGGGGTGGGAGGTGGTGCGGGACCCGGAGGTGTTCGCTTCCTGGGAGCGGGCGTGGCGAGGCGACGACGGACCTGTCGGCGTGCTGCGGGCCGATTTGCTCGGCCACCCCTCGGTGACGGTCCTCGCGGTCCGCGACGGCGATCGAGTCTCGGCCGGCGCCGTGCTCAACCGCAGCGCCGGGACGGTCGGCATCTCGAACGTCTTCGCCGGCCCCGAGGGCGCGCCGGCGGACTGGGCCGGCTGCCTGGCGCTCGCCGACGCGGCTGTTCCCCGGGTCGACGTTCGTGGGCTACGAGACGGGCGAGGCGCTCGACGCGGCGCTGACCAGCGGGTTCCGCACCGCCGGCCCCCTGCGCGTCTGGTCGCTCGACAGCTGAAGTGGACCGGATCGGCAGGGGAGTAGTCCGTCACCTTGCCGCCTCTACCCGCCGCCGCCCGTGTCGTCCGACCAAGCCGACCGGCCATGGCGCCGGGTCAGGACACCGCCGCGAAGCTGCGCCGCGCCCAGTCGGTGGGAACGAGGACCGACGCCCTCGGGAGCGTCCGAGCCGGTCACCCAACCAGCCGAGCAGTCACCGACGCCGGGGCGCTTCGGATAGATTCCGCGCGAGACAGCTGGGATGGGGGTGGACCATGGGGATGGGACGGTTCGGTGCCGGGCTGACGGCCGTGGCTCTGATCGTGAGCGCGGCCGGCTGTGACCCGGTACCGACGGCGGCCTGGGACTCCGAGCTGGTGAGCACCAACGCGGCCGGCACGCTCGGGGCGACCGGGCGGATGTTGGTCCACGACATCAGCGCCGACGGCACCAAGGTGCTGTTCGGCGGCCTGGCGTCCGACCTCGGCTTCCCCGATAGCAACCCCTTCGCCGGCCAGGATGCCTACGTCCGCGACCTGGTGGCGGGGACTGTCGTCCGCATCACCACCAGCTCGACGGGCGACGGCAGCAACGGCAGCTTCGTGTCCGGCCGGTTCACGCCCGACGGCACCGGCGTCGTGTTCGCCACGAGCGCGTCCAACCTCGGGCCGACCGACACCAACAACCTGACGGACGTGTACAGCTACGACTTGACGACCGGCGAGAACCACCTCGTCAGCGTGAGCGCCGCGGGGACCGGAAGCAGGAACAGCGGGTCGACCCTGCCCGTGATCAGCCCGGACGGCAATCGCGTCGCCTTCCAGAGCCAGGCCTCGGACCTGGGGCCGACGGACACGAACGGCGTCAGCGACGTCTACATCCGGGACCTGGTCGCCGATACCACCGAGTTGGTGTCGGTCGACGTGACCGGGACGCGGGCCGGCAACCTCGCGTCGATCGTGTCCGGCGGTTTCAGCGCCGACGGCACCCGGTTGGCGTTCGGCAGCCTGGCCCGCGACCTCGTTCCGGTGAGCCCATCCGCGTCGAACGCGTCTGTACGTGCGGGACCTGGCGACGGGGACGACCACGCTGGTCTCGGTGGCGAGCGACGGCGGGGTCCTGCCCGGCAACGGTGCCGCCCGGACCGCGGCCTTGAGCGCCGACGGCACCAAGGTGGCGTTCGAGTACCTCGCGCCGGACTTTTCGGTGCCGCCACCCCAGCCGCCGTTCCGCCAGGACATCTACCTGCGGGACCTCACCGCGGGGACGACCAGCCTCGTCTCACGCACGCCCGACGGCGGTCTGCCGGACAAAGGGTCGGCCAGGCCGGCGTTCGCCCCTGACGGATCGGCGGTCGTGTTCGACAGCCCCGCCGGCAACCTCGTCGGCGGCGATGGCAACGGGCAGACCGACGTCTTCCTCTACCGCGTGGCGACCGGTGTGGTGGAGCTGGTGTCGACCGAGTCTTCGGGTGCGCACTCCGCGGCGGGGGCCTCGGGCAATGCGGCCTTCAGCGCGGACGGCAGCGTCCTCGGCTTCACGAGCAGCGCGCCGGACGTGGTGAGCGCCTACCCGGCCACTGGACAGAACCTCTACGTCCGCCACATCGCCGATGACACCACCGAGCTCGTCTCCCTGAACGACAACGGCGACGCAGCCGCCGGCGGTGTGGACACCACCTGGCGCACCGCCGCCGACGGCGCCACGATCGCGTACTCCAGTTCGTCCAAGACACTCGACCGCGCCAACCCGGCGGCGGGGACGACACAGGTGTACGCCGCCCGCGTGACCGGCTTCGCCGAGGGTGACCTGTCCGTCGCCGTCGCCACGCCGCCCGAGGTGACGGCAGGGACGCCGGCAGCGACCACGATCGAGATCACCAACGCAGGCCCCGACGCAGTCTCGGGCGTCGTCTTCGTTCACGTGGTGTCGGTGGGCTACGGGCCGATGGCGACCTCGGCGACGGCGGGCTCCTGCACGGTGACGTCGTTGCCCGCCGGCGAGCAGGTCGTGTCCTGCGCCTTGGGCACTCTCGATGCCGGCGCCGGTGCCACGGTCACGATGACCGCCACGGTCACCGCCGCCCCCGGCGCCACGCTCGAGAGCGTGAGCTCGGTGCGTGGCTCACGGCACACCGACCCGGGGCCGGGAGAGAACGTTGCCACCGCGTCGACGTCGGTCATCGCTCCGCCATGACGTGAGCCCGCACCCGAACCTCGACATCCTCACACGGCCCAAACATCGGGGGTGTCTGCTCTACGGCATGGACGAGACAGCACCGCTCCCTCCGATCCCCCCGGTTCCCCCGCGCCGGCGGCGGCTCGGCCGCCGGGCCCTGGTCGCCGCCGCCGTCGCGGTCGCGGTCGTGACGGTCGGCGGCGCCGTGGCGCTCGCCGCCGGCGGCGACGACGATCCGCCGGCCGGCCCCGCGGCCGCGCCGGCCCAGGGCGAGGACGACCAGGCCGCCGACACCACCCTCGCCCAGGACCACGAGCACGACCACGACGCCGACTCCGCCGGCGGCGACGCTCCCGCGGCCGAGGTGCCGCCGGGCGACTCCCTCGCCGCCGGCGGCCGCCACCGCGGGCACCACGAGCATCCGCCGCTCACCCCCTACGCCGAGCGCTACGCCGCCGCCACGCCCGAGCAGCAGGCCGCCGCCGACGACCTGCGGGCCTCGGTCGCCGCCACCGTCGCCCCCTATGCCGACGTCGACGCGGCGGTCGCCGCCGGCTACCGGGTCGTGCCCGCGACGGCGAACACGATCGCTCACTACGTCGACCCCGCCGCCACCCGCGACGGCCGGGTCCTCGACCCCTCCCGGCCCGAGGGCCTCGTCTACTACGCCGCCGGCGAGGGCGACCCCGTCCTGCTCGGGGCCTTCTTCATCGCCCCTCCCGGCGAGCCCGTCCCCGACGACGCCGGCGGCATCGTCGTCTGGCACAGCCACGACCCCGCCTGCACCGGGTTCTTCGCCACCCCCGACCAGCCGTGCACCGACAGCCGCCGCATGCTGCACGTGTGGACCGCCGACCACCTCGACATCACCGCCCGCCGCACCGGGCAGACGGTCGGCGTGGACTTCGTGGACCCGTTCGGCGCCCCCTTCCAGGCGTCGATCGCCCGGTCCGACCCCGCGGATTGACCGGCAGCAGGCGGGACGGAGGACCATAGCGGGCGATGGAGTCGCCGACCGTCCTCGTAGTGGAGGACGACGACCAGATCGCCGAGCTCCTGGCCCTCTATCTCGGCCAGGCGGGGTTCGCCGTCGCCCGGGCGGGCGACGGGTACGGCGGGCTCCGCCTGGCCGCCGAGCGCGCCCCGGCCCTGGTGGTGGTCGACATCGGGCTGCCGGGCGGGATCGACGGCCTGGAGGTGTGCCGGCGCCTCCGGGCCGAGAGCGACGTCCCGGTGCTGGTGCTGACCGCCCGCGGCGACGAGGACGACCGGGTCACCGGCTTCGCCTACGGCGCCGACGACTACGTCACCAAGCCGTTCTCGCCCCGGGAGCTGGTGGCCCGGGTCCAGGCGATCGTCCGCCGCAGCCGGGGCGGCGGTCCCGCCGGGACCGTGGCGGTCGGGGGCATCGACGTCGACCTCGCCCGCCACGAGGCCCGTCGGGACGGCCGAGGTCGTCGCCCTCGCCCCCCGGGAGTTCGCCCTGCTGGCGGCGCTGGTCGAGCACCGGGGCCACGTCCTGTCCCGCCGCCAGCTCCTCGACCTGGCCTGGGGCTACGACTACCTCGGCGACGAGCGGACCGTGGACGTCCACGTCCGCCAGCTGCGCCGCAAGCTCGGCCCCGACCTCCCGCTCGCCACCGTCGTCGGCGCCGGCTACCGGCTCGGGTGAGGAAGGGCTGAGGGTGACGTGCGCCGGCGCCTGACGCTCGCCATCGTCGGGACCGTCATCGGGGCGGTGACCGTGGTCGGACTGGGCACCCTGGCGCTGACCCGGCTCGACGCCCGCCACCGGGCGGAGGACGAGCTGGGCGTGCGGGCGGCGGCGCTGGCCGACGTGCTGGCCGAGGTGCGGCCGCTGCGGGCCGCGGCCGTCGCCGGGCGGCTCCGGGCGTCGCTCGGCGTCGAGCGGGTCGAGCTCACCCCGCTGGCCGAGCCCCCGGCCTGGCTGCCGCCCGGCGGCGCCGCCCGGCTGCGGGCCGGCGAGACCGTCACCGCCACCGACGGCGGCACCGTCCGCGCCGCGGCCGCGCTGCCCGCCGGGCCGCTGTCCCCGGCCGGCCGGGCGGTGGTCCTGACCGACAGCATCGACGCGGGGCCGGGCGCCGCCGGCCGCTGGTTCGCGGTGGCCGGCGCCGCCACCGCCCTCGTCGGCGTGGCGGTGGCGGCGGCGGTGGCCCGGTCGCTGGCCCGCCCGCTGGCGGCCACCGAGGCCACCGCCGGGCGGATCGCGGCCGGCGACCTCGACGCCCGGGTGCCCGAGCCCCGCCCCGGCGACGACGACGAGCTGGCCCGCCTCGCCGGCGCCATCAACGCCATGGCGGCGTCGCTCCAGCAGTCGCGGCAGGCCGAGCGCGACTTCCTGCTGTCGGTGTCCCACGACCTGCGGACGCCGCTGACGTCGATCCGCGGCTGGTCCGAGGCGCTGGCCGACGGGGCGGCGCCCGACCCCGCCGCGGCCGGTGCGACGATCGGCGAGGCGGCCGCCCGGCTCGAGCGGCTGGTCGGCGACCTGCTGGACCTGGCCCGGCTCCGGGCCCGGGCGTTCCGGCTGGACGTGGGCCCGGTCGACCTGGCGGACGTCGCCGCCGGCACGGCCGAGGCGCTGCGCCCCGAGCTGGAGGACCTGGGCCTGGAGGTGACCGTCGACGTCCCGCCCGGGCCGGTGGTGGTCGACGGCGACGCCGACCGGCTCGCCCAGGTCGCCGCCAACCTGCTGGACAACGCCGGGCGCCACGCCGCCGGCCTGGTCCGGATCGCGGTCGTCGCGGAGGGCGACGGCGCCGGCGCCACCGCCGTCCTGGCGGTCGACGACGACGGCCCGGGGATCCCGGCGGAGGACCGGGCGCGGGTCTTCGACCGCCTCCAGACGTCTACCCGCCGGGCGGCCCGGCCGGCCACCGGGACCGGCGTCGGCCTGGCCATCGTCGCCGAGCTGGCGGCGGCGATGGGCGGCCGGGCGGAGGCCGGGGACGCGCCGGGGGGCGGAGCCCGGCTCAGGGTCACCCTTCCCCGGTCCGCGCCATGACGAGCGTCGGCCGCACCGCGGGCGGGCTGCCCGGCGATGACGGCGCCGGCCAGCCGGAAGGCTCCCGCCTCCCTCCGACTGGCCCGCCGTCGCCCGCCACGTCGTGAGTGCTGGGGGCTTCGCACGACGCCAGCCAGCAACCTACGCACCGCCGCCGCCGGGGGGATCCGTAGGACCTACGTATTCCGCAGGTCGGTAGCATCCGGGGGTGATCGCACGCTGGCCCCTCGTGGGGCGTGCGGGAGAGCTCGTCGAGCTGCGCCGCCTCCTGGGAGAGGACGCTGCCTCGCGTGGCGTCGCCCTGTTCGGCGAGGCAGGGGTCGGCAAGACGCGCCTCGTCGACGAGGCGGTGGACGCCGAGCGCGAGGGCGGGACCACGGTCGAGTGGGTGCGGGCCACCGAGGCGGCCCGGGAGATCCCGCTGGGGTCGTTCGCCCACGTCCTGGCCCCGACCGACGGCGCCCACCACCCCGACGACCTGCTCCACCTGGCGCTGACCGGGCTGCGGGACCGGGCCGGCGCCGGGCCCTTCGTCCTCGCCGTCGACGACGCCCACCTGCTCGACGACGTGTCGGTGGCGCTGCTCCATCTGGCCCTGACCCAGTCGCCGGTGCGGGTGCTGGCCAGCGTGCGCACCGGCGAGCCGCTGCCCCAGGGCCTCGTGGCGCTGTGGAAGGACGAGCTGCTGACCCGGTTCGACGTCGGGCCGCTGCCCCGGGAGGCCACCGAGGAGCTGGTCGTCACCGTGCTCGGCGACGGCGTGCCCGCCTCGCTGCTCGACCGGATCTGGCAGCTGAGCCACGGCAACGTCCTGTTCGTCCGCGAGCTGGTCAGCACGGCCGTCGAGCGCCGGGCCACGGGGGCGGCCGGCCGCATCGTCCTCAACGCCGGCACCAAGGACCGCCTGCGCGACCTGGTGGAGGAGCGCCTCCGGCTGCTCGAGCCCGAGCGGCGGGCGGCGCTGGAGATCGTGGCGACCGGCGAGCAGGTGCCGCTGACCGCGGCCGCAGCGCCTCATCGACCCGGCGGACATCGACGCGCTCGAGCGCCGGGGCCTGGTCGAGGTGGTCGACGCCGGCGAGACCGAGATGCTCCAGGTGGTCCACCCGCTGCACCGCGAGGTGCTGGCCGCCAGCCTGCCCCGGCTGCGGCGCCGGGCGTTGCTGCGCGACCTCGTCGTCGCGGTCGGCGACCTCGACAGCTTCGACCGGCTGCGGGTGGCGACGTGGCGGCTCGAGTCCGGGGATCCGGGCGAGCCCGAGCAGCTGCTGGTCCTCGCCCAGGAGGCGCTCGGCCGCTTCGACCACCGGCTCGCCGAGCGGCTGGCCGTCGCCGCGGGCGGCACGGCCCGGGCCGACGCCGGCCTGATCCTGGGCACGGCGCTGGCCGGCCAGGGGCGGATCGCCGAGTCCGAGGCCGCGCTGGCGGTCCTCCGCCCGGCCGACGCCGAGATGGTCGCCCGGGTGGCGCTGGCCCGGGCGAGCAACCTGTTCCTCCAGCTCGACCGGTCGCCCGAGGCCTACGAGGTGCTCAGGGTGGCAGACGAGGACCTCGCCGGCCACCCGGCGTGGCAGGCCGAGTGCCGGTCGGTGCTGGCCCAGATGATGATGTTCTCGTTCCGGCTGCGCGAGGCCGGCCAGGTGGCGGAGGGCCTGCTCACCAACCCCGACGCCCCGGAGACCGCCCGGCTGCGGGCGGCGCCGGTGGCGATGACGGTGCGGTCGGCGGCCGGCCACATCGACGCCGGGATGGCGCTGCTCGACGACTCGCAGGTGGCGGCCGCCCGGCGGAACCTCCGGGACGTGCCCTACGGCGAGGTCCAGCTGCGGATGGCCCGGTTCCAGGGCCTGTACTGGGCGGGACGGGTCCGGGAGATGGACGAGTTCACCGCCGACGACATGGGCCTGCGGGTCGAGCACCCGCCGCCGTCGCTGCGGGGGATCATCTCCGGGTTCCGGGGCGGCGCGCTGCTGGTGCGGGGCCGGGCGCCCGCGGCGCTGGCCGAGCTCAACCGGTCGTGCCGGGCTCTGTCCGAGTCGGACTGGTTCGGCCAGCGACCCCTGGCCGAGGCGATGCGGGCGCGGGCGGCGGTGTTCGCCGGCGATCTCGCCACGGCCGAGGAGGCGATCGCCGCCGCGGACGCCGCCTACGCCGCGGACATGCTGCGGGGCGCCCGGACGCTGCCGTACATCGAGCTGTCCCGGGCCTGGATCGCCGCCGCCCAGGGCGCCCGGGCCGACGCCGCCCAGCGCTGCCTGGCGCTGGCCATGGCGATGGAGTACACGGCCAGGCCGCTGGCCGTCGAGGCGGCGCACGTCGCGGTGCGGCTCGGCCGGGCGGCGGAGGGCGTCGAGCTGCTCGACCGGCTGGCCGAGGCCGTCGACGGCCCGCTCGCCCCGATCGTGGCCCGCCACGCCCGGGCGGTGGCCGCCGGCGACGCCGACGCCCTGGCGGCGGTGGCCGCCGAGCTCGAGGACCTCGGCGCCGATCTCATGGCGGCCGAGGCGTTCCGGGGGGCGTCCAACGCGTACCGGCGGGCGGGGCGGGGCGTCCCGGCGTCGTCCACCGCACGCCGGTGCGACGACCTGCTGGCGGCGTGCGGGCACCCGTCGTCGCCCGCCCTGGACGCGGTCGCCGCCGTCGGCGAGGAGCTGACCGAGCGGGAGCGCCATGTGGCGCTGCTCGCCGCCCGGGGCCGGACCAGCCCGGAGATCGCCGAGGAGCTGTACCTGTCGGTGCGGACGGTCGACACGCACCTCAGCCGGGTGTACCGCAAGCTGATGGTCGAAGGCCGCCACCAGCTGGCCGAGGCGATGGGGATCGCGGCGGCCACGCCCCCGCCGCCGCGCACAGTACGTAACGGCTACTGACGCCAGAACCCCCGGCCATCGTTACGGTCGACGGCGTGCACGAGCGTGACCAGTCTCTGCACCTCGCCGTCGGGGCCGGTGTCTCCCCAGCCGACCCCGACGTCACCGGGGAAAGCGCAGACGACGTCGTCCAGGCAGTCGCCGACTTCGTCGACGACCTGGTCGAGGACGCGGATCCACCTCCCACCCCGAACTCGTAGTCAACGCCGGCAGTCAGGCGCCGAGGTCGTGGACGAGGGCTCGCAGCTGGCGTTCGTAGCGGCGGGCCGTGCGTCGCGGGTCGTCTGCGGTCACGACCTGCTGCGCGGCCTCGGTGACCGCGCCGAGCAGGAGCTCGGTGAGGAGGTCGAGGTCGTAGCGCTGCGCCAGTGCCTCGTGGGCGTCGAGGCTGCGGCGCAGCATCGTGCGGAAGGGCCCGCCGTCGCACGAGCGCCATCGTGCCCAGCCGAGCACGGCGGGGCCGTCGACGAGGGTGATCCGCGCTGCGGCAGGCGTCGCCGCGATGATCCGGAGGTAGGTGGCGATGCCGCCGGCGAGGGTCGGCGATTGGGCCACCTGGGCGGCCAGGGCCTGCTGCTCGGCCGTGAACACCTGCTCGAACAGGGCGCGCTTGTCCGGGAAGTGGTGGTACACGGCGCCCTTCGTGCGCCCGGCGTCCCTGGCGACGTCGTCGACCGACGTCGCCAGATAGCCGAGCTCGCCGAAGCGCTGGCGGGCGGCGGCGACCAGGCCGTGGACCGACTCGGCCGAGCGTGCCTGCAGCGGGCTCACAGCGATGCGCCGACGAGCACCCGTTGGCGGGCGACGGCGGCTCGCCGGTGGGCGAAGGCCCGGCGGTAGTCCGGATCGGCGAGCAGCGACCAGAAGGCGCCGGCGTCCGGGTAGGAGGCCACCACGAGGAGGTGCCAGGGCCCGTCGTCGTCGCCCCACACCACGCCGGTCGGGAGCGCCTGGGCCAGGAACGTCCCGCCGGCCGCCTCGAGGCACGGGCCGCTCGTGGCGCCGTAGCGGCGCATGGCCTCGACGCCCGGGCACTCCTCGCCGCCGGGGTACCGGGCGATCTCGTTGAGCTCGAAGAGGTTCACGACGGTGAGGGGGGCGGCGCCGGCCAGGTCGAGGGCGTGGGTGGCCAACCCGTACTCGGCGGCGAGGTCGCTGCGATCGATCATCCCGAGATCATACTCGAAGTACGTACTCTGAGTACGTATCTCAGGTGCCGGGCACCACCGAGGATCCCGCCACGACCGATTGCCCGGTCGTTCGCACCTTCCCCGACGGCCAGGCCTATGGCCTCGTCAGCCCTGCCGGATTCCGGGGTCAGCTGACGAGCGCCTAGCCTCGGATCGATGAGCGTCGTCGGGCGAGCACATGCAGGAATGGTCTTCGGGCGGCGGGTCGAGGTGCTGGCCAGGCACATGGCCGGGTTGCTGCCCGAAGGAACGGGCGGGCGGGTGCTCGACGTCGGCTGCGGTGACGGCTCCATCGCCCGGAGCGTGATGGAGCAGCGCCCGGACCTCGAGATCGTCGGCATCGACGTGCTGGTCAGGCCCACCACCCACATCCCCGTGACCCGCTTCGACGGCCGCGTGATCCCGCATCCCGACCGCTCGTTCGACGCGGTCATGTTCGTCGACGTTCTGCACCACACCGACGACGCGGGCGTGTTGCTGGCCGAGGCGGCAAGGGTGGCGCCTGCCGTGGTCATCAAGGACCACCTGGCCGACGGCCTGCTGGCCAAGCCCACGCTGCGCCTCATGGACTGGGTGGGCAACGCCCACCACGGTGTGGCCCTGCCGTACAACTACTGGCCCGAGGCTCGGTGGCGGGCGACCTTCGCGGCGCTCGGGCTAACGGTGCAGGAGTGGCGGACAGATCTGGAGCTGTACCCCGCCCCGCTGGCGTGGGCCTTCGATCGGCACCTGCACGTGGCCTGCCGCCTGGCAGCAGGCCGCTAGCCCTGCGACGCGCCCGACAGCGTCGTGACGGGCGTGCGATCGGCGCTTGCCCGTGGCCTTCCGCCCGGCAGCAGGCCGCGCTGGGACACCAGGCAGCGGCTGACGGCGCCGAAGCTGACGAGGGTCGCGCCGAGGATGATCAGCGCCTGTGACAGGGCGGCTAGGCCGTAGCCCTGTCCGCTCGGCGACGGGTTGCCGCTCAGCCAGCGCACCAACAGCACCAGGTTGAAGGCCAGCCCCGATGCCACCATGATCAGTCCGGCCGCCAGCGAGCGTCCGGGCAGCGAGCGGCTGCCGACGAACGCGAAGCGCCTGCGCACCCCGGGCGCCACCACCGCCGAGTGGTGCGCCAGCACCGCGCCGGCCAGCGCGGCCTGCAGCCCGGTGACCAGCGCGATGCCCGAGAAGAACACCGGCTGCCAGCGCAACGAGCCCACGTCGACGCCGGCCGGGTAGGCGAACCCCACCCCCAGCAACAGAGGCCCAACCCGAACAGAGCTAGTCCCGGCCCCACCAGCAGCAGGTCGGGGGCCAGCAGCAGGACGAGCTGGAGGTGGCGCCAGCCGTCCGAGAAGGTCGAGAGCTTCGACTCGCCCACCCGGGGCCCGTAGCCGGTCTCGACCTCGGCGATGCGCAGGCCGCCGCGGGCGGCGCGGATGAGCATCTCGGTGGCCAGCTCCATGCCGGTCGCCTGCAGGTCCAGCTCGGCCACGGCGTCACGCCGGAATGCCCGGTACCCCGACTGGCTGTCGCGCACCACCCGCCGCCCGCAGGCCCGGGCGGTGAGGAACGTGATCGCCGGCGTGCCCACGAAGCGGTGCAGGAATGGCATCGTCTGGCGAGTGGCGCCGCCGAGGCGAGAGCCGAGCACCATGTCGGCGTGGCCGGCCTGGATGGGGGCGAGCAGGTCGGGGATCTTGGCAAAGTCGTAGGTGAGGTCGGCGTCGGCCATCACCACGATCTCCCCCCGGGCTGCGGCGAACCCGGCACGCAACGCGCTGCCGTAGCCCCGTTGCGACTCCCGCACCAGGCGGGCCCCGGCGTCCGCGGCGAGCTCGGGCGATCCGTCGGTGGAGCCGTTGTCGACCACCACCACCTCACCGCTGATGCCGGCCCCGGCCAACGCCGCCTTCGCCGCCGTGACGCAGGCGCCGACCGACTCGGCCTCGTTCAAGCACGGCAGCACCACGGACACATCCACCGCCGATGCGTCGGCCATCGACCCTCCCAGTAACGGCGCGGCCCCAGTTCGGCCGTACCCGCGACCCTAGATGACTGTCTGCGTCGACGTCGATGCAGCTAAAGTCACGCCTGCGCGACGCGGGGAGAGGCGCACCAGTGGGGACAGCGACCACGTCTGTGGCGGAGCACGCCGTGGACGCCGACAACCAGGGCGGCGGCTCGAGCGCGGCATGGCCCTCAGGCGTCGGGCGCGCGCTGCGAGCCCGCCTCCGGGGGCTCGACCGCTACGACGGGCTGCTGGCGCTCATCGTCCTCGCCGGTCTGGTGCTGAGAGTCGCCTACGTGGTCGAGAACCAGCACATTCCCGTCACCGGCGACGGCATCGACTATTACGGCTCGGCGCTGCTGCTCGGCGACGGCCACGGCTTCATCTCCGCGACGCTGGTCAGGGCGTCGGGGGGTTTCATATCCGTGCCGGCGGCCGAGCATCCCCCGGCGTGGGCCCTGACGCTGACGCCGCTCGCCATGGTCGGCGTCGAGCGCCTCCTCTGGTTCCAGACCGCGGCCTGCGTGGTGGGCAGCGCCACCGTGGGCGTCGTCGGCCTCACCGGGCGCCGCCTGGCCGGGCCGCGCTGCGGCCTGATCGCCGCCGCCATCGCTGCGTTCTACCCCAACCTGTGGATCTACGAGCGGGTGCTGCAGTGCGAGACGCTGGCCATGCTGCTGACGGCGCTGTGCCTGTACGTCGCCTACGGCCTGTGGCAGCGGCCCCGGCGCCGGGGGGTGATCATCCTGGGCCTGCTGGTCGGGGCCCTGGCCATGACCCGGCCCGAGGCTTTGCTGCTGTACCCCCTGCTGGTGGTGCCGGCGGTCCTGCTCCTCCGCACGCTGGACCGGGCCACGCGGGTGCGCTGGCTGGCGATCGGCACCGCCATGGTGATGCTGCCGATCCTCCCCTGGGTCATCTACAACACATCACGCTTCGATCAGCCGGTGGGGCTGACCACCAACATCGGCGCCACCCTCGCCGCGTCCAACTGTGACGAGGCCTACGACGGGACGCTGGTCGGCTGGTGGAGCTACGCCTGCCTGGCCGACGCCACC
Source organism: uncultured Acidimicrobiales bacterium (assembly GCA_963802385.1). Taxonomy (GTDB): domain Bacteria; phylum Actinomycetota; class Acidimicrobiia; order Acidimicrobiales; family VFJN01; genus ZC4RG19. Next base: position 530,900 of record CAWDIO010000007.1, on the reverse strand, counting down.
GGCGTGGCGAGGCAGCGCATGCCCGTCTACGGGGCCGCCGAGCTCGACGTGGAGCTGCGGACCATCGCGGTCGACTACATCGGCGACCACCTCGACCGGCAGCCGGCGGTCATCCTGTTCCGCGAGGGCCGGGTGTGGGGCCTCTACCAGCCGTACCAGCAGACCAGGCTCGACTCGATCGGCGGCCCCACCCAGGACGTCACCCGCTACGGGCTCTACGCCTACTGGGCCCTCGCCGTCGCCGCCATCCCCGGCGCGGTGATCCTGCGGCGGCGCCGGATCCCGCTGACCCCGGTCCTGGCGGTGATCGCGACCGTGGCGATCTCGGCCGGCCTCACCATCGGCCAGACCCGCTACCGCGCTCTCGCCGAGGTACCCCTGGTCATCCTGGCGGCTGTCGCCCTCGATGCCCTCGGCCGCCGCCGCGGCGCAGTGGCCGGCGATGGGGAGCAGCCGCGGGGAGACCAACCCGGTGACACCGGAGACGAAGCCGTGGGAGCCCCCGGCGCCGGGAACGGTCAGTCCTAGAGATCCAACGGACCCCCGAGCCTGGCGCGGCGCCATGCCCGCGCCCTGGAGCTCGCCCGGTTCCCGCCGCTGCGTACTTGTTACCGCTCGGTCAGATACAGTCTGACCGGGAGGGGATGGGGATGTTCACCGGGGCTGTCTCACCGGCGACGACCGACCACGACGGCTCTCGCGCGGAGGCGGAGGCCGAGGCGGTCCGACCGCCGAGGCAGGACGACGACTATCCCCGCTGGCTGTCGAGAGGGCTGCTGCTGGTCGCGCTGGTGCCGTTCGTCGTGTCGGCGGTCGCCCTGCTGGTCGTGGCCCGCAACGAGTACTTCCCGCACTCCGATCTCGCGCAGACCGAGATGGCAGTGCGAGATGTGGGCCACCACCAGGTGTTCACCGGCCTGTTCTCGCGGGAGCAGTGGAGCCACCCGGGGCCGATGCTGTTCTACGCGTTGGCCCCGTTCTACTGGCTCACCGGCGGTGCCTCGATCGGCATGTACGTCGGTGCGCTCGCCATCAACGCAGCCTCGCTGGCCGGCATGGGGCTCATCGCCCGCCGGCTGGGGGGCGTCCCCATGCTCGTCTGCACCCTGCTGGCGGCGGGGATGCTCATGCGGACCCTGGGCGCCGACCTGCTCAGCGACCCGTGGAACAACTTCGTCACCGTGCTGCCCTTCGGGCTGATGCTGTGCCTGACCTGGGCGCTGCTCTGCCGCCAGCGGTGGGCGCTGCTCCCGGCGGTCGTCGTCGCCTCGTTCCTGGCCCAGACCCACGTCGGCTTCGTCGTGCTGGCCCTCCCCCTGCTCGGCGTGGGCGCCGGCTGGCTGCTGCTCCCGCTGGTACGGCGAGGCACGCAGCAACCGCGTGACCCGCTGGTACGGGTGGCGCTGCTGTCGGCTGCGGTCGGCGTGGTGCTGTGGTTGCCGGTCGTGCTGGACACGGTGCTCAACTCGCCGAGCAGCAACCTCCGCCGGCTCGCGGGCTGGTTCCTGCACAGCGATGCCGAGACCCACGGTCTGGACGACGCCTGGCGCGTCGTCACCGGCCAGTTCGCCACGCAGCCGGAGTGGCTCACGGGCAAGCTGTATCCGTCCTGGAACCAGGGGCAGTCCCCGTTCATCGACGTCGCCCCGCGGCCCTGGCTGCTGGTGTTGGTCGTCGTGGCCGGCGTGGTCCTGTGGCGCCGCGGCCGCGCGAACGATCGTGAGCTCGTGCTCACGCTGGGGCTCGGCCTCGTGCTGGGCATCGTCGCCGTGCTCCGGACGCTCGGCCCGGCGTTCGACTACCGCCTGCGCTGGACCTGGATCATCCCGGCGCTGAGCCTGGCGACCGTCGCCTACGCGGCGTGGCAGCTGGTCACCCAGCGCTGGCCATGGGCCGGCCGGCGGGTGCTCGCGCCCCTGGGTGCGGCCGGCGTCGTCCTCTTGATGGCGGTGAACGCGTTCGCGGCCGCGACGGCGGGCGCCCCGGCGGCCGGCGACTCGGACGTCGTCGCGGCGCTGCTGCCGCAGGTGCTGGAGTCGGTCGATCGCGACGAGGGCCAGGTCATCTTCAGCGACGGCCCGTACTCGGTCGGGCACTGGTACGCGCGCGCGCTCGACCTCCAGCTCGAACGACGGGGCTTCGACGTGCGGGTAGCGCCGTCGCTGGGCGTCATCGTCGGGCAGCACCGCGTCTACGACCCCGAGGCTCCGATCCAGGCGGTCCTGGTCGTGGTCCTGGACGACTCGATCGAGACCTACGCCGGGCCGGGACGAACGCTGGTCGCGCACTGGGAGGCCGACGGGTACCAGGAGTGGGTCGGCAAGACCGCGGAGCTCGAGGCCGCTCGCGCCGCGGGACGGATCGACGACGCCCAGCTGTGGATCGCGCTGGCCGAGCTCAAGTCGACGCTGAACGGCGGCGAGGGCGTCAAGGTGACCAACACGCCGGGAGCGACCCGCGTCGGCGTCTTCCTGGACGAGAGCTTCCGACCGGAGTAGCCCGGCGCTGGCTCATTCGTCGCCGGCCCCGCTCAGCCAATCGGCTCGGACCAGGCCGTACATGACGCTGTCACGCCACGCTCCCGCCCGGAAGTACAGCCCGCGCTGGACACCCTCCCGCCGAAAGCCGACTCGTTCGAGCGAGCGCTGCTCCGCGACATTGTCCAGCTCGGTAGCGGCCTGGACGCGGTTCACCGTGGTGGTGTCGAACAGGTAGCCGACCAGCTGCCGCTGGGCCCGCGTTCCGATGCCGTGACCGCGATGGTCAGGGAAGAGCGCGATCCCGATCTCGAAGTTCGGGGTGCCGGTCACGGCCCGCCAGTTCACCCAGCCCGCGCAGGTCCCATCTTCGAGCTCGACCGCCAGGAACGAGGACTCCGCGCCGATGAGCCCGTCGTCGCGCCAGCGGCGTTCGATGTCCCTGGCCTTGTTCACCCGGAAGCCGAACCACTGGTACTCGCCCGGCGCCTCCGGATCCCAGAACAGCCGGACAAGGCGCGTGAGGTCGTGTTCCTCGACCGGCCTGAGACGTACTTGGTCACCCACGGCCCAAGTCTCGCTCAGCCGCCCGGGGGATCAGGCGCCGACGGCCTCGTCGTCGAACGAGGGCTTGCCCGCCATCCTCACCACGGGGGCCGAGAGGGTGGCCTTGTCGAGCACGATCACGCTGTCGTAGACGTGCATCCCCGCGATGCTGCGGGTCCAGTCGCTGGGCTGATGGCCGCGCTCACGGGTGTGCCAGGCGTGCATCTCGTCGACCAGGCCCTTGGCGTACTCGATGAACGTGCCGGGCTCCCGCCAGCCGCCGCCGAACTCCTCCCAGTACGAGGTGTGCAGGTCCTCGACCAGGTAGAGGCCGCCGTCGCGCACGGCCGGCCACAGCACCTCGAACGTGGCGATCTGCTGGGCCATGGTGTGGCCGCCGTCGTCGATCACCACGTCGATCGGGCCGAGCCGGTCCCGCAGCGTGGCCAGGAACTCGCGGTCCTCCTGGTCGCCGATCACGACCTCGATGCCGGGCTCCGCCAGGTCGGCGCAGCGAGGGTCGATGTCCACGCCGACCAGCCGCGCCCGGCGGCCGAAGTACTGCCGCCACATCCGAAGCGACCCGCCGTGGAACACCCCGAACTCCACGATCGTGATGGCCCGACCCCGGTAGGGCGCGAGGTGCCGGTGGTAGATGTCGAAATAGTGCACCCACTTGTGAAGCAGCCGCTCGGGCCCGCTCTCGAAGTAGGCGCGGAGCGGGTTCCCCTGCCGCTGCCAGCGCATTCCCCAAAGCTAGCCGCCGCGCCAGGGCATCCCGGGAACCCCGGCCGCAGGGGCCACGGCCGGGCGATGCGAGACTGGGCCCGTGGTCGAGCGAGGGCGGGGCGGCGGGGTGCAGGTACGGGCGTGCGGTCCGGAGCGGGCCGAGGACGTGCACCGGCTGACCCAGGCGGCGTTCGCCCCTTACGGCCGGTTGGACCCCCCGTCGGGCGCCGTGGCCGAGACGGTGGCGCAGGTCGGAGCCGGTCTCGCGGCCGGCGGCGGTGCGGTGGCCGAGCGGGACGGGTCGGCTGTGGGCTGCCTGCGCTGGCGGCTCCGGGACGACGGGGACCTGTATGTCGGCCGGGTGGCGGTCGTCCCCGGCGAGCAGGGAGCGGGCATCGGCCGGGCGCTCATGGCCTGGGCCGAGGACGAAGCCCGGCGGCGCGGCTGCGGCGGCATCACTGTCGGCGTGCGCATCGCGCTCCCCGGGAACCTCTCCTACTTCCGCCGGCTGGGCTACGTGGTCACGGGCGAGCACAGCCACGACGGCTACCGGCATCCGACCTGGCTGTCGCTGCGCAAGGAGATCGGCGGCTAGCCGGATGCCTCGCAGCCGATGCCGTCACCGTCGTTGTCGAGGCCATCAGACGTTCGCGCGGCCACGAGGACTGTCCCCGCGACGATCGCAGCCGCCTGCGCGCTCGCGCGCGCGTGATATCCCGCAACTCTGGTCATGTCGCCCGCCTGTCTCGCCATCCGAGCCCGATCGTAGCCAGGACGGCACGGGCTGAGAGTGACAAGCTCGTGCCATGAGCGGACCGGTGGCCGCCGAGGATGCCCGGCCGGACGAGGCTGCCTGCGGGGAGCCGCACGAGCCGGAGGTCGAGGTGTCGCCCAGCCGGGAGGCGAGCGTCGGCGGCGTGGCCGTCCGGCGGGCGCTGCCCCGCCGGCAGCGGCGGACCGTGGGCGCGTGGTGCTTCGCCGACCACTTCGGGCCCGCCGGGGGCGACGGGCCCGACGGCGGCGGCATGGAGATCGGGCCGCACCCGCACACCAGCCTGCACACCGTGACCTGGCTGCTGGAGGGCGGCCTGCTGCACCGGGACAGCCTCGGCAGCGAGCAGCTGATCCGCCCCGGGCAGCTGAACCTCATGACCGCGGGCCACGGCGTCGCCCACGCCGAGGAGACGCCGCGCGCCGGCGCCGCCGCCGTCCAGCACGGGATCCAGCTGTGGGTGGCGCAGCCGGAGCGCACCCGGCACGGGCCGCCGGCGTTCGAGCACCACGCCGAGCTGCCGGTCGCGGGGATCGGCTCGGCCCGGGTCACCGTCCTGATCGGCGAGCTGGCGGGGGCCGCCTCGCCCGCCCGCCACGACACCCCGCTGATCGGCGCCGACCTGGCCAGCGAGGGCGGCCGCTTCATCCTGCCCCTCGACCCCGGCTTCGAGCACGCGCTGGTGGTGCTGACCGGCTCGCTGGCGGTGGGGGAGACGCCGGTGGTCCCCGGCCACCTCGCCTATCTGGGGCAGGGCCGCGAGCAGCTCGACCTGGCGGCCGAGGGCACCACCCGGGCGTTGCTGCTCGGAGGCGAGCCGCTGGGCGAGCAGATCGTGATGTCGTGGAACTTCGTCGGCCGCTCGCGCGACGAGGTCGCCCGGGCGGCCGCCGACTGGAACGCGGGCGCCGAGCGGTTCGGGGTCGTGGCCTCGACCCTGGCGCGCATCCCTGCGCCGTGACGGCCGGCGTCAGCCGTCGAAGTCGTCGCGCAGGTCCCGCTTGAGCACCTTGCCCGCGGGGTTGCGGGGCAGGGGATGGTCGGCCGTCCACACCGCGATCCGGGACGGCACCTTGAACGGCGCCAGCCGCTGGCCCACGTGGGCCTGCAGCTCCTCGGCCGTCAGGGTGGCGCCCGGCAGGGCGACCACCACGGCCGCCACCTCCTCGCCCAGGCGCTCGTGCGGCACGCCGAACACCGCGGCCTCGTGCACCGCGGGGTGCTCGTAGATGGCGCTCTCGACCTCGGCGGAGTACACGTTCTCGCCGCCGCGCAGGACCATGTCCTTGGCCCGGTCCTCGACGTAGACGAAGCCTTCCTCGTCCAGGCGGCCGATGTCGCCGGTGCGCAGCCAGCCGTCGACGATCGTCTCCGCGGTGGCGTCCGGCCGGTTCCAGTAGCCCCGGATGAGGTTGGGTCCCTTGAACCAGATCTCGCCCGGCTCGCCCACCGGCAGCGGCCGGCCCAGCTCGTCGCGCACGTCGATCTCGAGGATCGGCGTGGCGCGGCCCGTGCTGGTCGGGTGGCTCAGGTAGTCGGCGCCGCCGTTCTGGGGACCGTAGGCGTTGGTCTCGGTCATGCCGTAGCCGATGTTGGGGCTGGCCTTGGCGAAGCTGGACTCGACCCGCCGCACCAGCTCGGGCGGGGCCGGGGCCCCGCCGCCTCCCACCGCCACCAGGCTGGACGTGTCGAACTCGGCGAAGCGGGGCGACTGGAGCAGGTCCCAGCTCTGCGTGGGGACGCCCACGAAGTTGGTGACCCGCTCGCGCTCGATCAGCTCCAGCGCCCGCTCGGGCTCCCAGCGGTACATGATCACCAGCTTCAGCCCGGTGGCGAAGCACGAGAGCATCACCGGCACCGACCCGGTCACGTGGAACAGGGGCACGATGAGGATGAACACGGCCCGGCCGCTGCCCGGCGCGGCGTCCTCGGCCTCCGGCGGCCGCCGCAGCCGGTCGACCGCGGCCCGGCAGGCGTAGCCGAGCAGCGCCTGCACGACGGCCCGGTGGGTCGACACCGCGCCCTTGGGCCGGCCGGTGGTGCCCGAGGTGTAGAGGATGGTGGCGTCGTCGTCGGGGGCGATCTCGACCGCGGGCAGCGGCCGCCCCAGGGGCAGCGCGTCCTCCCAGCGGTCGACGCCTTCGGGCGCGTCCTCGCCCAGCCGGACGCCCAGGACCGTGATCCCGAGCTTGGCCGCGGCCGCCTGGGTCCGCTCGACCCGCTCCCGGTCGGCCACCAGGACCTTGGCGCCGCAGTCCTCCAGCGCCCAGGCCAGCTCGTCCTCGGTCCACCAGGCGTTCAGGGACACCGAGATGGCCCCGACAGAGGTGATGGCCGCGAACGACACCACCCATTCGGGGTAGTTGCGCATGCCGATGGCCACCCGGTCGCCGGGGCCGACGCCGTACTCCTCCACCAGCAGGGCGCCCAGCGCGTCGACGTGGCGCATGGTCTCGGTGAAGCTCCAGCGCTCGTCCTCGTAGACGAGGAACGGCGTGTCGCCGTAGCCCCGGGCCAGGTCGAAGATGTCCCGCAGGCTGCCCGGAGCGTTGCGGAAGACGGTGGTCGGGATCCCCCGGATGTCGACGGTGGTCGTCTCGAACCGCTCACCCGGAGCGGTCACGGCCGCGACGGCCTCGGCGTAGCTCAGGGACATGCCGGGACGATAGCAACGGCCTGCCGCTGCCTTGAATCCCGGTCAGGAGCGGCCCCGGCCGACCTCACCGGGCGCCGGGCCCACCGCGTCGACCACGGCCGGAACGTCGAGCCCGGCCAGCACGTCGGCGTGCGCGGGGTCCATGTCGGGCCCGAACCCGAGCAGCAGCGTCCCGTCGAGGTGGCAGCCGGGGCAGGTGGCGCCCACGACGGCCAGCATGTCGGACGGGTCGGACGCGCCCTCCAGCCGCCGTAGCCGCTGGACCAGGAGGTCCCCGGGGTCGACGAGGGACCGGCACACGGCGCACACGACCCCGTCGTCGGTCGCCATGAGCGTGGCGCTGAACCCTGCCTCGTCGAAGTCGTCGAGCACGGCGCCGAGGCTGATGTCCTCGGGCAGGGGAGTGGTGGGTGCGGTCACCGGAGACCTCCTGAGGCCAGTGGACCGGGCGTCGGCGCCGGGCCGGGCGGGACCGGCGGCTCGGGCGGCGGCACCGGAGGGACGGGCGGGGGCAGTGGCGGGACGGGCGGCACCGGGCCCGGCTCGGGCGGGGGGACCGGCGTCGCCCGGGGCACGATCCGGGGGATCGAGCGCACTGTGACGAGCATCACGGGCCCGCTACCCGCCCGCGGGCGGCTCAATCGGACGATGTGGGGCGACGCCGCTACGGTGACAGCCCCAGCCCCGTGGCCGCACCGGTCAGCGGAGGAGCAGGGCCAGGGTCACCACCTCGGCCAGGGCCACGGAGGCCGCCAGGAGGCCCACCGCGACGGGGCCCGCCGTGATCGGACGGCGTGCGCGAGGCCAGTGACCGGGTGCGCAACAGGCAGGCGGCGAAGCCCAGGGCGATCACCGCCGCGCCCGTGACCAGGGCGACCGTGAACGACGCCGGGTCGGGGCCCACCCGGGCCGCCACCAGCGCCAGGCCCGCGCCCGACAGCGCGGTCCGCACCCACGCCAGCTCCGTCCGCTCCGCCTGGAGGCCGGGCGGGGGCGGCGGTGAGCCGGGGGTCATCCGGTCACCACGATGATGGCGACCGCGCCCGCCATGATGGCGACGCCGGTGGCGAGGAGCGGGACCGCCCACGGGTGGGGGAGCGGGACGCCGCGGCGCATGGCCTCCTGGACCCGGCGCCAGCGCAGGTAGCTGGACACGGTGAGCGCGAGGCCCAGGGCGACCGCGGCCACCGCCAGCACGGTGCGGGCGGCCTCGGTGAGCGAGCTGCTGAGGGCGTGGAGGGCGATCCCTCCGGCCAGGAGCGCCAGCGACGTGCGGATCCAGGCGAGGAATGTCCGCTCGTTGGCCAGCGTGAAGCGGTAGTCGGGCTCGTGCTCGCCGCTCTCGTCGTCCATGCCTACCCGGGCGCGCCCTCCGGCCGGCGGGTGCGGAGCGGAACAGGGCCCCCGAGTCGGTGCGGCTGCGCAGCTCGTCCAGGATGGCCAGGAGGAACACCGCGAACGCCAGGCCGTAGGCGGCGCCGCCGACCCCGTAGACGGCGTAGCCCACCAGGGCCACCACCCAGGGCACCAGCAGGCCGATGTGCACGCTGTACAGCGAGATCCTGCGCCGCAGCCAGTACGAGTCGGCCAGCTGGACAGATCACCACGACCGCCACCGTGACCAGGGCCAGGACGTCGGAGCGCAGCGCCAGCACCAGCAGCACCAGCGGCACCGACCCGAGCACGATGCCCACGTGGGGGAAGATGGCCATGACCGCGGCGCCGAGGCCCAGGGCCGCGGGCGCGGGCACGTCCACGCAGCCGCGCCGCGCCCGCCACCGTCAGGCCCACCAGCACGGCCTCGACCACGGTGAACCAGATGGCGCGCCGGCTGCGCTGCACCGCGTTGGTGACCACGTCGGTCACCTCCTGGCGCTGCTCCTCGTCGGGCAGCTGCTCGACCGCCGAGCGCGCCACCGCGGGACCGTAGGACATGAGGAACAGCGTCAGGATGCCGGCGAGGAAGTAGGTCGGTGCCGTGCCCGCGGTCGTGGCCAGCACCTCGTCGCCGCCGGTGACCCGCTCGTCGAGCGCTTCCACGAAGGTGTCGACGCGGCGGGTGAGGTCCACGTCCCGGGCGGCCTGACCGACGCTGTCGTCCCGGGCCTCGAGCTCCTGCGGCCGCGTCCTTCGCCGCGTCGCCCAGCTGGTCGACCCCGTTGGCGAGGTCGTCGAAGGCCACGTAGATGACGCCCCAGGTGGCCGACGGCCACGAACAGCAGGGCCAGCAGCACGGAGACGATGCGGGGCAGGCGCCGGTCCAGCACGTCGACGATGGGGTCGATGAGCACGGCCACCACCACGGACGCGGCCGCCCACGTCAGCGGCCGGTGGGCCGACTCGAACACCCGCATGGACAGCAGGGCCAGCGCGGCGACCACCACGGCCATGACGGCCGAGCCGGTCGAGATGCGCAGCCCTCCGGCGAGGCGGCGGGGGGTCGACGTAGGCCACGCCGCGTACGGTACCGGCCCGTCCGCGCGGCGGTGCTGAGGACGTACCGTACGTAGGTGGACGAAGACCGCGCCGCCGATGGGGAGCACACGCCCGCGGCCGGTCCGGGCAACGGCGAGCGGCCCGGCCGGCGACGGCGACCGCTCGGTGGCGGCGGACCTGGCGGCGCTGCGGGCCGGCGGCGACGGGGCCCCCGCCGAGCGCACGATCGTCGACGTCGACACGTGGTCGTTCATCACCCTGGCCGTCGCCGCGCTGGGCGCCGCGGCCGTGTTCGCGGTGGTGTCGGTGGCCGCCGACGTGCTCACCGGCATCGGCGTCGGGGTGGTGGTGGGCGTGGCCCTGGCGCCCGTGGTCAGCGCCGTGCAGCGGCGCGCCGACATGACCCGCGGCAGCGCGGTCGTGCTGGTCGGGACCGGGCTGGCGCTCGCCATCGCCGCCGTGGTGCTGCTGGTGGCGCCGGCCGCGGTCCGCCAGGCGCAGGACTTCAGCGACGAGCTGCCGGAGACCGTCGAGGACTTCTACAGCTGGCCCATCGTGGGCGACCGCCTCGCAGGAGGCCGACGCCGCCGACAAGGTGGACGAGTGGATCCAGGACGCCCCGGCCCGGGTCGACGACGCCACCCTCAGCCAGATGGGGAGAGCGGCTGCTGGGCGGGGTGGTCAGCGCGGTGGTGGTGCTGGTCACCGCCCTCGGCGTGATGGTCGACGGCGAGATCGCTGGTGCGGCGCTTCCGCTCGCTGGTGCCGCCCGGCCGGCGGCCGCGAGGCCGACCGCCTGGGCCGCATCGTCTACGCCACGTTCGGCAGCTACTTCGCCGGCTCGCTGTTCGTGGCCGTGCTGGCCGGCCTGGTCACCCTGTCCGTGGGCCTGCTGCTGGGCGTGCCCCTGTCGCCGGTGGCGGGCCTGTGGACCACGCTGACCAACCTGATCCCCCAGATCGGCGGGTTGCTGGGCGGCGGCGTTCTTCGTGCTGCTGGCGCTCACCCAGGGCCCGTTGACCGCGGTCCTCGCCCTGGCCTTCGTGGCCGCCTACCAGAACCTGGAGAACCACGTGATCGCCCCGGCCATCGTGGGCCGGGCCGTCAACCTGTCGCCGCCGGCCACGATGCTGGCGGCGCTGGTGGGCGGGGCCGCGGCCGGCGTCCCCGGCGCGCTGGTGGCCACCCCGCTGCTGGGCGCGGTCAAGGCCATCTACCTGGACTCCCGGGGGCAGATGCCCGAGATGGAGACCGAGAAGGTGCGGCGGCGGCTGTCCCGCGTCCTGCACCGCCACCTGGACGCCGAGGAGCCGGCGGGAGACGGCGAGCCGACCAGCCGCCGAGGACGACGGGCCCGCCGGGGACGAACCGGTCGGCGACGGGCCCGCCGGGGACGAACCGGTGGACGACGAACCGGTCGACGACCCGTCCTCGACGGGCTAGAGCGGGAGGTCGCCGGTGGCGGTGCGGGTGGAGCCCTTGTCGCTCGTAGGCCGCGATGGTGCGCTGGGCGATGCGCATCTGGTGGACCTCGTCGGCGCCGTCGGCGAAGCGGGCCCAGCGGGCGTGCTGGTACATGCTGACGCCAGCGGGGTGTCGGTCGAGTAGCCGAGCGCGCCGTGGACCTGGATGGAGCGGTCGATGATCCGGCCCAGCGCGTTGGCCACGAAGTGCTTGGCCATCGACACCTCCGACCGGAAGTCCAGCTTGTTGTCGATGCGGTAGGCCGCGTGCAGCACCATCAGCTTGGCCTGGTAGAGCTCCATGGTGGAGTCGGCGATCATCCACTGGATGCCCTGCTTCTCGGCCAGCAGCGAGCCGTGGGCGAAGCGGTTGAGGGCGCGGTCGACCATCATGTCGAGCGCCGTCTCGGCCTGGGCGATCCAGCGCATGCAGTGGGCCAGGCGGGCCGGGCCCGAGGCGGTACTGGCCGAGCAGGTGGCCCTGGCCCCGGCCGCCCAGCATGCGGTCGGCGGGCACCCGCAGGTCCTCGATGCGGATCTCGGAGTGGCCGGTCGAGCCGTGCATGGTCTCGACCTCGCGCACCTCGGTCCAGCCCTCGGACGGGATGTCGACGAGGAACGCCGAGTTGGCCGCCTGGGGCAGGTCGGGGTCGTCCTCGGTGCGGACGATGAGGATGGCGAAGTTGGCCCGGTGGGCGTTGGAGATGAACCACTTGTGGCCGTTGATGACCCACTCGTCGCCGTCCTGGTAGCGCGCGGGTCTGGATCAGCGTGGGGTCCGATCCCGCCACCTCGGGCTCGGTCATGGCGAAGCAGGACGACTTGAGGCCCTGGCACAGCGGGCGCAGGTACTGCTCCTTCTGCTCCTCGGTGCCCCAGTGCAGCAGCGTGTGCATGTTGCCCTCGTCGGGGGCCTGGCAGTTGAGCACCCAGGGGCCCAGCCGGGTCTTGGCCGCCTCGGCCTGGACCATGGCCAGCTCGACGTGGCCGAGCCCCATGCCGCCCCACTCCTCCGGCATGTGGGGCAGCCACAGGCCCGCCTCCTGCGCCTGCTTGCGCATCCCGAGCAGGATCCGCAGGTAGTCCTGGCGCTGGATGCCCTCGGTGGCGGCGATCTCGTCCTCGCCCGGCTTGACGACGTCGTCCACGAAGGCGCGCACCCGCACCCGGATGTCCTCGAGCTCGGGCGTGAGGGTGAAGTCGATGGCCATGGCGGGTCAGCCTTTCGCGATGACGGTGTGGGCGCGGGCGAGGAGCCCGAGGGTGGTGGCGTGCAGCAGGTCGCCGACCGGCTTGGGGGCCTTGCCCGCGCAGGCCCGGGCGTGGGTGCCCTCGAGCACGATGCCGAGCTTGAAGCAGGCCATGGCCGTGTACCAGACGATGGCGGACGTGTCGCGGTCGGAGCGCTCGGCGTAGCGGGCCACGACCTCGGCCGGGGTGGGCAGGCCGTCCATGCCGCCGATGCCGCCGAACGTGGTCCCGGCGAAGCGGGGGTCGTCGATGTCGGGGCCGATGGGCCAGGTGCCGAGCATGTTGCCCAGGTCGAGCAGCGGGTCGCCGATGGTGCACATCTCCCAGTCGACGATGGCGGCCACCTCGGGCCCGGTGGGCGAGATCATGACGTTGGACAGGTGGTAGTCGCCGTGCATGATCCCGGGGCGCCACTCGGTGGGCCGGTTGGCGTCCAGCCACGCCGCCACCTCGTCCAGGCCGGGGATGTCGGGGCCGGGGTAGCCCTCGTGCTCGGCGTAGGAGTCGAGCTCGCCCATCCACCGGGGCACCTGGCGCTCCAGGAAGTTGTCGGGCTTGCCGAAGTCGGCCAGGCCCACGGCCACGTGGTCGACCGCGCCCAGGCGGGCGAGGGCCTCGGCCATCTGCAGGCCGATCTCGTGGCGGATCGACCGGTCGCCCGCGTGGAGCGGCGGCAGGCCGCCGGCGGGGTTGAAGCCGTCGACCGGGTCCATCAGGTAGAAGACGGCGTCGCCCGCCACCCCCGTCTCCGGCTCGCCCGGACCGGCCACGAACCCGGGATGGGGCACGTCGCTGCCGGCCAGGGCCTGGAGGACCCGGGCCTCACGGCGCATGACGTCGTTGCTGGCCCGGCGCAGATGGCGGGGGCCGCGGCGCAGGATGTAGGTGCGGCCGGCCCGCCGGAAGCGCAGCAGCAGGTTCTGGGTCCCGCCCGGCAGCACCTCGGCGTCGGTGATCGGTCCGGGCGGGCAGGCCCTGGGCGTCCATCCACTCGCCCAGCGCCTCGACGTCGATCGAGGGCCTCGGCGGCTCCGAGCCGCCGGCGTCGGTCACTCAGCGCACCTGGGGGCGCTCGGCGGCGAGGCGGCGGGTCTCGTCCGACAGCGGGGTGGTGAGCACGCCCGCCACCAGGTCGACGAGGTGGCTGGTGAAGAGCCGGTCGTCGCTGTGGGGGGCGCTGCGGGCCCGGCGGCCCAGCTCGACGGCGGCGAAGCGGATGGCCACGAAGCGGCGGTGGAGGCGGGTGGCGTCGTCCTCCAGCAGGTGGCCGACGAGGCTGCGCCAGCGGAAGATGCTCGACGCGGGGTCGTCGAGGTCGGCGGGGTTGATGACCGGGCGGGGGCGGTTGATGAGGTCGGCCAGGATCTGCAGGTACTCGACGCCGCCGTCGTCGTCGGCCAGCTTGGCGGCCAACGGGCGGACCAGCGCCCCCGCCAGCGCTCGCACGTCGTCGCGGCCCTCGGCCTCGTAGGCGTCGAGCATGGCGTGGCGGCGGGCCTCGACGTCGCGGTGGTGCTTGGCCATGACCGCCCGCAGCAGCCCGTTGCGATCCCGGAAGTGGTACTGGAGCGCCGAGCCGTTGCGGGCGCCGGCGGCGCGGTTGATCTCCCGCAGGCTGATGCCGTCGATGCCGTGCAGGGCGAAGAGCTGCTCGGCGGCGGAGATCAGCCGGTCGGCGGTCGGGGCGGTCTCATGCATTCGCATTAGACCTTAGACCGGCTTCATCATCGCAGTAGCGGCCGGGGCTCGTGCCCATGTGGCGGACGAACATGGCCCCGAACGCGCTGGGCGTGCTGTAGCCGACGGCCGCCGCCACCCGGCCGACGGGCTCGCCCGCCGCGAGCAGCTCCAGCGCGGCGACGAGCCGGAGCCGCTGCCGCCAGGTCCCCACGCTCATGCCGGTCTCCGCCAGGAAGCGGCGCTCGATGGTCCGCCGCCCGGCACCGGCCGCCCGCGCCAGCTCGTCCACGCCGGTGTCGCCGGCGGGATCGGCCCGCAGTGCGTGGGCCACATCCAGCGCCCGCCGGTCGCGGGGCAGCGGCAGTTGCAGCGGCGCCGCCGGCAGCGTCTCCAGCAGGTCGAGCACGACGCCCAGCAGCCGCGCGTCCGCCGCTCTGTCCGCGTACAGCGGGGCCCGGCGCACGGCGTGGTCCACCAGCTCCCGCAGGACGGGCGGCACGTTGACGGCCCGGCACCCCGCGTCGAGGCCGTCCGGCACCGGCATCGTGGACACGAGGTACAGCGCCCGCACCCGCACCCGGCCGGTCATGGCCAGCCGGTGGTGCACGCCGTCGGGCACCCACACGGCCCGCTGGGGCGGGATCACCCACGTGCCGGTGTCGGCCTCCACGGTGAGCACCCCGCTCAGCGCCATGAGGAGCTGGTGCCAGCCCGGCGGCTGCGGCAGCACGACCGCCGCCCCGGGCGGGTGGGTCACGGCGTACCCCCGCACGACCGGCTCCTGGCTCTGACGCATACGCGACATCATCGGCCGCACCAACGGCTGTGCGCCAGAGTCCCGGATCCGTATGGTCGGCCCATGGCCGATCAGAGCTACTGCCCACGGGCACATCGCCCACTTCGCCATCAACGCCGACGACGTCGACGCCGCCCGCCGCTTCTACGGCGAGGTGTTCGGCTGGACCTTCGAGCCCTGGGGCCCGCCGGGCTTCTTCCACATCCGCACCGCCGACGGCGCCGTACCGGGCCTCGATGGCCGGGCTCCAGGCCCGCCGGGAGCTGATCCCCGGCCAGAAGACGATCGGGTTCGAGGCCACGGTGGCGGTCGATGACGTCGACAAGGTCACCGCCGCGGTGAAGGCCGCGGGCGGCACGATCCTGATGGAGAAGACGACGATCACAGGCGTAGGCGACCTGGTCTTCTTCGCCGACCCGTCCGGCAACATCTGCGGCGCCATGCACTACCACTTGGGCGACGGCTGAGGCCGGTAGGGTCGGCGGCCATGCTGCGTCGCCGCCGGCCCGAGGACCCGCTGGCGCAGGTCAGCCCGTCAGCAGGTGTCACCCCGGTTCGCCGGCGCCGTCGCGGAGGCCTTGGACGCCCGCAGCCGCTACGCCGACCTGCTGGCCGGCATGCGGGAGGGCCCGGCCCGGGACCGGCTCGCCGCCCTCCAGTCCCGGGTCGACGCGGGTGTGCTGGCGGTGTGGGAGACGGCCCGCCGGGCCGGAGACATCGAGCGCACGCTGGCGACGCTCGACCCGGATCAGGTGACGGCCGAGTACAAGCGGTCGAAGCGCACGGAGGGCGACGACGAGCTGGAGGCGGCCCTGGCCCAGCGGTTCGCCTCGGTCCAGCGGCTGCTCAACGTCCTCGACGACACGGACGAGCGCCTACGGCTGCTGGACGCCCGCCTGGGCGCCGCGGTGGCCGCCGCCGCGGAGGTAGCCGTGGGCACCGCGCCCCCGGACGCCGTGGATCAGGAGCTGGAGTCGGTGGTCGGAGACCTCGAAGCCCTCCGTGCCGCCCTCCACGAGCTCGGCTGAGCCGCGTCAGTCGAACTCGAAGAGGTCTTCGAGGAAGGACCGCTTCTTCCGCTTCTTCCCGGGCCGCCGGTCATCGTCGTACCGCCGGCCGTCGTCCCCGTACCGCCGCTCGTCCTCGTACCGCCGGCGGTCGTCTCGTACCGCTCCCGCCGCCGGATCGTCCCGGTACTCACGCCCCCCGGCGGCGGAGCCGGCGGCGGGCGCCATGGCCGCAGCCGCCCGCTCGATGACCTTGTCCAACTCGCCTCGATCGAGCCACACCCCCCGACACTGCGGACAGAAGTCGATCTCCACCCCCTCCCGGGACGAGATCGAGAGCGGCACGTCACACACCGGGCACTTCATGTAGCCGACCCTACCGCCATCCTATGCGCTCGCAGCGCCGGGTTCGGACAGGTCGTTAGGGTCGATCCCATGACCCAGGGACTCCGAACCTTCCTGACGTTCCAGGATGGCGCCGCCACTGCGGCACTCGATCTCTACCGCGACGTCTTCGACGACTTCGAGCTCATCGAGATCGACCACTACGGCCCAGGGGACAGCGGACCCGAGGACACCGTCAAAGTCGCGATGTTCCGTCTCGCCGGTAGCGAATTCAGCTGTGCCGACAGCCCCGTCCGTCATGATGGGGCTTTACCCCTGCAGTGTCACTCTGGATCGACTGCGACGACGACAACGAGCTCCAGCGACTCTTCGATCGGCTCAGCGATGGCGGCCAGGTGTTCATGCCGCTCGACGACTACGGGTTCAGCACCCGTTTCGGCTGGGTTGGTGATCGCTACGGGGTGACCTGGCAGCTCAACCTGCCGTGATGACGAACACTCGCATCCGGCTCGACAAGCTTGCCCGCTGAACGCCACCTGAGCAGATCATCAGTCGTCGTCGGGGCAGACGTTGCGGTAGCAGATCTGTGCTTCGAGTGATTTGACGGCGACGTCGAAGGTGGTGGTGCGCCGGCCGGGAGCGAGGACCCCGGTGTCGCCGTTGCTGGCGGTCCAGGCGACGGCCCATTCGACGGTGACCGACGCGGGGAACACGCCGCCGGGCTGATCGTTGGAGTTCCACCGGTAGTTGTAGGCACAGTCGGTCGACTGGTCCCCGTCGGCCACCTCGGGCTGCCACGCCACCCCCGGCCCGTCACACTCCACGGCCCCCTCGCCCTCACCCATGTCCCAGATCACCTGCTGGGGGGTGGCGGTCACGCGTCACGCTGAACCCGGCCAGCGCCGCGGTGGCCTGCTGGGGCTGCCAGGCGGCGGGGTCGATCCACAGCCAGGTGTCCAGCCCGGTGATGGGCCGCACCTCCAGGGAGGGCGCGGTCGAGGGCACCGGGAACGGCAGGGGGATCCGGTCATAGGCACTCGCGGCCAGCGCCGCCAGGTCAGGCCCGAACCCCGGCGCCCCCGCCACGAACTGCCAGTACCGCGACGAGGCCAAGCTCCCCGGTATCGCTGTAGCTGCAGGTCTGGTAGTACCAGGCCCCGTCCACCAGCCCGCCCGCCACCGGCGCGAGGGGCCGGTTCTCGGTCCCCATCGACCCCGGACCCCCCGGCGCCGCCCACACCTCACACACCCGAGGCCGCACCGCCACCGCCGCCCGGGGCGCCCCAGCCCCGCCCGACGCCACCAACTCGGTGTAAGACACGGTGACCGACGGGTCGTCGTCGGACGATGCCAACGTGGTCGGAAGTCGACCTTGCGGTGGTCTGGGCTGACTGCGGAGCGGCGCTCTGAGGTCGGCACCGGCTGACTGCTCGATGCCCATGCGCCGGGCGTGCCCATGAGACCGGCCGCGACGACGACGGCGATCACGCTGCGCATCCGGCCACCCCGTCCCAATGCTCGACTCGCGTCAGATCCTGCACCATCCACGCGCCCGCCTGGTTGACCATCGTCGTCGTCGTACGACTCGGTCCGTCGGGGGCGGGAACGTGGGCGATCGTGGCGCCGGTCGCGACCAGGACGTCGTTGCTCGACGACACAGTCCGTCACCGACCGCGCCCAGGCCGTCGCGGGTCGACGGCGACGCACTCGATCGGAGTGACGGGTCTGATCTCCCGCCAGCCAGATCTGGCCCTGCGCCTGCCAAGTCGACAGCTGGGTGCGAAACGCCGCTCAGCGCCGGGTCGACAAGGCGCATAGCCAGCTCGGGGTCGTTCGGGTCGACGGTGGTCGTCGTGATCCGGTCGAGCATCTCCACGAACGCGTCGTAGGCCTCGCGGACTGCGTCCTCGGTGGTGGTCGTCGTCGTGGTCGGCTCGACCGTCGTGGTCGGGGCGCGGGTGTCGCGTGGGTCGTCGGCTTGGTCGGAGCCGCCGGGGCTGCAGGCGGGCGCGATGAGCAGGGCTAGGCACATCGCGCCCGCGAGCAGGCTTTGGTGCACTTTCGTGCTCATTTTGCCGCCGGCGGGGCTTGTGGTATAGGGCGTTCTATTGCTTTTTGGCATATCTAGACCCCCAGATCGCCGCGGACCGTATCACCGGACATACCCAACGTCTAGGTCGTGTGGGGGAATCGATCGGCGTTTCGGGTTGGTGGGGTTGTGGCACGGTTTCCGTATGTTCGTGATCGGCCGGCCTTCGGAGGAGCGCTTGGTGCAGGTCCTTGCGGACATGCGCGGGGCTACCGTGACCTATCCCGAGGTGGGGGCGACGGCCCGGCCCGGCGACCTGCCGGTCGGGTACCACCATGTGCGGGAGACTGCCGAGCTCGGGCATGGGGACGCCGTGTTCGCGGCGGCCGCGGACGGGGTCCGGACCTGGCGGCTGCACCGGGGGCAGGGGTTCCGGGTCCTGCCCGACGAGCCGGGCATCGCGGCCGGGGCGGACGTCGTCGTCGACGTGCCGCTGGTGGGAGTCCATGTCATCGCCGCCTGCCGCATCGTGTGGTCCGTGGACGACGGCGACCGGGTCGGCTTCGGGTACGGGACCCTGCCCGTCCACCCCGAGAGCGGGGAGGAGGCGTTCGTGGTGGAGCGCACCCCGTCGGGTGACGTCCTCGTCGACGTGTGCGCCTTCTCGCGGCCCCGCCACGCGCTGGTCAAGCTGGGCGGGCCGATCGCCCGGCGCCAGCAGCAGAAGGCGACGCGTGGCTACGTCGACGCCCTCCGCGACCACGTCGCCACCGCGTTGAGAGGCGGCTGAATCACCGGTCGAGGCCGAAGCGCGTGGCTGTCCCCGCCGTCGTATCGTCGCGCCTCACATGCGCACGCGACCTGGGGGGAAAGTGACGGCCGGCGAGGCCGTCGCGTACCGCGTGGCGGTCCACAACCTGCACGAGCGCCTGCCCCTGGGCCGGCTGCTCGACGCCGCGGGGGTGGCCGCCGTGCAGGACACGCCGCCCGGCAACGCGCCCATCGCCCTGGCCGCCCGGGTGGCGAAGCTGACCCCGGCCGCGCTCGAGCGGGCCCTGCTCGACGACCGTGACCTCCTGCGCATGCTCGGCCCCCGGGGCGCCGCCCACCTGGTGCCCCGGCGCGACGCCGCCGTGTTCGGGCCGGGGGCGCTGGCGGGGACCGAGGAGTCCCTGCGCGAGCAGCTGGCCGGGGCCTGGCCCGCCATCGAGGGCCGGGGCTGGACGGCGCGCGAGGCCGTGGGCGAGATCATCGGCGTGCTGGCCGCCGTGCTGGCCGACGCCGAGCCCCGCACCAAGGGCGAGGTCAGCGAGTCGCTGCACGGCCGCGTGCCCCCCGACCTGGAGCCGTGGTGCGAGGTGTGCGACGTCCACCATGTCCCGGACCAGCTGCTGCGCCTGGCGGGCACGGCCGGGGTGTTCTGCTACGGCTGGCCCCAGGACCGCCGCCAGATGATCATGGCCACCGACATCTGGCTGGGCGAGCCGCTGGGCGGCGAGGTCCGGGCCAGCCGCATCGAGCTGGCCCGCCGCTTCGTCCACGCCTACGGGCCGGTCGCGCCGCGGCACTTCGCCGCCTGGACGGGCATCGGCGCGGGCGAGGCGCGCGACCGCTTCATCGACCTCGGGCCCGAGCTGGTCGAGGTGCGGGTGGACGGCAGCCCCGCGTGGATGCTGGAGGCCGACCTCGACTGCCTCGCCGATCCGCCCCTGGCCGGCGGGGCGCGCCTGCTGCCCGCGGGCGACCCGTTCCTGGCCCAGCGTGACCGGTCCACGCTCATCCCCGACCGCATGGTGCAGCGGGCCGTGTGGCGCCCGGTGGGCAGCCCTGGCCTCGTGCTCATGACCGGCCATCCCGTCGCCACCTGGCGGGCGCGCAAGGCCGGGCCCCGCCTCGACGTGCTCGTCCAGCCCTTCGCGGGCCTGGGGGAGCGCCAGCGCACCGTCATCGAGCAGGAGGCCGGGATCGTCGCCCTGTTCCGGAACGAGGGCGACGTGGCCGTGCGCTTCAGTCCTTGAGCGCGGCGAGCAGCGCCTCCGACGGGGCCACCGCCCCGAACACCCCGCCCTGCATCTCGATCATCTCCAGCGCCGCCAGGTAGTTGCCCCGGGCGGTGGCGCCCGTGCAGTCGGAGAGCTACACCGAGTTCGCCACCGCCGGCACCGGCGCGGTGGTGGCGGGCATGGTGCAGGCCCCCGACCAGTGGCGCAGCGAGGGGCCCGCCCGGTGGGCGGTCTACTTCGCGGGGACCGACACGGACGCCACCGCGGCTACGGCGGTCGATCTCGGCGGCAGCGTGGGCTTGCGGCCCTACGACATTCCCCATGTCGGCCGCCTGGCCGTGCTCGCCGACCCCTACGGCGCGACCTTCACGGTCATGACCCGCTCCCACGACCACTGACCAACAGCGCGGCCAGGTCGTCGGCGTAGGACCCGACGTCGGCCTCGCCGGTGGCGAGGTGCTCGGTGAGCAGCGAGAGCAGGGCGCGGCGGACCGAGCGGGCGGCGACGGGGGCGGGCGTGAGGGCCACGATCTCGGGGAAGCCGGCCTCCAGCCAGCCGGACACGGTGGCGTCCAGGGCGGCCAGCAGGTCGCGGGCCGACTGGCGGGCGGTGAGGTTGGCGCGCAGGCCCTCGCCCACCAGCATGCGCAGAACCGTCTCCTCGGCCAGGGTCTGGTCGACCAGCCAGGCGAAGAACGTGGTGAACCGCTCGGCCGTGCCCAGCGCGATGTCCACCGGCGGGTCCTCGGCGGCCATGCGCTCGCCGTAGCGGCGCTCCTCGATGAGGGCGCGCAGCAGGTCGGCCTTGGACGGGAAGTAGTGGTAGATCGTGGCGACGTTGAGCCCGCACGCGGCCGCCAAGCTGGCGCATGGACGTGCCGGCGGCGCCCCGCTCGCCCACCAGCCCGAGGGCGGCGTCGAGGATGCGGGCGCGCGGGCCCGCCGCCTCGACCGCGGTCACGAGCGGCGCTCGGGGGTGAACACCGCGGGCAGGCTGTTGATGGCCAGCACCAGGCTGGAGTCGCCCCGCTCGACGGGGCCGTCGCCCGCGGCGCGGATGTCCCGCAGGCGGGCGAACAGCTCGGTGAACACCACGCCGATCTCCGCCCGGGCCAGGTTGGCGCCCAGGCAGTAGTGGGTCCCGATGCCGAAGCCGAGATGGGGGTTGGGGTCGCGGTCGACCCGGAACTCGTCCGGCGCCTCGAACACGTCCTCGTCCCGGTTGGCCGACTGGTAGAGGAGGAACACCCGATCGCCGGCCTGCGAGGTCCACGCCCTGGTAGGTGTGGTCCTCGGTGACCGTGCGCATGAACGACATCACCGGGCTGACGTAGCGGACGATCTCGTCGACCGCCAGGTCCATCAGCTCCGGGTGCGCGAGCAGCTTGGCGTGCTGGTCGGGGAAGCGGCTGAAGGCGATCAGCCCGCCGGACAGGGCGTTGCGGGTGGTCTCGTTGCCCGCCACCACCAGCAGGATCAGGAACATGATCAGCTCGTCGTGGGTGAGCTCGGTGTTGCCTACGCCCCCGGTGGCGCCGCCCCCGTCCTCCCGGGCCAGCGCGCCCTCGTCGAACGCCTGGGTGAGGATGCCGATGATGTCGTCGGTCGAGCCGTCCGCCCGGCGGGCCTCGATGAGCTCGACGCAGGTCATGGCGAACTCGCCGCCCGCCTCGGCCGCCGCCATCAGCACCGGGTCGTCGGGGTCGGTGTGGCCGTCGCCCGCCATCATGGCGTCGCTCCAGCGGTAGAGCTTCTGGCGCTGGTCGGGGTCGAGGCCCATGAGCTCGGCGATCACGATCAGCGGCACGTGGACGGCGAAGTCGGCCACGAAGTCGCACTCGCCCCGCTCGGCGATCTCGTCGATGATCTGGTGGGACAGGTCCCGGATGTGGTCGGCGAGGTTGCGGACCATGCGGGGCGTGAAGCCCTTGTTGATGAGGCGGCGCTGCCGGGTGTGCTCGGGGTCGTCCATGGAGATGATCGACATGGGGGCCGCCACCTTGGGGCGCACGCCCTGGGCCGCGGAGTAGCGCTCCTGGTGGCGCGAGATGTGGGACACGTCCTCGTGGCGGGCCACGACCCACAGCTCGTTGCGGGCGTCCCACCACAGGGGCGCGTTGGCGCGCAGCCAGCGGTAGGCCTCCCACGGGTCGTCGTAGAAGCGCGGGTCGAGGACGTCGATGTCCATGGGCGGCGTGGTGCGGCCAGTGGTCTGGGCGGAGGCCCCCTCGGCGAGCGTCATGGCGGGAGTCTGTCAAACGAACGTTTGATGGGCAAGCGCCGCCGGAGGGCTGCGCACCGTGGCGAGCGGCCTGCCAGACTCCGGATGTGACGGACCGTCAGAAACCGCCGAACATCCTCTTCGTGGTCTCCGACCAGGAGCGCGACTGGGCCTGGCTGCCGCGGTCGGTCCGCCTGCCGTGGCGGGAGCGCCTGGCGGCCGAGGGGCTCACCCTCGGCAACCACTACACCCACTCGGCACCGTGCTCGCCGTCGCGGACCACGATGCAGACGGGGCTCCACGTGCCCGAGCACGGGGTGGCCGACAACACGGTGTTCCCCTGGCACACCTCGCTGGACACCGCGGTGCCCACCGTCGGCTCGGTGCTGCGGGATGCGGGCTACCGGTCGAGCTACATCGGCAAGTGGCACGTCAGCTACGGCCCGACGCCGCCCATGGAGGCGTACGGCTACAGCGACTGGGAGGGCAACGACCAGCACTTCATGGGCTGGGCCGGGACCGGCGTCCACTTCGACCCCGTCATCGCGGCCAACGCCGCCCACTGGCTGGCCCACAACGCCACCTCGCTGGACCAGCCGTGGTTCCTGACCGTGGCGCTGGTCAACCCGCACGACGTGATGTGGTACCCGATCGACCAGCCCGGCTACCGGGCCGACCATCCCGACGAGCTGACCGCGGCCCGGGAGCTGCTGGCGGCGTCGAAGTGGATGGAGGGGGAGGAGGTGCCCGCCTACGAGGACGACTACCCCGAGGTGGTCGAGGCCCTGCCCGGCAACTTCGGCGACGACCTCATCTCCAAGCCCGCCTGCCAGCGGCAGTGGCGCTGGGACCAGCAGCACGGCATCTGGGGCACCATCGACCCCGCCGACGAGCGCGCCTGGCGGCGGCACCTCGACTACTACGTGCGCCTCCACGAGCTGGCCGACGAGTCGCTCGGCGCCGTGCTGTCGGCGCTGGAGGCGAGCGGGGCCTGGGACGACACGATCATCGTGTTCACCTCGGACCACGGCGACATGTGCGGCTCGCACGGCCTGCGCTCCAAGGGCCCGTTCGTCTACGACGAGATCATGAAGGTGCCGGCCATCGTCCGGGCCCCGGGCCTCACCGCGCCCGGCGCGGTGTCCGGGGCGCTGACCAGCCACGTCGACCTGGCCCGCACCATCTGCGGCCTGGCCGGCGCCGAGCCCGCGCCCGGGATGCGGGGCGTCGACCTCGGTCCGGTGCTGGCCGATCCGGGCGCCTCGCTGCGGGACCAGGTGCTGTTCTGCCACGCCACCGCCCACACGGTGAACATCCGCTCGACCCGGTGGCAGATCCGGGGCAGCTTCGACGGCCGCTACAAGTACGCCCGCTACTTCGGCGTCGGCGGCGGCCTGCCCAACGACGACCTGTCGGGCCGCCCGACGAGGATGCTGTACGGCCCCGACGCGGCCTTCGAGGACCACGAGCACGAGCTGTACGACCTCCAGGAGGACCCCCACGAGCTGGTCAACCTGGCGCACGACCCCGGCCGCCGGGCCGAGCTGCGCCGGCGCTTCGACGACCTGCTCGCCCTGGAGGCGGCGGAGTTCGTCGCCCGCTGAGCCGATCCGTTCCCGCTTCGGGCCGGTCGGGGCCGCCGGGTATGGTGAACCACTCACGGCGGCGTGGCCGAGTGGCTTAGGCAAGGGCCTGCAAAGCCCTGTACAGGGGTTCGATTCCCCTCGCCGCCTCCAACAGCAGCAGGCGTGTCGCCTCAGCCGCCCCGCCGGAACATCGCCGCCAGGAAGTCGTGCGCGGGGCAGCCCGACTCCCGCAGCCGGTCGAGGAACGCCTCGCGGTCGTAGTCCACGCGCCGGTGCTCGACCCGGTGGCCGGACCGGTCGGCGTGCACGATCACGTAGCCCGCCCGCACGTCGTCGGTGACCGGGTTGCTCACGCTGCCCGGGTTGACCGCCCGGATGGCGCCGACCGTCCGGTCGGTGGGCCGGTGGGTGTGGCCGGCCACGACGACGTCCGCGTCCGCCCCCGCCAGGGCGGCCGCCAGCTCGGCCTCGGGTCGGTCCGGGCTGATGCCGTCGCCGTCGTCCCTGCCCGGGCGAGGCGTGGACGCCGAGGAGGCGGGTGCCGTCGTCGAGCTCCATCCGCACCTCGAGCGGCAGGGCGGCCAGCCAGCCGAGGTAGCCCCCGGCGGTGAGCGCGCCCCGGGTCCACGAGAACGTCGCCTCGACCTGCGACCAGCGTCTCGAGCAGCGACGGATCGGCCCGCACGTCGTCCGCGTGCGGCGGCGGCCGGTCGCCGGGTGAGCACGTAGCGCTCGGTGTTGCCCCGGATGGCGACGAGCCCGGGCGTGCCCGCCAGCAGCTCGGCGCTGCCCACCGGATCGGGGCCCATGGCCACCAGGTCGCCGAGCGCCCACCAGGCGTCGACGCCCCGGGCCCGCCCGTCGGCGAGCACGGCCTCCAGGGCGATGCGGTTGCCGTGCACGTCCGAGAGGATGCCGAGCCGCACAAGCTCACTGTGCCACGGCTCGGGCGGCCCGTGCCCTCCGGCCGCGCCCGACCAGGACCGCCCGCAGAGATCCCCGCAGCGTCAGCCGACGGGCCCGCCGCCCTCCAGCTCCGCGAGGCGGCGGTTGGTCGCCTCCAGACGCCTCACCACCACGCTGAGCACCCGCCGGGCGACCATCGGATCCGACGCCAGCACCTCGTCGAGATGCTCGGCGCGTAGGCCGAGCAGGGTCATCGCGACGATCGACCGCACGGTCGAAGTCCGCACGCCGGTGCCGAGCAACGCCATCTCACCGAAGAAGTCGCCGGCGTTCACCACGCCGAGGTCGACTCCGCTCCGACTCACCACCGCATGGCCGTCGACGACCAGGAACAACTCGTCCCCGAACTCGCTCTCGGTGACGATGTCGACCTGAGGCCCGACCGAGACCTCGTACGCTCGCTCGGCGAGCATCGTGAGCTCCTCGTCGGTGGCGCCATGGAACAGCCACACCTCGTTGAGGAGCTTCTTGCGTTCCGCGATCGCGACGAGCGCACCCATCAGGACGAAAGGTACCTCGCACAGTGCGTCCGGACTGGCGGGTGCCCGGGGAGTGCTTCGCGAACGCTCACGTGGCGCTCACCGTCGAAGCGCACGCTCCACACGGGCAACCAGCCCGACTCCTTCCGACGACAACGGCGTCGCGTCCGACCAGGGAGACCACACCGATCGCCAGGTGGGGGACCAGCCCCGCCTCTTCATGCAGACGGCGATTGGGCTCACAGCCTGAGGAGATGGCGCCATGAATCTGCACCGCTACGACGATCGGGGAGAGGTGTCCGTGCCCACCGGGCAGGTGCCCGGGGTTGCTCCACCGGCCTTCGACGCTCCACCGCTCCTGGACGCTCCACCGCTTCCGGCTGCCGGACCGGATGTCGTCACCGCAAGCGGAGCTCCGCCGGCTACGCCAGTCCGCCCACGACGCCGGACCGCCACGGTGTGGCTGGTCGGCGCGGGAGCGACCTGTCTGCTCGCCACCGCGGTCGTGCTCGGTGTGCGCAGTTGGGATCTCGACGGCCAGGTTTCGGATCTCACCGAGGAGAACGGGACGCTGACGGCGGAAAACGCCTCGCTCGACGGCAAGGTCAGCGAGCTCACGGCCGAGAAGGAGTCGATCCAGGAGATCTTCCCGATCTCCCAGGAGTCGATGGCCGACGCCGACCTGGAGGGCACGTACGAGTTCCTGTTCGTCCCTGTGGCAGGCGAGTGCACGTACTCCGACTGCGATCAGCTCGGGTCGACGCGCTATTCGCTGTCGATTGGCCGGACCTCGGACGGCTACGGACTGGCGCTGGAAGGTGTTCCGGGACCACCGGCGGCCATGAGCCGAGAAGGCAACGTCTACTCCACGTCCGGCGTCCTCCCCGAGTCGCTGTGGGGCACCTGCGGCGACACGCCGGCTGAGACGAGCTTCGAGTTGCACCTGGCCGTGACGGCGGTCGGTCTGGCCGGAGGCGAGCTACGTGCGGTCGAGGCCAGCGGCACGTACCGCCAGTACACCCCCGCCAACTTGGACTGTGGGCCCTCCGAGAGCACATCGACCTTCACTGCACAACGGACCGGATGACGCGAGATCAGCATGCAGGAGCGAGGTCGGATCATGAGGCGAATGGCTTGGATGTTCGTTCTGCTGCTCGGCGTCGGGATGAGCGCTTGTGGCGGCGACGACGACGAAACAGGGGTTGGCGACGGCAGTCAGCAGGTAACGGCGGTCGGGCTCGAGAACGCATTCCTGGCCACCGCGGGCGCGTCCGGGTACCGCATCACCCAGTCCGTCGGTCAGACGATCTCGTCGCCGGCCCTCGGCATCGACACCGATCTCCCCGTCGATGACGAGAACCCGACGATCGTCGGTGAGGTCACGCCCGACGCGAGCCACTTTCGGGTGGACCTGTCGGCAGTGCTGGGACCGATGCTCGGCGACGACGCGCCGCCGGTCGGCTTCGAGATGTGGAGCGGGCCCGATCGCATGGTGCTCGACACACGGGACTACGCGGTGATCACGGACCTGAACCCGGGCGCGGACCTGGGTCCGTTCGAGCCTGGAGTGTCGTACGTCGACCTCGGGGCGGTTCGGGACGGGCGCCCCGACCTGCTCGCGGCCGTGACGGGCCAGGGGCTGGCCGACCCCGGGGAGCTGGCTCACCGCCTGCCCGAGGCCCTGGAGGGCCTGGAGCAGAGAGGGCGCTCCTTCACGGGGACGGCCAGCTACGCGGACCTCCTGGAGGCCATGGGGTCCGACCCGGACGGCATCGTGCGATCGGTGGCGGCCGGCGCCGCCCTCAACCTCGATGTCGAACCCGACGTCCTCACCGAGTTCTACCTCGAGTACTTCGCGGCCACCGGCGCCGACATCACAGTCGACGTCGCCACCGACGGGACGGTCCGATCCCTTCGCTACGGCGTGGACCTCTCGGGCCTCTTCCCTGCCATCGTCGACCACGGGGACGAGCTCGGCCTTGACATCCCTGCCGACCAGGTCGACGAGGCGCGCGACGCCTTTGCCGAGACCGTGTGGACACTCGAGACCATCATCCACTTCGAGGTCGTGGACGATCTGCTGATGGTGCCCGCCCCCGCGACCACCGACGATCGCACTGCGGAGTGGCTGGCCTTCCTCCGCGATGGCGGCTTCTGAACGACGCTCGTGCCTCGCGTGGTCAACGACTCCGGTCGTGGCCGGTCACCGCCGACTTCCTGCCATCGATCCGGTGAGGTCGCGCCCCCTGGCGTCGTAGAGGGAGCATCCGCCGAAGCGGTCGCCCGACTCCCATGCCCATTGAGTCGGCCACACGTAGAGGAACTCCAGCCCGGAGAAGGCCGGCGCAGTGCCTACGTACGCCTCGAACTGGTTGGAGCACTGCTCGAGGGCGAGCGCCCGCACCTGCTCGTCTCCGGGGTACGGTGCGGCCGCAAGCTCGAAGAGGTGGTACACCTGCTGCTCGTGAGGCTCTTCGCACGGAACCAATAGGACCGTCGGCTGGACCTCTGTCACCCCGCCCGGCTGCACC
Source organism: uncultured Acidimicrobiales bacterium (assembly GCA_963802385.1). Lineage (GTDB taxonomy): Bacteria > Actinomycetota > Acidimicrobiia > Acidimicrobiales > VFJN01 > ZC4RG19. The sequence goes on along the minus strand of CAWDIO010000007.1, from coordinate 502,927 downwards.
GGTGGATCGGGTGCAGGCAGGGTGTTGAAACATTCACCGACCTGGAGCGTGCTGGTCGAGACCTCCCGACCTGCGGGCACCTCGTTGGACTCCTCGGTGCGGTCCGCGGTCTCGCTGCCGTCGGGCACCTCGGTGCGGTCCGCGGTCTCGCTGCCGCCGGATGCCTCGGTGCGGTCCGCGGTCTCGCTGCCGCCGGATGCCTCGGTGCGGTCGGCCGTGTCGCTGTCGGGTGTTACGTTCCGGTAGACGAGCAGCCCCAAGCTCGCCGAGAACGCGACGATGCCCGTGATGACCGCGACTGTCGCTCGCCGAGCGGCCGGCGCGCCCGCCTTCCTGGCGCGGTTGGCCGCGATCGTCCCACAGAGGATCGCGAGCACGGCGATCAGCGTTGACGCAACGCCGAGCCGGAACAGCCCGAGAGCGACGATGCTGAGCGCGAGCGCGGTTGTGGCGAGGCCGCGTCGCGGCCGGGCAGTCGCTCCCGCGTGGGGTGGTACCGCGTCGGCCGGGGCGGGCTGGGGCTCGTCGCCATTCGCATGCCAGACCGCCGGGCTCGTGGAGGGTCTGGCAAGACCCGTGTCCTGGACGAGCACGTTGTGCTCAAGTTGACGCAGTGGTGCGGACGGCTCGATGCCGAGCTCGTCGGCGAGGATCCGTCGTAGGCGCTGGTAGGCCGCAAGGGCGTCCGCCTGGCGGCCCGACTGGTACAGCGCCGTGATCAACAGCTCCCAGAGCCGCTCCCGGAGCGGGTGGCGATCGACCATCCGCTCGAGCTCTCCCACCGCCTCCCCGTGGCGGCCGCCGGCCAGCTCGGCGGCGAGGTAGTCCTCGGTCGCCGCCAGGCGAAGCTCTTCGAGGCGGCGGCGTTCGCCCACCACGAACGGCTCTCCGTTGATGTCGGCAAGGGCCGGTCCAGACCACAGATCAAGCGCGTCGTGGAGCGCTCGGCTGACCGCATCGGGGGTCGCACCGTCCGATCGAGCCAGCCGGGCCCCGGCAACCGCCTTCTCGAAGCGGACGACGTCCACCGCGTCCTCGGCGACCACCAACTGGTAGCCGCCCGGGCGCGTCCTCAGCCTCTCGGCGTCGTCCACCTGCCGGAGGATCCCGCGCAGGCGCGAGACATGGAAGCGAAGCGCCTCGACGGTTCCCTCAGGCGGCCCGTCACCCCATAGCCCGTCGATGAGGACGTCGTAGGTCAGCAGGCGTTGCGGATGCAGGGCCAGGAACGCGAGTAGCGCACGTTGCTTGGCGGAACCGATCGCCACCGGGCCGCGCACGGAGACAAGCTCCACGGGGCCCAGCAGCCGGATCTCCATGGTGTCTCCCGCCCGTTCACCTGGCGTTTCAATAGTACGCACCCGCGAAGTCCACTGGCTCGGATTCGAGCAGTGGACGGGCATTTCGGCCTGCTGGCGGCCCACCGGTCGCGCAAACTCGATGGCCGGCCGGCGGGCACCTCGTACGCTGCGGGCGTGCCCGACCAGAGGCCGCCCGCGGGGGCGGACGACGAGCGCGACACCCTGCTCGCGCTGCTCCAGTTCCAACGGGAATCGGTGGTCCGCAAGGTCACGGGGGTGGACGACGAGGCCGCCCACACCTCGCCGGTCCCCAGCGGGACGACGCTGGCGTGGCTGGTCAAGCACCTGTGCTTCGCCGAGTCGATCTGGGTGGAGCGGCGCTTCGCCGGCCTCGACGTCGAGCTCACCGGCAACACGGTCGAGGTCGAGGGCGACACCCTCGCCGCCGCCGTCGACGCCTACCGCGCCACCTGGGACCGGGTGGGCGCCATCGTGGCCGGGGCCGGGCTGGACGACCTGTGCCACTCGCCCCGGTCCGGCCCCACCAACCTGCGCTGGGTGCTGGGACACCTGCTGGAGGAGACGGCCCGCCACGCGGGACATGCCGACATCCTGCGCGAGCTGATCGACGGCAGCACCGGCCGGTGACCGCCGGGCTGACAGGATGGGAGCCGTGGCGCTGAGTCCGTTGCCGCCGCTGGCCGCGGTGGTGAGCTTCGTCGACTGCATCAACCGGGGGGACCTGGCCGGGCTGGGGCGGCTGATGACGGACGACCACCAGCTGGTGGTGCTGGACGAGCCGCCACTGGTGGGGAAGGCGGCCAACGTGGCGGCGTGGGACGGGTACTTCACCGGGTTCCCGCTCTACGTCGTCTATCCCCGCCACCTCACGGCCCGGGGCTCGACCGTGGCGGTGCTGGGAACCACCACGGGGTCGCACCTCGGGTTGCCCGACGCCGAGGAGCAGCGCCTCGACGTGCTGTGGCTGGCCGAGGTGAGCGGCGGCCGGCTGAGTCGCTGGGAGATGGCGGAGCCCACGCCCGCGGCCCTGGCCGCCGCCGGGATCCCGGTCGGTGCGTAGAGTCGCGGCCGTGGACGACGAGTTCCTGCTCTTCGCCGGATCGGCCAGCCGGCGCCTGGGCCACTCGATCGCCGAGTACCTGGGCCGCGAGCTGGGGGAGTCGGAGACGCTGCGCTTCTCCGAGGGCAACCTGTTCGTGCGGGTGCTGGAGAACGTCCGGGGCCGGGACGTGTTCCTGGTGCAGGGCACCGCCTTCCCCGCCAACGACAACTTCATGGAGCTGCTGTTCTGGATCGACGCGCTCAAGCGGGCCAGCGCGGCGTCGGTCACCGCGGTCATCCCCTACTTCAGCTACGCCAAGGGCGACAAGAAGGACGAGCCCCGGGTGTCGATCCGGGCCCGGGTCTGCGCCGACGCCATCGAGGCCGCGGGGGCCGACCGGGTGGTCACGCTCGACCTCCACGCCCCCCAGGTCCAGGGCTTCTTCCGCATCCCGGTGGACGACCTGTACGCGCTGCCGGTGCTGTGCGACGCCATCGGGGCCAAGGGCATCGAGGACCTGGTGGTGGTGGCGCCCGATGCGGGCTTCGCCAAGAAGGCCCGCGAGTGGGCCAACCGGCTGCGGGCGCCGACCGCCATCTGCGACAAGCGCCGCGTGGACCACACCGAGTCGGCCGAGATCGTCGAGCTGATCGGGTCGGTCGAGGGCCGCAACGCCCTGATCGTCGACGACTTCACCATCTCCGCGGGCACCCTGGTCGACGCGGCCCGGGTGCTGATGGAGCGGGGCGCGTCGTCGGTCTACGCGGCCGTGACCCACGGGCTGCTGGCCGGGCCGGCCACTGACCGCCTGGACCGCAGCCCCATCGAGCGGCTGTTCATGACCGACAGCGTCGAGACGCAGCCCGACGGGCCTGTCGCCCAAGGTCGAGGTGGTGTCGGTGGCCGGGCTGCTGGGCGAGGCCATCCGCCGCATCGCCCGGCGTGAGAGCATCTCGGTCCTGTTCGAGTAGCGGCCGGAGGGGACGGGCATGGAGACGTTCGACCGGTGGGCGGCGCAGGCCGAGCGCATCGACGCCGGCGGCCTGTCGCTGGCGGTCCACGACGTGGGCGAGGGCCCGGTCGTCACCTTCCTGCACGGCTACCCGTCGTCCACCCTCGACGCCATCCCCCTTATCGACCGACTCGATGGCGTGCGGGTGGTGGCGCCCGACCTGCCCGGGTTCGGGGCGTCGGACAAGCCGGTCGGCCACCCGTACTCGATCCACGGCGCGGTCGACGCCGTCGAGACGGTGTGGGACCGCCTCGCGGTGACGTCCACCGTGGTGGTGGCCCACGACTACAGCGTCTCGCTGGCCCAGGAGCTGCTGGCCCGCCAGGCCGAGTCCCCGGGCGACCGGCCGGTGGAGGTGACCGGCGTGGTGTGGTCCAACGGCGGCCTCTACCCCGACCTGCACCGGCCCACCTACGGCCAGCAGCTGCTGCTCGACCCCGAGCACGGGGCCGAGATCGCCGCGGCCATGGACGAGACCGCCTTCGCCAACGGCATCGGCATCACCTGGGGCACCCGCCGGCCCATGACCGACGGCGAGGTCCACGACATGTGGCGGGCGCTGGAGCACGACGGTGGCGCCCGCCAGGCCCACGCCCTGCTCCACTACATCGCCGACCGCCGCACCTACGCCGACCGCTGGCGGGCCGCGCCTGGAGGCGAACGCGGTGCCCATGCGCTTCGTCTGGGGCGAGCTCGACCCGGTGTCCGGCGGTCACGTGGCCGAGCGGCTGGCCGTGCGCCTGCCGTCGGTCCCGCTGCTGCGCCTGGCCGACGTGGGCCACTGGCCGCCGCTGGAGGCCCCGGACGAGCTGGCCGCCGCGGTCCGCGAGCTCATCGACGCGAGGCAATAGGGGTCACGGCGGGAGGCGCGAGGCAATAGCGGCCGGGGGCCGGCCGCTATTGCCTCGTGCCCCGCTGGTCGACCCCTATTGCCTCGCCGATCGGTTCGGGGCGCCGATAGCGTCACGGGTTCGTGCCGGGCACCCCCTCCGACCTCGACGCCGACCGCCGGGCGGGCACGCTCGCCGGGATCGTGGCGTACTCGCTGTGGGGCGTGTTCCCGCTGGTGTTCCACCGGCTCGGGTCCGTCGCGGCCGGGGAGATCCTGCTGCACCGGATCGTGTGGTCGTTCGTGGTGGTGGCCGCCGTGCTCGCCCTGCGCCGCGACCGGGGCTGGCTGGCGGAGGTTCGTGCCCGGCCGGGCGCCCTGCCCCGGCTGGCCGCGGCCGCGGTCCTGCTCAGCACCAACTGGCTGGTCTACGTGTGGGCGGTCACCCACGGGCACGTGGTGGAGGCGGCGCTCGGCTACTACATCAACCCGCTCATCACCGTCGCCCTGGGCGTCGTCGTGCTGGGTGAGCACCTGCGCCGGCTCCAGCTGGTGGCGCTCGGCTTCGGGGCCGCGGCGGTGGCCGTGCTCACCGTCGCCTACGGGCGGGTGCCGTGGATCGCCCTGGTGCTGGCGTGCAGCTTCGCCGGCTACGGCTTCCTGAAGAAGGCGGTGCCGGTGGGGGCGCTGGCCTCGGTGGCGACCGAGACGCTGGTCCTGTTGCCCGCCGCCCTCGCCGGGCTGGTGGTGCTGGCGGCCCGGGGCGACGCCGCCTTCCTGCACGGCAGCGTGGGCCGCGACCTGCTGCTGGTGGGCCTGGGCGTGATCACGGTGGTGCCCCTGGCGCTGTTCGGGGTGGCCGCCCGGCGGATACCGCTCTCCCTGCTCGGCCTGCTCCAGTACCTGACCCCCACGCTGCAGCTGCTGTGCGGCGTGGCCATCCTGGGCGAGCCGCTGCCGCCGGAGCGGCTGGCGGGCTTCGCGCTGGTGTGGGCGGCGCTGGGCGTGCTGACCGTCGACATGCTGGGCGGCACGCGGCGCCGGCTCGAGGAGCCCGAGGACCCGCTGCCGGTGGCCGAGGCCGCCTGAGCGGCGAGACTCGGGGCGGATGAACTTCCTGGGCCACACCCACGTCGCCCTGGCCGGGGGCGAGGACGATCCCGGCTTCGTGCTGGGCGCCGTGCTGCCCGACCTGGCGCCCATGGCCGGGATCCGCCTGGCGCACCGCGACCTGGACGGCCCCCTGGGGGCGGGCGTGCGCTGCCACCTGCGGGCCGACGCCGCCTTCCACGCCGATCCCCGGTTCCTCGACGGCAGCCGGGCGCTGCGGCGGGCCCTGACCGCCCGGGGGCTGGGATCCGGCCCGGCGCGGGCCGTGGGCCACGCCGGCTGGGAGCTGCTGCTTGGACGGCACCCTCGTCGCCACCGCGGCCGAGGACGCGTTCCGGGCCGCGCTGGCGGAGGGCGAGCGGGCCCTGCCCGCGCTGGCTGCCGACGACCGCGACCGCGTGGGCCGCGTTCCTGGCCCGGGGCCGCACGTCGTCCGGCCTCCACTACGACGACCCGGCGTGGGTGGCCGACCGGCTCTACGCCATGCTGGCGCGCCGGCCCCGCCTGGCCCTGGCCGCCGAGGAGGTGCCGGTGGTGGCGGACGTGCTCGCCGCCCAGGCGCCCGCGGTGGTGGCCGTGGCGGCCGCGGTCCTCGACGACACCGCCCGGCAGGTCGCCGGGACCTGAGGGCTAGCCGTGGCGGGCACAGGCGGCGAGGTAGTGGCCCAGGTAGCCGAAGGCGTGGCGGGTGTCCTCGCCGTCCGCGTGCGGCGAGTGGAAGCGCCCGGAGTAGATGGCGACGTCGGTCAGGTCCCACCGGCGGCGGTACAGGTCGAGCACCTCCGGGCGGGGTGCGACGCCGGTGCGGGCCCGGTAGTCGTCGAGGATCGCGCGGATCGTCCTGGGCCATGGCCCAGAGGTCCCGCTCGGGCGGCGCCACGAGGGTGGTGTCCCAGTCGATGAGGACCACGCCCGCGGCCGTGGTGATGGTGTTGGCCCGGTGGGGCTCGCCGTGGGTCAGGACCTGCGGTCCGCCCGCCTCCGCCACGAAGGCGGCGAGGCGGTCGTAGCGGTCCAGCGCCCGGGCCAGCGGCCCGGCGTGGCGCTCCAGCAGGCGGCGGGTGCGCTCGCCGAAGGGGCCGGTGTCCCACGGGGTCGCCAGGTCGGCCAGGGCCGCGGCCAGGCGGTCGCGGTGCTCCACGGCGAAGTCGTCGGCCAGGGCCGTGGTCGCCAGCGCCGCGGGCGCGCCGTGCAGGGCGACCAGGAGGTCGAGCACCGCCAGGCGCTCGCGCCGGTTGGGGTAGGCGCCCCAGGCGTGCACCTCGCCCTCCACCCACGGATACAGCGCCAGCGCGTAGCGGCCGTCCACCGGCCAGAGGACGTCGCCGGCGGCGGTGGGGCGCGGTGCGGCCACGAAGCCGAGCCCGGCGTCGGCCAGCGCCCGGGCGGTGGTCAGGGCGGCCGACAGGCGCCGCCACGCCTCGCCCGGCGGGTCGTCGAGGCGGCGGCGCTTGGCGTCGAGGTCGTCGACGGTGACGAACCAGGCGCCGCCCGCCTCGGCCCGCCAGTGGTAGCTGCCGAACCCCACGGGCTGGTAGTCGAGCGTGCTCGGCTCCAGCGCCCAGCCGTCGCGCAGGGCGGCGGCGACCCGGGCGTCGCTCAGGCCCTCAGGCCGGCTGAGCACCGGGGCGTGGGGCCAGGATGGCGTCGATCAGCGAGGGCAGCAGCACCGCGTTCGAGTATCCCAGCGAGCAGCGGCACCGGCTTGGTCCGGCGCAACGCCCGCGCCCGCAGCGCAACCGCGGGCTTGAGCGCCTCGCGTCCCCCACCGTGATGGCCTCGCCCTGCCGGCAGTACGCCAGGGATCGTCGGCCCACCGGCGCGCCCAGCGCGATGTCGCTGCTGTCGTGCGCCATCGGGCGTGACGCTAGGTGCCGTCATCGCCAGACGGTAAGCGCCCCGCGGTTAGCCTCGGCGAGGAGATGTCGGTGGCGCTGCTGCTCGGTGAGGCGGTAGGAGCCGCGCCGGTGCCGTGATCCTCCTGCTGGTCGCCCACGCGGTGGTGGGGCTCGGCCTCGTCGCGGCCGGGCGCCAGGCCGGGCGGGCGGCGGTGGGCGTCGCCGCGGTCCCGTCCGCGGCGACGCTGGCGTGGCTGGCGGCGGTGGCGGGCGACGTGCTGGCCGGCCGGCCGCGGAGCGAGAGCGTGGCCTGGGTGCCGGCGCTCGGGGTCGACCTGGACCTGCGCCTCGACGGGTTCGCCGCCCTGTTCGTCCTGCTCATCGCCGGGATCGGCGTGCTGGTGTTCGCCTACTCCGCCCGCTACCTGCCGGACGGGGGCGCGGGGGAGGGCCGGCTGCTGGGCCTGCTGGTGCTGTTCGCGGGCTCCATGCTGGGCCTGGTCCTGTCCGACAACCTGGTGGTGCTGTTCGGGTTCTGGGAGCTGACGTCGGTGACGTCGTTCCTGCTCATCGGCAACGACCACACCAACCCCGCGGCGCGCGCCGCCGCCCTCCAGGCGCTGCTGGTCACCGGCCTGGGAGGCATGGCGCTGCTGGGCGGGGTCGTGCTCATCGGCCAGGCGGCCGGTAGCTACAGCCTGAGCGCGGTCCTGGCGCGCCCGCCCGCAGGGACGGCCGTCACCGTGGGGCTGGCGCTGGTGCTGGTGGGCGCCTTCTCGAAGTCGGCGCTCTACCCGTTCCACTCGTGGCTGCCGGGGGCCATGGCGGCCTCGACCCCGGTGAGCACCTACCTGCACTCGGCCACCATGGTGAAGGCCGGGATCTACCTCATCGGCCGGCTGGCCCCGGCCTTCGACACGGTCTGGCTGTGGCGGCCCGCGGTGGTGGGCGTCGGGCTGCTCTCCATGCTGGCGGCCGGGCTGCGGGCCCTCCGCCAGCACGACCTCAAGCTGCTGCTGGCCTTCGGCACCGTGAGCCAGCTCGGCTTCATGGCGGTGCTGCTCGGCCTGGGCACCCCCGCCACGCTGGTGGCCGGATGCGCCCTGGTGCTGGCCCACGGCCTGTTCAAGGCCGCGCTGTTCATGGTGGTGGGCATCGTCGAGCACCAGGCCGGCAGCCGCGACGTGCGCCGCCTGGCCCGCTGGGGAGCGGGCTGGGGGCCCACCATCGCGGTGACCGTCGTCTCGGCCGCGTCCATGGCCGGGGTGCCCCTGACCTTCGGCTTCATCGCCAAGGAGGAGGACTTCGCGGCCCTCGCCGAGGGAGCGTTCTCGTACGCGGGCCTGGTGCTGGGCCTGGTGGTGGCGGGGTCGACCCTGACCGCGGCCTACAGCCTGTGGTTCGCCTGGGGCGCCCTGGGGCGGGCCGGCGCGGGCGAGGATCGCGTGCCGGACGCCCGACCGCCTCCGGCCTCCTTCGTGGCGCCTGCCGCCGTGCTGGCCGCGCTGACCGTCGTGCTCGGTGTCGCCCCCGCGGTCGTCGACCGCTGGGCCGGCGGCGCGGCCCGCGCCCTCGACGCGGCCGTCGAGCCCGTCCACCTCGCGCTGTGGCACGGGGTCAACCTGCCCCTGGCGCTCTCCGCGCTGGCCCTGGGGGGCGGGCTGGCGCTGTTCCTGGGCCGCGAGCGGATCGCGCCGGTGCTGGCGGCGGGCGGCCGGCTGCCCAGCGGCGCCGACGCCTACCACGCGCTGCTGCGGGCCGTGAACGTCGGGGCCGACCGGCTGACCGGGGTGGTGCAGAACGGGTCGCTGCCCACCTACGCGGGCGTGATCCTGACCACCGCGGCGCTGCTCACGACCGGCGCGCTGGTGGCGGGCGGCGGCTGGCCCGGCTGGCCCGCGCTGGTCGGCTCGGCCGGACACGTGGCGGTGTGCGTGGCCCTGGTGGTGTTCGCGGTGGCGGCGGGGGCCGTCCACCAGCGCTTCTCGGCCGCCCTGCTGCTGGGCGCCACCGGCTACGCCATGGCCGGGCTGTTCGTGGTCCAGGGCGGCGCCGACCTGGCCCTCACCCAGGTGGCGATCGAGACCCTGACCACCGTGCTGTTCGTGCTGGTGCTGCGGCGGCTGCCCGACGAGTTCGAGCCCCGGGTGCGGCCGGCGCGCCGGGTGGTGCGGGCCGCGGTGGCGGTGGCCGTCGGGCTGACCGTGTTCGGGCTGGCCCTGACGGCCGGCGGCAGCCGCACCGCAGAGCCGGTGTCGGGGGAGATGGTCGAGCGGTCGGTGCCCGACGGCGGCGGGCGCAACGTGGTCAACGTGATCCTGGTCGACTTCCGGGGCTTCGACACCCTGGGCGAGATCACGGTCCTCACCGCCGCCGCCATCGGCTCGGTGGCGCTGGCCCGGGCCGGGCGCCGGCCCCGGGGCCGGGCCCCCGCCGAGCCGCCGGCCCCGGAGTCGCTTCGGGTCAAGCGGCTGGTGGTGGTGGACGTGGCCGTGCGCCTGGTCTTCCCCGCGGTGATGGTGGGCTCGCTCTACCTGCTGTTCGCGGGCCACAACCAGCCCGGGGGCGGCTTCGCGGGCGGGATCGTGGCCGGCGCGGCGGTCGCCCTGCGCTACGTGGCCGGCGGGATCGACGACGTCCGCAGCCTGTCCCGGGCGCGGCCGTGGACGGTGCTGGGCGCGGGCCTGCTCCTCGCGGCCCTCACCGCCACGGTCCCGCTGCTGTTCGGCGGCGCGGTGCTGGAGAGCGCCCTGGTGGAGGGCGATCTGCCGCTTCTCGGCCACGTCAAGGTCGGCTCGGCGCTGGCCTTCGACGTCGGCGTCTACCTGGTGGTGCTGGGCCTGGTCCTGATGGTGTTCGAGTCCTTCGGCGACGACCCCCGGGTGCCGGCGCCGTGACCGTGCTGCTGGCCGCCACCGCCGCCGCGCTGTTCGGCATCGGGACCTACCTGGTGCTCCAGCGCAAGCTCAGCCGGATCATCATCGGGATCGCCCTGCTGGGCCACGGCGCCAACGTCCTCATGGTCACGTCGGGGCACCGGGGCCGCGCCCCGCTCATCGGCAACGGGCCCACCGGCGACCTGGCCGACCCGCTGCCCCAGGCGCTGGCCCTGACCGCCATCGTCATCAGCTTCGGCGTGACCGCCCTGCTGCTGGCGCTGGCCTACCGCAGCTGGCTGCTCACCCACGACGACGAGGTCCAGGACGACGTGGAGGACCGCGAGGTGGCGCGCCACGGGCGCCCGACACCTCGACGAGCCGCCCTCGGCCGACGGCGACGACGAGCTCGAGCGCACGCGGAGGACCGGCCGTGAACGCCCTGCTGGCGCTGCCGATCCTGCTGCCCCTGCTCGGGGCCGCGCTGTCGGTCCTGGCCGGGCGGTCCCGCCCGCTGCAGCGGGCCATCGGCCTCGCCAGCCTCACCGCGGTGGCGGTGCTGGCGGTCGTGCTGCTGGTGGAGGTCGACCGCGACGGCCCGGTCTCCAGCGCGGCCGGGGGCTGGCCCGCGCCGCTGGGCATCGCCCTGGTGGCCGACCGCTTCTCGGCCATCATGCTGGTCGTCGCCGCGCTCATGTTGCTGGCCGTGCTGGTCTACGCCATCGGCCAGCCGGGGGCCGAGCGCAACCACGTGGGCTTCCAGTCCGTGTACCTGATCCTGGCGGCGGGCGTGGCGGCCGCCTTCCTCACCGGTGACCTGTTCACCCTGTTCGTGGCCATCGAGATGATGCTCACCGCCAGCTACGTGCTGCTCACCCTGGGCGGGCGGCTCGACCAGGTGCGCTCGGGCATGACCTACGTCGTGATCAGCCTGCTGGCCTCGGTGCTGTTCGTGACCCTGCTGGCCGTGGTCTACGCCTCGACCGGCACGGTCAACCTGGCGCAGCTGTCGCTGCGGATCCCCGACCTGCCCGACGGGCTGCGCAATGCCCTGGCCGTGCTGATGCTGGTGGTGTTCGGGATCAAGGCCGCCATCTTCCCGCTGTTCTTCTGGCTGCCGGACAGCTACCCGACGGCGCCGTCGCCGGTGACGGCCATCTTCGCCGGCCTGCTCACCAAGGTCGGGCGTGTACGCCATCATCCGCACCCAGACGCTGCTGTTCCCGGCCGGCACCCGCCCGGGGACCCTGCTGCTGGTGCTGGCGGCGGCCACGATGCTGGTGGGCGTGCTGGGCGCCATCGCCCAGGGCGACGTGAAGCGGGTCCTGTCGTTCCAGATCGTGAGCCACATCGGCTACATGATCATGGGGCTGGGCCTGTTCAGCGTGGCCGGCCTGGCCGCCGCGGTGCTGTACACGGTGCACCACATCGTGGCCAAGACCGGGCTGTTCCTGACCGGCGGCCTGATCGAGCACGCCGGAGGGTCGAGCCGCCTGGCGCGGCTCGGGGGCATGGTGAGGACCGCGCCCGTGCTCGCGGTGCTGTTCCTGGTGCCGGCGCTGAGCCCTGGTGGGCATCCCCCCGCTGTCGGGGTTCATCCCCAAGTTCGCCCTGGTGGACGCGGCCGCGGCCCGGTCCGCCTACGCCGTGATGGCGGTGTCGCTGGTGGTCAGCCTGCTCACCCTCTACTCGCTCATGAAGGTGTGGATCGCGGTGTTCTGGAGCCCGGCCCGCGAGCCGGTGGCAGGGGCGCGCCTGTCCCGGCCCGGCGAGCCGCTGGGCGGTCCGCTGCTCATGGTGGCGCCCACCGCGGCGCTGGCGGCGCTGACCCTGGCCATCGGCCTGGCCGCGGGGCCGCTCTACGACTTCTGCCTGCGAGCGGCGCAGGACCTGCTCGACCCCTCGGCCTACGTCACGGAGGTGCTCGGATGAGAAGCTCGCTCGGCCTGGTGGTGCTGCTGGTCACCATCTGGGTGCTGGCCTGGGGCTCGCTGTCGTGGGCCAACCTGGCCGGCGGCCTGGTGGTGGCCGGGGTCCTGGTCCTCGCCCTGCCCGACGCCCGGCGGCGGGCGCACGTGCCGAGGGTGCGGCCGGTCCCGCTGGCCCGGCTGGGGCTGCGCCTGGCCCGCGACCTGGTGGTGTCCAACGTGGTGCTGACCCGCGAGGTGCTGACCCCCTGGCCCCGCATCTCGACCGGCGTGGTGGAGGTGCCGCTGCCCGAGTGCTCGGACGAGGTGCTGGCGCTGCTGGCCAACCTGGTGGCGCTGACCCCGGGGACCATGCCGGTGGAGGTCGAGCGGGACCCGCGGGTGATGGTGGTGCACGTGCTCCACCTCCACTCGGTCGAGCAGGTGCGCCGGGACATCTGGAGCCTGCGCGACCTCGTGGTGCGGGCCTTCGGCAGCCCCGAGGCGGTGGCGGCGGTGGGGTCGTGACCACGGCCGCCTTCGTCCTGCTGGCGCTGGCCGCCCTGGGGTTCGGCTACCGGCTGGTGGCCGGGCCCACGCTCACCGACCGGGTGCTGGGGGTGGACGGGCTGCTGATCGTGGGCATCAGCGCCATCACCCTGCGGGCCATGCAGACCGGGGAGGGCGCCTTCCTGCCCGTGGCGGTGGTGGCCGCCCTGGTCGGCTTCGTCAGCACCGGCGTGGTGGCCCGGTTCATCGAGGGGGCGGGCCAGTGACCGGAGAGGTGCTCGCGCTGGCCGGGGCGACGCTCACGCTGCTGGCCGCGGTGGGCGTGCTGCGGTTCCGCGGGGTCCTGGCCCGGATGCACGCGCTCACCAAGGCGTCGACGCTGGGCGTGGTCCTGGTGCTGCTGGGCGGGGCCGTGACGCTGGACCACCCCAACGACGTGACGTCGCTGCTGCTGGCCGCGGCGCTCCAGGTGCTGACGATGCCGGTGGGCGCCAACCTGCTGAGCCGGGCCACCTACCGGGCCGAGCGGTCGGGCGGCGTGGAGTGAGCTCACGGCCGGTTCACGGGCAACGCTCAGGTGGCCGTGCTGTGATGCAGCCCATGATTCCCGCCGACACCAGCCGCCGGACCTTCCTCGCGGGCGGGGCCGCCCTGATGGGCGCCCTCATCGCCGGGTGCGGCGGGTCCTCCGACGACGGCGGCAGCGACGGCGATGCGGACGCCGGGTCGACGACCTCGACCACCGCGGCGCCGGAGACGGGCACGGCCGCCACCGGAGCGGCCGGGGCCGCGCTCACCGCCGCCGACTTCGCGTCCATCGGGACCTGCCGGCTCACCCCCGAGCAGACCGAGGGGCCGTTCTACCTCGACCTCGGCCTGGACCGGCGCGACATCACCGAGGGCCAGCCCGGCCACACGCTGCGGCTCGGCATCCAGGTGGTGGACGCCGACTGCGCCCCGGTACCCGGAGCGGTGGTCGACGTCTGGCACGCCGACAGCGGGGGCGACTACTCGGCGTTCCGCGACGGCTCGAGCGGGGACGAGGCGGGGGAGGGGACCACGTTCCTGCGGGGCTCCCAGGTGGCCGACGGGGACGGCATCGTCGAGTTCGCCACCGTGTATCCCGGCTGGTACCCGGGGCGGGCCGTGCACATCCACACCAAGGTGCGCCTGGACGACTCGGCCGTCCTCACGACCCAGCTCTACTTCGACGACGACCTGACCGACGAGGTCCACGCCGAGGACCCCTACGCGGCCCACGGCAGCCGCGACACCCGCAACGAGGACGACTCGATCGCCGGGGACCCCGCGGCCAACGGCAACCAGCTCACCGCCTCGGCGGCCGGGCAGGGCACGCTCGGGCTCGTGGTGCTGGGCGTGGACCCGGACGCCTAAGCCAGCGTCCCGCCGTTCTGTCAGCTCCCACGCGCAATCGGCACCGCCAGCGCTGACAGAACGAGCTTGTCAGGTCAGCGTGGCGGGGTCGACGTTGGCCCCGCACAGCACCACCGCCACACGCTCGTCGGGGTCGGCCAGCGCACCGGTGGTGAGCGCCGCCAGTGCGGCTGCGCCGGCGGGCTCCAGGGCCAGGCGCAGGGCGTCCCACAGGCGGCGCTGGGCCTCGACGACGTCGTCGTCCTCGACCACCACGACCCGGTCCACCCAGCGCCGGGCCGCGGCGAACGGCAGGTCGCCGGCCTGGCGGGCGCCGAGGGCGTCGGCGCCGATGCCGGTGATGCCGACCTCGACCGGCCGGCCCGCGTCCAGCGCGGCGGCCAGGGTGCGGCAGCCCGCCGTCTCGACCCCGGTGACCGCCACGTCGCCCCGGTACCACGAGGCCACGCCGCCGATCAGCCCGCCGCCGCCCACGGCCACCACCACCCGGTCCACGTCCGCCTGGGCCGCCAGCTCGGCGCCCAGCGTGCCCGAGCCCAGGATCATCTCGGGCTGGTCGAAGGCGTGGAGGAAGCGCGCGCCCGTCTCGGTGGCGTGGGCCTGGCTCGCCTCCCGGGCGTCGTCGTAGTACCCCGGGACGACCTCCACGGTCGCCCCGAGGCCGCGGAGCCGGTCGAGCTTGGCCGGGGCGCTGGTGGCGGGGACGAACACGGTGGCGGGCACGCCCAGCCGCCGGGCGGCGTAGGCCACCGCCACCCCGAAGTTGCCGCCCGAGGCGGCCACCGACTCCCGCCCCGGGCGCGGCTCGCCCCGCCAGCAGGTGCAGGTGCGCGCCCCGGGCCTTGAACGACCCGCTGTGCTGGACCAGCTCGAGCTTGAGCACCAGGGGCGCCCGGCCGGGGATGCCCAGGTCGGCGCGGTCGACGGTGAGGACGGGCGTGGTGCGCAGGTACGGGGCCAGCTGCTTGGCAGCCGCCAGGATGTCCTCGCGGGAGGGCAGCGGGGGAGGGGTCACCCGCGGGATTGTGGCCGCTAGGGCCGGGGAGCGCCCATGGGATTCGGGACGGGGACCGGGCCCGCGTCGACCAGCCGGCGGGCCAGCGGCACCAGGGCGGCCTCCAGCGCCGCCGCCCGGCGCTCGCCGAGCGCCCGCCAGGGCCCGGCCGCGGCCCGGTCGGTGGCGGCCTCCACCTCGTCCCGGAGGGCCCGGCCGGCGGCCGTGGCCTCGCCGCCGGCGACCAGCAGGCCCCGCTCGGCCAGGGCGGCGACCCGGGCGTCCCAGTCCTCGTCGCTCCAGCCCCGGTGGGGCTGGGTCACGGACCGGGCGGCGCCGCCGGTGGCGCCGGCCAGGACGTGGGCCGCGCAGCCGTCCAGCCCCGCGGCCAGCAGCGCGGCGTTGTGGCCGTCGCCGCGGAACTCGCGCAGCAGGGTCAGCGCCTGCCACAGGGCCAGGTGTGCCTCGTCGGGCCACGGCAGGTGCAGGTGGGCGGCGAACAGGGCCCGCCCCGCGGGATCGCACCCCTCCAGCGCGGCCCGGGCCAGCCCGGCGGGACCGGCGGCGGCCGCCACCACCTCGTCGCCCAGCGCGTCCCGCAGCCCGCGGTCGACCCCGGCCAGCCGGGCCTGCCAGGCCGCCTCGGGTGTGGTCATGGTCCACACCTCGGGGATGGCGCGGGCCACCATGCCGGGCGCGAAGTTGTAGACCACCGCGGTGACCACTTCCGGCCGGCACCTCGCCCAGGGGCGCGGTGCGGGTGGCGAAGTAGCCCCGCCAGAAGCCGCGCAGGCCGGCGGCCGCCCACGCCGCGTGCGAGGCGGGGGCGAAGTAGGTGACGGCGTGCACGGGCTCACCGGCGGCCCACAGGCCGCGGGCGGTGGTGGTCTGCTCCACCGGCCCACCATGCTCCGCCGGCCGCCCGGTGTGCCAGATGACACCCTCCACGGGCGCGGAGGTCCAGGTAGCGTCGGTCACGGCGGTGAGTCCCCACGCCGCGTCGAGCCCCCGTCCCGCACCCCCGTGGAGGCCCTGTGTTCGCTCGCCTGGGGCGCTGGTGCTACCGGCGCCGTTGGATCGTCGTGATCGCCTGGATCGTGACGTTGATCGTCGGTTTCGGCACCCTCAGCGCCATCGGCACCGAGTCGCGCTCCGAGTTCGACCTGCCCGACGTCGAGTCCAAGCGGGGCACCGACATCCTGGAGGAGCACTTCGGCGGCTTCGGGGCCGGGTTCGGTGGCTCGGTCGTCTTCCGGGCGGAGCAGGGCGTCGACGACCCCGCGGTGCGCGAGGCCATGACCCAGGCCTTCGACGACATCGCCCAGCTCGGCGACCTGGAGATCACCAGCCCCTACACCCCCGAGGGCGCCCGGCAGATCGCCGCCCAGGGGCCCGAGGCGGGCAAGGTCGCCTACGCCAGCATCGAGCTGCCCTCCGACATCACCGGGGAGGAGGCGACGGCGCTCGCGCACGACATCAAGCAGGAGCTGCCTCGCCTCGACGGCGTGCAGATCGAGCTGGGCGGCGGCATCTTCGCCGACTTCGAGGCGCCCTCGTCGGAGGCCATCGGCATCGGCTTCGCCATCATCATCCTGGTGCTGGCGTTCGGGTCGGTGCTGGCCATGGGCCTGCCCATCGGCGTGGCCCTGGCCGGGATCGGCGTCGGCTCGGTGCTGGTCGGCTTCCTCGGCCACCTCGTGTCCATGCCCGACTTCACGTCGATCCTGGGCGTGATGATCGGCCTCGGCGTGGGCATCGACTACGCCCTGTTCATCGTCACCCGCTTCCGGGAGAACCTGCACAAGGGCTACGACCTCGAGCGCTCGACGGTCATCGCCATGGACACGGCCGGCCGCGCCGTGCTGTTCGCGGGCACCACCGTCGTGATCTCGCTGCTCGGCATGCTGGTCATGCAGGTCAGCTTCATCACCGGCCTGGCGCTGGGCACCGCCGCGGTGGTGGCCACCACGCTGGTGGCGTCGCTCACCCTGCTGCCCGCCCTGCTGGGCTTCGCCGGTCAGCGGGTGGAGATCACCCGCTGGCGGGGCCTGATCGCCGCCGGCCTGGTGGCCGTGGCGCTGGTGGGCATCGGCCTGGGCGTCGGGGCCCTGGTCATCGCCCTCCCCGTCGCCGTGGTCGTGGTGCTGGCCGCCTTCGCGGTGCGGCCGCTGCGCCGGGAGGTGCCCCGCCGGGCGCGCCGGCCCGTCCGGGAGACGATGGCCTACCGCTGGAGCCGGCTCATCCAGCGCCGCCCGTGGCCGGCCGCCATCGCCGGAGCCCTGGTGCTGGTCCTGCTGGCGCTGCCGGTGCTCGGCCTGCGCCTCGGCTTCTCGGACGAGGGCAACTACTCCGAGGACACCACCACCCGCCAGGCCTACGACCTGCTGGCCGAGGGCTTCGGGCCCGGGTTCAACGGGCCGCTGGTGCTGACCTCGCTGGTTCCCGGCGATCTCGATCCCGCCGCGCTGGACCGGGTCACCGAGGCGCTGGGCGAGGCCGACGGTGTGGCCTTCGCCAGCCCGGCGGCTCCCGACGATCCCGACGACCCCGCCGCGGTCGTCTGGCAGGTGATCCCCACCACTGCGCCGCAGGACCAGGCCACCACCGACACCGTGGCCCGGCTGCGCGAGGACGTGCTGCCGGCGGTCACCGAGGGCACCGGGCTGGACGTGGCCATCACCGGCCAGGTGGCCGTGGGCGTCGACTTCTCCGAGTACCTGGCCGAGCGGCTGCCCTGGTTCTTCGCCGCCGTGCTCACGCTCTCGTTCCTGCTGCTCATGGTCGTGTTCCGCTCGTTGCTGGTGCCGCTCAAGGCCGTGGTCATGAACCTGCTGTCGATCGGCGCGGCCTACGGCATCGTGGTGGCGGCCTTCCAGTGGGGCTGGGCCGGGCCGCTGCTCAACATCGACGGGGCCCCCATCGAGCCCTTCATCCCCATGATGCTGTTCGCCATCGTGTTCGGACTCTCGATGGATTACGAGGTCTTCCTGCTCTCCCGCATCCGGGAGGAGTGGGTCCGGACCGGCGACAGCCACACCTCGGTGGCCGACGGCCTGGCCACGACCGCCCGGGTCATCACCGCCGCCGCGCTGATCATGGTGTTCGTGTTCGGCAGCTTCCTGCTGGAGGCCGACCGGGTGGTCAAGCTGTTCGGCACGGGCCTGGCCACCGCCGTGCTGCTGGACGCCACCGTGGTCCGCATGCTGCTGGTTCCGGCCACGATGGAGCTGCTGGGCGACCGCAACTGGTGGCTGCCCCGCTGGCTGGACCGCATCCTGCCCCGCATCGAGGTCGAGGGCCACGAGCTCGACTCCGAGCTGGACGCGGGCGAGGAACGAGCGCGAGCTCGAGCCGGTGTGAAGCAGCGGTCGGCCTCCGGGGAGGTATGACTCCCCAAGCGTGAGGGCACCCCTCTGCCGACAATACGACGCAGCGGCCCCGCCGCTGCCCGGACGGGAGAGTGTCACGTGGTTGGTTTCATCATCGCCATGATCATTATCGGCATCGTGGCCGGTTACCTGGCCCGACTGCTGGTGCCGGGACGCGACCCGATGTCCTTCGTCCAGACCGTCGTGCTGGGCGTGGTGGGGTCGTTCATCGGCGGCTTCCTCGGGTACGTGCTGTTCGGCAAGGACCCGGGCGAGGGGGCGCTGCAGGTCTCCGGCGTGATCGGCTCGATCATCGGCGCCATCATCGCCCTGCTCGTCTACAACGCGGCCAGCCACCGCCGCGGCATGAGCCGCCGGATCTGACGCCGGCTCAACCCCGCATAGCGACCACACCCCCGGGCGTCACACGGAGCGTCCGGGGGTGTGTCGCGTCCCCATCCCGTGGTGGGGCATGATTCCGGCGTTCGATGTCCAAGACACGCGGAGGAAGATCGATGGCGATCTCGGTGGGGGACAAGGTCCCCGACGTGAAGCTGATGACCATGACCGCCGAGGGTCCCCGCCCGGTGCAGAGCGGCGAGGTGCTGGGCTCGGGCAAGGTCGTGCTGTTCGCGGTGCCCGGGGCGTTCACGCCGACGTGCTCCGACCACCACCTGCCCGGCTTCGTGCTGCGGGCCGACGACCTCAAGGCCAAGGGCGTCGACACCGTCGCCTGCATCGCCGTCAACGACCCGTTCGTGATGGGCGCGTGGGGCCAGGTCCAGAACACCGAGGGCGCGGTCACGATGCTGGCCGACGGCAACGGCGAGTTCGCGGCGGCCATGGGCCTGGAGATGGACGGCAGCGGCTTCGGCCTCGGCACCCGCTCGCAGCGCTACGCGGCCATCATCGAGGACGGCGTGGTGACCGACCTGATGGTCGAGTCCAAGCCCGGCGTGGAGGTGAGCTCGGCCGACTCGGTGCTGGCCAAGCTCTGACCGTGCCCCCGGGGCGTCACCGGATGGCGCCACGGGCCGTGTCAGGATCGAGCGCGGTGCAGAGCACCCCTGCCGTGGTGACACCGGGCGTGACCAGGGAGAACGACCAGGTCGGCGTGCTGGCCGGCGTCGTCGTGTCGGTCTCGCCCCGCCGGCGCGTCCGCTCGCAGGCCGACGTGGTGCGGCTCATCCTGGGCCTGGTCCTGGTGGGCGTGGGCGTGCTGGTGGCCACCTGGCTCCGCAACACCATCGGCGGTGCCGAAGAGGACCTGGTCGGCGTGTACGAGCGGGTGCCGGACCGCTTCGCCGAGCTGATCACCGGCGTGGCCATCGTGGGCGCCGGGCTGGTCCCGGTGGTGGCGCTGATCGTGCTGGCGGTGCGGCGCCGCTTCCGCCAGGCGGCGGCCCTGCTCACCGGAGCGGTGGGGGCGGGCTTGGCCATGGCCTGGCTCACCGACTTCCTGGCGTCCCAGGGCGTCATCGCCGCGGTCGACCCCGCCACCGACCGGGTGGTCGAGCTCACCGACCCGGCCTTCGCCACCTCGCCCCTGATCGCGGCGGCGGTGGCGCTGGTCATCATCGCCGCCCCCTGGGTGTCCCAGCAGTGGCGCCGGGTGCTGTGGACCGGCGTGGCGCTGCTCGTGGTGCTCCGGGTGGTGTCCTCGACCGAGGCGCCGCTCGACATCGTGGTCGCCATCGCGGTGGGCATGGCCGTGGGGTCGCTGGCGCTCCTCGCCTTCGGGACGGAGGGCTCCGACCCCGAGGCGCCCGAGCTGGTGGCGATGCTGCGCACCGTGGGCCACGCCTCCCGCATCGAGCAGCTCCCGGGGAACAGCCCGCTGGTGTACCGGGTGGACCTGGTGGGGAGCGGCCCGCTGGAGATGCGGGTGCGCACCGCGCACGACCGCTCCGAGGTGCTGCTGGAGCAGCTGTGGCGCTCGGCCCGGTTGCGCCGCTGGGTGACGGACCGGCCCTACGACACCGTGCAGCGCCGCATCGAGCACGAGGCCCTGGCCCAGCGGGCCGCGGCGGACGCGGGCGCCCGGGTGGCCCGCGTCCGGGCCATCGTGGCCTCCCACGACGGCTCGGTCGGGCTGCTGGAGACGGCCGCCGAAGGGGTGCCCGCCTCGGAGCTGGCGCCCGAGCAGCTCGACCCGGCCATGCTGCGCGACGTGTGGCACCAGGTGGAGGCGCTGCACCGCGACCGCATCGCCCACCGCAACCTGGGCCTGTCCCAGGTGATGGTCGCCCCCGACGGCGGCGCCGTGCTGCGGGGCTTCGACGGCGCCGCCATCGCCGCCTCCGACCGGGACCTGGCGCTGGACCGGGCCCAGCTCCTGGTGTCGACGGCCCTGGAGATCGGCGCCCAGGCGGCGGTGGACGTGGCGGTGGAGGCGGTGGGCGCCCAGGCGGTCCTCACCGCCGTGCCCTACCTCCAGCCCCTGGCCCTGCCCGCCCCCACCCGGCGGGCCTGGCGCTCCAACAAGGAGGTGCTCGACGCCCTGCGCGACGCGGTGCGCAACTCCACCGGCGTCGAGCCCGCCCCGCTCGCCCGCCTGGACCGCATCCGACCCCGCACCGCGCTGTCGATCGCCGCGCTGGCGGGCGCCTTCTACCTCCTGCTGCCCCAGCTGGCGCACCTCGACGAGTCGGCCGAGGCCGCCACCCACGCCAACTGGTGGTGGCTGGGGCCCATGCTGGTGGGCGCGGCCGCCACCATCGTCTTCGCGGCGCTCGCCTTCGTGGCCTCGGTGCGCGAGCCCATCGCCTACCTGCCCGCGCTGCGCATGCAGCTGGCCTCGTCGTTCGTCAGCCGCCTGGCGCCCGCCAACACCGGCACCCTGGCCATGGGCGTGCGCTTCCTCCAGCGCTCCGGCGTCGACGCGGGGGCGGCCGCGGCCGCCGTCGGCCTGTGCGCGCTGGCGGGCTTCGTGGGCCACATCACGCTCATGTTCGCCTTCCTGGCCTGGGTGGGGACCAGCGACGTGGGCTTCTCGCTGCCCCAGGCCAACGTGGTGTTCATCGTGATCGCGGTGGCGGTGTCGGCCGCGGGGCTGGTCATCGTGGCCGTGCCCGCGCTGCGGCGCCGGATCCTGCCCCCGGTGCTGGTCCAGATCCGCAACGCCGCATCGTCCATAGCCGACGTGCTCACCTCGCCGATGCGGGTGCTCAGCCTCACCTACGGGTCGCTGGGGGTCACGATGTCGTTCATCCTCACCCTGGCCGCCGCGGTGGCGGCCTTCGGGGGCGGGGTGAGCTTCCCGGAGATCGGGGCGGCCTATCTGGTGGCCGCGGCGCTGGGCTCGGCCGCGCCGACCCCGGGCGGCCTCGGCGCGGTGGAGGCGGCCCTGGTCGGCGCCCTCACCGGCTACGGAATGGCCAGCGGGCCGGCGGTGTCGGCGGTGCTGACCTTCCGGCTCATCACCTACTGGCTGCCGGCGCTGCCGGGCTGGTTCACGTTCCATTGGATGCAGCGCCGCGACGAGGTCTGACGCATCTGGGGCTGGCGACCTGCCCATCACGTACGGCCCAGCGGGATGATCTCGTGCTCGACGACCACCCCGTCGTCGAGCACGAGGCGCCCCATCGTCCGCTCGGGCTGGCGCCGGCGCTGCACCGCGGAGCCGGGGTTGAACAGCCGCTGGCCGTCCACGCCCTCGGCGTCCACCGGCACGTGGCTGTGGCCGAACACCACCAGCTGGGCGTCGGGGAACCAGCGCCGCATCCGCCGCTCCCGGCCCGCCCGGGCGCCGGCGTCGTGGACCATCGCCAGCCGGACGCCGCCCAACGTCAGCGCCAGGCGCTCGGGCAACGCCCCGACCAGGGCGCGGTCGTTGTTCCCGAGCACGGCGTGGACCGGCCGCCGCCGGCGCAGGGCGTCGAGCAGGTCACCGGTCACCACGTCGCCGGCGTGCAGGACGACGTCGGCGTCTTCGACGGCGTCCCACACCTCGGGCGGCAGGGCGGCCAGGTCGGCCTTCAGGTGGGTGTCCGCCAGGACCAGGGCGCGCACCCGGCCATCATGGGCGATCCGTCGGGTCCTAGTGGACCCGGGCGACCGCGAACGCGGCCAGGGCCTCGCGGTCGAAGTCGGGCAGGTCGTCGGGCTTGCGGCTGGTGACCAGGACGTTGGGGCCGTCGGTGTCGACGACCACCGGCTCGTCCAGCCAGCGGGCGCCCGCGTTCACCAGGTCGGTGCGCAGGCTCGGCCAGCTGGCCACGTTCCGGTTCCGGACGACGTCGGCCTCGATCAGCGTCCAGGGGGCGTGGCAGATGGCGGCCACCGGCTTGCCCGCCTCGAAGAACGAGCGGACGAAGCGCACCGCCACCGGGTTGGTGCGCAGCCGGTCGGGACTGACCACCCCGCCGGGCAACACCAGCCCGGCGAACTGCTTGGAGTCGGCCTCGGCCACCGTCATGTCGACGGGGAAGCGGTCGGCCCGGTCGCGGTGGTTGAACGCCTGGACCGTCCCCGGCTCCGGCGCCACCAGCACCGGGCGGCCGCCCTCGGCCTCCACGGCCTGCCAGGGGTCGGTGAGCTCGATCTGCTCCACGCCCTCGTTGGCCGTCAGGAACGCGATCTGCACGCCTGCGAGTCGATCACCCATGAACGAGCCTCCTTGCTCAACTGCTCTCCGCGCGCGCCTACCCGCTGGGGTGGTCGGGGTAGACCTCTGCCCGCGCGGCGTCAGGGGAACAGCAGGCGAAGCGCGGGGAGCGACGGCACGAAGGCGTAGAACCCGCCGGTCGGCTCGATCCAGTCGTTCTGGAGGTCCACGGGGATCGACCCGCCGTCGGGCCAGGGGATCTCGATCGTGCACCCGTCCCGTGCTGCCTGGCTGATCATGGGGTCGGGCGAGGCGTTCTCCTCCGGCTCGTACGCCGCGTTGGCCCAGTACGCCTGAAGCCGCTCGAACTGGCTCTCGATGGAGGCCTGGTAGCAGACGAAAACCAGGCCCTCCTCCTCACCCTCGTCGGTGAGCTGGTGAAACGGGATGCCCCGACGCAGGATGGCGAGCTCCTGAGCTATGGCAAGTTCCTGAGTATCGGTGGGGCGTGGGTTCATCTTGCGGGCGTGGGCGTGGCGCGGGCACTTGAGGCCGTAGAAGTCCTGGTCGTAGTTGAACGTGTCGCTGGAGTCACGCACGTGCAGGTCGGACGTGACCGGGCGCAGCGTGAGCGAGGTGCCGTCGTACCCGCGGCCGACCTCCAGCGCCGCGACCGCTTCGCGGGTGGCCGGCTTGTACCCGTAGCGATCCAGTTGTGCGGCCACCGCGTCGCAATGGGCGTCGAAGCGGTCCGGGTACTGACGGAACCGCACCCACACCATGAACGAGCCATCGGTCGTGAGCGTGTGGTTCTCGTCGACGAGGAACCGGCCCGGCGGCTGCTGCGGCTGGGCGACGATCCCTTGAGCCGGCGGCTTGTCGAGCCCCTGGATCCTCGGCTGCGACAGGCCGTCGGCGAAGCCGAAGACCTCCTCCTGCTTGGGGCCCCGCACCGCCCCGGGCTGCTGGTAGACGATGTCGAAGCCGTCCGCCAGACGCCGCCGCATGTCGTCGAGGTGCCCCTTCAGCTGCGTCGCGTCGCCGGCGCCGAGGTTGACCGCGACGTGGACCGGCTTGTCCTCGTTGCCGATCACCCAGCGTGTGGGATCGCCGAGCAGGTCGAACGGCTCGTCCTCGTCCTTGACCGCCACCTTGCGGCGGGAGCGCTCGGCGAGCCCGAGACGGAAGGCCTCATGGGCGGCGAAGGCCCCGTCGAGATCGACGTCGGGCACGAGCGCCCGGAGCCCCGCAAAGGTGAAAGCGAGACTCGTCGCCCTGTCCAGCGCCGGCGCCTCCCGGGGCCTGACCACGGCCGAGGCCCTCGTGACGTCGGGAACCAGATCGCTGAGCGCCGCCCGCGCATGGCCGCGATCCGTGACGCGCAGAAGCAGGAAGTGCTGCGCGTACTCGATGTCGCCCTTGCGCCGGAAGCCCGGGGCGATGTCCCCCTGGATGTCGTCGGTGGGCAGTGTCGGATTCGTTAGCAGACCCATGACGTCACCTCCCTCACCATTCTCCCGTGACCGCCACGGACAGTGCGACGTAAAGTCCGAGGTGGGCGGGTCACCCGCTGATACATCGCAAGTCGCCTCAGCGGGCAGGTCCAGGACCGAGGCATGGTGAGATGTTGGCGGGACGCACCAGCGAGCAGGTGTTGCTCGACCGTTGGCTGCAGGAGGTCGCCGACGGCCAGCCTCGTTTCGCGCTGATCTGCGGCGACCCTGGGATCGGCAAGAGCCGGCTGCTCCACCACTGGACGGCGAAGGTGCAGGCCGGCGAGACGCGGGTGCTCGTCGGGTCGGCGTTCGAGAACGTCTCCACCCCGTTCCTGCCTGTCGCCACCGCGGTCGAGGCGCTCCCCGGCCTGTCCGACGTGTTCGTCGACCCTCCGGCGGGCCTCGACGGCGACCACGCGGACATGCGGGTGCACCTGTCCGTGGCCGGCGGGCTCGTGCGCGCCGCCACCCACCGGCCCACAGTGCTGGCGATCGACGACGTGCACTGGGCCGACCCGGGCACGCTCGGGTTCCTGCACAACCTGGTGGCGACGCTGAGCCAGCCGCCGAGTGGGATGCCGGTGCGCATGTTCGTGGTCGCCACCAGCCGGGCGGTGGTCGACGACCCGGACGTCGACGCCGCCCTCAGCCGCCTCGGCCGCGAGCCGATCGCCCGGCGGGTGCGGCTGGGCGGGCTGGACGAGCTGCAGATGCACGAGCTGCTCACCGACCGCTGCCAGGCGTTCCCCAGCCCGTCGTTCCTGGCCGCCGTCCTCGAGGCCACATCGGGCAACCCGCTGCTCGCCGAGCTGATCGTCGAACAGCTGGAGCTGCACTCGCGGCTGAGGTTTCGCCAGGGTCACGTGTTCGCGGATCCCGGTGCCGTCCAGCTGACCGTGTCGCCCGAGCTGGGCCAGGCGTGCGCACCCCGCCTCGGGCGGGTCGGCCCGGAGGCACACGACCTGCTGGAGGTCGCCGCGCTCCTCGGAGACGGCGGATCGCTCGACGACCTGGCGGCTATCGCCGGAATCGACCAGGACGACGTCCTGCGCGTGCTGGCCGTCGCCGAGGAGGCGGCGGTCGCCACCGCTGCGGGGACGACGTACCGGTTCTACCACCCGCTCCTGCGCAGCGTGCTGGTCGGGTCGATGTCGCAGCACCGCCGGCTGGCCGGCGAGCGGCGCATCGTCGACGGGCTGCTGGCCCGCCACGGGACCGCCGACGACCGCGTGGCGCTGACGATCGTCGAGCACGCCCGCCGGAGCCTCCAGCCGCTCCGTGGTCCCGTCATGGCCGAGCTCCTCGAGGGCGCGGGGCGCTATGCGGCCTCCCTGGGGGCGTGGGCCGCGGCCGCCGAGTGCTACGGGCAGCGCGTCGAGGCGCTGGGCGACGACGCCGGCCGTGCTGGCCGCGCCAGGGCTGAGCTCAGCGCCGGCATGGCGCACAGCCACAACGCCGACTATCAGGCCGCGCACCCGCACCTGCTGCGGGCGGTCGAGCTGGCGTCGGCGGACGAGGACGTCGAGACCTGGGGCGAGGCGCTGTTCTGGCTGACGAACTCACAGGTTCTCGAGCGGGTCCCCGAGCTCCGGGTCGACCCTGCGCTCATCGAGAGCTTCCTCGACCGCGCCGGCGACGCCGTGCCCGACGCCCGGGCCAAGATCCTCGGCAACCTGGCGCAGTTCCACTTCGGCGAGTTCGACCTGGCGTCCGCGCTGCCGGCGCTCGCCCAGGCCAAGGAGGTGGCCCGCAAGGCCGAGCGCACCGGGACCCACCACTTCCTCGCCACGGTCGAGGG
Source organism: uncultured Acidimicrobiales bacterium (assembly GCA_963802385.1). Classification (GTDB taxonomy): domain Bacteria; phylum Actinomycetota; class Acidimicrobiia; order Acidimicrobiales; family VFJN01; genus ZC4RG19. The sequence continues at coordinate 476,884 of CAWDIO010000007.1, read as the reverse complement.
CCTCCACCACGTGGGCGGGTTGGATCTCACCCACGCCGAGGACTGCTTCCGGAGGGCAATGGCGCTGGCGCGGGACCACGAGGACCCCTGGCAGGCGGTGTTCATCGAGGTCGGCCTGCCGCTGGTCGACCTGCTGGCGGGCGAGCTGACCCGCGCCACCGCGGAGGCGGCGGCGGCCGCTCGTTCGGCGGTCGTCACCAACCAGTGGAGCCTGCACGGCCTGGCGACGGCCTGCAGTGCCGCCGCCGCGGTCGGCCAGGGCCGGGTCGGAGACGCGGAACGCCACGCCACCGCGGCGGTGCAGAGCTTCCGCCGGTCGGACTACTACTGGGCCGCGGTCGTGGGCGTGCCCAACCTCGCCGCCGCCCGGGCCTTCAGGGGCGACCGCCTCGGGGCCCTCCAGGCGCTCGACGAGTGGGCCGAACGGGAGGACCACCAGATCGCCCGGGACGCGCTCCGGGTCGAGATGCTGTGCGGCGACCCGGCGCGGGCGGCGGCGCTGGCGGGCAGCGCCCGCCTGCTGCCGCTCGGGCCCACGCCGACCGTGTTCTCGCTCAACCACGCGCTGCTCGCGGTCGAGGCCGGCGACCGCCTGGACGACCTGGCTGTCCTCGAGGCCGGCTACCACTACCTGGCGTCGGTCCCCCCCGGGTTGTCCTTCGGCGTCGAGTGGTGCATCGGGGTCCGACGCGTCCTGGGCCTCGGGGCGCTGCGGCTCGGCGAGCTCGACGCCGCCCGCGGCTGGCTCGACCAGGCTCGGCAGGATGCGATGCGGGCCGCGTCGCCGATCGAGCATGCCGCGCACCGCAGTCGTCGAGGCCCGGCTGCTGGCGCAGGTGGGGGCGGACGGCAGCGCCGTCCGCGGGGCGCTGGGGCCCGCGCTCGACTACGCCGCCGACGCGCGGCTGCTGGCCCTGGCGGCGGAGGCGCGCCGGGCCTGGCCCGGTCACCGGCCCGACCTGCGGCGCGACCTGGTGGTCCTCTACACCGACCTGGTCGGTTCCACCGAGCTGAACGTCCGGGCCGGCGACGACATGTATCTGGAGCTGCTCCGCGAGCACAACCAGATCGTGCGGCGACGTCTCGCGGCCTTCGGGGGCATCGAGTTCACCTTCACCGGGGACGGTGTGGGTGCCTCGTTCGTGTCTACCGACCGGGCCCTGGCGTTCGCGCTCGGGCTCCAGGCCGACTTCGACGAGGCCAACGACGACCACCCGGAGTTCCCGCTCCAGGTGCGCATCGGCCTGGCGCGGGGCGACGCACTCGAGAACGAGGGCAACCTCTTCGGCCAGACCGTCGTGCGGGCCGTGCGGGTGTGCGCGGCGGCGGGGACCGGCGAGGTGCTTGTCGACGAGGACGTGCCCGGGGTGGTGGACCCGACGGTGGCGCGGTTCATGACCGCGGGCCGGGTGCACCTCAAGGGCTTCGGCAGCGCCGAGCTCTACCGGGCCCGCCCGCTCGTCGCCGCCGACTACTAGCCAAACGAGCGAGGAGTGTGCACCCATGACACCGTCCTACCGGTTCGGGAAGGGCCCCATCGTGGTCGCGCTGGAGGCGGCCCTCAGCAAACGGGAGACGTTCGACCAGCTGTTCGACGATCTGGTGAAAGCTCTGAAGCAAATGGCAGAAACAGCAGACGGCGAACCGACCTTCGTGTCCAGCTTCAAGCAGAACCTCGGCGCCGAGGACCGGAAGCACCTGCAACAGGACGTCTTCGGCGAGGCCGCGACCGGATGTCGGTGGTGGTGGCGCAGGGCAAGGAGAGGCGCCTGGTCTACTACGAGGGCCTCAAGCGGGCCATGGAGCTCGCGAGGACACTCGGGACGCCGCAGGCGCCGGCCCCGATCGAGATCTTCTGGGGCTGCGGCCAGCGCGTCAACGAGTGCTGGATCTCGTGGGACAAGACGGGTGGGACGGGAATCACCCTCTTCGTCCTCTCGAAGGTGCCGGCCACGGGTGACCAGCGCGCGCCGGGCGTCGTCGTCCCCAGCTTCCCCCCGGCCGACCCCGAGGAGAAGGGCCTCTATGTCGTCCGGCCGGCGCAGGCCACAGGCGTCGAGGTCAACGAGGCCAGGCCGGATATCGGCGTCTGATCGTCAGGGCGACCGGGCCCCGCGGGCGGGCCCGGTCGGACGCGCTTCGCCCATGCCGCCTGGCTGAGCTGCGCGTGCGCGCCTACCCGCGGGGGTGACCGGGGTAGACCTCTGCCGTGAGCGCGAGCGACGGCTTCGACGGGCTGGTGGCGGCGGCGGACCCGGCCATGGTGGTGGTGACCACCGCTCTCGGCGACGAGCGGGCCGGGTGCCTGGTCGGCTTCCACGCCCAGTCCAGCATCGAGCCCCGGCGCTACGCGGTGTGGCTGTCGCGGGTGAACCGCACCTACCGGGTGGCGCTCCTGGCCTCGCACCTGGCGGTCCACTTCCTGACCGACCGCGACCGCGAGCTGGCCGAGCTGTTCGGGGCCGAGACCGGCGACGACGTCGACAAGTTCGCCCGCACGCCGTGGACGCACGGCCCCGAGGGCGTGCCCCTGCTCGACGCCTGCCCGCACCGGCTCGTGGGTGAGCGGGTCACGTTGCTCGACGACGGTGGCGACCACGTGTGCGTGGTGACCGAGGTGGTGCGGGCCGAGAGCCCCGGCCCGTTCCTGCCCCTGCGGCTGGGGGCGGTGGCCGGCCTCCGGCCCGGGCACGAGGTGGACGGGCACGGCTCGCCGGTAGGGTCCGCGCCATGATCGAGGTGCGAGACGTGCCGGAGCGGTCCCGCTACGAGGTGAGCGTGGACGGCGTCATGGCCGGTCACGCCGACTACCGGGACGTGGACGGGGTGCGGGTGTTCGTGCACACCGAGGTGTCGGACGACTACGAGGGCCAGGGGGTGGGCAGCGAGCTGGCCCGGGAGGCGCTCGACGACGTGCGGGCGTCGGGCCGGACGCTGGAGCCCCGCTGCCCGTTCATCCGCGCCTGGATCGGGCACCACCCCGACTACGCCGACCTGGTCAGCTCACCGGGATCTCGCCCCCGAGGCTGAAGGGCGGCACCAGCTCCAGGTCGTCGCCGCTCCAGAACCGGCCGGGGTCGTACCAGCTGGCGGGCCGGCGGGCGGGCAGCAGGCCCATGTGCTGGTAGGTGGTGGCCACCAGCTCGGCGCAGTAGATCGGTCTCCAGGGACGAGTGGCGCCGCAGCCGGCCGTTGAGCCACTGGCGCACCAGCCCGAGGGTGGTGGGGAAAGAGCGCCCGTCGTAGCGGTCGATGATCTCCATGAGCCGGTCCTCGTGGTGGCGCTCGATGGGGCCGTCCAGCAGCCGCACCCAGGCCTGCTGGCCGTAGCGCTCCCGCCAGGTGGTCACCGCGTCGGCCAGGAGGTGGAGCTGGACGCCCCGCTGGTGCTCGCCGGTCCACACGTCGGGCAGGGACCGGCCCAGCTCGGCGTGCCACAGCAGCGGCGGGAGGTCGTCGAGCGCCACGGCCATGCCCACGTGGTTGACGGGGCTGTTGGTGGCGGTCCGGATGGCCCGGTCGGCCAGCGACCGGCCGCGGAACAGCCACAGGTCGCCGGTCGCCGCGGTGGTGACGGCTTCGTCGAGCCCGAGGGTCGCGGTGCTCACGGCCGGTAGCGTACGGAACCGGATGCGGCTCGGATGGAAGATCATCGGGCTCGCCGGCCTCGCCGGCGTGGCCGCCACCGGCGTGGTGGTGGCGCGGCGGCGCCGCGCCCAGCGCAGCTACGACCCCGACGCCCTGCGCCAGCGGCTGCACCAGCGCCTGGCCGAGGTGTCGGGCGATGGGGCTCAGGCGGGCCGGACCTCCACCAGCCCGTAGGTCCAGGGCCGGCTCTCCTCGTGCACGTGGCAGGTCAGCTGGGCCGGCTCGGCCCGCTCCCGGCGCACGATCACCTCCAGCGTCTCGCCGCCCCGCGCCTGGACCAGCACGGCCACCGTCCCCTCCGGCCCCGGCTCGGCCGACAGCACCCCCATGCCGTCGATGCGGCGCTCGCGCAGGTGCTGCCGGGCGAACAGGTCGGCCGCCTGGATCAGCGGCGCGTGGCAGCTCCGGCCCCGGTAGTGGTCCAGGTCGATCAGCCCGGCGCGGTGCTCGGCCAGCAGGTACGCGGCCCGCTCCGGCTCGACCCGGCCGTAGTACACGCCCTCGGGCAGGCACACGATGTTGGCCGCGAAGCGGTCGCCGCCCACGTGTGAGCACTCCCACACGTCGGGGGCGTCCGCCGCGGCCAGCGCCCGCACCACCGGCCGGCCCAGGTCGGCGCAGCAGGGGTCGTGGCGGCCGTTGGTGCACACCAGGTGGAGGCCGAGGGGCCCGGGCTCGCCCAGGCCGGGCGGGTCGGCGAAGGCCAGGGCGCCGAGGTCGATGTCCAGCAGCGCCTCGGGCCGCGAGGCGGGCACGCTGAGCTGCTCCGCCCACCACCGCTCCACCCCGGAGTGCGCCAGGAACACGGCCCGGTCGCGGGCGCGGCGCCGCTGCCCCGGGCGCCGCACGAGGATGACCCGCACCCGGTGCCGGCGGGCGCTGGCCGTGAGCGCCTCCGCCACGGAGCGGTCCAGGTCGGACTCGGTCACCGCCTCGTAGCCCCACGCGCCGGTCTGCTCGATCAGGAGCCAGCGCTGCACGCGGGAGGCCGTGCCCCACTGGGGCTCGTCCCGGGCCAGCGACTCGGTGGCACAGCGCAGGGTGAGCGGCTCAGGCATCGGCGGGTGGTGCGCCGGTGCGCAGGGCACCCTCCCGGACCAGCCGCCGGACCAGCACCAGCCGGCTCGGCCCGTCCAGCAGGTCGGCCAGCTCGCCGACCGCCAGCGCCGGCCCGTCCAGCAGCCGTCGCAGCGCCGGCTCCAGCGTGGCGGGCAGGACCAGGGCGCGGTCGCCCAGCGTCAGGCGCAGCCGGCCGTCGGGCGTGGGGTCGAGGCGGGCGATCGTGCCCTCCCGGGGGTGGACCACCGTGGCGTCGTCCAGGTCTCCCAGGGCCAGGATCTCGCCCAGCTGGCCGCCCAGCAGGGGGCGCGGTTGGACACCCACCGGTCGCGCAACCCCGCCGCCAGCGCCGCGGGATCGACGCGGCCGAGCCAGTCCACCAGCTCGGCCACCGCGTCCTTGACCGCGCCCGCGGCCAGGTCGTCGTCGTAGGGCCAGCCGGGCGGGAGGCTGCGGCGGAAGGCGACGTCCTCGGTCGCCGCCTCCACGATCTCCGACAGGATGTCGTGCACGGTGGTGGCCAGGATCCCGATGGTGAGGTGGAGCGACACGCCCTCCTGGGCGGTGGCCGAGTGGACCACCCCGCGGGGCAGGTAGAGCACGTCCCCCGCCCTCAGGTCGGCCTCGAACCGGACCGGTCGGGCCGCGGCCGCCTCGTGGTCGGACACCTGGTGGGGGAGCGGCGTGTCGACCGCGGGCTCCCGCACCACCCAGTGCTTGGTGCCCGCGCACTGGAGCACGAACACGTCGTGGGTGTCGTGGTGCGGCGCCAGCCCCGCCGCGCCCGGCGGGGTCAGGTAGGCATTGGCCTGGAGCGGCGTGGCCCAGCGACCGCTCGAGGTCACGGCAGAAGCGGGCCGCGGGCTCCCACCAGCGCTGCAGGCCCTGGAGCACGACGGTGGCGCCGTCCGCGAACAGGTCCATGACCCGCCCGGTGTCGATCAGGCCGTCGACGGCCTCGCCGCCCTGGCGGGCGTGGCGGGTGTAGCGGCGGGGGGCGATGACCTCGCCGTCGTGCACCAGCCGGAAGGCGGGCCGGCGCAGGCCGCTGCGGGTGAGGGCGCGGTCGACGTCGGCCAGGGACAGCACGTCGTCGAACGCGCCGGGGTGGCGCCACACGTGTGGCGCCACCCCGAAGATCGTCGTGCGGAACGCCTCGGCGTCGCCGACGCAGCGCGCGAGGGCGTCCGCCGAGTGCGGGGCTCGGTTCAGCGTCCGGAGTCGGTGCCGTCGGCGTCGTCGCCGCGTGTCGTCCCCGTCCGTGCCGTCGGTGCCGTCACCGTCGTCGGCGCCGCCACCCGGTGTCGGTGCCGTCGTCGTCGGCCGTGTCGCTCGCCCGCTCGTGACGCCACTCCGTGGCGATGTCTTCGTCGGTCAGGCCGGAGATCACGTCAGCCATGTCAGCTCCTCGTCACGGGGTCCGCCCACTGGCCCCTGACGCTAACCCGGTTCTCCCGCCGCAAACAGGGTCTCCGCGGGCACCGGCGCCAGCCCCGCGGCCTCGGCCACCAGCCGGTAGGAGTCGAGGCGGGCGCCGGGGTCGTGGGTGAGCGTGGTGACCATGAGCTCGTCCGCTCCCGTCCGCTCCACCAGCTCGGCCAGGCCGCGGCGGACGGTGTCGGGCCCGCCCACGATGTGGGAGGCGGTCCAGCCCTTCACGATCTCGCGCTCGTGGGGGGTGAAGGTGTACTCGGCCGCCTCCTCGGGGGTGGGGTAGCGGCCGGGGCGCCCGGTGCGCAGGCGCAGGAAGGCGAGGGCGCCCGATCCCGCCAGCCAGCGGGCACGCTCGTCGTCCTCGGCGGCGAGCACGTTGACGCCCAGCATGACGTACGGCGCCTCCAGGTCGTCCGAGGGCCGGAAGGCGGCGCGGTAGGCGGCCAGGGCGGGCTCGGTGTTGGCCGCGGCGAAGTGGTGGGCGAACGAGAACGGCAGCCCTAGCACGCCCGCGTACCGGGCGCTGAAGTCGCTGGAGCCCAGCAGCCACAGCTGGGGCCGGTAGCCGAGGCCGGGGACCGCGGTGATGGACGAGAACGGGTGCCGGTCGGGAAAGCTCCCGGTGAGGTAGCCGATGAGCTCGACCAGCTGCTCGGGGAACTCGTCCACCTCCAGCCGGTGGCGGGAGCGGCGCAGCGCCAGGGCGGTGAGCTGGTCGGTGCCCGGGGCGCGGCCGAGCCCGAGGTCGATGCGGCCGGGGTGCAGCGCCTCCAGCATGCCGAACTGCTCGGCCACCACCAGCGGGGCGTGGTTGGGCAGCATGACCCCGCCGGACCCGAGCCGGATGCTGGACGTGACGCCGGCCGCGTGCGCCAGCAGCACCGCCGGCGCCGAGCTGGCGATGCCCGGCATGTTGTGGTGCTCGGCCACCCAGTAGCGGCGGTAGCCCAGGCGCTCGGCCTCGGCGGCCAGCACGAGGGAGTGGCGCAGGGCGCGGTCGGGCGTCGACCCCTCGCCCACGGGGGCCAGGTCGAGCACGGACAGCGGGACCGGAAGCTCGCTCACCCGTTCCCCAACCACCGCCGCCCGGCGCGGTGTTCCACGGCCGGGGGGTCTCTGCGCGCCTCAGAGGCCCCCCGGGCTCGGGTCAGCGTTCCTGGTGCGCCCGCTCGCGGGCCTCGTGGACCTCTGCCTCGGCCCGGGCCCGCGCCGCCTCGGTCTCCTTGCGGGCGACCTCGCGCTCGGCGTCGGCCTTGGCCTGCTGCGCCTCGCCCTCGTCCCGAAGGTCCTCGTCGTCGGTGAGCGCGCCTGCGGCCTCCTTGACCTTGCCCTTGACGCCCTCGACGGCGCCCTTCAGGCCCGACTTCGCTCCAGAGTCACTCATCGATGATCCTTCCGTTGTGGTCAATGGGAGAGCTTCCCGGTGAAGGCGCGGGGAATCCTCAATGTGGCGAGGAGCGGTGTGACATGACGCACAGTGGTCATGTGCTGGGGGTCGACGGCTGCCGGGCCGGCTGGGTGGGCGTCGTGCTGGGCCCCGACGGCGCGTTCGCGCGGGCCGTCCTCGGCGCCACCATCGCCGAGCTGGCGGCGGCCGCGGGGCCGGTGGCGGCCATCGGCATCGACATGCCGCTGCGCGTCACCGACGAGCCCGGTCCCCGGGCCTCCGACCTGGCGGCCCGCCTGCACCTCGGCGCCAAGCGGTCGAGCCTGTTCCTCACCCCGCCCCGTTCCGCCTACGCCGCGCCGACCTACGCCGAGGCGTGCGCCGTGTCCCGCCGCCTGACCGGCAAGGCGCCCAGCCGCCAGGCGTGGGCGCTGGGCCCCAAGATCCTCGACGTCGAGGCGTGGTGCCCGAGCGTGGACGTCCCCGTGCGGGAGGTCCACCCCGAGCTGTCGTTCTCGCTCCTGGTCGGGGCGCCCGATCCTGGCCAGCAAGGCCACGTGGGCCGGCCTGGAGGCCCGGCGGGCGGCGCTGGCCGCCGCGGGCATCGTCGTGCCCGGCGACCTCGGAGCGGCGGGCCGGGCCGGACCGGACGACGTGCTCGACGCCGCCGCCGCGGCCTGGTCCGCCCGGCGCATCGTCCCGGGGCGAGGCCGTGTGCTTCCCCGCCGGCGCGGAGCCCGGCGCTCCGGCCATCTGGGCCTAGCCGGCGACCTCGACCGCCACCACGTGGGCGATGGCGGCCGAGCTGGTCCCGATGCGCAGCTCGTAGCGGCCCGGGTCGACGCGCCAGCCCGGCTCCCGGGCGCCGTCGCCGCCCGCCCGGGTCATGGGGACGTGGGAGGCGCGGGCCGCCAGCTCGTCCCGCTCGGGCCGGCCCGGAGACCAGTACGCGAAGGCGCGCTCGTCGATCGTCAGGGTGACCGTGGCCGTCTCGCCGGGGTCGAGCCACACCTTGGCGAAGGCGGCCAGCTCCTGCGGCGGGCGCACCACCCGCGGCGCGGTGGGCGCCACGTAGCACTGGACCACCTGGGCGCCCCGGCGGCCGCCGGTGTTGGTGACCGGGACCTGCACGGCGAGCGTCTCGCCCGGACGGAAGCCGGCGGCCGCCGGGGCAGGCGGGCCCAGGTCCCAGGTGGTGTAGGACCCGCCGTGGCCGAAGGGGAACCGGACCGGCAGGCCGCGGGCCTCGTACCAGCGGTAGCCCACCAGCACGCCCTCCCCGTAGCGCACGTGGTCGGCCTCGCCGGGGAAGTTGCCGTAGGACGGGTTGTGCTCCAGCCGCTGCGGCAGCGTGGTGGGCAGCCGGCCCGCGGGCTCGGCCTCGCCCAGCAGCACCTCGGCCAGGGCGGGGCCCATCTCCTGGCCGCCGAACCAGGTCTGGAGCAGGGCCGGGGCCTCCGGCGCCCAGTCCAGGGTGACCGGGGCGCCCGCGTTGACCACCACCACGGTGGCGGGGTTGGCGGCGAGGACCGCCCGGACCAGCTCGTCCTGGCGGCCGGGCAGGTCCATGGTGGTGCGGTCGTGGCCCTCGGACTCCCACTCGCCGGAGGTCCCCACCACCAGCACCACCGCGTCGGCGGCCGCCGCCGCGGCCACCGCCCGGTCCAGCATGTCGGGCGGCTCGGGCGCCTCCCAGCCGATGCGCAGGCCGCCGCCCTCCCGGCCCGCCCGGGTGGAGAACTCGACCGTGACCTCGACGGGCACGCCCACCTCCAGCTCCACGGTGGCCGCCACCTCGACGCTGCCCATGCCGAACATGGCGGTGCCCCGGGGCGGCGGGTCCGCGAACCCGTCGAGCACGGTGCGGCCGGCGACGATGATCCGGGCCCGGCCCGCCTGGACCAGCGTGAACCGGTGGGGACCGCTCACCTCGGGGGTCACCACGGTGTGGGCCCGCAGCGACCAGCCGCCGGGCACCAGCCCCGGCACCGGGGGCTGGAAGGCGACCAGGTCGGCCGCCGGGGTGTGCGAGTGGTGGACCGGATCGCCCGCCAGGTCCGGGTTGGCGAACCAGTCCACCGCCAGACCCGGCCGGCCGTGGCCCGGCGCCTCCGTGCCCTCGCCCCCGAGCGGCGGCGCCGCCTTGCGGTTGTCGCAGCCGGGCTCGTGGACCAGCGTGACGCCCGCGCCCAGCGCGGCCCGCAGGGCGTCGAGCGGCGACGTGACGTACGGCGCCCGCACGGCGGCCGACCCGCCGCCCATGACCGCGGGCCGTCGCCGCGTTGGGCCCGATGACGGCCACGGTGCGCAGCGTCTTCCGGTCCAGGGGCAGCAGGCCGTCGTTGGCCAGCAGCACCATGGACTCGGCGGCCGCCCGGCGGGCGACCCGGGCGTGGTCCGCGTCGTCGACCGAGCGCTCCTCGCCGGGGCCGGGGTCGTCCAGCGCGCCGATCCGCTCGAACACCGTGAGCAGCCGGGCCACCTGGGCGTCCACCAGCGCCTCGTCCACCTCGCCCGCCCGCACCGCCGCGGCCAGCGCGGGGCCGAGCGCCCGGGCGGGGCCGGGCATCTCCAGGTCGACGCCGGCCCGGGCCGAGGCGGCGGTGCCCGTCACGCCGAACCAGTCGGTGACCACGAAGCCGTCGAAGCCCCACTCGTCGCGCAGGATGCCGCCCAGCAGCTCGGGCTGCTCGGTGCACCAGCGGCCGTTGAGCCGGTTGTAGGCGGTCATGATCCCGAGCGACCCGCCCTCGCGCACCGCGAGCTCGAAGGGGCGCAGGTAGATCTCGCGCAGGGCGCGCTCGTCGATGTCCGAGCTCATGGTGTAGCGCTCGGTCTCGGCGTCGTTGCCCACGAAGTGCTTGACGGTGGTGGCCACGCCCTGGGCCTGGGCACCCCGCACGTAGGCGGACGCCAGTCGCCCGGACAGGAGCGGGTCCTCCGAGTAGCACTCGAAGTTGCGGCCGGCCAGGGGCGAGCGGTGGATGTTGACCGTGGGCGCCAGCAGCACGCGGGCCCCCTTGGCCCGGGCCTCGGCCCCGATGACGGCGCCCACCTCGGCCACCGTGTCGGTGCTCCAGGTGGCGCCCAGGGCCGTGCCGCAGGGCAGGCAGGTGGCGGTGGGCCCGGCCGGGCCCATCACCGTGCCGCGGGCGCCGTTGGGCCCGTCGGTCAGGCGCACCGCGGGGATCCCCAGCCGGGGCACCGCCGCGGTGGTCCACAGGTCCGCCCCCGCGGTCAGGGCCGCCTTCTCGTCCAGCGTGAGCTCGGCGATCAGCTTGGCGATGCGTCCGGCGTCGGTCATGCGGCCGACCTTAGGCAGCGCCGGGACGTGGGTACGATCCGACCTCGGTGACCACAGCGCAGTCGTCGCTCTCGCAGCAGGTCGGCGCGGTCGAGGCGGCGATGACCGACCTGTTCCGGCTGGCGTCCTCCCGGCGGCTCCACGACGCCCGCCAGGCGCGCAGCGGCATCCGCCTGTCCCGCACCGCGTGGGAGTTCCTGCGCCGGGTCGACGACCTCGGGCCCATCCGGGTCTCGCAGCTGGCCGAGCTGATGGACCTCAGCCTCGCCGTGACCGGACGCCCGGGCCGGCATCCAGGCCGCCATGTGCGAGGAGCTGGCCACGGTCCTGGCCAGGTGGCCCGAGGGCGACCGCCTGCTGCTGGCCGAGCTGTTGCCGCGCCTGGTGGCCGGCATGCGCTCGGGCACCGCCCCGGACGCGGCTCAGGGCCAGGCGTAGACGTCGACGGTCCGGTCCAGGCCCGCGGCGGCCAGGAGCTCGGCCAGGCCGGGGTCGTCCGCGGCCGCCACCACGGCCACGAGCACGTCGCCCCGCCCGGCCGCGGCGGCCCGGGCGTGGGCCAGCAGCCGGGACCGGTCGTCGCCGGTCAGGCGGTCGAAGAGCGCGACGGTGCCGCCGGGGTCGTAGATGGGGGGTGCGGGCAGCGAGGCCGAGCCCACCACGATCCCCCCGGCCCCGTCCCCGAGGGCCAGCCCGGGCGCGACGGCGCCGAACGTGTGGGGCGGGGGAGCGGGCCAGCGCCGGTCGCTCGGCCACGAGCCGCCGTCCAGGGCTTCACCGAGTCGCCGTCCAGGGCCTCCACCGAGCCTTCGGCCGGATCGGGCGGCGCTGCGGGGCCGATCCAGTAGCTCGACACCCACGCCAGCCCGGCCCGCCGGCAGGCTGCGGCCCGGTCGGCGTCGGCGAAGGGCACGCACGCCCGGGCCGGCCGCTCCTCGACCGCGGCCAGCAACGGGGGCCAGGCCTCGGCGTCGGCGACGGCGACGTCGTCCACGAACCAACCGCCCGGCTGGGGCAGCGCCACCGCGCACGCCACCACGTCGCCCTCGTGCTCCACCACCCGGGCCACCGGGCCATCGGCTGATACCAGGTGGCCGAGCCACGCGGCGTGCAGGTCGTCGGCGCCCGGCCCCTGGCGCCAGAAGGTCGGCGACCACTCGGCCAGGCGGCAGCGGTAGGCGCGCGTGAGCGCGGCGATGGCCTCGGTGTCGGCGGGGACCGCCCGGCGCGCCCGCATGTCAGGGCGCCACCGAGTCCCAGCCGGTGAACCCGGAGGGATCGTGGCGTCCCAGCGTCCCGTGCTCGAACAGGCCCCAGCCCTCGACCCCGTCGCACGTGGCCCGGGCCACGTGGTCGATCACCCCGAACGGCACCCGGGCCAGGATGGCCGGGTCGGTCAGGTCGTAGACCGCGCCCTCGACCCAGCCGCGGCCCCGCCACTGGCCGTGCCCCCAGTCGGGGTCGCCGCCGTAGCCCGCGCCGACGTGCAGGGCGACGTGGCCCAGCGCCGCGACCTCGATGGTCAGCGGCTTGCCGCCGCGCTCGCTGAGGTGCAGGGTGGCCCGCTCCGGCAGGCGGGTGCCGGACCGGTACGTGATGTCGACCTCCGGCCAGCCCAGCTGCTCGACCCGCCCGTCCGGCCACACCCGGGTGGCGTCGTTGAGGGTGCGGAAGCCGTCGGGCTGCTCCTGCACGATCACCAGCACCGCGTGGTCGTCGAAGCGCAGCGGCACGTACAGCCACCACAGCCCGGCGGTGGGGTCGTCGGCCGGGCGGCCCGCGGGCTCGCCCTCGCCCACCGGGCGGATGCCCCAGGACCGGTCCCGGGTGCCCACCCACACGTCGGGCGACACGGCGATCTCGTCCCCGTCGACCCGCAGCTCGCCGGACCACGTGCCCACCTGGGCGAAGCGGGAGGCGTCGAGGATGGGCGCGGGCGCCCGCCCGCATGACGTGGGGCTGCTCCATGACCGCGGGGAACGAGCCGTCCCACACCAGGTCGAAGCCGAGCCCGTGGTCGTCGCCGTCGCACACCAGGCGGATCCGCTGCAGCGGCTCCAGCACCTCGACCCGGTAGGGGCCGACCGCGGGGGAGAGGCGCTCGTGGTCCAGCGCGTCGGAGCAGCGCACGGTCCACTGCCGGTCGCCCCGCCGCACGGTGGCGTAGGCGTCCATCACCCCCAGGTTGGGGTACACGCCGAGGCCGGTGACCAGGAAGATGTCGCCGGTGCGGTCATGGGCGTTGAAGTAGGCGCGGTCGTAGAAGTTGCGGTCGCTGGACCCGACATGGCGCAGCGACAGCGGCGCCTGGTGGATGGCGTACTCGTCGAGCGGCACCGGCTGGGTCACGTCCAGTACTCCCCGGTCAGCATCCGCTCCAGCGGCTCGCGGTTGTGCAGCAGGTCGTCGACCTCGGCCGGTGGCTCGGCCTCGCCGAAGTGCACCGAGCGGGCGCCGGTGCGCAGGAACACGGTGGCGTACTGGAGGGCGGCGAGGGTGCCGTAGAAGGCGAGGTCGGCCAGCCGGTGCCCGGTGAGCGCCTCGTAGCCGGCGGCCACGTCCTCGCCCCGCATGAAGCCCGGCATCCCCGGCAGGCCAAAGGCGCCGGCCAGGTCCTCGAAGATGCGGTGGGCGTAGATGAGCCAGGCCAGGTCCAGCTCGCGGGGGCCGAGCGTGGCCATCTCCCAGTCCAGCACCGCAGCCGGGGTGAAGCCCTGGTAGAGGACGTTGCCGATGCGGGCGTCGCCCCAGCTCAGCACCGTCTCGCCCTCGCGGGCGGGCCAGTGGGCGTCGAGCCAGGCGAAGCCCCGCTCCACCAGCGGGGAGCGGAACCCGTCGGCGGCCGCGAAGTCGTACCAGGCCCGGGCGTCGGCGACCCGGCGGCGCAGCGGCGTGTCACCGGGGGCGTCGGGCCGGAGGAAGCCGAAGCGCTCCTCGGGCCGCTCGATCGCGTGCAGCCGGGCCAGCACGCTCACCGTGGCGTCCTGGAGGCAGCGCTGGTCCTCGGGCGCCGCGTCGTGCAGCCAGTTGTCGCCGAAGGTGTAGGGCATCACGTCCGGCGGCACCCGCCCGTCGACGTGGCCCATCACGAAGAAGGGCGTGCCGATGGCCTCCGGGTCGGGCTCGGACCACCACACGGGGGGCACGGGCACCTCGCTCACCTCGCCCACCAGCCGGATCACCTCGAACTGCCGCTCCAGGTCGTAGCGGGGGAAGACGGGCACGTCGGCCCGGTCGGGGGCCAGGCGGGCCACCAGCCGCTCGCTGCGGGCCTCGCCTCGCTCCTGCCAGGAGGCCGACAGCAGCAGGGTCTCGTTGGACATGCCGGTGGCCGACGTGGCCTCCAGCCCCGTGATGCGGGGCGCGGCCCCCTCGGGCAGCCGCCCGGCGAGCCACCGCTCCAGCCCGGCGCGCACCTGGGCGTGGTCGCGGCTCGACCGGGCCATCCCGACGGCCTCGCGGCTCGCCGGCGCGTCGGCCTCGCTGGTCATGCGGTTCCCCCTCCGTCCCGGTCCGGGTGCCGGGGTGCGCCACTGTCGCCTGCGCAGCGCCGGCCGGACAAGTAGTGTGACCGACGACACAGCACCGGGCGTGGGAGGGCACCCGTGGAACGTGACGAGGGGACGATCGACTGGGACGCCGCCTTCGAGGCCCTGGTCGCCGACCTGCGCCCGCCGCGCTACGTGAGGGCGGCACGGCGGGCCTGGCAGCTCGCGGCCGCGCTCACGCTCCTGGCCTGCGCCACCTGGACCCTGGTGAGCCTGCTCGCCGAGTCCCTGGGCGACCTCGGGCGGCCCTGGCTCTAGCGGGAGCCCGCCACCACCAGCTGGTTGCTCACATCGACGACGCCGGGGACGTCCCAGGCGTCCTCGCCCGCGACCCGCTTGGCCAGGGGCGTCGTCACCTCGCCGCCGAGCACGATCACGCGGTGGTCGACGTCCACCTTGATCTCGGCGTCCTCGGTGTAGAGGTTCTCGTTGAGGCGGTGGACGAGGGTCGACTTCATCTCCCGGTCGCTGGGCAGCTCCTCGGCCGGGACGTCGTTCCACGAGTAGGTCGTACGATCCTTGCGGGTGATCCACGCCATAGCGTCTCGCTCCCCATGGTGAGACCGACTGGGTTGCTCCCACTGCTACCCGCAGGCGCCCCGCACTAACGCGATCTTGCCGCAGATGCGGGTCGCGTCACGCCTCGAGCATGTGGCGCCGCAGCTGGCGCACGGCGCGGCGCAGCAGGCGGGACACCTGCATCTGGCTGCAGCCCAGCACCTCGGCGATCTGGGACTGGGTGTGCTCCTCGACGAAGTACATCTGCAGCAGGGCGCGGTCCTCGTCCGACAGCCGCTCCAGGCTCTGGAGCAGCGCGGTGCGGTTCTCGATGCCGAGGAAGCCCCGGTCGGGCCGCCCGATGACCTGCTCGGCCTGGAGGCCGCTGGCGGGATCGGGGGCGTCGAGCGAGGTGGTGACCCGGGCCTCCTCGGCCTGCTGCGCGTCGAGCACCTCGCGCTCGTCGACCCCGATGAAGTCGGCGATCTCGCCGGGGGAGGGAGGCCGGCCCAGGTCGTGGGTCAGCAGCTCCTGGGCGTCCCGCACCGGGCTGGCCAGCTCGTGCACCCGCCGGGGCACCCGGATGGCCCAGCCCGCGTCGCGGAAGTGGCGGCGCAGCGAGCCGACGATCGTGGGCTTGGCGAAGGCCAGGAACGGCTTGCCCCGCTCGGGCTCGAACCGCCGCAGCGCCTGCATCAGCGCCTCGTAGGCCACCTGGGTGAGGTCGTCGATGGGCTCGCCCCGCCGGTAGTGGCGCCGGGCCTGGGCCTCGGCGTGGGGCCGGTAGCGCTCGACCAGCGTGGTCAGGGCGCCCTCGTCCCGGTCGCGGGCGTAGCGGACGTGCAGGGCCCACAGCTCGGTGTCCACGGCCGGGCGCACCGCCTCCCCGGCCAGCCACGCCCGCTCGATCCTGTCGGCCGGGATGGTCAGCAGGGCGCGGGCCCGGTCCGAGGCCGCGTCCGACGCCTCCAGGGCTCGGCGGCCCCGGCGCAGCTCGCGGCGAGGGCGCCCGTCGTCACCCTGTACATCGTTCCCGCCCGGCCGCTCTCGTACACCCGAGGCGGTTCGGACTGGTGACCCGGCAGCGGGGGGTAGGGCTGGTCGGGTCCCCGGCCCCTAGGATCGCTCCCGGTGCTCCCATGAACGACCCGAGCCAGCTCATCGCCGACCTGCGCGCGCGGGTCGAGGCCTCGACCCGGGAGATCGAGCAGCTCGCGGGCGCGCTGACGGCCAGCCGGGCCCTGGCCGACGACCTGGAGAGCCTGGTCGACGTGCTGCTGGGGGTGGGCGACATCGCCGTGCTGGTGGTCGACGACGACCGGCGCATCCGGGGCCTGAGCCGGGGCGCGGCCGAGCGGATCGACGGGTCGGCGGTGGGCAAGCCGCTGTCGTCGGCCCTGTCCGACGACCTCTACGACGACGTCTCGGCCCGGCTCGACGGGGGTGCGGCCGGCTCCGCCCACGCGGGCGACGCAGCCGGCGTCGACGTCTACCCGCTGCCCGGCGGGGGCGCCGTCGTGGTCCTGGAGGACCGATGACCGGCACGGAGCGACACGGCGGTCTAGGGCGGGCCGCGCAGGGTAGTGATAATCCGACGGCCGAAGGAAGGACCATGGAGCCACTCGGTGGCCGCGTCGAACTCTCTCTCCCGCCGGACAGCCGGTACATGCGTCTGGCGCGCCTGATGGCCAGCGGCGTGGCGACCACCTCCGGCCTGCCGCTCGAGGAGGTCGAGGACTTCCGCATCGCGGTCGACGAGCTGTGCGCCACGCTGATCGAGCTGGGCGACGGCGAGGTCGTGCGCCTCACCTTCGAGCTGGGCCGCGACGTCCTGGTGGTGGTGGGCACGACCCGGGGCGCGCCGGGCGAGTCGATCGACGAGGAGCGGCTGACCCTCTCCCGCCAGATCCTCGACGTGGTCACCGACGGCCACGAGCTCACCCGCGACGGAGACCGGGTGTCCTTCCTGGCCCGCAAGCTCGTCCGCGGGTGGGGGAGTCGGGCTAGCCGACGACAGGATCGCTCAGGCCCTGCGCTAGCTGGTCCCGACGAAGGTCTCGCGCAGGCCGGTCATCTCCAGCAGCCGGTCCAGCTGGTCGGACACCCGGCTGAGCCGCAGCGTGATGCCGCGCTGGCTGGCGTCGCTGTGGGCCACGAGCAGGGCCCGCAGCCCGGCCGAGTCGGCGAAGGACAGGCCGCCGGCGTCGATCTCGACCACGCTGCGGCGACTCGGCCAGCAGGTCGTCCACCACCGCGCTGAGCTGGGGCGACGAGTGCAGATCGAGCTCGCCCGACAGCTCGACGATCGCCGTCGCCCCGTCGCGGCGGGTGGCGATGACGATCGATTCCTGCGAATCGCTCATTCGGTCTCCCATCGACTCGTTCCTCAGCTCACCAGCACCATACGCCCGGCTCAGCCGCGCCGGTGCGGCTCAGCTGCGGACGTCGAGGACCAGCTGCTCGTTGTCGTGGGTGAAGACGTAGCGGAAGCCGCCGATCTCGGAGGCGGTGGCCACGTCCAGGCCGAGGATGCCGTCGTCGTTGTCCGTCCAGCGGTCGAACAGGTCCACCATCTCGGTGTGCTCGATCGGGTCGTCGCTGGGCAGGAAGCTCATCGACAGCGGCATGCCCCGGGGGATGACCGAGCCGTCGATGACCAGCGTCTCCAGCGGGATGATGTCGAGCAGCACCCGCTCGGGAGAGTTGTCGAACGCGATCAGCTGGCACAGCGTCATGTCACACCGCGCAGGAGCCGGGGACGTCGACCAGCGTGCCGCGCAGCTTGGCCAGGCTCGCCCGCAGCAGGCGGGAGACCTGGACCTGGCTCACGCCCACGAGGTCGGCGATCTGGGACTGGGTCAGGCCGCCCATGTAGCGCAGCTCCACGATGCGCCGCTCGCGGGCGGGCAGCTCGGCCAGCAGGCGCCTGGACGGTGGCGGTGGCGTCGACGGCGTCGAGGGCGCCGTCGGCCGCGCCCAGCGAGGTGAGGTCGTCGACCTCGCCGTCGTCGCTGGTGGCGGCCAGGGGG
This sequence comes from uncultured Acidimicrobiales bacterium, assembly GCA_963802385.1. GTDB lineage: Bacteria > Actinomycetota > Acidimicrobiia > Acidimicrobiales > VFJN01 > ZC4RG19. The sequence continues at coordinate 458,977 of CAWDIO010000007.1, read as the reverse complement.
GTCTTGCGGTAGCAGCGGGCCGCCTCCAGGGCCTCCAGCACCTCCTCGACCGGGACGCCGGCCTGGCTGGCGATCTCGTCGACGGTGGGGGAGCGCCCGAGCATCTGGCCCAGCTCGTTCACCGCCACCTTGACGGTGTGCTGGAGGTCCTTGGCCCGGCGGGGCACGTGCACCGCCCAGGTGGTGTCCCGGAAGTGGCGCCGCAGCTCACCGGTGATGGTGGGCACGGCGAAGGTGGCGAAGGTGGCCCCGAAGTCGGGGTCGAAGCGCTCGACGGCCTTGAGCACGCCGAGCATGGCCACCTGGATGAGGTCGTCGAGCGGCTCGCCCTTGTGGTCGAAGCGCTTGGCGCAGTGCAGCGCCAGCCAGCGGTGGTCCTCGATCAGCTGGTTGCGCAGCTTGCGGTCGCCGGTGGCGCGGTAGCGGCGGAACCGCTCTTTGTCCTCGTGCCTGGCCGGCGCGTCAGTCGACGCCTCGGCGCCGGTGCGGCGGGCACGGCGGATCTGCGACGGGGCAGTCGACTCGATGGCGGTCATGGACGTTTGCACGGGTGCCTCCGCGGTCGTGCGTGGGCTTGTGCAGCCCCAGCTACCCGATCGCGACGGCGCTACACCGAATTCGGCCCGGGTAGCCTCGGCGGCCGTGGACCTGGGCATCACTGGACGCCGGGCGGCGGTGGCCGCGGCCTCCGCCGGGCTGGGCCTCGGGTGCGCCCGGGCGCTGGTGCGCGAGGGCGTCCACGTGGCCATCTGCGGCCGGGGCGCCGAGCGGGTCGCCGCCGCGGTGGCGGGCCTCGAGGCCGAGGCGCAGGCGGGTGCCACCGTCGCCGGGCTGGTGGCCGACGTCGGCGACCACCGCGGGCGCCACCGGGTTCGTGGAGCAGGCGACGGAGGCGCTCGGCGGCGTCGACATCCTGGTGACCAACGCCGGCGGGCCCCCGCCGGGCACGTTCGCTTCCACCGACCTCGACGCCTACGCGCCCGCGCTGGAGCTGAACCTGCTGTCGACGGTGGCGATGTGCCGGGCCGCGGTGCCGGCCATGGCCGAGCGGGGCTGGGGCCGGGTGGTGGCGATCACCTCGATCACGGTGCGCCACCCCGCGGCCACGCTGATCCTGTCCAACACCGCCCGGGCGGGCGCCACCGCGTTCCTCAAGACCCTCGCCACCGAGGTGGCGCCGCGCGGCGTCACCGTGAACTCGGTGCAGCCGGGCCTGCACGCCACCGACCGCCTCCTCCAGCTCCACGGCGGCGACGTGTCCGGCGTGGGCGCGGCCGTGCCCGTGGGCCGCGTGGGCGACCCCGACGAGTTCGGCGCGGCGGTGGCGTTCCTGTGCTCGCAGCCCCGCCGGCTTCATCACCGGTGCGGCGCTGCAGATCGACGGCGGGGCCTACCCGGGCCTCCTGTAGAGGAGAAGGAGCGACGATGGCACTACGGCACGTCGTGATGTTCCGCTTCGCCCCCGGCACGACCGAGGAGCAGCGGGCGCGCCTGGCCGAGGAGCTGCGGCGGCTGCCCGCCGCCATCCCCGAGATCGCGGCCTACACCGTCGGGCCCGATGCCGGGCTGGCCGAGGGCAACTTCGACTTCGCCGTCGTGGGCGACTTCGCCTCGGCCGAGGACTGGCAGGCGTACCGCGACCATCCGGCCCATCAGGCCGTGATCGCCGAGCACATCCGCCCGATCGTGGCCGAGCGCGCGGCAGCCCAGATCAGCCCTCCCCTGACCGCCCTGGGTCGCCGGGGGGCCGGAGCCCCCCGAGCGATTCCCTCGGGTCAGTCGACGCGCAACTTGCTCGTCAGCTCTTCGCGGCGAGCCTCGAAGTCGTCGAAGGCGATCCTTCCGTCGTCGAAGGCGGCGTGCAGGTCGGCGAGCTGGGCCAGGACCGTGGCCTGATCGGCCTCGGGCGCCTGACCCGTACTCGTCGTCGGGTTCGTCACCCTGCTCGGCCCGCTCTGCCTTCCGCTCCTGCTTGGCCTGAGCCTTGGCCTGCTTGTCGCGGTCTCGTTGGAGCTTGCCGAAGGTGGTACGCCGCCGGGACACGCCTGCTCAGACCACCCGGACGTTCTGTGCCTCGTCGCCTTTGCGACCCGGCCCGACCTCGAACTCGACCTGCTGGCCGGCCTCGAGGGAGCGGTAGCCACTGCCCTGGATGTTCGAGTAATGGACGAAGACGTCGTCTTCGCCGTCACGGGAGATGAAGCCGTAGCCCTTCTCTGCGTTGAAGAACTTGACGGTACCGACTGCCATGGTGTTTTGCCTATCTGTCCTGTTCCAGCCGATCGGGCGTACTTCGAGCGTCGATCGTGCGACGACGAGGCTACGCCCTCGCGCCACCAAGTGCGCGCTTTGTAGCGTGAAGGCGATGGTTCCCGAGGTCGAGCGGGACACGGTTGCCCTGGCTCGGCGCCTCGCCGAGGCGGGGGAGGCCGAGCGCTCGCGCGTGTTCGCCATGTCGTGGTGGAGCGAGCGGGTCATGGACTGGGCCATGGCGCGGCCCGCGTTCAAGACGCAGCTGTTCCGCTTCGTCGACGTGTTCCCCGCGCTGCGCAGCGACGCCGAGGTGGCCCGCCACGTGCGGGAGTACTTCGCGGGCGTCGACGTGCCCCGCATCCTGGAGACGGGCATCGGGGTGGCCGACCGCGTGCCGCTCGGCGACCGCATCGAGGCCCGCGTGGCGCGGCGCAACATCCTGCGGATGGCCCAGCAGTTCATCGTGGGGGCGACGCCGGCGGAGGCGGTCGAGGGGCTGCACCGCCTGTGGCGGGGCGGCAGCGCCTTCACGGTCGACGTGCTCGGGGAGCGCACCGTGGTGGGCGCGGAGGCCGACCGCTACGCGGCCAAGGTGGCCGCGCTGCTCACCACGCTGTCGGACGCCACCGCCGGCTGGGCGCCCGACGACCACCTCGAGCGGGACGACGCCGGTCCCCTCGCCCGGGTCAACGTGAGCGTCAAGCCCAGCGCGCTCGGCCACCCACTACGAGCCGCTCAGCCGCGACGTCGGCCTGGCGGGAGCCAAGGAGCGCCTGCGGCCGCTGCTGCGGCTGGCCCGCGAGCGCGGCGCCTTCGTCAACGTGGACATGGAGCACTACGACGCCAAGGACCTGACCCTGGCGCTGTTCCGCGAGCTGCTGTCGGAGGACGAGTTCGCCGTCCATGCCCGCCGGCATCGTGATCCAGGCCTACCTGCGCGACAGCCGCGACGACCTGGCCGACCTCATCGCCTGGTCGTCGCGCCGGCCCGAGCCCATCACCGTGCGGCTGGTGAAGGGCGCCTACTGGGACGCGGAGACCGTGCACGCCCGGGCCGAGGGCTGGCCGGTGCCGGTCTACGAGGACAAGCCGGAGTCCGACGCCAACTACGAGCGCTGCGTCCGCCTGCTGCACGACCACCACGGCGAGGTCCGGGCCGCGTTCGGCTCGCACAACCTGCGCTCGCTGGCCTACGCCGTGAGCTACGCGCAGCACCGGGGCATCCCCGACACCGGCTACGAGGTGCAGATGCTCTACGGCATGGCCGAGTCCATGCACGCGGCCATGCGCCGCTTGGGGCTGCGGCTGCGGGTCTATGCGCCGGTGGGCGAGCTGGTCCCGGGCATGGCCTACCTGGTGCGGCGGCTGCTGGAGAACACGGCCAACGAGTCGTTCGTGCGCCACCGCCTCGCCGAGGGCCGGGCCCTGGACGAGCTGCTGGCGCCGCCCCGGGTGGACGAGCTGCCGGGGCCCACGCGGCCCGCCGCCCGGCCGGCCACCAACCCGGACAACCCGGGGCCCTACCGGCCGGAGCCGGTGTCGGAGTGGCGGCGGGCCTCGGCCCGGGCGGCCATGGCCGGGGCGCTGGCCGGCGTCGGCGCGCGTCGCTGGGCGCAGCCGGTGCCCGCGCTCATCGACGGTGAGCAGGTCATGACCGCCGCCACGCTGCCCTCGGTCGACCCGGCCGCGCCCGCCACGCTGGTGGCCGAGGCGGCCTCGGCCAGCGCGGCCGACGCCGAGCGGGCCGTGGCGGCGGCCCTGGCCGCGGCCGAGTCGTGGCGCCACCGCCCGGCGCCGAGCGGGCGGCGGTGCTGTTCCGGGCGGCGGAGTGGATGCGCGAGCGCCGGACCGCCCTCGCCGCCCTGGAGGTGATGGAGGCGGGCAAGCCCTGGGAGCAGTCCGACGCGGACGTGTGCGAGGCGATCGACTTCTGCGAGTACTACGGGCGCGAGATGCTGCGCCTCGACGCCGCCGCGGCCGAGCTGGTCGAGTCGCCGCCGGGGGAGTCCAACCGGCTCTACTACCAGGGCAAGGGCGTCACCGCGGTGATCGCCCCGTGGAACTTCCCGCTCGCCATCCCCACCGGCATGACGGTGGCCGCCCTGGTGGCCGGGAACCCGGTCATCCTCAAGCCGGCCGAGCAGACCCCGCTGGTGGCGTCGCGCCTGGTGGAGGCGCTGGTGGCCGCGGGCGCACCCCGTGGCGTCGTGCAGTTCCTCCCGGGCGTGGGCGAGGTGGTGGGCGCCCGGCTGGTGGAGCACCCGGACGTGGCGGTGATCGCCTTCACCGGGTCGCGGGCCGTCGGCCTGTCCATCGTGGCCGAGGCGGCCGCCACGCCCCGGGGCCAGCGCCACGTCAAGCGGGTCATCGCCGAGATGGGCGGCAAGAACGCCCTGATCGTGGACGCCGACGCCGATCCCGACCAGGCGGTCCCCGGCGTGGTCACCTCGGCGTTCGGCTACGCGGGGCAGAAGTGCTCGGCCGCCAGCCGGCTGATCGTGGTGGGCGGGGTCTACGACGAGATCGTGGAGCGGGTGGTGGGCGCCACCCGGGAGCTGGTGGTGGGCCATCCGCGGCGGCCGGAGGTCCAGGTGGGCCCGGTGATCGACGAGGACGCCCACAAGCGCATCCTGCGGACGCTGGACGGCGCCTCCGAGCAGGGCGAGGTGCTCCTGTCCCACGGCGACGTGCCCGACGAGGGCTACTTCGTGCCCCCGACGGTGGTGGCGGTGGACGACCCCGACGTGCCCGTCGCCCGCGACGAGATCTTCGGCCCGGTGCTGACCGTGCTGCGGGCCGCGGACATGGACGAGGCCCTCGCCGTCGGCCAACCGGTCGGACTACGCGCTGACCGCGGGGATCTACTCCCGCTCGCCGTCGGCCATCGCCCGGGCCGCGGCCGAGCTGCGGGCGGGCAACGTGTACGTGAACCGCCACATCACCGGGGCGGTGGTGGGCCGCCAGCCGTTCGGCGGCTACGGCCTGTCGGGCATCGGCTCCAAGGCGGGCGGGCCCGACTACCTGTTGCAGTTCCTCGATCCCCGGGTGGTCACCGAGAACACGCTGCGCCAGGGCTTCGCCCCCGACAGCTGAGGGCGGCGTCAGCCGGCGGTCTGCTCCGAAGGGCGGCGTCAGCCGGCGGTCTGCTCCATCGGCTGCTCGTCGATGGCCAGCTCGACCAGCGGCAGCACCCGGTGGTGGAGCTGCTCGGTGAGCGCGATCTGGGTGGCCGTGCGGCTGATGCCCTGGGCCTCGAGGATGCGGTTGATGACCCGCTGGAGGTGGTCGTTGGTGTGGGCCACCACCCGGCAGTGCAGGTCGCCGGGCCCGGTCACGGTGTGGACCTCGAGCACCTCGGGGATGTCCCGCAGGTGGGCGCACACGTCGTCCAGGCGGCCCTGGGCGATCTCCAGGCTCACGAAGGCCAGCACCTCGTAGCCCATGGCCCGCAGGTCGAGGTCGGGGTCGAACCCCGAGATGATCCCCCGCTGCTGGAGCTTGTCGAGCCGGGCCTGTACCGTCCCCCTCGCCACCCCGAGCTGCCGTGCCAGTTCCATCACCCCGGCACGGGGCGTGTCGCACATCGCCCTGATCAGCCGGGCGTCGAGCGCGTCGATTCCGGTGGGCAACATGAGCAAGTTGTCTATCACAATTCGCTCGTTGCTGACCAAAGTGTGCAGTTCCTGTCGCCTGTATTGACGTCCTGCGGGCGTCGGCCTTTCCTGGAACCCTCACTTCGATCAGCTCGCGCAGCGCAGCTAGGAGCGACGATGGCGCGCCCGGCGACCGCCCCGGACCACGACCGGCACGAAGGCGACGGACCCGCCCTCGCTGGGCGGCATCGACCACGTGGAGTGGTGGGTCGGCAACGCTCGGGCCTTCGCGGGGTTCCTGGCGTCGGCCTTCGGCTTCGAGATCGTGGCCTACGCCGGGCCCGAGACGGGCCGGCGCGACCGGGTGTCCCACGTCCTGCAGCAGGGCCGGATCCGCTTCCAGGTCACCGGCGCGCTGACGCCCGACTCGCCCATCGCCGAGCACGTGCGCACCCACGGCGACGGCGTGCGCGACATCTGCTTCCTGGTGGACGACGCCGAGGCCGCCTATCGCCGCGGCCCTGGCCCGCGGCGCCCTGCCGGAGCGCCCGCCCGCGGTCGACACCGACGAGCACGGCGCCGTCCACCACTCGGCCATCCGCACCTACGGCGAGACCGTCCACACCTTCCTCGACCGCTCGGCCTACACCGGCGAGTTCGCCCCCGGCTTCGGCCCCCCGCAGCTGCCCCATCCCGGTGGCCCGGCGGTCGGGCTGACCCGCTTCGACCACATCGTGGCCAACGTCGAGCGGGGCCACCTCGACCAGTGGGTGGGCTACTACGAGGAGGTCCTGGGGTTCGATCCCGCTGGTCCACTTCGACGACGACCAGATCTCGACCGAGTACTCGGCCCTCATGTCGACGGTGGTGTGGAACCACGACAAGGTGGTCCTGCCCATCAACGAGCCGGCCGAGGGGCGCCGCAAGAGCCAGATCGAGGAGTACCTCGACTACTACCGCTCGCCCGGCGTCCAGCACATGGCGCTGCACACGCCCGACATCGTGACCGCGGTGCGGGCCATGCGGGAGCGGGGCGTCCGCTTCCTGACGGTCCCGCCCGAGTACTACGACGACGCCCGGGAGCGCCTGGACGGCGTCGACCTCCCGTGGGAGGACCTGGCCGAGCTGGGCGTCATGGTCGACCGGGACGAGGACGGCCACCTGCTGCAGATCTTCACCGAGAACCTGTGCGACCGGCCCGACGGTCTTCTTCGAGATCATCCAGCGCGCCGGGGCCAAGGGCTTCGGCGCCGGCAACTTCAAGGCCCTGTTCGAGGCCATCGAGCGGGCCCAGGACGGCCCGCGGCAACCTCTGACGCCGCCGCGTCGACGTCGTCGCCGGGCCGCCGAGCCGCTGCACGACGACGACGGAGCCATCGCCCAGGGCGATGGCATCGGCCGTCTCGGGCCCGGCGTCGGACGGCGGGAACACGAACCCCAGCCGCGAGGCCTGCACGGCCGCCTGCGCCACGGTCGCCTCCAGGTGCTCGCACTGCGGCATCGTGGTCGAGCCCGTCGGTCGCCCGCTCCAGGTCGGCCTGCGCCAGCGCCAGGAACGGCGCCAGCTCGGGCATGAGCGGGTCTGGGGTGATCTCCGGCAGGGGAGTGCCTCGGTCACGAGCCATCCGACCAGGCTATCGGGGTAGGGACCGTTCGACCGCTGTGGTAGCTTGCTCCGTCCACGGGCCGTTAGCTCAGTTGGCTAGAGCACCTGCATGACGCGCAGGGGGTCGGGGGTTCGAATCCCTCACGGCCCACCCCCTGACCAGGGCATCGGCCCTGGTCATCGTCGTTTTGCGCCGCCTCTCGACCCGCTCGGGGGAGCCAGGTGGGGAGCCTTCGACGCCCCGTTGTGACCCCGGTGGCTCCCCAACAGCCGCTCCATCCTGGCGGCCCGCCCACTGCCTCGACCAGTCCGGGCCGGCGGCGGCTCGCTCCAGAGCCTGGAACTCCCGGCGGCGCCGTAGAGCCTCCACGACGAACTGAGGGCACCCCAGCGACCGGCGGGACCGCTCTGGTCTTCAACTCGCCCATGACCGGGCGGTTGTTCTCCCGCTTGAGCGCACGACGCACGTGGATGACCCCGGCCTCCAGGTCCACGTCCTTCCGCGACAGCCCGGTCAACTCCCCGGGTCGCAAGCCCATCGTCACTGCTACGAACGTACGTATGGGGTATGCCCTTAACTGCACCAGGGCCTAGATGTTGTAGTTGGCATGGCGGGGCGGCTGGCGTCCGGTGTCCTCGCCCGCTCGAACGCCGATCGTCACGGGCGGCCGATTAGGCCGGTCGGACCATCTGCTCGATAACGCCGTACCGCCAGCGTTGGTAGGCGACAGTTCCGGCCATGACCGCCAGAGTGACGGCCACGCCGACCAGCACGGCCACGAGCGTCTGGTTGCGGCCGAGCAGGTTGGCCACCAGGAGCGCGGTGCCGGCACCCGCGACGATGCTGTTGATGAAGCCCACCATCGCGGCCGTGGTGAACAGCTCGAAGTACTGACCACGCCGGGCCTCGAGCAACGTGGCCTCGGGCCAGCGTCCGCCCCGCGCCGAGAAGTACTCGCCGGAATCGGGTGCGATCGTGCGGTAGTAGCTACGGATCTGAGCCATGCCGACCAGGAAGTGCGCGTTCTCGACGCCGGTCTCCACGAGGCGGACCACAGTGAACACGCCCAGGACGAACAAGGCAGGCAGGACGGTGGCGACGAACGGGACGAACGCGTCCCGTGACTGCGACGCGAACCCCATCGCCACGAGAGAGCTCGACAGGGAGAAGACGTAGAGACTCGCCCGCGCCGCCGACTCGCTGACCGTGGTGCTGGTCGCCGTCTGGAGCACGAAGTGCTCGGTGACCAATGCCGACATGAAGGCTGCTTGCTGCTCTTTTTGGTCCATTCGGCCGATTTTGCCGCCCTCGTCTCATGTAGCGGAGATCAACCGGTCCGGCGCGCAGGCGGCCGGGACGCCTCGTCGCCAGGTGGGGGCAGCGGAGCGACTAGCCGAGCTCCCGCTTGGCCTTCGTGTTCGACGTGCGCCGCGGGGCCTCGGTTCCCACACCACGGTCTGATCCGCGTGGCCACCGATGTTGACACCAGAGCCGCCGCCATCAACCTGGGCCGCCTCGCCGTCCCGACATCCGCTTCAACGGCACCGCCTGAGAGATGGCGATGGACCGACCCTCATCGGCGGCTCGTTGGCATCGCCCTATGCGCCGTTCTCGCAGCCCACCCCGGACACGGGCATCAGACCCTCAGCGTCCATCTCCACATCTTGTGGCCGGTGCAGCCAAAGGCATACCCCATACGTACGTTCGGGACCGGCCGCCCGTCCAGTTGTCTGGCCTCACCTGATGCTTGACGTTTCTGTTCCAGGTGATCGCCGACACTCCGCCTAGAACCCTCTACCCCTCCGAGGCATCAGGCCGACGATGGGCGAGGAACACATACTCCTTGCCGAGCCGATCGGGAGCCTCGCGGACTTCATCAACGTGGAACCCAGTGGCCACGAGTGAGTCGGCGATCTCGTGTTCGCTGCGGAAGCGCAGCGTCGACTGCGACACCAGCGTCGTTCCGTCGCCGTGGAACACGATCGTGCCGCGGAAGGTCACGAACGGTAACGACACCGCGGTGACCTCGTCCCAGGTCTCGATCAGGCCGATGCCATCGATCTCGCCACGCTCGAAGGAGTCGACCGGGTTCCATTCGAGCCAGGCCTGCCTTTCGGGCCGCCTGCTCTCGAACACGAGCGAACCGCCCGGCCGCAGGACACGGTGCACTGCCTCGAGCGTCTCGACCCACTCGTCGTCGTCCAAGAAGACCTGGGCGACGTTCCCGGTCATCGTTGCGAGGTCGACCTGCATCGCAGGGAGGTCCGCTGCCACGCCGTGGACCCAACGGACCAGGTCCGCTCCGGCCTTTCGACGGGCGACCGCGTGCATTGCTGCTGCAGGGTCCACGCCGACGACCTCGAAGCCGTTGGTGGCAAGAAGGCACGCGAATGTGCCAGTCCCGCAGCCGATGTCGACGGCCGAACAGGCTCCGAGCTCTTGTGCGACGGAGAGGTAGACATCCAGATCGCCTCGATCAGCGTCGAGGTCGTCGTAGACCTCAGCAAGGCGTGGTTCCTCGAAGATCCGATCCGGCACAGCACCAGCGTGCCGCAACGAACAACAGCAGGCCTGTAGTCATGGCGTGGCCGCCGGCACCGCGTGCCCGGTCGACCCGTCAAGCATCAGGTGAAACCGAAACGTCAGGCTCGCCCGCAGGCCGCGCAGTGGATGAGGTGACTCCTCCAGCGTGATCTGACCCAACGGAATACCGCTTCTGGGATCGACAGGCGGCGCTTCGCTGATGAGCCCCCATGGGTTGCAGGCAATGCCCGGATCGACGCTGGCGCAAGGATCGGGCATCAAGTGCAAATAGCCGAATGCCACCAAGTTCTCATCTGCGCCGGACTCGGAGGGCTCGGATACGCATCCGTAACCGACGACCTTGACCTCGTTCGCCACCCTGCGATGACGCATCGGCGCTACGTCGACTGCTCTAGCCGAAGGTGAAGACGTAGGCCTCTACGCCGGGAGCGTGGAAGTCGATCGCGAGCGTGCGGTCATCGATCCTGCCCCGCTGGCGAACGAGCTGATAGAGCCGGGATTGGGTCACGGCCCCGTGGCCCTGCTCGTCGACGTCGAGTCCGTGCGCGTCACCGGGAGGCTCCCCGTCGACGAGCACGCGGAACGGCACGGACGTGCCCGGCTCACGCGCCCGCAGCACGATGTGGACGTCGCGGGCGTGGAAGCGGAACGCGATTCCCCCATCGGCCTTGTTCAGCACGCTGGCCTGCGCCTCGATGGTCCAGTCGCCGGCGAGTGCCCACTGGTTGAGGTGCAGCGAATCCGGGACGACGTAGGTGCGCGGCTCGTCGAACGCGGCACCACCCGGCGAGGCGAGGTTCCGCCCCTGCTCGTAGCCGATGTACGTCTCGGGCGAGCCCAGGTTCGTCCAGTCGGCCTGCCTCTCGAAGCCGTCGGGCTCGACCGAGACGAGATCGTCACCGATGCCCTCGGCACCGGCCTCGCGCAGCAGCATCTGAATCGCCCACTCGCACTCGTCGTACGCGCCCTCACCGAAGTGGTGCTGACGGATCCGTCCTTCTGCATCGGCGATGTACACGGCGGGCCAGTACCGGTTGCCGAACGCCCGCCAGACGCCGTAGTCGCTGTCGAGCGCGATCGGGTACTCGACACGCATTGCCATCGCGGCCTCGCGGACGCTCTCGACCTCGCGGTCGAAGGGAACTCGGGCGTGTGGACGCCGACGACGACCAACCCCCGGTCGCGGTACTTCTCGGCCCACGTGTGGACGTGGGCGAGCGTGCGGAGCCAGTTGATGCACGTGTACGTCCAGAAGTCGGCGAGCACGACCTTGCCGCGCAGGTCCGCCGCGGTGAGCGGCGGCGAGTTGAGCCACCCGGTTGCGCCGTCGAAACCGGGCAGGCGGCCCTCGGAGGGCAATGGAGTCGCTCCGGGATGACGGCGGGCGCCGAACCAGCTCACGTCGCACCGCCGACCTCGAGGTGGGCGGAGTCGCTCGAGAGGCCACGCCGAGCACTCCCGGACCGGGCAGCCGTGCCGGCGGGCACCAGCGACACGTCGAGCTCGAGATCGACCTCCTCGGCCAAGGCGACGCCGCCGCCCGGGACCGGCGCGTTCCACGTGATGCCCCACACGGCGCGTTGCACCTTGGCCGTCGCCTTCAAGCCGAGCCGGGGATTGCCCAGCACGTCCGGCGCACGGCCGAACAGATCGACGACGAGCCGCACCGGTTGGGTGATGCCACGGATCGTCAGCTCGCCACGCACCGTGTAGCGACCCGCGGCCAGCACCGTCGCACCCCGGGAGCGGAAGGAGATCTTCGGGTGCCGCTCGACGTCGAAGAACTCCTCGCCGCGGACGTGGGCGTCACGCACCGCCATCGCCGTGTCGACCGACGAGGCGTCGATGTCGACGTCGACCTGCGTCGCGTCAGCATGCGCCGGATCGATCACGACGGTGCCGGAGAACGAGGTGAAGCGGCCGCGCACGAGCGTGAACACCGCATAGCGGGCCACGAACTCGAGCGCCGAATGAGTCGGATCGACCTCCCACGATCCGGCGAGCGGAAACAGGTCGTCGCCGGCATGAGCGTCGATGATCGCATGGTCGTCGGACATGCCGACCTCCGCTTCGTGCTTACGCGGTCAGCCATCCTCCCACACCGTGCCGAACTGGCCGGCTGCCGGGACGGCCCGAGGCATCGCTGCCGGTGGCCGCAGGAGCCGCTCACGGGTAGCAGCCAGGGGGGTACCGTTAGCGGTCTGGCTCCCGACTCGTCCCCCGAGACCCCCGCCGCCCCCGCCCCGGAGGACGGAATCGGGCTGGCGTGTCGACCCGGCGCCCGATGGACGTGGGAGCCCCGCTCCGTCCAAGCCGCCCATGATCCCCCGGGGGAGGCGGTTCATCTGGTTCGTCCTGGCGCTGCTGGCGGTGAACCTCGTGATCTCGTTCGTGACCGGGCGACCGGACGAGCGCAAGCGGGTCCCGTACCAGCCGTTCTTCGTCGACCAGGTGGAGGCGGGCAACGTCCAGGAGATCAGCTCTCGGGCGGACTCCATCGAGGGCGAGCTGAAGCAAGAGGCGACCTTCGACCCGCCCGGCGACGCCGAGCCGATAGCGGTCACCAGGTTCAAGACCGAGGTTCCCGCGTTCATCGACCCAGCCGCGCTGACGAGGCTGCTCGCCGACGAGAACGTGCTCATCAACGCCGAACCGCCCGATGAGGGTCGGTCGCTGCTGGCTTCGCTCGTGCTCGGCCTCCTGCCGACGATCCTGCTGGTCGGGTTCTTCATCTGGCTGTTTCGTCGCCAGGCGGGGGCGGGTGGGGGCGGGATCCTGGGGGGCTTCGGGCGTTCCACGGCGCGGCGGGTCAGGCCCGGTGAGCGGGCGCGGGTCTGCTTCGACGATGTCGCCGGGATCGACGAGGCGGAGAATGAGCTCGTCGAGGTCGTGGATTTCCTCAAGAACCCCGGGCGCTACACGAAGCTCGGCGCACGGGTCCCTCGTGGGGTGATGCTGTACGGGCCGCCGGGCACCGGCAAGACGCTGCTCGCCCGCGCGGTGGCGGGGGAGGCGGACGCTGCCTTCTTTTCGTTGTCGGCCTCCGAGTTCGTCGAGGCGATCGTGGGCGTGGGTGCGTCGCGGGTGCGCGATCTGTTCAAGCAGGCCAAGGAGGCGGCGCCGGCGATCATCTTCATCGACGAGCTGGACGCGGTCGGCCGCTCGCGGTCGGGCAACGTGGGCGGGATCAGCGGCGGTCACGACGAGCGCGAGCAGACGCTGAACCAGATCCTCACCGAGATGGACGGCTTCGAGCCCGGCACGAACGTGATCGTGCTCGGCGCCACGAACCGCCCCGAAGTCCTCGACCCGGCGCTGCTACGCCCTGGGCGCTTCGACCGCCGTATCGCCGTCCAGCCCCCCGACCGCACGGGCCGCGTCGAGATCCTGAGGATCCACACCCGCTCGGTACCGCTGGCGCCCGACATCGACCTCGATCGCATCGCGGCCTCGACGCCGGGCGCCACCGGCGCCGACCTCGCGCTGATGGTGAACGAGGCGGCACTGTTCGCCGCCCGCCGAGATCATGCCGCGGTCGAGCAGCGCGACTTCACCGACGCGATCGAGAAGATCGTCCTCGGCGCCGAACGCCGGGTGGTGATGAGCGACGCGGATCGCGAGCGCACCGCCTACCACGAATCCGGTCACGCGCTCGGTGGGCATGCTCACCCCGGGCGCCGATCCGGTGCGCAAGGTCTCCATCATCCCCCGTGGTCGGGCGCTCGGCGTCACGCTTGCCACTCCCGAGAGCGACCGCTACAGCTACCGCCGGGACGAGCTGGTCGCCAAGATCAAGGTGGCGCTCGGCGGTCGCGCCGCCGAGAAGGTCGTGTTCGGCGACCTGACCACCGGCGCCGAGTCGGACATCCAGAACCTGACCCAGATCGCCCGCAGCATGGTCGGCCGCTGGGGGATGAGCGATGCGATCGGCGCGATCGCAGTCACGGACGGCCGGGAGGACGGCCTGCTGCTGCCCGGCGCGTCACCGGCCTCGGCACCGACCCAGCAGCTGGTCGACGAGGAGGTCCGCCGCATCGTCGACGGCGCCGAGGAGGAGGTGACCGAGCTCCTCAGGCGCGAGCGCGGGCGGCTCGACGCACTGGCGCGAGCACTGCTCGAGCGCGAGACCCTCGACCAACCAGAAGCCTATGAACGTGCGGGCGTCGAGCTGCCCAAGCACGATGCCGAGCAGGCCGACGCCCGCCCCCGACCCGCGGCTTCGGTGGACGCGGGCTCCGTGCCCAGGCCAGGGGCGACCTGATGCGGGTCGCAGTCGCCGGAGCGACCGGTCACATCGGCGCACTCACCGCCGCCGCCCTCGACCGGGACGGGCATGACGTCGCCCGCATCAGCCGTTCGCTGGGTTCGGACCTCCTCACCGGCGACGGGCTGGACGAGGCGCTCGCTGGTGTCGAGGCGCTCGTTGACGCCACGAACGCGACGGTCACCGATCCGGACGAGGCGGTGGCCTACTTCGGCGCCACCACCCGCAACCTGCTTGCCGCCGAGCGGCGGGCGGGCGTGCGCCACCATGTGCTGCTGTCGATCGTCGGCGTCCACCGGGTCGACCCCCACACCACCACCGCACCCCACCATCGCCCCGCTGCTCGTCCAGCCGATTGCCCCGGCCGACATCGCCGACATGCTCGCTGAGGTTGCGACGGGCGAGCCGCAGGGGCGCTACCCGGACGTCGCCGGCCCCGAGACCCAGGACCTCGTGGACATGGCCCGGCGAACCAACGAGGTGCGCGGCCACCAGGTCCGGCTCGTCCCCACATGGTCGGGCCTGTTCGGCACCTCGATGGCCGGCGACGTCCTGCTCCCGGGCGAGGTCACGTATCGTGCCCACCACGTTCGACGAATGGCTGGCCGCAGGCGCAGCGCCATGAGCGCCGGACGTCACCTCGCAGTCAGGGACGGCAACCTGCCCTGGTGCGGCCAACGCCGCACGCGCCGCCGGCATACCCCCCACCCGTGATCGACACCCTGACCGCGGCGCCGAGGCGCTCACCGCGGAGCTGCCGCATGCGGTGGTAGCGGTCACCGACGATGCCAAGGCCGGCTTCGACCGGCGCCGACTCGACGGCGCGCATGGGGAGCCGGCTGGTCGGGGCGATGTGGATGGCCGTGACCACCGGCGACTGCTCGCCACCGGCGGTCACGTGGCTGGTCACGACTCGGCCGGGTCCAGGCAGGGCGGCGGTCCTTGTCGCTCTTGAGCGTGGTCAGGTCGACCGCCACGTCGACGTCCATCACCTTGCCGCCGTCGATCGTCATCGTGCCGCTCACCCCCGGCGTGCGGCCGACGGCCGTGGTGGTGCCGATCTGGACGAGCTCCTCGTCGAACCGGTAGCCGGCCCACGTGCTCGTGAAGTCGGTGAACGAGCCGACCGTGGTGTCGACGTTCCAGGCCCCCTCCACCTCGGCGAGCTCGTCGTCGGCCTGCTGGGCGAGGACCTCGCCCGCGGTCTGGATGTTGGCCCGCTCCGGTGCGTCCGAGCGGATGAAGAACCACCATCCCGCCACGGCCCCTACGACCAGGACCATCACGGTCAGGCCGGCCGCCAATGCGAGCGTTCGTCGCGAACGTGCCCACGGTGTCGGGACATCGCAGGGGGCCGCGCTAGCGTCACCTCGATGCCGGCTACCGACATGAGGCGACCGAAGTGAACGGTGATGCCGAGGGCGCGGTGCGCCGCTACCTGGTGTTCCTCGACGACCCGCGCAAGCTGCGGGACGAGGCCGCGGTCCAGCGGCTGACCCAGGCCGTGCTGGTCGCGGACGACCCCATCGAGAAGCTGAAGGCGCTGGCCGAGCTGGAGCGGGCGGCCCAGGTGGACCAGGACGCGGTCCGGGCCGGCTTCGTCGAGCACGCCCGGGCGTGGGCCGAGTCCGAGTCCGTGCCGGTGACGGCGTTCCGCGAGCTGGGCGTCCCCGACGACGCGCTGCGGGAGGCCGGCTTCGACGTGCCCGCGGGCCCGCCCCGCCGGGGCGCGCGGCCCGGGCGGTCAACGCCGGCGGGACCGGCCGGCCGCGGGCCAAGGCCGTGAACGTCGACGAGCATCAAGGCCTACGTGCTGGGCCTGGACGGGCCGTTCGTCCTCAGCGACGTCATGAGCGGCGCCGGCGGCAGCCCGGCCACCATCCGCAAGGCCGTCGACGAGCTGGTCGACGCGGGCAAGGTCACCCGGCTCGGCCCCGTGCCCGACCACCACGGGCGCGGCCGGGCCCCGGTGCGCTACACCCGGAGCTGAGGCCGCCCGGCCGTGGCACGCCCGGGGCCGACCTTCATCCGGCCCCTCGTCGACTTCCTCCACACCGAGGCCGCCGGCGGGGTGGTGCTCGTGGCGGCCACGGTCGCCGCCCTCGTCTGGGCCAACTCGCCCTGGGACGCCGGCTACACCGCCCTGTGGGACACCCGCCTGGCGGTCAGCCTCGGCCACCACAGCCTCGACCTCGACCTGCGAACCTGGGTCAGTGAGGGCCTGATGGCCCTGTTCTTCCTGGTGGTGGGCCTGGAGATCAAGCGCGAGCTGGTCGAGGGCGAGCTGTCCGACCCCCGCCAGGCGGCGCTGCCCGTGGTGGCCGCGGTGGGCGGCATGGTCGTGCCCGCCGCCATCTACCTGGCCGTGAACGCGGGCGGCGACGGGGCCCGGGGATGGGGCATCCCCATGGCCACCGACATCGCCATGGCGGTCGGCGTCCTCAGCCTGCTCGGCTCCCGCGTGTCGCCGTCGCTCAAGCTGTTCCTGCTCGCCCTGGCCATCGTGGACGACATCGGCGCGGTCCTGGTCATCGCCCTCGCCTACACCAGCGACATCGACGCGGCCTCGCTGGCGGTGGCGGCCGGGATCGTCCTGCTCATCGCGGCGCTGCGCGCCGCCGACGTGCGGGCGCACCTGCCCTACGTGGTCGCGGGCGTCGCCCTGTGGCTGGCGCTGCACGAGTCCGGCCTCCACGCCACGCTGGCCGGCGTCGTCCTCGGCCTCATGGCCCCCACCCGGCCCGCCCGGCAGCCCGAGCTGATCGACGCCGCCGCCCTGGCCGACGTGTCCTCGCTGGCGGCCGCCCGCGAGACCGCGACCCTCGCCCGCGAGGCGATCTCCGAGGTCGAGTGGCTGGAGCACTCGCTGCACCCGTGGACCAGCTTCGTGGTCGTCCCGCTGTTCGCCCTGGCCAACGCGGGCATCGTGCTCAGCAGCGACACCGTGCGGGACGCGGCCGCATCGCCCGTGGCCTGGGGCGTGGTGGCCGGCCTGGTGGTGGGCAAGCCGCTGGGCATCGCCGCCTTCGCCTGGCTCGCGGTGCGGCTGCGCCTGGCCCGCCTGCCCTCGGGCACCGGCTGGGTCGACCTGGTGAGCGTCGGTGCCCTGGCGGGCATCGGGTTCACGGTGTCGATCCTGGTGGCCGGCCTCGCCTTCGACGATCCCGCCCTCATCGACGTGGCCAAGCTGGCCATCCTGGCCGCGTCGCTGCTCTCCGCGCTGGCCGGATCGGCGCTGGTGGTGCTGGGCGGCCGGGCCCGGGCCGGCACGCCCAGCACCACGTAGCCGTCAGGCGGTCTCGTCGACGGGCACCTTGCGGTGGCGGGACGGCAGCAGGCAGACGAGCGCCACGAAGGCGGCGCCGCCGGCCACGGTCCAGGCCCACCACTCCTCGAGGGCGTACTGGGTGGCGAGGCGCCCCGGCTCGATGGCGGCCACGGCCGCGGCGATGGCCAGGCCGACCGAGGCGAGCAGCGCCATGAAGCGCCGCCCGGTCATGCCGAACAGCACCAGGACGGCGCCCGCGGCCACCTCGAGGGCGGCCAGCAGCGGGGTGTGGTCGATGCGCAGGACGGTGGTGACCGGCTGGTCCCACGTCTCGTTGAGGTCGCCGCGCACCAGGGCGACGATGCCGATCACCGCCAGCGCCGCGCCGCCGATCATGGCGAGGGCGTTGCCGATGTGGAACGGGCGGTGGACACGCTCACGGCGCACGCGGGCCGGTCGTTCGACCACCGTGGTGTTGTCGTCGACGTGGGGCTCGCGGGCCCGACGCCGGCCGAACATGGGCGGGCGCTCGCGGCGCTCGTCCACCGTGGTGTCGCGGTCGAGGTCCTGCTCGACGCGCTCGTCACGCTCGACGTCCGTGTCCCGGTGGAGCAGACGCATGGATCTCCCTCCTCGTTGGGGCTGGTCAAGGGCTACCCCGTCGCACCGGGCGTAGACGCGTGCACCGCCGCGTGGGGTCGATCCCGCGGGGTAACCTCTCCCGCGGGCACACGTGCAGGGGAAGTGGGCGACAGGGGATGCATCCGGACCTGCCCAATGAGCAGGCCTACTTCGACAGAGCCTTGGCGCTGCGCGACCGGCAGCAGGCCGGTCTCGCCCGGGCGCCGCGCCTGGCCGCCAACCCCAAGGCCGCCATCGAGCTGCGCAAGCGGGTGAGCAAGCTCGGCCTCGCCGACCCCGACGAGGCCATCGCCTTCGGGCGCATCGACGCCGCCGACGACCGCTGGTACATCGGCAAGGGCGCCATCTGGGACGACCACAACGACCTGGTGGTGGTCAACTGGCAGGCGCCCATCGCCGCGCCCTTCTACACGGCCACCCCCGACGACCCCGAGGGCCTCGACGCCCGCCGGCTGTTCCGCTGCACCGGCAACCAGATCCGCGAGATCGAGGACCTGGTGTTCCGCGACCTGGCCGACGCCATCGCCACCGGCCGCCAGCCCGAGCCGGTGCTCAGCGACGCCCTGCTCGACTCGCTCGGCAGCGCCCGCTCGGGCGAGCTGGGCGACATCGTGGCCACCATCCAGGCCGCCCAGTACGAGGTGATCAGCCAGGGCCTCAACCAGCTCCTGGTGGTGCAGGGCGGCCCCGGGACCGGCAAGACGGTGGTGGGCCTGCACCGGGTGTCGTGGCTGCTGTACAACCGCCGCGACCGGCTCGAGGCCAACGACGTGCTCATCGTCGGCCCCAACCCCGCGTTCGTGCACTACATCTCCTCGGTGCTGCCCTCGCTGGGCGAGGAGGCGGTGGTGCAGCTGCCGCTGCGGGCGCTCGGGCCGCGGGTCCGGGTGGGCCGCGTCGACCCGCCCGAGCTGCGCCGGCTCAAGGGCGACCGCCGCATGCTCCGCGTCATCCTGCGGGGCATGCGCCACCGCCAGCGGATCGACGCCCAGGACGTCGAGCTCACCATCGAGGGCCGCAAGGTCAGCCTCGACGGGCGCCGCATCGCCACCCGCTCCCGCCAGCTGGCGGGCCGGCCCCACAACCAGGCCCACCGCATGCTGCGCGCCTTCCTCATCTCGGAGGCCCGGGCCGCGCTGAACCGCCTGGGCGCCCGCGACGCCGCGGCCCGGGAGATCGTGGTCCAGGGCGAGACGGCCCGGGACATCGACGCCCACCTCGACCGGGTCTGGCCCAGCCTCACCCCGCAGGGGTTCCTGGTGGAGCTGCTGTCCTCGCGCCGCCAGCTCCTGGCCGCGGGGGCGGGCACGCTGGCCGAGTCCGAGCTGGACCTGCTGGCCCTGCCCCGGGATGCCCGGGTGGGCACCTGGCAGTGGGCGGTCGACGACGTCCCCCTGCTGGACACGGCCGACGCCCTGCTCAACGGCGTGGCGACCACGTACGAGCACATCGTGGTGGACGAGGCGCAGGACCTGTCCCCGCTCCAGCTCGAGTCGATCCGGCGCCGGTCGCGCACCGGGTCGATGACCGTGCTCGGCGACCTGGCCCAGGCCACCAGCCCCTGGGCCCACCAGTCGTGGGACGCGGTGGTGGCCTGCCTCCGCCAGGAGCGGGTCACGGCCACCGCGGTCGAGCTGGAGCACGGCTACCGGCTGCCCGCCGAGGTCCACGACGTGGCCATGCGCCTGCTGCCCGATGCGGCCCCCGGCCTGGGCAGCCCCCGGGCGGTGCGCTGCTCCGGCTACGAGGTGGCCGTGGTCACCGCCGAGGAGCCCGCCAGACCTGGCCGCCACGGTGATCGCGGCGGTCCGCGAGCTGCTGGGCAGCGGCATCGTGGGCGTGATCACCCCGTCCTCGGCCCGGGCCGCGCTGGTGGCCGCCCTGGACGCCGACGGCATCGCCTGGACGCCGGAGCTGCGCCCGGCCGCCGCCCCGGTGGTGGTGCTCACGCCGGACGACGCCAAGGGCCTGGAGTTCGACGTGGTGGTGGTGGTCGAGCCCAGCGCCATCGTGGACGAGTCGGAGCACGGCCTCCGGGCCCTGTACGTGGCCCTGACCCGTTGCACGAGCCGGCTGGCCCTGGTGCATGCCCGGCCGCTCCCCGAGGTGCTGGGCCTCGGCCCGGTGGTGGAGGACGAGGCGGACGCAGATCGGGCGGGCGAGGCGGGCGAGGACGAGGGAGATGGTCCCACGCTGGATGACACCCCCGAGCCCGACGCCTACGGCGGCGAGGACGACGGTGTGGCCGCCCCGGCCCTGGCCGACACCGTGGTGGTCTCGACCCCCGCGCCCGCACCGGCGCCCGAGCCGCCGCCCCTGCTCGATGCCCTCGCCGACCTCGACCGCGACATCGCCCAGGCCATCGCCTCGGCGGTGGTCGACCGGCTGCGGACGCTGGTCTCGCCGTCCCTGCTCCTCCAGGTGGTCGAGGAGATCGCGCTGCACGCTCGGCCCGGCCGAGCCCGGCCCCGACCTCGAGCTGCGAAGAGGAGCCGGCCGAGGACGACTGCGAGCTCGGCTCCGAGCCGGCCGACGAGGCCGTCCCCCGCCGCTGAGCGCGCGGCGGAACCGTCCCCGACCGCGGAGCGCGAGGTAGCGTACGGGCGTGCGCCTGTCCGACAGCCGTGCCGAGGCGCGGTTCCGGGCCGAGCTGGAGAGCTGGCTCGCCGAGAACGAGCCCGCCGCCGACCGCCTGTCCGACCCGCCCCGCTCCACCGGGCACATCCCCGCCTGGGCCCGGGACTGGCAGCGCCGGCTGTTCGACGCCGGCTGGCTCGTGCCCCGCTGGCCCGCGGAGCTGGGCGGCCGGGACGCCAGCGCGGTCGAGCAGATGATCTACCTCGAGGAGCTGTCCCGGCGCCGCCTGCCCCGCACCACCAACCCCCAGGGCCTGGACGTGTGCGTGCCCACGCTGGTCGACCTCGCCACGGGCCGCCTGCGCGACGAGTGGGTCCCCGCCACGCTGCACGGCGAGCTGAGCTGGTGCGTGGCCGTGGACGAGTCGGAGGGCGGCGACGGCACCGGCGGGCTGGCGGCGTGGAGCGAGCGCGACGGCGGGCTGGTGGTGCGGGGGACCGTCCCCGCGCCGCCCGGGGCGGGCCACGCCGACCGCTGCCTGTGCGCGGTGTGGACCGCCAAGGCCCGCGGCCGCCCCGACGGGCCGGCGCTGCTGGCCGTCGACCTCGCCGCCCCGGGAGTGCTGCGCCCCGACGCCGAGGCCGACGTGCTGAGCTTCGAGGATGTGGCCGTCGGCGAGGACGAGATCGTCGGCGAAGGCGACCAGGGCTGGTCGGCGCTGCAGTCGGTCCGCGCCCGCCTGCGGTCCGTGCGCTGGATCACCAGCCTGCTCGCCATCCAGCGGGCGCTCGACGCCCTGGCCGACGTGGGCCGGGGCCGCGGGCCTGGCCGACGACGCGGTCTTCCGCCACACCCTGGCCGGCCTCCAGGTGGAGGCGGACGCGGTGCGGGCGCTGGCCTACCGGGCGCTCGCCAAGCAGGGCACGGGCCGGCCCAACCCCGAGCTGGCCATGCTGCCGCTGGTGACCCGGGAGACCGAGCAGCGCATCTACCTGGTGGGCGTCGAGGCGCTCGGCACCGACGGGCTGGACATGGGCCTCGACGGGCCCCGGGCCTGGCCCAGCGGCTCGTGGGCGCGCGAGTGGCTCGACGCCACCGCCGAGGCCGCGGCGACGGGCGGCCTCGCCGCCGAGCGCGACCGGGTGGCCGGCCGCGTCCTGGGGCTGCGGCTGGGCTAGCGGACCAGGGCCGTGGCCAGCTGGGAGGCGCGGGCCCGGCGGGTGCTGAGCAGCTGGTCGGCGAGGATGCGGCGGTGGTCGGCCGGCGAGCCGAACAGCAGGTCGTCGGCCTTGGCCCGGCCCACCCACAGCCGTCAGGTCGCGCTCCTCGCGGTCCACCGGGGCGCCGTGCAGCTCGAGGCAGGTGCCGGTGACCAGCCGCTGGCACTCGCCGATGGCGGCCTTGGCCGACGACGCCAGGCGGGGGGCCGCGGGGTCGTGCTCGGCCACCGCGCACGCCGCCTGGTAGGTCAGCGCCCGCGACGTCTCGATCGAGACCAGCATGGCCGCCAGGGCGTGCTCGGTGGCCTGGCCCACGTGCGCGATGCGGCCGTCGTGGGCCGCGGCGAGCGAGCTGTCGAACAGGGCGGCACAGGCGCCCAGCCCGTCGAGGGCCAGGGCCACCGTGGCGTCGCACAGGGCCGCCGCCAGGGCCTTGCCCGCGTCGGCGTCGGGCTCGCCCAGCATGCCGGGCCTCGGGCACCCACACGCCGTTGAGCTCGACGTTGGCCAGGGACCGGGTCGGGTCGAGGCTGGTGGTGCGCTTGAACGTGAGCTCCGCGGCCGGCACGACGAACAGGCCGAGCGTGCCCGTGTCCCGGCGGGCGGCCACCACCACCTCGTCGACGTCGGGGGCGCCCAGGACGTGCTGCTTGTGGCCCCGCAGCAGCCAGCCGTCGCCGTCGCGCTCGGCGGTGGCGACCACGGTGAGCGGATCCCACCGGCCGCCCTCGTGGAGGGCCAGCGTGCCGGTCGAGCTGCCCGCGGCCACGCCGGCCAGGAAGCGGTGGGCCTGGGCGGTGGTGCCCGCCTCCCGCACGACCGGGGCGAACAGGGCCTGGGTGGGGAGGAAGGCCCCGGGCGCCGCGGCCCGGCCCATCTCCTCCAGCAGCACCGCCAGCTCGACGAAGCTGCGGCCGAGGCCGCCCAGGTCGACGTCGATGGTCAGCGCGGGCCAGCCCAGCCAGCTGAACGCGGCGGCCAGCTCCTCCAGGCCGGGGCCGCCGCCGGCGATGTCGCGCACCACTCGGGGCGGGCACTCCCGGGCGAGCGCCGCCCGCGCGCTGTCGCGCAACTCCAGCTGCTCGTCGGTGAACTCGAGGTGCATCGCCTACCTCTTTCGACCGGGCGCCGGCGCCGTGCGCGGGAGCTGTCGCCCACCCGGGGGTGGGGCGAGCACTCCGAACGATACGTCGCCTCCCGGCCGCACCGCATGATTCGCGCGATTCGGGCGATCCGGGGAGGTCTCACTATGTGGACCACCCGTTCGGTTGACACGACTCAGCCCACTGTTCATATTCGTGGCGGCGGTGGGCTTGGGTCACCCACTCCGTGGGGGTTGAAGGGGGAGGATCATGGCGACGTCCGCGGCCGGGCGGACACCAGCGCATGATGCGACCGCGCCGCCGGGCTTGCGCCCGCGCGGCGACGACCCGGGCACCGGGGCCTGGATCTTCTCCGATCGGCTGCGGTGGGGGTTCCTCCTATGGGCGGCCCTGTCCCTGCCGGTGGTGGCGGTGATCGCCCACCGCGGCCAGCACGCCCAGCCAGTACCTGGTGGTGTTCGCCCTGCTGGCCAGCGGCCTCTACACCACGCCCGCGCTGGTCAACACCTGGCTGGCGGCGCGGCGCTCGCCCACCCCCGACGACTGCTGCTGGTGGCTGTGGCTGGCGGCGCTCGTGCTGCATGTACGGCGTGGGCTGCGCCATGGTGGTGGGCGCCTCCACCTCGCTGCGGGCCCCGACCGAGCTCAGCGCTCTGGTGATCGCGACGATCGCGGTGCTGCTCATGACGTCGCTCGTGCTCATGGTGCGGGCCCGCTCCGGGGGCCGGGCCCTGTCGATCGACCTCATCGAGAGCCTGATCTCGGTGATCGTCGTCATGGCCCCCGCCGCCCTGGTGTGGGGCGAGCAGGTGCTCGAGGCCGAGGCCCACTGGTACGCCCTGCCCGCGGCCATCGCCGTCCCCTGCATGGTCTTCGGGGTGTACTGGGCGGTCCTGCTGGTCACCCGCCTGCGGGGCGACGCCCGACCCATCGGGGCGCTGGGCCTGGCCCTGGCCCTGTTCGGCCTGCTCAACGCGGTGGCCCAGACCGTCCAGGGGGTGACGGGCTTCGCGCTGCCCGAACGGTCCGCTGCTGGTGCTCCACGGCCTGTGCATGAGCCTGCTGTGCTTCATCCCGCTGTACGTCCCGGTCGCCTCCTCTCCGGGGCTCGACCGGCTGCCGCCGGAGAGCCAGGTGCGGGCCGCGTGGATCCCGGCTGCGCTCATGCTGGCGGGCATGCCGGTGCTGGTGGCGACCACGCTGGCCGTGCGCCACCGCTACGCCTGGGCGCCCGTCTACTCGCTGGTGGTGGCGGCCGTGCTGGTGGCCCTGGCCGCGCTGCGCCAGCTCGCCGGCATGCGGGAGACGCGCCGGCTCTACGGCGAGGTCGAGCGGGCGGCCGAGACCCGCCGGGAGCTGCTGGCCCAGGTCATGCAGCGCAGCGACGAGGACCGCCACCGGGTGGCGGCCCAGCTGCACGAGCAGGCCGTGTCCGCCTACGCCACCTTCGTGTCGTTCATGCAGACCAGCGCGCTGGTGGGGGTGGGCACGGGCGCGCCGATGGCGGGGGCCTCCGCGCTCGGTGCGCGACGAGCTGGGCAAGCAGGCCGAGTCGCTGCGCCAGCTCATGCTGGCCGTCCAGCCCCTGGCCGCCGACGGCAAGGACCAGCGCCCGGCCCTGGGCCTCAGCGCCGCCATCCGGGCTTACGTCGACAGCCTGTACGGCGACGGCCGGAAGCCGTGCCTGACCGTCGACGTGGACGGCGCCCTGGTGCTCCCCTGGGCGACCGAGACCATCGTGCTGCGGATCGTGCAGGAGGCGGTGAGCAACGTGCGCCGCCACAGCCGCGCCTCGCAGGTGGCCGTGACCATCCGGGCCGACGGCGGGGTGGTCGAGGTCACGGTGGCGGACGACGGCCGGGGCTTCGACGTCGGCGCCACCCTGTTCGAGTCGGGCATCGAGGTCATGCGCTCGTGCGCCGGGCTGGCCGACGGCTCGCTCGTCATCGACAGCGCGCCGGACCGGGGCACCCGCGTCACCGCCCGGCTGGGGTCCGAGCAGGTGGTGCCGGAGGACGAGACCGAGGCCCGTGTCGTCCGGCTGCGGTTGGTGGGGGAGCAGGACCTGCCTGCTCCCCGCCTGTGCTCAGTCGAGGAACCGTGAGGTGGCGTACTCGCAGGTGACCCGCCACGCCGTCTCGGCGTCGACCTGACCTGCGATGCAGAGCTCGACGTTGGCGAGCGCGAACCCCAGCATGCCGGTGCTGGCCGACACGAGGTCGTCGGCCGGCAGGGCCGAGCCGGCCATGAGCGCGGCCAGCTCGGACGCGATCTGCACCCGGGTGGCGATGGCGGACGCCTCGACGGTCTCGTCGTGGGTCACCCACGGGTCGCGGAACAGCAGGCGGTAGGCCGCGGGGTTCTCGTCGAAGAACCCGAACAGGGCGGCCAGCAGCTGCTCCATGCGGGTGCGGGGAGAGAACGGCATCTTCGATGCCTGCCGCAGGCGCTGCTGGAACTCGGCCAGCAGGCCCTGCATCACGCTCACGAAGAGCTGCGGCCGTCCTTCCGGGAAGTAGTGGTAGAGGAGACCCTTCGAGACGCTGGCCGCGTTGGCTATCTCGGCCAGGCCGGACTCTGCGTACCCGGTGGCCGCGAACACCTCGACGGGCCGTTGCCACGATCTCGGCCCGCCTGGTGTCAGGATGTTTACGCACCCGCTTCTGCGGAGGGCGCTCGTCGCCTGGGTCTGGTGCCTGAGCTGCCGTCACAGGAGCACCATATTCCTGCACGGCGCGTGTAACAACTTACTCTTCGGTAACTCGACTGTTTATCGACCTTGAGGTCAATAAAATCGTTGACACATGGCCGTCGGACTCGCCGATACTGCCGGGAAGGTGTGACGCCCGGCCCGAGTTAGTTGACAAGCGGGTCGCCATGCACGGGGCTACGTGACACCCTAGATTTCCGAGACCGCAGGCACGCTATGTCGCTATGCGGGCGATGTTGACCGTGGACCGCATCCGTTTGGAGCGCGGGTCGCGCCGGGCCCGCCGCCCCGGCCGCGGCCAGAGCCCCCTCGGCTGCCCGGCCGCCGACGCATCGCCGGTCGGTAGGACCGAACCGACCGGCGGGGAGGGCGACCGGGCAGTCTGGGGCCCTCAGCCCCGGGCGACCCGGCATCGGGCCTCAGCCCCGGGCGAGCGCCGGGCTGGGCAGGCCCCGGGCCAGCAGCGTGAACGACTCGTCCAGCAGGTCCGCCAGGGGACCGCGGCGGTCGCGCTCCTGCCATGCCGCCATGGCCACCCGGATGGCGATGAGCGCCGTCGCGGCCGCCAGCATCGGGTAGGGGTCGCGGTCGACGTCCAGGCCGGTGCGCCGCGCGATCTCGCCGGCCACCGCCCGCTCGACCTCGCTGAAGCGGGCGGCCCGGCGCATGGCCAGCGACGGGTGCGCCTGGGTCAGCCGGTGCCGGGTCGCCATGTCGTCGGCCTTGGCCTCCAGGCGGGCGACCGCGGCCAGCGCCATGGCGTGCAGGGCCTCGAGCGGGGCCTCGTCCGCCGGCCGCGACGCCAGGTCGTCGAGCAGCTCGCTGGTCTCGCTCGGGTTGATCCCGATGATGGCGTCTTCCTTGGACGGGAAGTAGTTGAAGAACGTGCGGGCCGACACGCCCGCGGCCTCGGCGATGGCCTCGACGGTCACCCGGTCGGGGCCCAGCTGCTCGGCCAGGCGGACGGCGGCCGTCATCAGCGCCTGGCGGGTCTCGGCCTTCTTCCGTTCCCGTAGACCGTCGGTCATCGTCACCCTCCGCTCGCCAGACGCGCTCATCCAACGCGGGCACTCGTCGAGCCCGGCCCGTCATAGTCCACCACGCCCTCGGGGTCCGGCACGACCACCAGGTGCGCGGCGACCGGTGCGGGGGCGACGTCGGCCCGCTGGGCCTCGCCCGGACTGGGTGCGCAGCGGCTTCTCCCGCAGCAGCCAGGTCACCACGAACCCGGCCAGGACGAGGGGGACGGCGTAGAGGAACACCATGGTGATGGCGTCGGCGAAGGCCGCGGCGGTGGCCGCCTGCGCCTCGGGCGGCAGCGCCGCGATCTGCGTGGGCGTCATACCCGGTCGGCACCGCGCCACCCAGCAGCTCGCCGACCCGGTGGGTGAACAGGGCGCCGAAGAGGGCCACGCCCACCGAGCCGCCCACGGCCCGGAAGAACGTGACCGTGGAGGTGGCGACCCCCAGGTCCTTGGCGGGCGCCTCGTTCTGGACCGCCAGCACCAGGATCTGCATGACCATGCCGATCCCGGCGCCGAGCAGCGCCATGTAGAGGCCCGACTCCCAGCGACTGGAGCCGGTGTCGAGGGTCGACAGCAGGTAGAGGGCGACGCCGGTCAGCGCCATGCCGGCGATGGGGAAGCGCCGGTAGCGCCCGGTGCGGCTGATGATCTGGCCGGCGATGATCGAGGTGACCAGCAGCCCGCCCATCAGCGGGACCAGCAGCAGGCCCGAGTTGCTGGCCGAGGCGCCGTTGGCCACCTGGAGGAACGTCGGCAGGTAGGTGATGGCGCCGAACATCGCCATGCCCACCACGAAGCTCACCGCCACGGCGACGTCGAAGGTGCGCAGGCGGAACAGGCGCAGCGGGATGGTGGGCTCGGCCGAGCGCCGCTCCACCACGACGAACGCGATCCCGGCCACCAGCGTGGCCACGGCCCAGGCCCAGGATCACCGGCGAGCCCCAGGCGTACTCCGCGCCACCCCAGGTGGTCAGGAGCACCAGGCAGGTGATGGCCGTGGCCAGCAGCGCCGTGCCCAGCCAGTCGATGCGGACCTGGCGGCGCCGGACGGAGCGGGGCAGCACCGCGCTGGTCACGAACAGGGCCACGACGCCGAGCGGCAGGTTGACGTAGAACACCCAGCGCCACGACAGGTGGTCGGTGAAGAAGCCGCCCAGCAGCGGGCCGGCCACGCTGGCCGCCCCGAACACCGCGCCGAAGTAGCCCTGGTAGCGGCCCCGCTCCCGCGGGCTGACCACGTCGGCGATGATGGCCATGGCCAGCACGATGATCCCGCCGGCGCCGACGCCCTGGACCGCCCGGAAGGCGATGAGCATGCCCATCGAGGTGGCCATGCCCGACAGGACGCTGCCGGCGACGAAGATCACGATGGCCGCCTGGAACAGGCGCTTGCGCCCGTAGAGGTCGCCCAGCTTGCCGAACAGGGGCGTGGAGACGGTCTCGGCCAGCAGGTACGCCGTCACCACCCACGACAGGTGGGTGAGCCCGCCGAGGTCGCCCACGATCGTGGGCAGGGCCGTGGCCACGATCGTCTGGTCGAGGGAGGCCAGCAGCAGCCCGAGCATGAGCCCGGAGAAGATGACGAGGATCTGGCTTGTGGGGCAGTCCTGCGGGGGCGGCGTCTTGCATGGTTCAGCACCCTAACGAAAGTTGCACTGACTGCAACGTTGCGCTGAGTGCACTTTGTCACGGTCCCGGGGTCTTCGCCGATCTCCCGCAGCGCCACCCCCAGCGCCGACCGCATCCGGCGGGCGGTGGCGGGGGACAAGTGGGCGGTCAGGCCGGTGCCCGAGGCGCCCTCGTCCTCCATCGTCAGCTCGACCCGCAGGTCGCCGCAGCCGTCGCAGTCGTCCACGACGGCCACCGCCCAGGCCACCCGGGGCGCGCTCCTCGTCGTCGGCGGGATGGTCGTCGAAGGAGAAGTCGATGGATTTCTTCACCCCGCCACTCAACCAGGGGCGGGCGTGGGCTCCGGCGATGGTTGCGGCGCCGCGGCGGAGCGGCTGGGGGACGGTGGTGCGGGGGAGCAGCACCCGGAAGGTGGCGCCGTGGCCCGGCGTGCTGTCGACCTCGACCGCGCCGCCGTGGGCGCGGGCGATGGCGTCGACGATGGACAGGCCGAGGCCGGTGCCGCCCTGGGCCCGGCTGCGGGCCGCGTCGACCCGGTAGAAGCGCTCGAACACCCGCTCGGCCTGCTCGCGCGGTCAGGCCCGGGCCCCTGGTCGACGACCTCGATGGCCACGAAGTCGCGCTCGTCCCGCCGCGCCGGTCCCAGCGCGCACGGTCACCGGCGTGCCAGCGGGCGAGTACGCCAGCGCGTTGTCCAGCAGGTTGGTGACCACCTGGCGCAAGCGGGGCTCGTCGCCCGAGACGGTCAGGTCGGCCTCCTCCGCCCCCGTCGACCTCGACGGACCGGTCCGGCGCCGCGGCCCGGGCCGCGGCCACGGCCGCCTCCGCCACGCCGGACAGGTCGACCGGGGCCAGCGTGAGCGGTCGCTCCTGGTCGAGCCGGGCCAGCAGCAGCAGGTCGTCGACGAGCACGCCCATGCGGGTGGCCTCGTCCTCGATGCGGGCCAGCAGCTCCGACATCTCCCCGGGATCGGTGACCGCCCCCTGGCGGTGCAGCTCCGCGAAGCCCCGGATCGAGGTGAGGGGGTGCGCAGCTCGTGGCTGGCGTCGGCCACGAACCGGCGCATGCGCTCCTCCGAGCGCAGGGCGCGGGCTTCGGAGGTGGCGCGGGCGCCGAACGCCCGCTCGATCTGCTCCAGCATGGCGTTG
Organism: uncultured Acidimicrobiales bacterium; assembly: GCA_963802385.1. GTDB lineage: Bacteria > Actinomycetota > Acidimicrobiia > Acidimicrobiales > VFJN01 > ZC4RG19. The sequence goes on along the minus strand of CAWDIO010000007.1, from coordinate 429,393 downwards.
AGCGCCCGGCTCAGCCGGCCCATCTCGGTGGCGGGATGGTGGTCGGGGACGCGGCGCGACAGGTCGCCCCGGCCGATGGCGGCCGCGGTCAGCTCGATCTCGGTGAGCGGGTGCAGTGCGGTGCGCACCATCGAGTACCCGGCGATGGCCAGGCCTCCGAGCACGGCCAGGCCCACGAGCAGGTCGATGTGGACCAGGCGGCTCACGGTGGCGTCGACCTCGTCCAGGCTCATGGACACCACGAGCGTCCCGCCGGGGATGGGCAGCGCCAGCGAGCGGAAGTGGCCCTGGCCCGGCTCTGGCGTCGACGGTGAACGGCCTGGCCGCCGAGCGCGACGGCGTCCTGGGGCGTGATCGTGGGCAGGTCCGGGGTCGAGCGTGGCCGCCATCGGGTCCGGGAGCTCCACTGACGGCGCCGCCCTCGCTCGTTGATCGGTGGTGAAGTGGAACTGGGTGGGCAGGGTAACCGCTCGGGCCGCCACAGCTGACGGGGATGTCGCCGCCGTGCGAGCGCATGCGACCCCGTGTCACAGCTGCTCGTCGACCCGGTTCACCAGGTAGCCGCGCAGCAGCCGGGCGCCGAACATGCCGGTGAGGGTGAGGCCCACCAGGGCCAGCGCCAGCACCGCGGTGATCAGCCGCAGCCACAGCGGGGTGCGTCGCCAGGCGGCGGCCACGGCTCAGCCCCGCTCGCGGGGCGGCCTCAGCACGTACCCGATGCCGCGCACCGTGTGGATGAGGGGCTCCCGGCCGTCCGAGTCGAGCTTGCGCCGCAGGTACGAGACGTAGGACTCGACGATGTTGGCGTCGCCGTCGAAGTCGTAGCTCCACACGTGGTCGAGGATCTGGGCCTTGGACAGCACCCGCCCGGCGTTGACCATGAGGTAGCGGAGCAGGTTGAACTCGGTGGGGGAGAGGGGGATGTCCTCGCCGCCCCGGCGGACCTCGTGGCTGTCCTCGTCCAGCTCGAGGTCGGCGACCGTGAGCCGGACCGCCCGGTCGTCGCCCGCGCCGCGGGTGCGCCGCAGGACGGCGCGGATGCGGGCGATCACCTCCTCCAGGCTGAACGGCTTGGTGACGTAGTCGTCGCCCCCCAGCGTGAGGCCCGCCACCTTGTCGTCGTTGGCGTCGCGGGCGGTGAGGAACAGCACCGGCAGCGGGTCGCGGGCGGCGCGCAGCCGGCGCAGGACCACGAAGCCGTCGACGTCCGGCAGCATCACGTCCAGCAGGACGAGGTCGGGACGGTGGCGCTCGGCCGCCTTCACCGCGTCGTTGCCGGTGGTGGCGGTCACCACCTCGAAGCCGGCGAAGCGCAGGCTGGCCGACAGCAGCTCGACGATGTTGGGCTCGTCGTCGACCACGAGCAGCCGCGCCTCGGGCGGGCGGCCACCGGTCGGGGGCAGCACCTCGCTCATGGCGGCGACGGGCACGAGCAGTCCATGGTCGGACACGACGGTATCGCTGCGCACGGACAGAGAGTGCGGCGCGGACCTGGGTGTTTCCTGGACGTCCCCTGAACGCCCACTGAGCCGGCCGGGCGCACTCAGGAAACTCTCAGGCGCCGTCCAGCCGGGGCGCAGGCTGTGGGCGAACAGTGTCAGCCATGAGCGACGAGACCAAGACGATTCCCCGTCGGCCCCGGCGTCGCGAACCCCGAAGCATCGCACGCCACCTCCGAGCCGACCCCCGACTCCGGCACCCCGCCCACGCCCCGCAGCCCCGGCCGACGCCGCGCTCGGGCGCCGGAGCCGTCGTCTCCGGTGGCCCCCTTCCCCCAGCCACCTCCTCCCCCGACCCCGGCGGCCGCGGCCGCCCCGCAGCCGGCGCACGCCACCCCGCCGGCCGCCGGCGCCGCGGCGCCGGGGTCGTCCACCCCGCAGTTCGGCACCACCGCCGCGGTGCCGGGCTCGCCGGCCGCCGGCCCCCGGCCCTTCGCCGGGGGGACCGCGGCCTCGGCGCGCCTGCGCGGGCCCGCCGCCGTCCTCCACCACCGCTCCCGTGCCGCCGGGTGCCCCGGTGCCTGGGGCGCCGGTCTCCGCGCGACCGGCGCCCCCTGGGGCGCCGGGGCACCCCCAACCTCCGACCCAGCCCCCCACGCCCGGCATCGCCGGTCCCCCCGTCTCCCCCTCGGAGGGGCCGGCGCGCCGTGGCGGTGCTGACCGCCGCGGGCCTCATGCTCGTGTCGGCCACCGGCGGGGCCCTGCTGGCGCTGAACCTGGACGACAACAGCAACAGCGGCGTCCGCACCGTCGCCTCGAGCCTGAGCCACGCCTGCGTCCGGTTCGTCGTCCAGCGCCCCGGACGAGCCGCTGTCCCAGGCCGCGGCCGCGGTCCTGCCCAGCGTCGTGTCCATCAGCTTCGACGCCGGCCAGCTCTCCGGGAGCGGCTCGGGCATCATCATCAGCGACGACGGCCAGATCCTCACCAACAACCACGTGGTGGAGGCGGTGGCCGACGGCGGCGACCTGTCGGTGACCTTCTCCGACGGCAGCCGCGGCCGACGCCGAGATCGTCGGCCGTGACCCGGCGACCGACCTGGCCGTCATCCAGGCCCAGGACGTGTCCGGGCTCACGCCCGCCAAGTTCGGCACCAGCGAGGACCTGCACGTCGGCGACACCGTGCTCGCCATCGGCAGCCCGCTCGGCCTCGACGGCTCCGTCTCGGCCGGCATCGTCAGCGCCCTCGGCCGGGCCATCACCCTCGGCGGCGAGGAGCAGAGCCCCTTCGGCGGCTCGTCCAGCCCCTCCCAGGAGGCGGTCATCGACGCCATCCAGACCGACGCGGCCATCAACCCCGGCAACTCGGGCGGCGCCCTGGTCAACACCAAGGGCGAGGTGGTCGGCATCAACACCGCCATCGCCTCGCTGGCCCAGGGCACCACCGGCCAGGGCGGCAACATCGGCGTCGGCTTCGCCATCCCCATCGACTCCGCCCGGGACATCGCCCAGCAGCTGATCGACCACGGCTCGGTCACCCACGCCTTCCTCGGCGTGCGCCTCACCGAGCCCGAGAACGGCGGCGGCGCCCTCGTGGCCGGGGTCGAGGACGGCCAGCCCGCGGCCCAGGCCGGGCTCCAGGCCGGCGACCTGATCACCAAGGTCGGCGACCAGGACGTGTCCAACGCCGCCGACCTGACCGCCGCGGTCCGCACCCTGCAGCCGGGCGACAAGGTCGTGGTCAGCTTCACCCGCGACGGCGAGGACAAGACCGTCGAGGTGACCCTCGGCGAGCTGCCCCAGAACTGACCCCTCTGGGCCGGGCGACGACGCGACCGATCAGATCGCGTCGTCGCCCATCTCGCCTGTCCGGACCCGCATGACCCGGTCGAGCGGGTAGGCCCAGATCTTCCCGTCGCCGATCTTGCCGGTGCGGGCGGCGTCCGCGATGACCTCGATGACCTTGTCGACCTGGGTGTCGGGCGTGACCACCTCGACCCGCACCTTGGGCACGAACTCGATCGTGTACTCCGCCCCCCGGAACGTCTCGGTCTTGCCGCTCTGGCGCCCGTAGCCCTGGACCTCGGTGATCGTGAGGCCGACCACGCCCGCGCCCTGCACGGCCTCCCGCACGTCGTCGAGGCGGTGCGGCTTGATGATGGCGGTCACGAGATAGGCCATGACGCCACGGTAGGAACCGTTCATTTCGCCGTCATATGACCCGCATTACCGGCTTGGGTCGTGATTGTGACGCAAATCTGACATCCGGTGCTGGGGCCGGATGTCGGGGGCCTCAGGTCGGCGGCTCCGGCGCGGTGGTGAAGGCCAGGCCCAGGTGGGCGGTGTCGTTGTAGCGGCGCAGGATCCAGCGCTCGTCCGTCACCACGATGTGCGAGATCGCCCCGTTGTCGGACCCCACGAAGGCGAAGGGCCGCGACTCGGTGGCCATGGTGCAGGATCTGCCCGATGGTCCCGCCGTGGGACACCACCACGACCGTCTGGTCCGTGTGGGCGGCGGCGATGCGGGTGATGGCCCGCCGCACCCGGGCGGCGAAGGCGTCGGCCGGCTCGGCCCCGGGGATGACGTCCCAGCGCCCCTGGACGTACATCTGCTGGGCGATGGGGTGGCCCTCGGCCACGTGCTTGCGGAAGGTGCCCTCCCACTCGCCCAGGTAGACCTCGCGGAGGTCGGGCTCGACCCGCGGCTCGATCCCGAGCCGGGCCGCCAGGGGGGCCGCGGTCTGGACCGTGCGCTGGAGGGTGGTCACGTAGATGGCGGACACGTCCTCGTGCTCCAGCCGGTCGGCCACCCTCTCGGCCTGCTCGTGGCCCCGGGGGTCGAGCTCGGGGTCGCCGTGGCCGTCCACCAGGGGGAAGGGCTGGTCGTCGCGGGCGGGGATCGACTCGCCGTGGCGGACGAGCAGCAGCTCGCAGGCGCCCGGGGGCCGGCGGAAGCGGTGCTGGGGGTAGGTGCGGACCTCGGTCACGGCGCACAACCTAGGCGGGCGCCGTGAACACGGGAGAAACGGTCAGTGGCCGTCGGGTTGGCCGGGGGAGAAGGGCCACTCCTCGAACGCCGCGCAGCGCCCATCGGCCGCCGAATCGCAGCACCCACAGGTCCCGCCAGCGGCTGCCCTCGGGGCTCCCGTAGTCGACGGCCAGGCGCACGACCGCCGTGTCGCCGTCGACCGCCACCACCTCGTGGGTGAGGGTGAACGGCTCGTCGGGGCCCTCGCGCTCCGACTCCCACGCCTCGGCCAGCGCGTCGAGGCCCGCCACCGGCTCCCGCCAGGGGGACATGCTGTAGGACACGTCGGGGGTGAACAGGCCGGCCAGGGCGTCGGTGCCGGCCGTGCGCCACGCCCCCTCGTAGCCCGCGATCCAGCTATCCACGTGTGCGCGGTCGACCACCATGGCAGATTTCTAGATCGTGATCCTGCGCATGTCGACGCTGCTGGCGCGCACCCTGCGCGATGATCCCGCCGACGCCGAGGCCGCCAGCCACCGCCTGCTGGTGCGGGCGGGCTACATCCGCCGGGTGGCGCCGGGCGGGTTCGCCTGGCTCCCGCTGGGCCAGATGGTGGCCCGCAACGTCGAGCGCATCGTGCGCGAGGAGATGACCGCCATCGGGGCCCAGGAGGTGCACCTGCCGGCCCTGGTGCCCCGCCAGCCCTACGAGGCGACGGGCCGCTGGCACGACTACGGCGACAGCCTGTTCCGCCTCAAGGACCGGCGCGGCGCCGACTTCCTGCTGGCGCCCACCCACGAAGAGCTGTTCACCCTGCTGGTGCGGGACCTGTGCTCGTCCTACCGGGACCTGCCGCTGATCCTGTTCCAGATCCAGGCCAAGTACCGCGACGAGGCCCGGCCCCGGGGCGGCCTGCTGCGGGGCCGGGAGTTCGCCATGAAGGACTCCTACAGCTTCGACGTCGACGACGAGGGGCTGGCCCGCAGCTACGCCCTCCACCGCGGGGCCTACCAGCGGATCTTCGACCGCCTGGGCCTGCCGTACGTGATCGTGGCCGCCCACGCCGGGGCCATGGGCGGGTCCCGCTCCGAGGAGTTCCTGGCGCCGCTGGCCGTCGGCGAGGACACGTTCGCCCGCTGCCCGGCGTGCGGGCTGGCGGCCAACACCGAGGCCCTCGACGTCCCCGTCCCGCCCGCGCCGGAGGGCGACGGCGACCTCCCCGCGGCCCACGTCGAGGACACGCCCGGCACCCCCACCATCGCCACCCTGGTCGACCTCCTCAACGCCCGTGCCGACCTGCGCCGGCCCGATCGGCCCTGGACCGCGGCCGACACCCTCAAGAACGTCGTGGTCGGCCTGCGCCGGCCCGACGGCGGCGCCGAGCTGCTGGCCGTGGGCCTGCCGGGCGACCGGGAGCTGGACATGAAGCGGCTGGCCGCCCGCGTGGCCCCCGACGAGCCCGAGGAGCTGGGCCCCGGCGACCTCGACGGCCATCCCGACCTGGTGCGGGGCTACATCGGGCCGGGGTCGCTGGGCTCCGGCTCGGCCAGCGGGGTCCGCTACCTGCTCGATCCCCGGGTGGTGCCCGGGACCCGCTGGGTGACCGGCGCCGATGCTCCCGGGCGCCACGTCCTCGACCTGGTGGCGGGCCGCGACTTCACCGCCGACGGGGTGGTGGACGCCGCCGAGGTGCGGGCGGGCGACCCGTGCCCGGCGTGCGGCGCGGGCCTGGAGCTGGCCCGCGGCCTGGAGATCGGCCACATCTTCCAGCTGGGCCGCCGCTACGCCGAGGCGCTGGGCCTCAGCGTGCTGGACCGGCACAACCAGGCCGTGCCGGTGTCGATGGGCTCCTACGGCATCGGCATCTCCCGGGCGGTGGCGGCGATCGTCGAGGCCACCCACGACGCCCGGGGCCTGTGCTGGCCGCCGGCGGTGGCGCCCGCCCAGCTGCACGTGGTGGTGGTGGGCCGGGGCGACGAGCACCGCCGGGCGGCCGAGCGCCTGGCCGCGGCGGCCGACGCCGCGGGGCTGTCGGTCCTGGTGGACGACCGCGACGACGCCAGCGCCGGCGTCAAGCTGACGGACGCCGAGCTGCTGGGCATGCCCACGCTGGTGGTGGTGGGCCGGGGCCTGGCGTCGGGGCTGGTCGAGCGGATCGACCGGGCCGGCGGCGAGCGCGCCGACGTGCCCCTGGACGCGCTGGTGGCCGGCCTGGGGGCGTAGCCTCAGCCGCCGCCGGATCGCCGTCGCCATCGGCGGTGGTGAGCCAGGCCACCGGCTCGAACGCCCGCACCCGCTGGCCCGGGGCGGCCAGGAGGCCCATGAGCTGGCCGGTGAACGGGCAGTGCACCGGGTGCTTCTCGCCGTTCTGGACGACCACGCCGATCTCGTCGTCCACCGCCACCATGGCGGTCTCGTCCGGCCTGATCTCGGTGTACGCCGGGAAGAACACGCCGGCGCGGGGCGACACGACCAGCCGTTCCTCGAGGTGGACCTGCTCCGCATGAACGCCGTGCGTGGTGGCGCGGTGGCGGACGGCGGGTTCTCGAGCGCGGACATGACAGTCAGCAGTAGCGCAGATATCGACTATGAAGTCAACAAAGTGGCAATAGATCGCTGTCTGGTCCACAATGGCGTGGGGCGACCACGGGGAATCGATAGGGGGAAGGCAGCGTGCATGTCGGTCGATCGATGCCGCGCGATGTGGATCTCGTCTGGGTGGAGACGCCGTTCGGGGAGCCGCAACCACGGGTCGTAGTGGGTGCCGGCCGGGCCGGGGGGTTCGGCGTGCTCGACCTCGGCGGGGACGCGACCCGCGCCCGCGACGCCCTGGCCGAGGTCACCCGGCGCAGCGACGCCCCCTTCGGCGTGCGGGTCGACGCCCGCTGCCCGCTGGGGCCCGACGACCTGCCCGCCGGCGTCCACACCGTGGTGGTGGCCGGGCCCGGGCTGGTCGGGACCTGGCGCGGGGACGGGGGCCGGCGACTGGTGGCCGAGGTCCGCAGCGCGGAGGAGGCCCGGGCCGCGCTCGCCGCCGGGGTCGACGGCCTGGTGGCCCGCGGGGCCGAGAGCGGCGGCCGGGTCGGCACCACCGGCGCCTTCGTGCTGGGCCAGCAGGTGCGGGCGCTCACCGACGGCCCGCTGTGGGTCCAGGGCGGCATCGGCCGCCACACCGCGGCCGCCGCCGTGACCGGCGGGGCCACCGGGGTGGTGCTCGACGCCCAGGTGGCGCTGCTCCGCGAGTCGACCCTCTCCCGCCCGATCCGCCTGGCCCTGGCCGCCATGGACGGCAGCGAGACGCGGGTGGTCGCCGGGCACCGCGTCTACACCCGGCCCGACCTGTGGGTCGCCGATGTCGACGACCGTACCACCGCGAGCGATCTCGCGCAGCGGGTGGGTGGAACCTCGCTGCGTGAGCAGGCGCTGCCCGCGGGGCAGGACGCGGCCCTGGCGTCGGCGCTTCGCCGCCCGCTACGGCACCGTCGGCGCGCTGGTGACCGGCCTGCGCCGCGAGATCGCCGAGCACCTCGACGCGGCCCGCCGGGTCGAGCCGCTGGCCCCCGGGGCGGGCGTGTCCGCCACCACCGGCGCGGCCTACCCGGTGGTCCAGGGCCCCATGACCCGCGTGTCCGACCGGGCCGCCTTCGCCGAGGCGGTGGCCGAGGGCGGCGGCCTGCCCTTCCTGGCCCTGGCGCTGCTGCGGGGCGAGACCGAGGTCCGGCCCCTGCTGGAGGAGACCGCCGCCCGCCTAGGGGACCGGCCCTGGGGCGTGGGCGTGCTCGGCTTCGTGCCCAAGGACCTCCGGGACGAGCAGCTGGCGGTGATCCGGGACGTGCGCCCACCCCTGGCGCTGATCGCGGGGGGCCGTCCCGCCCAGTCCGCCAAGCTGGAGGAGTCGGGCATCCGCACGTTCCTGCACGTGCCCGCGCCGGGCCTGCTGGAGCGCTTCCTGGCCGACGGCGCCCGGCGCTTCGTGTTCGAGGGCTTCGAGTGCGGCGGCCACACCGGGCCGCGGTCGAGCTACGCGCTGTGGGAGGCGCAGCTCGGCGTGGTCGAGCGCTGGCTGGCCTCCGGGGGCGACGCCGCCGAGCTCGACCTGCTGTTCGCGGGCGGCATCCACGACGAGCGCTCGGCCGGCATGGTGGCGGCGCTGGCCGCGCCCGTGGCCGCGGCGGGTGCCCGCATCGGGGTGCTCATGGGCACCGCCTACCTGTTCACCGAGGAGGTGGTGGCCGCGGGGGCCATCGGCGAGGAGTTCCAGGCCCAGGCCCTGGCCTGCGAGCGCACCTCGCTGCTGGAGTCCGGGCCGGGCCACGTGACCCGCTGCGCCGAGACGCCCTTCGTGGACCTGTTCGCCGCCACCCGGGGCCGGCTCCTGTCCGAGGGCGCCGACCCGCAGGTGCGCTGGGCGGAGCTGGAGGGGCTCAACCTGGGCCGCCTGCGGGTGGCGTCCAAGGGCCTGCGCCGCGAGGGCGACGAGCTGGTCACCGTGGACCGGGACGAGCAGCGGGCCGAGGGCATGTTCATGATCGGCGACGTCGCCACCCTGCGCCGCGAGCGGACGACCATCGCCGCCCTGCACGCGGCGGTGACCGAGGGCGCCACCGCGCACGTCGCCCGCGCCGCCGAGGACCTGGCCGCGCTCGCCCCCGCACGCGCCGAGCCGGTCCCCGCCCCCGCGGACGTCGCCATCGTGGGCATGGCCTGCGTGATGCCGGGCGCCACCGACCTGGACGAGTTCTGGCGCAACGTCGTGGCCGGCGTGAACTCCATCACCGAGGTCCCGCCCGAGCGCTGGGACGTCGGGCGCTACTTCGACCCCGACTGGGACCACGCCAGCGCGGCGCAGCGCACCGGCAGCGCTTCGCGCTGGGGCGGCTTCCTGCCCGACATCGCCTTCGACGCCCTGGCCTACGGCATCCCGCCCGCCTCGCTGGCGGCCATCGAGCCGACGCAGCTCCTCAGCCTCAAGGTGGCGGCCGACGCCCTGGCCGACGCGGGCTACGCCGAGCGGCCCTTCGAGCGGGAGCGGGCCTCGGTCATCTTCGGCGCCGAGGGCGGGACCGACCAGACCACCGCCCACGGCTTCCGCGCCATGTACCCGTCCTACCTGGGCGAGATGCCCGCCGAGCTGGGGGAGTGGCTGCCCAGGATCTCCGAGGACTCGTTCCCGGGCATGCTCACCAACGTCATCGCCGGCCGCATCGCCAACCGGCTCGACCTGGGGGGCAAGAACCTCACGGTGGACGCGGCGTGTGCCTCGTCGCTGGCCGCATTGGACGCGGCCTGCATCGAGCTGGCCTCGGGCGGCAGCGACCTGGTGCTGTGCGGGGGCGCCGACCTCCACAACGGCGTGCAGGACTTCCTGCTGTTCACGAGCGTCCATGCGCTGTCGAGGGCCGGCCAGTGCCGCACGTTCGACGCCGACGCCGACGGCATCGCGCTGGGCGAGGGAGTGGCCTGCGTGGTGCTCAAGCGGCTGGCCGACGCCGAGCGCGACGGCGACCGCATCTACGGGATCGTGCGGGCGGTCGGCGCCTCCTCCGACGGGCGCAGCCTGGGCCTGACCGCGCCCCGCCAGGACGGCCAGGAGCGGGCGGTGCGGCGCGCCTATGCCCAGGCCCGCGTCGAGCCCCGCGACGTCGGCCTCATCGAGGCCCACGGGACCGGCACGGTGGTGGGCGACCGCACCGAGCTGTCCACGCTCACCGAGGTGTTCACCGCCGCGGGGATGGGCCCGGCCGCGTGCGTGGTGGGCTCGGTCAAGTCCAACATCGGCCACACCAAGTGCGCCGCCGGCCTCGCCGGCCTGGTCAAGGCGGCCAAGGCCGTCTACCACGGCGTGCACCCGCCCACGCTGCACATCACCCGGCCCAACCAGGCCTGGGATCCCGGGACCAGCCCGTTCGTGTTCCTGGACGAGGCCCGCCCGTGGACCGCCGAGCGCCGGGTGGCGGGCGTCAGCGCCTTCGGGTTCGGCGGCACCAACTTCCACGCCGTGGTCGAGTCGCACCCCGACGGCGACGTGCCGGATCGCTCCGTCGAGGCATGGCCGGCCGAGCTGTTCGCCTTCCGGGGCGACGAGGCCGGCGTGGCCCGGGCGCTCGACGACCTGGCCGCGCGCCTGGCCGAGCCCGCCCCCGTGGGGCGCCCCTGGCGGCTGCGGGACATCGCCGCCGCGGTGGCGGCGTCGGGCCGGGGCCCGGTGCGGCTGGCGATCGTGGCCGACGACGTGGACGACCTGCGGGCCAAGGTGGGAGCGGCCCGCGACGGCCGGGACGGTCCCGGCCTGTACCGGCCGGGCGAGCCCTTGGGCGCCGAGGGCGAGGCGCCCGCGGTGGCGTTCCTGTTCCCCGGGCAGGGCAGCCAGCGCCCGGGCATGGCCAACGACCTGTTCGTGGCGTTCGCCGAGACCCGGCCCCTGCTGCGGCTGGGACACCGATGGGAGGCGGCCATGCTGCCTCCGGCCGCCTTCGACGACGCCACCCGGGACGGCCAGCGCCAGGCGGTCACCGACACCCGCGTGGCCCAGCCCGCGCTCGGACTGGCCGGCCTGGCCGCGGCCCGGGTGCTGGACCGCTTCGGGGTGCGGCCCGACATGGTGGCGGGCCACAGCTACGGCGAGCTGGTCGCCCTCTGCGCGGCGGGTGCCTACGACGAGGCCGCCCTGCTGTCGCTCAGCGAGGCCCGGGGCCGGGCCATGGTGGCCGCGGTGCCCGACGGCGACCCCGGCGGCATGGTGGCCGTGGCCGCCCCGCGGGCGCCTCGACGAGGTGCTCGTGGGGGTGGACGTCGTGGTGGCCAACGACAACCACCCGGACCAGATGGTCATCGCGGGCACCACCCCGGCGGTGGACGAGGCCGTGGGCCGGCTCAAGGACGCGGGCATCACCGCCAAGCGCCTGCCGGTGGCCTGCGCGTTCCACAGCCCGGTGGTGGCCGCCGCGGCCGACGCCCTCGCCGAGCAGCTCGACGGCATGGAGGTCACCGAGCCGATCCTGCCCGTGTACTCCAACCTCACGGCCGACGCCTACCCGGCGGACGCCCGCAAGGTGCGGGGCCTGCTGGCCGCCCAGGTGGCCGGCGGCGTGCGCTTCACCGAGCAGGTGCGGGCCATGTACGAGGCGGGCGCCCGGGTGTTCGTGGAGGCGGGACCGGGCCGCACGCTGACCAGCTGCGTGGAGCGGATCCTCGCCGGGCGCCCGCACCTGGCCGTCGCCACCGACCGCCCCGGCGACGACGGCGTGCGGGCGCTGCTCCACGCCCTGGCCGGCCTGGTCGTGGCGGGCGTGCCGGTGGACGTGGCCGAGCTCTTCGAGGGCCGGGGCGCGGACCCGGCCCGCTGGTCCCGGCCGCGCCGCGCCCGCCCGCTGGACGGTGAACGGCCACCTGGTGCGGGAGGCGGGCGGCGACACCGTGCCCGGCGCCCTGCGCCCCGCGACCACGGTCCCCGCGGTGACGGTCGCCCGCCCCGCCAACGGGTCGGCGCCTGCCGTCGTGCTGCCGTCCTCGAACGGTCATGGCACGCGGTCGGCGGACGAGGTGCTCACGGAGTACTTCCGCACCGCCCACGAGATCATGGCCGCGGGCCACCAGCTGGTCCTCAACTACCTGGGCGTCGAGCCCACCGCGGCCGCCGCCCCCGCCCCGGTGGTGCCGGCTCCGATGGCCCTCGCGCCGGCACCGGCTCCCGCGGCCGAGGCGGTGGAAGCGCCGGTGGCGGCTCCCGCTGCGGGGTTGCCGCCGGCGGAGGTGCTGTTGGCGCGGTTGACGGCGATCGTGTCGGCGCGGACGGGTTATCCGGAGGACATGTTGGGGCCGGACCTGGACGTCGAGGCGGATCTGTCGATCGATTCGATCAAGCGGTTGGAGATCCTGGGGGAGCTGGCGGATGCGATCGGGTTGAGCGACGACGGGTCGCTGGACCAGTTGGAGGACCTGGTGGAGGAGCTGGCGGCCCGCAAGACGCTGCGGGGGATCGTCGCAGTTCCTGGTGGAGCACGAGGACCGCCTGGGCGGAGACGCGCCCGCGTCCCCGCCGCCGGTGGCGGCTCCCGCCGCCGTGGGGTTGCCGCCGGCGGAGGAGCTGTTGGCGCGGTTGACGGCGATCGTGTCGGCGCGGACGGGTTATCCGGAGGACATGTTGGGGCCGGACCTGGACGTCGAGGCGGATCTGTCGATCGATTCGATCAAGCGGTTGGAGATCCTGGGGGAGCTGGCGGATGCGATCGGGTTGAGCGACGACGGGTCGCTGGACCAGTTGGAGGACCTGGTGGAGGAGCTGGCGGCCCGCAAGACGCTGCGGGGGATCGTCGCAGTTCCTGGTGGAGCACGAGGACCGCCTGGGCGGAGACGCGCCCGCCGGCGCGCCCGAGCCTGCGCGGGAGCCGGGGGAGCCGGCCTTCCCGTCCGGGGCCCAGCGCTTCGTGGTGACGCTGGGCGACGAGCCGCTGGCGGACGACCCGCCGGCCGTGGGGCGGGCGGTGCGGATCACGGGGTCCGGGCCGGTGGCCGCCGCGGCTGATCGACGAGCTGGCCGCCCGGGGCGTCGAGGCGGGCGCCCCGGGCGGGACCGCCGATGTGGTGGTGGTGACCGACCTGCTGAGCGAGCCGGTGGAGGCGCCCGAGCTGTACCGGCGGCTGCGGCCGCTGCTGCTGGACACGGCGGCGGACCTGCTGGTGGTGACCCCGCTGGGCGGGGGCCTCGGCATCGACCCGCCGGCGCCCCGGCCGGAGGACGACGCCCTCCCGGTCGGGGCCGGCGCCCGGGGGCTGGTCAAGACGGCGGCGCTGGAGTTCCCCGAGCGGAGCATCCGGCTGGTCGACGTGGACCCGGTCGGCGGCCGAGGCCGAGCTGGCCCGCATCCTGGCCGACGAGGTCACCCGGCCCGGCGGCCCGGTGGAGGTGGGCTGGCGCGACGGCGCCCGCCGGGCCCCGATGGCGGCGCCGAGAGCCGCTGCCCGCCGGGCGCAGCGGGCCGCCGCTCGACCGCGGAGTCCGTCGTGCTGGTGACCGGCGGGGCCCGGGGCATCACCGCCCGGGTGGCGGTGGCGCTGGCGCGCTCCTCCGGCTGCCACCTGGAGCTGGTGGGGCGCACCGCCCTGCCCGAGGGCGACGAGGACCCGGCGCTGGCGGCGGCGACGGATCGCGGCGCCCTGCGCCGGGCGCTGATCGCCGCCGGACAGCGCGAGCCGCGGGCCGTGGAGCGGGAGTGCGACCGGCTGCTGGCCGAGCGGGAGATGCGGGCCACGGTGGCGGCGCTGGCCGCGGCGGGGGCGACGTTCCGCTACCACCGGGTGGACGTGCGGGACCGCGAGGCCCTGGCCGCCGTGGTGCGCAGCGTCTACGCGGACCGGGGCCGGCTCGACGGCGTGGTGCACGGGGCCGGGGTCCTCGACGACCACGCCATCGCCGACAAGCCGCCGGAGCGGTTCGTGCCGGTGTGGTCGACCAAGGTCGACGCGGCCCGGGCGCTGCTGGACGGCCTGCGGGAGGCGATCGCGGCCGGCCACGCACGGCCCGTCCTTCGTGACCTTCTTCGGCAGCATCGCCGGGGTGTGCGGCAACCGGGGCCAGGTCGACTACGCCGCGGCCAACGACGCGCTGGACACGCTGGCGGCGGCGCACGCCGACGTCGCCGGCCGGGTCGTCGCCCTCGACTGGGGGCCGTGGGCGCCGGGCGCGGGGATGGTGTCGCCCGAGCTGGCCCGGGTGTTCGAGGAGGGCGGCATGGGCGTGATCGAGGGCGACGACGGCGTCGCGGTGGCGCTGGACGAGATCGGCGCGGCCGAGGGCACCCACCAGGTGGTGGTGGCCCGCTGCACGGCAGGCTGGCTGGCCGCGGGGGTGCGCCACGGTGCCTGAGCGCCGCCGCGCCCTGCGGGCCGCGCTGTGGGCGCTGGCGGCGGCGCACGTCGCCGAGGCGCTGGTCGTCCGGCGCCGGGCGCGCAGCATCGAGCCGCTGAGGGGCGAGACCGGGGAGGGGACGGCGCCCGCCGGCGTCACCGTGGTGGCGCCGGCGGGTGCGGCCGTCGACCCCGCGACCCGGGCCGCCGCCGCCCACGACCTGGCGGCGGGCGGGGTGCTGGCGCTCGACCTGGTGCCCGGGGACCTGCCCGCCGAGCGGGCCTTCCGCCTGCTGCGGCGGGTGGCGCCGTCCCGGCTGGCGGTCGACCCGCTGTCCTCGCCGGGCGGGGCGCACGAGGCGGTGGTGCTGGCCGGCTCGCTGGCCGGGCGGATGGCACCCGTCGAGCCCGTCCCGGCCGGCCGGGGGGCCATGGCCCGCCTCACCCGGCGGGCCCAGCGCCATGCGCCCGCGGCCACCGCCCTGCGGCTGGCGCCCGGCCTGCGGGCCGCGCCCCAGGGCCCCGGAGACCGCTGGGCGCGAGCTCGAGGAGCTGACCGCCTTCGCCAAGCCCCTGTACGCGCTCGCTCCGCTGCTGCTGGGCCTGCGGGCCGCGCACCTGGCCGTGCTGGCGGCCGGCCCCGCCCTCGCTCCGGTGGCCGGGACCGCGGCGCTGGCGACCTGGAGCGCGCAGCCGGCCCTGGCCTTCGCCCGCCGCCCGCGTCCCGGATCGGCGCGGCTCGTGCCGCCCGATGTGGCCGGGGCGAGCGTGGCCCGGGTGCCGAGGGCGGTCGGGGACGTGGTGAGCACCGCCCGGGTGGCGGCGCGGCGGGCTCGCCGGGGGGTGCCGGCGGCCCGTCCCGCCCCCGCCGCCGCTCGCGGCGCGGTTCGAGGCCGCGCCGGGACACCTGCCCGTGGTGCGGGTCGGGCGGCCTGGCCGGGCGCCTCGACACGGTGGACCTGTTCCAGTTCAAGCCGGGCCGCTTCCACCTGGACGAGTGCCGCGCCTGCGGCCACATCTTCCAGAACCCGGCGCTGTCGCCCGCGGGCCTCGCCTACTACTACGCCGAGTTCTACGACGGCGCGGCGGAGGGCCTCACCGAGGCCAGCTTCGCGGCCATGGGCCGGATCTACCGGCGCCGCGCCGAGGTGGTCTCGCGTCACTGCCGGCCCCGGGCGTGCCTCGACGTCGGCACCGGCCACGGCCACTTCTGCCTGGTGGCGCGGCGGCTGTGGCCCGGGGCGGTGGTCGACGGGCTCGACCTGGGCGACTCGGTGGACGAGGCCGCCCGCCGGGGCTGGATCGACACGCCTACCGGGGCGCGTTCCCCGACCTGGCCGATGGCCTGCCCCGGTCCTACGACGTGGTGACCATGCACCACTACCTGGAGCACACCCGGGAGCCCCGCCGTGAGCTGGCGGCCGCGGCGAAGGTGCTGGAGGCGGGCGGGCACCTGGTGGTGGAGACGCCCGATGCCGCCTCGCCCTGGGCCCGGCGCCTGGGCCGCTGGTGGTACTCGTGGTTCCAGCCCCAGCACCAGCACTTCGTCCCCGTCGGGAACCTGGTGGCGGCGCTGGAGGACGACCGGGTTCGAGGTGGTCGACGGTCGAGCGGGGCCCGGCCAACCAGGGCGGCGACCTGTTCACCGCCGTGGTCCTGGCCATGCAGCGGATCGCGCCGTCGCCCCACGCGCCCTGGCTGCCCGCGCCCACCTGGCGGCGCCGGGTGCGGCGGCTGGCGGCCATCACCGTGGCCGTGCCCGCCATGGCGGCGGCTGCGGTCCCCGACCTGGTGCTGGACGTGTGCCTGCGGCGGGGCTGGGCCCGGGGCCCCGGCAACGCCTACCGCGTCGTGGCGCGGCGGAGCTGAGCGCGGTGCCCGCCCGCCGGTTCCGTCCCCTGCGCGCCGCGCTGTGGGCGCTGGCCGCGGCGCATGTGGCCGAAGCCGTGGTGCTGTGGCGCCGGGCCCGAGCGCTCCGACCGCTGCCCGAGCCCGGCCGGCGCGGCGGAGGAGGCGGTGATCGTGGCCGCGGCCGGGGCCCGGGTGGACGACGCCACCCGGGTGGCGGTGGCGGGCGTGCTGGCAGCCGGGGACCTGGACGTGGTGGACCTCGTCCCCGGGGACCTGCCCGCCGACCGGACCTTGCGCCTGCTGCGGCGCGTGCGGCCCGGGCGCACCCGCGCGCGACCCGCTGCACACGCCGGGCGGCGCGCACGAGGCCGTGGCCCTGCGGCCGGCGAGGTCGCGGCCCGGGCGGGCCTGGTCGCGGAGGACGGGCTCGACCGGGGCGACCTGGTGCGCCGGACGGTCACCGCCCAGCGCTACGCGCCCCTGCGCTCGGACATGTTCGTGGCGCCCGGGCTCACGCGCCGCGCCCGGGGGCGGTGGGGCGCGCTGGCGCGAGCTGGACGAGCTGACCGCCTTCGCCCGGCCCCACGGGGCGCTGGCGCCCGTCCTCGTGGGCCTGGAGACCGCCCACCTGGCGCTCATGGCGGTGGGCCTGGCGCTGGCCCCGGGGCCGGCGCTGGCCGCCCTGGCCGCCTGGAGCGCGCAGCCGGCGCTCGTGCCGCCCGGCGGGCGGCATCGCCTTCGGCCCCTGACGCCTCTGGGGCGCGGCACGGGACAACGCAGTCGCCGTGACGGCCCGGGATCCGGGCGGCGCACGCCGCCCGGCCGCCCGGCGCCGGTCCCGCCGCCCGAGGCCGAGCTGTTCGAGCCCCGCCGGGGCACCTGCCCGTGGTGCGGGTCGGGGACCTGGCCGGCCGCCTCGACACCACCGACCTGCTCCAGCACAAGCCGGGCCGCTTCCACCTGGACGAGTGCCGCGGCCTGCGGGCACGTGTTCCAGAACCCGGCCCTGTCGCTGCGGGGCCTCGACCACTACTACGACCAGTTCTACGAGGGCGAGGGCGAGGAGCCGTGGGAGTTCGCCTTCGCCGCCATGGGCGCGCGCCTACGACCGGCGCGGCGCCGCCCTGGCCCGCCACGCCGAGCCCCGGGCCTGGCTCGACGTGGGCACCGGCCACGGGCACTTCTGCCTGGCCGCCCGGCAGCGCTGGCCGGACGCCACCTTCGACGGGCTCGACCTCAGCGGGTCGGTGGAGGAGGCCGCCCGCCGGGGCTGGATCGACACCGCCTACCGGGGCCTGTTCCCGGACCTGGCGGGCAGCCTGCCCCGCTCCTACGACGTGGTCAGCATGCACCACTACCTGGAGCACACCCGTGACCCCCGGGCCGAGCTGAGCGCGGCGGCCAAGGCGCTGGAGCCGGGCGGGCACCTCATGATCGAGGGGCCCGACGTCGAGTGCCCCTGGTCCCGGCGGCTGGGCCGCTACTGGCGCTGCTGGTTCCAACCTCAGCACCAGCACTTCGTCCCCTGCGCCAACCTGGTCGCCGCCGCTGGAGGACACCGGCTTCGAGGTGGTGGCGGTCGAGCGGGGCCCGGCGGGCGAGGGCATGGACCTCGCCAGCGCGGTCACGTTCTGGGTCAACCGCGGCCGCGCCCGACCCCCGCTCGCCCTGGCGGCCGCCGCCGACTCCCGCGGGCCGCGTCCGGAGGGTGGCCGTGCTGGCCGCAGCCGCCCCCGCCCTGGTCGTGGCCGCCGCCCTCGACACGGTCAAGGACGCCTGGCTGCGCCGGCCGGGGACGACCCGGCCCGGCAACGCCTACCGGGTGGTGGCCCGGCGCCTCTGACCGGCGGCCGGGACCGGTCAGGCGGTCCAGGCCACCGCGAACGGCGGCGGGTCGGGGACCTCCAGGCGGCTGGGCACCACGTTCAGCGGGCTGCTCGACCGAGTCCACGCGCGTCCCCGGGGTTGCGGGCCGCCACTGCGGCGGCCGCCAGCCCGGGCCGCCTCGGCCGGGCTCCCGGCGTCGGACACCAGCCGGGCCTCGACGTCGCGGAACCCGCCCTCGCCCACCACCGCCACCGCGACCCACCCGAGCGGGCACAGCGTGACCCGAGGGTCGTGGCCCGCCGGGATCCGCCCGCACGCTCACCCGGAAGCGCCGCTCGCCCTCGGGGACGAGCGTGACCTCCACCGGGAAGCAGTCCACGTCGAACCGGTCCCGCAGCCAGCGCCGCACCGCGTCCTTGGCCGTGATCGTGTCGAGCAGCCAGCGCCGCTGCTCGGCCAGGTTGAGGCGCGCGTAGCTCGGCCGCGCTCGGGCCGGGACAGGAAGCGGCGGGCGGTCAGGTCGCGGGCGGGGCCGGTGGGCCACCGCTCCCGCACCACGTACCACCCGCCGGGCTGGGGCTCGGTCGACGTCGTGGCGGCCGGCGCCGTGGTGCAGCGGCTCCATCAGCTCGTCCAGGTGGAACAGGATCGACGTCCAGCCCCGCACCCGGGCCAGCAGCGTGCCGTCCTCCAGGATGAGCACCCCGTCGGCCCGGATCGAGGTCCCGCTGGACCTCCACGATGCGGATGTCGCAGTGCACCGGGCGGCCGTCGCCGGGCTTGGGACCGAACAGCTCGACGGAGGCCACGCCGCTGGGCAGCGCCGCCTCGCCGATCCCGGCCCGGTCGATGGCCCAGTAGGCGATGAGCTTGCCCAGGTCGTCGAGCAGCGACCCGGGCGTCGGCAGGGCGGCGAAGTCGCCGAGCATGCCGTCGTCGCCCACCGGCCCCAGCGCCCTCACGCCCTGGAAGGCCGGGCCGTGGAACATGAGCCGCTGGTCGAACATCTCCCGGGCGGTGTGGCGGGTGGGCCGGGGGTCGACCAGCGGGGAGCGTGGTGGCGCGGCCGGCGCCGGGAACCGCCCGACCCGCACCTGGGCCCGGCAGTAGGGGCCGAGGGCGATGGAGAGCACGTCGTCGCCCTTGGGGACGATGGTGATCTCCAGGTCCAGCGGGTCGGAGATGTCGAGCCAGCGGTAGTTGCGCACGCCGGACAGCTCGACCACGTCCCGGCCGCCCGCATACTCCGCGGCGATGTCCTCCAGCAGCTGGAGCTGGGTGGTCATGGCCACGATGGGGAAGCGGTCGGAGACGTCCGGCCAGCCCTCGGGCGCCTCGTAGAGCGTGTGGTCCAGCGTCTCGGGCATGGTGTCCAGGCTGAGCAGGCGCCGGATGGTCGTCTTCTCGTCCGGCCACGGCTTGCCCACCGGCGCCGCGAGGGGCGCCGACGGCGGGATCGGCGCAGACGGCTTGCCCACCGGCGCCGCACCGGCGCCGGCCGTGCGGCCGGGGCCAGGCGGGCGCTCAGCGCGGCGACGACGTCCTGGCCGGCTCGGGCGGCCGCGGCCAGCATGTCGGCCGCCCCCGCCAGCGCGAAGGCGGGCTCGCGGGTAGCGGGGCCGGCGCCGGGGAGCCGGCCAGGGCGGCGAGGTCGACGGCCACGCCTTCGACCCACAGCGCGGTCAGCGCCCGCTCCAGCTGGGCCAGGGCCGAGCGCCGGGGGGCCAGGACCGCGGCGGTGGCGTGCTCGCGATCGCCCAGCGTGTCGGCCACGAAGCCGGTGAGGCTGCCCACCCCGACCTGCACGAACACCCGGGCGCCGGCGTCGTCGTACAGCCGCTCGACCAGGGGCCGGAAGCGGACCGGCTCGCACAGGTGGCGCAGGTGGAGGGCGATGATGTCCTCCCGCTCGCCGGGCCACGGCGCCACGCTGGTGGCCGACCAGAACGGCACCGCGGCCGGCCGCAGCGTCCATCCGCTCCAGGTGGGCGCGGAACTCGCCCAGGCCCGACGCCATGGCCGGGGTGTGGAACCCCGACTGGAAGCCGAGGCGGTAGCCGAGCACGTTGCGGGCCCGCAGGCGGGTCAGCGCCTCCTCGACCATGGCCGGGGTGCCGCACACCACCGACTGGTTGGGCGCGTTGTCGTGGGAGATCACGATGTCGTGGTCCAGCTCGTCCACCACCTCGCCCACCGGTCCCACGCCCGCGGCGAAGGCGGCGAAGTCGAGGTCGGGCAGCTCCACGGCCGAGAGGTCGACCGCGCCCATCAGGCCGTCGGCCTGGCCGGGCGGGAGGATGCCCGAGGCCACGGTGCCGCTCCACTCGCCGATGCTGTGGCCGGCGATGACGTCCGGCTCCACGCCCAGTCGCCGCAGGCCCGCGTCGAGGAAGATGCCGATGCGGTAGATCGACGCGCTGCGGTGGGCGACCGTGCCGTCCTCCACCGTCGGTGCGGTGAGGTCGAGCCGGGCGCCGAGCGCGGGCAGGTCCATGTCCGGCAGGCCGAAGACGGGCTCGACGCCGGGGAACAGGAACGCCACCGCGCCGCCCCCGGCCACCAGGCCCGCCGGGCTGTACCAGATGTCGCTGCGGCCCCGCCACGGCCCGCCCTCGGCCAGCAGGCGGCGGGCCAGGCGCAGCTTGCGCTCGTCGGGGTCGACGATGCCGAGCCGGGCCGGTCCCGACCCCGGGCGGCGGCGGCCCGGCGGCCGGGTCTGGTCCGATCGAGCTGGGCGCGCAGGTCGGCTGCGTCCTCTCCGGCCAGCCACCACAGGCGGGCGGTCACGGCCGGTCCCCCGCGGTCACGCCCCGGTCCCCGGCGGCCACGTGGCCCCGCACGATGTCGCTGCCCGCCGTCACCATCCCCTGGAGGATGCGCAGGTACTCGGTGACCACCCCCAGCTCCCCGGCGCTCAGCCCGCCCTCGGCGGGGGCGGCCGCGGCGGGCGGCGGGGTGAGGTCGAGGACCGGCGCGGCGTGGGCGGGCCGCAGGCCCTTGGGCAGCGGGTCGCCCGCGGCGGTGCGCACGAAGTGGCCGTTCACGATCCAGCCGGGGGCCGGGGGCGGGTCGTCCCAGCGCTCGGGCCGGCTGTCCCGCCCTTCGTGCAGCGCGGCGAGATCGACGTCCACGCCTGCGACCACCAGCCGGGCGAGTGCGTGCAGGAACCCGACGAGCCCGTGCTCGCCCGGTCGCTCGATGGGGATGGCCCCGTCGGGCCCGCCGGGGCCCAGCGCGACGACGAGACCGGGGCCCGTCGCGTCCTCGTCGGGCACGACCCCGACCCGGGCCAGCGCGGCGGCGGCGATCCGGGACGCGAGCGTCACCGCCGGTCCGGCCACCGCGGCCAGCGCCCGGGCCTGCCGGTCCCGGTACGGCCCGAACGCCTGCGGGGCCAGCACCGCGCCGATCCAGTCCCGGGCGTCGTCGAGCAGGTCCCGCAGTGAGGGGAAGGCGACCAGAAGGTCGGCGGCCATGCCCACCCGCGCCGCCTCCGGCCCCGGGCACCACGAAGGCGAGACCGCCGGCCGGGGGGTCGGCCGGGGCCCGGTAGACGCCGTCGGCCGGCCGCCCGTGCCCGGGCCGCGGCCACCTTGGCCGCGAGGTCGGGCAGGTCGTGGGCGACGATGGCCACCTCGACCGGGCCGTCGCCCACGCGCCGTTGCGGAGGACATGTCGCGCAGGCGCCAGCGGTCGGCCTGGTGCAGGCCGTCCAGCGCCGCGCGCCAGCCGCCGGTCCAGGTCGTCCAGGCCCCCGGCCCGCACGGCCACCAGCTCCGCGGGCCAGTGGGGTCGGGCCGTGGCGGGCGCGGGCGCCGGCTCGCTCTCCAGCACCGCGTGGAAGTTGGTGCCGCCGAACCCGAAGCCCGACACCGCCGCCACCCGGCGCTCGTCCAGCCAGGGCCGGGCCCGGTCGAGGAACACGAACGGGCTGGTCTCGGGGTCCCACTGCTCGATGGGCTCCCGCACGTGCAGGGTGGGCGGCTGGACGCCGTAGTAGAGCGAGCGGGCGGCCTTGATGAGCGAGGCGATGCCCGCCGCGCACTTGACGTGGCCGATGTTGGACTTCACCGAGCCCAGCACCACCGAGCCCGGGAGCCGCGCCCGCGGCGGTGAACACGTCCGTGGTGGTGCCCAGCTCGATGCGGTCCCCGGTGGGGGTGCCGGTCCCGTGGGCCTCGACCAGGCCCACCTCGGTGGGGGACAGGCCCGCCTCGGCGTAGGTGCGGCGCACGGCCTTGACCTGGCCGGCCTGGTTGGGCGCGGTCAGGCCCAGGTGGCGGCCGTCGGACGAGCCGGCCACGCCCTTGACCACCGCGTAGATCCGGTCGCCGTCCCGCCGGGCGTCGGCCAGGCGCCGCAGCACCAGGCAGCCCACCCCCTCGGCCAGGGTCATGCCGTCGGCGGCGGAGTCGAACGAGCGGCAGCGCCCGCGGCGGGACAGCGCCTGGGCGGCGCTGAAGCTCACGTAGTCCTGGGGCCCGTTGTGGAGGTCGACCCCGCCCAGCAGCACCAGGTCGCTCGACCCGCCGGCCAGCTCGTTGCAGGCGATGTCCAGCGCCACCAGCACCGAGGCGCAGGCGGAGTCCACGGTGAGGTTCTTGCCGCCCAGGTCGAGCCGGTTGGCGACCCGCCCGGCGATGAGCGAGGTGAGCACCCCCGGCAGGCCGTCCTCGGTCAGCTCGGGGAGGAAGGCGTCGAGCTCGGGCGGCAGGGCCTCCACGGGCACGCCGTGGGTGCGCAGCAGCAGGCGCAGCAGGAACCCCGCGGGCAGGTCGGCGGCGCCGCCCGATCCGGTGGCGTAGACGACCGAGGCCCGGTCCCGGTCGAACCCGCCGTCGCCGTAGCCGGCGTCCTCGAGGGCGCCGGCCGCGGCCTTGAGCGCCATGAGCTGGGCGGGGTCGATGCTGGCCAGGCTGGCGGGCGGGATGCCCCAGCGCAGGGCGTCGAACCCCACGTCGGGCACGAAGCCGCCCCACTTGGACACCGACATCGGGTCCCGGCCCGCGCCCCGGGCCGAGCTGTCGTGGTCCGGGTCGTAGTGGGTGGCGAGGTTCCACCGGGTGGCGGGGACCTCGGTCACCGAGTCGACGCCGTCGACGATGTTGGCCCAGAAGGCCTCCACGTCGGGGGCGCCCGGCATCACGCACGCCATGCCCACGATGGCCACGTCCCGGACCCGCCGGGGCACTCGGTCAAGATCGTCAGTTGAAATCGTCATCTGAGTCAACAGTGGAAGTGAAATGCATCTAGTTGTCAACAAGGCGGAGACGACATCTACTGTGGGTCGACGCGACAGACGGGGGGAAGCCTGATGAGCACGGCCGGCAGCGTGACCCGCAGCGGCTCGCTCTACGACGCGGTGCGCACCACGGTGGAGACGGCCATCCGTGACGTGGTCGGGGAGTGGTACTACGAGGAGTGCCAGATCGGCCTCGACTCGACCTTCGCCGAGGACATCCAGCTCGAGAGCATGGAGGTCATGGAGGTCGCCGAGCGCCTGATCGAGGAGTACGAGGGCCGGGTCGACTTCGTGGCCTGGTTCGCCGACATGGAGCTCGACGACCTCATCGCCCTGACGGTCGGCAGCGTCGTGGACTTCATCGTGGCCGCCCTGGAGGGAGCGGGCTGACGCGGTGGCCACCGTCCACGCCAACGGCGTCGACCTGAGGGTCAACCGCTACCGGGTCGGGCACGACGGCGGCAAGCCCGTCGTCGTGTTCGTGCACGGCCTCGGCATCGTCGACCACTCGGGCCTGGCCTTCACGCTCGGCATGCCGCTGGCCACCGACGCGGAGACCATCCTCTACGCCCTGCGCGGCCACGGGCACTCGCAGGTGGTGGCGTCCGGCTACCGGGTCGCCGACCACGTGGCCGACCTGGTCGGGCTGCTCGACACGCTCGGCCGGCGCCGAGCCGGTCCACCTGGTCGGTTGCAGCTACGGCGGCGCGGTGACGTTGACCGCCGCGGCCCGCCACCCCGGCCGGGTGGCGTCGCTGTTCCTGATCGACCCCGTGCTCCCGGTCGACGGCTGGCCCGAGCGCATCCTCGCCATGCTGGAGCCCGCTGCCGCCCAGCTGGCCGGCGACTACACCGTCGAGGACGTCATGGCGGCCCTCGGCGGCGTGTCCCGCCGCAAGGCGGCGGCCGTGGCCCAGCGGGCCGAGCGGCTGCTGGTGCACACGAGCCTGCTGGACGACGTGCGCGGCGAGGAGCCGCTGGCCGAGCGGGACTTCGCCCGCATCGGTTGCCCGGTGACGGTCGTCTACGGCGACCGCTCCGAGATGCTGCCTCAGGCCGACGCGCTGGCCCTGCTCCTGCCCCAAGCCCGGGTCGAGCTCATCGACGGCGCCGACCACCTCTCGGTGTTCGGCCACACCCGCGAGCTGGGCGCGCTGATCCGGCAGTCCGTCTAGGGCGGGCGTGGGCCGCTTCCTGTTCGTCGTCCCCCCGCTGGAGGGCCACACCAACCCCACGGTCGCGGTCGGGCGCGAGCTGATGTGCCGCGGCCACGAGGTCGGCTGGACCGGCTATCCCGAGGTCACGCCCGCGCTGCTGCCGGCAAGCGCCGCCTTCTTCCCGGTGGCGGCGCGGGCGCCCCAGGCCGTGGTGGACGCCATGGCCGTGCGCAACCTGGCGCCGCCCACGGGCGCGGCCGGGTTCCGCTCCTTCTGGGACGAGTTCGTGCTGCCCATCGGGCGCGACATGGTGCCGGGCACCGCCGCGGCCGTGCAGGGCCTTCGCCCCCGACGTGGTGGTGGCGGACCAGCATGCGCTGGCGGGGGCGGCGGTGGCGCTGCGGGACGGGCTGGTGTGGGCCACGTCGGCCACCAGCTCCGCCGACCTGGTCGACCCGCTGGCCGGGATCCCCAAGGTGGGGGAGTGGCTGCGCCGGCGCATGCACGGCCTGCTGGTCGAGGCCGGGGTCGAGGAGGCGGCCGCCGTCCCGGTCGACCCCCGCTTCTCGCCCCACCTGGTGCTGGCCTTCACCACCAACGAGCTGGTCGGCGCGACCGAGCCGTTCCCCGACCACTGGGCGCTGGTGGGCCCGGCCGTCGGCGTGCGACCGGACGGCACGCCGTTCCCGTGGGAGTGGCTCGCCGGCGACCGGCCCGTGGTGCTGGTCACGCTGGGCACGGTCAACTGGCGGGCCGGGGCCCGCTTCTTCGCGGTGGCGGCCGAGGCGCTGGGCCTGCTCGACGTGCAGGTGGTGATGGCCGCGCCCCCGGAGGTGGTGCCCGATCCGCCCGACAACGTGCTGGTGGTGCCGCGGGTGCCCCAGGTGGCGGTGCTGCGCCGGGTCGACCTGGTGGTCTGCCACGGGGGCCACAACACCGTGTGCGAGGCGCTGGCCGCCGGCGTGCCGCTGGTGGTGGCGGCGGTGCGGGACGACCAGCCCTTCGTGGCCGACCAGGTGGTGCGGGCCGGGGCCGGGGCCCGGGTGCGCTTCGGGCGGGTCACGGTGGCCGACCTGCGCGCCGCGGTGGGCACGGTGCTGGGCGATCCCGGCTACCGGGAGGCCGCGGCCCGCTGTGCAGTCGTCGTTCGCCCGGGCCGGGGGCGCGCCGGTGGCGGCCGACCGCCTGACCGCCCTGCTGGCGTCGGCCGACCCTCGGGAGGGGGCATCCACGTGACGGTCATCAACTTCCCCTACATCGACGCGGAGATCGACCAGCTCGACCGGGGCGCGGCCCCGCCGGAGCACCTGCGCCACTTCCACTGGGGCCTGTTCGACCGGCCGGACGATCCCGACGACCGGCCCGAGCGCTACGTGCGGGCGGCCGCGGCGCTGACCGAGCACATCCTGGTCGCCGGGCGGGTGGGCGACGCCGGTCGGGTCCTGGACGTGGGCTGCGGCTTCGGCGGCACGCTCGACCACCTGCGGGCCCGGTCGCCGCGCTGCCGGCTGGTCGGGGCTCAACATCGACGAGCGCCAGCTCCAGTGGGCCCGCCGGCTGCTGGCGCCCGCGCCGCCCCTGCCGTTCGTGGCCGGCGACGGGTGCCGGCTGCCGGTGGCGGCGCGCCGCCGCTCGACCACGTGCTGGCGGTGGAGTGCGTGTTCCACTTCCCCTCGCGCCGGGCCTTCTTCCGGGAGGCGGCCCGGGTGCTGCGCCCGGGCGGGACCCTGGCGCTGTCGGACTTCGTGGTGGCCACCGGGGCGCTGGGGGCGGTGAGCGGGGAGGTGTCCGCGCTCGGCCTGGGCGACTGGTTCGGGCGCTCGGCCACGCCCCTCACGCCCGCGGGCTACGAGCGGCTGGGGCGGGGCGCCGGGTTCGAGCTGGTCTGCGACGACGACGTGACCGCCCGCACGCTGCCGACCTACGCGGCGCTGCGCCGGATCTACCGGGAGGGCGGGTCGCCCGCGGGCATCGCCACCATCGACGCGGTGGAGGCGCTGGCCCGGGGCGGCGGCTGGCAGTACCACGTGCTGGCCTTCCGGCGGCGGGCGGGGCGGGCATGACCGGCGCCTACGTCGACTCGGCCCTGGCGCACGTGAGCGAGGGCGAGGCGCCCCCGTTCTGGCGCCACTTCCACTGGGGCCTGTTCGCCGACCCCGAGCGCGACGACGACAGCCCCGAGCGCTACTTCGCGGCCGCCGAGGCGCTCACCGACCGCATCCTGGCGGCCGGCGAGGTGGCCGACGGCACCCGGGTGCTGGACGTGGGCTGCGGCTTCGGGGGCACGCTCGACCACCTGCGGGCCCGGTCGCCCCGCTGCGGGCTGGTGGGGCTCAACATCGACGAGCGCCAGCTGCGATCGGCCCGCCGGCTGCTGGCGCCCGGGCCGCCCCTGCCGTTCGTGGCGGCCGACGGGTGCCGCCTGCCCGTGGCCGCCCGGTCGCTCGACCACGTGCTGGCGGTGGAGTGCGTGTTCCACTTCCCGTCGCGCCGGGCCTTCTTCCGGGAGGCGGCCCGGGTGCTGCGCCCGGGCGGCACCCTGGCGCTGTCCGACTTCCTCATGGCCCCGGGCGCCCTGGCGCCGCGTGGCCGCCACCATGGCGGCGTCCGCCGGGCTGGGGGACCAGGCCTGGTACGGCTACGTGGCCAAGCCGCTCACGGCCGAGGGCTACGCCCGCCTGGCCCGCAGCGCGGGGTTCGAGCTGCTGGTGGACGAGGACGTCACCCGCGCCACGCTGCCCACCTACCCGGCGCTGCGCCGCCTGGCCCGGGGCTCGGGCGAGGCCGAAGGCCTCGACACCACCGGCGGGGTGGAGGCGCTGGCCGTCGCCGGCGACCTCCAGTACCACGTGCTCGCCTTCCGCCGGACCTAGCCGGTCCTCGAGAGCCGATCAACCGCTTAGCCGGTCCAGGCCTCGCTGCGGCGCCACAGCTCGGCCGCCAGCTCCGGGGTGGCCAGCGGGTTGGGCTCGGCCACCTGGTCGACGTCGACGTAGCTGCCGCTGGGGGCGCCCGGTCGGGGCGGTGGCCCAGCGCAGGGTGGCGCGGGCGCCGTCCTCCGGACGTGCCCATCAGCCGCTTGGCCAGGGGGCGGAGCGGCCAGGGCACCGGGCGCCAGATGTCCGAGGCGATCACCCCCGGGTGCAGCGCCACCGCCTCGCGGCCCCGCCGGGCCAGCTCCTGGGTGAACAGGACGTTGCACAGCTTCGCCACCTGGTACTCGGGCAGGCCGGTGCGGGTGCGGGTGGGCCGTTGCAGGGCGTCCCAGTCGGGCGCCTTGGCCCCGAAGTGGGCCTTGCTGGCCAGGGTCACCACCCGGCCGGGCGCCCGGTCCCCGAGGCCGTCGAGCAGCAGGGTGGTCAGCAGGAAGTGGCCCAGGTGGTTGACCCCGAAGGTCAGCTCGAAGCCCTGGGTGGTGGCGCCCCGCACGCCCGCCACGCCCGCGTTGTTGACCAGCACGTGCACCGGGTCGCCCCGGGCGACGACCGCGGCGGCGCAGGCCCGGACCGAGGCGAGGTCGGCGAGGTCGAGGGGCACCGCGACCGCCTCGCCGCCGGGCGCCGTCCTCCACCTGCTCGACCAGGGCGCGGGCCCGGTCGGGCGAGCGGCACGCCAGCACCAGCCGGGCGCCCCGGGCCGCCAGCCCGAGGGTGGTGGCCCGGCCGATCCCCGACGTCGCCCCGGTGACGAGGAACGTCCTGCCCTCCAGGTCCCGACTCTCGGTCGGCAGGGAGGGGAGATCAGCGGTCATGAGTCAACAAACGTGACATATTCGGCGGTCCTGGTCCATAATTCGCGGATGCGTCGCATCCTCGCGGCCGGGCTGTGGGCCCTGGCGGCCGTCCACGTGGCGGAGGCCATCATGCTGCGCCGGCGGCGCTGCCGCGCTGGCCGCGCTGCCCGACGACATCCCGCCCGCCGGCGCCCGGGGGCTGGCGGCCAAGGTGGACGTGGTGGCCGTGGCCGGCGCCGCGGTCGACGACGCCACCCGGGCCGCGGCCCGGCGGGAGCTCGACGCCACCGGCGCCCAGGTCGTCGACCTCGTCCCCGCCGACCTGCCCGCCGAGCGGGCGCTGCGGCTGCTGCGCCGGCTGGACCCGGCCCGGCTGGGCACCGATCCCTTCTACACGCCCGGCGGCGCCCACGAGGCGGTCGTGCTCGACCCCTCGGTCGCCGACCGCATGGAGGGTGGCCCGCGCCGGGCGACGGGCCGCTCGACCGGGCGGCGATGGTGCGGGCCACCCTGCGGGCCCAGCGCCACGCCCCGACCGCCTCGCTGGTGCGGGTCGCTCCCGCGGCTGCGGGCCACGCCCACCAGCCCTGAGGACGCCTGGCGGGAGCTGGAGCAGCGCACGGCCTACTCCCGGCCCTACGGGGCGCTGCACCCCCTGCTGGTGGCGGCGGAGACCGCGCACCTGGCGGTGATGACCCCGGGCCTGGCCGTGGCGCCGCTGGCGGCGGCCGCCGCGCTGGTCACCTGGAGCGCGCAGCCGGCGCTGGTGTTCGCGGGCCGGCCTCCGGCGCTGAGGCCGCCCGGCGTCGCCCACGGCAGCCTGGGCCGGCTGCCCCGCGCCTGGTCCGCCAACGCCCGGATCGTCCTCGCCGGCCGGCGCGCCACCCGGGCCCGCGACGCCCGGCGCCGGGCCAACGCCGCCGCCCGAGCCCCCGGCCCCCGGGACCCTGTTCGAGCCCCGGCGCAGCACCTGCTACTGGTGCGGGTCGGGCGCCCTCGCCGGGCGGCTCGACGTCACCGACCTGCTCCAGCACAAGCCCGGCACCTTCCACCTCGACGAGTGCCGGGACTGCGGCCACGTGTTCCAGAACCCGGCGCTGACCGTGGCCGGCCTCGACCACTACTACGCCGACGCCTACGACGGCCTGGGCGAGGAGCTGGCCGAGACCAGCTTCGCCGCGCTGGGCAAGATCTACCGCAACCGGGTGGCGGCGCTGGCCCGCTTCACCGAGCCGCGGGCCTGGCTCGACGTGGGCACCGGCCACGCCCACTTCCTGCTGGCGGCCCGGCAGCGCTGGCCCGAGGCCACCTTCGACGCGCTGGACATGAGCGACTCGGTCACCGAGGCCGCCCGCCGGGGCCGGGTCGACACCGCCTACCGGGGCATGTTCCCGGACCTGGCCGCCACGCTGCCCCGGTCCTACGACGTGGTCAGCATGCACCACTACCTGGAGCACACCCGGGACCCCAAGCCGCGAGCTGGCGGCCGCGGCCCAGGTGGTCCAGCCGGGCGGCCACCTGATGATCGAGGTGCCCGACGCCGAGGCGCCGTGGTCGTACCGGCTGGGGCGGTACTGGTGGCAGTGGGGCCAGCCCCAGCACCAGCACTTCATGACGTGCGACAACCTGGTGGCGGCGCTGGGGGAGGAGGGCTTCGAGGTCCTCTCGGTGGAGCGGGGCCCGGCCACCATGGGCGGCGAGCTGTTCAACGCGGTGGGGCTGGTCCTCCAGCACCTGGTGCGCAGCCCCCACCTGCCCTGGCTGCCGCTCCCGGGCCCCGTGCACCGCGCCGCCCGGGTGGCGCTGTACGGCGCCGCGGTCCCCGCCATGCTGGTCACCAAGCTGGCCGACGAGCTCAAGGACGCCCGCCTGGGCCCGGAACATGTGGGCAACGCGTACCGCATCGTGGCCCGCAGGACCTGACGTGACCACCGTCCACCTGCCCTACGTGGACTCTGCGCTGGACCACCTGGACCGGGGCGGCCCGGCCTCCTGGTGGCACCACCTGCACTGGGGCCTCTACGACGACCCCGCCGCCGCCGACGACAGCCCCGAGGCCTACGTCGAGCGCGGCCACCGCCCTCACCGAGGCGGTGGTGGCCGCGGCCGGCGTGGCCGACGGCCGGGCGGTGCTCGACGTGGGCTGCGGGTTCGGGGGCACGCTGGCCCACATCGCGGCCCGCAACCGGGGCTGCCGGCTGGCCGGGCTCAACATCGACGAGCGCCAGCTGCGCTGGGCGCAGCGCCTGCTGGGCCCGGCGCGCGCCGCTGGTGGCGGCGGACGGGTGCGTCCCTGCCGGTGGCGCCCGTCGTCGCTCGACCACGTGCTGGCGGTGGAGTGCGTGTTCCACTTCGCGTCCCGCAAGGCGTTCTTCCGGGAGGCGGCCCGGGTGCTGCGCCCGGGCGGGACGCTGGCGCTGTCCGACTTCCTGCTGGCCGCCGGGGGGCTGGCCACGTTCCTGGCCAAGGCGGCCGAGCTGGGCCCGG
This sequence comes from uncultured Acidimicrobiales bacterium, assembly GCA_963802385.1. Classification (GTDB taxonomy): domain Bacteria; phylum Actinomycetota; class Acidimicrobiia; order Acidimicrobiales; family VFJN01; genus ZC4RG19. Next base: position 398,845 of record CAWDIO010000007.1, on the reverse strand, counting down.
GCGACTGGTACGGGCACTCGTCGGCCCCGCTGACCCCGGCCGCCTACGAGCGCCTGGGGCGCGGTCACCGGCTTCGAGCTGCTGGCCGACGACGACGTCACCGCCCGCACGCTGCCCACCTACGCCGCCCGCCGGCGGCTGTACCGGGAGGCGGGGGCGCCCGAGGGCGTCGCCACCATCGACCGGGTCGAGGCGCTGGCCACCGAGGGGGCGTGGGAGTACCACGTGCTGGCCTTCCGGCGACGGACGTGAGCGAGCAACCCATGACCCGGTTCCTGTTCGTGGTGCCGCCCATGGCGGGGCACGTCAACCCCACGCTGGCCGTGGGCCGGGAGCTGGCGGCCCGGGGCCACGAGGTGGCCTGGGCCGGACCCGAGGAGGTGGTGGCCGAGCTGCTGCCGCCCGACGCCACCCTGCTCCGGGTGCCCCTGGCCGCCGGGGTGCGGGACCACATCGCGGCCCGGGCCGACGACCTGCGGGGCGCGGCCGCGCTCAAGCACCTGGTGGGCGAGTTCCTGGTGCCGCTGGCGGCCTGCATGGTCCCCGGGGTCGAGGCCGCGGTCGACCGCTTCCGGCCCGACGCCCTGGTGGTCGACCAGCAGGCGCTGGCGGGCGTGGCCGTGGCCCTGGCCCGGGGCCTGCCCTGGGCCACGTCGGCCACCACGTCCGCCCTCCTGGCCGATCCCATGGAGCTGATCCCGCAAGGTCAAGGAGTGGGCCGACGGGCTCCAGCGGGACGTGCTGCGGTCCGCCGGGGTCGATCCCGCGCGTGGCGGCCACCGTCGACCTCCGCTTCTCGCCCTCGCTGGTGCTGGTGTTCTCGACGCCCTGCCTTCGTGGGCGGCAACGGCTACCCCGACCACTACGCGTTCGTGGGCCCGGCCATCGGCGGGCGGCAGGACCGCACGCCGTTCCCGTGGGAGTGGCTGGCCCGCGGCGGCCCGCACGTGCTGGTCACGCTGGGCACGCTGAACTGGCACAACGGCGGCCGGTTCTTCGCCGCCGCCGCCTCGGCGCTGGGTGCCATGGACGCCCGCGGGATCATCGTGGCGCCGCCGGAGCTGGTGCCCGACGGCCCCGCCCAACGTGCTGGTCCGGCCGCGGGTGCCGCAGCTCGCCGTGCTGCCGCACGTGGACGCGGTGGTGTGCCACGGCGGGCACAACACGGTGTGCGAGGCGCTGGCGCACGGGCTCCCGCTGGTCGTGGCCCCCATCCGCGACGACCAGCCGGCCATCGCCGCCCAGGTGGAGGCGGCGCTGGCGGGGGTGCGGGTCCGCTTCCGCCGAGCCGGGCCCGACGAGCTGCGGGTGGCCATGGAGGCGGCGCTGGGCGACCGCTCGCTGCGGGCCGGCGCCGACCGGGTCCGGAAGTCGTTCGCCGCCTCGGGCGGCCCGGCGCATGGCCGCCGCCCGCCTCGAGGGCCTGGTGCCCGCGGTCAGGCCGGCCGTGAGCTGACGGAAGCGCCGGTCGATGTCCGTCCAGCGAGCGCCTGGGCGCGGCCACGTGGGTGGACGGGTCCCATGCCCCGCCCGGCCCCCGCCGCACCCGCCGGTCGATTCCGGCGGCCAGCCGGTGCAGGTGGAACGCCTGCCAGTAGCGCAGCCGCCCGTCGTCCAGCGGCCAGGGCGCCACCTCCCGGTAGGCGGACAGGTAGGCCGACGCCACCGGCTCGCGGGCCAGCTTGAGCATGCGGCGCTGCACCGGGTTGCCGTAGAGCGCGGTGGACCAGAAGCCGACGGTGGTGGCGGCCACGTCGTACTCCGGCTCGGCCACGGTGGCGGCGGTCCAGTTCACGGGCACGCCCGGCGAGGCGTCGCCGTCCCGCACGACGTGCACGGGGGTGAGGTCGCCGTGGCACACGACCAGGCGCCCGGCGGCCGGGCGCTCGCGGTCGAGCCAGTCCCGCTGCCGCGCCACCGCGGCGGCGGCCTCGCCCTCGGGCGCGGGCACGCTCCGGCTCGGCCACGGGCGGGCCCGACGGGCACCGGCAGGGCGTGGAGCGCGGCGTGCAGCCGCCCGAACTCGGCGAGCAGCCGGGGCAGCGCAGGCATGTCGCCGATCATGCGCTCGGCCAGGTTGGTGCCCGGCGGCCGCCGGAACACCAGCAGCCCGCTCCCGCCGTCCGCCCCGGCGAGGGGCTCGGGCGCCGGGAAGCCCTCGGCCCGCACCGCCTCCACCCAGGCGCGCTCCCGCTCCAGGGTGGCGGGGGGCGAGGCCCGGACGACCAGGTCGCCGTCGGCCCGAGCCGGTAGGCGTCGGGCCCCCATCCGGCGTAGATCGGCTCAAATATTGACTTCACCGGGCTATTCTGCCGTACTAATGACCTCTAGCGTCGATTAAGGGTTCGGCGCCGGGCTGGGACGGCACCGGCCACGATCGTGGCGCTGCGCCGCGCCGGCTACTGGCTGGCCCGGGCCCGGATGGTCCCGCCGGCCGCGCTCGACGAAGTGGTGGCGGACGCCTTCGACGGCCGCGAGCGCGCCGAGTACGACCGGCTGTCCCTGCTGGCCCGCCGGGACCGGGTGGTGGGCCGGATCGCGGCCAAGGCGGCGGTGCGGCACTGGCTCGCCGGCGCCGTCCCGCTGCGGGCCATCCGCATCGCCAACGATCCGGACGGCCGCCCCCGGGCGAGGTCCCGCCGGGAGCCGCAGCGCCCCACATCTCCCTGGCCCACCACGGCCCGGTGGGGGTGGCGACCGCGGCCGGCGGCCCCACCGGCATCGACGTCGAGGCCATCGCCGACCGGGGCCCCACCTTCGCCCGGCTGGCGCTGACCACGGCCGAGCTCCGCCTCGGCGCCCACCAGGATCCCGCGCAGTGGGTCACCCGCCTGTGGACGGTCAAGGAGGCGGTGGCCAAGGCGACCGGCACCGGCCTGCGGGGGCGGCCCAAGGCCATCGTGGTCACGCGACGTCGACGGGCCGTGGTCCCGCACCGGCGAGCACTGGGCCCACACCACCCGGGAGGGCGACCTCCTGGTGACGGTGGCGACCCTCACTCGCTCCTGGGCCACACAGAACTCGTTCCCCTCGACGTCGGCCATGATCGTCCAGCGGAAGCCGTACTCCTCCTTGTCGTCCAGGCGGCGGGCGCCCAGGGCCGACCAGGCGGGCGATCTCGGCCTCGCGGTCGGCGGTCGCCAGGTCCACGTGGACCCGGTTCTTGGCGGCCCGGGGCTCGGGCACCCGCTGGAACAGCCACGCGGGGCCGCCGTCGGCGGTGTGGTCGAGGGCGCCGATGCAGGCGAAGCCGGAGCTGGGCTCCGGGGTGTCGCTGATCGGGCGGTCGAGGACCGCGGACCAGAAGCCGGCGACGGCGAGGGCGTCCTCGCAGTCGAAGGTGACGTTGGCCAGATGGGCGCTCATGCCGGTGACTCCTCCGGGGGTGATGGGCCAGTGGATCTCGGTGCGGAAGCGGTCGGTGTCGCCGGTCTCGTCGTAGCTGACCAGGTAGATCTCCCGGACCGGCAGGTCGGCGGGCTGCGCGTGGTGGGCCACCCAGGTGCCCAGCCGCCGGTAGGTGTCGCCCAGCGTCTCGTACGGCCCGACGTGGACCAGGACCGCCACCCGGGCGGCGGCCACCTGGCTGAGCACCACCGGGCCGCGGGAGGCGGGCAGCGGGCGGGGCGCCGATCGGCACGTAGGCCTCGATCCGCTCGTCGGCCTCGTCCTCGATCGTGGCCGGGTACAGGGCGCCGAAGGGCCGGCCGGGGGGATGCCGCCCGCTCCGCCAGGGCGGTGAGCGCGGCGTACGCCTCGCCCAGCCACTCGGCGAAGCGCGACTCGGGCACCTCGCCCCGCACCGCCAGCGTGTGGCACCCGGGCTCGTCCCGCACGTGGACGGGGGTGTGGTCGCCGGGCCGCTCGACGCCCTCCTGGAGCTCGCCCACGATGCGGGTCACCTGGTCGAGCCGGTCCCGCATGGTGGCCGCGTGCTCGGCCAGGACCCGCCGGGTGACCTCGGGGTCGCGGGCCGCACGACCTCCCGCACCCGGTCGAGCGGGAGGTCGAGCGCCCGTAGCCGCCGGATGACCTCGGCGTCGGTCAGCTGGCCGGCGTGGTAGGTGCGGTAACCGGTCGCCGGGTCGACCCGGGCGGGCACCAGGATCCCGGCCTCGTGGTAGGCCCGCAGCGCCTTGACCGACAGCAGGCTGGCCCGGGAGAACATGCCGATCGACAGGAGTCCGTCGCTCACGCCGCACACCCTGCCGTCTCCCCCGGGGGAGAGTCAACGCCCGGCCCCCGAGGGGGGACCGGGCGTCGACGGGACGGGTCGGGGGAGGAGGTCAGCCGCGGCGGTAGCGGGCCACCGCCAGCGGGGCGAACAGCGGCCACCAGGGCCACCGACCAGGCCAGCGACAGCACCACGTAGTGGGCGGTCGACCCGCTCAGCCCGATGAGCGCCGGGTCGCCCACGCACAGGCTGCGGACCGCGTTGGTCATGGCGGTGATGGGCTGGTGCTCGGCGATGGGCTGCATCCAGCCGGGCATCGAGTCGACCGGCACGTAGGCGCTCGACACGAAGGTGAGCGGGAAGACCAGCAGGGACATGCCCTGGGCCGCCTGGGCGCTGCCCGCGGTGAGCCCGATGCAGATGAACAGCCAGGTGAAGGCGAGGGCGAACACCACGCACAGCCCGAAGGCGGCCAGGCCCTCGGCCGCGCTGCCGTGGAGGCGGAAGCCGACCAGGAAGCCGATGGCCGTGGTCACCGCCAGGCTCCACGTGGCCAGGGCGGTGTCGGCCGCCGACCGGCCGGCCAGCAGTGCGGTGCGGGACACCGGCAGCGAGCGCAGCCGGTCGAAGAAGCCCTGCTCCACGTCCTGGGCCACGCCCGACGCGGCCCCGGTCCCGGCGAACAGGACGCTGGTGACCACGAACCCGGGCACCAGGAAGTCCACATACGGGATGGCGCCGGTGTCGATGGCCCCGCCGAACACGTAGCGGAAGATGAGCAGGAACATGGCGCCCTGCACGGTGCTGACCACCAGGAGCTGGGGCGTGCGCGGCGAACTGGCGGACGGTGCGCAGCGCCACCTGGCCGGCGGTGGTCACCACCCCGGCGGTGCGCCGGGGGGCGGTCACGGACAGGGACGGGGAGGGGGAGGGGGACAGGGACGCGTCGATCGCGGTCGAGGTCATGGGGGACGCTCCTACGGTGAGGGAAGGGCGGGTCAAGCCGCGTCGGAGTCGGCGTGCGTCGTCGGAGTCGGTCGACGGCCGGCCGGTGAGGCTGAGGAACACTTCGTCGAGGGTGGGGCGGCGCAGGCCGATGTCGTCGATCTCGATGCCGATCTGCTCGACGACCCGCACCGCGGCGGTGACCGCGGCGGTGCCGCCGTCGACGGGCACGGTGACCCGGCGGGAGGTGGCGTCGGTACGGGGCTCGTCGGAGCCGATGGGGGCCACCGCCTCGGCCAGCGGCCCGAGGTCCTCGACCCGGCGGGCGTGGATCTCCACGACGTCGCGCCCGGCTCGGGCCTTGAGCTCGGCGGGCGCGCCCTCGGCGATGACCCGGCCGTGGTCGATGATGACGATCTGGTCGGCCAGGTTGTCGGCCTCGTCCAGGTACTGGGTGGTCAGGAGCACGTCGGTGCCCGAGGCCACCAGCGCCCGGATGGCGTCCCACAGCTCCATGCGGCTGCGGGGGTCGAGGCCGGTCGTGGGCTCGTCCAGCAGCAGCATGCGGGGGGCGCCCACCAGGCTGGCGCCCAGGTCGAGGCGCCGGCGCATGCCGCCGGAGTAGGTGCGGACCAGCCGGTCGGCCGCGTCGGTGAGCCGGAGCTGGGCCAGCACCGCGTCGGCGTTGGCGGCTGCGCTGCGCCGGTCCAGGCCGAACAGCCGGGCCACCATGCGCAGGTTCTCGCGGCCGGTCATGGCCTCCTCGACCGCGGCGTGCTGGCCGGCCAGGCCGATGATGCGGCGCACCCGGGCGGGGTGGCGCACGGCGTCGATGCCGTCGACCGCCAGCGAGCCGCCGTCGGGGCGGACCAGCGTGGCCAGCGTGCGGACGAAGGTGGTCTTGCCGGCGCCGTTGGGCCCCAGCAGGGCCACGACCTGGCCGTGCTGGGCCACGAGGTCGAGGCCGGCCAGCGCCTCGACCTTGCCGAAGCGCTTGGTGAGGCCGCGGGCCTCGATGATGGGGGCGGGGGTGTCGGAGGGCATCTACTCGTCTCCTGGGGTCTCGGGGGCGTACCAGCTGCGCCACTCGTCGAGCCCGTCCATCTCCCCGGACTCGATCTCGGCCACCAGCTGGCGGGTGAACTCGACTTCGGTGCGCAACAGCGCGATCTGGTAGTCGTTCTCGACCATGAACAGGCGGGGGATGCCCCGCTTCGCGGCGCCGTCACCGGCCGCCTCCAGCTGGTCGAGGCGCAGGTCGAGGGCGTCACACCGCTGGCGCAGCAGCGGGACGGCCTCGTCGGGCGGCAGGCCGTGGATGAGCGACAGCGCGGCCTCGAACTGGAGGTACTCCTTGGTGGGCACCGCCACCAGGTCGGCCAGCCACTCGGTCATCTCGACCTTGCCGGCCTCGGTGATGCCGTAGACCGTGCGCTGGGGCCGGCGACCCTCCTGCGTGGTGGCGACCGCCTCGACCAGGCCCCGCTTCTCCATGCTCTCGACCACGCTGTAGAGCGAGCCGTAGTTGAGCCGGATGCTCTCGTGCTTGGCCCGGGTGCGCATGGTCTGCGCCATCTCGTAGGGGTGCATGGGCCGCTCGAAGAGGCAGGTCAGCACCGCCAGCGCCAGGGGATTGGTACGCCAACGGGGAGGCATGAAGGCAGAATATCCGACATCGAGTATTTTGCAAGGGATATTCGCTGTCGGTTATCCGGGCAGGGAACGGCGCCCCCAGGGCCGGGCGGTGCCGCGGGACCGCCGCGTGGGTCCCGCCGGTGCCGGTGGCGGCCGGTCCGCCACCAGGCTCGCCGCCAGGGCCTGCGCTCGGGGCTGGCGCAGCTGGTCGCCGGTGTCGACGACGGCGGTGCGCACGATGTCGTCGACCCGGGCATGGCTCATGAAGTCGCGCCCCAGGGCCCGGATGACCTCGGGACCGGGCTCGATGAGCAGGGTGGCGATGCCCGCGGCCTCCAGCTTGGCCCGCTCGGCCTCGACCTTGCCCCGGGCGTGGCGCCGCACCACGGTGCCCACGCTGGGCGACGGCAGCGCCCGACCCGACATGGGCGACAGCACGATGGCGAGGTCGAGATCGGCCCGCCGCAGCACGTCGGCGTTGGTGGGGGAGCGCACGCCGCCGTCGATGTAGGCCTCGCCCTCGACGTCCACCGGGCGGAAGTAGCCGGGGATGGCGCACGACGCGGCCACCGCCGCCGCCAGCCGGGGCGTCAGGTCCCGGCCCATGACGATGCGGCGCAGGTCCCGCTTGCGGACCGTGCACACCCACAGCGGGGCGTCGGGCCAGGGCGAGCCCAGGATCTCCTCCAGCGCCCCGGCGTGCTCGGCCAGGTCCAGCGTGCCGTCGGGGATCACGCTGGCCAGCGCGGTCACGGGATCGAGCCGCCACGGCCGGCGCAGCCAGGCGGTGACCAGGGCGGGGCTGGGCAGCCGAGGCGCGCCGGATGAGGAGCGAGCTCAGCCGGACCGGCGGGAAGTCGGGCCGGTCCTGCAGCGCCCGCGCCACCCCCGGCGGGGTGGACCGGGGCTCGGCCCCCACCGCGATGGTGGCCAGGTCGGAGGCGGGGACGCCCCGGCGCAGCAGGGCGCCCACCACCGAGCCGGCCGAGGTCCCCACCACGATGTCCGCCGTGCGCGGGTCCCAGCCCAGGTCGTGCTCCAGGGCCGCCAGCGCGGCGGCGTGGTACGCCATCCCGATCACGCCGCCCCCGCCGAGGACGAGGCCGACCTTCATGCGGGGTAGCTGCGGAACTCCACCAGCAGCCCGTCGGGGTCGCGCACGTAGATCGAGTCGGCCTCGCCCCGGGCGCCCCAGCGCGGCCCCTGGTCCACCACCTCCAGCTCGGCGGCCAGCCGGTCGAGGTGGGGGCGCTCGACCACGAAGCAGATGTGGTCGAGGTGGCCCCGCTCGGCGGGGTCGCCCAGGCCGGGCACCACGTCGATGAGCGTGGCCTCGTCGATGCGCAGCGAGGGGAAGAGCACCTCGCCCCGGCGCCACTCGTCCACCCGCTCGCCCGCCAGCCCGGCGTAGCGGCCGTACCAGTCGAGCGTGCGATCCACGTCGTCGACGACGAGCACCAGGTGGTCGAGTCCGAGGGCCGCGCTCATCGGTCCAGTATTGCCGTGTCGGGCTCGCTGGTGAGCCGATGGTCGGTCGCCAAATCGCGGACTGTTGGGCTGTGGGGAGCGCGCGATCCGCTCACCCGCTAAACCCGGGCGAGCACCTCACCATGGACCACGGTGAAGGTCGCACCCGGCTCGGCGGCCCAGGCGCGCCAGCCCGCGGCGATGGTGGCCAGCTCCGCATCGGTGGCGACGCCGTACTCCACGGCCTGGGCGGCGAGGTTGGTGGCGGTGCTGCGCTCGGCCCACATCTCGGCCCACCAGGCCCGGTCGTCGGGGGTGGCGAAGGTCCAGGTCGAGGTGCTGTAGGTCACGTCCGTGAGGCCCGCTTCCCCGGCCCAGCCCAGCAGGCGGCGGCCGGCGGAGGTCTCGGCGCCGTTGCGCCGCGCCACGGCCTGGTACATGGCCATCCAGCGGTCGAGCCGCTCGTCGGCCGGCGCCCAGAACATGGCCGGGTAGTCGCTCTCGCGCACCGCCACCAGGCCGCCGGGCCGGGCCCGCGCGGCCATGGCCGCCAGCGCGCCCACCGGGTCCCGCAGGTGGTGCAGGACCTGGTGGGCGTGCACCACGTCGAAGCTCGCCGGCTCCAGGTCGAGCTGCCGGAAGTCACCCACCACGAACTCGACGCCGGACGCGCCCTCGGCCCGCCCGTGGTCGGCGGCCGAGGCCACCACACCCTCGTCCACGTCCACGCCCACCACCCGGCCCGGTGCCACCCGAGCGGCCAGGTCGACGGTCAGCGTGCCCGGGCCGCAGCCGACGTCCAGCAGGTCGAGGCCCGGCCGCAGGTGGGGGAGCAGGTAGGCGGCCGAGTTCTCGGCCGTACGCCAGCGGTGCGAGCGCAGCACCGCCTCCGCATGGCCGTGGGTGTAGATGTCGTCCGAGGGCACGGAGGCGATCTTGCCACCGGTACCGTCGCGGCCGTGAGCGAGATGCCCCACATCCGCGACGACGTGGCCTTCGAGCGCATGTGGCTGGACGACGGCTCGTGGGTCGACGTGGCCCGGGGCTGGCTGGCGGGGCACGAGGCGGTCTACGAGGCGCTCGTCGCCCAGGACCGCTGGCGCCAGGGCCGGGTCTTCCGCTACGACCGCTGGATCGACGAGCCCCGGCTCGGCTCGTCCCACGTGCCCGGGGCGCCGCCGCCCCACCCGGTGCTGATCGAGGCCCAGAAGCAGCTGCGCCGGCGCTACCGGGTGCCCCTCGACGGCTTCGCCCTCGGCTGGTACCGGGACGAGCGCGACAGCCAGGCCTTCCACCGCGACACGGACCTGCGCTGGCTGGACGACACGCTCATCGCGCTGCTCACCCTCGGCGCCCGGCGCCCCTGGCTGCTGCGGCCCCGGGCCAACCGCTACGACCACGAGGCGCCCGACCGCGGCGCCACCCACGACATCGCCCCCGCGGGCGGCGACCTGCACGTGATGGGCGGGGCCACCCAGCAGGGCTGGGAGCACTCGGTGCCCAAGCTGGCCCGCCGGGTCGGGGGCCGCATCTCGGTCCAGTGGCGCTGGACGTCACGGCAGGGACGGCCGTTCCAGGGCGCCTCGTACAGTGCCCCGCGTCACTGGTCGCGACGCCATTAGCCCTGGTAGCGGGCCTGAAATATTGACGCGTCCTTAGCGCGTACCGCGCCCGGGTCGACCGTAGGGTCGAAACGTGGCCATCGAGACGCTGCCCCAGGACCCCGACCGGGTCGCGCCGCACTGGCCCGCCGCGCCCGGCCCCGTGCCCTCCGAGCCGGCCATCCCCCTGCCCCCCGACCCGCCCTCGTACCGGTTCAAGCTGCGCCTGCTGGGCAAGCCCCTGCACAGCGAGGAGCTGGAGCACCAGCGCCTCGGCAAGCCCACCGCGCTGGCGGTGTTCGCGTCCGACAACCTGTCGTCCTCGGCCTACGGCACGGAGGAGATCCTCCACGTGCTCATCCCGGTGGCCGGGCTCGTGGCCTTCTCGCTGGTGTTCCCCATCACGGTCGCCATGTGCGTGGTGCTGGGCTTCCTCATCCTGTCCTACCGGGAGACGATCAAGGAGTACCCCTCGGCGGGCGGCGCCTACCTGGTCACCAAGGACAACTTCGGCCCCACCGTGGCCCAGGTGGCCGGCGCCTCGCTGCTCACCGACTACATCCTCACGGTGGCGGTCTCGGCCTCCGCGGGCACCGCGGCACTGACCTCCGCCTTCGACGTGCTGGTGCCCTACCGGGTGCCGATCGCGCTGTTCTTCATCGGCCTCATCGCCCTGGGCAACCTCCGGGGCGTGAAGGAGTCGGGCCGCATCTTCGCGGTGCCGACCTACTTCTTCATGGTCAACATGGCGATCCTGCTGAGCTGGGGGGCCTGGCGCTACGCCGCGGGCGAGCTGCCGACGTTCAACCATCCGGTCGAGGGCCAGCTCCACTGGGGGGCGGCGGCCGGGGTCGGCCTGCTGCTGGGGGTGAAGCTGTTCGACGTGCTCCACGCCTTCGCCTCCGGTGGCGCCGCGGTGACCGGGGTGGAGGCCATCTCCAACGGCGTGCCCGCCTTCAAGGAGCCGGCGTGGCGCAACGCCCGCCAGACGCTGGTGCTGATGGGCACCGGCCTGGGCATCATGTTCCTCGGCATCTCCGCGCTGGCCGCGGTGATCCACGTGACCCCGTTCGAGAACGGCTCGCCCACCGTCATCGCCCAGATCGGCGAGGCGGTCTACGGCCACGGGACGCTGGGGGACGCGCTGTTCTACTCGCTCCAGGCCGGCACCATGCTGATCCTGGTCATGGCGGCCAACACCGGCTTCGCCGACTTCCCCCGGCTGGCCAGCTTCCAGGCCGGCGACAGCTTCCTGCCCCGCCAGCTCACCAAGCGGGGCCACCGGCTCGTCTACTCCAACGGCGTCATCGCCCTGGCCGCGGCGGCCGGCTTCCTGGTCATCGTGACCGGGGCCGAGGTCACCCGGCTGATCCCGCTCTACGCCATCGGCGTGTTCACCGGCTTCACGCTGTCGCAGTCGGGCATGACCAAGCACCACATCCGCAAGCGGGAGCCGGGCTGGCGCAAGGGCGTGCTGATCAACGGGTTCGGCGCATTCCTGTCCGGGCTGGTGGCGGTCATCATCGCCGTCACCAAGTTCTCCGAGGGGGCGTGGGCCATCCTCATCGTGCTGCCCGCGCTGGTGATCGTCTTCCTGCGACTCAACCGCCAGTACGTGCGGGAGGCGCACCATCTCGAGGTCGACGTGCCCGCGGCGGCCACCGCCCCCATCCTGCGCCGGCACGTGGTGCTGGTGTTCGTGGACCGCCTCGACCTGGCCTCGGCCCGGGCCATCCAGTACGCCCGCACGCTGACGCCCGACGAGCTGCGGGCCGTCCACTTCGTGGTGGACGACGACGCCGCCCGCCACCTGGCCGACGAGTGGGGCCGGCTGGGGCTGCAGTGGGTCCCGCTGGAGCTGGTGGAGTGCCCCGACCGGCGCCTGACCCGCACCGCGGTCACCACCGTGGCCCGGGAGCTGAGCGACGGTGACACCGAGGTCAGCGTGCTGCTGCCCGATCGCAAGTTCCGCGGGGTATGGCACCGGATCCTGCACGACCGGACGGCCGAGTCGATCCAGGAGGAGGTGTCGCGCCTGCCCCACGCCAACGTCACCTCGGTGCCGTTCCACTTCGACACGATCGACGACGCCCGGGTGCCGCTGTCGGCCCTGGTCGGCGCGGGCGGGCCGGCGCCGTCGGCGCACGGGCCCCGGGCGTCCGGCGGGGGCGAGGCCAGCTTCGCCACCACCCCCGCAGCCCGCAGCAACGGCGGCGACGGGGCCGCCCCTGCGGCGCCGGGCTGCACGTCCATCGCCGAGGTGCGCTACCGGGACCGGGTGCGGGTCAGCGGGCGGGTCCGCTCGCTGCGGGTGGTGCCCCAGCACGCCGCCCCGGTTCTGGAGCTGGTGCTGGACGACGGCACCGCCGCGCTGTCGGTCGTGTTCCTCGGCCGGCGCCGCCTGGCGGGCGTCGACGTCGGCACCCGCATGGTGGTCGAGGGCACGGTGGGCCTCCACCGCCAGCGCCTCGCCATGCTCAACCCGGTCTACGAGCTGCGCCTGTAGCCGTTCAGGTCGACACCCCGCCCGGCGGGGTCATGTCATGTCATGGTGGGGCGGGCCTGGGCGAAGGTCCATTGGTGGCCCTCGAGGTCGGCGGCCGTGTAGGCGCGGTAGCCGTGCTGGTGGATGCCCTCGACGATCGTCGCTCCCTCCGCCTCGGCGTGGGCGAAGTGGGCGTCGAGGTCGTCGACGTAGACGAAGGGCACGTGGGTGGCAGGGCCGCCCTCGGCGGGGGCGTCGGTCAGGGGGAGGAGGATCAGGGCCGTGTTGCCGATGTGGAACTCGATCCAGCCCGCGTCCTCGCCCTCGTCGGGCAGGCCGCCGGTGAGCTCGAACCGGAAGGCCCGGGCCAGCCAGCGGGCCGCGGTGACCGGCTTGGTGTAGTGCACGACCAGGTTGAACCGGGTCAGCTCCTGGGGCACGTGGGGGACGGTGTCCCGCCGGGCGCACCAGCCGCCGAACCAGGGCTCCAGCATCCGGGCGAAGGAGTAGCTGCCGGTGTTGCGCTCGTCGCCGCCGGGCAGCAGGGTCGCCTCCACCCGGACCCGCGTGCCCGCCTCGGTGGCGTCGAAGCGCACGTCCACCTCGACGTCGTCCACCGAGCTGCGCCACGCCAGGCGGGCGCCGGGCTCCCAGACGGTGATGCGGCCCAGCTCCAGCGACTCGCCGGTGGTGTCGTCGTACATCTCCAGCAGGCGGCCGCCTACGCCGTGCTCGCAGCGCCGGGCGATGGCCCGGGCGGAGTCGTAGTAGGTGATCGGCGTCCGCATCCACCACAGGTCCATCTCGTCGGTGAAGGCGACGAACGCGGTCTCGGGATCGACCGCCACCTCGACCTCCGCGGTCATCGAGGGCGCTGACGTCATGGTGTCCTCTCCTGCTCCACGTGCCGCTTGAACGCGGCCAGTTGCTCGTTCCAGTGGGCCTGGACCTGGTCCAGCCACGCCTGCACCCCGGCCAGCGACTCCGGCCGCAGCCGGAAGACCCGGACCCGCGCGTCCTCGGGGACGCGCTCGTCGCGGACGACCTCGGCCTCCAGCAGGATGCGGAGGTGGCGTGACATCACCGGGGAGGACGTTCCCGCCGCCGACGCCAGCTCGCCGGCGCGGTGGGGCCGCTCGCCCAGCAGTGCCACCACCCGCCGCCGGGTGGGGTCGGCGAGCGCCTCGAACACGTCCATCCCGACAATAGTTAGAGCATGATGCTAATAATTGTCAACGGCGCAGGGGAGCAGCGCGCCCGTACACTCGCAGCCATGGCGATCGAGGGTGAGTACGAGCCGAGCCGCTGGGACTGGGTGGCGCGCCAGATCGACACCTACGAGTCGTCGGGCGGCACCCAGGGGCTGACCATCCAGGACGTGCCCGTCGTGGTCATGACGATGCGCGGCCGGCGCAGCGGCAAGGTCCGCAAGGCGGCCGTCATGCGGGTGGAGCACGACGGCACCTACGCCGCGGTGGCCAGCAAGGGGGGCGCGCCCCAACATCCCGGCTGGTACCTCAACCTGCTGGACCATCCCGACATCACCCTCCAGGACGGCCCCGAGCGCCACCAGCTGCGGGCCCGCGAGGTCGAGGGCGACGAGAAGTCCGCCTGGTGGGCCCGCGCCGTCGAGGTCTGGCCCGCCTACGACGGCTACCAGAAGCGCACGGACCGGCCCATCCCCGTGGTGCTGCTCGAACCTCGCGTCTGATCCCCACGCGGCTTCGGCGGCTCAGGCCAGCAGGTCGGCGTACTCCGGGTGCTCGTCGACGAACTCGGCGACGTACCAGCACCGGGCCACGATGCGGTGGCCGGCGGCGCGCTCGTCGTCGAGCGCGGCCCGGACCAGCTCGGCGCCCAGGCCCTCGCCCCGGCGGTGGGCGCACGATCTCGGTGTGGGGGAAGGTGGCCACGTCGCCGTCGAGCCGGTAGTCGGCCACGCCGATCACCGTGCCGTCCTCCACCAGCTCGTAGCGCGAGCCGCCGGCGTCGTGGCGCACGGAGCGGGTCATGCGGGCCTCCCGCCCCCGAGGGTGGCGTCGAACTCGTCCGCCAGGCGCCTCGGGGCCCGGAGGTACCAGGAGTCGGTGAGCAGCTCGGTGAGCTCGTCGACGTCGACCGCGTCGAAGCGCACCAGCACCATCGGGTGGCCGTCGTAGTGGGGCGTGGTGAAGAACTTGGCGGGGTCGGACGCGATCAGCGCCTCCTTCTCGCCCTCGCCCTCGACCCACACCACCAGCACGTCGCCCTCCTCGCGGATGCGGGCGAACAGCCGGTCCTTGACCCGGAAGCCGGGCTGGCCGTACGAGGGCTTCTCGCTGGTGGCGGGGAGCGAGAGCGCCGCCCGCCGGACGTCCTCTTCGGTGACCATGCACCCATCATGGCGCCCGCCGGGGGAGCCGCGGGCGGTGAAGACCCACGTGGGCCACCTGCTGTCCAAGCTGGGCCTGCGGGACCGGGCCGCGGCGATCGTCTTCGCCTTCGACCACGGCCTGGTGGCGCCCGGAGCCTGAGCCGGGAACCTGCGGGGCGCGCCGCGCCGTCGTAGGGGCCATGAGACGACAGATCATCGCCATGGCAGCGCTCGGGCTGCCGGCCTTGCTGGCGAGCGCAGGCCCCGCGGGCGCCTGCGGCGGGCTCGTCGGCGAGAACGGCACCATCGAGCTGGTCCGCACCACCACGCTCGCCGCCTACAGCGGGGGGATCGAGCGCTACGTGACCGCCTTCCAGTTCACCGGGGAGGGCGAGGAGGTCGGCTCGATCGTCCCCCTGCCCGACGTCCCCACCGAGGTCACCCGGGCCGGGGACTGGACCCTCCAGCGCCTGGTCCAGGAGGTGGCGCCGCCCGCGCCCGAGGCGCGCAGCTCGAGCTGGGCGCCGCCGATGCCGCCGTCCGCCGAGGTCATCCTCGAGACCCAGATCGACGCGCTGGACATCACCGTGCTGCGGGGCGGGGGCGACGAGGTGGGGGAGTGGGCCGCCGACCACGGCTTCCTGCTCTCGCCCGACGCGCCCGAGGTGCTCGACTACTACGCCGAGCGCAGCCCGGTGTTCATGGCCGCCCGCTTCAACGCGGCCCGGGCCGCGGACCTGGGCCAGGGCGCCGGCGACAGCACGCCGATCATGGCCACCATCCCCACCGACGACCCCTGGGTGCCCGTGCACATCCTCGGCCTCGGCCTCGACGGCGAGCGCACCGTGGAGGCCGACGTCTTCCTGCTCACCGAGCAGGAGCCCGAGCTGATGGCCGGCGGGAGCGGGCTGACGCTCGACGTCAGCGCGGCGGCGAGCGACCTGCTGCTCGACGACCTGCGCTCGGACGTGGGCATGGGCTGGGTGCCCGAGCAGATGTGGCTGTCCCACCTGGCGCTGTCGGCCCCCGCCGCGGAGCTGGACTACGACCTGGCCGTCTCGGCCACGCCGGGCGTCACGCCCTCGCTGGTGGACGCGGGCGTGGACGAGCCGCAGGCCGTCCCGGTCGTCCCCGACCGCCCCGGCCCCGCGCTGTGGCCCCTGGGGCTGGGCGCAGCCGCGGCGGCCGGGGTGCTGGTGCTGGCCTGGGACCGCAGCCGGTCCCCGCGGCCGGCGGGCGCGGGCCCGCAGCCGTCGTGACCACCACCATCGCTCCCGCAGCCCCCGCGCCGGCTCCGGCCGCCGGCGCGGGGGCCCGGCGCCCCCGGTGGCGGTGGGGAGCCGGCGGCCCTGGTCGCCGCGCCTGGCCGTCACCGGCCTCGCCTACGGCGCCCTGGCCGTGACGCCGTGACGATCCCGCGGACCCCGCCCTCGGTCCCGGGGACGTCACCGTCCGGCTCGACATCGAGCACAGCCTGTTCAGCCCCGAGAGCCTGCGGGTCGTCGAGGGCACCCGGGTCCGCTTCGTGGTGGTCAACGGCGACCCCATCCACCACGAGCTGATCGTGGGCCCGCCGGACGTCCACTGCCCGCCACGAGAGCGGCACCGAGGCGTCCCATCCGTCGATCCCCGGCGAGGTCACGCTCGACCTCGGGGCCACGGCCGTCACCACCTACACGTTCGACCGGCCGGGCACGGTGGAGTTCGCCTGCCACCTGCCGGGGCACTACCAGCACGGGATGCACGGCTTCGTGGAGGTCGTCCCCGCGGGGTGACACCCGTCGACATGTTGCGGGCGGCGGGCCCGGCATAGCTTGGGCGGCGTGGACGACCACGGGGCCGGGGCGACCAGCGGGCGGGGGCGGGTGCTGTGGCGGCCGCCGCCCGGGGCGGGCGAGGCGACCCGCATCGGGCGCTACCTCCGCTGGCTGGCGGACGAGCGGGGCCGGTCCTTCCCCGAGGGCGACTACGACGCCCTGTGGCGCTGGTCGGTGGAGGACCTCGACGGCTTCTGGCGCTCGGTGTGGGACCACTTCGGGCTGCGTTCCTCGACGCCCGTGGGCCCGGCGCTGGCCGAGGCGACCATGCCGGGGGCCCGCTGGTTCCCCGGGGTGGAGCTCAACTACGCGGCCCATGCGCTGGCGGGCGAGCCCGAGGGCCCGGCGCTGGTGGGGCTGTCGCAGTCGCGGCCGCGGGTCGAGCTGAGCCCGTCGGAGCTCGCCGACCAGGTGGCGCGCTGCCGGGCGGGCCTGGAGCGCCTGGGCGTGGGGCGGGGCGACCGCGTGGCGGCCTACCTGCCCAACATCCCCGAGACGGTGGTGGCCTTCCTGGCCGCCGCCAGCCTCGGCGCCGTGTGGTCGTCGTGCGCCCCCGAGTTCGGCACCCGCAGCGTGGTCGACCGGCTGCGCCAGATCGAGCCGGCGGTGCTGCTGGCGGTGGACGGCTACCGCTACGGCGACCGGGTGGTGGACCGGGCCGCCGAGGTGGCCGCCATCCGGGACGCCCTGCCGTCGCTGCGGGCCACCGTCACCGTGCCCTACCTCGACCCGGCCGCCCGCCTCGCCGGCACGGTGACCTGGGACGAGCTGGTGGCGGAGCCCGCGCCGCCGGCCTTCACCGACGTGGCCTTCGACCACCCGCTCTACGTCCTGTACTCCTCGGGCACGACCGGGCTGCCCAAGGCCATCGTGCACGGCCACGGCGGCATCCTGGTCGAGCACCACAAGGTGCTGGCCCTGCACGCCGACCTGGGGCCGGGCGACCGCTTCTTCTGGTTCTCCACCACCGGCTGGATGATGTGGAACTACCTGGTGTCGGGCCTGCTGGTGGGGGCCACGCCCGTGCTGTTCGACGGCGACCCCGGCCACCCGGACCTGGGGGCGCTGTGGCGCATGGCGGCGGACGAGGGCGTGACGTTCTTCGGCACGTCGGCGCCGTTCCTGCTGGCCTGCCGCAAGGCCGAGGTCGTGCCCTCGGCCGAGGCGGACCTGTCCGCCCTGCGGGCCGTGGGCTCGACCGGGGCGCCGCTGCCCGCCGAGGGCTTCGAGTGGGTGTACGAGGCGGTCAAGCCCGACGTGCTGCTGTCCTCGATCAGCGGCGGCACCGACGTGTGCACGGCGTTCGTGGGCGGCTGCCCGCTGGTGCCGGTGCGGGCGGGGGAGATCTCCTGCCGCTACCTGGGCGCCCGGGTCGAGGCCTACGGCGAGGACGGCCGGCCGGTGGTGGGCGAGCAGGGCGAGCTGGTCATCACCGCGCCCATGCCGTCGATGCCGGTGGGGTTCTGGGGCGACGGCGACGGGTCCCGCTACCGGGCCGCCTACTTCGAGGACCACCCCGGCGTGTGGACCCACGGCGACTGGATCACCCTCTACCCCGACGGCGCCTGCACCATCACCGGCCGCTCGGACGCCACCCTCAACCGGGGCGGCGTGCGCATGGGCACGGCCGAGCTCTACTCGGTGGTGGAGGCGCTGCCCGAGGTGGCCGACAGCCTGGTGGTGCACCTGGAGGACCCGGCGGGCGGCCCCGGCCGGCTGGTGCTGTTCGTCGCCCCCGCGGGCGGCGTGCCGCTGGACGACGCGCTGCGGGACCGCATCCGCGCCGCGCTGCGCACCGAGCTGTCGCCCCGCCATGTGCCCGACGAGATCCACGAGGTGCCGGGCGTGCCCCGCACGCTGTCGGGCAAGAAGCTGGAGGTGCCGGTGAAGCGCATCCTGGGCGGCGCCGATCCCGACCGGGCCGCCAGCCGGGGGAGCCTGGCCAATCCCGACGTGCTGGACGCCTACGCCCCGTTCGTGCAGCGGCAGGCGCGGGGCCGCTAATGTGCAACCCTATGGTTGCACATTGTGAGCCCCAGGAGGTCACCTACGCCGTCGACGGGGTGACGATGGTCGGCCGCCTCGCGGTGCCGGCCGGCGAGGGACCCGGGCCGGCGGTCCTGATCGCGCACGAGGCGAACGGCCTCGACGACGAGCAGGCCGATCGCGCCCGGCGGCTGGCGGAGCTCGGCTATGTGGCGCTGGCGGTCGACTACCACGGCGGCGGGCGGGTCCTCGCCGGCCCCGCCGCGGTGGACGCCCGGCTGGCCGAGCTGGCGGCCGACCCCGAGGGGGCGACCCGCCTCGTGGCCGCGGGGCTGGACGTCCTCACGGGCCACCCCCGCGTCGACCCGTCCCGGGTGGCGGCGATCGGCTATTGCCAGGGCGGAGCCCTGGTGCTCGCCCTCGCCCGCACCGGCGCCGACCTGCGGGCCGTCGTCGGGTTCCACCCCGGCCTCACGGCCCGCGACCCGGCCGGCAGCGCCCGCATCACCGGCGCGGTGCTGGTCTGCGTCGGGAGCGACGACCCCTACGTCCCCGCCGCCGACCGGTCGGCGTACGCCCAGGAGATGGCGGCCGCCGGGGTCGACTGGCAGCTCCACGTGTACGGCGGCGCCGCGCACAGCTTCACCCACCCCAACGCCGGCCGGGCGGGCCGGCCCGGCCTCGCCTATCACCGCCCGTCCGCCGAACGCGCCTGGCGGGCGATGCTCGACCTGTTCGACGAGGTGCTCTGAGCCGGAAGGCCGCGGGGGCGGAACCTCACCAGCGCCAGCGCGAACAGCAGGGGGACGAAGGACGCCGTGGCGACCTGGCGGAGCGTCACCTCGCCGCTGGCGAGATAGCCGACCGTGGCGAGCCAGTCGATGACCTGGATCATCGCCATCGAGTCGATCCACGCCCGGTTGTGCGCGGATCGCGCGCCGCCACGATCAGGCCCCAGCCGTAGCCGAGGAAGCGGGCGGCCATCATGGCGAACAGCCAGCCGGTCCACCCGGGAGCCTCCGGGAGCCCGAACAGCGCGGCCGTGCCACGGGGAGAGACGAGGAAGGCGGCCCCCAGCACGAGCTGGAAGGCGGCGATGACGTACAGGGTGACGCGGAGGGCCCGACCGGAGCTCGTGTGATCGGGAGCGGGGGAGGTGTCGGCAGCAAGCATGGCGGCACCGTACGAAGCCGGCCGACTCGGTTGTCAACAAGTGAACTGGTTTCATATAGTGAACTAATGACGCTGGTCGAGGCCGAGCTACTCGAGTCTGAGCTGACTCGAGTCTGAGCCGATCGAGGTGGAAGCGTGCGACGCCGAGCGCTGCCCGGTGGCCCGGGCCGTCTCTGTGCTCGACGGCAAGTGGACGATGCTCGTCATCCGCGACCTGCTGGAGGGCACGCGGCGGTTCGGGGACCTGCGCCGTTCCCTCGCCGGCATCAGCCCGAAGACGCTCACCGACCGGCTGCGCGAGCTCGAGGCGTCGGGGCTCGTGACCCGCACGATGTACGCCGAGATCCCGCCCCGCGTCGAGTACGACCTGACCGAGCGAGGCCGCAGCCTCGCCCCGGTGCTCGCCGCGCTGGCGGACTTCGGACGCACGCTCCCCGACTGAAGACGGGCGAGGTAGCTGATGAGTGAGGGGCCGTACACCGACGCGTTCTTCGCCGACGTGGAGCGGACGTGCGCTGGCGTCCGCCCGGCGGGTGGTGCCGGTGGCGGTGGCCGACTGGCACCCGGCCAGCGTGATCGACGTCGGGTGCGGCGAGGGCGTCTGGGCGGCGGTGTTCGAGGCCGAAGGCGTGCCCGCGGTGGGGATCGACGGCGCCTGGGTGCGCCCCGAGCGCCGTCTGGTCGACCGGTTCGTGGCCTGCGACCTGCGCGAGCCGCTGCCCGCCCTCGGGCGCTTCGACCTGTGCGTGTGCCTGGAGGTGGCCGAGCACCTGCCGGCCGTCCTCGGCCGGCACGCTCGTGCCGGGCTGGCGGGCCTGGCCGACCGGGTCCTGTTCTCGGCCGCGGTCCCCGGCCAGGGCGGCACCGACCACCTCAACGAGCAGCCGCACGAGTACTGGATCGCCCGCTTCGCCCGGGCCGGCTTCCGGGCGGACGTGGCGTGGCGCGACCAGTTCGCGGGCGACGACGATGTGGCCTGGTGGTACCGCCGCAACATGGTCGTGTTCGAGCGCCGGGGGCCGGCATAGGCGGCGGTGGCGCCGGGCGTGGCACGATACCTGACAGAGTCTCAGATTTCGTGCTCGGGAGGGCCGTTGCAGACCAAGGACACGCTCTACATCGGCGGCGAGTGGGTAGCGCCGTCGACCTCGAACGCCATCGAGGTCATCAGCCCCACCACCGAGGAGGTCATCGCCCGCGTGCCCGAGGCGGCCGAGGGCGACGTCGACCGGGCGGTCGAGGCGGCCAAGGCGGCGCTGGCCGGCCCCTACCCCGCGCTGAGCGGGGCGGAGCGGGCGGAGTACCTGCGCAAGCTGTCCCTCGCCATCCAGGCCCGCTCGCAGGAGCTGGCCGACGTCATCACCGCCGAGATGGGCTGCCCGTCCAGCTGGTCGCTCATGGGCCAGGTGTTCAGCTCCACCATGGTGCTCGACGGCTGGGCCGACCTGGCCGAGACCTTCCCGTTCGAGGAGCTCCGCCCGGGCGCGCTGGGCCCGGTGCTGGTGCGCAAGGAGCCGGTGGGCGTGTCCGCCGGCATCATCCCCTGGAACGTGCCGCTGTTCATCGTGGCGCTCAAGCTCGGCGCGGCCCTGGCCGCCGGGGTCGCCGATGATCCTCAAGCCGTCGCCCGAGACGCCGCTCGACGGCTACCTCCTGGGCGAGATCCTCGACGAGATCGAGCTGCCCAAGGGCATGGTGTCGATCCTGCCCGCGGGCCGCGAGGTGGGCGAGTACATCGTCCGCCACCCCGGCGTCGACAAGGTCGGCTTCACCGGGTCGACCGCCGCCGGGCGCAAGGTGGGCGCCATCTGCGGCGAGATGCTCAAGCGCTGCACGCTGGAGCTGGGCGGCAAGTCGGCCGCCATCATCCTGGAGGACGCCGACCTGGCCAGCGCCATCCCCATGCTCATGCCGTCCGCGCTCGATGAACAACGGCGAGGCGTGCATCGCCCAGACCCGCATCCTGGCCCCCCGCTCCCGCTACGACGACGTGGTCGAGGCGGTGGCCGAGGCGGTCAAGGGCCACACCGTGGGCGACCCCGCCGACCCCAGCGTGGCCGTCGGGCCGCTGGTGGCCGAGCGCCAGCGCGACCGCGTGCTGGGCTACATCGAGAAGGGCAGCGCCGAGGGGGCCAAGCTCACCGTGGGCGGCGGCCGCCCGGCCGGGCTGGAGCGGGGCTGGTTCGTGGAGCCCACCCTGTTCGTCGACGTCGACAACCACATGACCATCGCCCAGGAGGAGATCTTCGGCCCGGTGCTGTCGGTCATCGGCTACGACCGGCCCGAGGACGCGGTGCGCATCGCCAACGACAGCGACTACGGCCTGTCCGGCTCGGTGTGGACCACCGACGTGGAGGCCGGCATCGACGTGGCCCGCCAGGTCCGCACCGGCACCTACGGCATCAACGCGTTCGGCACGCTGGACATGCGCAACCCGTTCGGCGGGTTCAAGGCGTCGGGCGTCGGCCGCGAGCTGGGGCCGGAGGGCCTGTCCGCCTACCTGGAGACCAAGTCGATCGTGCTCCCCGGCGACTACACGCCGCCGGCCTGAGGCCGGATGGGCCGGCGACGCGCCCCGCGGGGGCCGGCGCTGATCGCCGGCCTGGTGCTGGTGGCGCTGGTGACGCTCGCGCCCGCTCCGGCCGCCCCGGCCAGGAGGGGGGCGGCGACACCACCACCAGCACGGTCCCCGTCCCGGCGGACGACATCATCCCCCGGCCCAACTCGGGGGCCGAGCCCACCGAGGCGGGGGACCGCGGCGGCGCGCTCCAGGTCGCGGTGTTCGTGGTCATCCTGGTGGGCGTGGGTGGGATCGCCGCGCTGGCCGTGCGCGACTCCCGCCGCGCCCGCCGCTCGTCCCGCTAGGGCGCGCTGAGCTCGCGGCCGCCCCGTCGGGCTCGCTCAACCGAGCGGGGCGTAGTCCTCGCAGCCGTGGTAGCCCTCGCGGTAGCCGGTGCGCAGGGCGTCGGTGCGCTCGAACACCGTGCCGACCTCCTCGTCCAGCACCCCGCCGTAGGCGAGGAAGCCCTGGATGGCCTCGTCGAGGTCGCCGGGCGAGGTGGACAGGCTGGAGTCCGGGGTGCTCTCGGGGTCGCTGAGCGAGATGCTCCACACCCCGGTCAGGCAGTCGGCCTGGAGCCCGGCCTCGTCGTCGCCGATCACGCCCAGCTGGACCTGGGCGGCCTGCGCCCACAGCCGGCGCCACCTCGGCGCCCACCGCGAAGTCGCCGATGGCGTACAGCTCGTGGACGAGCCCGCGCCGTCCAGCACCACCATGTTCTCGTCGGGGCAGTACACCGCCAGGAACTCCAGCGTCGTCGCCCTCGACCCGGTCGCCGCCGCAGTCGATCGAGTCGCTCGGCCGGGTCGACGAGCACCAGGTCGTCGACCGGCACCCAGTCCTGGCCCAGCTCGGTGAAGACCTCGTCGTAGAACAGGTTGAGGTCGTCCTCGAGGCGGGTGAGCAGCCCGACGCCGTCGGGGGCGTCGGGGCCGTCCTCCAGGACCATGTTGCCGTCCTCGACGCCGTTGCCCGTCGTCCGTCGTCGCTGAAGGGGATCTCGACCGTGTCGCGGGCCACGTCGGGGTCGTCGTAGTGGCGCAGCCCTCGGCGCCGTTCTCGAACCCGTCCTGGAACGAGGTCACCCGGTCGAACCCGCTGCCGTGGGCGAACGCCTCGTCGGGGTCGGTGCCCGGGCACGTCGCGGATGGCGGTCATGCCCGCCACCGCCAGGTCCAGGTCGACGTCGTCGGGCGTGAAGGTCGGGCGCGTCGCCGCCGGGCCACGTACGCGGTCCAGGCGCCCGCGAAGCAGTCGGCCTGGAGCTCCAGGTCGACCGTGCGGTCGATGGCGCCCGGCCCGGGCCTGGATGGCGTGGCCGAACTCGTGGGCGATGACGATGGCGACGGTGAAGCTGCCGAACGTCTCGTTGACCTCGGGGAGGAAGCTGGCCTCGTCCCAGGCGATGATGTCGTCGCCGTCGCAGTAGAAGGCGTTGTCGGCGATCTCCTCGTAGGAGGGCGGCGGGTCCCCGCACGGGGGCGGCTCGGTGTCGGGGCCGTAGGGGTAGAAGCCGGCGACCTCCTCGAAGGGGCCGCCGTAGACGTCGGGATAGGTGATGCGCCAGTAGGCGCTGACGTCCTCCACCGCCTGCAGGGCGATGGCGCCGGGATCGCTGGAGGGATCGAGGCCGCGGGGCGTGGCGTGCTCGCCCACCGGGACCAGCCCGCCGTGCAGCAGCTCGTCGCTGGCGGGCTGTGCGCAGGCGCCGAGGAGGGTGGGCAGCGCGGCCGCGAGCGCGCCCACACATGTGCACCAGCGGTTCACCTCGTCTCCTTCCGCCGTAGCTCCGCCGCGTCGCCCTCGAGGCCCGTACGACGCTAGCGCGGCGGGCCGGCTTCCCCGCTTCGCCCGCTCGGGGCCTCTACCCTCGGGCGCGGTGACCGACGGCGTGACCACGACCAGCGAGGTGCCGATCCCGCCGGCGTACCCGGCGGAGTGGGACGCCGACGTCGTGCTGGCCGACGGCGGCACCGTCCGCATCCGCCCCATCCGGCCCGACGACGGCCGCCGCATCGTGGAGTTCCACTCGCTGCAGTCGCCGGAGAGCATCTACTTCCGCTACTTCTCGCCCCACCCGCGGCTCACCGACGAGGAGGTCCACCACCTCACCCACGTGGACTACGTGGACCGCATGGCGTTCGTGGTGCTGCGCGACGACGCCATGGTGGGCGTCGCCCGCTACGACCGCTGGCCGCTGCGCTCCGAGGCGGAGATCGCGTTCTTCGTCGACGACCGCCACCGGGGCCGGGGCATCGCCACCGTCCTGCTGGAGTACCTGGTGGTGGCGGCCCGCCGGGCCGGCATCAGCTCGTTCACCGCCACCGTGCTGCCGTCCAACGGGCGCATGACGCACGGTGTTCCGCAAGGCCGGGTTCGACCTGCACAGCCGGTTCGACGAGGGCGTGATCGAGGTCCACTTCGACCTCCAGCCCACGCCGGAGGCCGAGGCCGCGGTGGAGGCCCGGGCCCAGCGGGCGGAGGCGGAGGCGGTGCGCCTGCTGCTGGCCCCGCGCTCGGTGGCGGTGATCGGCGCCGGCCGGGAGCGGGGGAGCGTGGGCCACGCGGTGCTGCGCAACCTGCTGGTGCACGAGTTCGCCGGCCCGGTGTACCCGGTCAACCCCCACGCCGCCCACGTGGCCGGGGTGCCGGCGTCGCCCGGCGTCGAGGCCATCGAGGGCCCGGTGGACCTGGCCGATCGTGGTGGTGCCCGCCGCCGAGGTGCCCGACGCCATCAGCCGCCTGCGGCCGCAAGGGGGTCAAGGCGGCCATCGTCATCACCGCCGGCTTCGCCGAGTCCGGCCCCGAGGGCGCGGCGCTGTCGGCCGCCGGCGCTGCGGGCCGCCCGCCGCTACGGGATCCGCCTGCTGGGCCCCAACTGCCTCGGCGTGATCAACACCGACCCGGCGGTGCGCCTGCACGCCACCTTCGCCACCCCCAACGTGCGGCCGGGGCCGGTGGCGCTGCTGTCGGAGTCGGGGACGATCGGCGGCGCGCTGCTCGACCGCATCGGCGAGACGGGCCTGGGCGCCTCGTCGTTCGCGGCCATCGGCAACCGGGCCGACGTGTCCGCCAACGACCTGCTCCAGTACTGGGCCGACGACGAGCGCACCGAGCGTGGTCCTGCTCTACCTGGAGTCGTTCGGCAACGCCCGCAAGTTCAGCCGGATCGCCCGCCAGGTGTCGCGCACCAAGCCGATCGTGGCCGTCAAGAGCGGCGGCGCGGCCCGGGCCTACCCGGCCGAGGGCGAGGACGCCCCCGCGTCGTCGCTGGAGGCCCTGGTGTCCCAGACCGGCATCCTGCGGGTCGACACGCTGGCGGAGCAGCTGCACGTGGCCCGGCTGCTGGTGTCCCAGCCCCTGCCCGCGGGCGACCGGGTGGCGCTGGTGGGCAACGGCGGGGGATCGCTGGCGCTGGCCGCCGACGCCTGCGTGGACGCGGGCCTGACGCTGGCCCCGCTGGGCCCGGCGACCCGCGAGGCGCTCGGCCCCACCGGCGACGCGGTGCGGGTGCGGGCCAGCGCGGTCGACCTCGGCTTCGAGGCCGGTCCCCGACGACCTGGTGCGGGCGCTGGGCGCCCTGCTGGCCGACGACGGCGTCGACAGCGTGCTGGTGGTGTGCGCCCCGGCGCCCCGCCAGTCCACCGGGGAGCTGGTGGACGCCATCGCCCGCGGCCCGGGCGGAGGCGCCGGCCAAGACCCTGGTCGCCTGCCTGTTCGGCGAGCATCCGCACGGTGGTGGACGGTGCCGGGCCAGCCCGATGTCCCCGTGTTCGACTTCCCCGACGACGCCGCCTACGCGCTCGGGCCTGGTCAGCCGCTACGCCCGCTGGCGGGCCGAGCCCGAGGGCGAGGCGGTGGTGCCGGAGGGCAGCGACCCCGCCGCGGCCCGGCCCGTGGCCGCGGGGCGCGCCGGCTGGCTGCCGGCGGGCGAGGCGTTCGACCTGCTGGCCACGGCCGGCTTGCCCGTCGCTGCCGTCCGCGGTGGTCGACGACGAGGACGGTGCGGTCGGCCGCGGCCCGCCGGCTGGGCTACCCGGTGGCGGCCAAGGTCGGTGCGGCGCGCCCGGCGGGCCAAGTCCGAGGCCGGCGGCGTGGCGCTCGACGTCCACGACGAGCCCGAGCTCCGCGCCCGCGCTGGCCCGCATGTGCGCCGTCGCTGGGCGACGCGCGCCTGGCCCGTGGTCGTCCAGCGCATGGTCGAGCCCGGGCTCGACCTGGCGGTGGCCGTGGCCGGCCATCCCGCTGGTCGGCCCGGTCGTGACCGTGGGCCCGGGCGGCGCGGCCACCGGGCTCGGGGACGATCAGCGCCCACGTCCTGCCGCTCACCGATGCCGAGGCCCGGCGCTTCGTGGCCGGCCTGCCGGGCGAGGCTGCTGCCCGACGACGTCGGCGAGCGCCTGGAGGACCTGCTGTTGCGGGTGGGCGCGCTGGTCGACGAGTGTGCCCGAGCTCACCGGCCTGGAGCTGAACCCGGTGATCCTGTCGCCCGGCGGCATCGCCATCGTCGACGCCGCGGTCCAGGTGGCGCCGGTGGAGCGCAACCCGCTGCCCCCGGTCCGCCGCCTGAGCCCCTCAGCGCGGCTCGCGGGGCAGGCCGAGGGTGCGCTCGCCCGAGGATGTTGCGCAGGATCTGGCTGGTGCCGCCCATGATCGTGTAGGCGGGGGCGTAGCAGACGGCCCGGCTCACCCGGTACGCCAGGCCGGGCTCGGCCAGCAGCGCCTCGGGCCCGAGCACCCGGGCGCAGAAGCCGGCGATGCGCTGCTCCAGCTCGGTGCAGAACGTCTTGGTGGCCGCCGAGAACTGGGGCGGCGCCTGGCCCAGCGTCTCCCGGATCACCAGCAGCCGGCCGATGCGGTAGCCGGACTCGATGGCCGCGAGCTCCTGGCGCACCCGGGCGTCGGAGGTGTCGGCCCGGGGGCGCACGTCCTCGTAGAGGCGCCGGTTGGACAGCAGGCGGTCGATGCCGCCCCGCTCGTGCTCCATCTGCCGCATGACCTGGCGGAACGACCCGTTGAGCTGGCCGACCAGGTTGGCGGCCGGGACCCGCACGTCCTCGAAGAACACCTCGCAGAAGTGGCGGCTGCCCGTCATGTCCAGGATCGGCTTCACCGACACGCCCGGGCTGGCCATGTCCAGGACGAACTCGGACAGGCCCTCGTGCGGCCGGGCGTCGGGGTCGGTGCGGCAGATCAGGTAGCACCAGTCGGCGGACGCGGCACCCGAGGTCCAGATCTTCTGGCCGTTGACGACCCACTCGTCGCCGTCGCGCTCGGCCCGGGTGCGGATGCCGGCCACGTTCGATCCGGCGTCCGGCTCGCTCATGCCGATGCACCACATGGAGGTGCCGGCGATGATGCCGGGCAGCCACTGCTCCCGCTGCTCGTCGGTGCCGAAGGCCAGCAGGGACGGGCCCATCTGCCGGTCGGCGAACCAGGAGGCGGCGATGGGGGCGCCGGTGCCGATGAGGGCCTCGAACACCACGAACCGCTCGAGCGGGGTGCGGCCGCCGCCGCCGTGCTCGACCGGCCAGGTCATGCCCAGCCAGCCCCGGGACCCGAGCTCCGCCGCGAACTCGCGGTCGTGGCCGGTGATCCAGGTGTCCTCCGGGACCTCGGCCCGCTTGGAGGCGGCCAACCCCACCTCGACCGCCTCGGCGCGCAGGTCCTCCAGCTCCAGGCGGCAGGGCGAAGTCCATGGCGGGCGACCGTAGCCGAGCCGGTTTCAGGAACACGCCCGAGGCCGTCGAGGACCTGCGCGCCGGGCAGGGCCGCCAGCAGGGCGCCCGGCAGCAGCAGCTTGGAGCGGCGGACGCCGCTGCCCACCACCGCCTGCCCGGACGCCGCCACCGCCGCGTCCACCAGCAGGGGCCAGTCCGGGGGCAGGCCGATGGGCGTGATGCCGCCGTACTCCATGCCGGTGGCGGCCACCGCCTCGTCCATGGCCGCGAACGACGCCTTGCGGGCCTCCAGGGTCCGCCGGGCCAGGCCGTTCACGTCGGCCCGGGTGGTGGCCAGCACCAGGCAGGCCGCCAGGCCGCGTGGCGCCGCCGGAGCGCTTGGCCGCCAGCACCACGCAGTTGGCGGAGATGTCCAGGGGCACGCCGTAGGTCTCGCAGAAGGCGGCGGTGTCGGCCAGCGTCGGGTCGATCTCCGCCACCTGCACCGAGGCGGCGTCGTCGGGCCGGGCCGCCAGCGCGGCGGCCACGGGCGCCGCCAGCAGGTCGGGGCGGTCGAGGGCGGGGGTCCAGGCGAGGGTGCCGACCATGGGCCGACATCTGCCGCACGGCGCGTGCCCCCCGGGCCATCAGCTAGAACCGGCGGCGTGCTCGACGAACGGCTGGTCCCGCTCCCGGCCGAGGGGCGGGTGTTCCGCGCCGGGCGCCGGGTCCGCCTGGCCGACGCCGACCCCACCGGCCGGCTGCGGCTCGACGCCTGCGCCCGCTACCTGCAGGACATCGGCAACGACGACACCACCGACGCCGGCATGGACGACGCCGACACCACCTGGGTGGTGCGCCGGGCCGTCGTCGACGTGCACCGGCCGCCGCGCTGGCGCGAGTGGCTCGACCTGGCCACCTGGTGCGGCGGGCTGGGCGGGCGCTGGGCCGAGCGCCGCCTGTCGATGGCGGGGGAGCACCGGGGCCGGGTCGAGCTGTCGACGCTGTGGGTGCACGTGGACACGGCCACGCTGGCCCCGGCCCGGCTCACGCAGCAGTTCCTCGACATCTACGGCACCGCGGCCGGGGGCCGGCGCATCTCCAGCCGGCTGTGGCTGGGCGACCCGCCGGTCGGGGCGGCGGCCGAGCCGTGGCGGCTGCGGGCCGTCGACATCGACCTGCTGGGCCACGTCAACAACGCCGCCTACTGGGCCGCGGTCGAGGAGCAGATCGAGCCGGGCACCGTGTTCGCCCACCGGCTCCTCGTCCGGTCCCCACCGGGCGGTGATCGAGTACGGCCCCGGCATCGCCTGCCGGGGCCGACGTCGAGCTGCTGCTGGAGGAGACCGACGACCACCTGTCGCTGTGGTTCACGGTCGCGGCGCGGTGCCGGCCGCCGCCGTGGTCGTGCCGCTGGCGGCCGCGCGGGAGCTGACACGGCTGGGACCGCCGAGCTATGAGCCAGTGTCGACAGTTCGGCGCGATGGGGCCGTGAGTCACTTGATCAGCCAATGGACCATCGAGTGTCAGCGACGGCCGAGGGCAGGCTGGACACGTGTCAACCTTCTGCCGGGGGGCAACATGGCCGTACCGAGGGTCACCGGCTTGGTAGCCTGGTGTTCACGAGGGCAGCGGAGGCGAGCGTGAGCGACACGAGTGGACAGCGCAAGAGTGGCCCGGCGCGCCGGGCCGACATCGTCGGTGCTGCGCGCGCGGTCTTCCTGGCCGAGGGGTACGCCGACGTCGGGCTGACCGACGTGGCGGCCGCCGGCGAGGTGTCCCGCGGGCTGGTGTACCGACATTTCCCCCGGGGGCGCAGCGAGCTGTTCCTGGCCGTCACCGAGGACCTGCTGGGCGAGCTGCAGGAGCGCCTGCGCTACGCGGCCAGCGCCCCGTTCTCCCAGGCGAAGCGCATGGAGCAGCTGCTGGCCGCCCTGTTCGCCTTCTTCCAGGAGCGGCCCGACGCCTACCGCTTCCTGTTCCGGGACGTGTGGGCCGCCCGGGAGGAGTCGATCGAGGCGTCCGCCGTGGCCGCCCGCGCCCCGCTCGTGGCCGAGATCGCCACGCTCATCGCCGGCACCGACCAGCCCCGCGACGAGGTCGACGTGGCCAGCCGGGGCATCCTCGGCTTCTCCCTGTCGGCCATCGAGATGGCGCTGGCGGGCCAGGTCGACGCCGAGACGGCCTGGCGGGTCGCCTGCCGCTACGCCACCTCGCAGATGTCCGCCTAGCGGCGGCTACGCCTCGTCGGTCACCAGGCGCAGGTCGGGCCGGCGGCCCGGCGGGACCGGCGCGCCGAGGACCGCCCGCACCCACGTGCCCCGCCCGGGCTCGGCCAGCACCTCCACGCAGCCGTCGAGGAACCCGGCCAGCGTGCGCATGGTGGCGAGGCCCGAGCCCTCGCTGGGCTCGGCGGGATCGAAGCCGATGCCGTCGTCGACCACGTCGACCACCACGCGTCTGGCCCCGGGGCGTGAGCGAGATCGGTGATGTGGCGGCAGCGGCTGTGCTGGTGGACGTTGTCCAGGGCGGCCTGGATGATGCGCAGGGCCAGGGCCTCGGTGGTCCAGTCGGGCGCCACCGAGCTCGTCGATGTCGATCTCCAGCTCGGGGCGGCAGCCGTCGGCGTAGAGGCTGTCGACGTAGGCCCGCAGCGGGGCGACCAGCCGCTGCTCGGGGTCGCCCGCGGGGCGGCGCCATCGCCGTCAGCACGTCGCGCAGCGAGTCGACCTGCTGGGCCAGGTCGGTGCGGGTGCGGGCCGCCACCATCGACAGCGCCGCGCCCTGGTGGCCCGGTGGCGACAGCTCCAGCGCGGTGACGAAGGTGGCCATGGCGCTGTAGGACGACATCGCCTGCTGGTGGAGGCGGGCCGCCATCCGGTAGCGGTCGCCCTCGACGTGGTGGATCACGTCGGCCAGCAGCTGGCGGCGCTCGGCGGCCGCCTGCTCGACCAGCAGGTACAGCCGCCCCGTCTCCCGGGCCACCAGCAGGTGGCGCAGGCTCGACAGCACCAGCAGGAGGGCCACGCTGGCCCCGGCGGCCAGCAGGATCCACGGCGTCTCGCGCCACCACCAGGCCTCGGCCACGATCACCGGGACGACCGCCAGCACCAGCACCGACACGACGTTGCGCCGCCGCACCTGGGCCTGGGGCGGCAGCCGGTCCAGGCCGACCGAGGGCTGGCGCACCGCGTGGATCACGAAGATCGAGCCCAGGCCGCAGGCCAGTGCGTGCCAGGCGAGCAGGGCGGTGCTCGGCGTCCGGAAGTCGTCGAGCGCCAGCGCCACCTGGCCGGCGGACTCGACCGTCGCGGCCGTCGCCAGGGCCAGGGCCAGCCAGGCCAGGCCCCGGTCCTCCCGGCGGATGCGGGCCGCCAGCACGGCCGCGCACGCCACCCCGTGCAGCAGCGCCACCGTGATCACCGACCAGGAGATGGCGTACCACGAGTCGTCGGCGGTCACCACCGCGTCGCCCACCAGCAGGGCCACCGGGACGGTGACGGTCACCACCAGCGTGCTCAGGTCGAGGACGTCGGGCGCCGGTGGCCCGCCGCCCGGCCCGCGACCGCATGATGACCGTGTTGCCCGCGCCGTAGCTGAGGATGGAGAGCCCGACGCCGCCGATCCACACGGCCCGGGCCCAGCCCCAGTCGTGCCCGCTCAGCGCCAGCAGCGCGGTGGTGCCCACCACCGAGAAGCAGAAGCCCAGGTACCACAGCCGCCACACCGGCCGGTCCGAAGGCGCCACCCGGCTGCCCGCCAGCCACGTGAGCCACAGGCCGGGCAGGCGCGAACAGCGCGCTGATCAGCACCCAGGCCGTGATGTGGTCCTGCTCGCCCTCGACCGAGCGGCCGGCCCACGCCACGGCGGCCACGGTCACCACGAGCAGGAGCCACCCGCTGCGGCGCACCGCCAGGGGGAAGACGAAGTTGTCGTCGCCGTGCCCCGTGCGAGGTCGCTTCTCGTCGAGGGAGCGTGCCGCCGACGCCCACCGTCGACGGCAGGACCCCTTGCATCCCTACGGCCATGCGCGTCCCCTCAGGCCAGGATCGGGTGTGGTTGCCGCCAGAAACTTACCAAAGGTTGGTTACGAAACCATGAGGACGATCTTGCCGAGCTTCCCACCGGCGGCGAAGTGCTCGTAGGCCGCCGCCGCCTCGGCCATGGGGAACGTGGCGGCGATGGGCACGGTCAGCGCCCCCGGGCCAGCAGCGGCAGGACGTGGCGCTCGACCCGCCGGGCGGCGAGCGCCTTCTCCTCCGGCGGGCGGGGCCGCAGCGTCGAGCCGTGGATGCGGCCCCGCTTGCGCATGAGGGTGAGCAGGCTGACGTCGGCGGACAGGCCGCCGCCGATCCCGATGACCGCGATGCGCCCGCCGGTGGCGAGGGCGTCGAGGTTGGCGGCCATGTTGGGCCCGCCGACCAGCTCCAGCACGACGTCGAAGGGCCCGTGCTCGCCGAAGCCCTCGGGCGCCACCGCCGTCGCCCCCAGCGCCGCCACCCCGGCCCGGGACGCCTCGTTGCGCACGGTGGCCACCACCGACGCCCCGGCGGCCACCGCCAGCTCGACGGCCGCGGTGCCCACCCCGCCCGCGGCGCCGTGGACGCACACCCGCTCGCCCATGCCCAGGCCGCACTGGCTGAACAGGGCGTCGTGCGCGGT
The DNA here is from genome assembly GCA_963802385.1 of uncultured Acidimicrobiales bacterium. Lineage (GTDB taxonomy): Bacteria > Actinomycetota > Acidimicrobiia > Acidimicrobiales > VFJN01 > ZC4RG19. Next base: position 366,326 of record CAWDIO010000007.1, on the reverse strand, counting down.
CGTGTAGTTCTCGGGGAAGCCGCCGGCCTGCTCCCAGGACACGCCCTCGGGCACCGGCATGGCCACGATCTCGGGCACGACCGCCAGCTCCGACTGGCCGGCGCCGGTCACGACGGCCATGACCCGGTCGCCGGGCCCGAAGCGCCGGACGCCGGGCCGGTGGCCGACCACCTCGCCGGCCAGCTCCAGGCCGGGGCGGTCGGGCGGGCGTCGTGCCCGGCGGGGGCGGGTACATCCCGTCCCGCTGCATCAGGTCGCCCCGGCACACGCCCGGCGGCCCGCACGGCCACCAGCAGCTCGCCGGTCCCCGGCTCGGGGTCGGGCTGCTCGTGCCACTCGAGCGCGCCGTCCGACGATCGTCACCGCATGCATGGCCCGAGTGTCTAGCCCGTCAGCGCTGCTCGATCGGCACGTAGGGCCGCTCGCCGGCCCCGACGTAGAGCTGGCGGGGGCGGGCGATCTTCTGGTCCTGGTCCAGCAGCTCGACCCAGTGGGCCAGCCAGCCCGACGGTCCGGGGGATGGCGAACAGCACCGTGAACATCTCGGTGGGGAAGCCCATGGCCTGGTAGATCAGGCCCGAGTAGAAGTCGACGTTGGGGTAGAGCTTGCGGGAGACGAAGTAGTCGTCGGACAGCGCCACGTCCTCGAGCTTGAGGGCGATGTCGAGCAGCGGGTTGCGGCCCGTGATCTCGAACACCTCCTCGGCGGTCTGCTTGATGATCGTGGCCCGGGGGTCGTAGTTCTTGTACACGCGGTGGCCGAAGCCCTGGAGCTTGACCTCGCCCGCCTTGACCCGGCGCACGTACTCGTCGACGTGGTCGATCGAGCCGATCTGCTGGAGCATGGAGATGACGGCCTCGTTGGCGCCGCCGTGGCGGGGGCCGTAGAGCGCGGCGGCGGCGCCGGCCACGCAGCTGTAGGGGTCGGCATGGGCCGAGGCGATCGTGCGCATGGCCGTGGTGCCGCAGTTCTGCTCGTGGTCGGCGTGCAGCACGAACAGCACGTCGAGGGCGCGGGCCAGCGCCGGGTTGGCGTCGTAGCGGGGCTCGGCCACCTTCCACAGCATCGACAGGAAGTTGGCGGTGAAGCCCAGCGAGTTGTCGGGGTACACGAAGGGCATGCCCACGCTGAAGCGGTGGCACGCGGCCGCCAGCGTCGGCATCTTGGCGATGAGCCGCACGATCTGCTTGTGGCGGTTCTCGGGGTCGCCGATGTCCTTGGCGTCGAGGTAGAAGGTCGACAGCGCCGCCACCGCGGAGACCAGCATGCCCATGGGGTGGGCGTCGTAGTGGAAGCCCTCCAGGAAGCGCTTGCGCACGTTCTCGTGGATGAACGTGTGGTACGTGATGTCGTGGACCCACTCGTCGAACTGGTCCTGGGTGGGCAGCTCGCCGTGGATGAGCAGGTAGGCGACCTCCAGGTAGCTGGAGTGCTCGGCCAGCTGCTCGATGGGGTAGCCGCGGTAGCGCAGGATGCCGGCGTCGCCGTCGATCTCGGTGATGGCGCTGCGGGTGGCGGCGGTCGTCATGAACGCCTCGTCGTAGAACCACACGTTGGGCAGCAGCTTGCGCCAGGCGCCGGCGTCCACCCCGCCGTCGACGATCGGTACCTCGACGGACTCGCCCGTGCGGTTGTCGGTGATCGTGATGGTCTCGGGCACGGCCGCACTGCTCCTTGCTCGGAACCGGGAACCAGGGGCGAATCTACTGCCGTGTCGCCGAACTCCCCAGGGTGACGGTCAGGCCCTCCTGGTCGGTGGCGGCCACCAGGTCCCGGATGGCGGTCCGCACGGCCCGGGCCGGGGCCGACAGGCGCCCCCGCCGGGGCACCGCGAGGCCCACGGACCGGGGGGCCAGGCCGTCCACCGGCACCCGCCGGCAGGAGGTCTCGAACCAGGGCCGGGCGGCGGTGGCCGGGACCACCGCGGCGCCGAAGCCCTCGAACGCCAGCGAGGTGAGCAGCCGGATGCCGTCGATCTCGGCCTGGGCCCGGATGGTGAACCCGGCTCGGGCCGCCTCGTCGTCCAGCTCGTCGCGGAAGGCGGTGCCCTGGGGCTCCAGCAGCAGCTCGTGCTCGGCGAGGTCCGCGAGGGTCAGGCTGTCCCGCCGGGCCAGGGGGTGGTCGTAGGGGGCGAGGACGATGCGGTCCTCGTCGAACAGCGGCTCGGTGGCCAGCTCGGCCGCCCCCAGGGGGATGTTGATCACCGCCAGGTCGAGGCTGTCCGCCACCACCTGGGGGACCAGCGAGGTGGTGGTGGCGTCCACCACCACCAGGTGGACCAGCGGATGGCGCTCGGCCATCAGCTCCAGCAGGCGGGGACACCAGCCAGCGGCTCACCGTGCCGATGCAGCCCAGGCGGACGTCCCCGGCCACCTGGTGGAGCATCGAGTCGATGTCGGCCCGCAGGGCGTCGAGCTCGTGCTGGATGCGCCGGGCACGCTCGACCACCACCTCGCCCTCCTCGGTCAGGCTGCCGGTCGTGCGGTCGACCAGCGGGGCGCCGAGCTCACGCTCGAGCCGGGCCACGTGGGTCGACACGTTGGACTGCACCGTGTGGAGGCGCCGGGCGGCGGCGGAGAAGGAGCCGGCCTCGGCCACGGCGGTGAGGGCGGTGAGCTGGCGGAGATCCATCGCTGGCAATGATGGCAGCTATCGCCAACAACTGTTTGACGGATCGAGGGCGGCCACGGCACACTGTCCTACATACGAAACGGCGTCCGGCGAACCCCCTCCCCGGAGCCGTTCCGAAAACAGAGTGCCGCAGATAGATCCCCCCTCCGTCTGTGTTGCACCTGCAGGAGCCGACCGAGCCACCCACGGTCGGCTCCTCTCGTTTTGGGCCGCTGGTCGTTTTGGGCCGCTGTCGCCGGCGGCGCTGTAGGTTGCTCGCGATGACAGGGGCCGCCTTCTTCGACCTCGACCGCACGCTCCTGCGCGGCGCCAGCGGCCCCGTGATCAGCGAGGCGCTGCGCGAAGCCGGTGTGCTGTCCGAGCGCTCCTTACCCGGGCGAGGGCCTGGTCTACCGGGTGTTCGACCTGGTGGGGGAGACCCGGCCGTCCATGATCCTCACCCGCCAGGCGGCCCGCTTCGCCAAGGGCTGGCGCCGCGAGCCAGGTGCGGGAGGCGGGCAGGAAGGCGGCCGAGCGGCTGTTCGAGGCCGTGCAGCCCTTCGCCCACGCCATCATCGACGACCACCGCGCCCAGGGACGGCGGCTGGTGCTGGCCACCACCACGCCCGACGACATGATCCGGCCCCTGGCCGACCGGCTGGGCTTCGACGACGTGGTCGCCACCCGCTACGGGCTCGACGGCGACGGCCGCTACGACGGCTCGATCGACGGCGAGTTCGTGTGGGGCCAAGGGCAAGCTCAAGGCGGTGCGGGCACTGGGCCGCGCCGCACGGCGTCGACCCTCGCCGACAGCTGGGCCTACAGCGACTCCTACTACGACCAGCCGCTGCTGGGGGCGGTGGGCCACCCGGTGGTGGTCAACCCCGATCCCCGCATGCTGGCGCTGGCCACGGTGCGCCGCTGGCCGGTGCGTGCACCTCGACGTGCCCCCGGGCGTGCCCAAGCTGCCGATCCTGGGGATCGAGCCCCAGCGGCTGCTGCAGATCGCTGGCCCGGCCCGAGCTGATGCCCTGGGTGCGCTTCGACATCGACGGCGTCGAGCGCATCCCGGCCGCGGGACCGGCCATCGTCGTCGCCAACCACCGCAGCTACTTCGACCCGCTCGCCCTCGGCACCACCCTCGCCCGGCGGGGCCGGGCGCTGCGGTTCCTGGGCAAGCGGGAGGTGTTCGACGCCCCGGTGGTGGGCAACATCGCCCGGGCGCTGGGCGGCATCCGGGTCGACCGGGCCACCGGGTCGGACGACCCGCTGATGGAGGCGGCCGCGGCCCTGGCCGGCGGCGAGCTGGTCGCCATCCTGCCCCAGGGCACCATCCCGCGGGGCCGGGCGTTCTTCGACCCCGAGCTCACCGGCCGCTGGGGCGCGGCCCGGCTGGCGGCTTCCACCAAGGTCCCGGTCGTGCCCATCGGGCTGTGGGGCACCGAGCTGGTGTGGCCCCGCTCCGACCGCCTGCCGCACATCTGGAACGTGACCCACCCGCCCACGGTCCGGGTCCGGGTGGGCGACCCGGTGGAGCTCAAGCTGCGCTCGCCCCAGGCCGACACCACGCCGGATCATGTCCGCCATCGTCGACCTCCTGCCCCCCGAGGCCCGGGAGCGGCGTGAGCCGACGGCCGAGGAGCTGGCCCGCAGCTACCCGGGCGGCCACCACCCCGGCGACGACGACGCGGGCCGCGCCGACCGCCGCCCGGGCGAGGACTGACGCCGGCTGCCGGCGCTCAGGCGTCGGGCTCGAACAGGTCGCGTGTCGAACTCGCTGAACGCCGGCGGCGCACGGGCCCGAGCGCACGTTGACCGAGGCGTAGCCGGGGTCGGGCGAGGCGTACACCACCATCTCGCCCTTGACGCCCTGGAGCGAGCGGGCCGGGGAGTCCGGGTGGGTGGAGCGGTAGCGCTGGACCGTGAACCCCTCGCCTTCGAGGTAGGCCACGATGGCGTCCTCGATCTCGGCCTGGCCCTTCCCCTCGGCGACGGCCGAGCTGCCCCGCTCGCCGAACCAGCGGTCCTCGCGTCTCCAGCGCCGCGCAGGCGGTGTTGTCGGGGGCGAAGGTGTAGGCGTAGTCGGCCACGCTCACCTGGTCGGGGCGCAGGCCCACCGCGGCCCACACGGCGTCGAGCGTCTCCCGGATCTCGGCGTCGCGGGGCTCCTTCCAGGCCGGCGGGCGGCCCTCGCCGTCGCCGCACGCCACCTCCGCACCGGGCCCCAGGGACATGGCGACGACGATAGCGAGGCGGCCCCAGCGGCGGCGGTCAGCCAACGGGGCGGGCCCCGTCCTCCAGCCACGGGACGTTCTCCAGCCGACGCCGATGCGGTCGGTGCGCCAGATCTCGCGGTTGGTGTGGTTCTGCTCGAACAGGTGGGCGATGTAGTTCATCCGCTCCTCCCAGTCCGTCCAGCTCGACGCGTCGGAGTCCTGGAGGCTGTCGGGGTCGTGGGCGTCGTCGCCCGTGCCCGTCCTCCCACCACACCCGGGTCGAGCCCGAGAAGCCGGGCTGGAAGGCCTCGTGGCCCCGGATCGGGTCCATGTCCACCACGCCGGTGGTGCCGGTGCCGCCGATCTGGAACGAGTGCTCGTCGCCCACGAAGCTGGCCGCCGTCATGGTTCCCGGTGTCGAACGACAGGATCGGCTCCGGCATGATCAGGTTGTTGGTGGTCGGCCCCGCGGGCACGTTGTCGGTGACCGACAGGTGCTGGTCGCCCACCTGGAGCTGCACGAAGCGGGTGGCGATCTCGTCGGGGCCGAACGACACCGCCTCCAGGTACGGCTGCACGCCCGCCTGCTCGTGCGTGGCCACCAGCGTGTTCCCCTCGAACAGCAGGCGCTGCTTGCGGGCGGGGTCGTCCTCCTCCATGGCGGCCACGTAGGCCGCGAAGCCGTTGCGGATGGTGCCGTCCCCGTCGTGGAAGTTGTTCCGGAAGAACCCCTCCAGCTGCGCCTCGCTGGGGTGGGGGTTGTGCTCGTACAGCTCGATGAACGAGCGCGAAGCGCGAGCCGATGTCGTTGAAGATGAACTGGTTGCCGTCGGCCGCGCCCTGCTGGATGTCGGAGGTGGTGAAGCCGAGCGGCCCGGTGGTGTCGCCCGAGATCACGCCGTGCACGCCGTTGGAGGCCCAGGGGGCGAACATCAGCCAGTTGGCGCCGGGGTGGCCGGCCAGCTCGGGATGGCCCGCCAGGTCGCCCGCGAACAGGCCGTCGGCCCGCACCGCCAGCTCGTTGTAGAAGGCGTTGATCAGGGTGTTGCGGATGCCGCCCGGCTGGGACACCGCGCCGCGGGGCTCGCCCCAGCCGATGGTCTCGGGCAGGTGCGCGATCACGCCGTGCTGGTCGCTGAGGTCGCCGTGGGCGCCGATGAGCGCCGAGTTGGCCAGCGCCCTGGTGCCCTCCTCGGACACCAGCGTGATGGGCAGGCCGCCGTGCCCGTAGGCGTCGGCCACCGGCAGGGTCATCACGAAGCGGCGGGCGTCGTCGGGCTCGGGGAAGGCCTGCTGGTCGATGGCGAGGGCGATGACGCCGTTGCGGTGGAACCCCATGGGGTCGGTGGTGAGGTGGTCCGGCACCGCCATGTGGTCGCGCACCAGGCGGTTGAAGTTGGCCCGCTCGTAGAACTCCATGCGCTGCGTCAGCGCCCCGTGGGCCAGCAGGAACGAGGCCGCGTCCCGCACGTCGGCCGGCAGCGACCGGTCGTTGGCGGCGGCCCGCAGGTCCTCGACCGAGACGTAGCCGTCGGTGTTGCCGCCGTGGGCCGCGGTGTCCAGCCGGTCGAAGTCGAGCGCCACCGCGTTGAGCGAGTGGTTGAACTGGAGGAACAGGCCGAGCCCGCCGGCGGTCAGCCGGGCGTCGTCGGGCTCGATCTCGTAGGCGGTGAGGCTGTCGACGTTGCTGGCCATGCTGAGCAGCAGGCGGTTGTCGAGCAGGTAGCGGGCCGCGTCCCGCAGGTGGGCGGGGATGTCGGGGTTGTCGGCGATGGCCTCCAGGTCCGACAGGCCCACCACGCCGTCGGGGTTGCCGCCCCGGGCGGCCACGTCGAACATCCCCATGTTGGCCAGCACCAGCGCCAGGGCCGCCTCGCCGGTCATGCGGCCGTCGGGGCTGATGCCGTCGGCGAAGTAGCCGGCGATCTCCGGGTGGTCGAGCAGCAGCTGGAGCAGGCCGTCGTCGTGCTTCTCGAAGGCGAACGCCACGGCCGTGACCCAGTCGGCCAGGCCGTCGGAGTCGGAGACCAGGGTGGTGGCCTCGCCTCCGAGGTCGGGCAGGCCGAACACCTCGCTGACCGCCACCGGCACGTGGTCGGTCCACACCCGGATCTCCTGGATCTCGAAGTTGGGGACGCCGTTGGCCCGGTGCTCCTGCCGTTCGTCCGCGGTGAGCCCTCGCAGCGTGGCCACGTCCGCGGTCAGGCCGTCGATGGTGACGGCGCCGGCCGCGGCGGTCGAGTGCGCCCGCCTGCTCGGCGCTGGCCGTCGAGTAGGCCCGCAGCTTGGCGGGCTCGGCGCTGGAGGTGCCGGGCTGGTCCTGGTGGTAGAGCCGCGCGCCCTGGTAGGCGTAGCCGTCGACGAAGGACGGGTTGCGGACCGCGTCGCCCGGGAACGACGAGCAGGCGGAGGCGGCCTCCTCCACGTCGAGCTGGAACGTGACCATGGCCGCCAGCACCGCGTTGGCCCGCTCGACGAACGCCGCGGCGTGGCGCGCCGTGCCAGCCGTCGAGGGCGGCCCGCGCCGCGTCGAGCCGGGTGGTCGTGGCCTCCGACACCCGGCGCCCCACCCCCCGTATCTCCTCGGCCAGCCCCTGGAGCCCGTAGACCCGGTAGTCCCGACTGCCGATGCGCTTGCCGGCCATGTCAGCCACGGCGGTGCATCGTAGGAGGGGCCCGGGGGCCGCCGGTGTCACCCCCCGTTCACCTGGGCGATCAGCCGCGGTAGCGCACCCAGCGCCCGCGGCCGGTGATCTTCGCCTCCCGCATGGCCTGGTCGACCCGGGCCAGCGTGGCGTCCACGCCCTCGTCGGGATCGAGGTCGGTGACGCCGATGCTGGCGTCCACCCGGACCTCGGTGGGCAGGCCCGGGCGGGTGCTGATGGGCTCGCGGATCGCCGCCAGCAGGCGCTTGGCCACCGCCTCCACGTCGTCGGCCGCGGTCAGCCGCTCGCACAGCACGGCGAACTCGTCCCCGCCGATGCGGGCCACCAGGTCGCCGGGGCGCAGCACGCTGACCAGCCGGTCGGCCACGATGGCCAGCACCCGGTCGCCCACCGGGTGGCCCAGCGTCTCGTTGATCGGCTTGAAGTGGTCGAGGTCGAGGAACAGCACCGCGGCCCGGCCCTCGCCCCCGGCGGCCACCGTGGTCAGCCGCTCGAGGAAGGCCAGGCGGTTGGCCAGGCCCGTGAGCTGGTCGTGGGTGGCGGCGTACTGGAGGGTGCGGTGGCTGCGGTCCCACTGGAGCGTGAGGCGCAGCAGTTGGCCGACCCGCCGCACGGTGTTCCAGGTGAACCGGGTCGGCAGCCCGGGGCGGCGGCGCCAGACACACGATGGCGGCCACGGGCTCGGCGTCCTCCGCCACCACCACCGGGTGCACCCAGCAGGCTCCGTAGCCCTGGGCCCGGGCCAGCGCGGCCAGCGGCGAGGGCAGCAGCGTGAGGTCGCTCACGAAGACGTCCTCGCCCGAGGCCATGGCCCGCGCCCACGGGGTCCGGCCGTCCGAGGCCAGCAGGTTGGCGGCGTCCCCGGCCACGACCGCGAACTCCTCGCCGGTCCAGCGGTCGCCGATGGTGACCGCCGAGCCGGGGACCATCTGCTCCAGCGCGCCCAGGAGCCGGGTCAGCACGTCACCCAGGCGGGCGCCCCCGGCCATGGCCTCGATGGCGAGGTCGACCGCCCGCTCGTAGCCCGCCCGCCGCACGTTGATCACGTACCAGGGCAGGCCGGTGCGCTTGGTGGTGAGCACCGAGAGCTCGCAGGGGATCTCGGTCCCGTCGGCGTGCATGATCCCCACCGGGAGGCCGACGCCGCCCCAGGGGACGATCTCGTAGGCGTCGTCGATGGAGGTGAAGGCCTGGATGACGCCGGCCAGCGAGCGGGGCGAGATCACCTTGGCGAAGCTGCGGCCGACGAGCTGGTCCCGGTTCCAGCCGAAGAACCGCTCCACCGAGGTGCTCAGCCAGGCGATGCCGCCCGCGTGGTCGATGAGCGCCAGGGGGAAGATCGAGTGCTCGGCCATGGCCTCGAACGTCTCGGGGCCCGGCCCCACGGCCTGGATCAGCTCGATGCGGTTGCCGAACGGGTCGTCGGTGTGGAGCCGGCGGATCCCGGGCTGGTCGTCGGCCGGGCGGACCTCGCCCCCGGCGGCCACGATCTGCTGGGCGACGACGTCGATGTCCTCGACGAGCAGGGCCGGGTGGGCCTTGGCGGCGGCGCGGAAGTCGTCCTCCACCCCCAGGTGCAGCCGCAGCCACGGTCCCTCGAACCAGCACCCGGCGGGGTTGGCGGTGGGCGGCTTGGGCACGCGCGCCAGCCCGAGCACGCCGCAGTAGAACCGCTCCGCGGCCTGCTCGGCCTCGGCGCCCGCGGGCATGGCCAGCTGCACGTGGTCGATCCCGACCAGCCGCGGGCGCGGCACGTCGTCGCCCGGCCGTCTCACCCCGCGTGCTTGCGCCGGATGATGTTGAGGGCGCTCCCGGCCTTGAACCACTCGATCTGCTCGTCGTTCATGGTGTGGGTGGCCTCGAACTCGTCGCTGGTGCCGTCCGGATGGTGGATGGCGCACCGGACCGGCACGTCCGGCGCCAGGTCGGCGAGCCCGGTGACGCTGACGGTGTCGTCTTCGCCGATGGATTCGTAGGCCGCGGGGTCGGCGAAGGTCAAGGCGAGCACGCCCTGCTTCTTGAGGTTGGCCTCGTGGATGCGGGCGAAGCTGCGGGCGAAGATGACCTTGGCTCCCCGGAAGCGGGGCTCCATGGCCGCGTGCTCGCGGGAGCTGCCCTCGCCGTAGTTGTCGTCGCCGACGGCGCACCACGCCACGCCGGCCTCGTGCAGGTGGCGGGCGATGTCGGGGTAGGGCCGGATCTCGCCGTCCAGCGGGTCCTTGCCGTGGCCCGCCTCGACGTCGCGGAAGGCGTTGACCGCGCCGAGGAACAGGTTGCCGGAGATGTTCTCCAGGTGGCCCCGGTAGGTGAGCCAGCGGCCTGCGGCCGAGATGTGGTCGGTGGTGCACTTGCCCGCGGCCTTCATGAGCACGGGCAGGCGCTCGAAGTCGCGCCCGTCCCAGGGGGCGAAGGGCTGGAGCAGCTGCAGGCGCTCGCTGGCCGGGTCGACCTCGACCGTGACCGTCGACCCGTCGGCGGGCGGGGCCAGGAAGCCGGACTCGCCGGGGTCGAACCCGCGGGCCGGGAGCTGCTCGCCGACCGGCGGCTCCAGCCGCACCTCCGTGCCGTCGGCTGCGGGGAGGGTGCCGTGCACGGGGTCGAAGTCGAGCGTCCCCGCCAGGGCCAGGGCCACGACGACGTCGGGGCTGGTCACGAAGGACAGCGTGTTGGCGCTGCCGTCGTTGCGCTTGGGGAAGTTGCGGTTGTAGCTGTTGACGATGGTGTTCGGCTGCCCGTTGGCGGACGCCGGGCGGCTCCACTGGCCGATGCAGGGACCGCAGGCGTTGGCCAGCACGGTCCCGCCCACGGCCTCGAGGTCGGCCAGGAGCCCGTCGCGCTCGATGGTGGCCCGCACCTGCTCGGAGCCGGGCGTGATCAGCAGCTCGGTCTTGGCCCGGATCCCGTGGGCGGCGGCCACCCGGGCGATCGAGGCGGCCCGGGTGATGTCCTCGTAGGACGAGTTCGTGCACGAGCCGATCAGCGCCGAGGAGATCTCGGTGGGCCAGCCCTCGGCGCGGGCGTGGGCGCCGACCTCGCTGACCTTGTGGGCCCGGTCGGGCGAGTGGGGCCCGTTGATCATGGGCTCGAGGGTGGACAGGTCGATCTCGATGACCTGGTCGAAGTAGCCGCCGGGGTCGGCCACCACCTCGGGGTCGGGGCGCAGGTCGGCCATGACCAGCGAGGCGGCGTCGGCCAGGTCTTCCCGGCCCGTGGCCCGCAGGTAGGCGAGGCCGCGCTCGTCGAAGCTGAACAGCGAGGTGGTGGCGCCGATCTCGGCGCCCATGTTGCAGATCGTGGCCTTGCCGGTGGTGGACAGGGAGTCGGCGCCGGGACCGAAGTACTCGACGATGGCGCCGGTCCCGCCCTTGACGGTGAGGATCTCGGCCACCTTGAGGATGACGTCCTTGGGGGCGGTCCAGCCCGACAGCTCGCCGGTCAGGTGGACGCCGATGAGCTTGGGCCAGCGCACGTTGAAGGGGAAGCCGGTCATGACGTCGACGGTGTCGGCGCCGCCCACGCCGATGGCGACCATGGCCAGGCCGCCGGCGTTGGGGGTGTGGCTGTCGGCGCCGATCATCATCCCGCCGGGGAAGGCGTAGTTCTCCAGCACGACCTGGTGGATGATGCCCGAGCCCGGCTTCCAGAAGCCGATGCGGTAGCGGGCCGCCACCGTGCGCAGGAAGTCGTAGACCTCCTGGTTGACGTCGACGGCCAGGCGCAGGTCGATGCCGGCTCCTGCCTTGGCCTGGATGAGGTGATCGCAGTGGACCGTCGTGGGCACGGCCACCTCGGACAGCCCGGCCGTCATGAACTGCAGCAGCGCCATCTGGGCGGTGGCGTCCTGCAGGGACACCCGGTCCGGGTCGAAGTCGGCGTAGCTGCGCCCCCGCTCGAGCTCCTGGCCGTGGGCGTCGCGCAGGTGGTTGACCAGGATCTTCTCGGCCAGCGTCAGCGGGCGGCCGAGGCGCTCGCGCCCGAGCGCCACCCGCTCGGGCAGGCGGGCGTACACCTCGTCGACGAGCTGGAGGGGAGTGGTGGACGACACCTTGGTGGACGGCACGGCCATGCGGATCGATCCCTTGCGTCGGAGACGTATGCAGACAAGTATATGACAAGTGCGCGAGGTCCGCTATCGAGCCATCGCCGACGAGATGCGGGGGCGAGTGGAGAGCGGTGACCTCGCCGCGGGCGCGCTGCTGCCCAGCGAGAGCGAGCTGTCGGCAGCCTACGGCGTGAGCCGGGTCACGGTCCGCAAGGCCCTGGAGCTGCTGCGGGACGAGGGCCTGATCGACGCCCGCCAGGGCTTCGGCTGGTTCGTGGCCACCGAGCGGGTGCGGCAGTCGCTGGGCCGGCTGGGCACGATCGAGTCCCAGCTGGGGGAGCTGGGGGTGGGCTCCGAGCGCCGGGTGGTGGGCTTCCGGTTCGTGGCCGCGCCGCCCCGGGTGCGCCAGGTGCTGGGGGTCGACTCGGTGCTGGAGGTGCGGCGGGTCAACCACGCCGACGGCCAGCCCTTCGCCCGGGTGACGGTGTGGTGCCCGGAGGAGGTCGGCGCCCGGCTGTCGCGCGCCGACGTGGAGGCGTCGCCGTTCTACGAGCTGGTGGGGGTGCCCATCGGCAGCGCCACCCAGACGATCGGCGCCGCGGCCGCGGGGGCGGACGACGCCGCGCTGCTGGCGGTGCCCGTGGGCTCGCCGGTGCTGGTGTGCGAGCGGATCACCCGGGACCTGCACGAGCTGCCGCTGCTGGTGTCGGAGCACGTGTTCCCCGGCCACCGCACCGAGTTCGTGGTGGAGCTTCCCCAGGCGGAGCAGTCGATCAGCCCGTCGGGCCTGCGCCTGGTCGAGTAGCCGGCGCCGTGCGTGCCCGTGCCCTTGCCCGTCAGGGCGCGGGCAGCATGCTGGTGGGCGACACGCCGGGCGGGCAGGCCGGCGCCGAGGCCGGGCCGGGCTCGCCCGCGCCGTCGGCGGGCGCGGCGGCCACGGTGTAGCAGCGCTGGGTCCCGGCGGGCGCCCCGGCGCTGGGCACCAGGACCGATGTCCCCGGGGCCGCAGGCAGCGCCCGGGGCGGCTCGGTGGACGACAGCACCGTCACGACGTAGGACGCCCCGGTGTCGCCCTGCCAGCTGAGCTGGTCGCCCTGGGGACCGGCGGTGACGGTGAGCCCGGTGGGGGCGAGGGCGACCGCGTCCGGCGCCGGCTCGTCGGCCGGGGTGCCGGAGTCGTCGCCCGTGATGACCAGCCACACGATCCCGAGGACCAGCACGGCCAGCACCACCACCAGCACGATCACCGGCAGCGCGGGCGGCCCGCCCGCCGGCGCCGCGGCGTCTCCCGGCGGGCGCCTCCGCCCGGGGCCGCTCGCCGGGCTCGGGGCGCTCCGGGCGCTTCGCGGCGCTCGGCCGGCGTGGTCCGGGTGGGCCGCGGCGGCTCGGGCGGTGGGTAGGCCTGCCGCCCCGGTCCAGCCGCGCGCGGCGCCCGCGGCGGCTCCGGGTCGGCGTCCAGCCGGGGCAGCCGTAGCGGCGGCTCCAACCCCCCGGTGGCCCGCACGGGCGCAGCCGCGCCGGCGGCCGAGGGTGGAGGAGGCGGGGACGAGCCGAACGCGTCCTCGAGCTTGCGCATGTCGAGCGGCGGCCGCGGCGTCGGCGGCCCCAGGGGATCGGTCGAGAACGCCCCGGGCTGGGGCGGCGCCGGCGGGGGCTGGACCGGTTGCGGGTGCCGGACCGGCTGCGCCGGCCGCGTGGGCGGCGCCGGTGGGGGTGCCTGGCCCGGCGGCGCCGGCGCAGGCGGCGGCTCGCCCACCACGGCCCCGAACAGCGACCGCAGCTCGTCACCCGCCCCCGGAAGGCGCCTGTCGGCCCCGCTCTGGGCCCGGCCGTGCCCGACCCGCTGCCCGCCCCATTGCCCCCGAGCGGGAGAGGGTCGGTGTACCACGACGGCAGGATGTCCAGCTCCGGCGGCCGGGCCACGGCGAAGCTGCTGGTGGTCTCGGCCCCGGGCAGCCACGGCGGCTCAGCCTCGTCCGGCCCGCCGCCGTCGCCGCCGGACCCGGGCCGGGCCCGAGCCCACCCCGGCACGCCGGGCGAGGTGCCCGCCCCGGCGTCGCCTTCCGGCAGCCGGTCCGGCGGAGGAGGGAACTGCGCCCAGGCAGGAGGCTCCCCACCCACCTCGGCGGCCGGGGCCCCGGCCGGCTCCGACCCGAGCCGCTTGGGCAGCGCCGGCCGCGCCGGCTCGGCCGCCACGTCCCCGGAGGACCGCTTGGGCAGCGGCGGCCGCTCGACACCAACCCCTCCGTCCACCGGTGTCCCGGCCGCCATGGCGGCCCTGGCGGCGGGAGGCTCGACGGCGGCCGCGCCCGGCGCGGAGGGCGACGGCGTGGTCCCGGCCCACGGGGGGAGGTCGGCGGCGGGGGGTTCGACCAGCGGGGGTGTGGGTTCGATGGGCGCCGGCGTGGTCTGCGCCCACGGCGGGAGGTTGGCGGCGGGAGACTCGGCCGCGGTGCGGGCGCGGAGGGCGACGGCGTGGTCCCGGCCCACGGGGGGAGGTCGGTGGCGGGGGGTTCGACCCGGCGGGACGCTGGGTTCGGTGGGCGCGGGCGTGGTCCCGGCCCACGGGGGCACGTCGGCGGCGTGGGGCTCGACCGGCGGGGGTGTGGGTTCGGTGGGCGCCGGCGTGGCGCCGGCCCAGGGCGGGAGGTCGGTGGCGGGGGGCTCGACGGCGGCCGCGCCCGGCGCGGGAGGTGACGGCGTGGTCCCGGGCCACGGCGGGAGGTCGGCGGCCGGGGGTTCGTCGGCGGCCGCGCCCGGCGCGGAGGGGGACGGCGTGGTCCCGGCCCACGGGGGGAGGTCGGTGGCGGGAGGTTCGACGTCGGCCGCGTCCGGCGCCGGAGGTGATGACGGTGTGATCCCGGCCCACGGGGGAGGAGGTCGGCCGCTGTGGGCTCGACCTCGGGACCGGGGGGCTCGGCCGTGTCCGGGGATGCGGGGTCGAGCCAGGCAGGGGCCTCGGCCGCCGGGGCCTCCGGGGGCGGGCTGGGTGCGCTGCCGTTGGTGGGCGGGCCGGACTGGCGGGCCCAGGAAGGGAGGTCGTCGGCCTCGGGCTGGCCGGCGGGCCATGACGACGGCCACAGGGTGGCGCCGTTGGGGGGCGACTGGGGGGCGAGAGGAGGCCACGCCGGGGCCTCCGGGGCCGGGGGCTCGGGGTCCACCGCGAACGGGAAGATGGTGGCGGCCGGGTCCGCGTCGCCGAAGTCGGGGAGCGGGGGAGGGGTCCACAGCCCCGCCGACGCCCGTTGCTCGACCGAGGGGGCCGGCGGGAGCGGTGGGGCGCGGGCCGGGGTGGCCGGGCCCTCCATGTCGACCGGGCCGGACCACGTGCCCCACGCCGAGGCGGCCGCGTCGGCGGCCGGTGGCTGCGGGGCCGGCGGCAGCGGCGCCGGGGCCGGGTAGACGCCGGCCCGGCGGGAGCGGTGGTGCTCGATGTCGTCCAGGTCGAGCACCACCGGCTCGGTGATGGCGAACCCGGCGCGCCGCTGCACGTCCTGGAGCAGCCACGCCACCTCGATGGCCTGCTGGGGCCGCTTGCGGGGATCGGGCGCCAGCGGGCCCCGGAGGGCATCGAGCAGCCCGGGGGGCAGGCCCGGCCGGTCGATGGGGGGGACCGCCATCTGCAGGACCCGCAGCAGCAGCGAGGCGTTGCTGTCGGTGACGTCGGCCGGCTTCTCCTGCGGCGCCCGCCCCGCCACCAGGGCGTACACCGTGGTGGCCAGCGAGTAGACGTCGGTCGCCGGGGTGATCTCGGTGCTCTCCAGCACCTCGGGCGGCGAGTGGTAGCGCACCGGGTTGTTGAGGGCGCCGAGCCCCGGGAACACCGCGAACGGCGCCAGCCCGGTCTCGGTCATGAGCGGCTCGCCGTGCGGCCCGAACACCAGGCGGGCGGGCGACAGGTCGCCGTGGACGATGCCCGCGGCGTGGGCCGTCTCGAGCGCCCCGGCCAGCAGCACGCCCACCTGGAGGGCCCGCTCCACGTCCAGGGGGCCGTCCAGCTTGAGCAGGGTGTCGAGGGCCTCGGCCGGCTGGGTGTCGGTGACGATCCAGGGCCGGTGGTCGTCGGCATGGCCCCACTCGTGGATCGAGATCATGCTCGGGTGCACGCCGAGCCGCTGCGCCGTGGCCGCGGCCCGGTCGAAGTCGGCCTCCGTGCGACCCTCGCTCAGCGGGGGATAGGCGATGACCGTCACCGGGCGACCCAGTCGGTCGCTCGTGGCGGAAAACAGGCTGCGCGCGACCCGCTCCCCGATGAGGGAGAGGTCACGGCACCCGGGTATCTGAGGGGCGATCCCAGCCATGACTCCGGGCGAATCTATTACGAAACGCGCGCCGGTATCGCAGCCGAACCGATGGTTTTCGCGACTTCTGGCGGTTGAGCAGGTGCTACGGGCTCACACGCTGGCGACCCGGCTGGCCTGGCCTTCCTCGAACCGGCGCACCTGGTCCTTGGGCAGCACGTGCCACACGTGCGCTGTTGCCTTCGCCCAGTGGTCGAGCAACGTCGCAGCGCGTCGGGATCCGGTCAGCTCGGCGTGGCGCTCGACGAGCCAGCGGACCTCCTCCAGGCCGCCCATGTCCGGCCGCACCGCGTCCACCAGGTCGGGGTTGAGCCGGGAGATGAGCCGCTCGTGGTCGCGGTCGAACACGAACGCCTGGCCGCCGGTCATGCCCGCGCCCAGGTTCCAGCCCACCGGGCCGAGCACGACGATGGTGCCGCCGGTCATGTACTCGCAGCAGTGGTCGCCCGCGCTCTCCACCACGGCCGTGGCCCCGGAGTTGCGCACCCCGAAGCGCTCGCCCACGCCGCCGGCCACGAACAGCTCGCCGCCGGTGGCGCCGTACAGGCAGGTGTTGCCGGCCAGGATGGGCAGCTCGGAGGCGTCGTTGTCCGGCGGGCGGATCACCACCAGGCCGCCGCCCATGCCCTTGCCCACGTAGTCGTTGGCCTCGCCCGTGAGGTCGAGCTCGACCCCGTGGGCCAGGAACGCGGCGAAGCTCTGGCCCGCGCTGCCCGAGAGGCGGACCCGGGCGGTGCCCCGGGGCGGCAGCTCGCCGTACTCCAGGGCGATGGCCCCCGACAGCGAGGCGCCGATGGCGCGGTCCGCGTTGCGGATCTCGTAGGACAGGTCGACGTCGTCGCCGTCCCAGATGGGCCGGAAGGCGTCGGCCAGCAGGCGGTCGCCCAGGTCGGCCCGGGGATCCTGGAGCTCGACCCGCTCCACGAAGTGCCGCGGCCCGTCCGCCCGGGGCGCCTCCAGCACGGGGGACAGGTCCATGACGTCGGCCCGGCCGTTGCCGGTGTGGCGCTGGCGCAGCAGGTCGACCCGGCCGATGGCCTCGTCCAGCGAGCGCAGGCCCAGCTCGGCCAGGTAGCTGCGCACCTCCTCGGCGATGAACAGGAAGTAGGCGGCCACGCCCTCGGGCGTCCCGGTGAAGTTGGCCCGCAGGTGCGGACGCTGGGTGGCGACGCCTGGCTTGCAGGTGTCGCGGTGGCAGGCCCGCAGCATGATGCAGCCCTCGGCGATCATGGCCGCGGTGCCGAAGCTGTACTCGTCCGCCCCCAGCAGCGCGGCCACGATGACCTGGCGGCCGGTCAGGAAGCCGCCGTCCACCCGCAGCCGCACCCGGCTGCGCAGGCCGTTGTCGACCAGCGCCCGCTGGGCGTCGGCCAGGCCGAGCTCCCAGGGCAGGCCGGCGTGCTTGATCGAGGACAGCGGGCTGGCGCCGGTGCCGCCGTTCTGGCCGCTGATGTGGACGACGTCGGCCAGCGCCTTGACGCAGCCGGCGGCGATGGTGCCCACGCCGTCCTCGGCCACCAACTTCACCGACACCTGGGCCGCGTTGACCTGCTTGAGGTCGTAGATGAGCTGGGCCAGGTCCTCGATGGAGTAGATGTCGTGGTGGGGGGGCGGGGAGATGAGCCCGACCCCGGGCTGGGTGTGGCGCAGCCGGGCGATCTCGGCCGACACCTTGTGCCCGGGCAGCTGGCCGCCCTCGCCCGGCTTGGAGCCCTGGGCCATCTTGATCTGCAGCTCGTCGGCGTGCGCCAGGTACTCGGGCGTGACGCCGAAGCGGCCCGACGCGATCTGCTTGATCTTGGAGTTCTTGTCGTCGCGCCCCAGGCCCCGGGTCTTGTAGCGGTAGGGGTCCTCGCCGCCCTCGCCGCAGTTCGACATGGCGCCCAGCAGGTTCATGGCCTGGGCCAGGGTCTCGTGCGCCTCCTTGGACAGCGCCCCGTGCGACATGGCGCCGGTGGAGAAGCGCTTGGCGATCTCGGCCGCGGGCTCGACCTCGTCCACGGGGACGGGCTCGGCGGCGGGGACCAGCTCCAGCAGGTCGTGCAGCTCGACGAGCGCCCGGTCGTTGGCCAGCTTGGCGAAGGCGTCGTAGCGCTCCGACGACTCGGACCGGATCGCCGCCTGGAGCAGGTGGGCGATCAGCATGTCCCGGTCCTGGCCGTCGCCGTCCTTCTCCTGGACCAGCGTCAGGTCGTTGAGGGCCTGGACCGTGTCCTTGTCCTTGGTGTGGGGCTCGCCGCCCTTGCGCACCCGGAACCAGCCGGGCGACTCGAGGTCGGCGGTTCCGGCCCACGCGGCGGTGTGGCGGGCCAGCACGTCCTCGCCCAGGGCGGCCCAGCCGATGCCGCCCACCACGTTGGGCGTGCCCGTGAAGCAGGCCTCGACCACCTCGGGGCCCAGGCCCACCACCTCGAAGATCTGCGCGCCCCGGTAGGAGTCGACCGTGCAGATGCCCATCTTGGACAGGATCTTGAGCACGCCGGCCTCGACCGCGGCCTGGAACCGGCTCTGGGCCTCGGGGCTGGTCAGGTCGCCGTCGTCGACCCGGTCGGCCTCGGCCGCCACCGTGGCCAGCGCCAGCCGCGGGCAGATGGCGTCGGCGCCGTAGCCGAGCAGGGTGGCGAAGCCGTGCACGTCGAACACGTCGTCGGCCACGACCACCAGCGCGGCGCGCGACCGCAGCCGCAGCCGCGCAGAGCGCCTGGTGCACGGCGCCGCACGCCACGAGGGACGGGATCGGCGCCCGCTCGGGCCCGGCGTCCTCGGCCTCGAGGATGAGCGTCCCCGCCCCGCCCTCGACCGCGGCCACCGCCTCGGCCGTCAGCCGCTCGACCGCGTCGCGCAGGCCGTCGGGCCCGTCGGACGGCGGGGAAGCGTGGCGTCGAGCGGGATGACCGGCCACGGCGCCTTGTCGATCAGCGCCAGGTTGTCGACCCCGGAGGGGTAGAGGAAGAACGACGGCAGCGTGAGCAGCTCGGCCGCGTCGGGCGGCTCGGTGAGGATGGGGGCCCGCGGGCCCAGCACCGTGCGCAGGCTCATGACCAGCCGCTCGCGCAGCGGGTCGATGGGCGGGTTGGTGACCTGGGCGAAGCGCTGGCGCAGGTAGTGGGCCAGCGGCCGGGCCCGGGGCGCCAGGTTGGGCAGCGGCGAGTCGTCGCCCATGGAGAAGGTGGGCTCGTGCGCGTCGTTGGCCATGGGCTTGAGCACCATGGCCACGTCCTCCTTGGTGAGGCCGTGCATGGCCTGGCGGGCCACGAGGTCGTCGGGCACCTCCAGGGCCGCGTCGCCCGGGTGGAGCCGGTAGAAGCCGTCGGTCGGCCCAGCGGGCGTAGGGGGCGCCCGGCCGCGATGCGCTCCTTGCAGGCCTGGTCGTCGAGGAAGCCCCGGGTGGGGTCGACGAACAGCATCTGGCCGGGACCGAGCCGGCCCCGCACCACGCCGCCGTGGCCCCGGACGTCGACCGCGCCGACCTCCGAGCACACGGCCACCATGCCGTCCTCGCACACCTGGTAGCGCAGTGGGCGCAGGCCGTTGCGGTCGAGCCGGGCGCCCACGCCGATGCCGTCGGTGAAGATCACGCCCGGCGGGGCCGTCCCAGGGCTCCATGAGCGCCGAGTGGTAGCGGTAGAAGCCCCGCACCTCGGGATCGAGGTCGCGCACGTTCTCCCACGCCTCGGGGACCACCATGGCCATCACGTGGCGGGGATCGCGCCCGCCCCGCATCAGCAGCTCGACGGCGGAGTCGAGCTTGCCCGAGTCGGAGTCGTCGGCGGCCAGGACCGGGAAGAACAGCTCCTCGGGACCGAGGCCGACGACCTCGGTGCCCAGCTCGGCCCGGCCCGCGCATGCGGTTCTCGTTGCCCCACAGGGCGTTGATCTCGCCGTTGTGGCACAGCGTGCGGAAGGGCTGGGCCCGCTCCCAGGTGGGCAGGGTGTTGGTGGAGAAGCGCTGGTGGAAGACGGCGAAGGGGGCGGCGAAGCGCTCCTCGTGGAGGTCGAGGTAGAAGTCGGCCAGGTGGTCGGCCGGTGACGAGGCCCTTGTAGACCAGCGTGCGGAACGAGCAGGACGCCACGTAGGTGCCGGTCGTGGCCCGCTCGATGCGCCGGCGCAGGCGCAGCGCCCGGCGCTCGCCCTCCGAGTCGCGGCCCGCGCCCGAGAACACGGCGTGGACGATGCGGGGCGCGGTCTCCCGGGCGAGGTCGCCCAGCGCGGAGGGGTCGATCGGCGGCTCGCGCCACTCGACGAGCGTCAGGCCCTCCTCGGCCAGCGCGGCCTCCACCGCCGCCCGGGGATCGTCGCCCCGCACGAACAGCACGGCCACCCCGTTCCCCGCGCCGAAGATCTCGGGCGGGATCGGCGCCAGCAGCCCCGAGCCGTCGGCGGTGCGGGCATCGGCGGCCACGGCGCCGCGGTGCTTGACGCACGCCAGGCCGCCGAGGGCGGCGGCGACGATGGCTCGGGACGAGCGACCCTGGGCGTCGGCGACGAAGCCGATGCCGCAGGCGTCGAGCTCGCGGGTCGTAGGGGGCAGCACGGCGCACTCCTCCTGTCTGGTGCGGTGGCCGGTCGGAGACCGGCGATCCGGGGATGGGCAATGCACGGTCCTCAGAGGTGAGCGCCGTGGTGCCGATCCCCGGTCGGGCTGGACTTCAGGGGGGCCGCATCCGCGTCGTCGCTGAGGCGAAGCGGGCGCCGTTGCCCGAGCCCCCAATCGAGGGTCAGGTCAGGTTAGCCGATCCCCTCTCAGGGGGCTGACCTGGGTTATCGCCCGTGTCAAGTGTCGGTGACGGGCGGCCCGACGTAGACCGCCACCGGCAGGCCGAGGTCGAGCATGGCCGACACCCGGTCGTGCGTGGGGCCGGACCGCGCTCGAAGTACAGCCCGAAGAGGCTCATGTCGACCATCGGCACCAGGTCGGTTCGGCCGTCCGCCTCCAGGTCGGCGATCACCTGGGCCCGCAGGCGCTCGAACTCGGCTCGTTCGGCCTCGGTGCGGCCGTCGACGTAGGCGACCCGGGTGTAGCCGGGCCGGCCCTCCCACTGGTCCATGTCGGCGCCCACCGACAGGTGGATCTCGGCGTCGGCCTCGTCGCTGGCCTGGTACCGGTGCTCGACGGCGCCCAGCGTGTAGAGCTGGGTGACGCCCACGTCGTAGCCCCGCCGCTCCAGCTCGTCGAGCAGGCCCCAGCCGGCGGCGCCGAGGTCGGCGGGATCGCCCCAGGTCATGAGGTAGCGGCTGTCCCGGCCGGTGCCGGGCAGGTCGCCGGCGGCCAGCGCGTCGTCGACCGGGTCGGACACCGCGCCCACCGCGTTGGTCACCGGCTGGCGGGCGACCTCGGCCTGGGCGCCGTCCGCGGTGAAGCGCAGGGTCCAGACGGCCAGCACCGCCACCAGGGCCACGGTCACGCCCACGGCCAGCCCGCGGGCGCCCCGGCCGTCGCCCCGGGGCAGGGCCCGGACGAGGCTCCAGATGGTGGCGACCAGCACCAGCGCGGTCACGGCCCACGCCCACAGCGTCAGGTAGAACCACACCTCGCCGAAGATGCGGCTGACGGTGGTCAGCCCCAGCACCAGCACCGCCGCCACGACGCCGTGGAAGCGCAGCAGCTTGCGGCGGGCCTCGTCCCGCGGTCCGCGGAAGGTGAGGGCCACGCTGCCCAGCCACACCGCCAGCAGCGCGGCGGCCGGCAGCAACGAGCCGGTGCGCACCAAGTCGTCGGTGCTGAGGAACCGCCAGGGGTTGAGATGGGTGCCGAACACCTCTGCGGCCCGGCTCACGCCGACGGGGTCGGTGTCGGGCTCGCGGAAGTTCTTGACCACGATGGCCGCGTTGCCCGGGTCGTTGATCATCTGGTCGATCAGCGGCGGGGTCCACAGCACCACGCCGAGCAGCACCGCCGCGCCGGTCCAGGCCAGGAGCCGGCGCAGCGCGGCCCGGTCGTGGCGGATCCGCACGACCCGCACCACCAGCGCCGCCAGCACCAGCAGCACCAACCCGCCGATGAGGCCCAGGTAGGACACGTGGGTCTGCATGCAGAAGGAGGCGGCGAACACGGCCACCGGCAGCATGGCCAGGTCGTCGCACAGCACGGCCCACACCGCCATCACCGTGAGGAACCACCACATCACCGGCATGTAGGGGTTCCACGGCTCGGTGAGCACGTTGGTGCCGTAGGCGTGCAGCAGCACGGCCAGCACGGCCGCCACCACCAGGGCCAGCCGGGCGCCGCCCTGGCGCAGCGCGATCCACAGGCTCAGCCCGACGGCGGTGATGTTGAGCACCACCACGCCCACCAGCAGGCCGTAGGCCTCGCCGCCCAGCAGCCGGTAGATGGGGGCCAGCGACAAGAAGCTGAGCGGCCCCGGGTGGCTGCCGTCGTGGCCGTAGGCGTTGATGCGGCCGACCAGGCCCACCAGCGGGGTGTGGCGGCCGCCGACGTCCCGGACCCGCAGCTCGGTCTGGGACAGGTCCAGCAGCGGGTACCAGCGGGGCCGGGCCAGGGCCACCAGGGTCACGATCAGCGGCAGGGCCACGATCCCGGTCAGGCCGAGGACGGTGAGGGCACGCTTGCCGCGGGGGGACGGCTCGGAGTCCGGGGAGCTCTCCTCGACCGGCTGGTCCTCGTCGGTGTCGTCCGTGGCGCCCGAGGGGGGCAGGATGTCGGTGCCGCCGGTCATGGCAGCCGCTTGAGCACCTTGAGCAGGCCGAGACGGACGGGGGACTGGTGGTGGGAGGCGCCCTCACGCTCCAGCGAGGCGCGGTGCGCCAGGAACCACTCGTACGACTCGATGACGGCCGAGGCGTTGGAGTGCTGCGGCCGCCAGCCCAGCTCGTCCTGGGCCTTGCTGGTGTCGAACCACAGCGACTCGGCGTACAGCAGCCAGTGGTAGGGGGCGAAGGGGGCCAGGCCCACCGTGGCCAGGGCCTTCATGCCGATGCGCGCGGGCGCCGCCGGCAGCGAGCGCACCTTCGAGCCCGTGCCCGCGTGGTCGACCAGGGCGGACAGGGTCTCGCGCATGGTGCCGAACTCGGTGGCCCCGATGTTGTAGACGGACGGCTTGTCACGCTCCGACGCCCGCAGCACCGCGTCGGCCAGGTCGTTGGCGTGCACGAACTGGTAGCGGTTGTCGCCCCGGCCCAGCACGTAGACGGGCGCGCCCTCGGCCACGAACTCGAAGAGTACGGCGATGATGCCCAGCCGGCCGTGACCGAGGATGGTGCGGGGCCGGACGATGGACACGTCGAGCCCGCCGGCCGCGGCGTCGTGGCACAGGTGCTCGGCCTCGAGCTTGGCCCGCCCGTAGGCCTCCAGCGGCCGGCCGGGCGTGTCCTCGGTGACCGGGTTGGACTCGGGGATGCCGAAGATGGCGCTGGAGGAGGTGTGGACGACCTTGGCCACGCCGCGGTCGCGGGCGGCGACCAGCACGTTGGCGGTGCCGGCGACGTTCACCGACCAGAACAGGTCGCGGTCCTTGGCCAGGGGCACCTGGGCCACGTTGTTGAGCACCACGTCGACGCCGCTCGCTGGCCTCGCGCAGGGCGGCCAGGTCGCGCACGTCCCCGGCCACGTACTCGTGGCGGTCCGCGCCCTCGGCCGGAGGCAGCGGCGGGTTGAGGTCGAAGATGCGCACCCGGTCGCCCGCGGCCAGGGCGCGCTCGGCCAGGATCGAGCCGAAGTAGCCGCTGCCGCCGGTGATGAGGACGGTCCGGGCCATCAGAGCTGCTCCCCGTGGTCGAGGCACCAGCGGATGCTGGCCCGCATGCCCTCCTCCAGGGCGACCGTGGGCTCGTAGCCCAGCTCGGCCCGGGCCCGGGAGATGTCGCAGGCGATGGTGTGGTTGAGCTCGCCCAGCACGTGCAGGGGCTGGACGTAGCGACCCCGGGACTGGGCCAGGGTGTCCAGCCGCTCGGCCAGGCGGGCCGCGACCCGGGGCAGCCGCAGCGTCTCGGGCCCGGACGTGGGCAGGCCCTCGGCCTCCAGCGCCCGGCGCACGGTGGCGAGGATCTCCCGCAGCTCGTACGGGCGGGCGTCGGCCACCCAGTAGGCGTTGCCCGGCGCCTTGTCGGCCACCTCGGCCCGCAGCAGGCCCTGGACCAGGTTGTCGGTGTAGGCCATCGAGCGGCGCTGGCGTGCCGTCGCCCACGAGCGGGAAGCGGCCCCGGCGGATGGTGCGGAAGAACTGGCTCTGGCGGGACGGCTGGTAGGGGCCGTAGAACCACGGCGCCCGCACCATGACCGTGGCCACGTCGCCCCGGTCGTTGGCCCGCTGCACCAGCTGCTCGGCCTCGTACTTGGACCGGCCGTAGCCCAGGTAGGGGTCGTAGGGCGAGTCCTCGGTGAACAGCTCGTCGGGCGAGGCGTTGACCCCGAAGGGCGAGTTGGACGACACGTGCACGAAGCGGGCCGCGCCGCTGCGCCGGGCCCGGTCGAGCACGTTCTGGGTGCCGCCCACGTTGACGTCGAAGAACTCGCGGGTCGAGCGCGTCCGGGTGGATGACGGCGGCGGCGTGGAACACCGCGGCGTCGGCGCCCACGCCCGTCGAACAGCCGGTCGGCGGTGGCCGGGTCGCGCACGTCGCCCACCACCACCTCGACCGCGGGCGAGATCAGCGCCAGCGGGGAGGCCTGGTCGTCGGCCGGGCACCAGGCAGCGGACCCGCTCCCGCTCGGCGGCGAGGGCCCGGACCAGGTTCTGGCCGAGCCAGCCCGAGGCGCCGGTCACCACCACGGTGGCGGCGGGGGGCCCGGTGGGGACGTCGCCGGGGGTGGGCTCGCTCACGCGACGTCCAGGAAGTGGTCGCAGTTGCGGGTCGCGATGGCCATGATCGCCGCCTGGGGATTGACGCCGGGGGCGTCGGGGATGAGCGAGCCGTCGTTGACCCGCAGGTTGGTGTAGCCCCACACGCGGCCGAAGCTGTCGGCGCCGGTGCGGGCCCGGTTCTCGCCCATGCGGACGGACGAGGTGAGGTGCACGGTCATGAGGTTGGCCCGGGCCCGGGTCACCTGGTCCCACCAGCCGCCGAGCTCGTCGAGGCGGCGGACGACCGTGCCGCCCAGCACCGACGGGTGCAGCTCGGTGGCCCCCGCGGCCAGCAGCAGCTCGCCCAGGTGCACCAGGCCCCGGGCCAGCCGGCTGACGTCGGCCTCGGTCAGCGAGTAGGTCACCAGCGGCGAGCGCACGCCCCGCAGGGCTGCCACCCGGCCGCTGCCGTCGCTGCGGATGGCGGCGTAGTACACCGAGATGTTCTCCCAGTCGGCCAGGGCCTCGTCGAACGGGCGCCCCCGTGTCGGCCAGGGCCATCGCGACATGGCCCTTGCGGCTGGCCGAGCCGCCGATGGCCACGAAGGGCGAGAACTCGGTGATGCGGTGGGTGGGGACGTCGCCGTGGTCGACCGGGTGGGGGAAGCGGGCCGCGATCTTGATCGTCGGGTGCATCTTCAGCCCGTTGCCCACGTTGCGCCAGATGCCGCTGCGCTGGAGCAGGGCCGGGCTGTGGATGGCGCCGCCGCACACGAAGACGTGGTCGGCCCGGATGGTCAGCCGCTCGACGCCGCCGCCCGGGTGGGTGCGGCGGCAGCGGGCGCCGACGATCCGGTCGCCCTGGCGCAGCAGCCGCAGCACCCGGCAGTCGGGGATGATGGTGGCGCCCGCGGCCACGGCCCGGGGGACCATGGTGCGGGACATGGTCTGCTTGGTGCCCCGGCCCGTGGGCGTCGTAGCTGAACACCCGGGCGAACTCGACGTTGCGCCAGCCCAGCTTGGTCGCGCCCCGCTCCAGGGCGGCCGAGGACGGCGGCGGCGCCCCCGGCAGCGAGGCCACCGACAGCTCGTGCTCGACCCGGTCGGCGTAGCCCTCGAGCGCCTCGGGCGAGAACTCGTCGATGGCGTAGGTGGCGCGCCACTCGGCGGCCAGGTGCTCGGGGAGCCGGTGGTAGAGCCCGCTGTTGATCTCGGTGCTCCCACCCACGCACCGGCCCTCGACGTAGGCGATGGCCGGGCTGCCGAGGGCGGCGGCCAGGCCGTGGTGACGGTACTTGGCCACCATCTCCTGCAGCGAGAACGGCTCCAGGGCGTCGGCGTCGACCCAGGGCCCCTCCTCGACCACGCGTGACCGTGCGCCCGGCCCGGGCCAGCGCCGCGGCGGTGATCGCCCCGCCGGCGCCCGAGCCCACCACCAGGACGTCGGTGGCGAGTCGGCCATCAGGCGGCCCCCGCCGGCGCGAGCTCGTTCTCGCCGAACACGACCAGCGTCTTCATCAGTCGGACGTACTGGCGCAGCACGCCGATCCGGCTCGTCTCCCACGACGTCCAGCAGCGCGGCCAGGGCTCGGGCGTCGCCCTCGGGCAGGCGTCCGGCGCGGCGGAGGGCGGCGACGTAGGTTCCCAGCAGGACCGATTCGCCGGCCACGCCGGCGCGCAGGTGCTCGGGCATGTCGCGCAGCGAGCCGTCGACGAACGACTCCACGGACGATCGGAGGGGCTGGTCCGGGGATTCGGTGAGGGCCCCCACGACCTCGCGCTCGAACCAGAGCATGACGGCGCAGCCTAGGACAGACGCCGTCGGCGGTGCGATCTGACCCGGGGCGCAACATTTCCGCCCTCCCGCCGATCTATGGGGACGTGATGACCGGGACAGACGTGGACCCGCCGGACCTCGACCGGCTCTACCGGGCGGAGCGGGACCGGCTGCGGCGGCTGGCGTATCTGATGACCGGGCACCTGCACGTGGCGGACGAGGTGGTGCACGACGCCTTCGTCCGGCTCCAGCCCCGGCTGGCGGGGGTCGAGACCCCGCCGGCGTAGCACCGGCCGGTCCGCCGCCGTGCTGGCGTTGGTGACGGTGAACGCCACCTCGCCGCGGCCCTGCGGGTCGAGCGCGAAGGCCGTGCCCGATTCGCCGATCTGCCAGTTTCCCATCGTCCTGCCCTGCTTCCGCCGTTCAACTCGCGAGGATCACGCTCACTCGGAGCACGGCGACGAGGGTGCGGCCCGCCCGTTAATCGAAGTGCTACCGAGCCAACCTGGCCGGACACCCCCAGCTAGCTCTCGGGCCAGCGCCGCCGCTGGCGGGTGCGGCGGCGGTCGGGGTCGCCCAGGGCCCACGCCCGGCGCCAGGCCGGGGCCGCCGGGCCGGTGAGCGCCGGGGACTCGCCGGCGTGGGCCCGGCGGCGGGCCTGCCACCAGTCGGTGGTGGCCTCGTCGGCCAGGGCGGCCACCGCGCGCTCCAGCGTGGCCCCGAAGCGCCGGGCGTCGTCCCCCGGCGCCGGGGCCAGCGGCGCGCCGAAGGTGACCCGGGCCGTGGCCGGGGTGGGCAGCTTGCGGCCCTTGCGCAGGATGCGGCCGGTGCCCGTCGAGGTGCACGGGCACCACCGGCACGCCGCAGCGCAGCGCCAGGTAGGCGGCGCCGCCCCGGAAGGGCTGGCCCCAGCCGTCGGGGCTGCGGCCGCCCTCGGGGAAGATCAGCATCGACCACCCGTCCTCGATCAGGTCCGGCGGCCCGGTCGGCCGAGCGCCGGCTCACCCGGCTGCGCTCGATGGGGATGGCGCCGATCACCAGGGCGGACACGGCGCTGGTCAGCGCGGTGCGGAAGAAGTAGTCCGCGGCCGCCGCCACGAACAGCCGGTGGCGCCACGGCTCGGGGATCGAGGTGATCAGCACCGGCGTGTCCACGTGGCTGTGGTGGTTGGCGGCGAAGATGACCGGCGCGCCCTTCGCCACCAGCGGGTCGAGCCGGTCCAGCCCGTGCAGCTGGGGCCGGGCCAGGGCCGGCCACCGCGGGCCGGGTCACGGCCTCGACCAGCGCGGCCCGGGCCACCCGGGCCGGGTAGCGCCGGGCCCAGGCGGTGTCGTAGTCGGAGCCGGACCGGGGCTTGCGGCCCGGCACCTCGACCCCGCCCGGCACCGTGGGCGCCGAGAACGGGAACGGCAGCTTGGGCAGGTGGCGCGAGACGGCGTCGGGCAGGGCGGCCATCGGGACCTACTTGACGTCCGCCATCACGAACGGCGGGTTGTGCAGGTGGGTGATGGTGGCGTCGCGGCCGACCACGTCCTCCGCCATCGCCAGCGCGTCCTGGAGGGTGGAGGCCGCGGTGAACCCGAGCCGCCGCACCGAGCGGGGCTCGCCGCCCACGATGATGACCTTGCCGGCGTGGGCCAGGCCGTGGCAGCCCCAGTACCACATGTAGAACGGGTGGACGCCGTGGTAGGCGTAGCTGGTCCGGTACAGGTGGCGGTACCACTCGTCCTCGGCGAACTGCTTCTCGTAGCGGGCCTCGATCTCGACCGGGTCGGTGGTGTCGGCCAGCACCTGCTCGAAGAAGTCGATGTAGCTGGGGTGGTGCACCGGGTGGAACTCCCAGGGCGTGGGGTGGCTCATGATGACCACGCCGCCCTCGCGCACCAGCGGCCGGCCCCGGTACAGGTTGAAGAAGTAGCCGAGCCCCAGGCACATGACCAGGATCGGGTTCATCACCGAGTTGACGTTGTAGGGGCAGATGTAGGGCAGCCCCATGGTGAGGATGTCGGTCTGGCCCTCGACGGTGACCAGCTGCTGGCGGTAGACGTTCTCGACGGTGACGTCGTGGACCGCCTCCACCTCGCCCGCCTGCACCGAGGTCAGGCCGTAGGGCGCCTGCCAGGCCTGGAACACCTTGCGGCGGGCCTTGGCCGGCATGCGGTCGAGGCCGGCCCGCATGGCCACGAACGAGGCCCGGTCCCGGGCCGACCACTCCCACTCCCGCTTCTGGAGCACGGCCATGGGGCCCGAGACGTGCCGAAGCAGTCGTTGTTGAGCGTGGTCTCGATCTGGAAGATCTTCACCCCGGCGTCCCGGATCACCTTGCCCATGCGCCAGTTGGAGCTGTGCAGCTCGGACGAGTGGCGGTCCATGAAGCTGGTGGACCGGCGCATGGTGGCCACGTTGTGGTGGTGGCGCAGGCTGCGGTAGCTGGCCAGCCCGGTGGCGGTCGACTTGTGGCCGCCGTCCATCGCCACCAGGTTGATGTTGACGTAGACGATCAGGTCGGACTCGGCCGCCCGCTTGTTGATCTCGACCTCCTCGCCCTGGGGCGTGGTGCCCAGGAAGGCGAGGTTGTCGGGGTCCTCGGCGTCGTGGTTGTAGAGCAGGCCGTGGGGGGCGAAGGCGTCGTAGACCCGGTCGCCCACCGCGTGGCGCAGCTCGGCCTCGGTCATGCGCCGGTGCAGCGCCAGGGCGGCGATGAGGTGCACGTCGTCCACCCCGGCCTCGGCGGCCAGGTCGAGCACGGCCTCGATGACCCGCTGGCGGACGTCGGGCCGGCGCATGGGCGGCAGCGGCAGGGAGATGTCGTCGAAGCAGATCGTCAGCTTCATGCCCGGCCGCAGCAGGGCCCGCAGCGGCTCGCTGTCGCCGAGCGGGTGCTCGAGCGCCGCCCGGATGGCGCCCTCGGGGTCGTCGAGCGGCTCCAGCGGCTCGCCCGGGTAGAGGACCCGGCTGCGGCCCGCGGGCAGGCGCTCCAGCCGCAGGCTCTCGCCGTGGTGGAACAGGATCGGCGGCGTCGAGCGGTCGACGTCGAGCACGAAACCGGGGCGGGGCATCAGTCGGGCTCCTGGGGGAGGCGGAACGGGGCGCGCCAGTCCGGGGCGGGCTCACCGGCGTCGTCGAGCCAGAAGTCGACGCTGCGGGTGATGAGGCCGTCCTCGACCTCCGCGAAGGACAGGCAGTGGAACAGGTCGTCGCCGTGGCTGACCCGGACCCGGGCCGCCACCCGCGGCGCCTTCCGCCACGGTCTCGTCCACCGTGATGTGCCAGCCCTCGGGGTAGGCGCGGTTCATGGCGACGAAGGCGTCGGCCGAGCCGAAGCGCTCGCCGGTGTGCGGATAGTCGCACACGAAGCCGTCGGCCAGCGTGGCCCGGGCGCCGTCCCAGTCGCGTGCCTCCATGCGCTCGAACAGCGCCCGCACGGTCTCGGCTGGGGTCATGACGCCCTCCTCGGGTCACGCAGGTCGAAAGCGACTTTCACGGCCCCCCGGGACCCGGCGGCCGCGGCGTGGGCGATGGCGTCCTCGTAGCGGGCCAGCGGGTAGAGGGCGCTCACCAGCCGGTCGAGGCCGGCCTCGGCCACCAGCTCGGCGGCGGTGGCGAAGTCCTCCCGCCGGTAGGCGTAGCAGCCCCGCAGGATCGTCTCGCGGTGCCACAGGCCGGTGAGGTCGAGCGTGGTGCGGGCGGGCATGCCCACCACGTGGACCGTGCCGCCGGGCGCCACCACCGACAGCGCCTGGCTCAGCGTGGCCTCGCTGCCCACGCAGTCGACCGCGGCGGGGACGCCCCCGGTGAGCTGGTCGCCCACCATCATCGACCCGGTGGCCGAGCGCACCGCCCGGGCCAGCTCGCCCGGGGCGCACACCACGTCCGCGCCCAGCTCCTTGGCCCAGCGGCGCTGCTCGGGGTGCTTGGCCGTGGCCAGGATCTCGCTGGCGGGGGACAGGCGCCGCAGCGCCGCCACCGTGAGCAGGCCCAGCGTGCCCGCGCCGATGACCGCCACCCGGCCGGCGTCGACCTGGCGGGCCGCGTGCACCGCGCAGGCGGTGGGCTCGATGATCACCGCCTGCTCGTCGCTCAGCCCGTCGGGCACCTCCACCACCTGGCTGGGGTGGACCACCATCTCCTGCGACCAGCCGCCACCGGTCGTCTCGCAGAACCCGCACTGCAGGCCCGGCTCCAGGTGGCCGAAGGCGACCCGCTCGCACAGGTTGATCGCCCCGGCCGCGCACGAGGCGCACGGCGGCGTGACGCCCCGGGTGGCGCAGGTGAGCACGGGGACGACCGCCACCCGCCGCCCGTCCTCCAGGTCGCCCACGACCTCGTGGCCGGGCGTGAACGGGAACGACACGATGGGCTCGAAGTAGCGGGACGAGCGCCCGTCGATGGTGGCGAGGTCGCTGCCGCAGATGCCGGACAGCCGGGGCCGCAGCCGCAGCCAGTCCTCGGCGGGCCGCTCGGGCGGGTCCACGTCCCGCAGCGACAGGGGGCCGTAGCGGGCACCCCGACCCGGGCGCAGCGTCCCGGCCACCATGGCCGCCGCGTAGCGGGCGGGCTGGCGGGAGAACACCAGCGCCTTCACGACTTGCCCCACGCGCTGGAGGTGAGCACCCGGGTGAGCAGGCCGGGCTTGCCGCCGCCGTGCCAGGCCGGGCCGATGGGCAGCGGCGGCTCGGGGGAGCCGGCCATGACGTCGAAGTGCTCGACCAGCCAGCCCCGCTTGCGGGCCAGGGCCGCCAGCCGGGTCTCGGGGTTGACCGCCACCGGGAAGCCGACCGCCTCCAGCATGGGCAGGTCCGAGGTGGAGTCGGCGTAGGCCACGGCCTCGGCGAGGTCGAAGTCGTTGGCCGCGGCGTAGTCGGCCAGCACCGAGGCCCGGGCCTCGCCGGTGGGCGGGACGTCGGTCAGCTCGCCCCGGTAGGTGCCGTCGGGCCGGGTGTCGAGCCGGGCGCACACCACGTCGTCGAACAGCGGCCGCAGGGGGGCGATGGCGAAGTCGAGCGCCCCGGTGATGAGGACGGTGCGGTGCCCGGCCTTGCGGTGCTCGCGCACCCGGCAGATGGCGGCCGGGAACGACTTGGCCAGCAGCAGGTGGCTGAACATCTCGGTGGTGTCCTCGTCCAGCTGGGCGACGGACGCCTTGTCGTAGCGCCGGTAGAAGTGGCGCAGGAAGTCGCTGCGGTCGCGCCGGTCCAGCGCCAGCAGCGAGGGCGCCTCGGCCAGGATGCGGATGGCCTGGCGCACCCGGTCCTCCGCCGGCAGCCGGCGGGTGGCCAGCCACGCGTACGACGCCACGACGTTGGAGGCGATGAGCGTGTTCTCCAGGTCGAAGGCCGCGAAGTGGCGGGCGGGGTCCAGCACCTGGCGGCGCAGGCGGTCGGCCCGGTTCTCGACCGTGCGCCCGCCCGGTGTCGTCCGCACCCGGGCGTGCCTGCACGACCGAGGGGAGATGGACCTCGGTGACGTAGGTGGGCCAGTCGATGACCCGGGGGTCGAAGCAGAACGCCTCCCGGTCGGCCTCGTCCAGGCGCTCGTAGCGGGCCAGCAGCCGGTCGACGCCGTAGATGGCCTCGCACTCGGCGTAGGCGCCGTAGAGCTCGACGTAGGCGAGCGCCCGCTCGGCCTCGTCCCGGCGCTCCTCCAGCCGGGCCGCCCACAGCGCCTGGCGGCCGCGCAACGGGAGCGCGTGGAGGGTGGTCTCGGCCCGCTCGAGGGTGTCCTTGGCCCGCTGGAGCTGGCGCTGCACCCGGCCCCGGCCCGGGAAGGCCCAGTCGGGCACCACGATGGGCTGGCCCTCGCTGTCGTACAGGGGGTGCTCGAGGAACCAGCTGCGGCCCAGGTCGACCAGGGCCCGGTAGCGCAGCGGGTTGGTCGAGCCCGACGCCACCTGGGTGATGGCCGGCTCGTCCGGGGGCTCGCCCGCCGCCGCATCGATCACGGCCGCCACCACCAGGTCGACGGGGATCACGTCGATGGTCCCCTCGGGGACGCCGGGGAACTCCTTGAGCAGGCCGCGGCCGTAGCTGATGATGATGGGCTCGGCCATGCGGAAGCCCCGGATCCAGCCCGGGCGGGGCTCGGCCAGGGCGGACTCGATGATCGACGGCCGCACGATCGACACCGGCAGGTCGCCCCGCTGCTGGAGCAGCGCCCGCTCGCCCAGGGCCTTGGTGTAGGCGTAGGCGTCGGGCCAGCCCAGCGAGGCGGCCCGGGCCCGGCCGATCTCCACCATCCGCTCCCGCACCCAGCTCTGGCGGCGGGACTCGGTCTTGGCCGCCAGCGCCGGCGTGCCGGCCGCGCCCAGCTCGCGCCGGGCCTCCTTGCGGAAGCGGGCCAGCGCCTCGGGCCGGCGGCTCTGGGCCTCGGCGTCGCGCCGGGCCTGGCGGGCGCCCTCGACCTCGCCGCGCCAGTCCACGTCCACGAAGAACGGGCTGTCGTGCACCGGCTCCTCGGGCGCCGCGCCCCGGCGGTTGCCGGCCACGTAGCAGGTCGACACCGACACCAGGTGGGGACGCACGCCCAGCTCGTGGAGCGTGAGGGCCACGCGCGAGGGCCCGAGCAGGTTGACCTCGACCGCGGTGTCGAGCGGCGAGTCGAACGCCACCGCCGCGGCCGAGTGGACCACGATGTCGCATCCCGCCAGCGCCGCCCGCCCCGCGTCGTCGAGCCCGAGGCCGTCGGTGCCCACGTCGCCGGCGATGACCGTCACCCGGCGCTCCACCACCTCGTCGAGGGCGGCCGTGCCCAGCTCGTGGCGCAGGCGGTCGAAGGCGTCGTTGCGGAAGATCTCGCGCCGCGCCCGCTGGAGCACCGACGAGCGCTTCCCCGGGCGCACCAGCAGCACCAGCTCGCAGCCGGGCACCGAGCGCAGCAGCCGCTCGATCAGCGCGGTGCCCAGGAAGCCGGTCCCACCGGTGATGGCGATGCGGCGGCCGTCGAGTGCCTCGGGGATCACGTCCACCTGTCTACCATTTGGTAGATGGAGAGGGCGACGGCAGTCAGCAGGGCGGTCCCCGGCCGGACCGCGGAGCGCACGCTCCGGGCCGCGCTCGACGCGTTCGGCACCCGCGGCTACGGCGCCACCTCGCTCGACGACCTCGCCCGCGAGCTCGGCATCCGCAAGCAGACGATCCTCTACTGGTACCCGTCCAAGGAGGCGCTGCTCGACGCGGCCATCGACCGGGTGGCGGCGGAGGTGACCGTGCGGCTGGAGCGGGCCGTGGCCGGCGCCGAGCCCGGCTTCGCGCCGGGTGGAGGCCATCGTGCGGGCCATGTTCCGCCTCGCCGCCCGCCATCCCCCGATGCTGGGGTTCCTGCGGGAGGTGACCCGCCTGGGCCCGCCGGCCTCGTCCCGGCTGCTCGCCGCCATCGCCCCGCTGATCGACCGGGCCGCCGGGTTCCTGGCCGTGGAGATGGACGCGGGCCGCATCCGGCGCCACGACCCGCGGCTGATCCTGCTGGCCGCGTACTCGATGGTCACCGGCCTGGCCACCGAGGTCGAGGTGCTGCGGGCCTTCGGCGAGGAGCCGACGCTGGCGTCGCTGGTGCGCCGGCGCGACGAGCTGATCTCGCTGCTGCGCGACGCGCTGGTCCCGCCCGGCGCCGTCAGCCCATGACCAGCCACGGAGCCCATCACCGCCTCGATGTTGTTGATGGTGGAGAAGCACATGGATGTGACCCCGTTGATGGTCACCGCCGAGGACAGCATCCCGGCCACCGCCGCCGTCAGGTCGCCGACGGCATTCTAGACCGGGCCGCCGCTGTCACCAGGCTGGGGTGGGAAGGCGATGCAGGTGCACACGCAGGCGTGGCCGCACGCCGTCGCAGCACACGGTCTGGTTGGCCCGCACGACCGGTCCGCAGTTGTCGGACCCGCATGGCGATGCCCTCGAAGCACAGGCTCAGGCCGGCTCCAGTCGCGACGTCGGAGTACTTCTGGCTGACGCCGTCAGTGGCCGCCAGGTCCAGTGGCGTCGCCCATCGCCGGACTCGAGGCTCGCGCGCGCCCGGGCACAGCGTGGCAGGCCCGGCTACGGTCGGATCAGACGACCAGGAGGTCCCGAGGCACCGGCGCTGACGCACGATCGCCTGACGGCCTGGACGCCGAGTCCGGGTGGCCGAGCGTCGGCCTCGACTCGGAGATCGCCCACGGTCCGGCCGACGTCGAGCGGCGGATCGCCACAGGTGCGGTTCCGGCCGCCACCTCCACCAGGTCGGCGCGCCGCCGCGGAGCACACGCTGGCAGACGGGGCATCGGCCACCGTCGGGCCGACCCGCCGACGGCTAGCGGCCGTGAACGCCGGCTGCTGCGGTCCCGGCGGGCAGGCGCGTGCGGCAGCGAGGAGCCGCGGCCGGTCGGTGCCGCCGCAGCGCCCGAGTTCGCTCGCGCAGCTCCGAGGACTAGCCCCAGGTCAAGCAGGCCGATTACCTGATCCACGGCCGCAGGTGGTCCGTCGGCCACGGACGGTGCCTGCGTCGCCGTTCGCCCTGCAGACCGCCCAGCACCCGCAGCCACGACGGGCGGAGGCACGGCGGGCTGCACGTCGTGCACCGACGCTTGCGCTCGGCCTCGAGTGCTGAGGCCACCGCCAGCGTGACGGACCGTGGGGGAGCCAGTAGCAGCTGCGGACCCGGGTCAGGGCAGCTGCGATCCGGCCCGGGACTCAGCGCTTGGTGGAGAAGCGGCTGCGGTGCTCGTGGCGCTCGATGGCCAGGCGGACCAGCTCGTCCACCAGGGCCGGGTAGTCGAGGCCGGTGGCCGCCCACAGCTTGGGGTACATCGAGCCGGGGGTGAAGCCGGGGATGGTGTTGACCTCGTTGACGAGGAAGCCCCGCCGTCCCTCCTCGAAGAAGAAGTCGACCCGGGCCATGCCGTCGCAGCGCAGGGCGCGGTAGGCGGCGAGGGCCAGGGCGCGGACCCGCTCGGCGTCCTCCTGGGCGAGGCGGCGCGGGGACCAGGAGCTCGCAGGTGCCGTCGATGTACTTGTCGTCGTAGTCGTAGAACTCGTGGCTGGACACGACCTCGCCCGGGACCGACGCCCGCGGCTCGGCGTTGCCCAGCACCGCCACCTCGATCTCGCGGGCGACGACGCCCTCCTCGACCACCACCCACTCGTCGTAGGCGGCCGCCGTCGCCACCGCGGCGTCCAGCTCGTCCGGCGTCGTGGACCTTGGTGACCCCCACCGACGAGCCCATGTTGGACGGCTTCACGAACAGCGGGTAGGCCAGGCCCTGCGGCGGCCACCGCGTCGTGCGCCCGGTCCAGCTCGATGTCGCGCAGCGCCAGGTACGGCACCTGGGCCAGGCGGTGGGCGGCCAGGACCTCCTTGGCCTTGACCTTGTCCATGCACAGCGCCGAGGCGAGCACGCCCGAGCCGACGTAGGGGACGCCGGCCAGCTCCAGCAGGCCCTGGACGGTGCCGTCCTCGCCCTGCGGGCCGTGCAGCAGGGGCAGCACCACCACCGGCGGCCCGCCCACGGCCGGCGTCACCGTGGGCAGCGGCTCGACCGCGGTGCCGGTGGCGGCCAGCGGAGGCGGGGCGGCGCTCAGGCCCCGGGCGCCTTCGCTCAGGGCGGCCCGGGCGGCGTCGGCCTGGACCCACGTGCCCTCCCGGGTGATGCCCACGGGGACGACCTCGTAGCGGTCGGGATCGGCGGCCGCCAGCACGTGCGCGGCGGTCGTGCACGACACCTCGTGCTCGGCCGACCGCCCTCCGAACAGCACGACGAGGCGGACGCGGTCAGGACCTTCGTGTCTCGGTCGCAGCGTGCGCTCCGTGTCTCCGGTTGCGGCCGTGCGCTCCATGGCGGGCGAGCGTACCGGGGTGGTGGTGGCCGGGCGCGATGATCTTCGACCGTGGAGCTGCGCACGAGCGAGATCGCCGAGGCCACCGGCGGCCGGCTGGTCGGCCCCGACCTGGTGGTCCGGGGCGCGGCCATCGACTCGCGCCTGGTCACCGGGGGCGAGCTCTTCGTCCCGGTGGTGGCCGAGCGGGACGGGCACGACTTCGTCGGGCGCGGCGCTGGCCGCGGGAGCGGTGGCCTTCCTCAGCGCCCGGCCGGTCGGCGACGGCGACCCCGGGCCGGGCGTGGCGGCCATCGAGGTGGGCGACACGGTCGCCGCCCTGGGCGACCTCGGCCGGCTGGCCCGGGCGCGGCGTGCCCGACCGCGTGGTGGGCGTGACCGGGTCGGTGGGCAAGACCAGCGTCAAGGACCTGCTGGCCGCGGCCCTGGGCGCCCGCTGGTCCACGGTCGCCAGCGCCGGGTCGTTCAACAACGAGCTCGGCGTCCCGCTCACGCTGCTGGCCGCGAATGAGGCGACCGAGGCCCTGGTGGTGGAGATGGGCGCCCGCGGCCCCGGCCACATCGCCGCGCTGTGCGGCATCGCCCGGCCCACGGTGGGCGTGGTCACCACGGTGGCCGCGGCCCACACCGCCATGTTCGGCTCGCTCGACGACGTGGCCGCGGCCAAGGGCGAGCTGGTGGAGGCGCTCGACGCCAGCGGGGTGGCGGTGCTCAACGCCGACGACCCCCGGGTGGCGGCCATGGCCGGCCGCACCGCGGCCCGGGTGGTCGTCTACGGCTCGGCCCCGGGCGCCGAGGTCCGGGCCGAGGGCGCCATCCTCGACGGCGACCTGCGCCCCCGCTTCCGGCTGGTGAGCCCGTGGGGCGCGGCCGACGTGGCGCTGGCGGTGCGGGGCGCGCACATGGTGGGCAACGCCCTGGCCGCGGCGGCCGCCGCCCTGGCGTGCGACGTCCCGGTCGAGGCCGTGGCCGCGGGCCTGGGCAAGGCCGAGCTGTCGCACTGGCGCATGGAGCTGGTCCGGCTGCCCTCGGGGGCGCGGGTGCTCAACGACGCCTACAACGCCAACCCCGCGTCGATGGCGGCGGCGCTGCACGCCCTGGCCGGGCTCGAGGCCCGCCGCCGGGTGGCGGTGCTGGGGCTCATGGCCGAGCTGGGGGAGTCCAGCGACGCCGAGCACCGGGCCGTGGGCGCCCTGGCCCGGGAGCTGGGCATCGAGGTGGTGGCGGTGGACGCCCCCGCCTACGGGGGCACCGGTCGTCGCCGGCCTGGACGAGGCGGCCGCCGCCCTGGGCCCGCTGGGCGAGGGCGACGCCGTGCTGCTCAAGGCCAGTCGGGTGGTCGGCCTGGAGCGGCTGGTGGCCCGACTGCGCTGACCGCGACGCGCCGGCCGGGGCAGGTCCAGCCGGGCGTAGGCGGCCAGCGCCAGCGACACGGCCGCGCCGCCGAGCAGCACCACGGTGGCGGACGTGGCGTCGATGATCGGCCCCGCGATGAGGTTGCCGATGGGGACCGAGCCGCCGAAGGCCATGATCCACAGCGCCATGACCCGGCCCCGCTCGTGGTCCTCCAGCCGCGCCTGGAGCACGGTCGACAGCGACGTGATGAAGGCGAAGTAGGTCAGGCCCACGACCACCACCGCCGGGTAGGCGGGCGTGGGGCTGCGCAGCAGCGCGAACACCGCGAGCGCCGCCGCGTAGGCCAGCAGCGTGTTCCGCACGATGCGCTCCTTGGACTTGCGGGCGAACACCGTGCCGATCGACAGCGCCCCGATCACCGCGCCGATCCCGAAGCAGGCGTAGAGCAGGCCGTAGCTGGTGGAGCGCTCGTCGATGCCCAGGTTGCGCTCGGCCACCACCGGGAACTGGCCGACCAGGGTGAGGGACAGCACCGAGAAGGTGAAGATGGTGACCAGGCAGCGCCCGACCACCGGGTCCCGGCGGGCGATGGCGAAGCCGGACATGAGGCGGCGCAGCCCCCGGGCGTCCGTGGGGCTGGTCATGGGCGGCGGCAGGCGCACGCTGAGGAGCGCGCCGATCACGAACAGGAAGCTGAGCCCGTTGACCATGAACACCGCCGGCGCCCCGAAGGCCGAGTCGAGCACCGCCCCGATCACCGGGCCGATCACCCGTGAGCCGTTCATGTTGGCCGAGTGCAGCGAGATGGCCCCGGGCAGGTCCTCGCGCCCCACGAGCTGGGGGAGCAGCGCCGAGTAGGTCGGCGCGAACAGCGCCTGGCCCACGCCGATGGCGAACACGACGGCCACGAGGACGACCTTGTTGGGGTCGTCGGGGGCGGCCACGAAGGCCAGCACGAACGACAGCACCATCTGCGAGGCGGTCACCCAGATCAGCAGGCGCTTGCGGTCGACCGTGTCGGCCAGCGCCCCGCCCACCATGGCCAGCAGCAGCAGCGGCCCGAGCTGGGCGAACAGGATCACGCCCACGAAGGTGGCCGAGCCGGTCAGGTCGTAGGCCAGGGCGCCGAGGACGACGTTCTGCATCCACGTGCCGACGTTGGACAGGAACGACCCGTAGAACACCCGCCGGAAGGTGCGGTGGCGCAGGGCGGCCCGCGCCGAGCCGGGGGTGAAGGTCCGGTCGGCGTCGACGAGGGCGTCTTCGGCGTCCTCGATGGGGAGAGGCTCGGCAGCGGCCGTCATGACACGCCGCTGCGCACCCAGGACACGGTGACGAAGCTGGTGGCGTAGAGGGTGGCGTCGAGGTGCATCTGGGGCATGGCGCGAGAGATCAGGGGTTCCGGGGCACGGCGGGGCCGCGCCGCCGCGGCGGGGCCGCGCGCCTCAACACGGCGGGTGGCGCCCGCATTCCCGCACCTGCCGCCGTGCGCGGCGCCTACGGTGCCCGGCATGGACTTCCGGCGCACGAGCGTCTCCCGCGTTGGCCGACCAGGTGAGCGCCGGGGAGCTGTCCGCTCGGGAGGTGGCGCAGGCCACGCTCGACCGCATCGAGCGCCTCAACCCCGAGCTCGGGGCGTTCGTCGCCGTCGACCCC
Source organism: uncultured Acidimicrobiales bacterium (assembly GCA_963802385.1). Classification (GTDB taxonomy): domain Bacteria; phylum Actinomycetota; class Acidimicrobiia; order Acidimicrobiales; family VFJN01; genus ZC4RG19. Next base: position 327,149 of record CAWDIO010000007.1, on the reverse strand, counting down.
GAGGCGGCGCTGGCCGAGGCCGCCGCCATCGACGAGCGCATCGCCGCGGGCGACGACGTGGGCCCGCTGGCCGGCGTGCCGCTGGCGGTCAAGGACCTGGAGGACGCGGCGGGCTTCGTCACGACCCAGGGGTCGGCGGCCTTCGCCGGCGGCGCGCCCGGCCACCGACGACTCGCCGCTGGTGGAGCGGCTGCGGGCCGCGGGCTGCGTGGTGGTGGGCAAGACGAACACGCCCGAGCTGGGCTGGAAGGCCGACACCGTCAACGAGCTGTTCGGCGCCACCCGCAACCCGTGGTCGCTGGATCGCTCGGCCGGCGGCTCGTCCGGCGGCTCGGCGGCCGCCCTGGCCGCGGGCCTGGTGCCGCTGGCCACCGGATCCGACGGCGGCGGCTCGATCCGCATCCCGTCCTCGGTCACCGGCCTGTCGGGGCTCAAGCCGTCGCTGGGCCGGGTGCCGACCGGCGGTCCTCAGCCCCCGGGCTGGCCGCTGCTGTCGACCCGGGGCCCGATGGCTCGGCGGGTGCGGGACCTGGCGCTGGCGCTCGACGTGGTGGTCGGCCCCGAGCCGACCGACCTCGTGTCGCTGCCGCTGCCCGAGGCCTCGTGGTCGCGGTCGCTGGCGGAGCTGCGCGCGCCCCGGCGGGTGGCCTGGTCGCCGACGCTGGGCTACGCCCGGCCCGACGGCGAGGTCCTGGCCGTGTGCGAGGCGGCCGTGGCCCGGCTGGAGGACGCTGGGCACCGAGGTGATCGTGGTCGACGAGGTGTTCGACCGTGACCCGGTGAACGACTGGCTGGCCCTGGTCGGCGTCTACTGCCTGCGGGAGCTGGAGCCGTTCCGCGACATCGGACGCGTGGGGCAGCATCGACCCCGGGCTGGTGGCCCTGGTCGAGTGGGCCCGCTCCTCGGTGCACGGCCGCCCGCATGGCGGAGGCGCTCGACGCCTGCCACACGCCTCAACCTGGCGCTGGTCGACCTGTTCCACCGGGTGCCCCTGCTGCTCACGCCCACCTGCGCGGGCCAGACCCCGCGGATCGACGAGCCCGGCACCATCGACGGCGAGCTCGACGTCAACTGGGTCCAGCTACACCTACGGGTTCAACATGACCCGCTCGCCGGCCGGCACGGTCTGCGCCGGCTTCACCGCCGACGGCATGCCGGTCGGCCTCCAGGTCGTCGGCCCCCAGCACGGCGACGTGGTGGTCCTCCGGCTCCTCGCCCTGCTGGAGGACGCCCTCGCCCTCGACCGCACCGCCCCGTTCGGAGCCGGACTGACCGGCCTTGCTAGAGTCCTACGTCCCGGGGGCGTATAGCTCAGTTGGCTAGAGCGCACGCTTCACACGCGTGAGGTCACAGGTTCGAGCCCTGTTACGCCCACACCCCAGGTCAGAGCATGTCGAGGCCGGCCCCGTCGGAGGCCGGGCCGCGTTGCGCGACCACCGGGCCCGAGCTCAGAAGAAGAACCCTGGTCCACCCAGACCTCGGACGTGGCCATGCCGTCGACCGGGTCGAACGAGGTCAGGGTGCCGCTGGCTCGGCCGTTGGCGGGGACCATCTCGACGAAGCCGTAGGTGCCGCCGATGATCTCGCCCGCCGCTGTCGCGGTAGATGACGTAGGCGTAGGGGCTGTCGATGTCGATGGCGTAGGTCGAGGTGACCACGAAGGTGGTCTCGGTGGAGAACTCGTCGGTGCTGGTCGCGACCTCCGACACGGAGAACGAGCCCTCGGGCACCGAGTCGCCGAACCCCTCCTCGAACTCCACGTCCAGCCGGCCGATGCCGTTGGCGGCGTCGTCGCTCAGGACGTCGTAGCCGATGCCCAGCTTCTCGCCTGCGCCCAGCTTGGCGACGATGTGGCGGTCGGTGGTGACGACCGTCTCGCTGGGGTCGTACACGGCCACCTGGACCTGAAGTTCGTCACCGTCTCGGTGCCGTTGTTCACGATGATGATCCCGTAGGAGCCGCCGCCGCCCTCCGCTCGGAGACGGAGAACCCGCTCTCGACCAGGGCCAGATCGGCCACGTCGGTCGTGCCCTCGACGGTGGGGCCGTCGGTGCCCGGGTCCGAGCCGGTCTCCGGGGGCGCTTCGGTCGTCGCCTCGTCGGTCGTGGGGGTGGTCGGGACGGTGGGGACCGGCTCGTGCGGTGCGGTCCTCGTCGTCACCGCCGCTGCTGGACATCACCAGGATCAGGCCGATGAGCACCACGGCCGCCGAGCGCGCCGAGGGCCGACGAACATCGGCGTGCGGTTCTGCGGGGGGCCGGGCGGCGCGCCGGGGACGCCCGGGGGGCCGTAGGGGCCGGCGGCGGGCCGGGCGGGTAGCCGGGCGCCGGGGATGGGCGGGCCCGGGAGGGAAGCCGACCGCCAGGCGGGAGCCCGGCCGGCGGGTAGCCGCCGCTCGGAGGCGCCGCCCGGGGCGGCCCGCGGGACCCCGGGCGCGGCGTACCCCTGGCGCGTGCCACGGGGGGCGAGGCGGCCGGCACGTCGCCCGGCATCTCCGGGCGCGGCGGGGGATACCACTTGTCGTCCGAGGCCTGCCACCAGTCAGGTCCCTGCGGTGCGTCGCTCATCGTCTCGTCCTCGTCACTCCTGCCGCCGTCGCCCGGTCCGCGGACCGCGCGAAGAGCTCCGAGCCGCCGGGCCCGAGGCCCGGCACTCTAGATCGTGACGCCGAGCCGCACGATGTCGCCCGGGCACCTGGCCGGGCGCTGGCCGGCCCCGCGGGACTCAGGCGATGGTCTTGGAGAGGCGCTCCATGGCCTCGTCCTCGCTGATGTCGAGCGCGAACGCCAGCTCGGACACGAGCACCTGGCGGGCCTTGACGAACATCGACTTCTCGCCGGCGGACAGGCCCTTGTCGTTGTCGCGCAGCGCCAGGTTCCGGACCACCTCGGCCACCTGGTACACGTCGCCCGACTTGAGCTTCTCCTGGTGGTTCTTGAACCGCCGGGACCAGTTGGTGGGCTCGCGCACGTCCTTCTTGGCCAGCACCTCGAAGACGTCCTCGACGTCCTCGACGCTGATCGGGTAGCGCATCCCGATCTCCTCGGCCTTGTCGACGGGCACCTTGAGCACGAGGTCGCCGTGCGTCATGCGCAGGACGAAGAACTCCTTCGGCTCGCCGTCGGGCGGCATCGGCCGGCTTCTCGGTGGCCTCGATGACGGCGGCACCGTGGTGGGGATAGACCACCCGGTCCTTGACGCGAAACGACACGCACAGCTCCTACAACAGTTCCCCGGGGGGTCCGAACAGTCCCAGGGGGTCCGTACAGGATGCCACTTCGCGGCACGGGCTTCCACAGTCACGGCCGCGGCAGCCGGTCTGGTGCCGGCCCGCACCGGCCCGTATGGTCGGCGCACGCAGGGTGCGAGAACCTCGGGAGGTCCCGGTGATCGAGTGGTCGGACGAGCAGCGATGGTGCAGGCGGCCGTGCGGGACTTCATCGCCAAGGAGGTCGTGCCGCACCACCGCGAGCTGGAGCACGGCGACCTGCCGCCCTACGACATCCTGCGCAAGCTGTTGTCGACCTTCGGCATGGACGCCATGGCCCGCGACCGCTTCGAGCGCCAGCTGGCCCGGGACGAGCGGGCGGGCGAGGCCGAGCGAAGCGGACGAGCGGGACGAGGCCGCCGCCGCGGGACCCGGCCGAGGCCGCCAACGCCGCCGCCTTCCAGCTCATCCCCATCATCGAGCTGTGCCGCTGGAGCCCCGGCATGGTCACGGCCATGGGCGTGTCCATGGGCCTCACCTCGGCCGCCATCCTGTCCAAGGGCACCACCGCCCAGAAGGAGCGCTGGGCGCTGGACCTGCTCACCATGGACAAGATCGGCGCCTGGGCCATCACCGAGCCGGGCTCGGGGTCCGACGCCTTCGGCTCCATGCGCTCGACCGCCCGCCGGGACGGCGACGAGTACGTCCTCAACGGGTCCAAGACCTTCATCACCAACGGCCCGTACGCCGACACGATCGTGTTCATCTGCAAGCTGGACGAGGGCAACCCGCCGGAGGAGCGGGCCATCGTCAGCTTCGTGCTCGACTCGGGCATGCCCGGCCTCGAGCAGTCCAAGCCGCTGAAGAAGATGGGCATGCACTCGTCGCCCACCGGCGAGCTGTTCCTGACCGACGTGCGGGCCGGCCGGGACCGGCTGATCGGCGAGACCGAGCACCCCGAGGGCGGCGGGCGGGAGGCGGCCAAGGCCACGTTCCTCCAGGAGCGCTCGGGCGTGGCCGCCATGGCGCTCGGCATCATCTCCCAGTGCCTGGACCTGTCGGTGGCCTACGCCAAGGACCGGGTGCAGTTCGGCAAGCCCATCGGCGAGTTCCAGCTCATCCAGGACAAGCTCGCCCGCATGGAGGTCGCCCGCCTCAACGTCGAGAACCTGGTGTTCCGGGTGATCGAGGCGACCGCCGCGGGCCGGGGCTTCACGCTGGCCGAGGCGTCGGCCATGAAGCTCTACGCGGCCCGGGCCGCCACCGAGGTCGCGCTGGAGGCGGTCCAGCTCTTCGGCGGCAACGGCTACATGAGCGAGTTCCAGGTCGAGCAGCTGGCCCGCGACGCCAAGGTCCTCCAGATCTACGCCGGCACCGACGAGATCCAGATCACCCACATCGCCCGCGACCTGCTCAGCCGCTGACCGCTGACCGCCCCGACCAGGAACCCGAGGCACTAGGGGCCACGGCGACGGTCCCGAGGCAATAGCGTCCGGCCCCCGACCCCTATCGCCTCCGGCGCCGGTCAGCGACCGCTATTGCCTCGCCGGGGTCACCCGGCGGGAGGGCGAAAGTGTCACAGGGCGGGTGTTCGATGTGGCGTGCCCGTTTCCCAGGCCTCGCCCGATTCCCGCGTCGCACGGCTGGCAGCCCGCCAGGCCGGGCTCGTGTCACGCGCCCAAGCCCTCGCCCTCGGTCTCACGGACTCCTCGCTCAAGCGCCGGCTCCGCACCGGCCACTGGGAGCGCGTCCATCCCGGCGTCTACCAGCTGGCGGGTGTGCCGCCGTCGTGGATCGGCCGGGTGTGGGCCGCAGCCCTGGCCGTGGGGCCGCTGGCGGTCGTGACCCACGAGACCGCGCTGCGCTTGCACGGCTGCCCCCACCTGGCGCCGGACCCCTTGACGTTCACCATCCCGCACGGCGGGCACGCTCGTGTCCGCGGCGCGTTCGTCCACCAGATCGATGACCTGCGCCCCCACCACGTCGTCACGGTGGAGGGCTTGCCGGTCAGCCACCCGGCGCGGGCCCTGGTCGAGGTGTCGGCCACGTTGCCCCGGCGCCGCCTCGGTCTGGTGCTCGATGACCTGGTGTCCGATCGCCGCACCACCTACGCACAGGTCGCGGCGCGCATGGCCGAGGTGGCCCGACCGGGCAAGCCGGGCGTCGTGGCCCTCGCGGGTCGTGCTCGACGAGCGCTCCGACCATGCGGTGCCCGCGGGCAGTGAGCTGGAGCGGGCGCTTCTGGCCGCGCTCGTGGGCGCGGGCCTCCCACCTCCCGTGCAGCAGATGCCGGTCCCCGGCCGCGGGCCGAGCCACGGGCTGGTCGATGCCGCGTACCCGGACGCCCGCCTCATCCTGGAGGCCGACGGCCGGCGCTGGCACACGCGGGTGCAGGACCTGCGCCGCGACCACGAGCGGGACAGCCAGGCGGCCCGCGCCGGCTGGCAGACACTCCGCTTCGTCTACGAGCAGATCGTGCACGCACCGGACGAGGTGGCCGCAGTCGTGGCGGACGTCATCGCGGTCCGCTCCCCGGAGGCTCGGGAGGACCCGAGGCAATGGGGGTCACCGCGGCGGTCCCGAGGCAATGGCGTCCGGCCCCCGACCGCTATTGCCTCCGGCGCCGGTCAGCGACCCCTAATGCCTCGGGTCCCGGTTCGGGCCAGCCGCTGACGGCGATGAGTCACAGGCCGAGCGAGCGGCCGATGATCTCCTTCATGATCTCGGTGGTGCCGCCGTAGATGCGGGTGATGCGGGCGTCCGCGTAGGCGCGGGCCACCGGGTACTCGGTCATGTAGCCGTAGCCGCCGTGGAGCTGCACGCAGGCGTCGACCACCCGGCCCTGGAGCTCGGTGCACCACCACTTGGCCATGGCCGCCTCGTCCGCGGTCAGCTCGCCGGCGTTGAGGGCCAGCACGCAGCGGTCGATGAAGCTCTGGGCGATCTCGATCTCGGTGGCCATCTCGGCCATGCGGAAGCGGCTGTTCTGGAACGACCCGATGGGCTGGCCGAACGCGGTCCGCTCCCGCACGTAGGCCAGGGTCTGGTCGAAGGCGGCGCGGGCCGCGGCCACGCCGGTGGCGGCGATGGACAGGCGCTCCTGGGGCAGGTTGGTGACCAGGTAGCGGAAGCCCTGGCCCTCCTCGCCCAGCCGGTTGGACCACCGGGACCCGAGCGTCGCTGAAGAACAGCTCGGCCGTGTCCTGGGCGTGCATGCCGATCTTGTCGAGGTTGCGCCCCCGCTCGAAGCCCTCCGTGCCCCGCTCCACCACCAGCAGCGACATGCCCCGGTGGCGCTCGGCGGGGTCGGTCTTGACCGCGGTGATGACCAGGTCGGCGTTGATGCCGTTGGTGATGAAGGTCTTGGACCCGTTGACCACGTAGTCGTCGCCGTCCCGCCGGGCCGTGGTGGTCATGGAGGCCAGGTCGGACCCGATGGCGGGCTCGGTCATGGCGATGGCGGTCACCAGCTCGCCCGAGCAGATGCCGGGCAGCCAGCGGGCCCGCTGGTCCTCGTCGGCCAGCGACAGGAAGTACGGCAGGCAGATGTCGTTGTGCAGCGTCCAGCCCAGCCCCGCGGCGTTGATCCCCGCCCGCTGGATCTCCTCGGCGATCACCAGGTTGTAGCGGAAGTCCGCCACCCCGCCGCCGCCGTGCTCGACCGGGGCGGCCATCCCCAGGAAGCCGTGCTTGCCCGCGGCGGTGAACATGGCCCGGTCGACCACCCCGGCCCGCTCCCACCCGTCGTTGTGGGGGGCGAGGTCCGCGGCGATGAAGCGGCGGACGCTGTCCCGGAACAGCTCGTGGTCCTCGTCGAACAGGGTGCGCTCCACGGGTCGACCGTAGCGCCGGGGCGTCTACCGTGGCCCGGTGCGAGTGGCGGTGGTGATCGGCGGGGGAGGCCCCCCGGCCGTGTCCCGCGCCGACCTGGGCGACCTGGGCGAGGGGCCGCTGGTGGTGGCGGCCGACTCCGGCCTGGCCGGCGCCCGGGCCCTGGGGCTCGACGTCGACCTCGTGGTCGGCGACATGGACTCGGTGGACCCGCCCGTCCTGGCCGCGGCCGAGGCGGCGGGCACCCCGATCGAGCGCCACCCCGCGGCCAAGGACGCCACCGACCTCGACCTGGCCCTGGACGCGGCGCTGGCCCGCGGCGCCCGGCGGCTGGTGGTGGTGACCGGGACCGGCGACCGCTTCGACCACGCCCTGGCGCTGGCCCTGTCGCTGGCGGGCGACCGGCTGGCGGGGGCCACGGTGGAGGCGTGGATCGGGCCCGCCCACCTGTGGGTCGTGCGCGCCCGCCTCGCCTTCGAGGGGCACCCGGGGATGCTGGTCAGCCTGGTGCCCGCCCACGGCCCGGCCCGCGGCGTGACCACCGCCGGCCTGCTCTACCCGCTGCGGGGCGAGGACCTCGACCCCGGCACCACCCGCGGCGTCAGCAACGAGCTGGTCGGCCGGGACGCCACCGTCGAGGTGGAGGGCGGCGTGCTGCTGGTGGTCGCCCCGGGCGGGAGCGGAGGTTGGGCGGCCGGGGCGCCGGGGTGAGACGATCGCTCCCGTGCACGTGACGGCCGACCTCGTGGCTCCCTGCCCGCCTGCGGACCTGTTCGCCTGGGTGGACGACCTCGGGCGCTACCCCCGGTGGCTGGACATCGTGCCGCGGGCGGACGAGGCCGAGGCCCGCGACGGCGACCCGGGGCCGGCGTGGTCGGTCGACCTGCGGGGGCGGCTCGGTCCCTTCGCCCGGTCCAAGCGGCTGCGCATGGTCCGCACCGTGCACGACCCGCCCGGCCGGGTGCGGTTCGAGCGGTTGGAGCACGACGGCCGCCAGCACGCGGGCTGGGTGCTGTCCGCCGAGGTCGCCCCCGTCGACGGCGGCAGCCGCCTGTCCATGCACCTCCACTACGGCGGCGGGCTCGGCGGGCCCGCTGGTGGAGCGCCTGCTGAGCGACGAGATCAAGCGGTCGAAGCCGCGGCTCCTGGCGCTGGTGGGGGAGCAGGCGTAGCCCTCGCCCGGGCCGCGTAGCGCCCGTCCCGGCGGTCGAGGGCGAGCGCCAGGCCGAACGTGGCCGACAGCGCCTCGGCGGTGAGCACCGAGGCCAGCGGCCCCTGGGCCGTGACCCGCCCGTCGCGCAGCAGCAGCGCGTGGGTGAACCCGGCGGGGATCTCCTCCACGTGGTGGGTGACCAGGACCGTGGGCGGGGTGGACGGGTCGCCGGCGAGGTCCGCCAGCCGCGTCACCAGGTCCTCGCGGGCGCCCAGGTCGAGGCCCGCGGTGGGCTCGTCGAGCAGGACGAGGCCCGGGTCGCCCCACAGCGAGCGGGCCAGCAGCACCCGCTGGCGCTCGCCCGAGGACAGCGTGCCGAACGAGCGCTCGGCCAGCGCCGCGGTGCCGGTGCGGTCGAGCAGGTCGAGGGCGTGGGCGCGGTCGTCGGGCCCGTAGCTGTGCCACCAGGTCTCGAGCGCGGCCTCGCGGGCCGACATGACCACGTCGACGACGGTCACGTCGTGACGCAGCAGGTCGGCGAAGGCCGGGCTGACCAGCCCGATGCGGGTCCGCCAGCGGCGTACGTCGACCCGGCCCAGCCGGCCGCCCAGCACCTCGACCTCGCCGGTGGTGGGGTGGAGGTAGAGCGAGGCCACCCGCAGCAGCGTGGTCTTGCCCGAGCCGTTGGGCCCGAGCACCACCCAGCGCTCGCCCGGGCCGACGGTCCAGGAGAGGGCGTCGAGGATGGTCCGGCCGTCCCGCACGACGGAGACGCCGGCCAGGCGCAGCGCGGTCACGGGCGGGACGGTAGGCGAGCGGGGACCGAAGCAGGCCGTAGATCCTTACGCAGTAGAAATATTCGTCATGAAATCGCAATTCTCGTAATAAGTTCGCTACGGTGCTCGACCCATGCGCCGACAACGGATGATCCCGACGCTGCTCGCCGGCAGCATGGTGATGGTGGCGGCCACCGCCGGCATGGGCGAGCGCCCGGCCGATCCGGCCCCCGCCGCGCCCCCCGGGCCGACCGACTTCGCGCTGGCGTCGGCCTCGCGGGCGGCGGTCCATTCCCCGGCGGCCCGGGAAGCGGTCTCCGGCACCACCACCACGACCGCGCCGCCGGCCCCGCCCCCCACGCTGCCGCCGCCCCCACCGCCGCCGCCCCCGCCTCCTCCGCCGCCGCCGCCGCCCCAGCCGCAGGCCGGCGCCGAGATCCTGTGCCCGGTCGACGGGCCCGTGTCCTTCGTGGACTCCTGGGGCGCAGCCCGGGCCGGCCACCGCCACCAGGGGGTCGACATGATGGCGGATCGGGGCGTGCCCACCGTGGCCCCGGTCAGCGGCACGGTCGAGCACACGTCCAGCGGGTCCGGCGGCCAGTCCTGGTACGTGCACGGCGACAACGGCGACACCTACTACGGCGCCCACCTGTCCGCCTACGAGAGCGAGGGCGCGGGCTGGGTCGAGGCCGGGACCGTCATCGGCTACGTCGGCGCCACCGGCAACGCCCGCGGCGGGTCCCCGCACCTCCACTTCGAGTACCACCCCGGTGGCGGCGGGGCCGTCGATCCCTACGACCTGGTCGCGGCCGCCTGCTGACTTGACCGAGGGGTCAGGTGGCGCCGGGCGGTTGGGTCGACGCCGCCCGCGCGCCGCTAGGTTGTCGCCGTGCGCATCGGCATCCTCGGTGGAACGGGCCCTGCGGGCAAGGCGCTGGCCGCCCGCCTGGCCTCGGTGGGCTTCGACGTGCTCCTCGGCTCCCGGTCCCGCTACCGGGCCATGGAAGTGGTCGACACCCTGCTCGAGCAGTGGCCCGACCGGCGCCTGACCATCGTGGCGGGCGACAACGCCGCGGCCGCGAACACCGACGTGGTGGTCATCGCCACCCCGTGGGACGGCGCCACCCAGACTGCCGTGTCGGTGGAGGACCGGCTGCGGGGCAAGGTCGTGGTGTCCATGGCCAACGCCCTCGTGAAGCTGGGCAGGGAGTTCCAGCCGCTGGTCCCGCCCCGGGGCTCGGTGGCCGCCAGCGTGCAGGCCGCGGTGCCGCACTGCATGGTGGCGGCCGCCTTCCACCACGTGCCGGCCCGCGAGCTGGGCGACCTGCGCCATCCGATCGAGAGCGACGTGCTGATCTGCTCGGACCACACGGAGGCGGTCCACGTGACCAGCGAGATCGTGGCCAAGGTCCCCAACATGCGCCCGCTCAACGCGGGCGAGCTGGCCATGGCCACGCCCATCGAGTCGTTCACCGCGGTGCTGCTCCAGCTCAACATGCACTACAAGACCCGGGTGGCGCTCAAGCTCACCGGCATCCCCGAGGCGGACCCCGAGGGCCCCGCCGGCGAGCCCCCGAGTGAGTGAGTTGCGGCTCTACGACACCGCCCGCGGGGAGGTCGTCCCCTTCACCCCGGGGCCGGTGGTCACCATCTACGTGTGCGGCATCACGCCCTATGACGCGACCCACATCGGCCACGCCTCCCTCTACCTGACCTACGACGTGATCCAGCGCCGGCTGCGGGACCTCGGCCACGACACCCGGACGGTCCGCAACGTCACCGACGTGGACGACGACCTGCTGCGCAAGGCCCGCGAGCTGGGGGTGCACTACCTGGACCTGGCGGCCGCCGAGACCGCCCGCTTCGACGACGACGTGCGGGCCCTCGACCTGCTGCCGTGCTGGAGCGAGCCCCGGGCCACCTCGGCCATCCCCGACATCCGGGGCTTCATCGGGATGGTCCTCGACCGGGGCTACGCCTACCAGGCGGGCGGGGGCGTGTACTTCGACGTCTCGCGCTTCGAGCGCTTCGGGCAGGTGAGCCACCTCGACCGGGACGAGATGCTGCGCCTGGCGGCCGAGCGGGGCGGCAACGTGGAGGACCCCCACAAGCGGGACCCGCTCGACTTCGTGCTGTGGCAGCCCTCGGCGCCCGACGAGCCGTCGTGGGAGTCGCTGTGGGGACCGGGGCGGCCCGGCTGGCACATCGAGTGCTCGGCGCTGGCGCTGCGGGAGCTGGGCACCACCATCGACCTGCATGGCGGGGGCACCGACCTGGTCTTCCCCCACCACGAGTGCGAGGCGGCCCAGTCCGAGGCCGCGACCGGCGAGCCCTTCGTGCGCCATTGGCTGCACCAGGCCATGGTGCGGATGGACGGCGAGAAGATGTCCAAGTCGCTCGGCAACCTGGTGTTCGTGTCCGAGCTGCGCAAGCTGTGGGACCCCCGCGCCATCCGCCTGGGCGTGATCGGCCACCACTACCGCCGGCCCTGGGACTGGGACGGCGGCATCATGCCCGCGGCCGCCGACCGGCTGGCCCGCTGGCAGGCCGCCACCGCCACCGCGGGCGACGGGGACGCCGCCCTCGACGCGGTGCGGGCCGCGCTCGACGACGACCTCGACACCCCGGCGGCGGTCGCCGCGGTGGACGAGGCCGCGGAGCTGGGCAAGGGCGTGGGCCAGGCGGCCGCCCTGCTCGGCGTCGACCTCTCCCGGTGAGCGCGTGCCCGCCACACGGCGTGGGCGGACAGGCGTAGTGTCGGGGCCGTGACCGCCCCGGACGGCGACGAGCGCCAGTACGGCCAGCTCTACCCGGTGGCCCGCGCCATCCTCCGTCCGTTCTTCGCGCTCGGCTGGCGCATCCACCTGCGGGGGATCGAGAACCTGCCGGCCGAGGGCCCGGCCATCATCTGCCCCAACCACACGTCGGTGATCGACTCGTTCCTGCTGCCCGCGGCGCTGCCCCGGCGCATCACCTTCGTGGGCAAGGCCGAGTACCTCGACAGCTGGAAGACCAAGCACCTGTTCCCGGCGCTGGGGATGATCCCCATCGACCGCTCCGGTGGCGACGCCAGCTCGCGTGCCCTCGACGCCGCCGCCGCCGTGCTGGGGCGGGGCGAGCTGTTCGGCATCTACCCCGAGGGCACCCGCTCGCGTGACGGCAAGCTGCACAAGGGCCACACCGGCCCCGCCCGCCTGGCGCTGCGCACCGGGGCGCCGCTGGTGCCGGTGGGCATCCTCGGCACGCGTGACATCCAGCCCCCCGGAGCCCGCGCCCCGCGCCCGTTCCGGCCCTGCGAGATCCGGCTCGGCAAGCCCATCGACCCGCACTTCCGGCTGGAGGGGGCCGACGACCGGCTGGTCCTGCGCCAGCTCACCGACGAGCTCATGTACGAGGTCCGCGAGCTGTCGGGGCAGGACTACGTGGACGAGTACGCCACGCGCAAGCACGAGGCCATGCCCTCGCAGCCCACCGCCATCGTCCTCGACCGGGGCAACGGCGGGCGCGCGGAGCGTGTCGGAACTGGTTCGGGGGCGGTCGGCGCGGCTCGGTAACCTCGGCATCCATGGCCGAGATCACCATCACCCTGCCCGACGGATCGTCACGATCGGTCCCGTCCGGCACGACGGCGCTCGGCCTCGCGCAGGGCATCGGGCCCCGGCTGGCCAAGGCCGCGGTGGTCGCCGACATCAACGGCGAGGAGCGCGACCTGGGCACCGAGCTCGCGGACGGCGACCGGGTGGGGATCGTGACCGCGGACAGCGAGCGCGGCCTGTACACCATCCGCCACTCCACCGCCCACGTGCTCGCCCAGGCGGTGCTCGACCTGTTCCCCGACGCCACCTTCGGCATCGGCCCGCCGGTCGAGAACGGCTTCTACTACGACTTCGAGCTGCCCGGGGGCGCCACCTTCGGCCCCGACGACCTCGACCGCATCGACGCCCGCATGCGCGAGATCATCGGCGAGCACCAGGCGTTCGTGCGGGAGGAGATCCCGGCCGACGACGCCCGCAAGATCTTCGAGCACCACCGCTTCAAGCTGGAGATCATCGACAACGCGTCCACCGATCCCATGTCCGCCACCAGCGCGGCGGGGGCGGTGCGCACCTACGAGAACCCGCCGCCCCAGCCCAAGGAGCACCCGCCCTTCGCCGGCCGGCCCGGGTTCATCGACCTGTGCCGAGGGCCGCACGTCGAGCACACCGGCCGCCACCTGGGCCACTTCAAGCTGATGCGGGTGGCGGGCGCCTACTGGCGGGGCGACGAGACCAAGCCCCAGCTCCAGCGCATCTACGGCACCGCCTGGGACAGCCGCCAGGCCCTGGAGGCCCACCTCCACCACCTGGAGGAGGCGGCCAAGCGCGACCACCGCAAGCTGGGCGCCGAGCTCGACCTGTTCAGCTTCCCGCCCGAGGTGGGCAGCGGGCTGCCGCTGTACCACCCCAAGGGCGGCCTGGTCCGCAAGCTGATGGAGGACTACAGCCGGGACGAGCACGAGAAGGCGGGCTACGAGTTCGTCTTCACGCCGCACCTGGCCAAGGCCGACCTCTACAAGATCAGCGGGCACCTGGAGTGGTACGCGGACGGCATGTACCCGCCCATGGAGCTGGACGAGGGCGTCTCCTACTACCCCAAGCCCATGAACTGCCCCATGCACACCCTCATCTACCGGTCGCGCCAGCGCTCGTACCGGGAGCTGCCGCTGCGGCTGTTCGAGTTCGGCATGGTGTACCGCTACGAGAAGTCGGGCGTGGTCCACGGCCTGCTGCGGGCCCGGGGCTTCACCCAGGACGACTCGCACATCTTCTGCACCGACGAGCAGCTGGCGGGCGAGCTGTCCAGCCTGCTGGAGTTCGTGCTGCGGCTGCTGCGCGACTACGGCTTCGACGAGTTCGAGGCCGAGCTGTCCACCCGGCCCGACAAGTTCGTGGGCGATCCGGCCGACTGGGACGTGGCCGAGGCGGCGCTCCAGCGGGCCGTCGAGGACTCCGGCATCCCCTACGTGATCGCCGAGGGCGAAGGCGCCTTCTACGCCCCCAAGATCGACGTGCACGTACGGGACGCCATCGGGCGGCGCTGGCAGCTCTCGACCATCCAGGTCGACTTCCAGTTCCCGCCCCGCTTCGACCTCGAGTACGTGGGTGCCGACAACCAGAGGCATCAGCCTCGCATGATCCACCGGGCGCTGTTCGGGTCGTTCGACCGCTTCTTCGGCGTGCTGCTGGAGCACACCGCCGGCGCGCTGCCCGCGTGGCTGTCCCCGGTGCAGGTGACCGTGCTGCCGGTGCGCTCCGACCACCAGGACTACGCCGGCGGCCTCGTCGACCGGCTGCGGGCCGAGGGGTTCCGGGCCGAGGCGGTGGCCGCGGACGAGCCGCTGGGCGCCCGCATCCGCAAGGCGAAGCTGGAGAAGGTCCCGCACGTGGTGGTGGTGGGCGACGACGACGTGGCCGCGGGCACCGTGGGCGACAACCCGCGGGGCGGCGAAGTCGCCCGGGGGGTGCCGGTCGACGCCTTCGTGGAGGCGCTGCGGGCCGAGATCGCCGCACACGCGTGATGGAGCGGCTGTGGGCCGGCTGGCGGTCGTCCTACGTGGCGGCCGCCGGCAACGGCGCCTTGGCGGGGGAGGGGTCGATCTTCCGGCGCATCCTCGACACGGGACTGCCCGACGAGGAGACGCACGTGGTGTGGCGGGGCGAGACGTGCTTCGCCATCCTCAACGCCTTCCCCTACACCAGCGGCCACCTGCTGGTCATGCCCTTCCGCGAGGTGGGCGAGATCGAGGACCTGACCTCCGACGAGGCCACCGAGCTGTGGGGCGCGGTGCGGGACGCGGTGGTGGCGCTCAAGGCCGCGTACTCGCCCCAGGGCGTCAACGTGGGCCTCAACCTGGGCGAGGCCGCGGGCGCCGGGATCCCGTCCCACCTGCACGTGCACGTCCTGCCCCGCTGGAACGCCGACTCGAACTTCATGACCGCGGTGGCCGAGGCCCGGGTCCTGCCCGAGGCGCTGGGCGACACGTGGCGCAAGCTCCGTGACGCTTGGCCCTGATCGGCACCGGGTGGCTACCGTCGCGGACGCCATGCCGGAGGACGGAATCCCCGAACACCCGCGCGACGAGGACGATCACATGACACGACGAGGACGTCGTCGACGATCACACCCACGACGGGGACGTCGTGGACGAGCTCCCCGAGGACCTGAACGCTGCGGGGTACGTCGGCCCGTACCTGTTCCCCAACAACAACCGGCGCCGCGTCCCCGGCTACCTCTACCTGGGCGTGGCCGCCCTCTGCGTGGCCGTGTGGGCGCTGGTGGACGACTCGCCCTACGTCAACGGCGGCTTCCTCCTGGCCGCGCTCATCCTGGCCGTCGTCGGTGCCTACCAGCTGCTCTCCGGTTGGAACCTCGACGTGGACGAGCAGGACGCCCTGGTGGCCGCCGCCCGGGCCGTGGGCTTCCCGGTGGGCCACGCGTCGGCCCAGATGGGCTGGCGGGGCCTGCGCAGCCGCCCCACGTGGCGCATCCTGCTCTACTCGGCCGAGAACCCCCCGACCCGCCGCGGCCTGGTGCTGGTGGACGGGGTCGACAGCGAGATCGTGGATCAGTTCGTGGAGGACAACCCGGAGGACTGGTCCGACCTCGACGGGGGGTAGCCCGCCGTCACAGGCCCTTGTAGTTGAGCACCTGCTCCAGGGTGTGCTCGATCACGACCAGGTCCTTCTGGTCCTCCATGACCTGGTCGATGTCCTTGTAGGCCCGGGGGTCCTCGTCCAGCAGCGCCTCGGCGCTCGTGTCGTTCCAGGCGCGGCCGGCCATCTGCGACCGCAGGCCCTCCAGGTCCAGCGTCCGCTTGGCCTCGCCCCGGGACATGCGCCGGCCCGCGCCGTGGGAGCAGGAGTGGTAGGACGCGGGGTTGCCCCGCCCCCGGACGATGTAGGAGCGGGTGCCCATCGACCCCGGGATCACCCCCCGGTCCCCGGTCCGGGCCCGGATGGCGCCCTTGCGGGTCAGCCACACGTCGCGGCCCCGGTGGTGCTCCCGCTCCGTGTAGTTGTGGTGGCAGTTCGTGCGGCCGGTCTCCTGGACCTCGCGGCCGGTCCACGCGGCCACCTGGGCCAGCACCGCGTCCATCATGGCCTCGCGGTTCCCGAGCGCGTAGGACTGGGCCCAGAGCATGTCGCGGATGTAGGCGTCGAACTCCGGGGTGCCCTCCACCAGGTAGGCCAGGTCGGGGTCGTCGAGCCGGATGAAGTGGCGCTTCATGATCCCCTTGGCGCCCTGGATGTGGCGGCGGGCCAGCTCGTTGCCGACGCCCCGGGACCCGGAGTGGAGCACGACCCACACCACGTCCCGCTCGTCGAGGCAGACCTCCACGAAGTGGTTGCCGGAGCCGAGCGACCCGAACTGGGTCAGGGCGCGCCGGGACAGCTTGTCGTCGAGGTGCGCCGGCGTACCCGGGTAGTGGCGGTCGATCCGGTGCCCGTCGGCGTGGCCCTGGCCGACACCGGCGGGGACGGCGCCCGCGATCCGGCCGTGGAGGTCCGTGAGGTCGTCGCCCAGGGCCTCGGACGTGAAGGGGAGCTCGGCGGCGATCATCCCGCAGCCGATGTCCACGCCGACGGCCGACGGGATGACGGCGCCCCGCGTGGGGATGACGGACCCGATGGTGGCGCCCATGCCCCAGTGGGCGTCGGGCATGAGCGCCAGATGCCCCTCGACGAAGGGCAGGTCGGCGGCGCGCTGGGCCTGGGCCATCGCCTTGCCGTCCAGGTCGGACGCCCACGAGAGCACGTTCCCGTGCTTGTACGGCATACCGGGAGTATCGCCGGGGCGGGCTGGTCCGATGCAAGGGAGTTGACGGCCTCGACCACAATGGGGGCGTGGGACGGTTGCGGCTGGTGGCACCGGTGCTCCTGCTGGTCGCCTGCGGCGGAGGCGCCGAGCGGGCCGCCGAGCGCGCCACGACGACCACGGCCACGCCGGCCACGACGGCCCCGCAGACCACCAGCACCACCGCCCCGCCGAGCCCTACCACGACCGCGCCGGTGGACCCGGCGACGTTGCGCCCGCCCGCGCCGGTGGCCGACTCGGGGGCGCTGGCCGGGCGCATCGGGCAGGCCGAGGCCACGTTGCGGAACCCGGCGTCCGGGCCCAACGACGTCGCCGCCGCCGCCCTGGCCCAGCAGGCGGCCTACCGGCAGCTGGGCGACCATCCCGAGTGGGACGCACCGGTGCTGGCGGCCCTGCCGCCGGAGCTGCACGCCGCGGTGCAGAGCCACGTGGCGGCCCGGCGGGAGTTCCGCGCCCTGGGACGCAGCCCGGCCACCACCATGCCCGCCTGGCGCATCGTGGCGCCGGCGCCCGCCGACCAGCTGGTGGGGTGGTACCACGAGGCCGAGGCCGCCTACGGGGTGCCCTGGCAGGTGCTGGCGGCCGTGAACCTGGTGGAGACCGGCATGGGCCGCATCCGGGGGACATCGGTGGCCGGGGCCCAGGGGCCGATGCAGTTCATGCCCTCCACCTGGGCGGCGTACGGCGAGGGCGACGTCAACGACCCGCGCCAGTCGATCCTCGCCGCCGCCCGCTACCTCGAGGCCAACGGGGCCCCCGGCGACATGGCCGGGGCGCTGTGGAACTACAACCACAGCGACCACTACGTGCGGGGCGTCCAGCTCTACGCCGACCTCATAGCCGAGCACCCGGGCGCCTTCGCCGGGTTCTACGGCTGGGGGGTCTGGTACTGGACCACCCAGGGCGACCTCTACCTGCCGATCGGCTACGAGGCCGCCGAGTCGATCCCGGTCGACCAATACGCCGCCACGGCCCCCCGGTGAGACATCCGGGGGGCCGGCGGCGGCGGGATCAGCGGCGGCGCAGGTCCAGCTCGGCGACGTGCCCGCCGGTGACGTGCACGACCGCCACCGGGATGCCTCTGTCGTCGAGAACCTGGTAGCTGCCGCGGACCACCTCCGGGAACACGGCGGTGAACACGGACTCCCCGCCGACCGGCCGGGGGTGCACCCCGGTGTGGAAGTGGTCGGCGGGGCGACCCTCGGGGCAGGCCTCCAGCTCGCCCGAGGCGGTGTCCTCGGGGAGGTAGACGACCAGCGCCCCGATGTCGCCCCCGATGTCGAGAACGGGGTTGGCGCCCGGGGCATGAGCCCCGGACGCCACCACGGCCTGGGGAGCCAGACGCATCGGGCTCACGCGGCCGGCACGTCGTAGCCGGAGTACGGCGTGCCGATGTAGGGGAACTGGTCGAGGAACTGGCGCACCGGCGGGAACGTGCCGTCCTCGATGAGGTTGGCCGCCCCGTCGGGGGTGAACGTGGAGTCGACCAGCGGGAGGGTGATGCCTGCCACCGCCCGCAGCTCGATGGTGACCACGTCGTCGGTCAGGCGCCGCCCGTTGGGGAAGCCCGCCGCGTCGCCGGCCACCAGGCCCAGCCGGTTGGGGCTGGACGAGGGCGGGATGGCCACGTTGAGCCGCAGCATGTCCGCCTTGGTGGTCCCCGTGAAGTTCTGGAAGCCGGGGATCCCGACCTCCTTGGGGATGCCGGTCAGCAGGATGGCGTTCAGGTCGGCCCGGTCCTTGGCGTAGGCCGCGAGGTTGGGGAACACGCCCGGGTACAGCACCGGCAGCAGCGCCGCCAGCTCGGGCCGGTTCACGTACTGCTCGAAGTCCGCGTCCTGGTTCGGGCGCTTGGCGTTCCACTCGTTCTTGCGGTCGAGCGGGACGATGACCTCGTTGAACAGCGGGTTGCCGAGGCGGGACACCTGGTGCCAGTCGCCCGAGCTCTGCCGGTAGCCGGCCGCCCGGTACAGGCCCTGCTGGCGCGAGGCGGAGCCCCAGACGCCGATGACCGACTTGGCCGCCAGCGCGTCGCGCGGGGTCGAGCCGTCCCTGGTCAGGTGGGAGATCGGGACCTGGAGGGCGATGCTGTGCACGTTGACCTGCTCGATGGAGTCCACGCCCGCGCCCTTGGGGGTGGAGATCAGGTGCAGGTCCTGGAAGGGCCGCAGGGTGCCGAGGTCGAACACCGAGCCGAGGTCCACGAAGAAGCTCTCGGCCCGCTGGCCGGCGAACACCTTGACCTTGTTGCCCAGGTCCTTGACCGCCCTGGCCGCCAGCGCGGCGTAGTTCGGCGTCGAGCGGGGCCCGACGTTGCAGGGCGGGCAGGGGATGCCGGTCTGGATGGGATCCGGGTCGGTGTAGCGGACCCGGTTGCCCCGCTTCCGCTCCACGCGGGTGACCGAATAGGTCTGGCGGCGGTTCCAGGTGTTGCTGTCCAGGGCGGTGATGGGCCCGGTGTTGTACAGGAAGGTGTTCTTGTTGGTGTTCGTCGACTCGAACCGGAACTGGTACTTGATCTCGGCGATGCCGTCACCGTTGTTGTCGATGTTGATCTCGTAGAGCACGTCGCTGCCGAACTCGTAGAAGTTCGGGCCGCCGGCCGGGGCCTCGGTCGGCACGTAGCTGGTGATGATGGTGACGGTGTCGTTGGGGGTGACCCAGGCGTAGACGTCGGTGTTGTCGGCGACCGGGTCCTTCAGGATGCCGGGCGCTTCGCGGTGTGAAGACATGTCGGGGTGCCCTTACCGGGAGGCTCGCAGCACGCGGGCCACGAGGGTCTTGTCGGTGACAGCGATGGTGCGCTGTGCCGGTCAGGATCTCGACCTTGCCGCGGGCGGCGTCGACGATGTTGACCATGGTGGGGCCGCTGTGGGACGCGGCCTCGGACGGCGTGAGCTCGTCCGAGGAGTCGGCCGCGGCGGCCGACGCGAACGGAGCGCCGATGGTGGCGGCGCCCGCCACCCCGAGTGCTCCCGCGGTGCTCGTCGCGAGGAACGAGCGGCGCGTGACGGGTTGCATGGGATCTCCTTCTGTTAGCCAACCTTTGGGCTCTCAGACGGAGATTCGGGGCGGTGGCCTCGTCGGATGAGGCGCGGCTCTCAGCTGGGGTCGATGGGGCGTCGGGCCACGGCGTGGAGGACGCCCTCCGCGGCCCGCAGGTGGCGTCACGCCCGCGTCCACTGCGCTGCGCGCGATGTCGAGGGCCGTGACCGTGCGCCCGGTGCCCTCCACCGCGGCCGTGCGGTCCCAGTCGTCCGCGGGCGTCGACTCGACCCGGGAGGCCAGGGCCTGGGCCTCCAGGCCCAGCTCCGACAGGCGCTCGTGGACCGTGCCAGTGGGCGCCCCCGGCTTGGGCCGGGCCTCGGGGTCGACGTCGGCGGCGGTCAGCGTGGGCTGGTCGTGGGTGAGCACCGCGGCCAGCGCCCGCTCGGCGGCGGCGATGGCCCAGGCCGCGGCCACGATGTGCTCGATCGCCGACCAGCCGTGCAGCGTGCGGTGGGCCACGTCGTCGGGGGCCTCGTCCTCGCCCAGGCCCGCGAACAGCCCGCGGTAGCGGCGCTCCAGGCCCCGCAGCGCGACCGCGGCGTCGGACGGTGAGAGCTGGGAGAGGTCCATCCCGCTGGTCTAGCGCGGCGGCCGGGTCGGCGCCGCGACGTCGGCACGGGCGCCGGGTAGTTTGCCCGGCATGTCCATCTACGACGTGGCCATCAACGCCCTCGACGGCAGCCCGGCGGACCTGCACGACTACGACGGCAAGGCCGTGCTGGTCGTGAACGTGGCCTCGCGCTGCGGCCTCACGCCCCAGTACACGGGCCTGGAGCAGATCCACGAGCAGTACGCCGGCCGGGGCTTCACGGTGCTGGGCGTGCCCTGCAACCAGTTCGGCGGCCAGGAGCCGGGCACGGCGGAGGAGATCGCCACGTTCTGCTCCACCAGCTACGGGGTGACGTTCCCCCTCACCGAGAAGGTCGAGGTCAACGGCGACGGCCGCCACCCGCTCTACCAGCAGCTGGTGGACGTGCCCGACTCCGACGACGGCCACACCGGCGACATCCGCTGGAACTTCGAGAAGTTCCTGGTCGCCCCGGGCGGCGAGATCGTGGCCCGCTTCAACCCCATGGTCGACCCCACCTCGAGCGAGGTCTCGGAGGCGCTGGAGAAGGTGCTGCCCGGCTGAGCCGGCTCAGCCCCGGCCCCGGGCGGCGCGCAGCACCCGCCCCGTGTCGAGCAGGTGGTGGCTGCCCTCGTGCACCGCGATGGTGGCCAGCTCGACCACCCTCACCTCCCGGCCCGCGCCGGTGACCGCCCGGCAGCGCCCACTCGTCGCCGTTGAGCTCGGAGAGCGTCGTGGCCAGGCTGTCGGCCGCGTCGGCGAGGTCGTCGGCGACCGCCTTGCGCTCCAGCGTGGGCGACGCCGCGGCCACCAGGCCCTCCCAGTCGACCACCGGGTCGTCGGGCGCCTCGCCGTCCAGCGCGCTGCGCACCCGGCCGTCGAACACCCGGAAGATGTCGGTCACGTGGGCGGCGTACTCCAGCGCCGACCACACGCCGGGGCCGGGGCAGGTGCCGGCGATGGCGTCGAGGTCCTCACCGGCGCAGGCCGCGGGTGAGCGGCGCCTGGTAGCGGCGCCCGAACGAGCGGATGGCGACCACCATGTCCGCCGGGCGCAGATCGGCGGGGTCGAACCCGCACTCCTTGCACCGCTCCATCGCCCCCCACAGTACTCAGGCCTGCTCGACCGCCGCCGGGGTCGGGCCGCCGGTCGTGGGGCTCAGGCCTCCTCGCCCATCTCCCGCTTGACCGTCGCCACCAGGTGGGCGGGCAGCACGTCGTAGTGGTCGTGGGTGGCGCGGAACCGGCCCCGGCCCCCGGTCAGGGAGCGCAGCTCGATGGCGTAGCGCTGGATCTCCGACGTGGGGACGAGCGCGATGACGGTCTGGCGGCTGTCCTCGGCCGTGTCGGTGCCCTGGAGCCGCCCCCGCCGGGAGTTGAGGTCGCCCATGACGTCGCCCTGGAGGTCGACGGGCACCGTCACCTCCACCCGGCTGATGGGCTCGAGCACCACCGGGTTGGCCTGGGCCATGGCCGCCCGGAAGGCCAGCCGCCCCGCCACCTTGAACGCCATCTCCGAGCTGTCGACCGAGTGCTCCTTGCCGTCGGTCAGCGTGACCTTGACGTCGACCACCGGGTAGCCGTTGACGCCGCCCGAGGCCATGGCCTCCTCGACGCCCTTCTGCACCGCGGGGACGTAGCCCCGGCTGATGGCCCCGCCGACGATCTGGTTGACGAACTCGAACCCGCCGCCCCGCTCCATGCGGCTCCAGGTCGATCACGCACACGCCGAACTGGCCGTGGCCGCCGGTCTGCTTCTTGTGGCGGCCCTCCACGGACTTGGCGCTGCCGGTGATGGTCTCGCGGTAGGGGACCCGCACGTCCTCGGTGTCCACGTTGGCCCCGAACTTGCGGGTCAGCTTCTCCAGGGTGATCTGGATGTGGGTCTCGCCCGTGCCGTGCAGCAGCGTCTGGTGGGTCTCGTCCACCCGCTCGACCCGCAGGGCGGGGTCCTCGTCCACCAGCCGGTGCAGGGCGGGGGCGAGGCGGTCCTCGTCGGCCTGCGTGCGGGGCACCACGGCCACGGCCAGCGTGGGCTCGGGCTGCTCGATGGGGGGCACGATCACCGGCTTGCCCTTGGGGGCCAGCGTGTCGCCGGTGGCGGTGCCGGCCAGCTTGGCCACGGCCCCGATGTCGCCGGCCACCAGCTCGCTCGCCGTCTCCTGCTCCTTGCCCCGCACCGTGAGCAGGCCGTGGAGGCGCTCGTCGGTGCCGCTGCGGCTGTTGACCAGGTGGTCGTCGGGCCGGAGCGTGCCCGACAGGACCCGGAACAGGCTCACCTGGCCGACGTAGGGGTCCGCGATGGTCTTGAACACGAAGGCCAGCGGGTCGCCGCCGGCGTCGGCCGCCACCTCGATGGCGTCGGGAGCGTCGCCGTTGCCCCCGCCGACGGTGATGATGGCGGGCCGGTCGAGGGGGGAGGGGCCGATCTCCACCAGGAAGTCGGCCAGGCGGTCGATGCCGATCTCCCGGGTGGCCGAGCCGACCACCACCGGGAACACGGTGGCGGCCGCGATGCCGTCGTGCAGCGTGTGCTCCAGCTCGTCGAGGCCGGGGACGTCGCCCTCCAGGTAGCGCTCCAGCATGGCGTCGTCGGCCACGACGATGCCCTCGACCAGGGCGTCGTGCACCTCGTGCTCCATCGCCTCCATGTCGTCGGGGATGGCCTCGGTGTGGGGGACGCCGTTGTCGTAGATGTGGGCGGTGTCGGTGAGCAGGTCGGCGATGCCCCGGAAGCCCACCTCCTGGCCGATGGGCAGCTCCAGCGGGGCGATGCCCGCGCCGAGCCGGTCCCGCAGCTGGGCCAGCGTGGCGTCGAAGCTGGCCCGCTCCCGGTCGAGCTTGTTGACGAACACCATGCGGGGCACGCCCAGCTTGGCCGCCAGCGTCCAGGCCTCCTCGGTCTGGACCTCGACCCCGTCCACCGCGCTGACCACGAACACGGCCAGGTCGGCGATGCGCAGGGCCGCCGCGACGTCGCCCATGAAGTCCGCGTAGCCCGGGGTGTCGATGAGGTTGACCTTGTGGTCGCGCCACTCGAAGGGGGCGACGGCGAGCGACAGCGAGATGCCCCGCTTGTGCTCCTCGGGGTCGTAGTCGCACACGGTCGTGCCGTCCTCGACCCGACCCAGCCGGGTGACGGCGCCGGCACGGTGGAGCAAGGCCTCGGCCAGACTGGTCTTGCCCGCTCCGCCGTGCCCGACCAGGGCGACGTTGCGGATGTGGTCGGTCGCGTACCGCTTCACCAGGCTCCCCCTCGGTGTAGGACGGCGATGCGGGCGACAGTAGCGGGGCTGCCACCTGCTGCGCGCCCGAGCTGGATGACATCGGGGGGAGCCAGGGGATGATCAGTTGTCTGGTGCGCGCGTTGTTAGCCTGTCGGGTGCCCGCGTGGCGCCGGCTCGGGAAGGGTCGGGGACCGATCTGCCGTTGAACACGGTGTGCGCCCACGCGGCGCCTGCTGAGACCTCTGGAGAACATCTCATGTTCGATGGACGGTGGCGCAGCTCTTTCGAGAAGGGCATGCGTCCCCTCGGTGCGCAGATCCGCCGCACCGGCATCACCGCCAACCAGCTGACGCTGACCGGCCTGGTCATGGCCGTGGCCGCGTCGGTGACGATCGCCAACGGCTGGCTGCGGGCCGGCCTGCTGCTGCTCGTGCTGACCGCGGTGCCCGACGTGCTGGACGGGGCGGTGGCCAAGGCCTCGGGCACGGCTTCGCCCCGGGGCGCCTTCTTCGACTCGGTCGTCGACCGGGTGAGCGACGCCCTGCTGCTGGGCGGCGTGGCCTGGTACCTCGCCTCCACCCAGCCGGGCCGCGTCTCGGTGCTGCCGCTGGCGGTGCTGGCCGCCTCGATGCTCATCTCCTACGAGCGGGCCAAGGCCGAGGCACTGGGCTTCGACGCCCGGGGCGGGCTCATGGAGCGGGCCGAGCGGCTGGCCTTCCTGGCCTTCGGCCTGCTGTTCGAGTCGCTGCTGGTGCCCGTGCTGTGGGTCATGCTGGCGCTCACCATGTTCACCGCCGGCCAGCGCTTCCTGACCGTGTGGCGCCAGGCGTCGGCCCCGCAGGTGCAGCCGCTGGCCGCCCGCTGGCGGTCCCGCCGCGTGGCCCGGTCCACGCACCGCACCTGGCGGCGCCAGCCGCTCGTCAACCGCCGGCGGCGCTAGGCGCCGCGCCCGGCCATCGTGCACGTGGACCTGGTCACCCCGGCATACCGAAGCGCCTCGGCGCTGGCCCAGGCCCTGCCCGGGCGCCTGGTGGACCTGCTCGCGCCGCAGGTCGGCGCGGCCGCCGCCGTGCGGCCGAGCGACAAGCGGGCGATGGTCGAGCGCCACCAGCGCCGGGTCACGCCCGGCCTGGACGGGGCGGCGCTCCGGCGCCGCGTGCGGGGCGTGTACCGGTCGTACGCCCGCTACTACGCGGAGTCGTTCCGGCTGCCCTCGGTCAGCGCCGAGGAGCTGGACGACCGCTTCACCTTCGAGGGCTTCGACCACCTGGAGCGGGCGGTCCGCAGCGGGACCGGGCCGCTCATGGTCATGCCCCATCTGGGCAGCTGGGAGTGGTCTGCGTTCTGGCTGACGCGGGTGCACAAGGTGCCGGTCACCGCGGTGGTCGAGCGCATCGAGCCGCCCGCCCTGTTCGACTGGTTCGTGGGCCTGCGGGAGAGCATGGGGCTCAACGTCGTGCCCCTGGGGCCCGATGCCGGCCGCGCCATCGTCGGCGCGGTCAAGGCCGGGCACGTGGTGGCGCTGCTGTGCGACCGCGACATCGGCCGCAGCGGCGTCGAGGTCACGTTCTTCGGCGAGAAGACCACGCTGCCCTCGGGCCCGGCGGTGCTGGCGCTGCGCACCGGCGCGCCGATCCTGCCGGCCGCCCTGTACGACCGGGGCCGGGGCCACCACGGCCTGGTCCTGCCGCCGGTGCCGACCGACCGGCGGGGCACGTTCCGCGAGGACGTGGCCCGCATCACCCAGGACGTGGCCTACCGCCTGGAGGAGCTGATCAGCCGGGCTCCCGAGCAGTGGCACCTCCTCCAGCCCAACTGGCCCAGCGACTTCGCGGAGGCCCCGGTCCGGCTTTAGCCGGCTGGCACGGGGTGGGGTACCCTCGGCCCG
The DNA here is from genome assembly GCA_963802385.1 of uncultured Acidimicrobiales bacterium. GTDB lineage: Bacteria > Actinomycetota > Acidimicrobiia > Acidimicrobiales > VFJN01 > ZC4RG19. Next base: position 301,595 of record CAWDIO010000007.1, on the reverse strand, counting down.
TGCGCATCGGGCTGGTCTGCCCTTACAGCCTCACGGTTCCCGGTGGGGTCCAGGCCCAGGTGCTGGGCCTGGCGCGGGTGCTGCGCTCGCTCGGCTACGACACCCGGGTGCTCGCCCCGTGCGACGGTCCGCCCCCCGACGCGGGCGTGACGCCGCTGGGCAAGAGCGTGCCCACCGCCTCCAACGGCTCGTTCGCCCCGCTGGCGCCCGATCCCGCGGCCCAGCTCCGCACCATCCGGGCCCTGCGCGACGAGGCCTTCGACGTGCTCCACCTGCACGAGCCCCTGGCCCCCGGGCCGACCATGACCTCGCTGCTGTTCCGCAACGCCCCCATCGTGGGCACGTTCCACCGGGCGGGCGACAGCGCCGCCTACGCCGCGGCCAAGCCCGGGGTGCGCTGGCTGGCCCGCCGGCTCGACATCCGCTGCGCGGTGTCCAAGGACGCGCTGGCCACCGCCCGGCGGGCCGTGGGCGGGACCTACGAGCTGCTGTTCAACGGCATCGAGGTCGAGCGGTTCGCCAAGGCGGTCCCGTACCCCACCACCGGGCCCACCATCTTCTTCATCGGCCGCCACGAGCAGCGCAAGGGCCTCACGGTGCTGCTCGACTCCCTGCGGATGCTCCCGCCCGACGTCACCCTGTGGGTGGGCGGCACCGGCCCCCAGACGGACGCGCTGCCGCGCCCGCCACGGCGGCGATCCGCGCATCGAGTGGCTGGGCCGGCTCAGCGACGAGGAGGTGGCGGCCCGCATGCGGGGCGCGGACGTGTTCTGCGCCCCCTCGCTGCACGGCGAGTCGTTCGGGGTGGTGCTGCTGGAGGCCATGGCGGCCGGGGCCGTGGTCGTGGCCTCGGCGCTCGACGGCTACGCCAACGTGGCGTCCGACGGGGTCGACGCCCTGCTCACGCCGCCCGGCGACGTGGAGGCCCTGGGCCGGACGCTCACGCGGGCGCTGGCCGAGCCGCAGCTGCGGGCCGAGCTGCTGGCGGCGGCCGAGCTACGGGCCCAGGAGTTCTCCATGCTGCATCTGGGCGAGGCCTACGCGGAGCGCTACGAACGCCTCGCGTGACAACTCGGCGGCCGATCACCGCTGGCGATGCCCGGGGACCCGGCGTGAGTCCGTAGGATGAGCAGCCGTGATGATCTTCCTCATCGTCATCGTGGTGCTGCTGGTGCTCATCGGGCTCTACGTCGTGGTGTCCTACAACGGGCTCGTCTCGCTGCGCAACCGCATCGAGAACGCCTGGGCCCAGATCGACGTCCAGCTCAAGCGGCGCTACGACCTCATCCCCAACCTGGTGGAAACCGTCAAGGGCTACGCCGCGCACGAGAGCGAGACGCTCGAGGCCGTGGTCGCCGCCCGCAACGCCGCCATCAACGCCCAGGGCCCGGCGGACCAGGCCCAGGCCGAGAACATGATCAGCGGGGCCCTCAAGTCGATCTTCGCGCTGTCCGAGGCCTACCCCGACCTCAAGGCGAACGAGAACTTCGCCCAGCTCCAGGAGGAGCTGACGGGCACCGAGGGCCGCATCGCCTACGCCCGCCAGTTCTACAACGACACGGTGTACCGCTATAACACGAAGATCCAGAGCTTCCCCGCCAACCTGCTGGCGGGCATGTTCTCGTTCTCCGAGCGCGAGTACTTCCAGGCCGACGACGAGTCGCGCGGCCCCACCCGCGTCAGCTTCTGAGGTGGGCGCCGCGCTCCTCCGGCCCGCGGGTACCGCCATGTACGACCAGGTCACCGCCAACAAGCGCCGTTCCTGGCTGCTGATCGCCGGCTTCGTCGCGTTCGTCGCCCTGGTGGCGGCGGGCTTCGGCTACCTGCTCGGCCTCGGGCTGGTGGGGGTGGTGCTGGCCATCGTCATCGGCGTGGTGACCAGCCTGGTGGCGTACTGGCAGTCCGACAAGGTGGCCCTGCGCATGAGCCGGGCCACGCCCGCGTCGGTGGAGGAGTACGCCCGCTACCACAACATCGTCGAGGGCCTGTGCATCGCCTCGGGCCTGCCCAAGCCGCGGCTCTACGTCATCGACGACCCCGCCCCCAACGCCTTCGCCACCGGCCGCAACCCCCGCAACGCGGCGGTGGCGGTCACCACCGGGCTGCTGGAGCGGATGAACCGCATCGAGCTGGAGGGCGTGCTGGCCCACGAGCTCTCGCACGTCAAGAACTACGACATCCTGGTGTCGACCCTGGCGGTCACCATGGTGGGCATCGTGGCGCTGCTGGCCGACCTGGGCGTGCGGCTGGCGTGGTGGGGGATGGGCCGCAACACCCACCGCGACTTCGACCGCCGGCACGGCGGCAACAGCGGCCCGCTGGTGATCCTGTCGGTCGTGGGCTTCGCGATGCTGGTGCTGTCGCCGGTCATCGCCACCGTCATGCAGCGGGCGGTGAGCCGGCGGCGGGAGACGCTGGCCGACGTGTCCGGCGTCGAGATGACCCGCTACCCGCCGGGCCTGATCTCCGCCCTGGAGAAGCTGCGGGAGGACACCACCGTGGTGCACGCCACCAGCCGGGCCACCGCCCACCTGTGGATCGAGCAGCCGTCGGCCCAGACCGAGCGCCAGGGGCGCCTGTCCCGGCTCAACCGCATGTTCGACACCCACCCGCCCATCGAGGAGCGGATCGCCCTCCTCCGCGAGCTGTGAGGGCCCGAGCGGCCCGCTGCTCTGCAGCAAGAGCGGGAAACGCACTGTTCGGTCCATTCGCCCTGGAAGTGGCTGGGGAGCGCGAGGGTCTCCGCTCGTAGACTGGCCGCATGACCGAGTCGGCGCCCACCCCCGTCCCCGCTCACGACACCGGCACCCAGCGCGTCAAGCGCGGCCTGGCCGAGATGCTCAAGGGCGGCGTCATCATGGACGTGGTCACGCCCGACCAGGCCAAGATCGCCGAGGACGCGGGGGCGGTCGCCGTCATGGCGCTGGAGCGGGTGCCCGCCGACATCCGCCGCGACGGCGGCGTGGCCCGCATGAGCGACCCCGAGCTGGTCGAGGGCATCGTGGCCGCGGTGACCGTCCCGGTCATGGCCAAGGCCCGCATCGGCCACTTCGTGGAGGCGCAGATCCTCCAGGCGCTGGGGGTCGACTACGTCGACGAGTCCGAGGTGCTCACGCCGGCCGACGAGGCGCACCACATCGACAAGTGGGCCTTCACCGTGCCCTTCGTGTGCGGGGCCACCAACCTGGGCGAGGCCCTGCGCCGCATCAGCGAGGGCGCGGCCATGATCCGCTCCAAGGGAGAGGCGGGCACCGGCAACATCGTGGAGGCGGTGCGCCACCTGCGCTCGATCCTGGGCGACATCCGCAAGATCACGCAGGCCGACTCGGCCGAGGTCTACGACTGGGCCAAGCAGCTGCGGGCCCCGGTGGCGCTGGTCCAGGAGGTGGCCCAGACCGGCACGCTGCCCGTCCCGCTGTTCTGCGCGGGCGGCATCGCCACCCCGGCCGACGCCGCCCTGGTCATGCAGCTCGGCGCCCAGGCCTGCTTCGTGGGCTCCGGCATCTTCAAGAGCGACGACCCGGCCCGGCGGGCCAAGGCCATCGTCGAGGCCACCGCCCACTACGAGGACCCCGGCATCCTGGCCAAGGTCAGCCGGGGCCTGGGCACCGCCATGCGGGGCGAGGAGATCGACGGCCTCGAGGTGCGGCTGGCCGAGCGCGGCTGGTAGCCGCCCCGGCGCCCGCCTAACGGTCGAGCCGGTCGGACTCCCACAGGCCGACCCGGCCGTAGTCGCTGCCGGCCAGGGTGACGTGGCCGTCCTCGTCGACGCTCACGCTGGACACCGTCTGGTCGCCCGCTCCGCCCAGGGCGCTCTCGCCCGTGTCGCGCCGGGTGAGCTCGCCATCGGCGGACAGTCGCCACAGGGCGACGTCCCGGTTGCCGCCCCCGGTGTCGACCCCGGCCACGAGCCAGCCGTCGCCGTCGTCGCCGCCCGGGACCGCGGCCACCGCGCTGGCCCACTGGTCGCCGCCGCCGCCGAGCGGCCCGGACTCGACCTGGGTCCACTCGATGCCGTCGGGCGAGGTCCAGACGCGGGCGTCGGTGTCGCCGCTGGCGTCGTCCGAGCCGACCACCACGAACCCGTCGGGACCGGCCGCGCAGGCGTAGGCGACCTGGTTGCCGGGCCCGCCGAACGAGCCGTCCTCGGCGAGCGCCGACCTGCCACACGCCGTCGACGCCGCGCCGCACCACGCTGGCCTCGTGGCCCCCGGTGGCGCCGGCCACGCCCACCGCCACCGCGGTGTTGTCGGGGGCGACGCACACGTCGCTGAGGCGCTGGAGGCCGGGGCCGCCGATGCCGGGCGACTCGGGCACCAGGGTCGTGCCGTCCAGCGAGTAGAGCACGATGGGGTCGGTGTCCACGCTGTCGGGTGAGGTGTCCAACACGGTGCCGACCGCGATGAACCCGTCGCCCAGGGGCGCGGCCGCGCTCAGCTCGCGGGTGCCGGGCCCGCCGGCCGGGGCCGCCGACTCGGGCGGGAGGCCCTGCTCCATGGCCACGATGGTGGCGGCGGCCTCTGGGCTCGGGTTCTCCAGGTATTGGAAGTAGGCGTCGTCGAAACGGGCGTCGGTCGAGCCGATGCGGCCCCAGGTCTCGCCGTCGGGCGAGATCCACACGATCCCGTCGGGCCCGTTGTCGCCCGACACGCCGCGGGCCGAGGCCCGGGCGAAGTCCTCGGTGCCCACTGCGGCGAACCCGCCCTTGTAGGCCACCACGTCGAGGATCTGGCCGTACGCCAGCGGCTCGGGGTTGACCGTGTCCCAGTCGCCGTGGCCGTCCCGGAACCAGACCTCGCCCGCGAACGTCTCGCGTTCCTCGCCCGTGGGCGGGGTGTACAGGCCCCCGGCGGCGACGGTCCCCTCCGGGCCGGCGGCCACCGCCGCGGCGAACGGCTGCGTGCCACCCCTGGGGAAGGCGTCGCCGGTGACGTCGTCCCAGCGGGTGCCCAGCACCATCACCGAGGGCCCGACCCTATGGCCACGCCCGGGATGCCGTTGCCCGAGGCCACGTCGTCGATCCGTACGCCGTCCTGGAACACCTCGCCGTGCACCGGCGACGGCGCCTGGAGCCATGAGGCCCCGCCGTCCGCCGAGCGCCAGACCTGGGGCCGCCAGCGGTCGCCGCCGGAGGCGACGATGCCGGACGGGTCCACGCTCAGGGAGCTGACCGTCATGTCGGAGGTTGCCCGCCGCGAGCTCGCGGTGGGCTGGAGCACTCCGCCGGCGCTGCCGGCCCACGTCCGGCCGTCGGGCGAGTTCCACGACACCGGGACGCCGGCGCCGCCCTCGGGGGCCACGTAGCCGCCGGTCACCAGGCCCGCGCCCGTGTCGACCACCGCGGTGACCTCCTGGCGACCGGGGCCGCCGAGGACGGGGGAGTCGACCACCTCCCAGGTCTTGCCGTCGGCCGACAGCCACACGACGCCGTCCTGCTCGCCGCCGACCCGCCGCGAGCCCACGGCCACGAACCCGTTGCCGAACGAGGCCACGTCGCGCACCGACTCCTCGCCGGTGGCGTCGAGGGGGCCGCCGGGGCCGCCGTCCACGGACTCCCAGGTCTCGCCGTCGGCGCTGAACCACAGCCGGGCCCGCACCTCGCCCCAGGCGTTCTCGCCTCCCGCCACCAGGATCCCGCCGGGACCGCTGGCCGCGTCGAAGGCCCACTGCTCGTGCTCGCCGCCCATGGCCTCGGGGCGCAGCTGCTTCCAGTCGTCGCCGTCCTGGCGCCACACCACCGCGTCGGAGCGGTCCCCGTCGCCCAGCCGGCCCACGGCCAGGAGGCCGTCGGAGGTGGTGCACGGCGGCGGCCATCGACTCGCCCAGGCCCGAGCGCAGCGGCCGGATGTCCTCGCGCGACCACTCGCGCGCGTCGTCGGAGGTCCACACCGCGGCCGTCGAGGCCTGCTCCTCCGGGTCGAGCAGCGAGCCCACGATCGTCCACGGGTCGCCCTCCGCGGCCGGGGCCACCAGGTCGGACGTGGTCGAGATCGGCTCTTCGAACGCCAGCGACGAGCCCTCGGACCGCCGGAAGGTGGGCTGGTCGGCGCCCGCTCCCTGGTCCTGCCCGCCCGAGCAGCCCACGGCGCCGGCCGCCAGGGCGACCGCGGCCAGGCCGGTGATCAGGGTGCGGGTGTTGCCGTGCACGGAGAACCTCCGGGTAGCGGTTGTCGTCCCCCCGACGTTGTCCCAGTCGACGGTGGATTCTCGCCGTTGGCGCCCTGCCCGTACAATCGAGGCCTCATGCCCGCAGGAACGAGGCCCCCAGGTGAAGGTCGGCGTGCTCGCGCTGCAGGGCGCGTCGGCGCGACATGCCTCCATGCTGGCACGTCTCGGCGCGGAGCCGGTGGCAGTCCGCTCACCGGCTGACCTCGCGGACATATCGGGCCTGGTCCTGCCGGGCGGCGAGTCGACCACCATGTCGATGCTGCTGGAGTCCTCCGGGCTGTTCGAGCCGGTGGCCGAGCGGCTGGCCGGCGGCATGCCGGCCTTCGGCACCTGCGCGGGCATGATCCTGCTGGGCCGGGAGATCCTCGACGGCCGGCCCGACCAGCGCTGCTTCGGGGCCATCGACATCGACGTGCGCCGCAACGCCTTCGGGCGCCAGGTCGACTCCTTCGAGGCCGACCTGCCGGTGGCGGGGCTGGGCGACGCGGTGCATGCGACCTTCATTCGGGCCCCGGTGGTCGCGCGGGTGGGCGCGGACGTCGACGTCCTGGCTACCGTCGAGGGCCGGCCCGTCCTGTGCCGTCAGGGACCGGTGATCGTGGCGGCGTTCCATCCCGAGCTCGGCGACGACCCCCGCCTGCACGAGCTGTTCCTCAACGAGGTGGTGTGATGTCCGGCCATTCCAAGTGGGCGACCATCAAGCACAAGAAGGCCGCCAACGACAAGGCCCGCGGCAAGCTGTTCGCCAAGCTGCTGCGCCAGGTCGAGGTGGCGGCCCGGGAGGGCGGGGGTGACCCCGAGACCAACCCCACGCTGAGGACGATGTTCCAGAAGGCCCGGGACAACTCGATCCCCACCGACACCATCGAGCGGGCGGTCAAGCGGGGCACGGGCGAGCTCGAGGGCGTCACCTACAGCCAGATCACCTACGAGGGCTACGCGCCGGGCTCGGTGGCGGTGATGGTCGAGGTGCTCACCGACAACCGCAACCGCACCGGGGCCGAGGTGCGCAACATCTTCACCAAGAACGGCGGCTCGATCTCCGAGCCGGGCGCCGTGGCCTGGCAGTTCGCCCGCACGGGCCAGATCATCGTGCCCCGCTCGGTGGACGAGGAGGAGCTGATGCTGGCCGCCCTCGACGCCGGGGCCGAGGACATCGTCGACGACGGCGACAGCTGGCGGGTGACCACCCCGCCCACCGACCTGCACGCGGTGCGCACGGCCCTCGACGAGGCCGAGATCCCCGTCGACTCCTCCGACCTGACCATGGTCCCCTCGACCACGGTGGCGCTGGACACGGCCGAAGCGGCCAAGCGGGTGCTGCGGCTGATCGACGCGCTGGACGACCACGACGACGTGCAGGCCGTGCACGCCAACTTCGACATCCCTGACACGATCCTCGAGATGGTGGAGGCCGGTCGACGTGAGGGAGCGCCAGCGAGTGAACCATGAGCACAGTGCCCTACCCGCCGCGCGCGGCGACCACTCACCGGCGGGCCGGAGGCACGCAGGTGAGTGGCCCAAGTGGGGGACAAGGCCCCCGACTTCTCCCTGGCGGGGACCGACGGCACGCCCGACGGCCACCGCGACTACACGCTGTCCGAGTGGGCCGGCCAGGCCGTGGTGCTGGCGTTCTACCCGGGCGACAACACGCCCGTGTGCACCCGCCAGCTCAACAGCTACACGGCCGAGATCGACCAGTTCCGCGAGGTCGAGGCGGTGGTGCTCGCCATCAGCCCGCAGACGGTCGAGAGCCACGACGGCTTCTCGGACAAGCAGGGCGGCTTCGCCTTCCCGCTGCTGTCGGACCACGACAAGCAGGTGGGCAAGCAGTACGGGATCCTCGGCCCGGTGGGCTTCTACCGGCGCTCGATCTTCGTGGTCGACGCCGAGGGCGTCGTGCGCTACGTCCACCGGGCGGTGGCCGGGCTGTCGTTCCGCCCCACCGACGAGGTGGTGGCGGCGGTGGCGGCGGCCCGCACCTAGGGTCCACCCGGGCGGGGGGAGGACCGGCTAGGGTCCGAACCCATGTTCGTGCTCGGCATCGACCCGGGACTGTCGCGCTGCGGCTACGGCGTCGTGGAGCGCGCCGGCCGCCGGCCCCGGGCCGTGGCCGCCGGCGTGCTGCGCACCGACCCGGCGCTGGGCGTGCCTCACCGCCTGGCGGCCCTGCAGGTCGACCTGCGGGCGCTGCTGGCCGAGCACCGGCCCGAGGTGGTGGCGGTCGAGCGGGTGCTGTTCCAGGTCAACGCCCGCACCGCCATCCCCGTCGCCCAGGCGGCCGGGGTGGCCATGGCCGAGGCGGTGGCGGCGGGCTGCGAGGTGGTCGAGTACTCGCCCAACCAGGTCAAGCAGGCGGTGGCCGGCTTCGGCGGGGCGGACAAGGACCAGATCGAGCGCATGGTCCAGGCGCTGCTCGGCATCGCCACCCCCCTGCGCCCGGTGGACGCGGCCGACGCCGTCGCCCTCGCCCTGTGCCACCTGGCCCACGCCCCGCTGCTGCGCGCCCGCCTCGACAGGGACGGGGGCGGTGCCGGTGATCGGGTCGCTGCGAGGGCGGCTGCTGCACCGGGGAGCGGGCGAGGTGCTGGTCGAGGTGGGCGGCGTCGGCTACGTGGTGGTCGTGTCGCCCACCACCGCCGTGTCCCTGGGCGACGTGGGCGACGAGGTGTTCGTGTGGACCCACCACCACGTGCGGGAGGACGCCGAGGTGCTCTACGGCTTCCCGTCCCGCGACGAGCGGGTCACGTTCGAGGCCCTGCTCGGGGCCCACGGGGTGGGGCCGGCCCTGGCCCTGGCCATCCTGTCGGTGCACGCGCCGGCCGCCCTGGTGCGGGTCCTGGCCGAGGACGACGTCGGCGCGCTGTGCCTGGTCCCCGGGGTGGGCAAGAAGACCGCCACCCGGCTGCTGGTGGAGCTGAAGTCCCGGCTCCACATCGACGACGGCGGGGCCGTGCCCGCCCCGGTGGGCGCGCCCGCGGGCGCAGCGCAGCGCGGCCGCGGACGTGCGGGAGGCGCTGGCCGGGCTGGGCTACTCGGCCGAGGAGATCCGCATGGCCACCGCCGAGCTGGCTGCGGACGACGGCGGCGACCCGTCGGTGCTGCTGCGCACGGCCCTCCAGCGCCTGGCCGCGGCCCGATGACCCGCGAGGAGCTGCTCGACCCGGGCACCGGTCCCGACGACGTGGCGGCCGAGTCCACGCTGCGGCCCCGGCGCCTGGCCGACTTCGTGGGCCAGGCCGAGCTCAAGGCCCACCTCGGCATCGTGCTGGAGGCCGCCCGCCGCCGCGGCCAGGCCCCCGACCACCTGCTGTTCTCCGGCCCGCCCGGCCTGGGCAAGACCACGCTGGCCGGCATCATCGCCCACGAGCTGGGCGCCCACCTCCAGACCACCTCCGGCCCGGCGGTGGAGCGGGCGGGCGACCTGGCCGCCATCCTCACCCAGCTCGAGGACGGCGACGTGCTGTTCGTGGACGAGATCCACCGCCTGCCCCGGCCGGTCGAAGAGGTGCTCTACCCGGCCATGGAGGACTTCCAGCTCGACATCGTGCTGGGCAAGGGGCCGGCCGCCCGCTCGATCCGCCTGGACCTGTCCCGCTTCACCCTGGTGGGCGCCACCACCCGCACCGGCTCCATCACCGGCCCGCTGCGCGACCGCTTCGGGCTGGTGGCCGCGGCTCGACTACTACACGGCCACCGACCTGGAGGCCATCGTGGCCCGGGCCGCGGGGATCCTGGGCGTGGCCATCGACGGGCCCGGCGGCGCCGAGATCGCCTGCCGGGCGCGGGGCACGCCCCGCATCGCCAACCGGCTGCTGCGCCGGGTCCGCGACTACGCGGAGGTGACCGGCGACGGGACCGTCGACCGGGCCACCGCCGAGCGGGGCCTGGCCCTGTTCGGGGTGGACGACCGGGGCCTGGACAAGGTCGACCGGGCCATCCTCGACGCCCTGTGCCGGCGCTTCGGCGGCGGGCCGGTGGGCCTGTCCACCCTGGCCATCAGCGTGGGCGAGCAGACCGAGACGGTCGAGGACGTCTACGAGCCGTTCCTCATCCAGGAGGGCCTGCTCATGCGCACGCCCCGGGGCCGGGTGGCGCTGCCCGCGGCCTGGCACCACCTCGACCTGGTCCCGCCGCCCGCGTCAGGCCCGTCCGGCGGTGCGCCCACGCTCTGGGGCGTGTGAGGGCGGGAACCCGGCACAGGGGAGGCCGGAACCTGGCGCGCCGGTAGGTTTGTCCGGCCCATGGATCTCGCCGACTTCGACTACCACCTGCCCGAGCGCGCCATCGCCCAGCGCCCGGTCGAGCCCCGGGACGCGGCCCGCCTGCTGGTCGACGCGCCCCTGGCCGGCGGCCGCGTGGCCCACCGCACGGTGGCCGACCTGCCCGACCTGGTGCGCCCCGGGGACGTGCTGGTGGTCAACACCACCCGGGTCCTGCCCGCCCGGCTGCGGCTGCGCAAGCCCAGCGGGGGAGAGGTCGAGGTCCTGCTGCTGGAGCGCGACCCCGGCGGCGAGTGGGAGGCCCTGGTCCGGCCCAGCCGGCGGGTCCGCCCCGGCACCCGGCTGGCGGCCGGCCCCGACCTGGAGGTCGAGGTCGGCGGCGAGGGCGCGGGCGACGGCACCCGGCGGGTGACGCTGCGGGTGGCGGAGGGGGAGGACGAGCTGGCGGTGCTCGACCGCCACGGCATCGTGCCCCTGCCGCCCTACATCCACACCCCGCTGGCCGACCCCGAGCGCTACCAGACCGTGTTCGCCGAGCGGCCGGGATCGGTGGCCGCCCCCACCGCGGGGCTCCACCTCACCCCGCAGGTGCTGGCCCGCTGCCGGGAGGCGGGCGCCCGGGTCGAGCCGGTCGACCTCCGGGTGGGGATGGGGACGTTCCGGCCCATGTCGGCCCCCAAGGTCGAGGACCACCACATGCACGCCGAGCGCTACGCGGTGCCCGCCGCCACCCTGGCCGCCTGCGAGGCCGCCCGGGCCGGGGGCGGCCGGGTCGTCGCCGTCGGCACCACCAGCGTGCGGGCCCTGGAGTCGGCCGCCGCCTCGGGCGAGCTGGAGGGGCGCACCGAGCTGTTCATCCACCGCCCCTGGGCGCCCCGGCTGGTCGACGTGCTGCTCACCAACTTCCACCTGCCGCGCTCGTCGCTGCTGGTGCTGGTGGACGCCCTCGTCGGGCCCCGCTGGCGCGACCTGTACGCCGAGGCGCTGGCCGAGGGCTACCGCTTCCTGTCCTTCGGGGACGCCATGCTGGTGGCGGCGGCATGAGCCTGAGCTTCGCGGTGGAGGCGACCGACGGCGCCGCCCGCACCGGCACGGTGACGACCGCCCGGGGGTCGTTCTCCACCCCCTGCTTCATGCCGGTCGGCACCCGGGGCGCGGTGCGCACGCTGTCCTCGGCCGACCTGGAGGACCTCGGTGCCGAGGTGGTGCTGGGCAACACCTACCACCTCATGCTGCGCCCGGGGGCCGACGTGGTCGCCCGCCTCGGCGGCCTCCACGGCTTCGCCGGCTGGCGGGGCCACGTGCTCACCGACTCGGGCGGCTACCAGGTGTTCTCGCTGGGCCCCCGCCTGGACGACGAGGGCGCCACCTTCGCCTCCACCTACGACGGGTCGCGCCACCACCTGAGCCCCGAGGGCGCGGTCGACGTCCAGGTCAAGCTGGGGGCGGACATCCAGATGGTGCTGGACGTGTGCGCCCCGCTGCCGTCACCGCCCCGGGTGCTGCGGTCCGCCGTCGACCGCACCGCCCTGTGGGCCACCCGGGCCCGCAAGGCGTTCCTGGCGCACGAGCGGGACGACCTCAACCAGTTCGGCATCGTGCAGGGCGGCACCGACCACGCCCTGCGGGTCGAGAGCGCCGAGCGCACCGTGGCCGTCGGCTTCGACGGCTACGCGGTGGGCGGGCTGTCGGTGGGGGAGGACGCGGGCCGAGATGATGCCCGCCCTGGAGGCGGCGCTGGGCCCGCTCCCGGCCGGCCGGCCCCGCTACTTCATGGGCCTGGGCGACCCCCTGGGGATGGTGGACGCGGTGGCCCGGGGCATCGACATGTTCGACTGCGTGCTGCCCACCCGGCTGGCCCGCCACGGCACCATGCTCACCTCGGAGGGACGGCTCAACCTGCGCAACCGCCGCTACGCGGACGACGCCGGGCCGCTCGATCCGAGCTGCGGCTGCCCCGTGTGCGCCCGCTGGTCGCGGGCCTACCTGCGCCACCTGCTGTCGGTGGCCGAGCCCACCGCCCCCCGCCTGCTGACGCTGCACAACGTGGCGTGGACCTTCGCCCTGGTGGCCCGCATCCGGGCCGCCATCGCCGCGGGGACGCTGGCGGGCGCTGCGGTCCGAGGTGGCCGCACGCTGGGAGCTCCAGGATGCACCGGCGGGAGACGGCGGGGGCTAACCTCGTCCGGCTGCCTATGGAGCAACTTCTCGTCATCGCCGCCACGTTCTTCGTGCTGTGGCTCCTCTTCATCCGCCCCCAGCAGCGGCGGGTGCGCGCGCACCAGGCGCTGGTCGCCACCCTGGAGCCCGGCGACGAGGTCATCCTCACCGCGGGCATCTACGGCCGCATCGTCGACCTGGGGCCCGACGACGACATGACCCTGGAGGTGGCGCCGGGCCTGGAGCTGAAGGTGGCGCGGCAGGCGGTGCTGCGTAAGGTGGAGGACCGCACCGAGTCCGGCGAGCCCGACGATGCGCCGGAGCCCGACGATGCGCCGGCCGAGCCCGACGAGGCGGGACCGTCCGCCCCGGAGCCGAACGTGTGAGCTGATGCGACGCAAGATCCTGCTGCCCCTCATCTTCATCATGGCCCTGGCCTACGGCGGCCTGGCGCTCACGCTGCTGGCCGGCAACAGCCCCGAGCTGGGCCTCGACCTCCAGGGCGGCGTGTCGGTGGTGCTGGCCCCGACGAGCGACGCCTCGGGCGAGCAGCTCGACCAGGCGCTCAACATCATCCGGGCCCGGGTCGACGCCCTGGGCGTGGCCGAGCCGGAGATCACCCGCCAGGGCGACGCCATCGTCGTCCAGCTCCCGGGGGTCAAGAACCGGGACCGGGCGCTGGAGCTGGTGGGCCAGACGGCCGAGCTGCGCTTCCGCCCGGTCCTCCAGGACCTCACCGGCCAGCAGGCGCACCCCCGACAGCACCGACACCACCGACACCACGGCCCCCACCGACACGACGGCGCCGGGCGACCCCACGGCCACCACCGCCCCCGCCACCACCGCCACGTCCGAGGCGGCGCTGGGCCTGGTGGAGGGCGAGAGCGCGGCCGCGCCGGTCCAGGAGCCGACCACCACCACGACGGCCACCACGGTGCCCGAGACCCCGCCGTCCACCGAGGCCCCCACCGGCGAGCCCCAGGCCGGGGCCGGAGACCCAGAACGGCATCCCGCTCACCCCGCGGGAGGAGGACGACCCCGACGCGGTGGTCATCCTGCCGGGCATGGACGACACCGGGCCGTACCAGCTGGGCCCGTCCCTGGCCACGGGCCGCATCGTGAAGACCGCCTCCGCCGACATCCAGAACGGCCAGTGGCTGGTCCGCCTGGAGATGCGGGGCGGCGAGAACGGCATCGACACCTTCAACGAGATCGCCGCGCAGTGCTTCCAGAAGGTCCCCGACGTGTGCCCCAGCGGGCGCCTGGCCATCGTGCTCGACTCGGTGGTGCAGTCGGCGCCGACGATCAACGAACGCCACCTTCAGCCGCCGACTCGATCCAGATCTCGGGCAGCTTCACCGAGGGTGAGGCCAAGGACCTGGCCCTGGTGCTGCGCTACGGCTCGCTGCCGGTCGAGCTGGAGCGCCAGAGCGTGCAGACGGTGTCGGCGTCGCTCGGCACCGACTCGCTGCGGGCGGGCATCATCTCCGGCTTCGTGGGCCTGGCCCTGGTGGCCCTGTACATGCTGCTCTACTACCGGGCGCTGGGCGTCGTGGTGATCGTGGGCCTCACCGTGTGGGGCTCGCTCATGTACACGATCGTGAGCTACCTGGGCACGACGCAGGGACTGGCGCTCACGCTGGCCGGCGTGACCGGCATCATCGTGTCGATCGGCGTGACCGTCGACTCCTACGTGGTGTACTTCGAGCGCTTGAAAGACGAGGTCAAGGCCGGGCGCACCCTGCGCAGCTCGACCGAGCGGGCGTTCAAGCGGGCCTTCCGCACCATCCTGGCCGCCGACACCTCGGCCTTCATCGGCGCCGCGGTGCTGTGGTGGCTGACCGTGGGCTCGGTGCGGGGCTTCGCCTTCTTCCTCGGCCTGTCCACCGTGCTCGACGTGTTCACGGCCTGGTTCTTCACCCGGCCGGCGGTCACCCTGCTCTCCGCCAGCCGCGTCTTCACCGACATGCCGGTGCTCGGCGTGGCCCGCGGCCTGGCCGCCGGGCCCGAAGCCCGAGAAGGAGCGAGAGCTGACGGGAGCGGGGGTCGGACGATGAGCGACCGCACCCGGGGCCCGGCCGGCGGCGACGGCACCGACGGCACGGACGGCACCACCCCCGACGAGGTCGAGGCCACCGAGGTCGAGACCACCGACGTCGAGACCAGCGACGTCGACACCAGCGAGGCCACGGAGACCAACGGCGCTGACGGCGCCGCACCGTCCACCACCGGCCGCTCCCGGCGCCGCGGCGAGGGGCGCCCGGCGGCCAAGCAGGCGGTCAACCGCTCCATCTGGAGCCGGCTCTACCACGGCGAGACCAACTTCGACTTCGTGGGCCGCAAGCGCGTGTGGTTCACCATCTCCCTCATCGCGGTGGTGATCAGCCTCGGGTCGCTGGTCACCCGGGGCCTCAACCTCGGCATCGACTTCGAGGGCGGCGTGGTGTGGGAGGTCCCCGCGGGCGACGCCTCGGTGTCCGACGCCCGCGACGCGGTCGACCAGTTCGGCCTGTCCGGGGCCACCATCACCGTGCTGGAGTCGGACGAGGGCAAGACGATCCGGGTCGAGGCCGAGCCGGTGTCGGCCGAGAAGACCGACCAGGTGACCGGCTCGCTGGCCGAGCTCACGGGCTCCGACAGCGACCAGGTCAACCTCACCGAGGTGGGCCCGTCCTGGGGCGAGGAGATCAGCCGCAAGGCGCTGCGGGCGCTGATCGTCTTCCTCATCCTGGTGACGATCTACATCGCCCTCCGCTTCGAGATGAAGATGGCGCTCCCCACGCTGGCCGCCCTGGTCCACGACGTGATCATCACCGTGGGCGTGTACTCGATCACCGGCCTCGAGGTGACGCCCGCGACCGTCATCGCCGTGCTCACCATCCTCGGCTATTCGATCTACGACGGCATCGTCGTGTTCGACAAGGTCGACGAGAACACCCGGCTGGTGTCCTCGACCGGGGGCCTCACCTACGGCGGCATGGTCAACGTGTCGCTCAACCAGGCGCTGATGCGCTCGCTTGAACACCACCATGACCGCCCTGCTGCCGGTGATGTCGCTGCTGGTGGTGGGCTCGTGGATCATGGGCGCCCGGGTGCTGGAGGAGTTCGCCCTGGCGCTGCTCATCGGCCTGTTCTCCGGCGCCTACTCGTCGATCTTCATCGCCTCGCCGCTCCTGGCGGTGCTCAAGGAGCGCGAGCCCCGCTACCGCGACATCAGGCGCCGGGTGGAGGCCCGGGGCGGCGACGCCGAAGCCGTGGCCGCCGCCGTGGCCACCGGCCGGGTCTCGACCCCCGCCCGGGCCGGTGCCGGCACGACCGCATCGGGCGGCCCCGCCAACCTGAGCGGCCGGACCATCCCGCCCCGGCCCCGCAAGAAGACCAAGGGCGCCCGCCGCTAACGTCGCCCGCCATGACGCCCGATCCGTCGTGGCTGGCAGAGCGGCTACGCGACGTCCCCGACTTCCCCCAGCCGGGCATCGTCTTCAAGGACATGACCCCGCTGCTGGCCGATGTCGACGCGTTCCGCTTCACCGTCGACGCCATCGCCGACCACGCCGCCGGCCTCACGGTGGACAAGGTGGTGGGGATCGAGGCCCGGGGCTTCATCTTCGCCGCCCCGGTCGCCTACCGGATCGGGGCCGGCTTCGTGCCCGTGCGCAAGCCCGGCAAGCTGCCCTGGGAGACGGTCACCGAGACCTACGCGCTGGAGTACGGCACCGATTCGCTCGAGGCGCACGCCGACGGCATCGCGCCGGGGGAAGCCGTGCTGGTGGTGGACGACGTGCTCGCCACCGGGGGGACCGCGGCCGCCACCGCCCGCCTGGTGGAGCGGCTGGGGGGCCGCATCGCCGGTCTCGCGTTCGTCGTGGAGTTGGGTTTCCTCGATGGCCGCGGAAGACTGGCTGACCACGACATACTCAGCCTGATCACGATCTAGTGCGAGGAGGCCCAGGGTGCCCACCGTCGACCGGGTCCTGCCATGGCGGCGCAACCACCAGCCGCCCGCGGACGAGGTCGCGCCCCTCCTCCACGCCTTCCGGCGCCGGCACCCCAAGGCCCCGACCGCGCTGATCACCCGGGCCTACCTCCGTTCGGCCGACGCCCACCGGGGCCAGTCCCGCAACTCGGGCGAGCCGTTCGTGCAGCACCCCCTCGCCGTGGCGCGCATCGTGGCCGACTTCGGCCTCGACGACGTGACCGTGGCCGCGGCCCTCCTGCACGACACGGTGGAGGACACGGGCACCACGCTCGACGACATCGAGCGCTCCTTCGGCTCCGACGTGGCGGCCATCGTCGACGGGGTGACCAAGCTGGAGCGGGTCCAGTTCGACTCCCGGGAGGCCCAGCAGGCCGCCACCATGCGCAAGATGCTGGTGGCCATGGCCCGCGACCTGCGGGTCCTCATCATCAAGCTGGCCGACCGGCTGCACAACATGCGCACCATCGCCGCGCTGCCGGCCTGGAAGCAGGACCGCATCGCCCGCGAGACGCTCGACATCTACGCGCCGCTGGCCCACCGGCTGGGCATGCAGGACGTGAAGACCCAGCTGGAGGACCTGGCGTTCGCCGCGCTCCACCCCAAGCGCTACGCCGAGATCGACCACATGGTGTCGGTGCGCACGCCGGAGCGGGACATCTACCTGACCCAGGTGCTGGAGGAGGTGCGCCAGCGCCTGGCGGAGCTGCGCATCACCGCCGACGTCACCGGGCGGCCCAAGCACCTCTACTCCATCTACGAGAAGATGGTCGTGAAGGGGCGGGAGTTCGACGACATCTTCGACCTGGTCGGGATGCGGGTCGTGGTCGAGTCGGTCAAGGACTGCTACGCGGCGCTCGGGTCCATCCACGCCACGTGGAAGCCGGTGCAGGGCCGGTTCAAGGACTACGTCGCCATGCCCAAGTTCAACCTGTACCAGTCGCTGCACACCACGGTGATCGGGCCCCAGGGCAAGCCCCTCGAGGTCCAGATCCGCACGTGGGAGATGCACGCCCGGGCCGAGCAGGGCGTGGCCGCCCACTGGGCCTACAAGGACCGCGACCCCAACCAGGGCGACCTGCCCTGGCTCAACCGCATCGTCGACTGGCAGTCCGAGACCAGCGACCCGGACGAGTTCATGCAGCGGCTCAAGGTCGACCTGGAGCAGGACGAGGTCTTCGTGTTCACCCCCAAGGGCAAGGTCGTGACCCTGCCGGTGGACGCCACCCCCATCGACTTCGCCTACGCCATCCACACCGAGGTGGGCCACGCCTGCATCGGCGCCCGGGTCAACGGCCGGCTGGTGCCGCTGGACTCCAAGCTGTCGTCGGGCGACACCATCGAGATCTTCACCTCCAAGGTGGAGGGGGCGGGCCCGTCCCGCGACTGGCTCCAGATCGTGGGCACGCCCCGGGCCGCGTCCAAGATCCGCCAGTGGTTCTCCCGTGAGCGGCGGGAGGACGCCATCGAGTCCGGGCGGGACGACCTGATCAAGGCCCTCCGGCGCGAGGGCCTGCCGGTGCAGAAGCTCCAGTCGGGCAACATGCTGCCCGAGACCGCCCGGGCCATGAACTACGCCGACCTGGACGCCCTGTACGCGGCGATCGGCGAGAGCCACGTCTCGGCCAAGGCGGCCGCGTCGCGGGTGGCCAAGGCGCTGCGCGAGGCCGCGGGCGGCGGCGAGGACACCCTGCCCACCACCATCCGCGAGCCCCGCCGGTCCCGCCCCAACCGGGGCCCGGCCGGGGTCCACGTCGAGGGCCTGGACGACGTGTTCGTGCGGCTCTCGCGCTGTTGCACCCCGGTCCCCGGCGACGAGATCATCGGCTTCGTGACCCGGGGCCGCGGCGTCTCGGTCCACCGCGCCGACTGCGCCAACGCGGTGTCGCTGGCCGAGGGCCAGGCCGACCGCCTGATCGAGGTCGAGTGGGACCTGGAGCCCGGCGGCGTGTTCATCGCCTCCATCGAGGTCAAGGCCCTCGACCGGGCCCGCCTCCTACGGGACGTGACGGCGGCCTTCGCCGACCACCACGTCAACATCCTCACCTGCACCACGCAGACCGGCTCGGACCGGGTGTCGAAGATGCGCTTCGACATGGAGCTGGGCGACCCCTCCCACCTCGACTCCCTCCTGTCGACCATCCGGGGGATCGACAGCGTCTACGACGCCTACCGCGTCGTCCCCGGCAAGGGCGGCTGACCCGTCGCCGCTCCCGCGGTCACGGTCGCGGGCTGGGGATTCGCCGTCCTCGGGACGGCCGCCCACGCATCCACGTCCTCGAGGTCTGAACGCGTGACTAGCGCTGCCCGAACATCCCCGCAGCGGGAGACATGACGATCGGGAACTCGGCCAGGTGGATCACCGGCTCCGGTTGGTGGCACCTCACCGCCTGGTGCTCGATCGCGTCCGCGGTCCCGACACGCGCCCCAGCAGATCTCGCACTCGTAGATCACGGGCACCTGCTACACCCGGGCATCTTCGCGCCCTTGCCCTGCACCTCGTCACGTCGGGGGGGCAGGAGCGCCGGCCCGACGCCGCGTCGCGTGCGACGGCAGGTGATTAGCCTCGTGGGCCATGTCCGATCCGATAGCGGCAGCCAACTGGCGGCCTGCGGAGCGGCCCGTACATCAGCGCGGCGTTCATCTGCGAGAAGGTCCTGGTCGAGGCCGACGGTGTCGCCACGTACGTTCGGT
Organism: uncultured Acidimicrobiales bacterium; assembly: GCA_963802385.1. GTDB lineage: Bacteria > Actinomycetota > Acidimicrobiia > Acidimicrobiales > VFJN01 > ZC4RG19. The sequence continues at coordinate 282,374 of CAWDIO010000007.1, read as the reverse complement.
CGTCGATCGGGTCGTTCGGCAGGTCGTGGCCGTACAGGCTCCGGGGACTTCATCGGGGCTGCGCCAGGGATTCCTCACGACCTACCGTTCGACCCATTCCAGGGCTTCCTGGTGGTGTCGTTGAGGAAGGGAGTACGGAGGGATCGTTCCACCTAGCGCTCCGCGCCGAGAAGCCGTCTGGCCATCAGATGGTGCTCCACGAGATCGACGTCCACTTCTCTGGTGGACCCAGCAGCGGTATCAACCTGCATATCGATCTCACGCTGCTTCGACGGCGGCGTGTGGTGGTCGACGTCCTCGGGGGATGAGCGCCGCCTTAGTCCGGGTCCCGCTGAGATTCAGACGTGGTGCGGCGCCGCCGGTCAGCCACTCAGGAGAGCTGAGCGGTCAGTGTCTCGTCCTGTGACGTCCTCCGTCGGAGTTCCGGCGACTTCATCAGCGGTGTCGGGTCACCTGGCGTTCCGCGCGGCGCGCCGCGTACCGCTGGGCTGACGTCATGGCGGCTCACGGCGATCTCACGGCTGCCCTGTGCCACATGCCACGACATCCTCGTCCGGTAGGTCGTTCTCATCGGTGGCTGGTTCTGGTCCGCTCCATGACGGCAGTCTACATTCCCAGGGCCGTCACTCTCGTCGTAGGCACGAGGTAACGATCAATCGCGATCTGTAACGTCTGCCACGTACGGCACGTCCCCGTAGGGGTGGTCGGCCACGCCGCTGAGCTAGCAGCACCCAGAGGATCGCCTCGTTCACCTCGAGGAGCGACGTCGGCTGGGCGGATCTGGTCGGCGGCCTGGTCCATGATGACCACGCGATCCAGACTCCCGGCTCATCAGGCGTAGAAGTTAGACGGAGCGCGCGCCTGGTGACGCGGCCGCCTTGGCTACATCAGCCGCCCAGGCGGCCGCCGTGATGGATTGGCTAATCAGCCGTTCGTCGCGTGCGCTGTACGCCCTTCCTGTGTACGACCAAGCGGCCCGACCACGCCGTTGACGATCAGGCGAGACGCGACGTTGGCAACCTCGACTACGACGTCCACGATCTCCGTTCGACCGTCGAGGAACTTCGGAGCAGGATCGAGGAGCTAGAAAGCCGTTCGGAACCGAGCGGAACGCCCGCCGACCCGTAGGCCGGAGCGGCCACGGCCGGGATTCCAGCTCCAGGCGCCGAGAGCAGCGAGCGCGTCGCAACAGCCACCGCACCCCTGCCGGCGGGCCGACGAGCCGCACCACGACGTCGGTCGATCCGAAGCCGACGGACGCCTCGCACAACCACCCACACACACACACACCACCTCACACCCACCCACCCACCACAAAACACACCCAAAACACCCCACCCCAACCACAACACCGAATATACGACGCCTACCGCGTCGTCCCCGGCAAGGGCGGCTGACCCGCCACACTGGCGCCATGGACGGCTACGCGAGCTCGGGCGGCGTGCGGCTGTGGTACGAGTCCCGGGGCCCGGCGGACGGTCCCGCCGTGCTGCTGGTCTCCGGGGGCGGGGCATCGGTGGTCTGGTGGCCCCCCGAGCTGGCCTCCGGGCTTGTCGCCGCCGGATGCCGGGTGGTGCAGTTCGACAACCGCGACACCGGCCTGTCGACCCACGTCGAGGAGGCCGCGGCCCCGTACGGGCTGGAGGACATGGCCGCCGACGGGCTGGCGGTGCTGGACGCCGCCGGCGTGGGCGCGGCCCACTGGCTCGGCGTGTCCATGGGCGGCATGGTCTGCCAGGCCGCCGCGCTGGCCCACCCCGAGCGCGTGGTATCCCTGACGCTGGTGAGCACCACGCCCGGCCCCGATCCCCGGCTGCGGGGCGGGCGACCCGTCGGTGTTCGACGGCCTCGACCGCCCTATCGAGAGCGACGACGACTTCATCGAGCTCCAGGTGGCCTTCTGCCGGGCGGTGGCCGGGCCCCGGTTCCCGTTCGACGAGCACCACTACCGCCGGATCGCCACCGCCGACGTCGCCCGGGGCACGAACCCCGCCCCCGGCGTCCCGTCAGCCTCGTCCCGGGTCGACGACCTCGCCCGCATCCGCGCCCCGGCCCTGGTGGTCCACGGCACCGAGGACCCGGTCTACCCCTTCGACCACGCCGAGGCCCTGGCCGCGGGCATCCCGCACGCGACCCTCGTCCGCTGGGAGGGCGTGGGCCACGAGCAACCCCCCGAGCTCATCCCGGAGCTGACCCGGCTGGTCGTCCGGCACGTGCACGCCGCGGCCGGCCGACCTGGGTGACCAGGGCGTAGGGCGAAGACCGCGGCGAGGGTCCCGGCGCACACGCCCGACGACGTCCGCCCAGTCGGCGTCGGGCAGCGCGGCGGCCACCAGGCCGCCGACGGCCCAGCCCACCGCCCCGGCGGCAGCAGGGCCGCCCAGCGGTGGCGGGCGCCGGCCATGTGCGCCCGCACGAACGGTCGGGTGGTGACCAGCACGATCACGCGGCATCCATGCTCGGCTGAACGGGCCAGGCCAGGCCGATCAGCGGCGCCGATCACGGTGAAGGCCAGGACGGGCCAGAACAGCTCGCCCACGCCCACGGTGCGCTCCGCCATCCAGGCTGGCGCCGGAACATGGCCCTCAGGTTGTCCCGGACCCGGCGCGGCGGGGGCGGATGCAGCCGGGGCCCGTCCGCGTCTTCGTCCACGGGCTCATCGTCTCACGTTCATGCGGTCGCCGGGCGTCGCAGGGCCTGGGTCATCGTCTCCTGGAAGGCGTCGTCGAAGCGGCGGTAGGCGAGGCGGAGCGGCTCCACGGGCCAGTCGTCGGGGAGGAGCGCGGCGGGGAGGAGCGGGTCCAGCTCCAGGTGGCGGACGGTGGCGACGGACAGGTTGAACTGGTGGACCAGGGTGGCGGTGATGTCGGGGGCGTCGGGCCGCGTGGTGGCGCGCTCGTGGTCCAGGACCGCGATCAGGCGGCGGGCGTCGTGCGCCCAGGCGTCGAGCCCGAACAGGTCCCTCACGGCGGCGTCCGGGAGGTCGGCGCGGGCGTGGCGGAACCAGGCGCACTGGCGGTCGACGACGGCCCGTGCGTCGGGGAGGCGGTCGGGGTCGAGGTTGTCGGGGCGGGCCCAGACGCCCTCCCGGACCTCGGCCAGGTGCAGCGCCGCCGCCGCCTTGCGGAGCTCGCTGCGGTCGCCGGGGTCGCGGCGGTCGAGGGCGACCACCGCCAGCTCCCAGGTCCCGTCCCAGGGTGCGAGGTCGCGGTGGTCGGCGCGGGCGGCCTCGTCGACCCGCCGGCGCCGCTCCAGCAGGTGGCCCGCCAGTGCATAGGTGGCGCGGTCCGTGACCAGCTCGCCGGCCGACACCATGCGCCACAGGCAGGTGCGCGCCGCCCCTGGGCTGATCCCGAACAGCGAGGCCACCGCCACCAGCTGGGCCACCGGCATGCGCGGCCGGCGGGCGCCGAGCAGGGCGGACGCCAGCACCGAGCGGGCCGTGAGCGGGCGGGTGCTGTCGATGAGGTCGTCGACCCCCGCAGGGGAGCGAGGTGGAGCCGGCACCCGGGCAGTCTCGCCCAGCAGAGCCGGGGCCGAGAGGATCATCGCCGGGGATCGTATCACGAATTCATTGACACGTGAGATTGAATCGTGATACTCGACGGCATGGACGCCGCCGTCGACCGGGCTGGCCGACGACCCGGCCGTGGTGCAACGGGTCCTCGACCACATCGACAACCGCACGACCGACCTCGCCGAGACCACCTGGCGGGAGCCGGTCGAGAACTACCGCTCGGCCGAGCGGTACCGGGCCGAGCTGGAGCGGGTGCTGCGGCGCGAGCCGGTGGGGTTCTGCCCCTCGGCGGCGCTGCCCGAGCCCGGCTCGTTCGTGGCCCGGGAAGCGGCCGGCACGCCGATCGTGGCGGTGCGGGGCCGGGACGGGGTCGTGCGGGCCTTCCTCAACGCCTGCAGCCACCGGGGCGCCCAGGTGGCGTGCGATCCCACCGGCTGCGCCCACGCGTTGGTGTGCCCCTACCACGGGTGGACCTACGGCCTGGACGGCACGCTGAAGGGCGTCCCCCACGGCCACGGCTTCCCGGACCTGGACAGGGCGGCCGGCGGCCTCACCCCGCTCGCCGCGTTCGAGCGGGGCGGCGTGGTCTTCGTGTCACAGCAGCCGCCCACCCCGGCAGCCGCGGACGCGCTGGACGGATTGCCCTCGCTCATCCCCGAGAGCTACCGGTTCGTCAGGGTGGACGAGCTCGACGTGGCCGCGAACTGGAAGATCGCGGTCGAGGGGTTCCTCGAGGGCTACCACATCCGCTCGACCCACCCCGACACCTTCTACCCGCTCCAGTACGACAACCTGAACGTGGTCGAGACCTTCGGCCGCAACAGCCGGGTGACCTTCCCGTACCGCAACATCGAGGCGCTGCGGGCCGTCGCGCCCGCGGACCGGTCGGGGACGGGCGTCTCACCTACGTGTACCACCTGTTCCCCCACGTGATCGTGGCCACCTTCCCCGGCCGCATCACCATGGTCGTGCTCGAACCGCTCACCGTCGCCTCGACCCGGTTCGTGATCCACACCCTGAGCGACCACCACGACGGCAGCCCCGATGCCGACGACGAGCTGGCGGGGGAGGAGTCCCTCGTCGGCCAGGGCGCCGCCCAGGACCGGGCCGTCATCTGCTCGATCCAGCGGAGCCTGGCCGCCAACCCCCGCGAGCACTTCGAGTTCGGCCTGTTCGAGGGCGCCATCGGCCATTTCCATCGCGAGCTCACCACCGCCCTCGCCGGGGGGATCGATGGCTGACGAGGGCGTCGTCACCTACGCCCGGGCCGGCGGGATCGCCACCATCACGCTGAACCGGCCCGAGAAGGCCAACGCCATCCGGGCCGACATGGCCCTCGGGCTCGACGCCGCCCTGCGGAAGGCCAACCGGGACACCGAGGTGCGCGTGGTGGTGCTCGAGGGCGCCGGCGACGACTTCTGCGCCGGCTTCGACTTCACCGGCGGGCTGGAGCACCACCGCGTCTACCGGGAGCACGGGTACGACCCGGGCCTGGACGCCGTGGCGGCGGTCAGCGGCTTCACCAGCGGGACCGAGATCTTCATGGGCCTGTGGCGGGGCCTGAAGCCGACCATCGCCAAGGTGCACGGCTACTGCCTCGGGGCGGGCTCGGAGCTGGCGCTGTGCGCCGACCTGGTGGTGGCGTCGGACGACGCCCGCTTCGGCACCCCGTACTCCCGGGTGTGGGGCTGCCACCTGACCGGCATGTGGGTCTACCGCCTCGGCCTGGCCAAGGCGAAGTACTACGCCCTCACCGGGGAGTGGATCAGCGGCCGCGAGGCCGCCCAGATCGAGCTGATCAACTTCTCCTACCCGCTGGAGGAGCTGGACGACCGGGTGGGCGAGCTGGCGGCCCGGCTGGCGACCATCCCGCTCAGCCAGCTCGCGGCCATGAAGCTCGTCGTCAACCAGGCCTACGACAACATGGGCCTGCACGGCACCCAGACCTTGGGGCCGATCCTCGACGGGATCATGCGCAACACGCCCGAGGGCCGCGCCTTCGTGCGCCGGGCCCGGGACGACGGCCTCGGCGCCGCGGTGGCCGAGCGGGACGGGCCGTTCGGCGACTACAGCCAGGGCCCCGCCGAGGACCGGCCCCGCAGGCGCGGCCGGCCGGGCTGACGCCGGCGGGGTGCCGGCCGGGTGCGGCGGCTTGGGTAACCTCGCCCGCGTGCCTGGTGGGGGAGCATCCGACGTCGTCGTGACCGACGAGGGCGACGAGGCGGGCGAGGCCGTCGCCGCGACCGAGGCCGGGGCCGCCGAGCCCGCGGCGGGCGAACGGGAACGGGCGGGCCGGCCGGGGCGGACGTTCTGGTGGGTGCTGCTGGCCATCTGCGTCGTGGCCCTGGGCGTGCGGGTGGGCTACACGTTGGGCTGGAAGCAGGTCGACACCATCGGCGGCGACGCGTACTACTACCACCGGGGGGCGAACCTGCTGGCGGACGGCAAGGGCTTCGTCCACCCCTACGCCTACGACAAGGGCGTCCACATCCCCGGCGCCGACCACCCGCCCGGCTACATCATCGTGCTGGCCCTGCCCTCGCTGGTCGGCTTCGACACCATCCTCGGCCACCAGCTGTTCAGCTGCCTGCTCGGCACCGGGACCGTCGCGCTGCTGGGCATCACCGGGCGCCGCATCGCGGGGAACCGCGCCGGGCTGATCGCCGCGGGCGTGGGGGCGATCTACCCCGCGCTGTGGCTCAACGACGCCTCGCTCATGTCCGAGAGCCTGGCGCTGCTGTGCGGGACGCTGGTGATCCTCACCGCCTACCAGGCGTGGGACGACCCCTCGGTCGGCCGCTTCGCCCTGGTGGGCGGGGCCATCGGCCTGGCCACGCTGGCCCGGGCCGAGGCGTTCATGCTGGTGGGCCTGCTGGCCCTCCCGCTCGCGGTGTGGGTGCCCCGGGTGGCCGGGGCGCGGCCGCGGCTCGGGCGCTTCGCCGTGGGCGCCGGGGCCTTCCTGCTGGTGGTGGGGCCCTGGGTGGTGGCCAACCTGATCCGCTTCGAGGAGCCGGCCACCCTGTCCACCCAGATGGGGCCGACGCTCGAAGCCGCCAACTGCGACGAGACCTTCTTCGGCGGCGGGGTCGGCTCCTGGTCCACCGCCTGCGTGACCGACTGGGGCGACCGCGACCGCTCGGTGCTGGACCGCCGCAGCCGCCAGCACGCCCTGGACTACATCGACGAGCACCGCGACCGCCTGCCCGCGGTGCTGACCGCCCGGTTCCTGCGCACCTTCAACCTGGGGCACGTGACCGACCAGGTGAACTTCGACTGGTTCGCCGAGTCCCGCCCCGTCGAGGCGTCCCGGGCCGCGGTGGGCAGCTTCTGGCTGCTGGGGGTGGCCGCCATCGCCGGGGTCGTGGTGCTCCGCCGCCGGGGCGTGCCCTCGTTCCCGCTCACCGAGCGCGGTGGTCAACGTGATCATCACGGTGCTGGTGTTCTACGGCTCGACGCGGTTCCGGGCGCCGGCCGAGCCCGCGGTGGTGCTGCTGGCCGCGGTCGCGCTCGACGCCGCCGTCCGGCGGTTGCGGCGCGATCCCATGCCTGCGGCGTAGCGCCGCGCCGCTAGCCTCGACGCGTCATGCCCGAGACCTTCCGTGCGCCCATCGGCACCCAGGACGTGCTGCCGCCCGCGTCGGCCCGCTGGCAGGCGCTGATCGCCACCTTCGCCGGGGTGGCCGAGCGCTACGGCCACGGCCTGGTGCACGGGCCGATGTTCGAGGACGTGGCCGTGTTCGCGCGCCTCGGCGCCGGCACCGACATCGTCCGCAAGGAGATGTACGACTTCCGCGACAAGGGCGACCGCCACCTGGCCCTGCGCCCGGAGGCGACCGCCTCGGTGGTGCGGGCCTTCATCCAGCACCGGCCGCCCACGCCGTGGAAGGTGTGGTGCCTGACCCCGGCGTTCCGCTACGAGCGCCCGCAGGCCGGCCGGCTGCGCCAGCACCACCAGCTCGACGTGGAGGTGATCGGCGCCGCCGATCCGGACGTGGACGTCGAGGTCATCGCGCTGGGCGCCGCCTACCTCCACGCCCTCGGCCTGCGCCGCTGGCGCCTCCGGCTCAACACCATGGGCACCCCCGAGGACCGGGTGGCCTACACGGCCGCCCTGGGCGACTGGCTGCGGGGCCGGGCCGGTGACCTCGCCCCCGAGGACCGCGAGAAGGTCGAGACCCACCCGCTGCGGGTGCTCGACTCCAAGCGCCCCGAGACCCAGGCAGCCATCGAGGGCGCCCCCCGCATCGCCGAGGTGCTCGACCCCGCCTCGCAGGCCCACTTCGACCGTGTGCAGGCCGGGCTGCGGGCGCTCGACATCCCCTTCGACCTCGACGCGGGCCTGGTCCGGGGGATCGACTACTACACGCACACGCTGTTCGAGTTCCAGAGCGAGGCGCTCGAGATCGCCGAGTCCACCGTCATCGCCGGCGGGCGCTACGACGGCCTGGTCGCCGCGTTGGGCGGGCCGCCCACTCCAGGCATCGGCTTCGGCTCGGGGGTCGAGCGCATGCTGCTGGCCTGCGACGCCGAGGGTGTGCTCCCGGCGCCGGACAGCGTGCTCGACGTGTTCGTGGTGGACACCACCGACGGCACCGCCGCCCGCGACCTGGCCCAGGAGCTGCGTACCGCGGGGCTGCGGACCGACCGGGCCTACGAGGGCCGCTCCATGAAGTCCCAGATGAAGGCCGCGGGCCGCTCCGGCGCCCGCGTGGCGGTCATCGTGGGCGAGCAGGAGGCGGCCGACAAGACCGCCACGGTGCGGGACCTGGGGCGCGCCGAGCAGCAGATCGTCCCCCGCGACCAGGTCGTCGACCGGGTCCGCAGCATCCTGGAGGCATCGTGACCAGCTACCCGCCGGCCTGGGGACTGCGCACCCACTGGTGCGGCGAGCTGCGCCCCGCCCACGCGGGGCTGACCGTGTCGCTGTGCGGCTGGGTGGCCCGCCGCCGCGAGCACGGCGAGCACCTGGCCTTCCTCGACCTGCGGGACCGGGAGGGCGTCGTCCAGTGCGTGATCGACGGCTCGGTCGACCTGCGCAACGAGTGGGTGGTGCGGGTGACCGGCGTGGTCCGGGAGCGGCCCGAGGGCACCGCCAATGCCGCGCTGGCCACCGGCGAGGTCGAGGTGGGGGAGTGCACGGTCGAGGTCCTCAACCGGGCCGAGCCGCCGCCCTTCCCGGTGGACGACCGCATCGACGCCGACGAGGTCGTGCGCCTGCGCCACCGCTACGTCGACCTGCGCCGCGAGCGCATGCAGCGCAACCTGCGGGCCCGGGCCCGGGTCAACGCCGCCATCCGGGCCTCCATGGAGCGCCAGGGCTTCATCGAGGTCGAGACGCCCATGCTCATCGCCTCCACGCCCGAGGGCGCCCGCGACTTCGTGGTCCCCTCCCGCCTGCACCCGGGCAGCTTCTACGCCCTGCCCCAGAGCCCCCAGCTGTTCAAGCAGCTCACCATGGTGGGCGGGCTCGACCGCTACTACCAGATCGCCCGCTGCCTCCGGGACGAGGACCTGCGCGCCGACCGCCAGTTCGAGTTCATGCAGCTGGACGTGGAGGCCAGCTTCGTGGGCCAGGACGACGTGCTCGCCTTCGTGTCCGACGCGGTGCGGGCCGCCACCGCCGAGGTCACGGACGACGAGGTGGGCGACATCCCCACCATGACCTGGCAGGACGCCATGGAGCGCTACGGCTCCGACAAGCCCGACATCCGCTTCGGCATGGAGCTGGTCGAGCTGACCGGCGTGTTCGCCGAGACCGGGTTCAAGGCGTTCGCGGGCCAGACGGTGAAGGGCATCCGGATGCCGGGCGGCAGCGAGGGCATGTCCCGCAAGCGCCTGGACGACCTCACCGACGCGGCCAAGCGCTGGGGGGCCAAGGGGCTGGTGTGGATGCGGGTCACCGACGACGCCCTCGACAGCCCGGTGGCCAAGTTCCTGTCCGAGGACGAGCTGGCCGGCATCCGCCGGGACATGGCGGCCGAGGCCGGCGACCTGCTGCTGCTGGTGGCCGACCAGCGGCCGGTCGTGCGCCACGTGCTCGGCCTGCTGCGCCTGGAGCTGGGCCGGCCGCCGGTGACCGAGGGCGGTCTCCACTTCCTGTGGGTGGTCGACTTCCCGCTGTTCGAGGGCCTGGGCGACGACGGCAGCCCGGTGCCCGCCCACCATCCCTTCACCATGCCCCACGCCGACGACCTGGACCTGCTGGGCTCGGACGACCCCGCCGACCTCCTGCGAGTGCGCTCGCAGGCCTACGACCTGGTGCTCAACGGCTGGGAGCTGGGATCGGGCTCGGTGCGGATCCACCGGGCCGACGTGCAGCAGACCATCTTCGGCTTGCTCGGCATCTCGCCCGCGCTGGCCCAGGAGCGCTTCGGCTTCCTGCTCGACGCCTTCCGCTACGGGGCGCCGCCGCACGCCGGGTTCGCCTTCGGGATCGACCGGCTGGTGGCCCTGCTGGTGGGGGAGGAGAACATCCGCGAGGTGGTGGCCTTCCCCAAGACCCAGTCGGGCACCGACCCGCTCACCAACGCACCCACCCCCGTCGAGCCCGCCTACCTGGCCGAGCTGGGCCTGCGCACGCTGCCGCCGCGGGCCTGACCACCGATGCCCTCGCCCGCGGCCGAGCCCCGGCTGCCCCGGGACCTGGAGCCTGCGACCCTCGACGACCTGGCCGACGACGTCCACCTGGACGGGGTGGCGGTGGACGGGGGCGTGGCGGCCGAGGAGACCGTGGAGGGCCTGGAGCTGACCGGCTGCCACCTGCGCGGGGTCCGCCTGCCGGGCGCCACCCTTACGGGGCCCGAGTGGGCCGACGTGGTGTGGGAGGACTGCGACCTGTCGGGCGTGACCCTCCAGGAGGCCGTGCTGCGGCGGGTGACGTTCCGCCGCTGCCGCCTCTCCGCCCTGGTGGCGGCCGAGCTGGTGGCGTCAGACCTCCGGCTGGTCGAGTGCCAGGCCGACGACGCCTGGTTCCGGATGTCGCCGGGTCGCGCGGGCCGAGATCACGCGCTGCGACCTGGGCGGGAGCGACTGGTACGGAGCCCGGGTGAGCCACGCCCGCATCACCGACTGCCGCCTGGCGGGCGCCGAGTTCTCGCAGGCCAAGCTGGATGATGTGGCGCTCCACGGCTCCCAGCTGGCGGGTGTGAAGGGCGGCGGCGGCCTGCGCAACCTGATCATCGGCCCCGACCAGGTGCTGGACCTGGCCCTCGCCGTGCTGCCGTCGCTCGGCATCCGCATCGAGGACCCGCCCGACGACGGGGAGGGCTGATCGAGGACCGGCCAGACGACGGGGAGGGCTAGAGGCGGTCGAGCAGGTGGCCGAGCACCTCGGCCACGTCGTCGCGGCGCTTGCGCCAGCGGGACTCCGCCACCCGGATGCTGCCCCCGCCCACCAGCGCGCCCGCGGGCAGGGCCCCCACCACCAGGGCGGGCTCGGCGAACACCGCGCCGATCAGCCCGGTGAACAGGGCGATGCCCGTGCCGAGCGCCGCGCCCCCGGCCACCGCGTTGGCCCGGCTGATGGTGAGCTCGGCGTCCATCCGGACCAGCGTGCGCTCGTCGGCCGGGGTGGCCACCACCGTGACCGTGCGCAGGCCGTCGAGCTTGATGGCGCCGCCGAAGTCGAGGCCGCGGCGCAGGCTGGCCACCAGGTCGCTGCGGGCCCGGTAGATGGCCCGGTCGCCGGCGTGGCGGCGCAGCTCGAACATCTGCGAGCGCATGAAGCGCTCGACCGCGGCGTGCACGGCCAGGGGCGTGGGCTCCACCAGCCGCTGCTGGCTGACCGTCCGGGAGCGGGCCGCCCGCTCCGGGCGGCCCCCCGCGCTGGGCACGGGCAGGGCCCCCACCCGCAGCTCGGCCACCGCCTGGCGCACCGCGGCGGGGGACAGGCCCACCTCGCGGGCGGCCTCCTCCACCGCCTGGGAGTCGTAGCCCTCGATCTCGCCCGGGGTCTCGGCCAGCGCCTCCAGCTCCGCGGCCCGCCGCAGCACCAGGGCGACCTGGTCGCTCGTGAGCCGCGTGGGGCGCGGGTCTTCGGCCATCGCCATCAGTCTGCCCCGGTGAGGCACGCTGTGGGCATGCGGATCATCACGCAATCGACCTTCGGGGGTCCGGAGGTCCTGGAGCTGGGAGAGGCGCCGGTCCCTGCGCCGCTGCCGACCGAGGTGCTGGTCCGGGTGCGGGCGGCCGGGGTCAACCCCGTCGACTGGAAGACCCGGGCGGGCAAGGGCATGGCGGGCGTGCTGGGCGACCCGCCCTTCACGCTGGGCTGGGACGTGGCCGGGGTGGTCGAGGACGTGGGCGTGGGGGTCACCACGCTGGAGCCCGGCGACGCCGTGCTCGGCATGCCGTGGTTCCCCCGGGCGGCGGGGGCCTACGCCGAGTACGTCACCGCTCCGTCCCGCCAGTTCACCCGCAAGCCGCCGGACCTGACCTTCGAGGAGGCCGGGGGCCTGCCGCTCGCGGGGCTCACCGCCTGGCAGATCCTGGTGGACACCGCCAACGTCCAGCCCGGCCAGCGGGTGCTCATCACCGCCGCGGCCGGCGGGGTTGGGCACCTGGCCGCGCAGGTGGCCAAGGGCCGGGGCGCGACGGTGATCGGCACCGCCACTGCGGCCAAGCACGACCTGCTGCGCTCCTACGGCGTGGACGAGCCCGTCGACTACACCACCGCGGATGTGGCCGAGGCCGCGGGCCGGGTCGATGTGGTGGTCGACCTGGTGGGCGGCAGCCGGGACCTGGTGGCCACGCCTGGGCCCGGGCGGGCTGTTCGTGAACGTCCCCTCCGCCGCCCCCGCCGACCTGGCGGGCGAGGTGGAGGCCCGGGGCGCCCGCTTCACCGGCTTCCTGGTCGAGCCCGACCACGAGGGCCTCTTCGCCCTGTCGCAGCTGGTGGAGGACGGCGACCTCCGGGTGGACGTCTCGGCCATGTTCCCGCTGGCCGACGCGGCCAAGGCCCACGCCCAGGGCGAGACCGGCCGCACCACCGGCAAGATCGTGCTGACGGTGTGAGCAGGTAGTGCAAGATCGTGCTGATGGTGTGAGCAGGTGCAGCGCGAGATCGTGCTGACGGTGTGAGCCGGTAGTTCAAGATCGTGCTGACGGTGTGACCCGGTAGCGTCGGCCGGCATGGACCTGTTCGCCGCCGCGGCCGAGGACCGCCTGGCGCAGCAGGCCCCGCTCGCCGCCCGGCTGCGGCCGAACCGGCTGGACGACATCGTGGGCCAGGACGAGCTGGTCGGGCCGGGGCGGCCGCTGCGGGTGCTGGTGGAGGCCGACCGGCTGTCGTCCGCCATCTTCTGGGGGCCGCCCGGCACGGGGAAGACCACGCTGGCCCAGGTCATCGCCCGCCACACCGAGAAGGCCTACGAGCAGCTCTCGGCCGTCTCGGCCAGCGTCAAGGACGTCCGCGAGGTCACCGCCCGGGCCCAGCAGCGCCTGGGCGAGCGGAGCCAGGGCACGATCCTGTTCCTGGACGAGGTCCACCGCTTCAACAAGGCCCAGCAGGACGCCCTGCTCCCCTCGGTGGAGAGCGGGCTGCTGGTGCTGGTGGGCGCCACCACCGAGAACCCCTACTTCGAGGTCAACCCCCCGCTGCTGTCCCGCTCGACGCTGTTCCGCCTCCGGCCGCTCGACGAGGCGGCGGTGCTCGCGCTGCTGCGCAAGGGGCTGGAGGCCGAGGGGGCGGAGGCCGACGCCGAGGCGCTGGCGCACCTGGCCGACCGGGCCGGGGGCGACGGGCGCCACGCCCTCACCAGCCTGGAGGTGGCCGTGGCGCTGGCCCGGGCGCAGGACCCGGCGGTGGCGACGCCGCGGGTCACCGTGGCCGAGGCCGAGGCCGCGCTGGGGACCAAGCTGCACCGCTACGGCCGCGACGAGCACTACGACGTGATCTCCGCCTTCATCAAGAGCGTGCGGGGCTCCGATCCCCAGGCCGGCCTCCACTACCTGGCCCGCATGCTGGAGGCGGGCGAGGACGCGCGCTTCGTGGCCCGCAGGCTCGTGGTCCTGGCCAGCGAGGACATCGGCGAGGCCGACCCCACCGCCCTGGTGGTGGCCACCGCCGCGGCCCACGCGGTCGAGTACGTCGGCCTCCCGGAGGCCCAGCTCAACCTGGCCCAGGCCGTCGTCCACCTGGCCACCGCGCCCAAGTCCAACCGGGCCGCGCTGGGGTTGTGGCGGGCCCGGGAGGACGTGCGCAAGGGCGTCGGGGGCGAGGTCCCGGCCCACCTGCGGGACAGCCACTACCGCTCGGCCGCCACGCTCGGTCACGGCGTGGGCTACGACTATCCTCACGACGACGCCCAGGGCTGGGTGAGACAGCAGTACCTGCCCGACGACGCGCGGGGCGCGGTGTACTACGAGCCCTCCCGGCACGGCTACGAACAGGAGATCGCCGAGCGCATGGCACGGCGAAGTTCGAGGCCGACGAGCACGTGCTCGCTCACCATGACACGGGTTGCTCGCCGCTCGGCGGCGATCGCTCGTTGGCGTGCCGAAGGTGGGCCGTGAGCGGCACCGACCTCGCCGCCGTGATCGTGGCGATCTCCAGCGTGGCCGCCGTGGTGCTGCTGGCCGTGGCGACCACCGCGCTGCTCCGCACCCTGCGCGCCCTGCGTGAGGTGGCGGGCCTGCTGCGCACCGAGACGGTTCCGGTGCTGGAGGACCTGCGGGACACGGTGGACGCGGCCAACCACGAGATCGTGCGGCTCGACCACCTGGTGACCACGGCCGAGTCGGTGACCGGCACGGTCGACTCCGCCTCCCGGCTGGCCTACCTGGCCATGGCCAACCCGGTGATCAAGGGCGTGGCCTTCGCCAGCGGCACGGCCAAGGCGGCGCGGCGGCTGCGGGGCCGCAAGGCCGAGGGCTGAGCAGTGGTCCGCCGCGTGCTGTGGTTCACCACCGGGGCGACCGTGGGCTTCGGGGGCGCCATGTGGATCCGGCGCCGGGTGCTGCGCACGGTCGAGCGCTACACGCCCGCCCATGTCCAGGACGAGGTCACCACCTCGGTCCGGCGCCTCGGCTCCGACATGCGCGCCGCCCTCAGCGAGGGCCGGCGCACCATGGCCGAGCGGGAGGCCGAGCTCCGGTCCGAGCTGCGCCCGGGGGCGGGCGCCCCCCGCTAACCCTGCGGGGCGAACGCGCAGGTCAGCACTAGGCTTAGCCCACTTATGGCACCGCGGACCTCAGCCGAGCTGCGCCGCTCCTGGACCGAGTTCTTCGAGGCCAGGCAGCACACGATCGTGCCGTCGGGAAGCCTCATCCCGACGCATCCCAGCGCGCCCATGTTCACCAACTCGGGGATGATGCCCTTCGTCCCGCTGTTCCTCGGCGAGGAGCCGGTGCCGTACCAGCCGCCCCGCGCCACCTCGGTCCAGCGGTGCGTGCGGGCGGGCGGCAAGCACAACGACCTCGACGCCATCGGGCGCTCGCTGCGCCACCTCAGCTTCTTCGAGATGCTGGGCAACTTCAGCTTCGGCGACTACTTCAAGGCCGAGGCCATCGCCTGGGCGTGGGAGTACGTGACCGAGGTGCTGGAGCTGGACCCCGGCCGCCTGTGGGTCACCGTCCACACCGACGACGACGAGGCCGAGGCGCTGTGGGCCGACGAGGTCGGCTTCCCCCGCGAGCGCATCCAGCGCCTGGGCAAGGACAACTTCTGGGAGATGGGCGACACCGGGCCCTGCGGGCCGTCGTCCGAGATCTTCTGGGACTACGGCCCGGAGCTCGGTCCCGAGGGCGGGCCCGCCAACCCCGACGCCGAGCCCCGCTACGTCGAGATCTGGAACCTGGTCTTCCCCCAGTACCTGCGGGGCGCGGACGGCAAGCTCGGCGATCTGCCCTCGAAGAACATCGACACCGGCGCGGGCCTGGAGCGCATCCTGGCGGTCCTGGCCGGCAGCCCGAGCCTCTACGCCTCCGACACGCTGACCGCCCTGGTGGAGGAGGCGCAGTCGGTGACCGGCCACCGGCTGGGCGAGTCCGACCTGGGCGACATCGCGCTGCGGCTCATGGCCGACCACGCCCGCACCATGACGTTCCTGGTGGCCGACGGTGTGATCCCCTCCAACGAGGAGCGGGGCTACGTGCTGCGCCGGATCATCCGGCGGGCCATCCGCTTCGCCTACCTGCTGGGGGTGGAGCGCCCGGTGCTGCCCGCGCTGGTCGAGCGCACGATAGGGCTCATGGGCGACGCCTACCCGGTGGTGGCCGAGCACCGCGACCTGGTGCTGCCCATCATCGGCCGGGAGGAGGAGTCGTTCCGCCGCACGCTGGCCACCGGCTCGCAGATCCTCGACACCCAGCTCGACCGGCTGGAGCCGGGGGGCACCCTGCCCGGCGCGGTGGCGTTCCAGCTCCACGACACCTACGGCTTCCCCTTCGAGGTCACCCAGGAGACGGCCGACCTGCGCGGCTTCGAGGTCGACGTGGCCGGCTTCGAGTCGGCCATGGCGGACCAGCGGGCCCGCGCCCGGGCCGCGGCCAAGGGCGGCGGCGTGGCCACCGGCGACGAGGTCACGGTGCAGCAGCAGCTGCTGGCCGAGCACGGCCCCACCGAGTTCACCGGCCGCGACGAGTACAGCTCGACCGCCACCGTGCTGGCCGTGGTCGGCGAGGGCGTCTACCTCGACCGCACGCCGTTCTACGCCGAGGCCGGCGGCCAGATCGGCGACACCGGCACCATCACCACCGACACGGGCGTGCTCGACGTCCTCGACACCACGTACGGCCTGCCCGGCCTGCACCGCCACACCGTGCGGGTGCGCGAGGGCCACGTGGAGCCGGGCCAGACGGCCACGGCCGCCATCGACGGCGAGCGCCGCGACGCCATCCGCCGCAACCACACCGGCACCCACATCCTCCACTGGGCGCTGCGCGAGGTGCTGGGCCACCACGTGCGCCAGCAGGGCTCCCTGGTGGCGCCCGACCGGCTGCGCTTCGACTTCAGCCACTTCGAGCCCGTCACCCGCGAGCAGCTGCGGGAGATCGAGGACCTGGCCAACCGCGAGATCCTCGACAACTCGCCGGTGCGCCACTTCGAGACCACCATGAACGAGGCCCGTGAGCTGGGGGCCATCGCCTTCTTCGGCGACAAGTACGGCGACATCGTGCGGGTGCTGGAGGCGGGCGAGCACTCCGTCGAGCTGTGCGGTGGCACCCACGTGCGCCGCCTGGGCGACATCGGGCCGCTGAAGGTCACCTCCGAGGGGTCGATCGGCTCGAACCTGCGCCGCATCGAGGCGGTCAGCGGCTTCGGGCCCATCGAGCGCCTGCGGCAGGAGGAGGACCTGGTGGCCCGGGCGGCCGAGGTGCTGAACACCACGGCCGACGACCTCCCGCTGGCGGCCGAGAAGCTGCGGGGCGAGGTCCGGGCGCTGCGGGCCGAGGTCGAGGGCCTGCGCCGCCAGGCCGCGGGCAACCGGGCGGGCGAGCTGGCGTCCCGCGCCGTCGACGGCGTGGTGGTGGCCCGGGTGGACGGCATGGCGCCCGACGAGGTGCGCGACCTGGCGGTGGCCGTGCGCGACCAGCCGGGCATCCGCGGCGCCGTCATCGCGGGCGAGAAGGAGGACGGCGGCGTCGCCCTGGTGGCGGCGGTGGCCAAGGACTCCGGGCTGCACGCGGGCGAGCTGATCGCGGACGCGGCGCGGACGGTCGGCGGTGGGGGCGGCAAGGGCCCCGAGCTGGCCCAGGCCGGCGGCAACGACGCCTCCCGCATCGACGAGGCGCTCGACCAGGTGCGGGCCGCGGCCGGCCTCGCCTGAGCGTGGCGCGCGCCGTCGCCCTCGACATCGGCACGCGTCGCATCGGGGTGGCCCTGTCCGACAGCGCGGGCACTGTCGCCACCCCGTACGAGACCGTCACCCGCAGCGGGGACCGCGTCCCGCGACCACGGGCGCATCGCCGCGCTGGTGGAGGAGGCGGGCGCGGGGATCGTGGTCGTGGGGCTGCCGCTGTCCCTCGACGGGTCGACGGGCCCCGCGGCGCAGGCGATCCTCGACGAGGTCGACGAATTGCGGGCCGCCCTGACCGTCCCGGTCGTGACCTGGGACGAACGGCTCTCGACGGTGGAAGCGGAGCGCAGCCTGCGTGCCATGAGAGTGCGTAAGGACCGCCATCGCCGGGTGGTCGACCAGGTCGCTGCTACGGTGATCCTGCAGTCATGGCTGGATGCTGGACAGCCAGAGAGGTGAGCACGCCGGGTACCACCGTGGTGACTGTGCTGCTCGCCGCTCCTGCAACCACCGCGCATGGCCTCCTCTGACCAAGACGATCCTTCTGCGCCCAGGCGCCGCCGCGGGGCGAAGCGCGCCAAGGGCGACCAGGGCTACGACGACTTCTGGACCCGCGAGAGCGTGGGCCCCAAGGGCCGCGCCCGCCGCCGCGACGACGGCGCGGGCGACGACCTGTCGGACCTGTCCGACCTGGCGCCGCCCGGGTCCCGCTCGGCGAGCCCCGGCGGTGTGTCGAACCGGTCCGCGGGCGCTCCGCCGCTGCCCCAGCGGGGCGGCGCGCCGCCGCTCGGCCAGGGCCGGGCCGGGGGGCCGGATCCGGCCGCCCGCCGGCGGGCCATGCCCCCCGGTCGGTGGGCGCCAGGCGCCGCCATCCCCCTACTCGGTCCCCGGCCCGCCCCCGGCGCGCCGGTCCCCGGCCGCCACGGGCTACGACGAGCGCTGGACGGGCCGGCCCGCCACGGGCCAGACGCCGGCCGTGGGCGGCGAGCCCCCGATGTCGCGCTACGAGGCCGGCGCCAGCGGATACCCGGCGCGGCCCCGCCGGCATGCGCCGCCCGCCTACGTGGAGGCCGACCAGGGCCGGCCGCCCGGCTCGGCCGCCCGCTCGCGCACCCAGGCGTGGAGCGCGGGCACCGACCTGGTCAGCGGCGACACCTACGGTGACGACACGTACTACGACGAGCACGACGACGAGTTGGAGGAGGAGCCCCGCCGCCGGGGTTGCGCCATCGCCCTCGGGGTGCTCGCCGTCCTGATCCTGGGCCTGGCGGTCGCGGGCTGGTTCGGCTGGTCGTGGGTGCAGGGCCAGATCGACCCGTCCGGTCCTCCCGGCGAGGAGGTGCTCGTCGAGGTCCCCGACGGCACCACCACCTCGGGCATCGGGCACGTCCTGGCCGACGCGGGCGTCATCACCGACGCCCGGGTGTGGGACTGGTACACGAAGGTGCACGACGTCGGGTCGTTCCAGGCCGGCACCTACCGGATGCGGCTCAACTCCTCCTTCGACGAGGCCGTCGACGACCTGGGGGCCCGGCCGCTGCCGCCCAACTCGCGGCTGGTGACCGTCCCCGAGGGGCTCACGGTCACCCAGCTCATGCAGCGCCTGGTCGACCCGACCGAGGGCGTGCCCGGGTTCACCCCCGAGGGCCTGCAGGCGGCGCTGGCCGACCCTGCCCTGCGCTCCGCCTTCCTGCCCCCCGAGCAGCCGGCGCTGGAGGGCACGCTGTTCCCCGAGACCTACGGGGTCGAGGAGGGCGAGACCGAGGCCGAGTTCCTGCACCACATGGTCACCGCCCTCGACGACACGATGAACGAGCTGGACGTCGCCGGCCGGTCGGCCCAGCTGGGCATCACGCCCTACCAGGCCCTGATCGTGGCGTCCATGGTGGAGGAGGAGGCCCGGGTCCCCGAGGACCGGCGCCAAGGTGGCGAGGGTCATCTACAACCGCCTGGCGGCGGGCGAGCCCCTCGGCATCGACGCCACGTCGTGCTACGAGAAGGGCGAGATCCCCTGCACGCTCACCCAGTCCGAGCTGCACGACCGACACGCCCTACAACACCCGCACCCACGCCGGGCTGCCGCCGACGCCGATCTCCGCCCCGGGGCGGGCCAGCATCGAGGCCGCGCTCAACCCGGCCGACGGGCCCTGGCGCTGGTACGTGCTGGCGAGCACCGACGGGCACCACGCCTTCACCGACGACTACGACGAGTTCCAGGCGCTGAAGTCGCACGAGTGCGAGGCCCAGGGGCTGGGCTGTTGAGCCTGACGTCCCGGGCACTGCCGGCCCGGTCGCGTGATCGGCGGCGCCACCCGGCTCGCCGCCGTGATCGGCTGGCCGGTGCGCCATACGCTGTCGCCCGCCATCCTCAACGCCGCCTTCGCCGCCTCGGGGGCGGACTGGGCCTTCGTGGCGCTGGAGGTGCCGCCCGGCCAGGGCGCGGCCGCGGTCGAGGCCATGCGCACGCTGGGCCTCGGCGGCCTGTCGGTGACCATGCCGCACAAGGCCGCAGCCCACGCCGCGGTCGACGAGGCCACGCCGGTGGCGGCCGAGCTGGGGGCCGTGAACTGCGTGTTCCGCCGGGACGACCGGCTGGTGGGGGACAACACCGACGGCGCCGGCTTCGTGGACGCCCTGCGCCACGAGCAGGGCCTGGACGTGGCCGGCCTGCGCTGCGTGGTGGTGGGCGCCGGCGGGGCGGGGCGGGCCGTGATCCGGGCCCTGGGGGCCGCCGGGGCCGCGGAGGTGGCGGTGGTGAACCGGTCGCCCGAGCCCGCGGCGCGGGCCGCGCCACTGGCGGGGCCGGTGGGCCGGGTGGGCACGGCCGCCGACGTGGCCGGCGCCGACCTGGTCGTCAACGCCACCCCATTGGGGATGGACATCACGCACGGTGGGACCGAGCCGTTGCCCGTCGACGAGAAATTCCTGCACGAGGGCCAGGTGGTCGCCGACCTCGTCTACCAGCCCGCCGTGACCCCGCTGCTGGCCGCGGCCCGGGCCCGGGGCGCGGTCCCCGTCGGAGGCCTCGGCATGCTGGTCCACCAGGCCGGACACGCGTTCCGAAACTGGACCGGCGAGGCGCCGCCCCTGGCCGCCATGACCACCGCAGCCCGCCACGCCCTGGCCCGCGTCAGGGGCCCGGATGAGCGTCTCCGACGGCGCTCGGGGCACACGACAAATGTGACGCTGGGCGCGCGGGAGTGTTACGGCCTAGGCTGGCGGCAGGCGCTGGGGAAGTGGCGGTTCTACCGACAGCGGAGGTAACAGCGTTGGCGTTGCAAGGGACACTGGACACGTTCTCACTGCCGGACGTCCTGCGGCTGCTGGCCACGACGTCGAAGACCGGCCGCCTGCGGATCGACGGCGACCGCGGGCAGGGGAGCGTGTGGCTGGACGGGGGCAGCGTCGTCGAGGCCGCGGCCGACAGGGCCGTGGACGGGACGCCGACCGACGAGGTGGTGTTCGAGCTGTTGCGCTTCGACAGCGGCACCTTCGCCTTCGACGCCGATGACAACGCGCCCCGCCCGGGTCGCGCCGACGGCGTCGAGGACATCCTGCGCCGGGCGACGTCGCTGCTGGGGGAGTGGAACGAGCTCGAGGCCGTGGTGCCCTCCCTGGCGCATCACGTGACGCTGGCGCCCGACCTGTCGGCCGACGAGGTCACCATCGACGCCGACCGCTGGAAGACCGTGGTGGCGGTGGCCTCCGGCCGCACCGTGGGCGAGCTGGCCAAGGACCTGGGCCTCACCGAGCTGGGCGTGTCCCGCGTCGTGCGCGACCTGGTGGAGCTGGGCGTGGCCGATGTCGATGGCCCCGGTCGCCCCGAGTCGGCGCCCCGCGCCGAGGCGCCGAGCCAGATGCCGCGCCGGGCCCCGGCGCCCGGGCCGGTCACCGAGCCGCTGCCCGTCATCCCCGACATCCCCGATATCCCCGAGCCGCTGCCCGAGGGCCAGCGGGCGGGCTGGAGGTCGGCCGACAAGACCGGCGAGGTCCCGGCGGTCGACCCGCCCGATCCGGGCCCGCTGCCGTCGCGGTTGGCCACCGGCCGCACCCCGGCCCCGCCGGCGCCTCCGCCCGTGCCCGGGCCGTCCGAGCCCGTCGTACCGTCGGCCCGCAACGACACCGGCCGCACCCCGATCGTGCGCCCGGCCGACACCGGCCGCACCCCGATCGTGCGCCGCCGCCCGGCCGACGACGCGGCCGCGACCCCGATCGTGCGCCCGGCCGACACCGGCCGCGTCCCGCGGGTGCGTCCCAGCGAGCCCGCCGGGCCGCCGACCCGCTCCGCGGACAACCGGCCGCCCGGGCGTGCCGGCGATACGCGGCCGGCCCGACCCGGGCTCGGCCCGACGACACCGTCCGGCCTCCGGGCCGGCCCGACGACACCGTCCGGCCACCGGGCCGGCCCGACGACACCGTCCGGCCTCCGGGCCGGCCCGACGACACCGTCCGCCCGCCCCTGTCGCGTCCCAGCGAGAGCGGGATGCCGCCGGGCCGTGGGGACGTGAACGGCACGCCGCCGCCGCCGCCGGCCGAGCGCGGCCGCCAGCCTTCGGCGCCCGCCGACCGCAACGGCACCCCGCCGCCGCGCCGCGATCGCAGCGGCCCGTCGGTGCCGCCGTCGCCGTTCGACAACGGCCGCCTCGGCCCGTCGCCGCTGGGCGACACCGGCCAGATCCGGCCCGTCGGGCCTTCGTCGCTGCCGCCGGACCTGCACTGGGCGGCCGACGACACCGGCTCCGGCTCCGTCTCGTCGCCGTTCTCCGGCCTCTCCAGCCTCGGCCCGCCGCGGCCGCCGGCCGCACCCGACAACGGCGAGATGGCCCCCCACGTGGCGGCCATGAGCCCCGAGGCCCGGGCCGCGGTCCAGGCCACCGTGGGCAACACCGGCGGCTCGGCGGGGGGCTCGCGCCTGGCGCCCGGTGACGACGCCGCCCAGCGCGGGCGGCTCATCAGCTTCCTCTCCACCGTCCGCTGAGCGCCTCGTCCGAGCGCCCGGGGCTGGTCATCACCGGCGGCTCCGGCTACCTCGGGCGTGCGCTGGCGGCCCATGCGGCGGCCACCGGCTGGGCAGTGACCGCCACCAGCCACCGTCAACCGGGACCCGACCCGGCTCGACGTGCGCGAGCAGGGCCAGGTTCGGGCCCTGCTCGACCCCCTGCGCCCCGCGGCCGTGGTGCACACTGCCTACGTGCAGGACGGCCCAGGGGCGTGGGAGGTGACGGCGGGCGGCAGCCGGGTGGTGGCCGAGGCGGCCCGGTCGGTGGGTGCCCGCCTGGTGCACCTGTCGACCGACGTGGTGTTCGACGGGCGGGCCGGCCGCCCCTACACCGAGCGCGACCCGGTCTCGCCGCTCAGCGACTACGGCCGGGCCAAGGCCGAGGCCGAGCGGCTGGTGGCCGAGGCCGACCCGGGCGCGGTCATGGTCCGCACCTCGCTCATCTACGGCGGGCCGGGGCGGCCGCCCAGCAAGCACGAGCAGGCCGCCACCGATCCCGGCGCCGCCTTCTTCACCGACGAGCTGCGGTGCCCGGTCCAGGTGGACGACCTGGCCGCCGCGCTGCTGGAGCTGTGCCGGCCCGGCGTGGCCGGGCCGCTGCACGTGACGGGGCCTGACGCCGTGTCCCGCTGGGAGTTCGCCGGCCTGGTGGCCGGGCGCCCCGTCCGGGGGAAGGCCGCCCCGCCCGGGCGGCCGCTCGACTGCCGGCTCGACTCGACGAAG
This sequence comes from uncultured Acidimicrobiales bacterium, assembly GCA_963802385.1. GTDB lineage: Bacteria > Actinomycetota > Acidimicrobiia > Acidimicrobiales > VFJN01 > ZC4RG19. The sequence continues at coordinate 259,399 of CAWDIO010000007.1, read as the reverse complement.
GCCCGCGCCCTCCTGGCGACCCCGCTGCGGGGCGTCCGCGCCGTCCTCACCGCCGATCGGTGAGCGCGGTGTTCGTGCTGGGGGTGGCGCTGGTGGGCGCCCTGGTGGTGGGGCCGCTGCTCAACCACGCCATCACGTGGTGGATCGGCTGGCGGGTGGTGGTGCCCCCGCTGCTCGGCCGGGTGCCGCCCACGGCCGAGCTGGGCCACGCCCGCGCCCGCTGCCCGGCGTGCGACGCCCGCCTGGCGCCCGCCGGGCTGCCCGCCCGGCCCGCCACCGCGCTCTCGTGGCGCTGCGGCGATTGCCGCGGGCGCCTGCCGAGGTGGTTGGCCCTGGTCGAGCTGGTCACGGCGGGCCTGTTCGCGGCGGCCGCCGCGGTGATCGGACCGCACCTCGTGCTGGTGCCGGTGCTGTGCCTGTTCGCCGGGCTGGTGGCCATGTCCGCGGTCGACATCGCCGTCATGCGCATCCCCACGCGCTTCGTGTACCTGACCGCGGCGGTGGTGAGCGCGGGGTTCGTGGTGGTGTCGCTGGTGGACGGCACGCCCCGCCGGCTCTACGGCGCCGTGCTGGGCGCCGCGTTGTACGGCGGGATCCTGCTCGTCCTCCACCTGATCTCGCCCCGGATGCTCGGCTTCGGCGACGTGCGCCTGGCCACCCTGGTGGGCCTGGCGGTCGGCTGGTGCGGCTGGGAGGCGATCTACCCCCGGCTCGGCCCGGTCCAGGCCGTGCTCAACGCGGGCCTGCTGGCCGGGCTCATCGGCTCGGTGGCCGGGGTCGTGCTGCTGGTCCAGCGGCGCAGGGACCGGCCCTTCCCCTTCGGCCCCGCGGTGGCGATCTCGGGCGCGCTGGTCGCCCTGGCGGTGCTCTGAGCCGGATCGCGTTCCGGCCGCGGCGGGGGCGACCGGTATCGTCGTGGGGTGCTCCGGTACCTCACCGCCGGCGAGTCCCACGGCCGCGCCCTCGTCGTCATCGTCGAGGGCCTGCCCGCGGGCCTGGAGGTGACGGTCGAGGACATCGGCCGCGAGCTGGCCCGGCGGCGCCTCGGCTACGGGCGCGGCCCCCGCATGCGCTTCGAGCAGGACGAGGTCACGATCGTGGGCGGCGTGCGCCACGGCCGCACGCTGGGCTCGCCCGTGGCCGTCGAGATCGCCAACACCGAGTGGTCCCGGTCCGACAAGTGGCACGAGGAGATGGCGGTGGAGCCGGGACGCACCAAGGCGCCGCTCACCCAGCCCCGGCCGGGCCACGCCGACCTGGCGGGCATGCAGAAGTACGGCTTCAGCGACGCCCGCGACGTGCTGGAGCGGGCCTCCGCCCGCGAGACCGCGGCCCGCGTGGCGGCCGGCGCCCTGGCCAAGGCCCTGCTGGCCCAGCTGGGCGCCGAGGTGATCTCGCACGTGGTGCAGATGGGCTCGGTGCGCTCCAAGTCCGAGGAACGGCCGCGGCCCGGCCGACCTCGACCGGGTGGACGCCTCCGCGCTGCGGTGCTTCGACCCCGTGGCCGAGGAGGCCATGGTCGAGGAGATCAAGGCCATCGCCAAGGCGGGCGACAGCCTGGGCGGCGTGGCCGAGGTCCTGGCCTACGGGGTTCCCGTGGGCCTGGGCAGCCACGTCCACTGGGACCGGCGGCTCGACGGGCTGCTGGCCCAGGCGCTGATGAGCATCCAGGCGGTCAAGGCGGTGGAGATCGGCGACGGCTTCGACGTCGCCGGCCGGCCGGGCAGCGAGGCCCACGACCCCATCACCTGGGACGCCGAGGCCGGGGACCTACCGGCGCCTCACCACCCGGGCGGGCGGCGTCGAGGGCGGCATGTCCACCGGCGAGCTCGTGGTGTGCCGGGTGGCGATGAAGCCGCTGGCCACGCTCAACCGTCCCGTGCTGACCACGGTGGACACCGAGACCAAGGAGGAGACCGTCAGCTTCAAGGAGCGCACGGACGTCACCGCGGTGCCGGCCATGGGGGTGGTGGCCGAGACCATGGTGGCCCTGGTGCTGGCGGGCGAGGCGCTGCGCAAGTTCGGCGGCGACTCGGTGCCGGAGCTGGTGCGCAACGCGGGCGCCTACGCCGCGTCGCTGCGCGATGGCTGAGCGCCACGTGGTGCTGGTCGGGCTCATGGGCGTGGGCAAGTCCACGGTGGGCCGGCGCCTGGCCAAGGAGCTGGACCGCCCCTTCGCCGACGTCGACGAGCAGGTCGAGCTGGCCGCAGGCGCCACCGTGCCCCGGCTGTTCCGGGAGCGGGGCGAGGCCGCGTTCCGAGCGGCGGAGGCCGAGCTCCTCGCGGACCTGGTGGCCCGGCCGGCGCCGCTGGTGATCGCCGCGGGCGGAGGGGTCGTGACCGGCGAGGCCAACCGCCGGCTCCTGGCGGGCACGTTCGTGGTGTGGCTGCGGGCCTCGCCCCAGTTCCTGGCGGGCCGCACCGACCCCGCCCACCGGCCCCTGCTGGCCGGGGGCGACGCCCAGGCCAACCTCGGGCGCCTGCTGGACGAGCGCCAGGCGCTGTACGAGGAGGTGGCCGACGTGGCCGTCGACGTCGAGCCCTTCCACGCGGTCGACGACCGGCCCAAGCGGGCGCTGGCCCGCCACATCGCCGCGCTGGTGGCCGAGCACACGGCGGTGCCGTCGTGATCACCGTGGAGGTGCGCGCCGGCGGCGGCAGCTACCCGGTGGTGGTGGGCGCGGGCGCCCGCGACCAGGTGCCGGGGCTGCTGGCCCCCGGGGCCCGGCGGGTGGCGGTGGTGACCCAGGCCGGGATCGGCTTCGACGTCGACCCCGGGCGTGAGCACCGCACGTTCACCATCGGCGACGGCGAGCAGGCCAAGTCGCTGGCCACGGTGGAGGAGCTGTGCCGGGCCTGGTCGCGGTGGGGCCTGACCCGGGGCGACCAGGTGCTGGCCGTCGGGGGCGGGGTGGTGACCGACACCGCGGGCTTCGCCGCCGCCGTCTACCACCGGGGCGTGGGCGTGGTGCACGTGCCCACCACCCTGCTGGGCATGGTGGACGCCGCCATCGGGGGCAAGACCGGCGTCAACCTGCCCGAGGGCAAGAACCTGGTGGGCGCGTTCTGGCAGCCCCGGGCCGTGGTGTGCGACACCGACGCGCTGGCCGGCCTGCCCGCCCGCGAGTACCGCAGCGGGCTGGGGGAGATGGCCAAGTACCACTTCCTCACCGGCGACGACCTGCTGTCCCTGCCCCTCGACGAGCGGGTGGCGGCGTGCGTCCGCATCAAGGCCGGCGTGGTGGCCGCGGACGAGCGGGAGGACCCGGCCGAGCGCCGGGGCCGGGCCATCCTCAACTACGGCCACACCCTGGCCCACGCGCTGGAGAACGCGGGCGGCTACGACCTGCGCCACGGCGAGGCGGTGGCCGTGGGCCTGGTGTACGCGGCCCAGCTGGCCTGGACCCTGGGGCGCATCGACGACGCCCGGGTGGAGGAGCACTACCGGGTGCTGGCGGAGTACCGCCTGTCGGCCACCATGCCCGCGGGCGCGGACGCCGAGGCGCTGCTCACGCTCATGGGCCGCGACAAGAAGGCGCTGGGCGGGCTGACGTTCGTGCTGGACGGGCCCGACGGGGTGGAGGTGGTGGCCGGGGTCGACCCGGCCGACGCCGCCGCCCCGCTGACCCGGATGATCTACGAGGCGACGCGGGTCGCCGGCCGCTGCGAGTGGCCGGCCTGCTGCAGCTGCGCCGGTCGTGCTGCTGCTCAACGGCCCCAACCTGGGCCTGCTGGGCCGGCGCGAGCCCGAGATCTACGGCTACGAGACCCTCGCCGACCACGTCGAGGCCGTCCGGGAGGCGGCGGCCAAGCACGGGCTGGCCGTCGAGCACGTCCAGTCCGAGCACGAGGGCACCCTGGTCGAGGCCATCCACGGCGCCCGGGACCGGTGCGCGGCCATCGTGATCAATCCCGGGGCCTTCACCCACTACGCCTGGGCCATCCACGACGCCCTCGCGGCGTTCCCCGGCCCTGTCGTCGAGGTCCACCTGTCCAACCCCCAGCGCCGGGAGGCCTGGCGCCACACCTCGGTGGTGGCGCCGGTGGCGACCGCCACGATCGCGGGGCTGGGCGGCACGGGCTACGTGCTCGCCATCGAGGCCGTAGCCGACCTCCTGGGCCGCCCCTAACCTCGTGGGGGTGACCTTCGACCGCGCCCTCGATCGCGCCTCATTGCCCCCCATGGAGGTCGTGGCCCGCTCCGGGCGGCTGCGGTCGGGTCTTCGCCGAGGCCGAGTGCGACGCGCTGCTGGTCACCAACCTGACCAACATCCGCTACCTCACCGGCTTCACCGGGTCGGCCGCCCTGCTGCTGGTGGCGCCGGACGGGCTGGTGTTCGTGACCGACGGCCGCTACCGGGACCAGGCGGCCGACGAGCTGGCGGCGGCGGGGGTGGAGGCCGACATCCGCATCGGCCGCACCACCGAGGCCCAGCGGGAGCTGCTGGCCAAGGCGGCCGCGGGCCTGGCGCGCCTCGGCCTGGAGGCCGAGGACGTCACCTGGGCCCAGCAGCGGCGCTTCGACGCGCGACTGGTTCGAGGCCGCCGAGCTGGTCGCCACCTCGGGCCTGGTCGAGGGCCTGCGCGAGCGCAAGGACGCGGGCGAGGTGGCCCGCATCGAGGCCGCGTGCGCCATCGCGGATGCGGCGCTGGCCGCCGTGCGCCACCGGCTGGGCGAGGGCGTGACCGAGTCGGAGTTCGCACTCGACCTGGAGTGGGAGATGCGCCGCCGGGGGGCCGACGGCCCGTCGTTCGACACCATCGTCGCCTCGGGCCCCAACGGCGCCCAGCCCCACCACCGGGCCGGGGACCGCCGCGTCGCCGACGGTGACCTGGTCGTGGTCGACTTCGGGGCGCTGGTCGACGGCTACCACTCGGACATGACCCGAACGCTGGCCGTGGGCGCCCTCGACGGCACCCAGCAGCGCATGCTCGACGTGGTGCGGGAGTCCCAGGCCGCGGGCGTGGCCGCGGTGCGGGCCGGGGTCGAGGCCACGGCGGTCCACGAGGCGTGCCGGGCCGTGATCCGCGACGCCGGCTGGGACGAGGCGTTCGTGCACGGCACGGGCCACGGCGTCGGCCTCGACATCCACGAGCCGCCTCGGATTTCGACCACCGCGGCTGGTAGCCTGGCCGACGGCCACGTCGTCACGGTCGAGCCCGGCGTCTACCTCCCAGCCCACGGAGGTGTCCGCATCGAGGACACGGTCGTGGTCAGCGTCGAGGGTTGCCGCCCGCTCACGCGGGCCCCCAAGGAGCCCGCTCTCTAGTCCCCGATCACGCGCGCAGGAGTCCCATCGATGCCCGCCACCACCACCAACGATCTCAAGCGGGGGATGACCCTCGACCTCTCCGAGGGGTTGTTCCAGGTCGTCGACTTCCAGCACGTCAAGCCGGGCAAGGGCCCGGCCTTCGTGCGCACCACACTGCGCAACGTGCGCTCGGGCGGCGTCCTCGACCGGACCTTCCGCGCCGACGAGCGGGTCCAGCAGGCCATGGTCGAGAAGAAGGACATGCAGTTCCTCTACCGCGACGGCGACGACTACGTGTTCATGGACAACTCGACCTACGAGCAGACCCACGTGGGGCCCTCCGCCCTGGGCGACGCCACCAACTACATCGTGGACGGCTCCACCATGGTCCTGCAGTTCTACAAGGACGAGATCATCGGCACCGACATGGCGGCTGCGGTCGAGCTCACGGTGGCCGACACCGAGCCCGGCATCCAGGGCGACCGGGTGTCGGGCGCCCGCAAGCCGGCCACGCTGGAGACGGGCCTGGTGGTGCAGGTGCCCCTGTTCGTGAACCCGGGCGAGCGCATCAAGGTCGATACGCGCACCGGCGAGTACCTCACCCGGGCCTGAGGCCCGGTCCGCCACCGTGGGTGACCTCGAGCCGACGCAGGTCGAGAGCCGGCGCGGCGCCCGGGAGCGGGCGCTGGAGCTGCTGTACGAGGCCGAGGCCAAGGGCGTGGGCGTGGACCAGGTGCTGGCCGAGCTGCCGCTGGCGCCGGTCCCGCTGGCGGTCGAGCTGGTGCGGGGGTTCGAGACCCATCGCGACGAGATCGACGACCGGCTGGGGCGGTTGGTGGCCCCCAAGTGGTCCCTGGAGCGCCTGGCCGCGGTCGACCGCGCCGTCCTGCGCATCGGCAGCTACGAGCTGGCCGAGGCGACCGACCGGACCCCGGCCGTGATCATCAACGAGGCGGTGGTCCTCGCCCGCCGCTTCGGCACCGACGACTCCCCGCGCTTCGTCAACGGCGTGCTGTCCGCAGTGGCGGCCGAGGTCCGTCCCGCCGAGGAGCCCTGACGCTCGACCTCCCGGACCCCCCGCTGGCCGACGCCGAGGCCGGGGACACGGGGATCGTCCTGCGCCCGTGGCGCTCGACCCCCACCGACGCGCTGGCGCTCGCCGCCGCCTGGCGCGCCGCGGGCTCGGAGACGACCACGCCCGACGTCGCGGCCCGCTGGATCGCCGGCGAGGCCGGCCGCCGCGCCGCCGACCGGGCCCTCGACCTGGTGGTGGTGGCCGCCGGCGAGGAGGACGCGGTGCTGGGCGAGGTGGGCCTGCGCAACCTGGACCGCACCCGCCGCCGGGCCGAGATCGGCTGGTGGATCGCCGCCGATCACCGCGGCCGGGGACTGGCCACGGCCGCGGTCCGCCTGCTCACCGAGTGGGCCCTCGGCCCGCCGTGCGGCCTGGTCCGGGTCTGGGCCCGGATCGCCCCCGGCAACGCCCCGTCCCGCCTCGTGGCCGAGCGGGCGGGCTTCACCTGCCTGGGGATCGCGGATGGCACGGAAGTGTGGGCGGTCGGTGCTAGCCTGCCGTCCTGACCGTGAAGCGGGTCCGGTGAGTCCCGCACGGACAGAGTGATGGGGAGGTCCCCGATTGGCAGAACGTGAACGCCGTAGCACGCCCCCGTTCGGGGGCGTTTTCGTTGCCCGCACGCAGGTGCTCGACGCCGACGACGTGCGCCGGGCGCTGTGGCGCATGGCGCACGAGATCGTCGAGCACAACCAGGGGCTGGAGGACGTGGTCCTCATCGGGCTCCAAACCGGCGGGGTGGCCTTCGCCGAGGGGCTGGCCGAGGCGCTGGCCAAGATCGACGGCGAGGCGCCGCCCCAGGGCACGCTGGACGTCGCCTTCCACCGAGACGACATCGGGCTGCGCCCGGTGCTGCCCTCGGCGGTGACCGACATCCCCACCGACCTGAACGGCCAGGTGGTGGTGCTGGTGGACGACGTGCTCTACACGGGGCGGACCATCCGGGCGGCCCTCGACGCGGTGCACACCTACGGTCGCCCCCGGGCCGTCCAGCTGGCGGTCATGGTCGACCGGGGCCACCGCGAGCTGCCCATCCGGGCCGACTACGTGGGCAAGAACCTCCCCACCCGCCGCGACGAGATGGTCAACGCCACGCTCGACGGAGTGGAGCTGGGCGAGGTGCGCAAGGAGGGTCGATGAAGCACCTGCTGGGAGTGGCCGACATCTCGGCCGAGGACATCGACCGCCTGCTCACCCTGACCGACAGCTTCGCCGAGGTCGGCCGGCGCCGCATGCCCAAGGTGCCGGCCCTCCAGGGCCGCACCGTCACCTGGCTGTTCTACGAGGACTCGACCCGCACCCGGCTCAGCTTCGAGCAGGCGGCCAAGCGGCTGTCGGCCGACACGCTCAGCTTCTCGGTGTCGAGCTCCTCGGTGCGCAAGGGCGAGTCCCTCCGGGACACGGTGGAGACGATCGAGGCCATGGGCGTGGACTGCATCGTGGTCCGGCACCGCTCGGCCGGCGTGCCCCATCAGATCGCCCGCTGGGTGTCGGCCAGCGTGGTCAACGCGGGCGACGGCTGGCACGAGCACCCCACCCAGGCGCTGCTCGACTGCTACACGATCCGCGAGCACCTGGGCGGCCTCGACGGGCGGCGCATCGCCATCGTGGGCGACGTCAAGCACAGCCGCGTGGCCCGCAGCGACGCCTGGGCCTTCACCACCATGGGCGCGGAGGTGACGCTGGTGGCGCCGCCCACGCTCCTGCCCCCCAGCACCGAAGGCTGGCCGGTCCGGGTCAGCCACGACTTCGACGGCGTGCTGGGCGAGGTCGACGCCGTCTACCTGCTGCGCATGCAGCAGGAGCGCATGACCGAGGCGCTGGTCCCCTCGCTGCGGGAGTACACGGCCTGCTACGGGCTGACCCGCCGCCGGGTCGACCTGCTGGGCGACAAGGCCATCGTGATGCACCCGGGGCCCATGAACCGGGGCGTGGAGATCGCCGCCGATGTGGCGGACCTGCCCCGCTCGGTCGTGATCGACCAGGTGCGCAACGGGGTGGCGGTGCGCATGGCCGTGCTGTTCGACCTGCTCGGCTCGGGTCGGGACCTGGAGGTCAAGCCGTGAAGTCGATCCTCATCCGGGGCGGCGAGGTGGTCGACGCCACCGGGTCCCGCCGGGCGGACGTGCTGGTGGAGGACGGCCGCATCGCCGCCGTCGCGGCCGAGGGGGCCGAGCTGGCGGCCGACGTGACCCTCGACGCGGGCGGCTGCGTGGTGGCGCCCGGCCTGGTCGACCTGCACACCCACCTGCGCCAGCCGGGCAAGGAGGAGGCCGAGACGGTCGAGACCGGCGCCCGGGCCGCGGTGCTGGGCGGCTTCACCGCGGTGCTGGCCATGCCCAACACCACGCCCGCCATCGACTCGGCGGGCGTGGCCCGCGAGGTGCTGGAGCTGGGCCGGGACGCCTGCTGCGACGTCTACACGTCCGGCGCCATCACCGTGGGCCGGGCCGGGACGCAGCTGGCCCCCATGGCCGAGCTGGCGGCCCTCGGCGTGCGGTTCTTCACCGATGACGGCACCGGCGTGCAGGACGGCCGGCTCATGCGCCGGGCGCTGGAGTACGCCCGGGGCCTGGGCGTGACCCTCGCCCAGCACTGCGAGGACGACGTGCTCGCCGCGGGCGGGGCCATGAACGAGGGCGCGGTGTCGTCGCGCCTCGGCCTCCCCGGCCAGCCCGCGGAGGCCGAGGAGGTGATGGTCATGCGGGACATCGCGCTGGCCCGCCTCACCGGCGGCCGGGTCCACTTCCAGCACCTGTCCACCCGGCGGTCGGTGGCGCTGGTGGCGGCGGCCAAGGCCGAGGGCCTGGCGGTGACGTGCGAGGCCACCCCGCACCACCTGGCCCTGACCGACGAGCGGTGCGCCTCCTACGACCCGGTGTTCAAGGTCAACCCGCCGCTGCGCACGGCCGACGACGTCGCCGCGGTGCGGGCCGGGCTGGCCGACGGGACCATCGACTGCATCGCCACCGACCACGCCCCCCACGCCCCGGAGACCAAGGAGCAGCCCTTCGACGAGGCCCCGCCCGGGATGCTGGGCCTGGAGACGGCGCTGGCCGTGGCCCTCACCCACCTGGACCTGCCCCTCGCCGAGATCCTGGCCCTGCTGTCGTGGCGCCCGGCCGCCATCATCGGCCTGGACGGCACCCACGGCGGGCCGGTCGCCGAGGGCCGGCCCGCGAACCTGTGCGTGATCGACCCCGCCGCCACCTGGACGGTCGAGCCCGAGCGCCTGGCCTCCCGCAGCCGCAACACCCCCTACGCAGGCATGACGCTGACCGGGCGGGTCCGCCACACCCTCGTGGGCGGCGAGGCCGTGGTGGTGGACGCGGAGTGCCAGCGTTGAGAGTGAATGCACTAGGCTGCATGATCATGCAGCGGGGAGGGTCATGACCGTCAGGGAAGGGCTGCTGGTGCTGGCCGACGGCACCACGTTCGAGGGCGAGCTGATCGGCGCGGAGGCGCCCGGCGGGGTGGCCACCGGCGAGGTGGTGTTCAACACCGTCCTGTCGGGCTACCAGGAGGTCCTGTCCGATCCCAGCTACGCCGGCCAGATCATCACGTTCACCTACCCCCACATCGGCAACTACGGGGTCAACCCGCACGACGACGAGAGCCACCGGCCCTTCGCGCGCGGCGTGGTGGTTCGGGACCTGGCCCGGCGCCGCTCCAACTGGCGCGTCGACCGGCGACCTCGAGGGCTACCTGCGCCACCACGGCGTCCCCGGCATCGCCGCGGTGGACACCCGACGCCTGACCCGCCACATCCGGGAAGCCGGCGCCCTGCCCGGCGCTTTCGGCTCGGCCGACGAGGTCACGCTCAAGGCGGCCGCCCTGGCCGAGCCGGGCACCGACGGCATCGACCTGGTCGCCGCCGTGACCTGCGACGAGCCCTACGCCGTTCCCGCCCGGGCGGGCGACCGGCGCATCGTGGCCTACGACTACGGCATCAAGCGCACGATCCTGCGCCACCTGTCGGGCCTGGGCGAGGTCACGGTGGTGCCCGCCGCCACCCCCGCGGCCGAGGTGCTGGCCCGCGCGCCCGACGGCGTGTTCCTGTCCAACGGCCCCGGCGACCCCGCGGCCGTGACCTACGCGGTGGACACGATCCGCGCCCTGGTGGGCGAGGTGCCCGTGTTCGGCATCTGCCTGGGCCACCAGCTGCTGGCCACCGCGCTGGGGGCCACCACCCACAAGCTGGCCTTCGGCCACCACGGCGGCAACCACCCGGTCCGGTCCCTCGCCACCGGGCGCGTCGAGATCACCAGCCAGAACCACAACTACGCGGTGGCCGAGGGCACCCTCGGCCCCGACCACGAGGTCACCCACGTCAACCTCAACGACGGCGTGGTGGAGGGCATCCGGGCGACCGGCCTGCGGGCCTTCGGCGTGCAGTACCACCCCGAGGCGGGGCCGGGCCCGCACGACGCGGCCTACCTGTTCGACGACTTCGCCGCCCTGATCGACGCGAGCCGGAGGACCTGAATGCCCCGCCGCCACGACATCGAGTCCATCCTGCTCATCGGGGCCGGGCCCATCGTCATCGGCCAGGCCTGCGAGTTCGACTACTCGGGCACCCAGGCCTGCAAGGTGCTCAAGGCCGAGGGCTACCGGGTGATCCTGGCCAACTCCAACCCGGCCACGATCATGACCGACCCCGACTTCGCCCACGCCACCTACATCGAGCCCCTCGACGCCGACCACCTGGCGGCCATCATCGAGCGGGAGCAGCCCGACGCGGTCCTGCCCACCCTGGGCGGCCAGACCGCGCTGAACCTGGCCATGGAGCTGGTGGACGCCAAGGCGGTGGGCGTCCCGGGCACGCCCGAGCTCATCGGCGCCAACGCCGAGGCCATCGCCACGGCCGAGGACCGCGAGCGGTTCAAGGAGGCCATGCAGGGCATCGGCCTCAGCGTGCCGCCGTCGGCCACCGCCCACAGCCTGGACGCCGCCCTGGCCGCGGTGGAGCGCATCGGCCTGCCGGTGGTGATCCGCCCCGCCTTCATCCTCGGCGGCAAGGGCACCGGCATCGCCACCACCCGCGAGCAGTTCGCCCGCCTGGCGGCCACCGGCCTGGCCGCCAGCCCCATCAGCGAGATCCTCATCGAGCGCTCCATCGCGGGCTGGAAGGAGTACGAGCTCGAGGTCATGCGGGACCGCGCCGACAACTGCGTGGTCATCTGCTCGATCGAGAACCTCGACCCCATGGGCGTGCACACCGGCGACTCGATCACGGTTGCCCCTGCCCAGACCCTCACCGACGTCGAGTACCAGGCCATGCGGGACGCGGCCTTCGCCTGCATCCGCCGGGTGGGCGTCGAGACGGGCGGGTCCAACGTGCAGTTCGCCCTCGACCCCACCAACGGCGACATGGTCATCATCGAGATGAACCCGCGGGTGAGCCGGTCCTCGGCGCTGGCCTCCAAGGCCACCGGGTTCCCCATCGCCAAGATCGCGGCCAAGCTGGCCGTGGGCTACACGCTGGACGAGATCCCCAACGACATCACCCGCAAGACGCCGGCCAGCTTCGAGCCCACCATCGACTACGTGGTGACGAAGGTGCCGCGCTGGGCGTTCGAGAAGTTCCCCGGCTCGCCCGGGGTGCTGGGGACGTCGATGCAGTCGGTGGGGGAGGCCATGGCCATCGGCCGCACCTTCCCGGAGTCGCTCCAGAAGGCGCTGCGCAGCCTGGAGCACGGCCGCGCCGGGCTCAACTGCGACCCGGCCGAGGCCGCGCTGGACGGGCTGGACGACGCCGAGCTGGTGGCGCGGGCCTCGGTGGCGCACGCCCGACCGGCCGTTCCAGCTGGAGGCGGCGCTGCGCCGCGGCATCACGGTCGACGACCTGGCGGCCTCGACGAAGGTCGACCCCTGGTTCCTCGACCAGATGGCGCGCATCGTGGAGGAGCGGGCCCACCTGGCGGCCGTCGGCCCGGACGGCATGGGCCGGCGGGACTGGCGCCGGGCCAAGCAGCTCGGCTTCTCCGACGCCCAGCTGGCGTGGCTGTGGGGCGAGGACGAGGCGGCGGTGCGGGCCGCCCGCCTGGCCGCCGGGGTGCGGCCCACGTTCAAGACCGTCGACACCTGCGGGGCGGAGTTCGCGGCCTCCACGCCGTACCACTACTCGACCTACGAGGACGAGGACGAGGTGGCCCCCAGCGGGCGCCAGAAGGTGCTGATCCTCGGCTCGGGGCCCAACCGCATCGGCCAGGGCATCGAGTTCGACTACTGCTGCGTGCACGCCAGCTTCGCCCTGGCCGAGGCCGGCTATGAGACCGTGATGCTCAACTGCAACCCCGAGACGGTCTCCACCGACTACGACACCTCCGACCGGCTCTACTTCGAGCCGCTCACGCTGGAGGACGCCCTCAACGTCATCGAGGCCGAGCTGGCCGCGGGCGACCTGGTGGGCGTGGTGGTGGCGCTGGGCGGTCAGACGCCGCTCAAGCTGGCCGGCTCGCTGCCCGAGGGGCTCGTGCTGGGCACCTCGCCCGCGTCCATCGACCTGGCCGAGGACCGCGAGCAGTGGAACGCCCTGTGCGCCCGGCTGGAGATCCCGCAGCCCGCGGGGGGCACGGCCACCACGCTGGACGAGGCCCTGGCCATCGTGGCGCGCATCGGCTACCCCGCCCTGCTGCGCCCCAGCTACGTGCTGGGCGGGCGGGCCATGGAGATCGTCTACGACGACGAGGGCCTGAGCCGGGCCATGGCCGAGCTGGCCAGCTTCGGCAGCCTCGGCCGGGAGGGCGGGCTGTCGGCCTCGCGGCCGGTGCTGGTCGACCGCTTCCTGGAGGACGCCACCGAGGTGGACGTGGACGCCCTGCGCGACCACGAGGGCGAGGTGCTGATCGGCGCGGTCATGGAGCACGTGGAGGAGGCCGGGGTCCACTCGGGCGACTCGGCGTGCTCGATCCCGCCCCACTCGCTGTCCGAGGACACCGTGGCGGTCATCGAGGACTACACCCACCGCCTGGCCGATGCGCTCGACGTGCGGGGCCTGCTCAACGTCCAGTACGCGGTGAAGGCCGGCCCGAGCGGCCGTGGGAGCGGGGGTGCCGGCCCGAGCGGCCGTGGGAGCGGGAGTGGTGGCCAGGTGTTCGTCATCGAGGCCAACCCGCGGGCCTCGCGCACGGTCCCGTTCGTGGCCAAGGCCACCGGCGTACCCCTGGTCAAGGTGGCGGCCCGGGTCATGCTGGGCGCCACGCTGGCCGAGCTGCGGGACGAGGGCCTGCTGCGGCCCCCGGTGGGCGGCCACATCGCGGTCAAGGAGGCGGTGCTGCCCTTCAACCGCTTCCCCGACGTCGACACGGTGCTGGGCCCGGAGATGCGCTCCACCGGCGAGGTGATGGGCATCGACCGCACCTTCGGCCTGGCCTTCGGCAAGGCCCAGATCTCGGCGGGCGACCGCCTGCCCGAGACGGGCACGGTGTTCGTGTCGCTGGCCGACCGGGACAAGCCGGCCGGGGTGCGGGCCGCCGCCCGCCTCGTCGACCTGGGCTTCGCCCTAGCGGCCACCGACGGCACGGCGGACTACCTGGAGCGCCACCACATCCGGGTGGCCCAGCGGGTGGCCAAGGTCCGCAGCGAGGACGAGCCGGCCGACCCCGACGCGCCACCCGACGACCGGCCCACCGCGGTCGACCTCATCGCCGGCGGGCAGGTCGCGCTGGTGGTCAACAGCCCCCGGGGCCGGGGGGCGCGGGCCGACGGCGCCTACATCCGGCGGGCGGCCAACGTGCACCGCATCCCGTGCCTGACCACCGCGGCCGCCGCGCTGGCGGCCGCCGAGTCCAGCCTCGACCGGTCCCGCCACGACCGGCGGGTGCGCACGCTCCAGGAGTACCACCAGCCGTGAGCCGGGCCGCGGCCCGCCCGGTCGACATGGCCGTCAGCGTCGGGACCCTGCGGTTGCCCAACCCGGTCATGACCGCGTCGGGCACCGCGGGCCACGGCGCCGAGCTGGCGCCCTACGTCGACCTGGGTGGGTTGGGCGCAGTCGTGGTCAAGTCGCTGCACGCCGACCCGTGGCCCGGCAACCCGCCGCTGCGGGTGCACGAGACCACCGCGGGGATGATCAACTCGGTGGGCCTCCAGGGGCCGGGCGTGAAGGCCTGGCTGGACGCGGACCTCGGCCCGCTGCTGGCCACGGGTGCCCGGGTGGTGGCGTCGATCTGGGGCCGCAGCGTGGACGAGTACCGGCGCGCCGCCGAGCTGCTGGCCGAGGCCCCGTCCGGGGTGGTGGCGGTCGAGGTCAACCTGTCCTGCCCCAACACCGAGGCGGGGCGCGACCTGTTCGCCCACTCGCCCTCGGCCACGGCCGAGGTCCTGGCGGCCACCGGGGCGTGCGGCCGGCCCCGCTGGGCCAAGCTCAGCCCCAATGCCCCCAACCTGGTGGAGGTGGCGGGCGCGGCGCACGAGGCGGGCGCCGAGGCGGTCACGCTGGTCAACACGGTGATGGGCATGGCCATCGACCCCGAGACCCGGCGCTTCCGGCTGGGCTCGGGCCCCGCGGGCGGCGGCGTGTCGGGGCCCGCCATCCATCCCATCGCGGTGCGGGCGGTGTTCGACGTCCACCGGGCGTTGCCCGGCGTCCCCGTGGTGGGGGTCGGCGGCATCGCCCGGGGCGTGGACGCGGCGGAGATGATGCTGGCGGGCGCCACGGCCGTGCAGGTGGGAACGGCCACGTTCGCCGACCCCCGGGCCCCCGGGCGGGTGCTGGACGAGTTGCAGGCGTGGGCGCGGCGCCAGGGTGTGGCGCGCCTCGAGGACACGATCGGAGACGTGCATGGCTGACGACGAGACCGACGGTGCGCCCGAGGAGCTGCGCCGCCGCCTGGCGCTGGCGCTCGACGTCGACGACCTGATCCCCGCCCTGCGCATGGCCCGCGAGCTGGCCCCGTGGTTCGGGACCATGAAGGTGGGCCTGGAGCTGTACAGCGCAGCCGGCCCCGAGGCCATCACGTCCCTCGCCGATCTGGGGGTGGACGTGTTCGCCGACCTCAAGCTGCACGACATCCCCAACACCGTCGGCCGCGCCGCCCGGGTCGTCGGCGCCCTGGGCGCCCGCTACCTGACCCTGCACGCCGCGGGCGGCAGCGCCATGGTCCGCGCCGGGGTCGAGGGCCTGCGCGAGGGCGCGGCCGGCGCCGAGCTCCCGGACGCGATGCCCCTGGGCGTGACCGTCCTCACCAGCGAACCGGAGGCCTCGACCCACCTGCTGCACCACCGGGTGACGATCGGCCTCGAAGGCGGCTGCACCGGCTTCGTCTGCGCCCCCACCGACATCGCCACGGTCCGGACCATCGCCCCCCGGGCCTTCCTGGCCACCCCCGGCATCCGCCCCGAAGGCGCCCCCACCGACGACCAGGGCCGGGTCACCACCCCCCGCCAAGCGATGGACGCAGGCTCCGACCTCTTGGTCGTCGGCCGCCCCGTCACCCGCGCCGAAGACCCCGTCGCGGCCGCCCGTGCCCTGGTGGCGTCTCTGGCGTGACAGACGTTCGCGGCGGGAGTGTCACAAGTGGCACGTGAGCGCGCGCTAACGTGCGCGCCATGCCGCAGCCACCGCAATTGACTCCTGAGCAGCGCGAAGCAGCGCTGGCCAAGGCCGCCGAGGCACGCCGCGCCCGGGCCGAGATCAAGGAGAAGCTGAAGATGGGGTCGTTGACCCTGAGTGACCTTCTCGACCAGGCGCAGTCGAGCGACATGGTCGGCAAGATGAAGGTGCTGGCCGTCCTCGAATCGCTCCCGGGCGTGGGCAAGGTCCGTGCCCGCCGGGCGATGGAGGAGATCGGCATCGCCGACAGCCGGCGGGTCCGGGGCCTGGGCGATCAGCAGCGCAAGTCGCTGCTAGACGCCTTCTCGGGCTGATCGCGCTCGTCGCCACTTGTTGATCACGGTCTCCGGCCCGCCCGGGTCGGGCACCACCACAGCCGCACAACACCTTGCCGCCCGGCTCGAGCTCACGCTCGTCCCGGGCGGCGCGGTGTTCCGGTCCATGGCGGCCGAGCGGGGCCTGTCGCTGGGCGAGTTCGGCCGCTACGCCACCGACCACCCCGAGGTCGACGTCGAGCTGGACGGACGTCTGGCCGAGCGCGCGCGCCAGGGCGACGTCGTGATCGAGTCGCGCCTGGCCGGCTGGATCGCCGCGCAACGAGGGCCTCGCCGCCGTTCGCTCCTGGATCGACTGCGATCCCGGCGTGCGGGCGAAGCGCGTGGCCGAGCGCGAGGGTGTGACCGTCGCCCAGGCCCGGGCCGAGAACGACGAGCGCCAGGGCGTGGAGCGGGCCCGCTACCTCGCGCTCTACGGCCTCGACCTGGAGGACCTGTCCATCTACGACGTCCTGCTGGACTCCGGGGCGCTGGGGCCGGCCGAGCTGGCCGACCGCATCGTGGAGACCGCGCTCAAGCTTCTGATCGTTCTGTCCGACCTCACCGTGCCGTGGAGCCCGGCTGAGGTCTGACAGAACGGGGTTTGGGGGATTACACAGTCCAGCGTGCCGGGAAGGTAGGCTTGTCGGTCGACTTCCCCCCAGGCAGCACGAGGTGCGCGCCCCATGGCTTCACGCCAAGACACGATGATGAACCCGTCGATCGAAGAGCTGTTCGAACGCGCCGGGTCCAAGTTCTCCCTGGTCACGCTCAGCGCCATGCGCGCCCGCCAGATCAACGCCTACTTCAACCAGCTGGGCGAGGGCCTGGGCGCCATCGTGCCGCCCCAGGTGACGTCAGTGGCCCGCAAGCCGCTGTCGATCGCCTTCGAGGAGATCGCCAGCGACAAGATCGTCATGGTGCGCCCCCACGAGCAGGCCGAAGGCGACGCGGCCGCACCGGCTGAGGGCGAGTAGGGCCACAGGCCCAAGGCACACATGCTCGACGGGCAGCGCATCGTCCTCGCCGTGTCGGGCGGCATCGCGGCGTACAAGGCGATCGACGTCTGCCGCCGGCTCGTGGATGGGGGCGCCCACGTCGTGCCGGTGATGACCAAGGGCGCGCTCCGCTTCGTGGGCGAGGCCACCTTCTCCGCCCTGGCCTCCGAGCGCGTCCACACCGAGCTGTTCGGCGACCCCGATCCCATCCCGCACACCCGGCTGGGCCAGTCGGCCGACCTCGTGGTCGTCGTCCCCGCCACCGCCCGGGTCATCGGCAGCTACGCCGCGGGCATCTCCAGCGACCTGCTCACGGCCACGCTGCTGGCCACCGAGGCGCCCGTGGTGCTGTGCCCGGCCATGCACACCGAGATGTGGGAGCACCCGGCCGTGCAGGACAACCTCGCCACGCTGGCCCGCCGCGGCGTCCACATCGTGCCGCCCGAGGAGGGACGGCTGGCCGGCGGCGACGTCGGCAAGGGCCGCCTGGCCTCCCCGGCGACGATCGTCGACGCGTGCGAGACCGGCGCTGGGCGCCACCAAGGACATGCTGGGCCTGGCCGTGGTCGTCACCGCGGGCGGCACCCGCGAGCCGGTCGATCCCGTGCGCTTCCTGGGCAACCGCTCGTCGGGCAAGCAGGGCCACGCCCTGGCGGCCGAGGCCGCGGCCCGGGGCGCCAAGGTCACGCTGGTCACGACGACCGACCTGCCGGTGCCGCCGTCGGCCACCGTCGTGCGGGTGGAGACCGCGGCCCAGATGGACGAGGCCGTGCGCGATGCGGCGCCCGGTGCCGACGTCGTGGTCATGGCGGCGGCGGTAGCCGACTTCCGTCCGGCGGAGGTGGCGCCCAGCAAGCTCAAGAAGCGCGACGGCGTGCCCGAGCTCACCCTCGTGCCCACCGTCGACATCCTGGCCGGGCTGGGCGCGCGCAAGCCTCCCGGGCAGACCGTGGTCGGATTTGCTGCAGAGACCGACCAGGTGCGACAGAATGCACTCTCCAAGCTCGTGGCCAAGGGTGCGGACCTCATCGTCGCCAACGATGTGACGGCCCCGGGCGCTGGGTTCGAGCACGACACCAACCAGGTCGTGATCCTCGATGCCGACGGCACTGAGCGCGAGGTGCCTTTGGCCGACAAGCGGGCCATCGCCCGTGCCGTGTTCACAGCCGTTCTAACCAGGAGAAAACCATCGTGAGCCGTTGGACATTCACGTCCGAGTCCGTCACCGAGGGACACCCGGACAAGCTGGCGGACCAGATCAGCGACTCGATCCTCGACGCCATCCTCACCCAGGACCCGATGGCCAGGGTCGCGTGCGAGACCATGGTGACGACCGGCCTGGCCATCGTCGCCGGCGAGATCACCACCACCGCCTACGTCGAGATCCCCAACATCGTGCGGGAGACGATCAAGGGCATCGGCTACGACCGCGAGTCGGTGGGCTTCGACGGCAACACCTGCGGCGTGGTCACCTCCATCGACCCGCAGTCGCCGGACATCGCCCAGGGCGTCGACACCGCCTACGAGAAGCGCACCGCGGGCGCCGAGGAGGACCTCGACAGCCAGGGCGCGGGCGACCAGGGCATGATGTTCGGCTACGCGGTCAACGAGACCGAAGACCTCATGCCGCTGCCCATCTGGCTGGCGCACCGCCTCGCCCACCGGCTGGCCGAGGTGCGCAAGGCGGGCATCCTGCCCTACCTGCGGCCCGACGGGAAGACCCAGGTCACCTTCGACTACGAGGACGGCCGGCCGGTCGAGCTGAAGACCGTGCTCATCTCCACCCAGCACCAGCCCGGCCTCGACGCCGAGACGCTGATCAAGCCCGACCTGATCGAGCACGTGATCCGCCCGCTGGTCCCGGCCGCAGTTCCAGGACGACGACTTCCGCGTGCTGGTCAACCCGACCGGCAGCTTCGAGCTGGGCGGCCCCCACGCCGACTGCGGCCTCACCGGGCGCAAGATCATCGTCGACACCTACGGCGGCGCAGCCCGCCACGGGGGCGGCGCGTTCTCCGGCAAGGACCCGTCCAAGGTCGACCGCTCGGCTGCCTACGCGGCCCGCTGGGTGGCCAAGAACCTCGTCGCCGCGGGCGCGGCCGACAAGATCGAGGTCCAGGTGGCCTACGCCATCGGCGTGGCCCACCCGGTGTCGCTGCTGGTCGAGACGTTCGGCACCCACAACGTCGATCCCGCGCCTGATCTCCCAGGCGGTGAACGAGGTGTTCGACCTGCGCCCGGCGGCCATCCTCCGCGACCTGGACCTGCGCCGGCCGATCTACAAGAAGACCGCCGCCTACGGTCACTTCGGGCGCAACGACAAGGAGATGACCTGGGAGCAGACCACCCGGGTCGACGACGTCAAGAGCGCCCTCGGCCTCTGATCGCCGGCGGCCATCCGATGGGGCGCGGGCGCGTCGCCCGCGTGCTCATCGACGAGCCGGCCATCGACAAGCGCTTCGACTACCTGGTCCCCGACTCGCTCGGGGACCAGGTGCGCGTCGGCGACCGGGTGCGCATCGCGCTCGGCGGCCGCCGGGTCGGGGGCTGGCTGGTCGCCCTGGACGTGGAGCCGCCCCCGGGGGTGGCCCTGCGCCCGCTGGCGCGCTGGTCCGGCCGGGGGCCCGACGCCGGGCTGATCGACCTGGCCGGCTGGGCCGCGTGGCGCTGGGCCGGCCGGCCGGCGTCGTTCCTGCGCACGGCCTCGCCCGAGCGGGTGGTGGCCGAGCTGCCGCCGCCGGCTCCCGCCCGCCGTCCGGCCCTGGGCACCCCCGGCGCGGCCGGGCGCCTGGCCGACCGACGCGCTGCGCCATCCGTGCTCGGTGGTGCGGCTGCCGCCCGCGGCCGATCCGTCGGGCGTGGCGCTCGCCGCCGCGGCCCGGGGCCACGCGCTCGTGCTGTGCCCCACCGCGGCCCAGGCCGGGGCGGTGGCGGACCGGCTGGCCCGGGCCGGGGTGGCGGTGGCCCGCCACCCGCGGGGCTGGGCCCAGGGCGCCGCCGGCGCGACCGTGGTCGGCACCCGGGCCGCGGCCTGGGCGCCGGTGGCGGAGCTGGCCGCGGTGGTGGTCATCGACGAGCACGACGAGGCCCACCAGCAGGAGCAGGCCCCGACGTGGCACGCCCGCGACGTGGCCATCGAGCGCGCCCGGCGGGCGGGCGTCCCGTGCGTGCTGGTGTCGCCCACCCCGTCGCTGGAGGCACTGGGCTGGGGCCGGCTGGTCACGCCGTCCCGCAGCGACGAGCGGGCGGGCTGGCCCGTGGTCGACGTGGTCGACATGCGGCGCCAGGATCCCCGCACCGGCCTGCTGCCGCCCCCGCTGGTGCGGATCCTTCGCGGCGACCGGCGGGTGGTGTGCGTGCTCAACCGGACCGGCCGGGCCCGGCTGCTGGCCTGCGCGGCCTGCGGTGAGCTGGCCCGCTGCGAGCGCTGCGACGCCAACGTCTCCCAGCCGTCGGACCACGAGCTGGTGTGCGCCCGCTGCGGCGCGGTGCGCCCGGTCGTGTGCCTGGCCTGCGGCGCCGGCCGGCTGAAGGCGCTGCGCCAGGGGGTCACCCGGGTGCGGGACGAGATCGAGGCGCTGGTGGGCGAGCCGGTGGCCGAGGTGACGGGGGCCGTCGGGCGGCCAGCCGGCCCGGACCCGGGTGGTGGTGGGCACCGAGGCCACGCTGCACCAGGTGCCGCGGGCGGACGTGGTGGCGTTCCTCGACTTCGACCAGGAGCTGCTGGCGCCCCGCTACCGGGCCGCGGAGCAGGCCCTGGGCCTGCTGGCCCGGGCGGCCCGGCTGGTGGGGGGCAAGGCCGGGGACGGCCGGCTGGTGGTGCAGACGTTCCTGCCCCGCCACGAGGTGGTGCAGGCGGCGCTGCACGGCGATCCCACCCGGGTGTCGGAGGCCGAGGCCGCCCGCCGGGCGCTGCTGAGCTACCCGCCGGCCGCGGCGCTGGCCGAGGTGTCGGGTCCCGCCGCCCCCGCCTTCGTGGACGGCCTCGGCGCGCCCCTGGGGGTGGAGGTGCTGGGCCCCTCCGACGGGCGCTGGCTGGTCCGCGCCCCCGACCACGCCCCGCTGTGCGACGCCCTGGCGGCCGCCCCCCGGCCCCCGGGCCGGCTGCGGGTGGCGGTCGATCCGCCCCGCATCTGACCGCCCGTACAGTGGCCGCGGTGAGGACGATCGACTGGGTCGACGGCGCCGTGGTGATCCTCGACCAGACCGCGCTGCCCCACGAGGTCCGGTCCCTGACCCTCACCGACGTCGACGGCCTGGCCGACGCCATCCGCCGCCTGGCGGTGCGGGGCGCTCCCGCGCTGGGCGCGGCCGGTGCGCTGGGCGTGCTGCTGGCCCTGCGCCAGGCCCGGGCCGAGGACTGGGACGATGCCGGGCTGGCGACGGCGCTCGACCGGCTGCGGCGGGCGCGGCCCACCGCCGTGAACCTGGCCTGGGGCGTGGACCGGGTGACGGCCCGCCTGCCGCAGGGCGAGGAGGCGGTCATGGCCGAGGCCCTGGCCGTCCTGGAGGAGGACGTGGCCGTCAACCGGGCCATGGGCCAGCGGGGCGCCGACCTGGTGGAGGCGCTGTGCGGGGGCCGGCCCGGCCGGGCTGCGGCTCCACACCCACTGCAACGCGGGCGGGCTCGCGGCGGTGGAGGTGGGCACCGCCCTGGAGGTGGTGCGGGCGCTGCACGCCCGGGGCCGCGTCGAGCGCGTCTACGCGGACGAGACCCGGCCGCTGCTCCAGGGCAGCCGCCTCACCGCCTGGGAGCTGGACCGCATGGGGGCGGACTACCGGGTGGTGGTGGACGGCGCCGGGCCCTCGCTCATCGCCCGGGGCCTGGTGGACGCGGTGGTGGTCGGCTCGGACCGCATCGCGGCCAGCGGCGACGTGGCCAACAAGATCGGGACCTACCCGCTCGCCCTGGCCGCGGCCCGGGAGGGCGTCCCCTTCGTGGTGGTGGCGCCCGAGTCGACCATCGACCCCCGCACCCGCGACGGCGCCGCCATCGCCATCGAGGACCGCGACCCGGAGGAGGTGCTGGCGTGGGGCGGCGTGCGGGTGGCGCCCGCCGGGGCGGAGGCGGTCAACCCCGCGTTCGACGTGACCCCCGCCGACCTGGTCACCGCCATCGTCACCGAGCGTCGCGTCGTGCGCCCCGCGGCGGGGGAGCGGCCCTGAGAGGCCGAGCGATCTTCTCAGCCTAGAAGCTCATGGCGCACCACGGGGCCCGGGGCGTCGAGAACAGCGCGGCCGCCCGTTCCAGCGCGCCGGGGCGGCTCTCGTCCACCCAGCCGGCCGCGGCCAGCCGTCCCCACCCCTGGCCGCCGAGGTAGGCCGCGCCCAGGGCCCCGACCGGCACGACCAGGTCCGGCTCGTCGTCGGTGCGTACGCACTCGGCGCCGTCGGGGCCGCCGTCCAGCCGGAACCGCCCGGCGGCGAAGCCCAGCGGGTCCTCGACCTGGAGCACCAGCGCTCCGTCGGTGGCGTAGCGCCGGGCCGACAGGGCGGCCGGGACGTCGAGCACCCGGACCCACAGGTGGTCGGAGCGGTCGGACAGGTAGGCGGTGCGGGCGTCGGCCAGAGCCAGCGGCAGGGGCTCGTCCACCGGGCGCAGGTGGACCGTCACGTGGGCGACCCAGTCGACCGCGGCCAGGTAGCGCACCAGCTCGACGGCCCCCCGGTCGGTGGCCGACACCAGCAACCGGCACGTCAGCTTGCCCTGGGCCCGGTTGTGCTCCCAGCTGCTCCTCCACCGAGTAGGCGGCGCTCGCCTGGACCTCGCCCGCCTCGTCCCGCCACAGCACCTTGGTGGCGTGGCGGCGGGCGTCCTCGTCGCCGTCGGGGAAGGGGTCGACGCCGGTCACGAGCCGCCAGTGGTCGGTGTCGTAGCCGATGTGGCCGGGCGTCCGGCGCCGCACCCGGTCGTAGAGGGCGTCGATCTCCTTGGCGAACGCCTCGTTGTCGACCAGCTCGACCCGGCCCACCGCCGGCTCGCGCCAGCGGGCGCTGACCGCGTCGACGCGCAGGGCCACGGCCTCGCAGGCGGGCCCGTAGCCGAAGCGGCCGTAGATGGGGTACTCGGCCGCGATCAGCGTGGCCACCACCTCGCCGCGGGAGGCCATGTCGGCCAGCTGGACCCCCATGAGCCGGCTCAGGTGGCCCCGGCGCCGCTGGGTGGGCAGCACGCCCACCGCGCTGACCCCCCCGGCGGGCACCTCGCCGCCCGGCACGGTCAGCGGGGTGGCGAAGCCGCGGGCGGTCCCGGCCATGCGGCCGTCCTCGTCGAACGCCGCGTGGCACCGGTCGAGCTCGACGTACTTCCGGCGGGCGGCCACCTGCTCGTCGCTGGCCGGCCGTTCCACGAACGCGGTGCGCACCACGTCGATCCACGAGGCCAGCTCGTCGTCGGTGATGGCGCGGACGGTGGGCGTGCTCACCCCGTCGAGGGTAGGCCCGGCCCGCCCGTCCCGGCCGAGGGAATATCGAGCGTCGCCTGCGCCCGCCGCGCGAGGTCGACGAGCGCGGCGGGCCGGGCGGACGATCGGCGCCCCAGGCCGGCCCAGAAGTCCGGGCCGGGCTCGGCCTCCAGCTCGACGCGGTGGTCGTCGGCCCAGGAGGCGTCGAAGGCCAGGCGCCACGCGTGCAGGAACGTGCGGGGCCGGGGCGACCGGTCGAACAACGGGTCGCCGTCGACGGGGTGCCCGACCCACGCCAGGTGGACCCGGATCTGATGGCGCCGGCCGGTGACGGGCCGGGCGAGCAGGACCGTATGGCCGCGGCCCTCCCACAGGCGGGCGAAGGCGGTCACCGACGGGTACACCCGCGGGCCGTGCCGGACGCTCGACCGGGGGGACGGACCAGCGGCCCGCCGCCGCGTCCCAGGCGATGGACTCGCGGGGCGCGGCGATCCGCACCCGGTTCTTGCGCCCGACGGTCAGCGGCAGGTCGATGGTGCCGTGCTCGGGCAGGCCGTGCGACCGGGTGATGACCAGATAGGCCTTGTCGACGGTGCGGCGGTTGAACTGGCGGGTGAGCCCGCCGTGGACGGCGAGGGACTTGGCGAACAGGACGGCGCCCGAGGTCACCTTGTCGATCCGGTGCACGGGGAACAGCTCCTCCCCGGCCTCGGCCGCCAGCCTGACCAGGTCCGTGTCGTGGCGTTCGCCCAGCACCGAGATCCCCGCGGGCTTGTCGAGGGCCAGGACGGCCTCGTTCTCCAGGATGACGCCGTCGCGGCGGATGCTCGGCCATGTGGCCACGCCGTGCGACGGTAGCCTGGTGCGCCATGGCTCCCTACAGCATCCGCGTGGTCGGCGACCCGGTGCTCCGCCAGCGGGCCGCCGAGGTCACCGACCATCGACGGGCGCCTGGCGAAGCTGGCCGAGGACATGCTGGCCACCATGTACGACGCCCCGGGCGTGGGCCTGGCCGCGCCCCAGGTGGGGGTGGAGAAGCGCCTGTTCGTGTACGACGTGGGCGAGGGCGCCCGCACCGTCATCAACCCGGCCATCAGCGAGAGCGACGGCGAGTGGACCTATGAGGAGGGCTGCCTGTCCGTGCCCGGCCTGTCGTGGGACATCGTCCGGCCCAAGCAGGTGCTGCTGACCGGCATCGACCTCGACGGCAACGACGTGGCCATCGAGGCGGACGAGCTGCTGGCCCGCTGCTTCCAGCACGAGCTCGACCACCTCGACGGCGTGCTGCTGCTGGAGCGGCTCGATGCCGACACCCGCCGCCAGGCCATGCGCACCATCCGCGAGCTGGGCATCGGCCCGTCCGTCCTGGCTGACGCCGAGCCCAAGCCCGGCGGGCTCTCCTTCCGCTAGGTGGCCCTGCCCCCGGCGCCGGCCCATCCCCGGCGCCTCGTCTTCCTGGGGACGCCCGAGGCGTCCGTCGTGCCCCTGCGGGGGCTGGTGGAAGCCGGCTGGGACATCGCGCTGGTCGTGTCCCAGCCCGACAAGCGCCGGGGCCGGGGCGGGGCGCTGTCGCCGTCGCCGGTCAAGCAGGCCGCGGCCGAGCTGGGCCTGGCCACGAGCGATCGGGTCGACGACGTGCTCGGCGTGGGCGCCGACCTGGGCGTGGTGGTGGCCTTCGGGCGCCTGATCCGCCCGCACGTGCTGGCCGAGCTGCCCATGGTCAACGTGCACTTCTCGCTGCTGCCCCGCTGGCGGGGTGCGGCCCCGGTGGAGCGGGCCATCCTCGCGGGGGACGAGCGCACCGGCGTCGACCTCATGGTGGTGGAGGAGGGCCTCGACACCGGCGGCATCTACGACCGGGTCGAGGTGCCCATCGGGCCGGACGAGACCGCGGACGAGCTGCGGGCCCGGTTGGCGCTGCTGGGCCGGGACCTGGTCCTCGCCAACCTGGCGAAGGGGCTGGGGACTCCCCGGCCCCAGGAGGGCGAGCCCTGCTACGCCCACAAGATCGATCCCGCCGAGCTGATGGTCGACTGGACGGCGCCCGCCGAGACGATCCACCGGGTGGTGCGGGTCGGCGGCGCCTGGACCACCCACAGCGGGCACCGGCTCAAGCTGTGGCGCACCGCGCTGGCCCGCACCGGCCGCCACGACGTCGAGGTGGGCACGGGCGACGGCTCCCTGTGGCTGGTCGAGGTCCAGCCCGAGGGGCGGCGGCGCATGGCCGCGGGCGACTGGGCCAACGGCGTCGCCGGCGGCGTCGCGCCCGGGCTGGGCCGGTGAGCCCGCCCGCCTCGGCGCGGGCGGTGGCGTTGGACGTGCTGGACCGGATCGACGGCGGCGCCTACGCCAACCTGGTGCTGTCGGGGGCGCTGGACCGGTCGGGCCTGGCCGGCGCGGACCGGCGCTTCGCCACCGACCTGGTGTACGGCACCACCCGCATGCGACGGGCGTGCGACCACCTGGTGGACCGGTTCCTGGCCCGGCCGGTCGAGGGCCGGGTGCGCAACGCCCTGCGCCTGGGGGCCTACCAGCTCGCGTTCGCGGGCGTGCCCGCCCACGCGGCGGTGGGCGAGACCGTCGAGGCGGTGCCGCATCGGGCCCGCGGGCTGGTCAACGCGGTGCTGCGCCGGGTGGCCGGCGCGCCGGTGGCGTGGCCCGACGACGCCACCCGGCTGAGCGTGCCCGACTGGGTGCTGGACCGGCTGGCGGAGGACCTGGGCCCCGGCGACGCCGAGGCGGCGCTGGCGGCGATGAACGAGCCGGCGACGGTGAGCGAGCGGGCCGACGGCTACATCCAGGACCCCGCCTCCCAGCAGGTGGCCGCGGCGGTGGGCGTGCGGCCGGGCGAGCGGGTGCTCGACCTGTGCGCGGCGCCGGGCGGCAAGGCCACCGCGCTGGCCGCGGCCGAGGGGGTGCACGTGGTGGCGGCCGACGTGCGGCCCGGCCGCGCCGGGCTGGTGGCGGCCAACGCGGCCCGGCTGGGCGTGGGCGACCGGCTGGCGGTGGTGGCGGCCGACGGCACCCGGCCGCCCTGGCGGGGCGGAGCGTTCGACCGGGTGCTGGTGGACGCGCCGTGCTCGGGCCTGGGGACCCTGCGCCGCCGGGCCGACCTGCGCTGGCGGGTGGAGCCCGAGGCGGTGGACCGCCTCGCGGGCCTGCAGGCCCGGCTGCTGGCGGCCGCAGCCGACCTGGTCCGCCCGGGCGGGACGCTGGTGTACTCGGTGTGCACGCTCACCGCGGCCGAGTCCACCGCGGTGGACGCCCGGCTGGCGGGGGAGCGGCCCGACCTGGTCCCGCTCGCGGGCCCTCCGGAGCCGTGGCGGCCCTGGGGCCGGGGTGCGGTGCTGCTGCCCCAGGAGGCGGGCACCGACGGCATGTGCCTGTTCCGCTACCGGCGCCGGGAACGCCCGTAGAGTGCGGTGATGCCCGACCCGCAGCGGTTCTCCGCCGACCTGCGCTCCGCCGGCGACAGCGGCGGCGCCGGCTTCGACGTTCCCCTCGCAGCCGCGGCCGCGCTCAGCGACGAGAAGCGCCCGCCGGTCACGGTGACCATCGGCGGCCACACGTTCCGCACCCGCCTCGCCGTGTACGGCGGCCAGCCCATGGTGGGCGTGTCCAAGGCCAACCGGGCCGCGGCCGGCGTGGACATCGGCGACCGGTTCGACGTGATCCTCGCCCTGGACGAGGAGCCGCGGGTGATCGAGGTCCCCGAGGACCTGGCCGCCGCGCTGGCCGGGGACGCCGAGGCGGCCGCCGCCTTCGAGCGCCTGTCCTTCAGCCACCGCCGCGAGTACGTCACCTGGATCGGCGAGGCCAAGCGCCCCGACACCCGCGCCCGCCGGGTGGCCGGCACGCTCGACCGGCTGCGGGGCGGCACGTGAGCGCCCCCTGGGAGGCCAAGGTGCTCACCGTGTCCGACGGCGTGGTGGCCGGCAGCCGCGACGACCGCTCCGGCGCGGCGCTGGAGCGACCGGCTCGGCGAGGCCGGGTTCCGGGTGGTGGAGCGCCGGGTCAGCGCGGACGGGACCGACGAGGTGGCCGGGGCCCTGCGCCAGATGGCCGAGGGGTTCGCGGGCGTGATCGTCACCACCGGCGGGACCGGGTTCGGTCCCCGGGACCTGACCCCCGAGGGCACCCGGGCGGTGCTCGACCGCGAGGCCCCCGGCCTGGCCGAGGCCATGCGGCTGGTCAACCCGCTGGGGCGGCTGTCTCGGGCTGCGGCCGGGACCATCGGCACCGCGCTGGTGCTGAACACCCCGGGGTCGTCCAAGGGCGCGGTCGAGTGCCTCGACGCGGTGCTCGACGTCGTGCCCCACGTCCTCGACCTGCTCACGGGCGGCCGCCCCCACTGATGGCCGGCGAGGCCGACCACATCGATCGGGCCCGGATGCTGCGGGCGGTCGAGCTGGCGGCCGCGGTGCGGGGCACCACCTCGCCCAACCCCTGGGTGGGGTGCGTCATCGTGACGGCCGGCGGCGAGGTGTTCGAGGGCGCCACCCACCCGCCCGGCGGCCACCATGCCGAGGCCGCGGCGCTGGCCGCGGCGGCGGCCGCGGGCGCGGACCTGTCCGGCGCCACCGCCTACGTCACGCTCGAGCCGTGCAGCCACCACGGCCGCACCCCGCCGTGCGCCGACGCCCTCGTGGCGGCGGGCGTGGGGCGGGTGGTGGTGGGCCTCGCCGACCCCGACCCCCGGGTGGCGGGCCGGGGCCTCGGCCGGCTGCGCGACGCGGGCGTCGAGGTCGAGGTGGGGGTGGCCGGCGACGTGGTGGCCGAGCAGCTCGCCCCCTACCTGACCCACCGCCGCACCGGCCGGCCCTACGTGGTGCTCAAGCTGGCCGCCAGCCTCGACGGCCGCACCGCGGCCCCCGACGGCGGCAGCCGCTGGATCACCGGCGAGGCCGCCCGGGCCGACGCCCACCGGCTGCGGGCCGAGAGCGACGCCGTGCTGGTGGGCGCGGGCACGGTCCGGGCCGACGACCCCGCGCTCACCGTCCGCCACGTCGAGGGCCGCGACCCGCTGCGGGTGGTGCTGGGCACCGCGCCGCCCGGCGCCAAGGTCCATCCCGCCCTGGAGCTGAGCGGCGACCTGGGCGCCGTCCTCGACGACCTGGGCGCCCGGGGCGTGCTGCAACTGCTGGTCGAGGGGGGCGCCACCGTGGCCGGCGCCTTCCACCGGGCGGGCCTGGTGGACGCCTACGTCGTCTACCTCGCGCCCGCGCTGTTCGGCGGCGATGACGCTCCCGGGTTGTTTTCCGGCGCGGGAGCCGCCACGATGGCCGACGTCTGGCGCGGGCGCATCACCCGCGTCACCCCTGTGGGCGACGACATCCGCGTCGACCTGCGTCCTGCGAGGAGCACATAGATGTTCACCGGCATCGTCGAGGAGCTAGGCACGATCGCGGCGGTCACGCGACGACCGGGTCCGCATCGCGGCCCGGCTCGTCCTGGAGGACGCCAAGACGGGCGACTCCATCGCCGTCGACGGCTGTTGCCTCACGCTCGTCGACTCGGGCGACGGGTGGTGGGAGGCCGACGTGTCCCCCGAGACCCGCAAGCGCACCACGCTGGGCGACCGCAGCCCCGGCGACCCGGTCAACCTGGAGCGCCCCGTACGGGCCCAGGACCGCCTCGGCGGCCACATCGTGCAGGGCCACGTGGACGGGGTGGGCGAGATCGTGGACGCCGCCCCCGACCTGCGGGTGCGCATGCCGCGTGAGCTGCTCCGCTACGTCGTGGAGAAGGGATCGGTCACCGTCGACGGCGTGAGCCTGACGGTGGTGGACGTGCTCGACGACGGCTTCACCGTGGCGGTGATCCCCCACACGGAGGCGGTGACCACGCTGGGGACCAAGGGCCCGGGCGACGCGGTGAACCTCGAAGTGGACGTGACCGTGAAGTACGTCGAGCGCCTGCTGGCGTGGAAGGATGGCGGCTCGCCGGCCGGCCCATCCCTGGAGGAGAGCTGATGCCGCTAGCCGAGATCAAGGACGCGATCGACGCCATCGGGCGGGGCGAGATCGTCGTCGTGGTCGACGACGAGGACCGCGAGAACGAGGGCGACCTCATCATGGCGGCCGAGTTCGCCACCCCCGAGACCATCGCCTTCTTCCTGCACCACACCTCGGGCGTCATCTGCGCGCCGGTGAACCGCGAGCGGGCCCGGGAGCTGGACCTCCCGCTCATGGTGGCCAACAACACCGAGAGCATGCGCACGGCCTTCACGGTCAGCGTCGACTACCGCCACGGCACCACCACCGGCATCTCCGCCCACGACCGCGCCGCCACCATCCGGGCGCTGGTCGATCCCGCCACCCGGGCGGCCGACCTGCTGCGGCCCGGGCACATCTTCCCGCTGGAGGCTCGCGACGGCGGCGTGCTCAAGCGCGCCGGCCACACCGAGGCCGCGCTCGACCTGGTGCGCATGGCCGGGCTCTACCCCGCAGGCGTGCTGTGCGAGCTCGTCAACGAGGCCAAGGACGACATGGCCCGCATGCCCGAGCTGGAGCGCTTCTCGACCAAGCACGACCTGCTGCTCATCACCATCGCCGACCTGGTGCGCTACCGGCGCCAGAACGAGCGGCTGATCCGCCGGGTGGGCGAGGCCCGCATCCCCACCCAGTGGGGCGACTTCACCTGCTACGCCTACCAGTCGACGCTGGACGGCACCGAGCACCTGGCCTTCGTGAAGGGCGCGGTGAGCGGTGAGCAGAACGTGCTGGTCCGGGTGCACAGCGAGTGCCTGACCGGCGACGTGTTCGGCTCGCTGCGCTGCGACTGCGGCCCCCAGCTCCAGGCGGCCATGCGCCAGGTGGCCGAGGAGGGCCGGGGGGTCGTCCTGTACTACCGGGGCCACGAGGGCCGCGGCATCGGCATCGGCCACAAGCTCCAGGCCTACCGCCTCCAGGAGCAGGGCCACGACACGGTGGACGCCAACCTCAAGCTGGGCCTGCCCGTCGACAGCCGGGAGTACGGCATCGGCGCCCAGATCCTGGTCGACCTGGGCATCACCACCATGCGCATGCTCACCAACAACCCGGCCAAGAAGGGCGGGCTGTCCGGGTTCGGCATCAAGATCACCGAGCGGGTGCCGCTCCAGATCGAGCCCAACCCCGAGAACATCGCCTACCTGCGCACCAAGCGGGAGCGCATGGGTCATCTGCTGGAGGGTCTCGACGATGTGCTGTGAGCGGGTGAGGGTCTCGACGA
The DNA here is from genome assembly GCA_963802385.1 of uncultured Acidimicrobiales bacterium. Taxonomy (GTDB): domain Bacteria; phylum Actinomycetota; class Acidimicrobiia; order Acidimicrobiales; family VFJN01; genus ZC4RG19. The sequence goes on along the minus strand of CAWDIO010000007.1, from coordinate 228,591 downwards.
TGCGCTGTGAGGACGGGCGTGGCTGAGGGGAGCGACCGGGCGTCCGCGCCCGAGGGCATCGAGGGAGCCGGCCTGCGGGTGGGCGTGGTGCGCGCCCGCTGGAACCCGCGGGTGGTGGAGCGCCTGGCCGAGGGCGTGGAGCGGGGCCTCAAGTCGCTGGGCGTGGTGGCCGACGACATCACCGAGGTCTCGGTGCCGGGATCGTTCGAGATCCCCTTCGGTGCCCGGGCGCTGGCGGCCTCGGGCAAGGTCGACGCGGTGGTCTGCATCGGCTCGGTCATGCGGGGCGAGACCAGCCACTACGACATCGTGGCGGGGGAGTGCGCCCGGGGCGTCCAGGACGTCAGCTCTCCACCGGCGTGCCCGTCGCCTTCGGCGTGCTGGCCACCGAGGACGAGCGCCAGGCGCTGGCCCGCTCCGAGGGCCCTGGCGGCCACAACGTGGGCGAGGAGGCCGCGCTCGTGGCGGTCGAGATGGCGCGGATCGCCCAACGCTTCACCTGACCGTCCCGATTCGGTTGCCCGATCGCGGTGCCCGCCGCCTACCCTCGATCCGGATGTTGAAGCTCGTGATCCCGAAGGGCTCGCTGGAGCGGGCGACCCTCGACCTGTTCGAGGCGGCCGACCTGGCCGTCAACCGGTCCTCCGCCGTCGAGTACAAGGCGTCGATCGACGACCCCCGCATCGACGAGGTCCGCATCCTGCGCCCCCAGGAGATCCCCCGCTACGTGGCCGACGGCCTGTTCGACCTGGGCATCACCGGGCGGGACTGGGTGGAGGAGACCGGCGCCGAGGTCGTGACCCTGGGCGAGATGCGCTACTCCAAGGCCAGCGCCCGGCCCATCCGCATGGTGGTCGCCGTGCCCGAGGACAGCGCCGTCACCCGGGTCGAGGACCTGCCCCAGGGGGTGCGGGTATCGACCGAGTACCCCGAGTCGACCCGGCGCTACTTCGAGAAGAAGGGCATCGAGGCCGACATCCGCCTCAGCTACGGCGCCACCGAGGCCAAGGTCCCCGACATCGTGGACTGCATCGTCGAGATCACCGAGACCGGCCGGGCGCTGCGGGCCGCGGGGCTCAAGATCGTCGACGAGATCCTCCAGAGCTACACCGAGCTGATCGCCAACCCGGAGGCCTACGCGGACGAGGCCAAGCGCAAGGCCATGGAGCAGGTCAAGGTGCTGCTCGACGGCGTGCTGGAGGCCCGGGGCAAGGTGCTGGTCAAGCTGAACGTGGCCCGCGACGACCTCGACAGGGTCATCGAGCTGATGCCCTCCATGAAGGCGCCCACCGTGTCCGAGCTGTTCGGCTCGGGCGGCTACGCGGTCGAGTCGGTGGTGGCCAAGTCGGTGATCAACACCCTGATCCCGGCGCTCAAGGATGCGGGCGCGTCCGACATCGTCGAGCTGCCCCTGTCCAAGATCGTCCATTGACCCCCTTCGCCGAGGCCACCGGCGTCGTGTGGTCCTTCGACGAGCCCCGGGGCCTGGGCGTGATCCGAGGCCAGGGCGGTGAGGACGTCCCCTTCCACTGCACCGCCATCGCCGACGGCAGCCGCACCATCCCGGTGGGCCAGGCGGTGCGGTTCACGGTGGTGGCCGGCCGGCTGGGCCGCTGGGAGGCGGACCGGATCGTCGCTCGCTGAGCCCTATGACTCCTGAGCCTCACTGGGCGCCGATGGCCGCCAGCATGGCGCGGGCGTAGCGCTCGCCGCCCGCGGGGGTGAGGTGGATGCCGTCGTCCTGGCGCAGCACCACGGTGCCGTCGGGGCCGCAGGCGGCGGCCTCCCAGTCCTCGCAGGGCAGCGCATGGTGGTACTCGCGGTCGGGGCCGAGCGTGCGGGCCACGTCCACCACCGTGACGCCGGGGTGCTCGTCGGCCAGCCGGGCGTACATGGCCCGCATGGCGGCCGCGTTGGCCTCGAACTCGGGGTTCTCCACCGGGGGCGGAGGCACGACGTAGACGCGGGTGGTGGGCGACGTGGCGAGGAAGTCGGCGAGGATGCTCTCGAGGTCGCTCTGGTACTCCTCGGCCGTCTGCGCCGCGGTCGACGGCGTGTCGGTGCGGTCCATGCACGGGGTGACGTCGTTGCCGGCGAAGGACAGGATCAGCACCCGGGGCTCCCGGGCGGCGAAGGCGTCGAGGTCGACGAGCCAGTCGCACGCGGCGACGCCGCCGAAGGCGCTCACCTCGCCGGTCATGTCCTCGGACTGGAGGTGGGCCAGCAGCTGGTCGCGGGACTGCTCGCCGAACGAGTCGCCGACCATGGCCACGTCGAGCCGGTCGTCGTCCCCGATGCGCCCCCGCAGCCACAGGGCGACCCCGCCCGCCACCACCGCCAGGGCGACGGCGACGCCGGCCAGCCACCAGGGCCGGCGGCGCCGGTCAGGCATCCGCAGCCGGCGCGCCGGTGCTGCGGGCGGCCTCCACGAACGCGAGCTGGGCCTGGTGGAGGGCCTGGCGGAGCGGGGCCTCGGCCTCGCCCAGGCCGGCGCCGAGGCGCTCGACCACCGCGGCCAGGGCGTCGATGGCCAGCCGGGCGTCGTCGACGCGGGGCGGCGACTGCGACAGGTAGAGGCCGGCCACGTCGAAGAACTGGAGGGCGTGCTGGCCCACGACCACGCCGGCCGGCAGGTCCAGGAGCTGGCGCCGCACCGCGTCGACCTGGCGGGCGTACTCCTCGGCGGCGGCCTCCTCCTCGGGGGAGAGCGGCTCCTCGTCGGCCGCCGGCGCCGCCGCGGACGGCGGTTCGGGCGCGGGGTCCGGGCCGGGGCGGTCCACCGGGTGCTCGCCTGAGGGTGTCCAGAGCGTGCTCATCGGCTCCCGACCTTATTACGGTCGGTCGGGGCCCGATCGCGGGCGGTTGTGGACTCGTCCCCGCCCGCTGGTACCCTACGTCGGACAATTCAATGGGAAGTGGGGCCCGCACGTCCCGGCTCGCATGCCGGTCCGGCGCCCCCACCCGGCCACCTCTCCCGAGAGCGTGCGTCCGGGTCGATCGAGCGCTCCGGGCCCTGCCCGTCGCGGACGTCGGCTTCCCCCGGCGTCCGTTCGTCGTTTTTCGGCGGGGCACCGGGTAGGCGAGTTCCTGACAGCCATGCGTACGGAGGTGTCTGCGCATCGATGAGGAGTGATCGGCGATAGCTACGCCGGCGAACAACGAACCCCGGATCAACGACCGCATCCGCGCTCGCGAAGTGCGGCTCGTCGGTCCGGACGGTCAGCAGATCGGCATCAAGCCCCTGCCCGAGGCCCTGTCCATAGCCCGTGACAACGACCTCGACCTGGTCGAGGTGGCGGCCCAGGCGAACCCGCCTGTGTGTCGCATCATGGACTACGGCAAGTACAAGTACGAGGCCGCGCAGAAGGCGAAGGAGTCCAGGCGCAAGGCGAGCAACGTCTCCATCAAGGAGATGAAGTACCGCCCCAAGATCTCCAAGGGTGACTTCGACACGAAGACCCGCAAGGTCGAGCGCTTCCTTCACGACGGGCACAAGGTCAAGGTGACGCTCACCTTCCGAGGCCGGGAGATGCACCACCCCGAGTTGGGGCGGCGCATCCTGGACGACGTGGTGAGCGCGGTCGAGCACCTGGGGAAGGTCGAGATCTTCCCCCGCCAGGACGGTCGCAACATGACCATGGTGCTGGGCCCCGATCGCAAAGCGCAGGCGGCGCACGAGCGGGCCAAGCGCCAGGCCGAGGCCGAGGCGAGCGGTCAGGCTCCGGCTCCCGAGCCGGCTCCGGCTGCAGCTGCGGCCGCCGAACCGGTCCCCGCGCCCCGGCTCCGGCTGCGGCCCCCGCTCCGGCTCCGGCTGCGGCCGCCGAAGCGGTCCCCGCCGCTCCGCCGGCGTCGCCCCCGCCGACAGAGACCACGCAGGAAGCACAGAGCAGCGGCTGACCCGCCCCCGGTCGGCCGCCCGCCCCACGATCAAGGAACAGCCATGCCCAAGATGAAGACGCACAGCGGTGCGGCGAAGCGCGTCAAGGTGACCGGCACCGGCAAGCTGCGCCGCCGCAAGATCAACATGAACCACATGCTGGAGAAGAAGCCGTCCACCCGGACGCGCCGTCTCAACCGCGAGGACACCTTCGCCCCCGGCGACGAGGCCCGCATCAAGCGGCTCCTCGGCCGGCGCTGACCCTTCCCCCCGTCGAAGAAAGGAGCTACCCATGGCTCGGGTGAAGCGTTCGGTCCACGCCAAGAAGAAGCGGCGTGTCACCCTCGAGCGTGCCAAGGGCTACTACGGCAACAAGAGCCGGTCCCGCCGCGCCGCCAACGAGCAGGTCATGCACAGCCTGCAGTACGCATTCCGCGACCGCCGCGCCCGCAAGGGCGACTTCCGGCGCCTGTGGATCCAGCGGATCAACGCGGCCTGCCGCCAGAACGGCACCAGCTACAGCGTGTTCGTGGCCGGCCTGCGGGTGGCCGGGGTCGAGGTGGACCGCAAGGTCCTGGCCGACCTGGCCGTCACCGACGAGGCCGCCTTCGCGGCGCTGGTGACCACGGCCCGCGAGGCGCTCGACGCCGCCGGCTCCGAGGCCACCCCCGCCTCGGCCTGACGCCGGGAACCCAGAGGGCGAGCGATGGCCGAGCAGATCGGCGCCCGCCATCACACACTCCAGCGGCTGCGGCGCCTCTCCAGGCGCCGCGCTGCGCGTTCCGCCGAGGGCGCCTACGTGATCGACGGCCCGACGCTGCTGGCCGAGGCGCTCGACGCCGGCGTGCCCGTGACCGACGTGGTGGCCGAGCCCGGCTGCCCGCCCGAGCTGTTCGACCGCGCCGCCCTGGCGGGGGCCAGCGTGTGGCGGGCGAGCGCCGGGTCCCTGGGCCGGTTCGTGGAGACGGTGACGCCCCAGCGCGTGGCCGCCATCGCCCGCATGGACGACCGGCCCGCGGCCGCCGCGGCCGCGGCCGCCGGGCCGCTGGCACTGGTCCTGGTGGGCGTGTCCGACCCCGGGAACGCGGGCACGCTGCTGCGCTCCGCCGAGGCCGCGGGGGCGGGCGCCGTGCTGTTCTGCGACGGCTCGGTCGACCCCTTCGGCCCCAAGTGCGTGCGCTCCTCGGCCGGCTCGCTGTTCCGCCTGGCGGTCACCCGGGCGGCCGACAGCGACGTGGCCCTGGCCGCGCTGGCGGCGCAGGGCTTCACCACCGTCGCCACCCGCGCCCGGGGCGCGCTCGCCTACGACGAGGCCGACCTGGCGGGGCCGGTGGCGCTGGTTCTCGGCAGCGAGGCCCACGGCCTGCCCGAGGCGGTGGCCGCGGCCGTGGAGCGGGCGGTGACCATCCCCATGGCCGGCGCCACCGAGTCCCTCAACGTGGGCATGGCGGGCACGGTGCTGTGCTTCGAGGCGCTGCGCCAGCGCCGGGCCCGCGACCGGGCGACCGAGCCGGGCAATGGACTGGACGCGGCGCCGCCGCGAACGGCAGGGTTCACGACGACATGAGCGACGACGACGACCTCATCGGCGAGATCGCGCGGCTCGAGGACGAGGGCCGCGTGCGCCTGGCCGCGGCCCCCACGCTGGACGACCTGCGGGCGGCCGAGAGCGAGGTGCTGGGCAAGCGCTCGCCGCTGACCGGTCTCCGCAAGCGCCTGGGCTCGCTCGACCCGGAGGGCCGGCGCGCGGTGGGCAAGGTGCTGCACGGCGCCCAGGAGGCGCTGGCGGCCGTGCTGGTCGAGCGCCGGGCGGTGCTGGAAGCCGCACAGCGGGTCGAGCAGCTCCTGGCCGAGCGCCTCGACCTCACCGAGGTGCTGCCGGCCGCCGGGCGCCGGCCATCTCCACCTGGTGACCCAGGCCATCGTGGAGCTGGAGGACGTGTTCGTGGGCCTCGGCTTCACCGTGGCCGAGGGGCCCGAGGTCGAGACCGACTGGAACAACTTCGGCGCCCTCAACTTCCCGCCCAGCCACCCGGCCCGCGACATGTACGACACGCTGCACGTCACCTACGGCGAGCCGGGGTCGACCGTGCTGCGCACCCACACCTCCCCGGTCCAGGTGCGGGTCATGACCGGCACGCCGCCGCCGTACTACTCGGTGATGCCCGGCCGGGTGTTCCGCTCCGACACCGCGGACGCCACCCACATGCCGGTCTTCCACCAGATCGAGGGCCTGGTCGTCGACCGCAACATCACCTTCGCCGACCTGGCCGGCACCATCGACGCCTTCACCAAGGCGTACTTCGGCGGCGACTTCACGTCCCGCCTGCGCCCGTCGTACTTCCCCTTCACCGAGCCCTCGGCCGAGTTCGACATCCAGCGGCCCGACGGCACCTGGCTGGAGCTGGGCGGCTGCGGCATGGTGCACCCCAACGTGCTGGCCAACTGCGGCATCGATCCCGAGGAGTGGCAGGGCTTCGCCTTCGGCTTCGGCATCGACCGCCTGGCCGCGGCCCGCCACGGGGTGGCCGACCTGCGCGAGCTGTTCACCAACGACATCCGGTTCCTGACCCAGTTCTAGGGTCGGGACCGGTCGCACCACCCGAGGGCACCGATGAAGGTCCTGCTGTCCTGGCTCCGAGACTTCGCGCCGATCGAGGGCGACCCGGTCGCGCTCGGCGAGCAGCTGAGCGACCTGGGCATGGCGGTCGAGCAGCTCGACCTGCTGGGCCAGGGGTTGGAGGGCATCGTGGTGGCCAAGGTGCTCGCCACCCGGCCGCATCCCCGGGCCGACCGCCTCCACCTGGTCGACGTCGACGCGGGCGACGGCGAGGCGCTTCAGATCGCCTGCGGGGCCTTCAACATGGCGCCCGGCGACCTCGTCCCCCTGGCCACCATCGGCACCGTCATGCCCGACGGCACGGAAGATCGGCCGGGCCAAGATGCGGGGCGAGTGGTCCAACGGGATGCTGTGCTCGGCCGAGGAGCTGGGCCTCGGCAGCGACGGCGCGGGCATCTACATCCTGCCCCCGGGGCTGGAGGTGGGCGCCGACTTCACCGAGGCGCATGGGCATCGAGGCCGACGCCCTCTACGACCTGGAGATCAACCCCAACCGCCCCGACGCCATGTCGGTGGCGGGCGTGGCCCGCGACCTGGCGGCCCGCCTGGGCGTGCCGTTCTCGCTGCCCGAGCCGGAGGTGGCCGAAGTCCCGGCCGCCCGCGTGCGGGACGTGACGGTCGAGGTGGAGGCCCCCGACCTGTGCGGCCGCTTCACCGCCCGGGTGCTCACCGGCGTCACCGTGGGGCCGTCCGATCCCGCCATCGCCCGGCGCCTCACGCTGCTCGGCATGCGGCCCATCAACTCGCTGGTCGACGTGTCCAACTACGTGATGCTGGAGCTGGGCCAGCCCAACCACCCCTACGACCTGGCCAAGGTCCGGGGCGGCGGCCTGCGGGTGCGCCGGGCCCGCAACGGCGAGACGCTGGTGACGCTGGACGGCGTCGAGCGCACGCTGATCCCCGACGACCTGCTGATCTGCGACGCCGAGGACCGGGCCATCGGCGTGGCCGGGATCATGGGCGGCGCCGACACCGAGATCGACGAGGGCACCACCGACGTGTTGCTGGAGATGGCGTGGTTCCTGCCCCTCGCCATCGCCAAGTCGTCCCGCCGCCTCAAGCTGCGCTCCGAGGCGTCGGCCCGCTTCGAGAAGGGCACCGACCCCGAGATCATCGAGCGGGCCCACCGGCGCTTCGCCGAGCTGGTGGCGGGCTCGGGCGCCCGGCTGGAGGAGGGCATCGTCGACGTGCGGGGCGAGCTGCCCGACCGGCGCCCGGTCACCGTGCGCACCGGCCGGCTCAACCGCATCCTCGGCACCGACCTGGGCCCCGGCGAGGTGCGCTCGCTGCTGGAGCCGATCGGCTTCGCCACCGGCGAGGCGGGCGACGGCGACGTGTCGGTGACCATCCCCTCGTGGCGCTACGACTCGGCCACCGAGATCGACGTGATCGAGGAGGTGGCCCGCCACTACGGCTACTCCCGCATCGGCAAGACCCTGCCGCCGTCGGCCCACGCGGGCCGCCTGACCGAGCGCCAGCACGAGCGCCGCCGGCTGCGGGCGCTGCTGGTGGGCCGGGGCCTGTCCGAGGCCATGCCCCTGCCGTTCCTGGCGCCCGGCGACCTGGCCCGCAGCGGACTGCCCGACGACGGCATCGAGATCACCAACCCGCTGGTGGCCGAGGAGTCGGTGCTGCGCACCTCCCTGCTGCCGGGCCTGGTCAAGGCGCTGGCCACCAACGCGGCCCGCCGCAACGCGGGCGTGCGCCTGTGGGAGATCGGCCACGTCTTCCGGCGCCCCGCGGACGGCGACGCCGAGCTGCCCGACGAGCGCGAGGTGCTGGGCGTGGCGCTGGGCGGGCAGGACGCGGCCGCCGCGGTGCACGAGTGGCGGGCGGTGGCCGAGGTCCTGGCCGTGACGGGCGTGACCCTGCGCAACGAGCCGGTCCCGGGCCTGCACCCGACCCGCTCGGGCCGGCTGGTCGGCCCCGGCGGCGAGGCACGTGGGCGCGGTGGGGGAGGTCGACCCCGAGGTCCTGGCCGCCCACGGGGTGGGCGAGCAGGTGGGCTGGCTGGAGGTCGACCTCGACACCGTCGCCGGGCTGCCGCACGACCCGCACACGTACCGCCAGGTGAGCGTGTACCCGTCCAGCGACATCGACCTGGCCTTCGAGGTGGACGACGCGGTGCCCGCGGGCGACGTCGAGGCCACGCTGAGGGCGGCGGCGGGGGAGCGGCTGGCCTCGCTGCGCCTGTTCGACGTGTACCGGGGCGCGGGGATCGCCGAGGGCCGCCGCAGCCTGGCCTACACGCTGCGGCTGGACGCCCCGGACCACACGCTCACCGACGAGGAGGTGGCGGAGGTCCGCCGGCGCGGCATCGCCGCGGTGGAGTCCGCCCACCAGGCCACCCTGCGGGGCTGAAACCGTCTTTGCATGACTATGCAGTGACACGTATGCTCGGCCGATGACCTCGGTCGGGATCGTCGGCGCCTCCGGCTTCATCGGCGCCGAGCTGCTGCGGCTCGCCGCCACCCATCCCCAGCTCGACGTGCGCTACGCCACCGGCGACAGCCAGGCCGGCACCCGCGCCGCGGAGGTCTATCCCGCCCTGGCCGCGGCCTACGGCGACCTCGCCTTCGAGAAGTACGACGCCGAGGCGTGCGCCGGCCTCGACCTGGTGTTCCTGGCCCTGCCCCACGGCGCGTCGCAGGAGATCGTCCCCGAGCTCGACGGCCGGGTGGGGGCGGTGATCGACCTGGCCGCCGACTTCCGCCTGCGGGACCCCGCCCTGTACCCGCAGTGGTACGGCGAGGAGCACACCCACCCCGAGCTGCTCGACGGGTTCGTGTACGGGCTGCCCGAGCTGTTCCGGGACGAGATCCGCGGCGCCACCCGGGTCGCGGCCCCCGGCTGCTACGTCACCGCCGCGGTGCTGGCCCTGGCCCCGCTGCTGCGGGCCGGGGTGGTGGAGCCGCAGGGCATCGTGGTCGACGCGGCCAGCGGCGTCTCTGGCGCGGGCCGCGGGCTCAAGCAGAGCACGGCCTTCTGCACGGTGGACGAGAACATGGTCGCCTACGGCGTGGGCGACCACCGCCACACCCCGGAGATCGAGCAGGGCCTCGGCCGGGTGGCCGGCCGGGACGTCCAGGTGCTGTTCACCCCCCACCTGGCCCCCATGAACCGGGGGATCCTCGCCACCTGCTACGCCCGCCCGGCCGGCCCGCCGCCCACCACCGCGGGCCTGCTCGCCCGGTTGCGGGAGGCCTGGGACGGCGAGCCGTTCGTGGTGGTGACCGACGAGCCGCCGGGCACCAAGGCCACCCTGGGCGCCAACACCGTCCACGTCACCGCCCGCGCCGACGCAGCGCACCGGCTGGGTGGTGGTCATCGCCGCCCTCGACAACCTGGTGAAGGGGGCCGCGGGCCAGGCGGTGCAGTGCGCCAACCTCATGCTGGGCCTGCCCGAGACGACCGGCCTGCCGCTCGTGGGGATGCAGGCATGAGCTGTCGTCGCCCCTGGGGGGTTCGTGGCCGTCGGGCGTGGCCTGCGGCATCAAGGCGTCGGGCGAGGCCGACCTGTCCCTGGTGGCCACCGCCGACGGCACTCCCGTGCCTGCGGCCGGCGTCTTCACCCAGAACCTGGTGGTGGCCGCCCCGGTCACGCGGTCCCGGCAGCACCTGGCCCTGACCGGCGGCCGGGCCGCGGCGGTGGTCCTGTCCAGCGGCAACGCCAACGCCGCCACCGGCGCCCAGGGCGAGGCCGACGCGGCCGAGATGTGCGCGCTCACCGCCGCGGGCATCGGGGCCCGGCCGGAGGACGTGCTGGTGTGCTCCACCGGCCTCATCGGCTACCCGCTGCCCATGGACGCCCTGCGCTCCGGCATCCCCGCCCTGGCTGCGGCTCGGGGGCCGGAGCCAGCCCACGGGGTGGCGGCGGCGGAAGCGATCATGACCACGGACACCCGCCGCAAGGAGACCGTGGTGCGGGGCGACGGCTTCGTGGTCGGCGGGATGGCCAAGGGCGCGGCCATGCTCGCCCCCGACATGGCCACCATGCTGGCCGTGCTCACCACCGACGCCGCCGTGGACCCCGCCACCCTCGCCGCGGTGCTGCGGGCGGGCGTTGCCGACAGCTTCAACGCCATGACCGTCGACGGCTGCACCTCGACCAACGACACCGTGCTGATCCTCGCCGGCGGCCGGGCGGGTGCTCCCGACCCCGCGGGGCTCGCCGCCGCGGTGGCCGAGGCGTGCCTCGACCTGGCCACCCAGATGGTGGGGGACGCCGAGGGCCACACCAAGGTGGTCCGCGTCCGGGTCACGGGTGCGGCCGACGACGCCGAGGCCCGCCGGGCCGCCCGCAAGGTGGCCGAGAGCCAGCTGGCCAAGTGCTCCTGGTTCGGCGAGGACCCCTACTGGGGCCGCATCGCCAGCGACCTCGGCACCGCGGGGGTCAAGCTCGATCCCGGCGCCCTCACCATCGCCTACGGCGGGACGGTGGTCAGCCGCGGCTGCGCCCCCGCCGAGCACGACGCCGCCGCGGTCAAGGCCCACCTGGCGGGGGACCAGCTCGACATCCATGCCGACCTGGGCGTGGCCGACGGCCGGGCCCGGGTGCTGACCAACGACCTCAGCTACGGCTACATCGACGAGAACAAGGGGACGTCATGACGGCGGCCCCGACGACGACGCACGAGGACGCGGCCCACCGGGCGGGCGTGCTCTTGGAGGCGCTGCCCTACATCCAGCGCTTCCGGGGCGCGGTCGTGGTGGTCAAGTACGGCGGCAACGCCATGGTCGACCCGGTCCTGGCCCGGGGCGTGGCCGACGACGTCGTCCTGCTGCGGGCGGTCGGGCTGCGGCCGGTGGTGGTGCACGGCGGCGGTCCGCAGATCAGCGCTCTGATGGCCCGCCTGGGCAAGGTGCCCGAGTTCCGCGACGGCCTGCGGGTCACCGACGCCGAGACCGTCGACATCGCCCGCATGGTGCTGGTGGGCAAGGTCAACCGCGACATCGTGGCCGCCATCAACGTGCACGGGCCGCTGGCCGTGGGCCTGTCGGGCGAGGACGCCGGGCTGATCCTGGCCGGGGCCCGCAACCCCGAGCTGGGCTACGTGGGCGACGTGGCCGCGGTCAACCCGACCATCCTGCACCGGCTGCTGGCCGAGGACCTGATCCCGGTGGTGTCGACCATCGGCTCCGACCCCAGCGGGCAGGCCTACAACATCAACGCCGACACGGTGGCCGGCGCCCTGGCCGAGGCGCTGGCGGCGGAGAAGGCGGTGTTCCTCACCGACGTGCCCGGCCTGCTGGCCGACGTGGACGACCCCGCCTCGCTCGTGAGCCACACCACCGCGGGTGAGCTGGCGGCCATGATCGCCGGGGGCCGCCTGACCGGCGGGATGATCCCCAAGATCGCCGCCGCCCTGCACGCGGTCGAGCACGGCGTGGGCTCGGCCCACCTGCTCGACGGCCGCGTGCCCCACGTCATCCTGCTCGAGCTGTTCAGCGACGCCGGCATCGGCACCATGATCACCGCGGAGGCCCCATGACGACGGTCCCGGCCATGACGGACAGCCCGCTCATGGCGACGTACCCGCCCCCGCCCGTGACCTTCGTGCGGGGCGAGGGCTCGTACCTCTACGACCGTGACGGGAAGCGCTACCTCGACTGCCTGTCCGGCCTGGCGGTGACGTCGCTGGGCCACGCCCATCCCGCGGTGGCGGAGGCGCTGGCCGCGCAGGCGTCCACGCTGCTGCACGTGTCCAACCTGTTCGGCACCGAGCCGGGGCCCGAGGTGGCCCGCATGCTCGACCGGCTGGTGGGCGACGGCGAGCCTGCGGGAGGACGGGTGTTCTTCTGCAACTCGGGTGCCGAGGCCAACGAGTGCGCCATCAAGCTGGCCCGCCGCTTCGGCGGCCGGGGGCGCCACGTGGTGGTGTCGGCCTACGGCAGCTTCCACGGCCGGACGCTGGCCACGCTGCACGCCACCGGCCAGCCCGCCAAGCACGAGCCGTTCCAGCCGCTGCCCGAAGGCTTCCGCCACGTCGAGTGGAACGACGTCGCCGCCCTGGAGGCCGCCCTCGACCCCTCGGTCGCCGCGGTGCTGCTGGAGCCGGTCCAGGGCGAGGGCGGCGTCAACCCGGCCTCCGCCGAGTACTTCGCCGGGGTGCGGCGCCTGTGCGACGAGCGCGGCGTGCTGTTCATGGTGGACGAGGTCCAGACCGGCCTGGGGCGCACCGGGCGCTGGTTCGGGTTCCAGCACCTGGGCGTGCAGCCCGACGTGATCACCATGGCCAAGGCCCTGGGCAACGGCGTCCCCATCGGGGCCTGCTGGGCCCGGGGCGACGTGGCCGCGGTGTTCGAGCCCGGCGACCACGCCACCACCTTCGGGGGCCAGCCCCTGGCCACCGCGGCCGCCCGGGCCGTGCTGGCCACCATGGAGGCCGAGGACGTCCCCGCCCGCGCCGCCCGCGCCGGCGCCCGCCTCACCGAGCGCCTGTCCGCCCTGCCGGGCGTGGCCGGGGTCCGGGGCCAGGGCCTGCTGCTGGCGGTCGAGCTCGACGGCCACGACGCCCGCACGGTCAACGCCGCCCTGCTCGACGCCGGCCTGGTCGCCAACGCCGTCACCCCCACCGCCCTCCGCCTGGCCCCGTCCCTGCTCATCAGCGACGCCGAGATCGACGAAGCCGTCGCCCTCATCGCCGGAGCCCTGGCGCCGTGACGGTCCGCCACCTGCTGGAGATCGACGACCTGTCGCCGGCCGAGCTGGACGAGGTGCTGCGCCGGGCCGCCGAGCCGCCGCCCGAGGCCCGGCCGCTGGCGGGCCGCACCGTGGGCCTCTACTTCGAGAAGCCCTCGCTGCGCACCCGCCACTCGTGCGAGGTGGCCGTGGTCCAGCTGGGCGGGCACCCGGTCACGTTCCGCCGCGACGAGGTCGGCTCGGGCGAGCGGGAGCCGGTGGCCGACATCGCCCGGGTCCTCTCCGGCTACCACGCCGCCCTGGGCGGCCGGGTCTACGACCACCGCCTGCTGGAGGAGCTGGCCGCCGCCGCCACCGTGCCGGTGGTCAACCTGCTGTCCGACCGCGGCCACCCCTGCCAGGCGCTGGCCGACCTGCTCACCATGCGCCAGTGCCGGGGCGACCTGGCGGGCGCCAGCGTGGCCTGGGTGGGCGACTTCAACAACGTGGCCCGGTCGCTGTCGCTGGGCGCCACCATGGCGGGGATGAAGGTCCGGCTGGCCTGCCCGCCGGGCTACGGGCCCACGGACGCCGACCTCGACCGGCTGCGGGCGCTGGGCGCCGAGCCCGTCGTGTCCAGCCGGCCGCACGAGGCCGTGGCGGGCGCCGAGGTCGTGCACACGGACGTGTGGGCGTCGATGGGCCAGGAGGCCGAGGCCGAGCGAGCGCCTGCGGGCCTTCGAGGGCTTCCAGGTCGACGACCGGGTCATGGCGGCCGCCGCCCCCGAGGCCGTGTTCATGCACTGCCTGCCCGCCCACCGGGGCGAGGAGGTGGCCGCGTCGGTGGTCGACGGCCCCCAGAGCCGGGTCATCGCCCAGGCCCACAACCGGCTGCACAGCTTCCGGGGCCTGCTCTCCTGGCTGATCGAGGAGGCGGACCGATGACCGCCGCGCCCGACGGGTCCGCCGGGTCGCACGGGTCTCTCGACGCGCCCACGCCCCGCACGCTGGCCAAGCCCCAGCGCCAGCACCGGGTGGCCCGCCTGCTGGCCGACCACGCCGTGTCGAGCCAGGCCCAGCTGGTCGACCTGCTGGCCGCCGAGGGCGTGGTGTCCACCCAGGCCACCGTGTCCCGCGACCTGGAGGACCTGGGCGCCATCAAGGTGCGGGTGGGCGGGGGCGAGACCGTCTACGCCATCCCCGAGCTGCCGTCCGAGCAGCGCGCCCCCGAGGACCACCTGCGCCGCGTGTTCAGCGAGTGGGTGGTGGAGGTGGCGCACTCGGCCAACCTGGTCGTGCTGCGCACCCCGCCCGGCTCGGCCCACGTCGTCGCCTCCGCCCTCGACCGCACCGGCCTGGCCGGCGTGCTCGGCACGGTGGCGGGCGACGACACCCTGGTCGTGGTGGTCGCCGAGCACATCGGCGGCGCCACCATCGCCGCCCGGCTCACCGAGCTGGCCGGGCTCTAGTCCCCGAAACCACGTCAGACGAAGGAAGCAGACCCATGGCGAAGCGAGTGGTCCTGGCCTACAGCGGCGGCCTCGACACGTCGGTGGCCGTGCGCTGGATGATCGACAACCATGGGCGCCGAGGTCATCGCCCTGGCCGTCGACGTCGGCCAGTCCAGCGACGACTGGGACGTCGTGCGCCAGCGCGCCCTGGCCGCGGGCGCGGTCGACGCCATCGTGGTCGACGCCCGCGAGGAGTTCGCCCGCGACTTCTGCGTCCCGGTGCTCAAGGCCAACGCCCTCTACGAGGGCCGCTACCCGCTGGTCTCGGCCCTGTCCCGGCCGGTGATCGTCAAGCACCTCGTCGCCGCGGCCCGCGAGCACGCGGCCGACGCGGTGGCCCACGGCTGCACCGGCAAGGGCAACGACCAGGTCCGCTTCGAGGTGTCGACCCGGGCGCTGGCCCCCGACCTCGACGTGCTGGCGCCGGTCCGGTCCTGGGGGATGAACCGCGAGCAGTGCATCCTCTACGCCTACGACCACGGCATCCCCATCACCGCGACGAAGGAGAAGGTGTACTCCATCGACGACAACCTGTGGGGCCGGGCCATCGAGTGCGGCGAGATGGAGGACCCGTGGGCCGTCCCGCCGCCCGGCGTGTGGCACCTGACCCGGCCGACCGCCACCGAGCCCACCGACGTGGTGGTGGCGTTCCACGAGGGCGTGCCGGTGGCGCTCGACGACGTCGAGCTGCCCATGCCGGACATGGTGGCCCGGCTCAACCAGCTGGTCGGCTCCTACGGCTGGGGCCGCATCGACATGGTCGAGAACCGGCGGGTCGGCATCAAGAGCCGGGAGACCTACGAGTGCCCGGCCAGCCTGGCCCTCATGCTGGCCCATGCCGACCTCGAGTCGATCTGCCTGGAGCGCGACCTCCAGCGGGAGAAGTCGCGGCTCGAGCCCCGCTACGCCGAGCTGATCTACGACGGCCTGTGGTTCAGCCCGCTCCGCCAGGCGCTCGACGCCTTCGTGGACGAGAGCCAGCGCTACGTGACCGGCGAGGTGCGGCTGCGGCTGGCGCCGGGCTCGTGCACGGTGACCGGGCGGCGCAGCCCCCACAGCCTGTACGACTACTCGCTCGCCACCTACGACGCGGCCGACAACTTCCGCCACGAGGACAGCGAGGGCTTCGTGCGGCTGTGGGGCCTCGGCATCCAGACGTGGTCCGGCATCCAGGGGCCCGGCCGGCACGTGAGGGAGCGCCAGCGAGTGAACCATCAGCACAGTGCATTTCTCGCCGCTCAGCGGCGAGTGCTCATTGGCGGGCCGCAGGCACGCCGATGAGCACGCTCTGGCACGGACGGTTCGAGGGCGGGCCGTCGGACGAACCTGCTCGCCTTCACCGTCAGCCTGGGGTTCGACCGGCGGCTGGCGGGCGACGACCTGGCCGGCAGCCGGGCCCATGTCCGGGGCCTGGCCCGGGCCGGGATCGTCACCGAGGAGGAGGCCGGCATCGTGCTGGCCGCCCTCGACCGGGTGGAGGACGAGCTGCGCTCGGGCGAGTTCGCGTTCGAGCGCAGCGACGAGGACATCCACACCGCCATCGAGCGCCGGGTCACGGCCCTGGCCGGCCCGGCCGGGGCCAAGCTCCACACCGGCCGCTCGCGCAACGACCAGGTCGCCACCGCCCTGCGGCTGTGGTCCCGGCGGGAGCTGGGCGTCATCGCGTCCCGCGTGCTGGGCCTCCAGCGCACGCTGCTGGAGCGCGCCCGCGACGCCGGTCCCGCCTACCTGCCGGGCTACACCCACCTCCAGCGGGCCCAGCCGGTGCTCCTGGCCCACCACCTGCTGGCCCACGGCTGGGCCCTGGCGCGCGACCTCGACCGCCTGGTCGACTGCCGCCGGCGGCTGGACGTGTCCCCGCTGGGGGCGGGCGCGCTGGCGGGCTCGTCGCTGCCCCTCGATCCGGACTTCACCGCGGCGCGAGCTGGGCTTCGCCGGGCGCTTCGAGAACAGCCTGGACGCGGTGAGCGACCGCGACTTCGTGGCCGAGGCGCTGTTCGCCCTGAGCCTGCTGTCCATCCACCTGTCCCGCATGGGCGAGGAGGTCATCCTGTGGGCGACCGACGAGTTCGGCTTCGCCCGCCTCGACGACGCCTACTCGACCGGGTCGTCGATGATGCCCCAGAAGAAGAACCCCGACATCGCCGAGCTGGCCCGCGGGAAGTCGGGCCGCGTGATCGGCGACCTGACCGGCCTGCTGGCCACGCTCAAGGGCCTGCCGCTCAGCTACAACCGGGACCTCCAGGAGGACAAGGAGCCCCTGTTCGACGCGGCCGACCAGGTGGGCCTCGCCCTGGCCGCCATGACCGGGCTCTACGCCACGCTGAGCTTCGACCTGGAGCGCATGCAGGCGGCCGCCGACTCGCCCTACGCCGCCGCCACCGACCTGGCCGAGCTGCTGGTGGAGCGGGGCGTGCCCTTCCGTGACGCCCACGCCCTGGTGGGCGCGCTGGTGCGGGACAGCCTGGAGCGCCACGTCCCGCTGGCCGAGCTGGTCTCGGCCCACCCGGACCTGGGCGTCGAGGGCGCCGCCCTGCTGGAGCCGGGCCGGGCCGTCGTGCGCCGCACCACGCCGGGCGGCGGCGGGCCCGACGCGGTGGCGGTCCAGGTCGAGCGCTTCGCCCGCCGCCTGGACGCCGACGCCTCCCGCATCGGGTAGAACGGCCGGCATGCCCGCGGTCGTGGCCCGCCCCTTCTACGCCCGCGACCCCCGCGAGGTGGCCCTGGACCTGCTGGGCAAGCTGCTGGTCCACGACGACCCGTCCGGCGTGCGGCGCGCGGGCCGCATCGTGGAGGTCGAGGCCTACTGCGGCGCCGCGGACCCCGGCAGCCACGCCTTCCGGGGCGAGACCCCGCGCAACCGCACGATGTTCGGCCCTCCCGGGCACCTGTACGTCTACTTCACCTACGGCATGCACTGGTGCGCCAACGTGGTGACGGGGGAGGAGGGCGAGGGCCTGGCGGTCCTGCTCCGCGCCCTGGCCCCGGTGGACGGCATCGGCGCCATGGAGGCCGCCCGCCCCCGCGCCCGCCGCGTCCGGGACCTGTGCAACGGCCCCGGCAAGCTGGCCCAGGCCCTGGGCCTCGACCGCAGCTTCGACGGCGCCGACCTGGTCACCGCCGACCGCGGCGTCTGGCTGGGCGACGACGGCACGCCCCCGCCCGACGCCCCGTTCCAGTCCACCCGCATCGGCCTGAGCGCCGGCGCCGAGCACCCGTGGCGCTGGTGCGTCCCCGGCGACCCCCACGTGTCCGGCCCCGCCCGCCTGCGCGGCGTCCCCACTCCGGTCCCCGGCCCGTGACCCCCCGCCCGCGCCGGCTGCGCCTGTGCTACCCGGGCGACCACGCGCTGGCGCCGTCGGCGGACCTCGGCACCGCGCTCGGCCACGTCGAGGCGGCGCTCCCGGGCGACGCCACCGTCGAGGCCCACCGCGCCACCATGCGGGACTTCCTGGCCGCCCACCCCGACGCCCTCGACCGCACCTGCGCCGAGGGCCACCTGACCGGCTCGGCCATGGTGGTCGACCCCGCGCACCGGCCGCTTCCTGCTCATGCTGCACGCCAAGCTGGGCCGCTGGTTCCAGCCCGGTGGCCACGCCGACGGCGACGCCACCCTGCCCGGGGTCGCCTGGCGCGAGGCGACGGAGGAGACCGGCGTGACGGGCCTCACCCTGGCGGTCCCCGCCATCGACCTCGACGTCCACGAGGTGGGCCACCCCACGGCCCCCACCTCCACCTCGACGTCCGCTACCTGGCCCTGGCCCCGCCGGGCGCCGTCCCGGTCCGCAACCACGAGTCGCTCGACCTGCGCTGGGCCGCCCTCGACGAGCTCGCCGGCTTCGGGGTCGACCCGGGCACCGAGCGCCTGGCCCGCTCCGCCCTGGCCGCCCTGGACGAGCTCCGCCTGTAGGCCTACGCCTCCTGCCGCCCCGACTCGCAGGCCCGCAGCGCCTCTGCGAGCAGTGCCGGGCTCCTCGTCCCAGCCCGCCCGCTCCAGCTGCTCGGAGCGCCGGTACCAGACACGGGTCGGCGAACGCCCGCGCCGCGTCGACCACGAGCCGCTCCACGGTCTCCGCCCCCAGCCCGTCCCGGATCGGCTCCAGCGCGCTCGGATCCCGGCGCCGCGCCAACCCCACCAGCGCCTCGAGGCGGACCTCGAGGTCGGAGTCCCACAGCCTCTCCCGCAACACCCCCGGACCGCGGGCGTGTCGACATCCAGCAGGGTCCCCAACCCGAACACGGCCCAGTCCCGCACATCGGCGCAGTCGTCGCCGGCGAGCTGCCCGAGCGCGACCACCGCCAGGGCTTCGGCGTCCTCGTGCTCGACGCCGAGGGGGAGCGCCTGGGCCACGGCCAATCGCACATCCTCGTCGGGGTGGTCCGCGTAGGACAGGAGGGCGAGCGTCGCCGCGTCGGTCCACGCCGCCCCCAGGGCGTACAGGACGGCGACGATCTCCTCCGGGCCGTCCGCCCGCCCCAGCAGCGCGACCAGCTCGGCCACGACCTCGGCCTGGTGCGCGGGATGGCCGTTGACGCGCTTGCGCAGCGCGTCCGCTCGGTGGATCAGGTCGTCGGCCACGGCGCCATGATCGCCCGGCGGGCCCGCCGGGCCCGCACGGGTTTCAGGCGTCCAGGGGGGTGGTGCAGGAGGGCATGCGGTTGGCCTTGGCGAACTCGTCGATCCAGCCGGTGATCTGCTGCCCCTCACCCGGCTTCTCCGACACCAGCAGCCGGGCGTCGGGGTCGGTGTGCAGGGCGTCGCTGTAGGCCTCGCGGTCGCCGAGGTAGGTGCGCCAGTCCGCCAGCCACTCGGTGGCCCGCCGGCGCTGGTCGCCCGCGGGGGCCAGGGTGGTCATGCCGTCGAGGTCGTCGAGCATGGCCGCGAAGGTGGCGTTGGCCCGGTCCAGGACCTCGGCCCGCGCCTCGGCGTCGGGCGACGCGCTGGCCACCGGCAGCTCGGCGACGTCGGCCACCGCGGCCGCACAGCGCTCCTCCGCCGCCTCGGCGAAGGCGGGATCGTCCAGCCGGTCGATCGGCGGCTGGCGCCCCGGGCCGAACGCCAGGTAGAGGACGTAGCCCCACATGGCCACCAGTCCCAGGACCACCACCACCAGCACCAGCCGGGTGGGCGTCCAGCGCCGTCCGGGCGCCTCGTCCCCTCCGCTGGTCCCGGCCTCCGCCGGCGTCCCGGTGATCACGCGCACCAGGCTCCCCGCCCGGGACGGCCGCCGTCCAGTCGGCGCCGGTCCCGAATCCGGCTGGACCGGGCGGCCCGGGGCGGGAACGATTGTCCCCGTGACCGCAGCCGCCCTCCTCGACGACCTCGACGCCCGGGGCCTGGTGCACGACAGCACCGACCGCGAGGCGCTCGCCGCCCGCCTGGCCGAGGGGCCGATCGTCGCTCTACTACGGCTGCGATCCCACGGCCGACAGCCTGCACCACGGCAACCTGATCGGCCTGCTGGTCCTGCGCCGCTTCCAGGACGCCGGGCACCGCCCCGTGGCCCTGGCCGGCGGGGCGACCGGCATGGTGGGCGACCCCAGCGGCCGGTCCGAGGAGCGCAACCTGCTCGACGACGCCACGCTGAGCGCCAACGTGGCCGCCATCAAGCAGCAGATGGCCCGGGTCCTCGACTTCGAGGACGGCCGCGCCGTGCTGGTCGACAACCGGGACTGGACCGCCGACGTGCGCCTGCTCGACTTCCTGCGGGACGTGGGCAAGCACATCACCGTCAACCAGATGCTGGCCCGCGAGTCGGTCAAGGCACGCCTGGCCGGCGAGCACGGCATCAGCTACACGGAGTTCAGCTACATGCTGCTGCAGGCGCACGACTACCTGCACCTGCACCGCACGCTCGGCGTCGAGATGCAGATCGGCGGCTCCGACCAGTGGGGCAACATCCTGTCCGGCATCGACCTGATCCGCCGGGCCGACGGCGCCGCGGTCCACGGCTTGTCGTGGTCGCTGCTCACCGCGCCCGACGGATCCAAGCTGGGCAAGACGACGGGCGCCCGCATCTGGCTCGACCCGGCCCGGACGAGCCCCTACCAGTTCTTCCAGCACTGCATGCAGACCGACGATCGGCAGGTGCAGGAATACCTGTCGAAGTTCACGCTGTTGGACCTCGATGAGGTGGAGGCCGTGGCCTCCGCCCACGCCGAGCACCCGGAACGCCGCACCGGTCAGCACCGCCTGGCCGAGGAGGTCACCCGGCTGGTCCACGGCCCGGAGGCGACCGCCGCCGCCGCCGAGGCGACCGCGGTGCTGTTCGGCGGGTCGCCGCGAGCGGCGGGGCCCGAGGCCCTGGCGGTGGTGGCCGCCGAGGTGCCGACCGCCGCGTTGCCGTCGCCGGCCGAGCTGGACGGGGGCGTCGACGTGGTGCCCCTGCTGGTCGAGTCGGGCCTGGCCAGCTCCAAGGGAGACGCCCGCCGGGCGCTGGAGCAGGGCGCCGTCTCGCTGA
>CAWDIO010000007.1:0-205000 GCA_963802385.1 uncultured Acidimicrobiales bacterium | reverse complement strand
AGAGGGAACCGGGGGAATTGAAACATCTCAGTACCCCGAGGAACGGAAAGCAATTGCGACTCCCTGAGTAGCGGCGAGCGAAAGGGGATCAGCCTAAACCGGCCTGGTGCAATAGCCCAGTGGCGTTGCCAGGCCGGGGTTGTGGGACCTACACCTGCTGCACTGGATGCAGGACCGAGTTACAAAGTTGCCGTCTAGCAGAAGCGTTCAGGAAAGGCGCGCCACAGCGGGTAACAGCCCCGTATGCGAAAGACGAGCAGCCTCGGGTAGTCATCCCAAGTAACGCCGGGACCGTGAAAACCGGCGTGAATCTGCGAGGACCACCTCGTAAGGCTAAGTATGTTCAGACGACCGATAGTGCACGAGTACCGTGAGGGAAGGGTGAAAAGTACCCCGTGAGGGGAGTGAAATAGTACCTGAAACCGTTGGTTTACAATCAGTCAAAGTGTCGTCACGGCTTCGGCCGTGGCCACGATGGCGTGCCTTTTGAAGAATGAGCCTGCGAGTTACGGTGTGTGGCAAGGTTAACCAGTGATGGGAAGCCGGAGCGAAAGCGAGTCTGAACAGGGCGTTCAGTCGCATGCTGTAGACCCGAAGCCGAGTGATCTACCCATGGGCAGGTTGAAGCGGGGGTAAGACCCCGTGGAGGACCGAACCCACCAGGGTTGAAAACCTGGGGGATGACCTGTGGGTAGGGGTGAAAGGCCAATCAAACTCGGTGATAGCTGGTTCTCCCCGAAATGCATTTAGGTGCAGCGTCGGGTGTTCAGTCATGGAGGTAGAGCACTGGATGGGTTAGGGGGCCTACAAGCTTACCGACCCCAACCAAACTCCGAATGCCATGACTCCAGAGCCCGGCAGTGAGTCTACGGGGGATGAGCTTCGTGGACGAAAGGGAAACAGCCCAGATCGCCGGCTAAGGCCCCTAATTCCGGACTAAGTGGTAAACGATGTGAGACTGCCCAGACAGCCAGGAGGTTGGCTTAGAAGCAGCCACCCTTGAAAGAGTGCGTAACAGCTCACTGGTCGAGTGGTCTTGCGCGGACAATGTAACGGGGCTCAAGTTCGGAGCCGAAGCCGCGGATTTCTGCGCTTGCGCAGGAGTGGTAGGGGAGCGTCGATCTCGGTGTGAAGCGTCGGTGTGAACCGGCGTGGACCGTGGTCGAGTGAGAATGCAGGCATGAGTAGCGAAAGAGGGGTGAGAAACCCCTCCGCCGAATGTCCAAGGGTTCCTGGGGAAGGCTAATCCTCCCAGGGTGAGTCGGGAGCTAAGGCGAGGCCGAGAGGCGTAGTCGATGCACAACCGGTTGATATTCCGGTACCGCTGTGCCCGCGCCCATGCCGACTCTAGGTTGCTAAGGGGCTGTCTTCGGACGAACCGACCCACCTGGACGAGGCAAGCGATGCGGGGACGCAGGAGGGCAAGTGAGCCCAGGCGATGGTTGTCCTGGGGTAAGCGTGTAGGTCGGGGACCAGGGAAATCCGGGCCCCATCAAGACTGAGACGTGATACCGAGCCGCTTCAGGTGAAGTCACTAATCCCATGCTGCCAAGAAAAGCCGCTAGTGAGCTGGCACGGCGCCCGTACCCCAAACCAACACAGGTGGACAGGTAGAGAATACCAAGGCGATCGGGAGAACGGTGGTTAAGGAACTCGGCAAAATACCTCCGTAACTTCGGGAGAAGGAGGGCCCCACTAGGGTGACAGGCTTCGCGCCTCGAGCTCGACGGGGCCGCAGAGACCAGGGGAAAGCGACTGTTTACTAAAAACACAGCAGCGTGCTAAGTCGTAAGACGACGTATACGCTGTGACGCCTGCCCGGTGCCGGAAGGTTACGGGGAAGGGTTAGCCGCAAGGCGAAGCTCTGAACCTAAGCCCCGGTAAACGGCGGCCGTAACTATAACGGTCCTAAGGTAGCGAAATTCCTTGTCGGGTAAGTTCCGACCTGCACGAATGGCGTAACGACTTTCCTACTGTCTCAACCACCGACCCGGCGAAATTGAAGTACGAGTAAAGATGCTCGTTAGCTGCAGCAGGACGGAAAGACCCCGTGGACCTTCACTACAGCTTGATATTGGGTTTTGGTATGCGTTGTGTAGGATAGGTGGGAGACTGGGAAGCATTGGCGCTAGCCAGTGTGGAGTCAACCTTGAAATACCACCCTGCGTATGCCGGGACTCTAACCTTGGTCCGTGATCCGGATCGGGGACAGTGTCAGGTGGGTAGTTTGACTGGGGCGGTCGCCTCCTAAAGAGTAACGGAGGCGCTCAAAGGTTCCCTCAGCCTGGTTGGCAATCAGGCGTCGAGTGCAATGGCACAAGGGAGCTTGACTGCGAGACAAACACGTCAAGCAGGTGCGAAAGCAGGACATAGTGATCCGGCGGTTGCGTGTGGAAGCGCCGTCGCTCAACGGATAAAAGGTACCCCGGGGATAACAGGCTAATCTTGCCCAAGAGTCCATATCGACGGCAAGGTTTGGCACCTCGATGTCGGCTCATCGCATCCTGGGGCGGTAGTACGTCCCAAGGGTTGGGCTGTTCGCCCATTAAAGCGGTACGCGAGCTGGGTTTAGAACGTCGCGAGACAGTTCGGTCCCTATCCGCTGCAGCCGTAGGGAACTTGAGGAAGGCTGTCCCTAGTACGAGAGGACCGGGACGGACGCAGCTCTTGTGTGCCAGTTGTCTTGCCAAAGGCACTGCTGGTTAGCGACCTGCGGAAGGGATAAGCGCTGAAGGCATCTAAGTGCGAAGCCCGTTCCAAGATGAGGTTCCCCACAGGGTTAACCTGGTAAGGCCCGTGGTAGACCACCACGTTGATAGGCCGGAGGTGGAAGCACGGCAACGTGTGGAGCCGACCGGTACTAATCGGCCGAGGGCTTGGATCAACAAACGATATTCGTGCTCGCTATGGAGTCCTCAGGGAGCGGACGCCTGCCGGCGTCCCCCGAGTGACAAGAGATTTCGGTGGCTATGGCGGAGGGGTCACACCCGTTCCCATTCCGAACACGGAAGTTAAGCCCTCCTGCGCCGATGGTACTTGGCGGGAGACTGCCTGGGAGAGTAGGTCGCCGCCGGATTTCGCTTTGAAGAGGGTCGCCCGAGGGCGGCCCTCTTCGCGTTTTCGCCCACGTTCTTCCTTCGCAACCTGGAAAGTAGGCTCGACCCCATGGCCCCTCCTCGACCCCCAAGCGGCAACCGCGGCGGCGGCGACCGCTCGCCAGGCCGCCGAGGTGGCAGCGCCAAGGGCCAGCCGCCGAGCCGCCGGGGAGCCCCGGCCGGCGCCGCCCGTAGCGGCAAGCCCGGCACGTCGGGCCGTTCCGGCTCCGCTCGCAGCGGCACCGGTCGCCCCGCGTCCCCCAGCTCCGCTCGCAGCGGCACCGGTCGCCCCGCGTCCCCCAGCTCCGCTCGCAGCGGCACCGGTCGCCCCACGTCCCCCAGCTCCGCTCGCGGCGGCACGGGTCGTTCCGGGTCCCCCCGCTCCTCGCGCACGTCCGGGCCCCGGCCCGACGCCGGCGGGACCCGCGACCCGCGTCCCCGCTACGGCGCCGAGCGGCAGACCCCACCGGCCCGGACCGGCCGCACCCCGCCCGCGTCCCGGGCCAGGACCGACGCGTCCGGGGCGCGCAGTGACCGCCAATCGCCCCCGTCCCGCAGCGGCCAACCCCGCACCACCGCGTCCGGGGCAGGTCCGACGCGTCCGGGGCGCGGAGCGATCGCCAGTCGCCCCCGTCGCGCAGCGGCCAGGCCCGCACCACCGGGCCGCGGGCGAAGGCCGACCGCCGCGACCAGACCGACCGCCGGAACCAGACGGACCGCGAGGCGCCGCGTCGCGGGGGCGCGGGGCCGCTCCGCGCCGCCGCGGGCGGGTGGCGATGGGCGGAGGGCGCCCTCCCGGTCGACCGGGTCGCGGTCGGCCGCGCCGCGGTACGGGACCGAGCGCGAGGACCGGCCGGGAGATCGGTACGACGACCGGGAGATGCGCGGGCCCCGCCGCTGGGGCGGGCTGGCCCGCCGGGGTGCGGGCCGGGCGACCGCGGCGTCGGACGCCTGGCGGGCGGCGGGCCGGGACGCGCCGCGGGCGCGGACCTCGTCCTCCA
Organism: uncultured Acidimicrobiales bacterium; assembly: GCA_963802385.1. Taxonomy (GTDB): domain Bacteria; phylum Actinomycetota; class Acidimicrobiia; order Acidimicrobiales; family VFJN01; genus ZC4RG19. The sequence goes on along the minus strand of CAWDIO010000007.1, from coordinate 200,904 downwards.
CCGAGGACGGCCCGGACTGGCAGCCCGAGGAGTGGATCGACGAGGGCGAGCTCCGGGACGAGGCCGCCGAGGCGATCGGGCGCAGCCGGGCTCCCCGGGCCGCGGCGCCGCCGGCGACCGACCGGCCGCCGCGATCGTCCCGCCGGTCGCCGAAGGCGAGCGCCGCCGGCGCGGGAGCGGGGGCCGGGAAGGACCTCCAGGGGGTCGTGGCGCCCAACCGCCAGGCCCGGTTCGAGCAGCGGCTGGACGAGGCCAGCGACGCCTTCCGCCGCGAGCGCTACGAGGACGCCCGCCGCATCCTGCGCCCGCTGGCCGAGCAGGCCCCCGGGGCGTCCCCGGTGCGCGAGCTGTACGGGCTCACGCTCTACCGCCTCGGCCGCTGGGCCCAGGCCCGCCGCGAGCTGGAGGCGTTCCGCACCCAGACCGGCTCGACCGAGCAGCATCCCGTGCTGGCCGACGCCAACCGGGCCCTCGGCCGCTACGACGAGGTCGAGGAGCTGTGGGAGGAGCTGCGGGCCGCCAGCCCCAGCGCCGAGCTGGTGGCCGAGGGCCGCATCGTGGCCGCCGGGGCCCTGGCCGACCAGGGCCGGCTGGAGGAGGCCATCGCCCTCCTGGCCGCGGGCAGCAAGCCGGCCAAGCGTCCCAAGCTCCACCACCTGCGCATCGCCTACGCCCTGGCCGACCTGTACGAGCGGGCCGGCGACCTGCCCCGCGCCCGTGAGCTGTTCGGCCTGGTGGCCGCGGCCGACCCCGACTTCGTGGACATCCAGGCCCGCCTCCGGGCCCTGCGCTAGACGGAGATCCTCCCTGCGCCCGCGCCCTGGGTCACGATGCCCTTGACCGCGCCGGCCGTGTCCAGGTGTAGCCGTAGGGGATGCGCGCCACGCTGCCTGACGCCTGCGGGTGTGCCCGAGCCGGTGAAGAAGTTGTTGCGCTGGACCAGCGCCCCCGGGCCCGAGTCCGCGAAGCCCACCAGCGTCGGGTCCTCCACGTTCTCGAAGTAGTTGCCCTCCACCAGCACACCGGCGTTCATCGTCGAGGCCACCCCGTACTCGTTGCCCGTGTAGAAGTTGTTGAACACGTGCACCGGGTTGCCGAAGCGCACCCGGGGATGCCGGGTGCCGCTCCCGTCGAACCAGTTGTGGTGGTACGTCACCCGCAGGTGCCCGACGTCCTGCGACGCGTTGTCGTCGCTGTGGCCCAGCAGCATCGACTTGTCGTGGTTGAACACCCGGTTCCACGACACCGTGACGAAGTCGGACGCCCGCTTGATGTCCACCGCCCCGTCGAAGCCGTTGCTGAACGTGTTGTGGTCGACCCAGACCCGCTGCGACTCCTGGACGTTGATGGCGTCGTCGCCCCAGTCCCGGAAGCTGATGTTGCGCACGATCACGTTCACGGCGCCCGAGATGTTGAGCCCGCAGCCCACGATGGTGGCGCCGGCGTTGCCGAGGATCGTCTTGTTCGAGGCCACCCGCAGCATCCCCGAGCACGAGATCGTGCCCGAGACCCGGATCACCCGGGCGGGCGTGGCCGACAGCGCGCTGGTGAGCGCCGAGGCGCTCGTCACCGTCGTCGTCCCGGCGGACCCGCCGCCGGTGGTGCCGCCGCCCTGCGTGGCCCAGCCCACCAGCCCGGTGGACGAGCCGCCTCCGCCGCCCCCGCCGCCGACCGGCTCCACCGGGACCAGGCGCCACTGCTGGTTGGCGCCGCCCGTCGCCGGCCACTGGACCACGTCGCCGCCGTCCGCGGTCGACCACTCGAACACCTCGAGCGCCTGGCCGCTGTTGCGGTTGAGCAGGTTCACGAACCCGCCGCCGCCGTCGGTCAGGCGCCACTGCTGGTTGGTGCCGTCGAGGTCGGCCCACTGGACCACGTCGGCGCCGTTGGCGGTCGAGCGCCCCAGCACGTCCAGGACCTTGCCGCTGTGGCGGTTGAGCAGGCGGTAGAACCCGCCGCCCGAGCTCACGAAGCGCCACTGCTGGTTGGCGCCGTTCAGGTCGGTCCACTGGACCACGTCGCCGCCGTCCGCGGTGGACCAGGCGAAGTCGTCGAGCGCCTTGCCGCTGTTCCGGTTGATCAGCCGGAACCACGTGTCGGTGGGGGGCGCCGTCTGCGCGGGCGCCCCGCCGGCGGGGGAGGCCGGTGCCAGCCCCGTCCCGAGGGCCGCCGCCAGCAGCAGCAGGCTCGCCAGGGCCGCCCGGAGGCGACCTCCGGTCACGAACGTGGGTGCCGTGCGCATGGGTCCCCCTATGTGTCGCCTAAGCATGGCCGAGCACGGCGTCGTGCTCGGCCATGCGCCCCCCGGCGTCTCCCCTCTCAAGAAAATGGTTCTAACACAAACATGACGTCAGCTTCAACTTGTGGGTCGCATAGGGGCGTCGACAGGGGAGGGGCACTAGCCTGAGACCACCTGCTACACGCCGCCTGACGCACGAGGGAGCAAGCACGTGGTGGACATCCAGAGCCTGCTGGGGGACGAGGCAGACAGCCTGCTCAACCACGAGTCGAAGGGGATCCCGCGTGAGGACCTGCACCTTCCCGGGCCCGACTACATCGACCGCGTCTTCTCGCAGACCGAGCGGTCCGCCCAGGTCATGCGCAACCTCCAGTCGCTCTACGACCACGGCCGCCTGGCCGGCAGCGGCTACGTGTCGATCCTGCCCGTCGACCAGGGCATCGAGCACTCGGCGGCCGCCAGCTTCGCCCCCAACCCCAAGTACTTCGACCCCGCCAACATCGTCGAGCTGGCCATCGAGGGCGGCTGCAACGCGGTGGCGTCGACCTTCGGCGTGCTGGGCGCCACCTCCCGGCGCTACGCCCACAAGATCCCCTTCATCGTCAAGATGAACCACAACGAGCTGCTCACCTACCCGAACAAGTTCGACCAGGTGATGTTCGGCTCGGTGGAGGAGGCGTTCGACCTGGGCGCCGCCGGGGTGGGCGCCACCATCTACTTCGGCTCCGAGGAGGCGACGCGCCAGATCCAGGAGGTCAGCGACGCGTTCTACCGGGCGCACGAGCTCGGCCTGTTCACCGTGCTGTGGTGCTACCTGCGCAACCCGGCCTTCAAGCAGGAGGGGGGCGACTTCCACAACGCCGCCGACCTCACCGCCCAGGCCAACCACATCGGCGTGACCATCGAGGCGGACATCATCAAGCAGAAGCTGCCCACCCTCAACGGCGGCTACAACGCGCTCCAGGGCTACGGCAAGACCAACAAGGCCGTCTACGACACGCTCACCAGCGACCATCCCATCGACCTGTGCCGCTGGCAGGTGGCCAACAACTACATGGGCCGCATCGGGCTGATCAACAGCGGGGGCGAGTCCAAGGGCGCCTCCGACCTGGCCGAGGCGGTGCGCACCGCGGTCATCAACAAGCGGGCCGGGGGCATCGGGCTGATCTCCGGGCGCAAGGCGTTCCAGCGCCCGATGAACGAGGGCGTGGAGCTGCTGAACGCCATCCAGGACGTCTACCTGGACGGCTCGATATCCATCGCCTGACCAGGGAGAACACCCACACATAGTGTTGGTGACAACTCTCACCGAGAGGGTGCGTCCAGCTGACGTCAGGAGGCGATAACGTCCCTGACATATAGACAATCACGTCAAGGGAGACGCGGTTGACCGACACCACGCACCGGACCCGGGCACCCCAGGTCGTCGACCGTGTGATCATCCGCTTCGCGGGTGACTCCGGCGACGGCATGCAGCTCACCGGGGACCGTTTCACGACCACGAGCGCGCTCTACGGCAACGACCTGGCGACGTTGCCCGACTTCCCCGCGGAGATCCGGGCCCCCGCGGGCACGCTCGCGGGCGTCTCCGCCTTCCAGGTCCACATCTCGGACCACGACATCACCACGCCGGGCGACGCGCCCAACGTGCTGGTGGCCATGAACCCGGCGGCACTGCGCAGCCAGATCGGCCGTGTGGCCCCGCGCGCCACCATCATCCTCAACGCCGACGCCTTCGACGAGCGCCACCTGACCAAGGCCGGCTATGCGGCCGACCCGCGCCACGACGGCAGCCTCGACGCCTTCACGGTCTACGAGGTCCCCATGACCTCGCTGACCAAGGGCGCGGTCACGCCGCTCGGGGTCAAGCCCCGCGACGCCGAGCGGTCCAAGAACTTCTTCGCCCTCGGCCTCATCTCGTGGATGTACACCCGCCCGGTCGAGCCCACGCTGGAGTGGATCACCCGCCGCTTCGTGGCCAAGCCCGACGTGGCCGACGCCAACACCGCGGCGTTCAAGGCGGGCCACGCCTTCGGCGAGACGGCCGAGCTGTTCGACCACCCGTGGGAGGTGAAGCCGGCGGTCCTGCCCGCGGGCACCTACACCAACATCAACGGCAACACCGCGCTGGCCTGGGGCCTGGTGGCCGCCAGCCAGCTGTCGGGCATGCCGCTGTTCCTGGGCTCGTACCCCATCACGCCCGCGTCGGACATCCTCCACGAGCTGTCCAAGCACAAGAACTTCGGCGTGCGCACGCTGCAGGCCGAGGACGAGATCGCCGGCATCGGCGCCGCCGTGGGCGCGGCCTACGGCGGGCACCTGGGCGTGACCACCACCAGCGGCCCCGGCATGGCGCTCAAGGCCGAGACCATGGGCCTGGCCGTCAACCTCGAGCTGCCGCTGCTGGTCATCGACATCCAGCGGGGCGGGCCCTCCACCGGCCTGCCCACCAAGACCGAGCAGGCCGACCTGCTCATGGCCATGCACGGCCGCCACGGCGAGGCGCCGCTGCCCATCATCGCCCCCCGCAGCCCCAGCCACTGCTTCGAGGTGGCCATCGAGGCGGCCCGCATCGCGCTCAAGTTCCGCACGCCGGTGGTGCTCCTGTCGGACGGCTACATAGCCAACGGCACGGAGCCCTGGAAGCTGCCCGACGTGGCCGACCTGCCCGACCTGGCGGTCACGTTCGCCACCGAGCCCAACCACACCGACGACGACGGCGAGGCCGTGTTCTGGCCCTACGTGCGCGACCCCGAGACGCTGGCCCGCGACTGGGCGCTGCCGGGCACGCCCGGCCTGATGCACCGCATCGGCGGGTTGGAGAAGGAGGAGGGGTCGGGCAACGTCAGCTACGACCCGGCCAACCACGAGCTGATGGTCCGCATCCGGGCCGACAAGATCGACGGCATCGCCGACCACATCCCCGAGGTGGAGGTGACGGGCGACGTCGAGGACGCCGAGCTGCTCGTGCTCGGCTGGGGCTCGACCTGGGGCGCCATCGACGGCGCCGTGGCCCGGGCCCGGGCCGGCGGCCACAAGGTGGCGCACGCCCACCTCGTCCACCTCAACCCGTTCCCCCGCAACCTGGGCGACGTGCTGCGCCGCTACCCCCGGGTGATGGTCCCGGAGATGAACCTGGGCCAGCTGGCGCAGCTGGTGCGGGCCCGTTACCTCGTCGATGCCCGCACCGTGTCCAAGGTGCGCGGCCTGCCGTTCACGGCCGCCGAGCTGGAGCAGGCCATCGTGGACCACCTGAAGGACCAGGCATGAGCGACACCATCGTCCCCATCACCACCAAGAAGGACTGGTCCAGCGACCAGGAGGTCCGCTGGTGCCCCGGCTGCGGCGACTACTCGATCCTCACCGCCGTCCAGCTGCTCATGCCCGACCTCGGCATCCGCCGGGAGGACACGGTGTTCGTGTCCGGCATCGGCTGCGCCGCCCGCTTCCCGTACTACATGAACACCTACGGGATGCACACCATCCACGGCCGGGCGCCGGCCATCGCCACCGGGCTGGCACTGGCCCGGCCCGACCTCCACGTGATCGTGGTGTCGGGTGACGGCGACGCGCTGTCGATCGGCGGCAACCACCTGATCCACGCCCTGCGGCGCAACGTCAACATCACGATCCTGCTGTTCAACAACCAGATCTACGGGCTGACCAAGGGCCAGTACTCGCCGACCAGCGAGGTGGGCAAGGTCACCAAGTCCACCCCGTTCGGCAGCCTCGACCACCCCTTCAACCCGGTCAGCGTGGCCATCGGCGCCGAGGCCACGTTCGTGGCCCGCACCCACGACATGGACCGCCAGCACATGATGGAGGTGATCCGCCGGGCCTTCGAGCACCGCGGCGCCTCCCTCGTGGAGATCTACCAGAACTGCAACGTCTTCAACGACGGCGCCTTCGAGGAGATCACCGCCAAGGTCAACCGCGACGACATGCTCATCCCGCTGCGCCACGGCGAGCCCATCCGCTTCGGGGCCGACCAGTCCAAGGGCGTGGTCATCGACTCGCAGCGGGGCGCCCACCTGGTGGACGTGGCCGACGTGGGCGAGGACGCGCTGCTGGTCCACGACGAGACCCGCGACGACCCCAGCGTGGCGTTCATGCTGTCCCGGCTGGCCCGGGGCCCGCACGAGCCCACGCCCATCGGCGTGTTCCGCGACGTGGTCCGCCAGGAGTACGGCGAGGGCGTCAGCGCCCAGCTCGCCGCGGCCCAGGCCCAGCGGGGCCCGGGTGACCTGGCCACGCTGCTGCGCTCGGGCGCCGTGTGGGAGGTCAGCTGAGCGCGCAGGGGTAGCGTCGGCGGATGCCCGTCGCGCTGCGCATCTTCACCGAGCCCCAGTTCGGTGCCACCTATGAGGACCAGCTGGCGCTGGCCCGGGAGACCGAGGCCCTCGGCTTCGACGCGTTCTTCCGCTCGGACCACTACCTGACCATGGGGGCGGGCCTGGGCGAGCCCGGGCCGACCGACTCCTGGGTGACGTTGGCGGCGCTGGCCCGCGAGACCGAGCGCATCCGCCTGGGGACCATGGTCACCGCGGCCACGTTCCGCCACCCGGGCCCGCTCGCGATCTCGGTGGCCCAGGTCGACGCCATGTCCGGCGGCCGGGTCGAGCTGGGCCTGGGCAGCGGCTGGTACGAGCAGGAGCACGCCGCCTACGGCATCCCGTTCCCGCCGCTGGGCGAGCGCTTCGAGCGCCTGTAGGAGCAACTGGCCATCGTCACCGGGCTGTGGGAGACGCCCGCCGGCGAGCGCTTCTCCTTCGACGGCCGGCACTACCGGCTGGTCGACTCGCCGGCGCTGCCCAAGCCGGCGCAGACGCCGCGGCCGCCGGTGATCGTGGGCGGGTGGGGCAAGACCCGCACGCCGCGCCTGGCGGCCCGCTACGCCGACGAGTTCAACGTCCCGTTCGCCCCCCAGCCCGCCGCCTACACCGCCCAGGTCGGAGGCCGTGCGGGCCGCATGCGAGGCCGCGGGCCGCGACCCCGGCTCGCTGACCTGGTCGGCCGCGGTCACCGTGGTCTGCGGCGAGGACGAGGCCGCGTACGCCGGGCGGGCCGCGGCCATCGGCCGGGACCCGGGCGAGCTGCGCACCAACGCGGCGGCGGGCACGGTGTCCGAGGTGACCGACCGGCTGGCCGGCTTCGTCGAGGCCGGCGCCGAGCGGCTCTACCTCCAGGTGCTCGACCTGGGGGACCTGGACCACCTGCGGCTCCTCGCCGCCGAGGTGGCCCCGCCCTGGCGTGACGGCTACCAGGAGAACTTGTCGGGCTCCTCTCGACATACCAGCGGAGCGTCCTGAGGTCGTCGGCGTAGAGCCGGACCAGCCCGCAGCCCAGGCACGCGACGCGCCGAGGCCGCAGAGGTTCCGGCGCCACGACTGCGCGGCGCCAGGTACGTGCCGGCCCGCAGGTTGCCCACCTGCTGACCCCCGCAGTCCGCGCAGGGCCCCAGGGTGGCGCTCGCAGGGCGCTCAGCCGGAGACATCGGGGCCGGCGCGCTCGACGGTCATGCGCAGGATGACCCGGCGGTCGCGTTCCATGGTGGCCCGGTAGTCGTCCCAGTCCGGGTGCTCGCCGCTGATGCTGCGGTAGTAGTCGACCAGCGGCTCCATGGCCTCGGGCAGCGACACGATGTCCACCGGCCCCTCGACCTGGATCCACTCGCCGAAGAAGCCGTCGGTGAACGCGCAGATTGCCGCGTAAGGCAGGGCGTGGAGGTGGCGCACCTTGTAGGCCGTCTCCCGGGTCGACACGACCACCCGGCCCTCGGCGTCGACGCCGACGGTGATGGGCGACAGCTGGGTCGAGCCGTCGGCCTTGGTGGTGGCCATGACGGCCCGGTGGTTGGCGCGCAGGAACTCGAGGGCGGCAGCGGTGTCCACGGCGGTCACCCTAGGTCGCGGAACACCAGCCCCGTCTTCAGCTTCGGGTGGAAGAACGTGGTCTTCGGGGGCATGCGCTCACCGCCGTGGGCGGTGGCCTCGATCTGGGCCACCGTGGCCGGGCGCAGCAGCACGCCGTACTGGGCGTCGCCCGCCTCCACCGCGGCCCGCACGTTGTCGACCCCGTGCTGGAAGCGCAGCTCGTGGGGTGGCAGGGCCGCCAGCGCCACGTCCAGCCGGGCGGAGTCGAGGTCGCGGGCGTCGGCCAGAGCCTCGCTGCGGGGCCGCAGGAGGGCGGCCCCGGCCGGACCGATCACGCACACCGCGCCGGCCTCGTCCATGGCGGTGGTGAGCGCCGCGCCCGGGGCCGGCGGCCCGATGGGCTCGAACCACGGGGCGAGCGCGTCCACCAGGTCGACGCCCTCGGGCAGGCCCGACAGCAGGCGGTGGATGGCCCGCACGGTCAGCTCGTCCTCCACCAGCTCGACCAGGTAGGCCAGGGTGGAGCCGGCCGCGCCGGGGTCGCCGTCGGCCGCCTCCCGCTCGCCCCGGTAGGCGAGCGAGGTCTCGTAGCGGTGGTGGCCGTCGGCGATGACGACCGGCTGGGCCGCGACGGCGTCGGCGATGGCGGCGCAGCGCTCGGGGTTCGTCGACGACCCACACGCTGTGCACCGTGCCCTCGCCGTCGTCGACGCTGGCGGTGGGCTCCCGGTCGGTGGGCAGCAGGTCGGTCAGGCCCTTGGCCAGGGACAGGCCCCAGATGGCCGACAGGTTGGCGCCGCGAGGCCCGCAGCAGGTCGAGCCGGTCGGAGCGGGCCTTCGGGGTGGTGTGCTCGTGGGGGAGGATGTCGGTCCCCGGCGGGCTGAGCTCCAGCGCGCCGATCACGCCGGTCGTGTGGCGGGCCACGCCCGCGTCGTCGCGGTACGCCATGCGGTAGACGGTGAAGGTGGGCCGGTCGTCGTCCACCAGCGTGCCGTCGGCCCGCCAGGCGGCCAGCAGCGAGCGGGCCACGTCGTAGCGATCGCGGCCGTCCTCGTCCACCGGCAGGTCGATGCGCACCGCGTTGTGGGGGTCGCGGGCGGCGAGCTCGGCCCGCTGGACGTCGTCGATGACGTCGTAGGGCGGGCTGACGACCGAGGCGAGGTCGACCCGCGAGCGGTCGTAGCGGATGGCGGGGAAGGGCTGGAAGCGAGCCACGGGCCCATCCTGGCAGACCGTCCCGGAGTTGCCGACACTCGCCGTGCGGGTGGCACGCGGACTTGCCGGCACTCGCCGTGCGGGTGGCACGCGGAGTTGCCGACACTCGCCGCGCGGGTGGCACGATGCTCGGCCGTGACCTGGGTGCTCGACCTCGACGGCGTGGTGTGGCTGGCCACCGATCCCATCCCCGGGGCGGCGGACGCCGTGGCCCGGCTGCGGGCGGCGGGGGAGCGGGTGGTGTTCTGCACCAACAACTCCGGCCCCCTGGTCGGCGAGCACGAGGCCAAGCTGGCCGCCCTGGGGATCCCGGCCGAGGGCGACGTGCTCACCTCGGCCATGGCCGCGGCCGAGCTGGTCGAGCCGGGCGAGCGGGTGCTGATCTGCGGCGGCCCCGGGATCGAGGAGGCCATGGCCGCCCGGGGCGCGGTGACGGTGCGCGACGGAGACGCCGACGCGGTGGCGGTGGGGTTCCACCGCGAGTTCGACTACGAGCGGCTGCGCATCGCCGCCCGGGCCGTGAACCGGGGCGCCCGGCTCATCGCCACCAACGACGACGCCACCTACCCCACGCCCGACGGGCCGATCCCCGGGGGCGGCGCCCTGGTGGCCGCGGTCGCCTACGCCACGGGCGTCGAGCCGGTGGTGGCGGGCAAGCCGTACCCGCCGATGGCCGACCTGGTGCGCTCGGTGGGCGGGCCCGAGGGCACGGTGGTGGGCGACCGGCCCTCGACCGACGGCGCCCTCGCGGCCCAGCTCGGCTACCGGTTCGCGCTGGTCCTCACCGGGGTGACCCACGAGGGCGACCTACCGGTCAGCCCCGCCCCCGACGTGGTGGCGGCCAGCCTGGCCGAGCTGGTTCACCAGTAGTAGCGCTGGGGGGCCGCCGGGCGGGACCGGTAGGTGCCCGACACGGCGGAGATCAAGAGGGCGACGATGACGCCGAAGACGAAGCCGGTCACGTGCGCCATCCACGCCACCCCCTCGTTGGGGTCGGTGAAGAACTGGAGCACGAACCAGAACAGCAGCACCCACATGGCCGCGCAGGTCGACCAGGACGATGAAGACCAGCGTGCGGACCCGCACGTTGGGGAACCACACCAGGTAGGCGCCCATCACCGCGGCGATGGCCCCGGAGGCGCCGACCACGGGCACGGTGGAGCCGGCGTTGACCGCGATGTGCCCCAGCGACGCGATGATCCCGCCCGCCACGTAGAAGAGCGCGAACAGCAGCTTGCCCATGCGGTCCTCGACGTTGTTGCCGAACACCCACAGGAACAGCAGGTTGCCGAGGAGGTGGATGAGGCTGCCGTGCAGGAAGATCGAGACCAGGACCGAGGGGTAGACCAGCTTGTCGGGGACCCTGCCGGCCGGGCCGGACCCACGCCGCACGCCTCGGCGTCGCCGAGCCCGGTCTGTTGCAGCTCGCTGATCGACAGGGGACGGCCGTGGATGACCTCGCACGGGATGGCGGCGTGCTCGTAGGTGAACTGGACGTCGTCCTGGGTGTCCTCCAGCGGCGTCGGCTGCCAGAAGAAGTAGGCCACCAGGCACAGGCCGATGATCAGCCAGGTGACCACCGGGCGGTGGAGCGTCGGGTTGTCGTCCCGCAACGGCAGCATCGGCGTTGAAGCTAGCCACTCCGGGCGATGGCGCGTTGCCAGCCCACGACCTCGGTCGTAACCTCCGCGTCCATGGCCGAGGACGACCTTCTACGGCGATTGCTCGATGCGGGCATGACCTTTTCCGCCATGACCCAGGCCCGGGCGGAGGCGCTCATCCGGGACCTGGTGAAGCAGGGGGAGGTGCAGGCCGAGCAGGCTCAGGCCACGATCGACGAGCTCGTGGAGCGCAGCCGGCGCAACAGCGAGCGCTGGCTCGAGGCGGTCAAGACGGAGATCGACCAGCAGGTCGCCAACCTCAACCTGGCCACCCTCGACGACCTCGAGCGCATGGTCCAACGCTTCGCCGACGTCGCGACCTCGACCTTCCGCCAGATGACCGACCGGTACGGCAGCCAGTCCGGGCCTGCCCCGACGGCGGGCGAGGCGGCCCCCGCCCCGGCCGCCCGACCGGCGCCCTCGGCGGCGGCCGGCAAGGCCGCCACGGCCAAGAAGGCTCCCGCCGAAGCAGGCTCCCGCCAAGAAGTCCGCGGCCAAGAAGTCCGCCGGCCCCGCCAAGGCCCCGCCAAGAAGGCGGCGGCGAAGAAGGCTCCCGCCAAGGCTCCGGCCAAGAAGGCGTCCGCCAAGAAGTCCGCGGCCAAGAAGTCCGCCGGCTCCGCCAAGGCTCCCGCCAAGAAGGCGGCGGCGAAGAAGGCTCCCGCCAAGAAGGCGGGCGGGTCCTCCGCCGGCTAGGCCCGGGAGCTCCCGACGCCCCCTGTCCGCCGCCGGCTGGACGCCGAGCTGGTCCGGCGGGGGCTCGCCACCAGCCGGGCCTCGGCGCGCGACGCCGTGGACGCGGGGCTGGTCACCGTGGACGGGGCGCCGGCGCTGAAGCCGTCCCGCCTGGTGGCGCCGCACGAGGCGGTGCTGGTCCTGGAACGGCCCCGGTTCGTGTCCCGCGGCGGGGAGAAGCTCGACGGGGCGCTCGACCGCTTCGGCGTCGACCCCGCGGGCCGGCGGGCGCTGGACGTGGGGGCGTCCACCGGCGGCTTCACCGACTGCCTGCTCCAGCGGGGGGCGACCCGGGTCGTGGCCGTCGACGTCGGGCACGACCAGCTCCACGAGCGGCTGCGCGCCGATCCCCGGGTCGACAGCCGCGAGCGCCTGAACGTGCGCGAGCTGCGAGCCGGCGACCTGGGCGAGCCCTTCGCCCTGGTGGTGGCCGACCTGTCCTTCATCTCGCTGCGCACCGTGCTCGACAACCTGCTGGACCTGGCCGCTCCCGGGGCCGACGTCGTGCTGCTGGTCAAGCCGCAGTTCGAGGCCGGGCGCCAGGAGGCCTCCCGCGGCCGGGGCGTGATCCGGGAGCCCGCGGTGTGGCGCCGGGTGCTCGACGACGTGGTTGACGCGCTCGGGGAGCGCGGAGCCGCCATCATGGATGCGATGGTGTCCCCGATCACCGGCACGGGCGGGAACGTCGAGTTCCTCGTCCACGCCCGCACAGCCCCGGCGCACGCCCCCGGCCCCGTCGACCTCGGCACCGTCGTCGACGACGCCGTCGGGCGTGCCCGCGGCTGAGGACGCCATGGCCGTCATCGGGATCATCGTCCACCACGAGCGCGCCCAGGCCGCCGAGCTGGCCCGGGACGCGGCGGCGTGGCTGATCGAGCGCGGCCACGAGGTGCGCCTGCCCCTGCGGGACGCGGGCATCGCCGGCCTGGCGGCCTACGGCTGCGCCGAGGAGGAGTTCGCCCGCGGCCTGGACCTGGCGGTCAGCCTGGGCGGCGACGGCACGATGCTGCGCACGGTCGACCTGGTGGCGGCCGAGGGCGTGCCGGTGGTGGGCGTCAACGTGGGCCAGCTCGGCTACCTCACCGAGGTCGAGCCGCCCGGGCTGCGCATGACGCTCAAGCGCTTCCTGGCCGGGTCGTACGAGGTCGAGGAGCGCATGCTGCTGCGGGTGACCGTGGACGCGCCCGGCTTCGAGGCCGACGCCGACTCGCCGGGCCGCCACCCGGCCACCATGCGCCACACCAGCGACGGCCGCTCGTTCGTGGCGCTCAACGAGGCGGTGCTGGAGAAGACCCCGATGGGGCACACCGTGCGCCTGGGTGTCAGCATCGACGGAGAGACGTTCACCCCGTACGCTGCTGACGGCTTGATCGTCGCCACCCCCACGGGGTCGACGGCGTACGCGTTCTCGGCGCGGGGACCGATAGTCGAGCCGATCCATCGCTGCCTGTTGATGACCCCTGTCTCACCACACATGCTCTTCGACCGCTCACTGGTGCTGGCCCCGTCCGCGCGCGTCCGCATCGAGGTGCAGGGGGACCGGCCGGCCACGCTGTCGGTCGACGGGCACAACCTCGGGATCCTGGGCCGGGGTGACGCCGTGACCTGCACGGCCGCGTCCCTGTCCGCCCGCTTCGTCACCTTCGGGCCCCGCAACTTCCTGCGCATCCTCAAGGCCAAGTTCGGGCTGAGCGACCGGTGAGGGCGACACGCATGACACGGGAGGGCGGTGGGACGTGCTGCTAGAGCTGGCCGTGCGCGACCTGGGCGTCATCCCCGAGCTCCGCCTGGTGCTCGGTCCGGGCATGACCGCGGTCACCGGCGAGACCGGGGCGGGCAAGACCATGGTGGTGGACGCCATCGAGCTGCTCGTGGGCGGCCGGGCCGACCCGATGCTGGTGCGCACCGGGGCCAGCGAGGCCTGGGTCGAGGGCCGCTTCCTGCGCCCGTTCGACCCGGACCGGGACGGCGAGCCGGGCGAGGTCGTGCTGTCCCGGGCCATCCCGCGCACCGGCCGCAGCCGGGCCTACATCGACGGCCGGCTGGCCACCGTGGGCGAGCTGGCCGCGCTGGGCGCCGTCCTGGTCGACCTGCACGGCCAGCACGCGCACCAGTCGCTGCTGCACCCGGCGGCGCAGCGTGAGTCGCTCGACCGCTTCGGCGGGGTCGACCTCGACCCGCTGCGGGGCGCCCGCTACGACGTGGCCCACGTGGTGGACGAGCTGACCGCCCTGGGCGGAGACGAGCGGGCGCGCGCCCGCGAGCTGGACCTGGTGCGCTACCAGGTGGACGAGATCGACGCCGCCGCGCTGGAGGGCCCCGACGAGGACGACGCGGCTCGAGGCCGAGGAGGACCTGCTGGCCGACGCCGCCGCCCACCGGGCCGCGGCCGCCGGGGCGCTCGACCGCCCTGTCCGGCGACGGCGACGGGGCGTCGGACGGCGCGGCCTCCGCCTCGGACGCTGTCGGCGCGGCGGTGGCCGCAGTGGCGGGCCGGGCCCCGTTCCGCGACGCCGAGGCCCGCCTGCGGGCGCTGGCGGCCGAGCTCACCGACGTCGCCGCCGAGCTGCGGGCCGCGGGCGAGTCCATCGACGAGGACCCCGCCCGCCTCGACGCGGTGCGCGAGCGCCGCCAGCTGCTGCACGACCTGCGCCGCAAGTACGGGGACACGCTGGCCGACGTCCTGGCCGAGGGCGAGCGCCTGCGGGCCCGGCTGGCCCAGCTGGAGGACCACGACCGCCGGGCGGCCGAGCTCGACGCCGCGCTCATCGCGGCCGCGCAAGGTCGAGGCCGCGGCCGCCGCGGTGGTGGCCGAGGCCCGCCGGGCGGCCGCCCCCGAGCTGGCCCGCCGCATCCAGGCCAACCTGACCGAGCTGGCCATGCCCAAGGCCCAGGTCGCCATCGAGGTGCGGGGCGACGACCCCGGCGACGACGTCGAGGTGCTGCTGGCGGCCAACCCGGGGACGCCCCCGCTACCGCTGGCCAAGGTGGCCTCGGGTGGCGAACTGGCGCGGACCATGCTCGCGTTGCGGCTCGTGCTCACCGGAGCCCCGCCCACCCTGGTCTTCGACGAGGTCGATGCCGGCATCGGCGGCACCGCCGCGCTGGCGGTGGGCCGCTCGCTGGCCCGGCTGGCGGGCGAGCACCAGGTGCTGGTGGTGACCCACCTCCCGCAGGTGGCGGCCTACGCAGACGCCCAGGTGCGGGTGGCCAAGCAGAGCGACGAGGCGGCCACCGTGTCCCACGCCAACGTGCTCGACCAGCCCGAGCGCGTCATCGAGCTGTCCCGCATGCTCTCGGGCCAGCCGGACAGCGACGCGGCCCGCACGCACGCCGCCGAGCTGCTGGACAGCGCGGCGGGCGAGAGGGGGCGCTGATGGCCGCCCCGCTCGACGACCGTCACGAGCCCCCCGCCGAGCCGGAGCCCGAGCCCGAGCCGCAGGCGCCCGCCGAGCCGGAGCCCGAGGCCACCGCCGCCGCCCCGGTGGCCCGCCGCAGCGTGCGCAGCGCCAGCTTCCGCCGCCGGCGCCAGAACGGCGTGGGCGGGCCGGTGACGGGCGTGGCCCGGGTCGACCGGCGCACCAAGCGCCTGGTCAAGCGGCTGCGACCCGGGCGACGTCGCGGTCATCGACCACGAGGACATCGACCGCGTCGCCGCCGAGACGCTGATCGACGCCGCGCCCGCGGCGGTGGTCAACGCCTCCGCCTCCATCAGCGGCCGCTACCCGAACGTGGGGCCGATGCTGCTGCACCAGGCGGGGATCCCGCTGCTGGACGACGTCGGCGAGGACATCCTGGAGCTGGTCCCCGAGGGCGTGCCGGTCACGGTCGACGGCGACCGGCTGCTGCTCGGGACCGAGGTCATCGCCACCGGCGTGCGCCAGTCCCGGGCCAGCCTCGACGCCTCGAACGAGATCGCCCGCAAGAACATGGGCGCCGAGCTGGAGCGGTTCGCGGTCAACACCGTCGAGTACGTCCACCAGGAGATCGAGCTCCTGACGGGCGAGCTGGACGTGCCGGACCTCGACGTCGGGATCGAGGGCCGCCAGGTCCTCATCGTGGTGCGGGGCATCGACTACCGCGAGGACCTGTCGCTGCTCCAGCAGTCGGGCTACGTGCGCGACGTCCGCCCGGTCACCATCGGGGTGGACGGCGGCGCCGACGCCCTGCTGGAGATCGGCACGGTCCCCGACATCATCATCGGCGACTTCGACTCGGTGTCCGAGCGGGCGCTGCGCTGCGGGGCCCAGCTCATCGTGCACGGCTACACCGACGGGCGGGCTCCCGGGGCCAAGCGCCTGGACGACCTGGGCCTGCCGTACACGTGTTCTCGGCCCCGGGCACCAGCGAGGACGTGGCCATGCTGCTCGCCTTCCAGGAGGGGGCCGAGCTGATGGTGGCGGTCGGCACCCACAACAGCATGGTCGAGTTCCTGGACAAGGGCCGGGCGGGCATGGCCTCCACGTTTCTGGTGCGCATGAAGGTGGGCTCCAAGCTGGTCGACGCCAAGGGCGTGAGCCGGCTCTACCGCACCTCGGTTCGCACGACCGACCTCTTGTGGATGATCCTGGCTGCCGTATTCACGCTGGCCGTGGCCCTGATGCTGTCCGAGCCCGTCCGGCTCGTCCTCCGCGCCTTCTGGCGCTCGCTCTTCTCGGGCTGATGATCAACTTCCGCTTCCACATCGTCTCTCTCACCGCCGTGCTGCTCGCGCTCGGCATCGGCCTGGTGCTCGGCACCACCTTCCTCGACGACGCCCTGGAGGAGGCGCTGAAGGGCCAGCTGGCGGGGCTGGAGTCCAGCCTGGACCGCGCCCGCGGCCGCAACGAGGAGCTCCAGCGCCGGGTCGACGAGTTCGAGGACGAGGCCGCGGCGCTGAACTCCCAGCTCGGCGAGCGGCTCTACCGGCGGCCAGCTCGCCGGGGACCCGGTGCTGGTCGTGTCCACCCGCGGCGTCGACGAGGAGCTGGTGGACAGCGTGATCCAGTCGCTGTCCCAGGCCGACGCCAACGTGGTGGGCACGTGGTGGCTGACCGACCGGCTGGCCCTCGACGACGACTCCGAGATCGAGGACCTGTCCCAGGCGCTGGAGACCTCCACCGACGACGGCGAGCGGCTGGAGCGCAAGCTGGTGGTCGAGCTGGCCGACGCCATGTTCGGGGCGTCCGACCTGCCCGCCGACAGCCCGCCGGGGGCGACGGCCGAGTCCCCCTGGCCGCCGCGACCGAGCCCGCGGTGCTGGCGCGCCTGCACGAGGCCGGCTTCGTCGACTACGAGATGCCCGAGGGCGTGGACGGTGACGTCGTCCAGCTGCCGTCGTCCGGGCTGCGGATCGTGGTGGTGGACGGCCCCGGCGCCGCCATCCCCGCCTCGCAGGTGCTCCAGCCGGTGCTCACCGACCTGACCGAGGACGGGCCGGTGTCCGTGGTGGCCGCGCAGCCGGAGCTCCGCCCCGAGGACCGGACCGAGGACGCGCCGCCGCTGCTCGTCGCCCTCGTCCGCGGCGACGACCAGCTCAAGGAGCGCCTGTCCACGGTCGACGACCTCAACCGCGTGTCGGGCCCGCTGGCGGTGATGCTGGCCACGGTGGACGCTGCGCCGGGCGGCCCGGTCATCGGCCACTACGGGACGGAGGACGGCGCCAGCCGACTGATCCCTCCGCCGGCAGGCGACGGGTGAGCGGTGGCGTGACCGGCACGGCGGCCCCTACCGCCGGCGGGGGGGCCACCACCAGGGCGGCGGCGGGGATGGGCGCCATCACCGCGGTGTCGCGCGCCTTCGGGCTGCTGCGGGTGCTGGTGGTGGCGGCGGTGCTGGGAGCGACGTTCCTGGCCAACGCCTTCCAGGCGGCCAACTCGGTGTCCAACGTGCTGTTCGAGCTGCTGGCGGCGGGGGCGCTGTCGGCCGTGCTGGTCCCCACCTTCGTGGAGCTGCTGGACCGGGGCGATCGCCCTGGCGCGGAGGACGTGGCCGGCGGCGTGCTCGGCGTCGCCCTGGCCCTGCTCGGCGTGGTGACCGTGGTCGGCGTGGTGGGGTCGCCGTTGCTGGCCAAGCTGCTCACGCTGGGCGTGCCCGCGGACGTGTCCGGCGAGATGCAGTCGCTGGTGACCTTCCTGCTGTGCTTCTTCGTGCCCCAGGTGCTGCTGTACGCGGCGGGCACGGTGGCGATCGCGGTGCTCTACGCCAAGCGCCGGTTCGCGGTCACCGCCGCCGCCCCCATCGGCAACACCGTGGTCATGGTGGCGTTCCTCGTCGCCTTCCGGGTGGTGGCGGGACCGGACCCGGGCCTGGACCTGTCCACCGGCGAGCGCCTGCTGCTGGTGGCGGCGGGGACCGGCGGGGTGATCGCCTTCGTGGGGATCCTGCTCGGCGCGTGCGAGCGGTCCGGGTTCCGGCTGCGGCCCCGCAACCCGCGGGGCGATCCCCGGGTGGGGGCGGTGCTGCGGCACTCGGGCTGGGGCGTGGTGCTGCACACCGGCGCCGGCCTGCTGCTGGGCGCGGCCATCGTGGCCGGGGCCGCGGTCGAGGGCGGCGTGGTCGCCTACCAGCTGGCCTGGGTCATCTTCCTCGGGCCCTACGCGGTGCTGGCCCAGCCCATCCACACCGCCATCCTCCCCGAGCTGGTCACCGAGGCCCGCGAGCACGGCCTCGACCGCGTGGCCCGCTCGCTGCGCTGGGCGCTGGAGCGCATGGCGCTGCTGGTGGTGCCGGTGAGCGCGGGCATGGTGGCCCTGGCGCTGCCGGCCATGCGGCTGGTGCCGTTCGGCGAGGGCGACCAGGGCAACGAGCTGCTGGCCGCGGCGGTCGCCGGCCTGGCCGTGGGCCTGCTGCCCTACGGCGCCTTCCTGCTGCTGGCCCGCGGCTACTACGCGCTGGGGGACAGCCGCACGCCCGGGCTGGTGTCGCTGGGCTCGGCCGCCGCGGGCGTGGCCGTGATGGCGGCGGCGGCGCTGACGCTCGACGGCGCGGCCCGCATCGGGGCCCTGGGGCTGGGCCACTCGCTGGCCTACACGGTGGGCACGGTCGTCCTGGGCGTGGGCCTGGCCCGGCGCACCGGCTCGTCCCTGTGGCCCGCGGCCCTCGGCCGCGTGCTGGCCGTCGGCGTGGTGGTGGGCGGGGCCGCGTGGGCGGTCAGCGGCGCCCTGCTGGGCGACGATCCCCGCCGCCTGGCCGACCTGGCGGTGGTGGCGGGCGTCGGGCTGGTCGGGGCCGGGCTGGTCCTGGCCGCCTACCGGGTGCTGCGGGTCCGCCAGGCGCTGACCACCCGCGAGTCGGTGCCCGCGCCGCCCGTGCCGGCGGCCGAGGTGCTGGCGTGAGGGCGGGACGGACGCTCGCGGGCGGGCTGGGGTTGGCGGTCCTGGCCGTCGCCGCCGGCTGCGGCTCGCCCCCCGCCGAGCTGGACACCGCGCCGGTCGACCGCGTGCTGGTCGTGTCCCTGCCCGGCCTGGACTGGGACGGGGTCGAGGCCGCCGACCTGCCCCACCTCGACGGGTTCGTGGGCGAGGCGGCCGTGGCCGACATGGCCACCCGCATCGGCCGGCGCCCCACCACCAGCACCGACGCCTACCTCACGCTCGGGGCCGGGACCCGGGCGGTGGCGCCCCGGGTCGACACCGCGGTGGCCGTCGACGCGGACGAGACCTACGGCGGCGTCCCCGCGGCCGAGCTGCTGGAGCGGAGGCTGGGCGAGGTCCCGCCGGGCATCGCCTACCTGGCCATCGGGCCCGCCGTCGACGCCAACGAGCACTCGCCCTTCGGCGCCGAGGTGGGCAGCCTGGGCGACCGGCTGGCCGGCGCGGGCGTGTCCCGCGCGGTGGTGGCCAACGCCGACGCGGTGGAGGGCTTCGTGAGCGACGACCCGCCGCCCGACGGCGCCTACGCCCGGGGCGCGGCCACCATGGTCATGGACTCGGATGGCATCGTGCCCGGCGGCACGGTCAGCCGGTCCCTGCTCACCGACGACCGCGACGCGGCGTTCGGCTGGCGCCTGGACCGCTCCAAGGTGGTCGACGCCTTCGACGAGGCCTGGGACGCGGGCGGGCGCTCGGTGGTGGTGGTCGAGGCCTCGGACCTGAGCCGGGTGGCCGCCTACGGCGGGCGGGCCAACGCGAGCCAGCGTGCCGCGCTGCGGTCCCAGGCCCTCGACGACGCCGACGCCCTGCTCGGCGACCTGCTGGAGCGGGTCGACCCGGCCCACGACGCAGTGATCGTCCTGTCCCCGGTGTCGCCCGGCGGCTCGCCCGCCCTCGGCATCGTGGCCCTCCGGGCGCCGGGCATCGACGGCGGCCTGCTCCAGTCGGCCACCACCCGGCGCGACGGCTACGTGCAGCTGGCGGACGTGGCGCCCACGGTGCTGGAGCTGTTCGGCGAGGACGCCCCCGACGCCATGGAGGGCCGCAGCTTCGGGGTCAGCCACCGCGACGACCGCGGCGTCGAGCGTGCTGGGTGGCCTGGCGTCCTCGGCCGACGCCGCCGCCTTCCGGGACTCGACCATGGTCCTGGCGGTCACGGGCGTCGTCGTGGGCCTGGTGCTCCTGGCGCTGGGCATCGTCCTGCGGTCCCGGCTGAGCCCGCGGGTGAGCCGGCTGCTGGCGCCGTGCGCCTACGGCGCCCTGGGCGTGGTGCCCGCGTCGTTCCTGGTGGGACAGGTGCGCCCGGTGCGGGCGGACCTGGTGCCCCAGGCCGTGGTGGTCCTGGCGCTGGCGGCGCTGTTCGCGGCGCTCGCCACCGCGGTGGACCGCCGCTGGCGGGGGACCGGCCCGCTGGTGGCGGTGGGGTCGATCGTGGTCGTGATCGTGCTGGACATCCTCGCCGGCGCCCCCCTCCAGCTGAACACCACGTTCGGCTACTCGGTGGCGGTGGCGGGGCGGTTCACCGGGCTGGGCAACCTGGCCTTCGCCCTGTTCGGGGCGGCCACGATCCTGCTCGCCGCCCTGGTGGTGGACCGCTGGGGCCGGCGCGGCCTGGTGCCGGCCGTGGCCCTGCTGGCGGGCGTGGTGGTGGTCGAGGGCCTGCCCATGATGGGGGCCGACGTGGGCGGCGTGCTGGCCATGGTCCCCGCCTTCGGCGTGACCGCGCTGGTGCTGGCCGGGAGGCGGGTGGGCTGGCGCCAGGTGGCCGCGCTCCTGGGCGCCACCGTGGTGGTGCTGCTGCTGTTCGCCCTGGTGGACGCGGCCCGGCCCGCCGAGGTGCAGACGCACCTGGCCCGCCTGGGCGACCAGGTGGTGAGCGCCCGCTGGGACACGCTGGGCAAGAGCCTGAGCCGGCGCTGGCAGGCGAGCCTCGGCGGCGCCGAGCTGGCCGCCTGGATCACCGTCGGGGTGCTGATGGCCGGCGCGCTGGCCTACGCCGGGTTGGCGGCCGCGGGGCGCGCCGGTCCCGGGGCCACGCGGGCCATCACCCACCGGCCCACGCTGGCCGCGGCGGTCGGGCTGGCCGTGCTGGGGACGGTGGGGCTGGTGGCCAACGACTCGTCGGTGGCGGTGCCGTTCACCATGCTGATCGTGGTGGCGCCCGTCGTCATGCTGCGGGTGCTGCGGGCATGATCCGGGCCCGATCGCGCCGGTCCCTAGACTCGTCGGATGCCGCTGCCGCCGAGAGCCTGGTGAGCGCCCCGGCGCGCGCCCTGGCGGCGCTGCTGGTGGCCTGCCTGGCCGTCCTGGTGGCCGGCGCCGCGCCCGCGGGGGCCCAGGAGGCGGATCCCCCGCCCGGGCGGGTGCTGCTCATCTCGGTGCCCGGGCTCACCTGGCCCGAGGTCCGCGACCACGACCTGCCCGCCATCGAGGGCCTGCTGGACGAGTCCGCGCTGGCCGACATGGCCCCCCGGGGCGTGTCGCCGCGGGCCACGCCCGGCGCCGCCTACCTGACCATCTCGGCCGGCAGCCGGGCCACGTCCGATCCGCTGGTGGACGGCCAGCAGCTGGCGCTGGGGGAGCAGGCGGCCGGGTCGTCGGCGGGCGACGTCTTCCAGCGGCGCACCGGGGTCGAGCCCGACGGCCGCTACGTGGCCCTCGCCTGGCCCACGCTGGAGCGGGTGAACGCCGCCCAGCCCTACGACGCGGAGCTGGGCCTGCTGACCGACACGCTCGACGGCGCCGGGCTGGGCGTCGAGGCCATCGGCAACGCGGACGGGACCGACACGGTCGGCACGTCCTACGAGCGCCAGGTGGGCCTGGCCGCGGCCACCGGCGACGGCGTCATCCCCGCGGGCGAGCTGGACGCCGACCTGCTGACCCGCGACCCCAGCCGGCCCTTCGGCCAGCGCCTCGACCTCGACCAGGTGATCCAGCGCTTCGAGCGGGCGTGGGGCGCCCCCGCGGGGCGGGACGGCGGCCTGGTGGTGGTGGAGGCCTCGGACCTGGCCCGCTCGATGCGCTACCGCGACCGGGTCGACCTGGCCCGCTACGAGGAGCTGCGCAGCCAGGCGCTCCAGGACACCGACAACCTGGTGGCCCGGCTGCTGGAGCACGTCGATCCCGAGCGGGACACGGTCCTGCTGGTCGCCCCCTACAACCTGCCCAACGACCGCAACCTGACCGTGGCCGCGCTGCGGGCCCCGGGGCAGGAGCCCGGCTACCTGCGCTCGGCCTCCACCCAGCGGGCGGGGTTCGTGACGCTGGTGGACGTGGCCCCCACGGTGCTCGACCAGCTGGGCGTGGCCCGGCCGGTCGACATGGAGGGCCGCCCGGCCGAGGTGGTGGCGTCGGGCGCCTCGCTGGAGACGCGGGTCGACCGGCTGGTCACGCTGAACGAGGCGTCCCGCTTCCGGGAGCGGCTGCTGTTCCCGACCACCCTGGCGGTGGTGGTGGTGCTGGCCGTGCTGTGCGCCGCCACCGTGGTGGTCCTGGTGCGGGGCGGCCCGCCCCGGGCCCGGCGGGTGCTGGCGTTCGTGGCCCTGGCCGACCTGGCGGTGCTGCCCATGTCCTACGTGGCCCGGGCCTTCCCGCTGGAGGACCTCGGCGCCGGGTTCTACTGGGCCTTCGTCGTGGCCGGGGGCGTGGCGGTGGCCGGGCTGGCGACGCTGGCCGGCCGCCACCCGCGGCGCGAGCGCCTGGCCCTGGTGGCCGTGCTGGCCGCTGGTGCTGGCCGTGCCGCTGGCGGACGTCATGACCGGCTCGCACCTGAGCCTGAGCGCCGCCTTCGGCTACTCGCCGACGGGCAACTCCCGGCTGTACGGGATCAGCAACTACGCCTTCGGCCAGGTGGCGGCGTCGTCGTGCCTGCTGGCCGCGTTCGTGGCCGCCCGCTGGCCGTCGCGCCGGGGCCGGGCCGCGGCGGTGGGCCTGCTGGCCGGCGTGCTGGTCGTCATCGGCATGCCGGTCTGGGGCTCGGACGTGGGCGGGATCATCGCCTTCACCCCCACCATCCTGGTGTTCGCCGCCCTGGTCACCGGCTACCGCCTGCGGGTGCGGACCCTGCTCGTCGGCCTGGCGGTGACCGCGGTCTCGGTGACCGCCTTCGGCCTGATCGACCTGGCCCGCCCCGAGGGCCAGCGGGCCCACCTGGGCCGCCTGTTCGAGCGGGTCGGGGACGAGGGCCTGGAGCCGCTGCTGTCCATCATGGAGCGCAAGCTGCTGGCCAACCTGCGGGTGACGACGACGTCGTTCTGGATCGCGGCCATCCCGGTGGCGATCGCGTTCCTGGTGTTCCTGGCCCGCTACCCGGCCCGCCCCCTGGCCCGGGCGCACGACCGGATCCCCACCCTGCGGGCCGGCGTCACCGTCGGCCCTCGTGGCCGGCGTGCTGGGCAGCCTGGTCAACGACTCGGGCGCCATCGTCGGCGGCGTCACCCTCACGGTGGTGGCGGTCTCCCTCGCCTGGCTGGCCCTGGAGACCGCCGGCGCCCCCGCACCCGCCGAGCCCACCCCGGCCCCGGCCGAGGCGTCCGGCGCCCCACCTCCCGAGCCCTCCGCCGAGCCCGCCACGCCCGCGCCCGAGCCGTCTGCCACCGAGCCCGAGCCCGGCGTCGGCCGCCGTCGAGCCCCACCCGGCCGAGCCCGAGCCCTCGCCCGACGGGGCCCCCGTGCGGGCGGGCACCGAGCGGACGTGAGCGAGACCCGCCCGGCCGCGACCGCGGCCGGCGCCGGCGACCGAGCCGGACGAGGCGCCGCGCTCGGCCCGGGTCCTGGTGGCGATCCTGTTCGTGCTGTTGCTGGTGCCGGGGCTGATCGGCTTCGACGCCTGGCCCCTGACCGGCTGGCGCCTGTTCAGCCTGTCCCGCGGCCCGGAGCAGACCCAGTGGGTGATCCAGGCGGTCGAGGAGGACGGCACCACCAGGGTGGTGAGCCTGGAGGAGCTGCCGCTGCGCTACCGGCACGCGGCGTGGCCCATGTCCGAGCTGCCGGGCGCCTCGGAGGCCCGCCGCACCGCCGTGTGCGAGGCGCTGCTCACCCCGGTCCGCGACCTCCTGCCGGACACGTCCGAGCTGGTCATCGCCCGCGACCACGCCCGCCTGGTCGAAGGCGAGGACGGCCACTGGACCACGACCCACGACATCGAGCCGTTCCACTCCTGCAACGGGGCGCGCCTGGCGTGAGCGTCGCCCGCATCCGCACCGCGCTGCACGAGGCCCTGTGGGGGCCCGAGACCGGCGCCCGCCTGCTGTTCGTGCACATGGCCCTGTCGGCCCTGATCGGCGTGCGCATCGTGGCCGGCTCGTACCGCCAGCTGGCGGGCACGCCCGCGGCGCTGGTCGAGCCCGTGCCCTTCCTGGCCTGGCTGGACCGCATGCCCTCGGCCGCAGGTGTTCGTGGCGCTCCAGGTGATCGGCGGGCTGGCCGCGCTGGCCGCGGTGCTGCGGCGCCATCCCCGGGCCGCCTTCGCCGTCGCCTGGGTCTGCTACCTGGTCCTGGCGGGCCTGCGGGGCAGCCGGGGCAAGGTGCTGCACAACGACCTGCTCCTGCTGTGGGCCTCGGCGCCGTTCCTGCTGGCCCCGGCGGTGATCGACCGGCACGATCCGGTGCCCCGCCGCCGCTACGGCTGGCCGCTGCGGGTGTCGCTGGTCATCATCGCCCTGATCTACTGCTTCGCCGGCTACCACAAGCTCCGGCGCTCGGGCCCGTCGTGGGCGTTCAGCGACAACATGCGCTACGTGACGCTGTGGGGGCCGAGCATCGGCTCCCAGCGGCTGGCCGGGGCTGGCCCGCTGGGTGGGGGAGCACGCCTGGGTGGCCCGCTCGTCCGGTGTGTTCATCCTGGGCCTGGAGCTGACGTTCCCGGTCGTGATCTTCGTGCGCAGCCTGCGGGTCTGGTACGCGCTCGCCGCGGTCTTCCTCCACATCACCACCTGGCTGCTGCTCGGGCTCGACTACTGGGCCTGGGCCATCACGGTCCCGCTGGTGCTGATCGACTGGCCCGCGGCCTACGACCGCGTGCAGGCGTGGCGGGCCCGGCGGGCCGGCATGGGCACCGTCGAGCCGGCGACCACGGCCGCATGAGCGCCCGATGATCGTCGCCGCGGCCTTCGTGACCGGCGTGCTGGTGGCTGCCGGGCTGTGGGTGCTGATGGCGCCCGCCTTCGGCGGCGAAGTGTTCGCCCGGGAGAACTACCGCGGGCGCATCCTGCCCACCGCGGTGGGCGTGCTGGCGGCGCTGGCGGTGCTGGCCGTCGACGCGGTCGTCACCCTGGCCGTGGCCGCCGGCGCCGAGCCGCGACGGGGACGCCGTGGGCGGCCTGCGCCTGGTGACCGTGGCGTCGCTGGGCTTCGCCCTGCTGGGCCTGCTGGACGACCTCGGCGGGGCGGGGGAGAGCGGCGGCTTCGGCGGCCACCTGGCGGCCCTCGCGCGCGGGCGGCTCACGACCGGCGCGGCCAAGCTGTTCGGCGGCGCGGCGGTGGCCGTGGTGGTGGTGTCGGCCCGCGAGCCCGACAGCCTGGGCCGGCTGCTGGCCGACGGCGCCCTGGTGGCGCTGGCCGCCAACCTGGGCAACCTGTTCGACCGGGCCCCCGGGCGCACCACCAAGCTGGCGCTGGTGGCCTTCGCGGTGCTGGTGGCGGCGGCGGGCGCCGAGCCGGTGCTGGCCGGCGTGGCCCTGGCCGTGGGGGCGGGCGCAGGCCTGCTCACCGCCGATCTGTCCGAGCGCCTCATGCTGGGCGACGCCGGCGCCAACGTGCTGGGCGCCGCCCTGGGCCTGGGCGTGGTCCTGGCCTGCTCGCCCGGCGTCCGCACCGTGGTCCTGGTGGTCGTGGCCCTGCTCAACCTGGCCAGCGAGCGGGTCTCGTTCAGCCGGGTCATCAACGCGGTGCCCCCGCTGCGCACCGCCGACCGCTGGGGCCGTCAGGCCTGAGCGGTCGGCTGGGCGCCGTACCCCGCCAGCAACTGGATGACCTTGGCCTGCAGGCCGGCGTAGGACACCTCCAACTCGGCCAGGACCTGGGCCGCGATGCCGTCCTCGATCTGGCGCAGGGACAGCAGCATGTGCTCGGTGCCCACGTAGTTGTGGCCGAGCCTCAGCGCCTCGCCCACCGCGTCACCCATGGCCTGCCGCGCCCGGGGCGTGAACGGCAGGGTGCCCGCCACCTCGACGCCGCCGCGGGGGATGCGCTCGTCCACCAACCGCTCGACGGCCTCGCGCTCCACGCCCAACTGGGACAGCGCCTTCACCGCCAGGTTGCTCATCCTCGGCCACGAACAGGCCCAGCAGCAGGTGCTCGGTGCCGATGTAGTTGTGGCGGTGATCCTGGGCCACGGTCTGTGCGTTGATCACCGCCGTGCGGGCCCGCTCCGTGAAGCGCTTCAGCTCGCGGCCCTCGGCGATCCCGCGTATCAGCCGGTCCGCCGCCGCGGTGTGGCGCTGTTGGGCTGCCTGGCGGGTCACGCCCAGCGCCTCGCCGATCTGGGTCCAGGAGCACCCCTCGTCACGGGCCCCCTTGACGAAGTGGTCGAGCAGGTCGTCGCCGAGGCGCTCGATCTGCTCCTTGAGCAGGGCCGCCGTCGACACCCGGTCGAGCGGGGCGTCGGCCGCCTCTTCCACGGCAGTGATGAGCTGATCGAGGTTGACTTCCACCATGGCTGTCAACCTGACATTGACGACAGTGCGTTGTCAACCCGGCATTGACAATGACGGAACGTTAGGTTCTGCGCGCCATGGGACGAGGGATGCGCGCCGCGGTGCTGGAGGTCGACGGGAAGATGGGGGTCGGCCCCGTCGAGATCGAGGACCCCCGGCCGGGCGAGGTGCTGGTCAGGGTCACCGACTGCGGCGTGTGCCACTCCGACCTGTCCGTGGTCGACGGCGTCCACTTCGGCGGCCGGCCCGTCGTGCTCGGGCACGAGGCCGGGGGGATCGTCGAAGCCGTGGGCCCGGGCGTGACCCGCCTGCGCCCGGGCGACAAGGCGGTGCTCACCCCGCTGCCGTCCTGCGGCCACTGCTACTTCTGCGTGCGCAACCAGCCGACCCTGTGCGCCGAGCACTCGTCCGCCCTGGTGCTCTCGACCCGACCCGACGGCACCAGCCCGCTGTCCCGCGACGGCCAGGTCGTCTACCGGGGCGTGGGCATGGGGGGCTGGGCCGAGTACGTGGTGCTGCCGGCGGACGGCGCGGTCAAGGTCGACGAGGACGTCGACCTGGCCGAGGCGTGCGTGATCGGCTGCGCGGTGCAGACCGGCGTCGGCGCGGTGCTGAACACCGCCCGGGTGGAGGAGGGCGCCAGCGTCCTCGTGCTCGGCGCGGGCGGCATCGGCATCGCCGTCACCCAGGGCGCCCGCCTGGCCGGGGCCGCCACCATCGTGGTGGCCGACCCGGTGGCCGAGCGGCGGGAGGCGGCGCTGGGCTTCGGCGCCACCCACACCGTCGACCCCGGCGACACCGACGTCCCCGCCTACTGCCTCGAGCTCACCGGCATCGGCATGGACTACTGCTTCGAGGCCGCGGGCCAGGCCGCGCTGGTCGAGACCGGCATGGCCGCCGTCGCGTGCCGGTGGCACCACGGTGGCCGTGGGGGCGCCGCCCCTCGACCAGGGCATCTCCATCCCCATGGCGCGTCGCCTTCACCGTCACGGAGAAGCGCCTCCTGGGCTGCCTGCTCGGCAGCGTGAACGGCCACCGGGACATCCCGCGCTACCTGGCGCTCGCCAAGGCAGGCCGCCTCGACCTGGCCGGGATGATCACCGACCGCTACCCGCTGGCCGAGGTCGACGCCGCGGTCGACAACCTGCGCCAGCGCCGGGGCATCCGCACCGCGCTACAGGTCGTAGCATCAGCGGAGGCACGCTCTGGCGCGAGTCGCGTGGCCGGGAGGCCCAGCTGTCGAGCTGCACAGCAGCGTGGCAGCGCCTTATCCGCTGGGCCTCCAGTCGCGGGCGGTCGGTTCGGCGGGGTACGCTGCGATCCCGTGACAAAACACATCTTCGTCACGGGCGGGGTCGCCAGCTCCCTCGGCAAGGGCATCTCCGCTTCGTCGCTCGGTCGCCTGCTCAAGTCGCGTGGTCTGCGCGTCACGATGCAGAAGCTCGACCCCTACATCAACGTCGACCCGGGCACGATGAACCCGTTCGAGCACGGCGAGGTGTTCGTCACCGACGACGGCGGTGAGACCGACCTCGACCTGGGCCACTACGAGCGCTTCATCGACGAGCCCCTGTCCCGGGGCAGCAACGCCACCACCGGCTCGATCTACTCGGCCGTGCTGGCCGCGGAGCGCCGGGGCGACTACCTGGGCAAGACCGTCCAGGTGATCCCGCACATCACCGACGAGATCAAGCGGCGCATCACCCGTCTGGCCGGCGACGACGTCGACGTCGTGATCACCGAGATCGGCGGCACGGTGGGCGACATCGAGATCCTGCCGTTCCTGGAGGCCATCCGGCAGCTGCGCCTCGACACGGGCCGCACCAACGTGTGCTACGTCCACGTCACGCTGGTCCCGTTCATCGGCCCCGCGGGCGAGCAGAAGACCAAGCCCACGCAGCACTCGGTGACCGAGCTGCGGGCCCGGGGCATCCAGCCCGACGTGATCGTGTGCCGCAGCGAGCGCCCGCTCAGCGACTCGCTCAAGCAGAAGATCTCCCGGCTGTGCGACGTCCCCACCGAGGCGGTCGTCAACGCGGCCGACGCCTCCAGCCTCTACGAGGTGCCCCTCGTGCTCCACGAGGAGGGCTTCGACGACGTGATCTGCTCGCTGCTGGGCATCCAGGCGGAGCCGCCCGACCTCGCCGAGTGGGAGCGGATGATGGAGCGGGTCGAGTCGGCCACCCGGGCCGTGCGGGTCGGCATCATCGGCAAGTACGTGAGCCTGCCCGACGCCTACCTGTCGGTGGTCGAGGCCCTGCGCCACGCCGGCTTCCACCACGGCGCCCAGGTCGAGGTGGAGTGGATCCAGGCCGAGGACGTGGAGGGCCTGCTGGCCGAGGGCCGGCTGCGGGACCTCGACGGCATCGTCATCCCCGGCGGCTTCGGCGAGCGGGGCGTCGAGGGCAAGATCGCCGCCGCCAGCTACTCGCGCCAGAACGCCATGCCGTGCCTGGGGCTGTGCCTGGGCATGCAGGTCATGACCATCGAGTTCGCCCGCAACGAGCTGGCGCTCACCGGGGCCAACTCCACCGAGTTCGACCCGGCCACGCCCCATCCCGTCATCGACCTCATGGACAGCCAGCGCGACGTCACCGACAAGGGTGGCACCATGCGCCTCGGCGCCTACATCGCCGAGCTGGTGGAGGGCTCCCTGGCGGCCCAGGCCTACGGCAAGACCGTGGTCTCCGAGCGCCACCGCCACCGCTACGAGTTCAACCCCCGCTACCGGGGCAAGTTCGAGGGCTCGGGCTTCGTGTTCTCGGGGTCGTCGCCCGACGGCCGGCTGGTCGAGTTCGTGGAGCTGCTCGGACCACCCGTTCTGGGTGGGCACGCAGGCGCACCCCGAGTTCAAGAGCCGCCCCAACCGCGCCCGCCCCGCTGTTCCGCGAGTTCATGGGCGCGGCGCTGGAGCGGGCCGAGGGCCGGCGCCCGCACCTGTTCCCGGTGCACGACACGAGCCCGAGCCGCTCCGGTCGCTCGGGTGAGCTTCCGCGTCGTCGGCGAGCGGGTCGAGTGGACCGGCTCGCGCATCTCGCTGGCCAAGGTCGATCGTCGAGGGCCCCGGCGGGGAGCGCCACGTGCGGGAGGTGGTCCATCACCCCGGGCGCGGTGGCCGCGGTGCCCTGGCACGACGATGGCACCATCACGCTGGTCCGCCAGTACCGGGTGGCGGTGGACGCGGACGTGTGGGAGCTCCCGGCCGGCCTCCGTGACGTGGCCGGCGAGCCGACCGAGCTCACCGCGTCCCGCGAGCTGGTGGAGGAGGCGGGCCTGCGGGCGGGCCGGTTCGAGCACCTGCTCACGTTCCACAACTCGCCCGGGTTCTCGGACGAGGCGCTGGTCATCTACCTGGCCACCGACCTCGACCGAGGTCCCGGACGACCGCCAGAGCCCCGAGGAGGAGCACATGACCATCGCCCGCCTGTCGCTCGACGAGGCCCTGGCCATGGTGGACGACGGCCGCGTCACCGACGCCAAGACGGTGATCGCGCTGTTGTGCCCTCGCCCGCCGGCGGGGCTGATCAGCCGCAGCCGCAGGCGCCGCCGCAGCAGCCCCCGCCGCCTCCCGCGGGCGCCGGGGCGGGGCCGGGCGCGGCCCGGCCGCCGACGGCCACCAGCGGGAGCAGCTTGATCGTGTCGGCGTGGCCCGGCGGGGCAGTCGGCGGGGGCGTCGGCCTCGGCCATGGGGCGGCTGACCTCGAACGTGTCGCCGCATTCGCGGCAGCGGAAGTCGTAGCGCGGCACCCGGGGCTCCTCGTCGTCGTGTGGTCGGAGGGTCACAGTATGGCGGAGTGAGGCGTCCTAGCGTGATCCGTGCATGCGCGCGCGGACCTCGCCGACATCGCGGCCGATCCGGAGATGTTGCCCCTCGACGTCGAGGAGTGGCTGTCCTGGCTGGCCACCGAACGCGGGCCGCGCCCGGTCCACCCTGGCCGCCTACCGGCGCGACGCCCGGCGCTGGTGCCGCTGGCTGGACGGGCGCGGCGTGGCCCTGGCGGACGTGAGCGAGGCGGATGTCGAGGCCTACGTCGGCGAGCTGCGCGGGGGAGACCTGGCGCCGGCCACGGTGGCCCGGGCGGTGGTGGCGGTCCGCTCGCTGCACCGGTTCCTGGCCGACGAGGGCCGGGCGCCCAGCCGACCCCGGGGCGGAGGTCGCCACCCCCCGGGTGCCGTCGGGGCTGCCCAAGGCGTTGAGCGAGGCGGAGGTGGAGTCCTTGCTGGCCGCCGTGGTGGGCGACGAGCCGCCCGCCCGGCGCGACCGGGCCATCCTCGAGGTGCTGTACGGCACCGGGGTGCGCATCTCCGAGCTGGTCGGCCTGCGGCTGGGCGACGTCGACCTGGAGTCGGGGCTGATGCGGGCGTTCGGCAAGGGGTCGAAGGAGCGCGTCGTTCCCCTCGGGCGCCACGCCGCGGCCGCGCTGGCCGCCTGGCTGGGCCCGGGCGGCCGGCCGGCGCTGGTCCCCGCCCGCTGGGCCCGCCGGGGCGACGCCGAGGCGGTGTTCCTCAACCGCCGGGGCGGGCGCCTGACCCGCCAGGGCGCCTGGCTGGTGGTCAAGCACTGGGGCACGCGAGGCGGGCATCGGCGACAAGCTCACGCCGCATGTCCTGCGCCACTCGTGCGCCACCCACATGCTCGACCACGGGGCCGATCTGCGGGCCGTGCAGGAGATGCTGGGGCACGCGCTCGGTCAGCACCACGCAGGTGTACACGAAGGTCTCGACCGAGCGGCTGTTCGCCGCGTACCGTGCTGCTCACCCCCGCGCCACCTTCCCTCACGGGTAGGGGTGGCAAGAACGCCCAACGTAAGACCCATCGCTTCCGGTACCCTTCCGATGATGCCCGACCAGTCGACCCTCTCCACTCTGCGCGGCCAACTCGAGGACGAGCGTGCCCGGCTCTCGAGCCAGATCGCCGCGCTGCAGGTCGGGCACGAGGAATCGCTGGCCTACGACGAGAACTTCGCCGACTCGGGCCAGGTGGCGGCCGAGCAGGGCGAGAACAAGGCGTTGCTCAACCAGCTCAACGAGCAGCTCGACGAGACCACCCGGGCCCTGGCCAAGTTCGACACGGGCACGTACGGCCTGTGCGAGCGCTGCGGCCAGCCCATCGGCGAGGCGCGGCTGGAGGCCATGCCCGCCACCCGGTTCTGCATCAACCACGCGTGACGGCGACGGCGACGGGCACCTGGCGGCATCTGGCCGCCCGCTTCTTCGGTTCCCTGCGCCCCGGGGGCCCGCCCCCGGCGGACGAGGCGTGGGCCGCGTCCCTGCTGCTGCCGGGCGAGCTCACCCTCTGGCATCGCATGAGCGGCCCCGACCGCCGCCACGCGGTCGGCGTGGCCCGCCGCACCGAGGCGGCGCTCCCTCCTCCCGTCGCCCGCCCCGTCCTCGCGGCCGCGTCTGCTCCACGACGTGGGCAAGATCTCGTCGGGCCTGGGCCCGGTCCGCCGGGCCGTCGCCACGCTCGCCGGCATGGCCGCGTCCCACGACGCCGCCACCCGCTGGCAGTCCCGATCCGGCCCGGTCGGCCGCACCGGCCGCTACCTGTGCCACGACGCCATCGGCGCCGACCTGCTGGCCGCGGCCGGCAGCGACGACCTCACGGTGGCCTGGGCCCGCGAGCACCATCTCCCGCCGGACCGCTGGACGGTCCCGGCCGGGGTGGGCGACGCCCTCAAGCTCGCCGACGACGACTGAGTGAGCGCCGTCGCGGGCATCGCGCGCCCGGCCACCGGCGATGGAGCACAATGAGCGTCCGCTATGGCCAAATCGTCCAGCAACACCCGGACGTTCCTCATCATCGGCATCGCCGCCTTCCTGGGCGGCTGCTGGGTAGGCATGGGGTCGGACAGCTCGGGCAGCTCGTACTGCGTGGTCACCGACGCCACGGCCTCCATGCACCCCGGCGTCGCCCCCGGCCAGCTGGCCGACAAGCCCGCCACCGGCTGCGTCCCCGGCGAGCAGGAGGTCTGCGGCAGCTGGGCCGGCTCCGACGACGAACGCCACTTCGTCTCCGACCAGTGCCCGGACGACGACGACGACTGACTAGACGCAGCCGGCCAGCCTGGGATCACCACTGGCGAGCAGTCGAAGGAGCTCCAGCAGGGAGCCCGCGATCGGCGCCGTCTCCTCGTACTCCGGCTCCTCACCCCGGACGACCTGGAACGTCCCCAGATCGAGCGCATAGTAGGCGTAGCCGTCCTTCACGGACATCAGCACGGGAAGTGCCGATCCCAGAACTGCGTGATCCTCTGCTGCCAGCCGACGTCGCCGTCCGCGGCGTCGAGCGACTGCACTTCCCACTCGTTCCACGCATAGGCGAGCCTCCGCCCGGCCCGTCGACGACGACGCTCCGCCGTCACCAGCCGACGCTTCACCGGGTCCTTGGCCCGCTCGCCGCGACTCGACGCGAGTCCTCCGGGCAGATGTTGCGGTAGCAGATCTGTGCTTCGAGTGATTTGACGGCGACGTCGAAGGTGGTGGTGCGCCGGGCGGGGGCGAGGACCCCGGTGTCGCCGGTGCTGGCGGTCCAGGCGACCGCCCACTCCACGGTCACCGACGCCGGGAACACACCGCCGGGCTGATCGTTGGAGTTCCACCGGTAGTTGTAGGCACAGTCGGTCGACTGGTCCCCGTCAGCCACATCCGGCTGCCACGCCACCCCCGGCCCATCACACTCCACGGCCCCCTCACCCTCACCCATATCCCAGATCACCTGTCTGGGGGTGGCGGTCACGCTGCACACTGAACCCGGCCAGCCCCGCGGTCGCCTGCTGGGGCTGCCAGGCGGCGGGGTCGATCCACAGCCAGGTGTCCAACCCGGTGATGGGCCGCACCGCCAGGGAGGGCGCGGTCGAGGGCACCGGGAACGGCAAGGGGATCCGGTCATAGGCACTCGCGGCCAGCGCCGCCAGGTCAGGCCCGAACCCCGGCGCCCCCGCCACGAACTGCCAGTACCGCGACGACGCCAACTCCCCGGTATCGCTATAGCTGCAGGTCTGGTAGTACCACGCCCCGTCCACCAACCCACCCGCCACCGGCGCCAACGGCCGGTTCTCGGTCCCCATCGACCCCGGACCCCCCGGCGCCGCCCACACCTCACACACCCGAGCCCGCACCGCCACCGCCGCCCGCCACCCGCCGAACCACCCGACCCCACCAACTCGGTGTAAGACACACTGACCTCCGGATCCGGGGAAGTGCGGCCGTCGACGAAGTACCAGAGATTGACTGCGGTGCCCTGAGCCGATCCTCGGCAGGTGGCGGCGTCGTCGGCGTGGTCTGGGTCGACTGCAGGCGCAAGCCCACGGCGCGCAGCACGAGCAGGAGCCGGCCGCCACGACGAGGGCGAGGCCAACGCTGCGCATCCCGCCACTCCCTCCCAGTGCTGGTCCACGCTCCGTGTCTCTGGGCCAGCCAGACGCCGTCCCGGTTGACCAGCGTCGTCGCTGCCGCGATTGGGTCCGTGCCGGAGCCGGAACGTGACATCCGTCGAGCCGACGGGCGATCGAGCGCGTCGTTGGCTGACGATGCAGTCCGTCACGACGGCGGTGAGCCGGTCGTCCTGGACATCTGACCGACTCGATGTCGTGGCGGCTCTGATCGCCCGACACCCAGACCTGGCCTTGCGCCTGCCAGGTCGACAGGCGCGTGCGGACGTCGCTGAGCGCGGGGTCGACCATCCGGGTCGCCAAGCTCAGGGTCGTTCGGGATCGACCGTCGTCGTCGTGATCCCGACTGATCATGGCCACATAGGACCGAGTACGCCGCGCGAACCGCGTCCTCAGTGGTCGTGCGTCGTCGTCGTGCTCGCCGTCGTGCTCGGTTCGCGATCGCTCGTCGTGGGCGACGGTCGTCGGCCTCGTCCGGCACCTCCGCCGCACGCGATCGTGAGGACGAGGGCCACCGCTGCCACCGCGAAGGAGGCTTTGGTGCACTTTCGTGCGCTATTTTGCTTTGCGCCGTTGGCGTGGTATAGGGCGTTACATTGCTTTTTGGCATATCTGGACCCCCAGATCGCCGCGCAACGTATCACTACCTATACCCAACGTCTAGGCAGGCCCCGAGGGGAAGATCAGATCGGGACGAGGCCCAGGCGCTCGCGGACGCGGGCCATCGTCGCCGCCGCGGTCACGCGGGCCTTGTCGGCGCCCTGGCGGAGGATGCGCTCGGCTTCGCCTGGTTGGGCTGCGAGGGCGGCGAAGCGGTCCTGGAGGGGGCGCAGGAGCTCGATGACCGCTTCGGCCGCGTCCGCCTTGAGGGGGCCGTACTGGGTGTACTTGCCGGCCAGGGACTCGGGGTCGCCGCCCGTGGCCGCGGCCAGGATGGTGAGCAGGTTCGAGACCCCGGGCTTGGCTTCGGGGTCGTAGCGGACCTCGGGCTCGCTGTCGGTCACCGCGCGGCGGAACTTGCGCTCGATGACCTCGGGGTCGTCGAGCACCAGGATCGTGCCCTGGGGCGACTCGACCGACTTCGACATCTTCCGCTCGGGGGCCTGGAGGTCCATGATGCGGGCGCCCACCGGGGGGATGACGTGCTCGGGGACGACGAACGTCGTGCCGTAGCGGCTGTTGAACCGCACGGCCAGGTCGCGGGCCAGCTCCAGGTGCTGGCGCTGGTCGTCGCCCACCGGGACCTTGTCGGTGTCGTAGAGCAGGATGTCGCCCGCCTGCAGGGCCGGGTACATGAACAGGCCGGCCGACACGAAGTCGGCGCGGTCGGCCTTCTCCTTGAACTGCGTCATGCGTCGCAGCTCGCCGAACGCGGCGGTGCACGCCATGATCCAGCCCAGCTCGGCGTGCTCGGGGACCTGGCTCTGGGCGAACAGCGTGACCACGTCGGGGTCCAGGCCCGCCGCCACCAGGATCTGCGTGAGCTCGATCGTCTTGGCCCGCAGCTCGGCCGGGTCCTGGGGGACCGTCAGGGCGTGCAGGTCGACGATGCAGTACAGGGCCTCGTCGTCGTGCTGGGACGCCACCCACCGCTGGACCGCGCCGAGGTAGTTGCCGAGGTGCACCTCGCCGGTGGGCTGGATGCCGGAGAACACGCGGGCCATGGCCACGGATGGTAGAGGGCACGCCCCCCGGCCCCCGCACCGGTTGCCCATGCGCAGGGAACGACAGCAGTGTGATTATGATTCGTGGGGATGCCCTACGCGGTGCAGACCCCGGTGTTCGAGGGCCCGTTCGAGCTCCTGCTCCACCTGATCCTCTCCGAGCAGGTCGACCTCTACGAGATCAGCCTCGCCACCATCGTCGACGGCTACCTGGTCGAGCTGGAGCGCATGGACGTCCTCAACCTCGACGTCGCCAGCGAGTTCCTGCTCATCGCGGCCACGCTGGTCGAGCTCAAGTCCCGCCGGCTGCTGCCCACCGGCGACGACGTCGACCTCGACGAGGAGCTGGCGCTGTGGGAGGAGCGCGACCTGCTCCTGCACCGCCTCGTCGAGTGCAAGACCTTCAAGGAGGCGGCCGTCGCCCTGTCCGTCCTCTCGGCGGAGGCGGACCGGCGCGTGGGTCGCACGCTGGGCGTGGACGAGCGCTACGCGGGCCTCATGCCCGACCTGCTGGAGGGCGTGACCCCCGACGACGTGCGCCGCGCCTACCTGCGGGCCATCGCCCCCCGGCCCACGCCCCGGATCGACCTCGACCACGTGGCCCCCGTCCGGGCCTCGGTGACCGACGCCATGGCCGAGCTGGTCGACGAGCTGCCCCGGGTCGGGCGCATCACCTTCCGGGCGCTCACCGCCGCCCTGGTGGAGCGGCTCGAGGTGGTCGTGCGGTTCCTGGCCGTGCTCGAGCTGTTCAAGGTCGGCCTCGTCGAGCTCGACCAGGCCCGCACCTTCGGCGACATCGTGATCGTGTGGGTGGGCGGCCGGGACGCCGACCTGGCGGGCGTGCCCATCGAGATCGACGCCTACGACGGATGAGCGCGGTCCCACCCCTCCCGCCGGACGAGCTGGGCCAGGACGTGCGCGACGAGGCCCGCCGCGCCATCGAGGCCATCGTGCTGGTGGGCGAGCAGCCCATCGACACCGGGCTGCTGTCCCAGCTCCTGGAGCTGGCGCCGGCCGTCGTCGAGGGGCTGTGCCACGAGCTGGCCGCCGAGTACGAGGCCGAGGGCCGGGGCTTCCAGCTGGCCCGGGTGGCGGGCGGCTGGCGGTACGAGACCCACCCCGACCAGGCGCCCTACGTCGAGCGCTTCGTGCTCGAGGGCCAGACGGCCAAGCTGTCGGCCGCCGCGCTGGAAACCCTGGCCATCGTGGCCTACAAGCAGCCCATCTCCCGGGCGCAGGTGGGCGCCATCCGGGGCGTGAGCGTGGACGGCGTGATGCGCACGCTGGTCCAGCGGGGCTACATCGCCGAGGTGAGCCGCGACCCCGGCCCGGGCCAGGCGTCCATGTTCGGGACCACCCCGGCGTTCCTGGAGAAGCTGGGCGTCGACAGCCTCGCCGACCTGCCCGCGCTGGGTGACTTCGTGCCCGGGGCCGACGTGGTCGAGCAGCTGGAGCGGGGCCTGCGGCCGGAGAGCCGGTCCGCGGACGACCTGCTGGCCGTGGCGCCGCCGGACGATGGCGGGGACGGCGACGGGGGCGAGTGACGCCCGAAGGGGAGCGGCTGCAGAAGATCCTGGCCCAGGCCGGGTTGGGGAGTCGCCGGACGTGTGAGGAGCTGATCGCCGCGGGCCGCGTCCGGGTGAACGGGGAAGTGGCGACGCTGGGGACGCGGGCCGATCCCGAGCACGACGCCATCGAGGTGGACGGGGCGATCGTCGGGGTGCGGCAGGGCCTGGTCCACTACCTGCTCAACAAGCCCGCGGGGGTCGTGACCACCGCGTCCGACCCGCAGGGAAGGCCCACCGTGGTCGACCTCGTGCCGGCCGAGCCCCGGGTCTATCCCGTGGGCCGGCTCGACGCCGACAGCGAGGGCCTGCTGCTGCTCACCAACGACGGCGAGCTGGCCCACCGCCTCACCCATCCCTCCTTCGGGGTCGAGAAGGAGTACCTGGCCGAGGTGGAGGGGCGGCCGTCCCGGGGGGCGCTGCGGCGACTGCGCGAGGGCGTCGAGCTGGACGACGGCCCCACCGCCCCGGCCAAGGCCTCGCTGGTGGGCGAGCGGACAGCCTGCGCATCACCATCCACGAGGGCCGCAACCGCCAGGTCCGGCGCATGTGCGAAGCGGTCGGCCATCCGGTCGTGCGGCTGGTGCGGGTGCGGATCGGCTCGCTGGCCGACCGCCGCCTGCTCGCCGGGCGACTGGCGCCCACTCACCCAGCGTGAGGTGCGCGACCTGGAGCGGGCGGTGGCGACTACACGTCCGGCCCGGGGCGCGCCGCTAACCTCTCAAAGCCATGTCACCCGCAGTCCGCGCCCTGCGCGGCGCCACCACCGTGGACGTCGACGAGACCGAGCACCTGTTCGAGCGGGTGATCGCCCTGCTGGAGGCGCTGTTCGAGCGCAACGCGATCCAGCACGACGACCTCATCAGCGTGCTGTTCACCGCCACCGACGACATCCACAGCGCCTTCCCGGCCCTGGCCGCCCGCAAGTTCGGCCTGGGGACGTGCCGCTGATCTGCGCCCGCGAGCTCGACATCGAGGGCGGCACGCCCCGCTGCATCCGGGTGATGATCCACCTGACCACCGACAAGTCCCGCGACGAGCTCCACCACGTCTACCTCGAAGGCGCGCGCGGCCTGCGCGACGACCTGCCGGCCTGATGGCGCCGGCCCGCTGACGTGGTGCTCGGGCGCCCGCCCGACCCCGGCCGGGCCGTGGTGGTGGGGACCGGCCTGATCGGCGGGTCCGATCGGCATGCGGCTGCGGGCCGTCGGCTGGCACGTGACCGGCCGCGACCGCGACCCGGCCCGGGCCGAGCGGGCCCTGGAGCTGGGCGCCCTCGACGCGGTGGGCGACGACGCCGAGGCCACCATCACCTTCGTGGCCACGCCCGTGGCCGCCATCGCGGCCGAGGCCCGCCGCGCCCTCGGCGCCGGCGGCGGCCTGGTCACCGACGTCGGCGGGGTCAAGGCCTCGGTGGTGGAGGCCGTGTCGGACGGGCGCTTCGTGGGCGGCCATCCCATGGCCGGCTCCGAGCAGGAGGGCGTGGAGGGCGCCGACGCCGAGCTGTTCGAGGGCGCCACCTGGGTCCTCACCCCCACCGGGGGGACCGACGCCGCCGCCTACGCCCAGGTGCGCCAG
The DNA here is from genome assembly GCA_963802385.1 of uncultured Acidimicrobiales bacterium. Lineage (GTDB taxonomy): Bacteria > Actinomycetota > Acidimicrobiia > Acidimicrobiales > VFJN01 > ZC4RG19. The sequence continues at coordinate 161,975 of CAWDIO010000007.1, read as the reverse complement.
ATCGTGGGCACGCTGGGCGCCGAGGTGGTCACGCTGCCGCCCGACCGCCACGACGAGCTGGTGGCGGTGGTGTCCCACGTGCCGCACCTGGCCGCGGCCGCCCTCATGCGCCTGGCCGACGAGCGCAGCGAGGAGCACCGGGCGCTGCTGCGCCTGGCCGCCGGCGGCTTCCGCGACATGACCCGCATCGCCTCGGGCCATCCCGGCATCTGGCCCGACATCTGCAGCGACAACCGCTCCGCCATCGTGGACGTCCTCGACGAGCTGACCGCCTCGCTCCAGCACCTGCGGGACGTGGTGGCGGTGGACGACCGCAAGGAGCTGCTGGCCGCCCTGGAGCAGGCCCGGGCCGCCCGGGTCAACCTCCCGGCCCGCTTCCGCACGGCCGCCGACCTCCGCGAGGTCCGCATCCCGGTGCCCGACCGGCCCGGCGTGGTGGCCGACGTCGCCATCCTGGCCGCCGACCTCGACGTCAACATCGTGGACCTGGAGATCGCCCACTCCACCGAGGGCCCCCAGGGCGTGCTGGTCCTGCTCATCGAGAGCGGGGCGGTGGACGTGTTCCGCGGCGGCCTGATCGCCCGGGGCTACCGGCCCGCGGTGTCGCCGATCGATGGCTGACGCCCGCCCGGTCACGCCCGTGGCGGGGCCGCTGGACGCCACCGTCACCGTTCCCGGCTCCAAGAGCCTGACCAACCGGGCCCTGGTGTGCGCGGCGCTGGCCGGCGGCTCGTCCACCATCGACGGCGCCCTGGTGGCCGACGACACCGAGGCCATGCGCACCGCGCTGGCGGCGCTGGGAGCGGGCATCGCCCAGGACCGCTCGTCCGGGCGCCTGCATGGTGACGGGGACGGGCGGCCGGCTGCGGCCCGGCCCCCGGGCGCTGGACGTGCGCCTGTCCGGGACCACCAGCCGGTTCCTGCTGCCGGTGGTCGCGCTGGGGGAGGGCGAGTACCGCGTGGACGGCGCCCCGCCGCTGCGGGCCCGGCCCATGGGCCCGGTGCTGGACGGGATCCGCTCGCTGGGGGCGGAGGTCCGCGCCGAGGGCGAGCCGGGCCACCTGCCGGTCACGGTGGTCGCCCCGGGCGGACTGGACGGGTGGCGAGGTGGCGGTGGCCGGCGACACGTCGAGCCAGTTCCTGTCCGGCCTGCTGCTGGCCGCCCCCTACGCCCGGGGCGGGGTGCGGCTGCGGCTGACCACCGCGCTCGGTGTCCCGGCCCTACGTCGAGCTCACCCTGGCGGTGATGGTGCGCCTTCGGCGTGGACGTGCCCGGCGAGGCGGGCGGGCCGGTGCTGGACGTTCCCGCCGGGCCGCTACCGGGGAACGGCCTACGCGGTGGAGCCCGACGCCTCCACCGCCTCGTACTTCCTGGCCGCGGCCGCCCTCGTGGGCGGGCGGGTCACGGTCGCCGGGCTGGGGGCGGGCACCCGCCAGGGCGACGCCCGCCTGGCCGACCTGCTGGCGGCCATGGGCGCGCGAGGTCGAGCGCACCGGCCACCGACCACCACGGTGGTCGGCACCGGCCGGCTGCGGGGCCTGGGCACGGTGGACCTGTCCGACATGCCCGACATGGCCCAGACCGTGGCGGTCCTGGCCCCGTTCGCCGACGGGCCCACCGAGGTGACCGGGGTGGGCTTCATCCGCGGCCACGAGACGGACCGGATCGCCGCGGTGGTGGCCGAGCTGGGCCGCCTCGGCGTCCGGGCCCGAGGCCACGGACGACGGCTTCGTGGTGCAGCCGGGCACGCCCCGGCCCGCCCGCATCGCCACCTACGACGACCACCGCATGGCCATGAGCTTCGCCCTCGTGGGCCTGCGGGTGCCCGGCGTCGAGATCGAGGACCCGGGCTGCGTGGCCAAGACCTTCCCCGGCTTCTGGGACGCCCTGGACGGGCTTTCGGCGCCGAGCCTGTAGGGTGCGATCCTCGTGAAGGTCATCGCCATCGACGGGCCCGCCGGGTCGGGCAAGTCGACTGTCGCCCGCCGCCTCGCCGAGCGCCTCGGGCTCGACTATCTCGACACCGGGGCCATGTACCGGGCCGTCACGTTCGCGGCGCTGCGCCGGGGGATCGACCCGGCCGACACCGAGCCGGTCGAGAAGCTGGCCCGGGTGGTCGAGCTGGAGGTGACGGCCGAGGCCGTGACGGTCGACGGCGTGGACGCCACCATCGAGATCCGGGGGCCCGAGGTGAACCGGGCGGTGTCGCTGGTGGCCGCCAACCCCGGCGTCCGCAGCGAGCTGGTCCGCCGCCAGCGGGAGTGGACCCACGCCCGCGGCGGGGGCGTGCTGGAGGGCCGTGACATCGGCACGGTCGTGTTCCCCGACGCGCGTGCTCAAGGTGTACCTGAGCGCCCGGCCCGACGTGCGGGCCGAGCGGCGGGCGGCCGAGGTCACCGACCTCGACTACGAGACCGTGGCCGCCGACATGGCCCGGCGCGACGCCCTCGACCAGGGCCGGGAGGCCGATCCGCTGCGCCGCGCCGACGGCGCCCTGGAGATCGACACCAGCGACATGACCGTCGACGAGATCGTGGACGACCTGGTGGGGAGGATCGCCGATGCCTGACGCCCGAGTCCGAGCGCTCGACCGAGCCGGTGGACGCCGAGCACCGAAGCCGCGCCCGCCGAGCCGCGAGGTGGCGGGGCGCGAGAGTCGAGGTCGCACCCGGCCCGGTCGACAAGCGAGGAGCCGGAGCGGGCGCCGACCGTCGACGTCCACCCGCCCCGGTGGTTCGAGCAGGGCTCCTACGCCGCCCTCAGCGGGCTGTTCCATGGCGTGGCCAAGCTCTACCTCCGGCTGGAGGTCCGGGGCCGCGAGCACCTGCCGGCGGGGCCCTACGTGGTGGCGCCGGTCCACCGGTCCAACCTGGACTTCATCCTGGTGTCGTGCATCCACTCGACCCGCATGCGCTACATGGGCAAGGCGTCGATCTGGAAGTACCCGACCCTGGGGCGCTTCTTCTCCATGCTGGGCGCCTTCCCCGTGCACCGGGGCTCGGCCGACCGCGAGTCGCTGCGCACCTGCATGCGCATCATCGAGAACGGCGAGTCGCTGGTCATGTTCCCCGAGGGCACCCGGCGCGAGGGGCACGAAGGTGGCGGAGCTGTTCGACGGGCCCGCGTTCGTGGCCGCCCGCACCGGGGTGCCCATCGTGCCCATCGGCATCGGCGGCTCGTCCGAGGCCATGCCGCTGGGCGCCAAGGTCATCAGGCCCCACAAGATCGTGCTCGTCGTCGGCGAGCCCATCTACCCGCCCGTGGGCGACGGCACCGGCCGGGTCAAGCGCCGGGTGGTGCGGGAGATGACCGAGCGCCTGGCCGTCGACCTCCAGGCCCTCTACGACGAGGCCCGCCGCCGGGCGGAGTAGGCCAGGCGCAGAGTTCAGGTCAGCATCGCCAGCACGTCGCTGGCCTGGAGCTGGCGGTCGTTGAGGGACGGGCGGTCGGGGACCGAGCCGCCCAGCGCCAGGGTGGCCAGCACGTCCACGCCCGCCAGCAGGTCGCGCAGCTCCCGGGGCGGCGGGAAGTACTCGTCCTCCTCGGTGATGCTGACCTCCTCGACGCCGTGCGCCGGCCCCAGCCGGGCGATCACGGACTCGACCACGCTCTCGGGCGCCGAGGCGCCGGCGGTGACGCCCACCGTGCCCGCCGAGGTCGTCCGGCAGCTCGTCGGGGCCGTTGACGCGGTAGACCCGGTCGCAGCCCGACTCGTGCGCCAGCTTCTCCAGCGCCCGGGTGTTGGACGAGTTGGCCGACCCGATCACCACCACTGCGTCGCAGCGGGGCGCGATCTCGGCCAGGGCCGACTGGCGGTTGGTGGTGGCGAAGCACAGGTCGCTGCGCCCCGGGCGCCACAGGCCGGGGAAGCGCTCGGCCGCCCGCTCGGCCACCGCCGACCAGTCGCGGTGGGACAGCGTGGTCTGGGCCAGCAGCGCCACCGGCTGGTCGAAGCCCGGCAGGGCGTCCACGTCGGCCACCGACTCGACCATGTCGATGGCCTCGGGCGCCACCGCCATGGTCCCCACCGCCTCCTCGTGGCCCTCGTGGCCGACGTAGACGATGCGGAAGCCCTTGCCCGCCCGGGTCTTGACCTCGTGGTGGACCTTGGTCACCAGCGGGCACACGGCGTTGACGACGTAGCTGCCCCGCTCCCGGGCCGCGGCCACGACCTCGGGCGCCGAGCCGTGGGCGGAGAGCATGATGGGCCGGCCCTCGGGGACCTCGGCGATGTCGTCCACGAACACCACGCCCAGGTCCCGGAAGCGGTCGACCACGCCCTGGTTGTGGACGATCTCGTGGTAGCAGTACACGGGCGGCTCGAAGGCCCGGACCATCCAGGCCAGGGCCTTGATGGCCATCTCCACGCCCGCGCAGAAGCCCCGGGGCGCGGCGAGCAGGACCTTGTCGACGGGCATCGCCGTCACCCTACCGAGCGGCCCGCGGGGGCCACACCTGGCCCTAGCGGCCGGCGTCCGGCGGCGACTATCTGTGGCCCATGGGGTTCGAGAGCGGTTGGGCCACGGCCCGGGGCGGCGCCCGGACAACCAGGACCGCGCGGCGGTGGCCGACGGGTGGGTGGTGGTGAGCGACGGCGCCGGCGGCATGCAGGGCGGCGCTCGGGCCGCCCAGCTGACGGTGGCGGCCGCGGTCGCCCGCCTGGAGGCCTCCGCGGACCGGGTCGACGACCGCGTGGTGCGCGAGGCGGTCCAGGACGCCAACGCCTCCGTGCTGGCCGGCCAGCGGCGAGGACCCCACCGTGGCGTTCATGGCGGCCACGCTCACGCTGGGGGTGCTGGCCGCCGACCGGGCCGGGGGCAGCCTGTGGCTGGTGGCGGGGGTGGGCGACTCGCCCGCCTGGCTGGTGACCGCCGAGCGGATCACCCGCGTCACCGACGACGACAACGCCGCGGCCGAGCTGGTGCGGGCCGGGGTCATCTCGCAGGCCGAGGCCCGCACCCACCCGGGCCGCCACATGATCACCCGCGCCATGGGCTCGGCCGAGGCGGTGCCGCCCGACGTGGCGCACGTGGCGCTGTTCCCGGGCGACGCCCTGGTGCTGGCGTCGGACGGGATCGACGTGCTGGACGATGCCGACATCGGCCGCATCGTCCGGTCCGCCGCCGGGGCCGATGCCGCCGCCCAGCGGCTGGTGGACGCGGCCCTCGACGCGGGAAGCACCGACAACGTGACCGCCGTGGTGGTACGCCAGGACGCGTGACCATACGCGTCCGCATCCATCCCGGTCCCTGGACCGCCCATTTCGAGCGCGAGCCACGTGGTCCGCATCGGGCGGGGCCGGGCCAACGACATCCGGGTCGGCCACCAGCTGGTCGGCGGGCGCTGGACCGTGTCCAAGGACCACGCGCTGATCCGCTGGGACGGCACCCGCTGGGCGACGCTCAACGTGTCCCAGCGCCCCGGGCTGCTGTCGGCGTACGAGCCCGGCTACGAGGAGGTGCCGCTGGAGCCGGGGCGGCCGTGGGCGCCGGTCCGCCACCGCTGGAGCTACAGCATCGGGCGCCCCGACGCCCGCTTCCACGTGGTGTGCGTGACCGGTGACCACCTGGGGCCCGCGGCGCTGGCCGGCCCGCCGCCGGGGCCCGACCTCGACGACGAGGAGCCCACCGCCGGGTTCGACACCACGGTGGCGCTGAGCTTCACCGCGCTGGAGCGCAGCGTGATCGCCGCCTACTACGACGACTTCGCCCGCCTGCCCCGGCCCGCCACGCTGGAGCCCCGCCCGCACGACGAGGCCGCCCGCCGCCTGCGGCCGGTCCCGGGACTCGACCCGCAAGGCCATCGAGCGGGTCAACGAGAAGATCGCCGCGGCCCACGACGCCCCGGCCATCGCCACCGGGCGCAACGTGTCGGGCGAGATCGGCCGCTGGCTGGCGCGCTCGGGCGTGCTCGACCCGGACCTGGTCCACGCGGAGTAGCCGTAGACTGTCACCCCTATGTCCGCTCCCCGTGTCGTCGCCGTCGCGCCCGCATCGCCGGCCGCGCGCGCCGGCCTGGTGGAGGGCGACGAGATCGTCTCGATCAACGGCGACGTGCCCCGCGACCTGCTGGAGTGGCGGTCGCTGGTGGACGAGGCCGACCTGGCCCTGGAGGTGCGCCGGGGCGGCCTGGAGTCGCTGGTCGAGATCGGCAAGGCCGTGGGCGAGCCGCTGGGGGTGGAGGTCCACTCGGCGCTGTTCGACCGGGTGCGGACCTGCGACAACCACTGCGAGTTCTGCTTCATCTACCAGCTGCCCCCGGGGCTGCGCCGGTCCCTGTACCTGAAGGACGACGACTACCGGCTCTCGTTCCTGTACGGGAACTTCACCACCCTGACCCGCTTCACCGAGGCCGACCTGGAGCGGGTGGTGACCGAGGGCCTGAGCCCGCTGTACGTGAGCATCCACGCCACCGACCCCGAGGTGCGCTCGGCCATGCTGCGCAACCGCCGGGGGGCCACCAGCCTCCGCTGGCTGCGGGCGCTGCTGGACCACGGGGTGGAGGTCCACGGCCAGGTGGTGGTGTGCCCCGGGGTCAACGACGGCGCGGTGCTGGACGACACGCTGGCCGGGGTGCTCGACCGCTACCCCGAGCTGGCCTCGCTGTGCGTGGTGCCGCTGGGCGTGTCCCGGTTCAACACGCGAGGCCCGCATGCGGCCCCACACCCGGGCCGAGGCCGCGGCCGTGGTCGACGCGGTGGCCGACTGGCAGGACGTCTACCTGGCGGTCCTGGGCCGGCGCCTGGCCTTCGCGGCCGACGAGTACTACCTGCTGGCCGGCCGGCCGTTCCCGCCCGCCGCCGACTACGGCGACTTCCCCATGCACGAGGACGGGATCGGCATGGCCCGGGCCTTCGAGGCCGAGCTGCTGGAGCGGCCGGGCGCCATGCCGCGGCGGGACGACGACCCCGACCGGGGCGGCTTCTTCCACTCCGCCGACGGGGGCTGCGCGGCGGGCGTCGACGTGTCGGGATCGAGCGACTCGGAGTACGAGCCCTACCGGGCGGTGCGGGCGCTGGGGGACCAGCTGCTGCGCATCGGCCCGTCCCGCCAGGCGCCCGTCGCCGTCCTCACCGGGCCCTACGGCGCCCGGGTGCTGGCCCCGCTGCTGGCCGAGCTGGGCCGGCCCGACGTGCGCATCGTGACCGTCGACAACCGCTACTTCGGCGGCAACGTCGGCGTGGCCGGGCTGATGGTGGGCGAGGACCTGGCCCGGGTGCTGGCGGCCGAGCCCGAGGGCCACCGCTACCTGCTGCCCGACGTGTGCCTGACCCGGGGCGTGTTCCTGGACGGCACCGCCCCCGCCGACCTGCCCCGGCCGGTCGAGATCGTGCCCACCGACGGCCACGCCCTGCGGGCCGCGCTGGACTCGGGGGCCTGAGCATGCCCCTGCCCGTCGTCGCCATCGTGGGGCGGCCCAACGTGGGCAAGTCCACGCTGCTCAACCGCATCCTGGGCCGGCGCGCCGCCATCGTGGAGGAGCACCCGGGCGTCACCCGCGACCGCAAGGACGTGGAGGCCGACTGGCTGGGCCGGCATTTCCGGCTGGTCGACACCGGCGGCTGGATGGCGAGCGGGAGCGACCTCGACGCCAAGGTGAGCGCCCAGTCCGAGCGGGCCATCGCCGACGCCGACGTCGTCCTGTTCGTGGTGGACGTGGTGACCGGCTCCACCGAGGACGACGCCCGCGTGGCCGGCCTGCTGCGGGCCTCGGGCAAGCCGGTCCTGCTGGTGGCCAACAAGGTGGACGACACCGGCCGCGAGCACCAGATGTGGGAGCTGATGGCCCTCGGCCTGGGCGAGCCCTACGCGGTGAGCGCCATCCACGGCCGGGGGACCGGCGACCTGCTCGACGCGGTCGTCGCCCACTTCCCGCCGCCCGGCCCCGACGAGGCGGGCCCGGAAGGCGGCGAGCCCGGCGACGCCGCCGCCCGCGGCGACGACACCGTCGCGGTGGCCATCGTGGGACGGCCCGAACGTGGGCAAGTCCACCCTGTTCAACCGGCTCACGGGCGACGAGCGGTCGGTGGTCCACGACCTGCCCGGGACCACCCGCGACACGATCGACACAGTCATCGAGACCGACCTGGGGCCGCTGCGCCTGGTCGACACCGCGGGCATGCGGCGCCGCTCCAAGATCGACGAGGGCACCGAGTACTACTCGCTGGTCCGGGCGCTCCAGGCGGTGGACGAGGCCGACGTGGCCCTGCTGGTCATCGACGCCACCGAAGGCGTCACCGGGCAGGACCAGCGCCTGGCCGAGCGCATCGACGCGGCCGGCAGCCCCATCGTGGTCCTGCTCAACAAGTGGGAGCTGCTCGACGCCGACGCCCGCGCCGACCTGCGCTGGCAGGTGTCGGAGCGCCTGCGCTTCGTGGGCGAGGCCCCGGTGCTGCCGGTGAGCGCCCTGTCGGGCAAGGGCGTGCACAAGCTGTTCCCCGCCCTGGAGGCCAGCGTGGACGCCTACCGGACGGCGCATCCCGACCGCCAAGGTCAACGCCGTCATCCGCGACGCCCAGCTGGCCCAGGCCGCCCCCGGCGGGGCGCGGGTGCTCTACGCCACCCAGGGCGCGGCCAACCCGCCCACCTTCACGCTGTTCGTCAACCGGGAGCTGCCGCCGCACCTACCTGCGCTACCTCGAGCGCAAGCTGCGGGAGGCGTTCGGGCTGGGCGCCACGGCCGTCAAGCTGCGGGTCCGGAGGCGCGGTGAGTGACGACCTCGTGACAGTCGGTACCTGGGGTCTCGCGGCCCCACTAGCATCGGCTGCGACATGACGCCGATCCTGGCCCTCGTTGGGGTCGCCTCGCTCGTCGCCGCCCTGGTGTGGGCCCGTTCCACCCGGCGGCTCCACGTCGTCTGGAAGCGCGTGGAGCACGAGCACGGCCCCGATGCCGACGTGACCGTCCTGGCGCGCTCGGCCTTCCGCAAAGACCTCCACGCCGCCTGCCTCTACGGGGTGCTGGCCGTGTCCGCGGCCGCGGTGGCGGCCACGGGCGAGCGGGCGGTGCCCAGCCTGCTGTTCGTGCTCATCCTGGTGCCGGTGTCCCTCTCGGTCGCCTTCGGGCGGGACTTCGCCCGCGAGGCGCGCATCGCCGAGGACCGCACCAAGCTCGAGCGCCGGGCCGAGGAGGTCCTCAACCAGGAGGAGCTGGCCCCCAAGCGCTGGGCGGCCCGCCTGGCGCCGGAGGAGCTGCCCGACTTCGCCGGCTTCGAGCTCGGCCGCGTCTACCAGGCGGGCACCGGCATGATGGCCGGCGACTTCTACGACGTGTTCCGGGTGGCCCCGTCGCGCATCGCCGCGGTCATCGGCGACGTGACCGGGCGGGGCATCGAGGCCTCCATCACCGCCTTCCAGGCCAAGTACCTGCTGCGGGTGTTCCTGCGCCAGTACCGCGACCCGGCCCAGGCGCTGGAGGAGCTCAACCGCCAGATGGCGGCGCCCGAGCGCACCGAGGAGTTCATCTCGCTCGTGGTGGTCGTGTTCGACACCGACGCGGGCACGCTGCGCTTCGCCTCCGCCGGCCATCCCGCGGCCTGGCTGTGGCACGACCGGGAGGTCCGGCCGCTGCGCTCCACCGGCCCGCTGCTCATGCTCGACCCCAACGGGCACTACCACTCCCGCGAGATCCCGCTGGACAGCGGCGACCTGCTGCTGCTCTACACCGACGGCCTGGCCGAGGTGCGCAACGGCGACCAGATGTTCGGCGAGGAGCGCATCGCCAACTCGCTGCGGCGTGACCCCAACGTGGCCGCCGGCGTGCTCTGCAAGAACCTGCTGGAGGCGGCCCGGGACTTCGCGTCGGAGGCGATGGGCGACGACGTGGCGATCCTGGCCATCCGCCGCGCCTGACGTGGCCGGGCCGGACCACACCCCCGACGAGCTGGCCCGCCGCACCGAGCGGGCCCAGGCCGGCAACCTGGCCAAGGTGGGCGACAAGCTCGCCGCCCAGAACAAGCTGTTCGTGCGGGACCGCCTCGCCCTGCTGCTGGACAAGGGCTCGTTCGTCGAGGACGCCCTGCTGGCCAACAACCAGGCCGAGGACCTGCCCGCCGACGGCGTGGTCACCGGGGTGGGCCGCATCGACGGCCGGCCGGTGTGCGTCATGGCCAACGACCCGACGGTCAAGGCCGGGTCGTGGGGCGCCCGCACGGTGGAGAAGATCGTGCGGCTCACCGAGTACGCCCTGCGCCACGAGCTGCCGGTGTTCTGGCTGGTGGACTCGGCCGGGGCCCGCATCACCGACCAGGTGCAGCTGTTCCCCGGGCGGCGGGGCGCCGGGCGGATCTTCTACAACCAGGTGCGGCTGTCGGGCCGGGTGCCCCAGATCTGCTGCCTGTTCGGGCCCTCGGCCGCGGGCGGGCGCCTACATCCCCAGCTTCTGTGACGTGGTGTTCATGGTGGAGGGCAACGCCTCGATGTACCTGGGCTCGCCCCGCATGGCCGAGATGGTCATCGGCGAGGTGACATCGCTGGAGGAGATGGGCGGCGCCCGCATGCACGCCACGGTGTCGGGCTGCGGCGACAACCTGGTGGTCGACGACGAGGAGGCCCTCGACGCGGCCCGGGCCTGGTTCCACTACTTCCCGCAGAGCTGGCGGGAGGCGCCGCCCCGGTTCGAGCCGGCGCCGCCGGTCCGGGAGCTGACCGCGGCCGTGGTCCCGGCCGAGGAGCAGCGGGCCTACGACATGCACGACGTGATCGACGCCCTGGTGGACGCCGAGTCCTTCTTCGAGCGCATGCCGCTGTTCGCGCCCGAGGTCATCACCGGCCTGGCCCTGCTGGACGGCCGCCCGGTGGGCATCGTGGCCAACAACCCGGCGCACAAGGGCGGGGTGCTGTTCGTCGACTCGGCCGACAAGGCGGCCCGCTTCGTCTGGCTGTGCGACGCCTTCAACATCCCGCTGGTGTTCCTGGCCGACGTGCCCGGGTTCATGGTGGGCACCGAGGTGGAGCGGGCCGGGATCATCCGCCACGGCGCCAAGATGGTGACCGCGGTGAGCGAGGCCACCGTGCCCAAGGTGTCGGTGATCGTGCGCAAGGCCTACGGCGCCGGCCTGTACGCCATGTCGGGCCCGGCGTTCGAGCCCGAGGCCACCCTGGCCCTGCCCACGGCCCGCATCGCGGTGATGGGCCCGGAGGCGGCGGTCAACGCGGTGTACGCCAACCGCATCGCGGCCATGGCCGACGACGCCGAGCGCGCCGCGTTCGTGACCGCCGAGCGGGAGGCGTACGAGGCCGACGTCGACCTCTACCGGCTGGCGTCGGAGCTGGTGGTGGACGCGGTGGTCGACTTCGGCGACCTGCGGGGCGAGCTGATCCGCCGCCTGGAGCTGGCCGAGGGCAAGGACCGCACGTTCTCCGCCCGGCGCCATGGCGTCCCCCCTGTGTGACGACTTGCCTGACGGCCTGCCCCCGGGGTGGCCCCGAGGGCGAGCGAGGCCGTAGCGTCACGTCTCGCCGCGGCTGGGATCCCGGTGACGTCTGCACCCGGCACGCCCAGGCCCTAGCCGCGGCCGAGGTTCCGATGCCCTGGTGCGAGACGTGCAGCCGCTTCCTCAACCCGAACACGCTCGAACCCGACGGCTCGTGCCCCACCTGCGGCCGGGTGGTCGCCGAGCCGTCCACGGCCGGGGCGCCCGGTGACACCGAGGTCAAGAAGAAGGCGCCCTGGCACTTCAAGCTGCTGCTGGTGCTGATCATCGTGTACCTGACCTGGCGCTTCATCCAGATCGGCACCTGGATCTTCCACTGGCTGGCAGGCTGAGCGCCTTCCGGGCCTCACCCGGCGTTCACCGCTCGTTCGGGTCGGCTCTCTACGGTCGGGCCCATGACGACGTTGCCTCGCCGCTCGTTCCTGCTCGGCGCCGGGGGAGGTGCCGCCGGCGTCCTCGCCTTCTCCGGCTCGCTGGCGGCCGTCCTCGGCACGCAGGCCGGTGCCGCCTCCCGCGCCACCGGCTCGCGCGTTCCCGGCTACGGGCCGCTGGTGCCCGATCCCGCCGGACTGCTCGACCTGCCCGCCGGGCTTCCGCTACGTGGCGTTCTCGCGGGTCGGCACCGACCTGCTGGACGACGGCACGCCCGTCCCCGGCTCCCATGACGGCATGGCCGCGTTCGCCGGGCCAGGGGGCCGCACGCTGCTGGTCCGCAACCACGAGATCTCGCCCGAGGACGTGGAGGAGGACGGCGCCGCGCCCGTGCCCCACGTCGACGGCCACACCTACGACCCGCAGGGGACCGGGGGCACGACCACGCTGGTGGTCGACCGGGCCCGGCGCCTGGAGTCGCACGCCGTGAGCCTGGCCGGGACGTCCAGCAACTGCGCAGGCGGGCCGACGCCGTGGGGGACGTGGTTGACCTGCGAGGAGACCGACGAGGTCATCGACGGCGTGCTCCACGGCTACGTGTTCGAGGTCGACCCGGTGGCCGGGGGCGACCCCCGCCCGCTGACCGGCCTGGGCCGCTTCGAGCACGAGGCGGTGTCGCTCGACCAGGCCGGCACCGTGTACCTGACCGAGGACGCGGACAGCCCGTTCGGCCAGATCTACCGCTTCCGGCCCGACAGCCCCGGCCGCCGCGGCGGCGGGCTGCGGGACGGCGGCCGGCTGGAGACGCTGCGCATCCCCGACCTGGCCGGCACCGACCTGTCGGCGGTCGCGCGACGCGGGCACCGTGTTCACCGGCCTGGAGTGGCTCCCGGTGGCGACGCCCGACGCGCCCGAGGGGGAGAAGCTGCGGGAGCTGTACCCGGGCACGCCCATCCCCAAGGCCGAGGGCACCTGGGCCGGCGGCGGCTCGATCTGGTTCGTGTCGTCCCACGCCTTCGGCCCCGACGCCGAGGACGAGGAGGACCGCAGCGCCGCGGTCCACGGCGGCCAGATCTGGCGCTACCACCCCCGCCGGGACCGGCTGGAGCTGGTGGTCCGCTTCGAGCCGGCCGACGACTTCGAGGGGCCCGACAACATCACGGTGTCGCCCCACGGGTTCGCGGTGATGTGCACCGACGGCGAGGACGACCGCCAGTTCCTGGCCGGCATCACCCCCACGGGCGGCACCTTCCCCGTGGCCCAGAACCGCATGAGCGACGAGGAGTTCGCCGGCGCCACCTTCTCCCCGGACGGCCGGACCCTGTTCGCCAACGTCCAGGACCCGGGCACCACCTTCGCCATCTGGGGCCCGTGGTGACCTAAGGCCTACATACGCCCACCCGGGGATTGCTACGATGGCATCTCCCCCTCGGGCTGTGGCGCAGTTTGGTAGCGCACTTGACTGGGGGTCAAGGGGTCGCAGGTTCGAGTCCTGTCAGCCCGACCACAGTGACCAGGGCTTCGGTCCTGGTCACTCGTCGTTGTGGGCATCCTCGCTCGGGCTGGGGGAGCCAGGAGGGGAGCCATCGGTGCTCCCTGGGCTCCCCGATCCTCCCCCGAACAGCCGCTGCATCGGGTCCGCCGCGGCGTCAACCGTGGGTGCGACCGCATGCCGGTACACCTCCCGCACCATCCGGGTGCCGTCATGGCCGAGCGTGTCAGCGACCCGCTCCAACGGCACACCCTCGGCCGACAAGAGGGACGCCGCGCTGTGACGCATCTCGTATGGCGTCCATCGACCGATGCCCGCCGTCTTGCAGGCCCGGTGGAAGAACCGCCGTAGGTTGGACGTGTCGATCGGCGTGCCGTTGGTCGTCGTGAACACGAGTGCAGACGTCGACCACTCGGCCGACCAGTCCGGACCGGCGGCCGCTCGTTCCAGTTCCTGCACCGCTTGCCGGCGCTTCAACGCGTCGATGACGAAGGGCGGGCAGACCAACGACCGGCGGGACCGCTCGGTCTTCAACCCACCGACAACGGGCCGGTTGCGCTCACGCTTCAGCGTCTGCCGCATGTGGACGATTCCGGCCGCCAGGTCGACGTCGTGCCACGACAGGCCGGTCAACTCGCCCGGCCGTAGACCCATAGCCATCGGCGTCCCACCCACGAGTGAACGTCGCCTGACGTGTCTCCATCATCAGCCGGGGGTCCATTTCGTGGGGAGCGGGTGATTTTCCTCCTCGTAGCGCACCGTCATCACCTCGGCGATGCGGAGCCGGAAGGTGATCCAGCCGTGCTTGGCGAAGTCCTCGGGAGAGTCGATCTCTTCGCCCACGCCGGTCAGACGGACCTCACCCCCGCCACCGTGGCTGTCCTCGACGGCACAGTGCAGGGCAACGCGTCCGTTCCTCCTGATGTCAGCACCCTTCGGCGAGGTCGGGTTCATCGGCACCACGAGCTCGCCGTCCCGAACGTGGACTCCGACCGGATGCACCCGCGGGAAGCCGTCGGGTCGGACCGTTGCGAGGTAGCACGGCGCATACGTCAGCCGTTGCCGCACATGCTCGGCGATGTCCTTGTCACTTGCGTCGAACTCTTCCCAGCTCACAGCATCCATGACGAGGACCGTACTAGTGCCGTTAGCGGGCAACGCTTGTTCCACCGGCAACTTGTGAACTCGTGAAACCTTGCAGCGTTGCCGGATGCGGGCACTAGCCCGAGCTGCCACCCACGGATCGAGAACAGCACTCGACGGGCGTCAGCGGTGTTCGGGTCGCGGCCGCGTGTGGTGGTCCCGGCCGGTGGGATCGGCCGTCCTCACCCCACGGTCGGGTGGAGGTGCGGCGCTCGTCGAAGCTGGTCGCTGACCGCCGCCAGTGGTGCAAAATCGGGCATTCAAGCGCACGGGGTGACGATGAGGCTATGGTGCGTCCACCTGGGGCTGGCGGGCACACCATCCTTTGGGGGAGAACTGTGCTGCTGGGGAGTGAGCCATGTCGGTGGCTGAGAAGCCACGCCACGCTTTCGCCGAGGAGGGCGACTGCGCTCCGGGTCGGCGTCGTCTTGATCGTGCTGGTGCTCACCGCGTGCCAGTCCTACGGACAGGGCAGTCGGGGCTCGAGGCATCGGCACGTCAAGACGGTCGTGCCGACCACGACCACGATTCCGCCGACGACGACAACCACCCAAGCGCCGCCGACCACGCAGCCGCCGGCCACCACGACGACCACCCAGCCGACTGTCGGCGTGCCGCCCGGTGTCACCCTCCGCCCGGTCGACGGCGGACCCGACTACTTCGCGGTTCTCACCGTCGCTGCCCACCGCGCCCTCGTTCTTCCCGATCGGCGTGTGGGGCGCGTACGACCAGACGCCGGAGCACTTGGCCATCGACCGATCCCGGGGCCTCAACACCTACGTGTGGGCGGCCGACCCGACCGCATCGCAGTTGGCCGACATCGGGGACGCGGCATTGCACCGCTCGTCAGTGGGCAGACGACGAGGGACAAGCCGGCACTGAAACCGTGGCGCGGGTGGTCGAAGACGAGGCGGACATGCAGTGCGGCACCTGCTGGCCCGACCTGGAGAACGTCATCCGGCGGGCTGCCTGCCGACAACCGGTTCCTCTACTCCAACTATGGCAAAGGGGTGATCCTGGGGAGGACGACCCCGATGCCGCCCGTTGGATCAACGGCACCTCGAGCTTCGGCGAATACCAGGACGTGGTGTCTTCCGATCTCTACTGGTTCACTGACCCCAACGAATCGGAGGGCCTGACCGGGGACGGGTCGAACAACCGCGGTGGTCCGTCTGAACGAGCAGCCAACTACGGCTACCAGATAGACCGGATGCGTTATCTCGACGGCCTCGACAACGTCCGCCAACCCATCTGGGCTTTCGTCGAGGTCGGCTGCCCCTGGTCAGAATGCGGCGGCGACTTTGACGCCATCCAGCCTGCCGAGATCAGGGCTGCGGTCTGGCATTCGATCATCGCTGAAGCCCGCGGGATCATCTACTTCCAGCACACGTTCGCCGGGCCGGACGGGTGCGTCACCCATCACGCTCTACGTGAGCCGGGCTCATGCTATGCGGCGGTGCAGTCGGCGGTGACCGCGCTTGACGCCCAGGTCGCCCAGCTCGCGCCTGTCCTCAACTCACCGACCGCTGCCGGCTACCTCACCACGTCACCCAACATCCGGGCGACCACCAAGGTCGGCGGGTCCAACGCCCCGTTCGGTGCCGGCATGTACTCGATCGCCGGAGCAACCTGGTCCGGAGGCGGCGCCCAGCAGGCCACGATCACGATCAACTCGGCCGCTGGCGCGACCCCGACGACCGCCACGGTGCTGTTCGAGAACCGCACCGTCCCGATCGTGGCCGGCCAGATCGTCGACACATTCGCGGACGGCAACGCCGTCCACATCTACAAGTGGTAACCCAGAGGCCGGTACACGGACTTCAAGTCCCCCAGCCCGACCAGAGCAAAGGTCCACGTCAGAGCCGGCCCACCCGGGCCGGCTCTTGCGCGTCGTGCGCCGTCCGCTCAGACGATGGCGGCGGCCAGCAGGCCCAGGGCCGCCGCTGGGGCGGCGTGCGTGGCCGGGTCGCCGCTCAGCCGGTGGAACGTGACCGCGGCCGCGTAGTACCCGACGAGTCCGGCGGCGGTGACCGAGCGGGCACGGGGCCGGTTGCGGGCGAGGCTGAGCGAGGCGACGGCGGCCAGCTTGATTGCCGGCAGGGCGGGCCGCAGCGAGCGGGGGACGCCCAGGTGGTCGAGATGCGCGTCGCCGAAGCGGGGCGACAGCTGCGCGACGACCAGGTCCGCGGCCTGCAACCCGGCGAGGAGCAGGGCCAGGGACCGTTTGCGGTTGACGGACATCGGTCCTCATTCTCCCGCCCGCATTGACAACCTTTCGGGCGGCTGCTCCGTCTTGGGGGTGATGACGAGTGACGCGGTGGTGGTCCCGCTGACCACGCGGGTCGCGCCCGAGCAGTACAGCGCCCTGTACCGGAGGCACCTGGAGCCGCTGCTGCGGTTCGCCTGGCTGCTGTGCGGGGACCGGCACCAGGCGGAGGACGTGGTGGCGGAGGCGTTCGCCAAGGTGTACCCGCAATGGCGGCGGGGGCGGGTGTACGACCCCTACTCGTACCTGCGCCGGGCCGTGGTCAACGAGGCCACCACCCGGGGCCGGCGGCGGGTCCTCGAGACGCGGGAGGAGCGCCGGCGGTCGGGGAGCGGGCGGGGCGCAGGGCGCCTGGAGGAGGTGGTGGCCGAGCGGGACGCCGTGGTGGCGGCGCTGCGGCGCCTGCCGGTACGCCAGCGGGCCGTGATCGTGCTGCGTTACTACGACGACCTCAGCGAGTCGGACGTCGCCGACCTCCTGGGGATGGCGGTCGGGACCGTGAAGTCGCACACCGCGCGGGGCCTGGAGCGCCTGCGCGCCGAGTTGGAGGAACGGTGATGGACGTGGCATTCGAGGAGCGGCTGCGCCGCGAGATGCGGAGCTCGGCCGAGGCGATGACGGTGGCCGGCGACCTGCCCGGGCGGGTCGACCGCCGGGTCCGGGGCCGCCGCCGCCAGTCGCTGGGCGTGCGGATGGCGGCCGCCATCATCGCCTCGGCCGCCCTGGCGGCGGGCGTGGTGGTGAGCCGGGATGATGGCGGCCCGAGCGAGATGACGGCCGCACCGGTCGGATCGCCGGCCGAGGGGATGTGGGAGCCGCTGCCCGAGGCGCCCATCTCGGCCCGGTTCCAGCAGGCCGCCGTGTGGACCGGCGACGAGATGATCGTCTTCGGCGGCCACGATGGAAACGCAGCCGTGGGCGGGGCCGCCGCCTACTCGCCGGCCACGGGTGCGTGGCGGCCTCTCGCCGATCCGCCGGCCGGCGCCCGGGGCGCACCGGTCGCGGTCTGGACCGGGACGGAGGTGGTGGCCTTCGGCGGCCCCGGCGACGGGGCTCGCCGGCGCGATCTACGACCCGCAGGCGGACGAGTGGCACCCGGTCACGACGCCGGCCCCCGGCACGCTCGGCTCCTTCGTCACCCATGCGGCCTGGACCGGCGAGCAGGTCGTGGTGGCGGGCACGTCCGGCGCCGCGCTCTACGACCCGGCGACCGACGACTGGACGCCGCTGCCGGAGGCGCCCGACGCGCTGCCCGAGGGCGATGCCGTCTGGACGGGCCAAGAGGCGGTGTTCGTGGGCCACGACGAGGGCAGCGGCGTGCGGGCGCCGCAGCGGCTGTACGCCCTGGCCCTCGACCCGACCACGGCCGAGTGGCGGACGCTCCCGCCTCCGCCGCTCGCGGTGCGCGGCGAGCCGCTGGTCGCCTGGACCGGCCGCGAGATCGTGGTGGGCGGCGGCCACGACTTCGCCTCGCCGGCATCTCCGGCGACCATGTCGACGCCGCCGCCTTCGACCCCGCCTCCGGCACGTGGCGGACTCTCTCCGACGCCCCGGTGAACTTCCAGGGCAACGACCGCTACGGCGACGTCGCCGTGGACGGGCGGGTCATCGCCTTCGACACCGCCGACCCGGACGGCCGAGTCCTGGTGCTCGACCCCGCGGCGGGCTGGCAGCTCGCTCCCGGCCCCGATCGCCCTGAGCTCACCGCCCCCGACGAGCTCCCCGGCCGCCGGGAAGCCCCCGTGGTCTCGACCGGCGGCTCGGTCCTGCTCTGGGGCGGCGGTGTCGCCTCCGACGAAGGCGGCGGCGCCTGGGGCTGCTGCCGCCCGGTCGGCGAAGGCGAGGTCTTCACCCCACCCCTTCAGAGCCGGCTGAAGGACCTCGATGCGCACGCGGCCGAAGCGCAGCATCGCTCGCCCTCCGGTCACCGCCACGTCGAGGAGCTGCGCCACGTGGCGCAGCTCCTCGATCGTGCTGCACCGCACCCGGAGCGGCACGACCCGGAGGCAAAGGCGGGGCGGCGGCAGCTCCGGCGTCCAGCTCTCCGCCAGCCAGAAGACAGCATCGGCCAAGTCGTCCTGCAGGTCGAGCAGGCCGCCGAGGACCGCGTCGAGCCACGAGTGCGGGCCGGCGCTGACCTCCCGATGTTGGCGGCACGCGGCCTTTGCCGCGGACGGTTGGCTCACCCAGCTGCTCGTCCAGCCGCACAGGCACTCGGCCCGGTAGCCGCAGGACGAGTGGGCGACCGCCTGGACGAGGTGGCGGGCATCGGCGGGGAACAGGACCGTCGTCATGTGCCCAGGGTCCGCGGCCGCCACACGCAGCACCACGGCGTCGGCGCCGCATCCTTGCTGCATCCGTGCCGCGGCAGCATGGCTACGCTGCGTGCGTGGCACGACACGGTTTGGCGGCGCGCCGCTTGGCGCTGGGGCTGTCACAGGAGCGCTTGGCACAGCGACTTCACGTCGACCGCACCACGGTGGGCCGCTGGGAGCAGGGCACGTCCACGCCTCAGCCCTGGCACCGTCGCCCGCTGGCAAACGCCCTGAGGGTGACGCTCGACGCGTTGGGCCGGCCCGAGGCGGCCCTGGCGATCTATGACGAGGTATCGCCGTCGACGTTCGTGGGTGAGCGCCAGCACGGCAGCTTTGTGATCATCCACGCCCAGGCCCTGGCGCACGCGGGTCATCTCGACGAAGGCGTGCGCGTCGCCGTCGACGGGTTGGACATGGCGCGCAGCTACCAGTCGGCAAGGCACGTGTCCCGCGTGCAGCGCATGTATGACCGGCTCGTCCGCACCTGGTCGCCGTCGGAGCCGGCGCTGGTTGCGCTGGGCGACGCGCTCGCGGCGTGAGCCGGGTCCTGTACCTGTTCGCCTGCGGGGCCGGGCCGGCGGCCGAGGTCGGGGAGCTGGCCCGGCTCGCCCTGGCGGACGGGTGGGATCCGTATGTGGGGGCGACGCCGGCGGGGTGGGAGTTCCTCGACGTGGACGGGCTGGCGGGGCTGACGGGGCACGAGCCCCGGTGCGGGTGGTCGGGGCGGAGCAGTGGGTGGCCGCGCGGCCGACGGGATCGTCGTGGCGCCCGCCACGCTCAACACCGTGGACAAGATCGCGGCCGGGATCACCGACACCTGGGCGGTCAACGTGATCGTCGAGTGCCTCGGGCTCGGCGTGCCCATCGTCATCGCGCCCAACGTCAACCCGGCGCTCGGGCGCCATCCGCGGTACCGGCGGAACGTCGAGGAGCTGCGCAGCTGGGGGGTCACGGTGCTGTGGCATCCCGACGGGGCCGCGCCGCCGACCTGGATGGTGCCGTGGGCCGAGATGCTGGCGGCCCTGCCGGCTGGCCGTCGAGGAGTGAGGGCCGAGGGGGTCAGCGGGCCTCGTCGACGGCGGCCATGGCTTCCTCCGGGGTGTCGAAGCGGCCGACGTCGATGCCGTTGGGGGAGCCGTCCCGGCGCCAGCCGTGCCAGTACCGCTCGGTGCCGCCGCCCGTCACCACCAGGCCGACGTGGCCGACCTGCTGGCCTTCGTCGTCGGTGCCGAGCCACCGGTTCGTCATTCCCGTTCGCCATGTGAGTCCCATGTTAGCGAACGTATGTTCGTAGAACGACAAAAGTCCAGGTCGCAGGCGTAGTGACGCCCGCCCGCAGCGAGTCGGGCGGCTCAGGCGAGCCGGTGCAGCTCGGCGTGGAGGTGGTGCTGGAGGGGTTGGCCGACCGCGGCCATGGACAGGTCGTAGCTCAGGACGTCGCCGGCGACGGTGAACGAGCGCTCGATGCCGAGCACCTCCTTGGCGGTGGCCGTGCCGGTCACGCTGGTGGAGTGGAGCCGTAGCACCAGGCCGTCGGCCAGCTCCTCGACCGTGCCTTCGGCCACCTCGGCCACGCCGGTCGGGTGCGCCATCACCAGCTCGACCCGTCCGGGGCCGGTGCCGCGCAGGTAGCCCATCTCCGCGTGGGCGGGCATCCCGGTGTCGACGCGGACCGTGGCCTGCCGGTAGGCGAGGAACGGCTTGCCGGCATGGCCGAAGCGTGATCTCCTCGCGGTAGGCGAACGGCTCGATGGTGGGGTAGTGGCCCTCGCCCTCGCCCGACCAGCGTCCCAGCAGGCGGGCGAGGGCCTCGACATCGGGATGGAGCGCCGGTTCCACGCTCCCGACCGTAGAGGAGATCTACGCCTTGCGGGCCAGGCCGCCGTAGGACGGGGGCTTCTGGATGCCGGGGGGATAGACGTCGGGCGGGGGCACGTCGGGGCGCCACTCGTCGATGGGGACCAGGCCCGGCTCGACCAGCTCCAGGCCGTGGAAGTACTCGAGGATCTCCGCGTGGCTGCGCATGACGAACCGGTAGGCGGTGTTCGGGTTCTCCTCCGCCGAGCGGACCAGGCCCTCCATGCGCTCCTGGATGTCGGTGCTCAGGTGCGACAGCAGCAGGTAGCTGCCCGGCGGCATGCCCGCCATGAGCGTGTCCACGATGGCGCCCGGGTCCTCGTCGTCGCCGAGGTAGTGCAGCATCGACATGAGGATCACCGCCACCGGCTCGTCGAAGTCGATGATGCGAGCCGCCTCGCCCAGGATCACTTCGGGCTCGCGCAGGTCGGCCTGTAGGAAGTCGGTGTGGCCCGCGGGCGTGCTCGTGAGCAGCGCGTGGGCGTGTGCCAGCACGATCGGGTCGTCGTCCACGTACACGATGCGGGACTCGGGGTTGGTGGCCTGGGCCACGCCGTGCACGTTGTTCCCGTTGGGGATGCCGGTGCCGAGGTCGAGGAACTGGCGCACCCCCAGCTCGCCCGCCAGGAGGCGCACCGAGCGGCCCAGGAAGTCCCGGATGGCCTGCACGCCGTAGCGCGCGTTCTCCATGCCGCCCGAGGCCTCCGCCTGGCGGATGGCGGCCTCGCGGTCGACGTCGAAGTTGGTCGTGCCCCCCAGCAGGTAGTCGTACATCCGGGCCGCGTGGGCGACGCTCGTGTCGATCTCGATCGGATCGCTCATCGGGTCATCGGGCGCGGTCGCCACGAACGCAGGCTCTCCTCAGCTCGGCACCCTCCGGTCCCAGCCCGGGGGGTGTTACAGACAGTAATTGCCGCGAACGTCATTTCCGCCCCGCCCCAGCGAGGCTTCCGACGTCTGTAACGCGCGTAACCTGTCCGCGGCGCGGTCGCCTCCGACCGTGGTCGCGGGCCGCCACATTCGACCGTGAGGAGCCGCTGGATGATCCCCGTCGCGCCATTCGGACGTACCGGCCACGACAGCAGCCGCATCATCTTCGGGGCCGCGGCCCTGGGCTCGATGCGCCAGGAGCGGGCCGACGAGCTGCTCGGCGTGCTGCTCGCCCACGGCGTCAACCACATCGACACCGCGGCCGGCTACGGGGACTCGGAGCTGCGCATCGGGCCGTGGATGGCCGAGCATCGGGACCGCTTCTTCCTCGCCACCAAGACCGCCGAGCGCACCGGCGACGCCGCCCGGGCCGGGCTGGAGCGCTCGCTGGAACGCCTCCGGGTCGACCACGTCGACCTCATCCAGCTCCACAACCTGGTCGAGCCGGACGAGTGGGACGTCGCCCACGGCCCCGGGGGCGCGGTGGAGGCGCTGGCGCGGGCCCGGGACGAGGGCCTGTGCCGCTTCGTCGGGGTCACGGGCCACGGCACCCGCATCGCCCGCATGCACCTGCGCAGCCTGGAGCGCCACCCGTTCGACTCGGTGTTGCTGCCCTACAGCTACGCGGGCCTGCGGGACGACGCCTACCGGGCCGACGTGGAGGAGCTGCTGGCGCTGTGCGCGGCCCGGGGAGTGGCGGTGCAGACCATCAAGGCCGTGGCCCGCCGGCGCTGGCCCGCCGAGCACGAGGGCCGGCGCTTCAGCTGGTACCAGCCCATCCAGGACCCGGAGGCCCTCGGCCGCGCGGTGCGCTGGGTGCTGGCCCAGGCCCCGGTGTTCGTGGACACCACCAGCGACGCCACCCTCGTGCCGGCCGTGCTTGACGCGGCCGAAGCCGCGGGCGCGGGCGCCGAGCCGCCCACCGACGCGGAGATGGCGGCCGACGCCGAGCGCCTCGCGGTCACGTCCCTGTTCGACGGGGACGCCCTCGAGCGGATCTAGACTCGGATCGGGCGGGGGCGACGAGCACGCGCGCGCCGCCCTCTCAGCCGGGGGCGACGGTGGCGAGCAGCTCCTCGCGGTTCATCGACGAGCGGCCGGGGATCTCCTGCTCCTGGGCCAGCTGGCGCAGGTCCTCGACCGACAGGTGCTCCTTGTCGGCGATGACGGGCGCCCCGAGCTGCGCCTTGCGGGCCTCGAGGCGCCGGGCCTGGCCCTCGAGGTCGTCGTCGGCGAAGGTGCGGCGCACGAGGGGGAACAGCTCGGTCTCCTCCTCGCCCGCGTGGTGCTCGACGTTCTCGATGAGCACCGTCAGCTTGGCCACCCAGGCCTCCTCGCCGGGCGTGAGGTCCTCGACCTCCTCCATGAGGACGTCCACCACGTGGTGCTCCTCCAGGCCCTCCGCCACCGCGTCCTCCAGCTCGTCGTCGCCCCGGCGCACCTCGGAGTAGAAGATCTCCTCCTCGATGGTGGTGTGGACGCGCAGCTCGCGGAAGATCCGCTCTGCCAGGTCGGCCATGGCGCCGACGTTCTCGGCCTCCTGGGCCTCGCGGAAGCGGGCGAACATGCCGCGGATCCGGTTGTGGTCGGCGGTGAGCAGGGCGGTGGACTCCATGGCGGCGCCTCCGGGGGAGCGATGGTCCGGTACGTCCGCGGTGTACCCGCAGCCGCCCAGGGGAAACCCGCGGGTCGCACGGCGGGCGATACGGTCGGGACCATGTGTGGCCGCTTCGTGTCCGCCTCGCCGCCCGACGAGATCGCGCGCTACTTCGACGCCTCGGCGCCCGAGGCGCTGCTGGAGCCGTCGTACAACGTCGCGCCCACCAACGACGTGTACGCCGTCACCGCGGACGGCGGGGTCCGCCGGGTCGAGGCGCTGCACTGGGGCCTGGTACCCGGCTGGGCCAAGGACCCCAAGGTCGGCTCGCGCATGATCAACGCCCGGGCCGAGACGCTGGCCACCAAGAACGCCTACAAGCCCGCGCTCAAGCGCCGGCGCTGCCTCATCCCCGCCGACGGCTTCTACGAGTGGAAGAAGCTGCCGGACTCCAAGCGCAAGCAGCCGTACTTCATCTCGCGTCCCGACGGCGAGCGGTTCGCCTTCGCCGGGCTGTGGGAGGTGTGGCGGGGGCCCAAGGACGCCGAGGGCAACCGCACCGAGGACCCGCTGCGCTCGTGCACCATCATCACCACCACGCCCAACGACACGATGGCCGAGATCCACGACCGGATGCCGGTCATCCTGCCGCCGTCGGCCTGGGACGCCTGGCTCGATCCCGACAACGACGACCTGGAGACGCTGGGCAAGCTGCTGGTGCCGGCGCCCGCCAACCTCACCCAGCTGCTCCCGGTGTCGACCGAGGTCAACAACGTGCGCAACAAGGGCGCCCGCCTGGTCGAGGAGGCCACGCCCGAGGAGCTGGTGAGCTAGGCGGCCACGCCCGAGGAGCTGGTGGCCTAGGAGCCGCCCAGGGCGGACCGCAGCGCCTCGGCGGCGGCGTCGAGGCGGGCGGGGTCGGGGCTGTGGTCGGCCCGGGCGAAGGAGAGGTCGGCCTCGGACTCGATGGGGATGACGTGGAGGTGGCAGTGCGGCACCTCCAGGCCCGCCACGATCAGCCCGATGCGCCGGGGCGAGAACGCCTGCATCTGGGCCCGGCCCACGCGCCGGGCCAGCTCCATGAGGTGGGCGGCGAGGTCCGGCTCGAGGTCGATCCAGTGGTCGACCTCCTCGATCGGGACCACGAGGGTGTGGCCGTGGGCGATGGGGGCGATGGTCAGGAACGCCACCGCGCGGTCGTCGCGCCACACGAAGCGCCCGGGGATCTCGCCGTCGATGATCTTGGTGAACAAGGTGGCCATCGGGCGTCACAGTAATGACGGGGCGTAGCCTGCACCGCCAGCATGGACGTTCCGGTCGCCGCGCCCGAGAGCCGCATCCTCACGCTGCCCAACGTCATCACGCTGGTGCGCCTGGCGTGCCTGCCCGTGTTCCTGTGGCTGCTGTTCGGGGTGGAGGACCGGGCGGCCGCGGCCTGGCTGCTGGCCGCGCTGGGCGCCACCGACTGGGTCGACGGCTACCTCGCCCGCCACATGCACCAGGTGTCGGACGTGGGCAAGGTCCTCGACCCGGTGGCCGACCGCCTGCTGTTCCTGGTGGGGGCGGGAGGCATCCTGATCGACGGCTCGGTGCCCGTGTGGTTCGCGGTCGTGGTCCTGGTGCGGGAGCTGGTGGTGGGCGGGCACCACCCTCGTCCTGGCGGCGATGGGCGCCCGCCGCATCGACGTGACGTGGTACGGCAAGGCGGGCACCTTCTTCCTGATGATGGCGTTCCCGCTGTTCCTGGCGAGCCACTCCGACCTCTGGTGGGCCGACTTCGCCGGGTTCGCCGCCTGGGTCACCGGCATCCCCGGCCTGGTCCTCAGCCTGTACTCCGCCGCCCTCTACGTGCCGCTGGCCCGCCAGGCCCTGGCCGACGGCCGCGCTTCGCGCTGAATTCACGTCCGGCCGTGGGGTCGGGACCACCCCGGGCGGTACCGTCGAGACCATGAAGGCCGTCATCATGGCCGGCGGTGAGGGAACCCGCCTGCGCCCCCTCACGTCCAACGCCCCCAAGCCGATGCTGCCCATCGCCAACGCCCCCATGATGGAGCACATCGTGGCGCTGCTGCGCCAGCACGGCTTCGACGACATCGTGGTGACCGTGGCCTTCATGGCCAACCACATCCGCAACTACTTCGGTGATGGCTCCGAGCTGGGTGTGCGCATGGTGTACGCCACCGAGGAAACCCCGCTCGGCACCGCCGGGTCGGTCCTCAACGCCCGGGACGAGCTGGACGAGCGCTTCCTGGTCATCTCCGGCGACGTGCTCACCGACATCGACCTCGGTGCCATCGCCCGCTTCCACACCGAGCGGGGGGCGCTGGCCACCATCGGCCTGACCCCGGTGGAGAACCCGCTGGAGTTCGGCATCGTCATCACCCGCGACGACGGCAGCATCGAGCGCTTCCTGGAGAAGCCCACCTGGGGCCAGGTGTTCAGCGACACCATCAACACCGGCATCTTCGTGCTGGAGCCCGAGATCTTCGACTACATCGAGCCGGACCGGTCGGTCGACTTCAGCTCGGAGGTGTTCCCCCGCCTGCTGGAGGACGGCCGCCCGCTGTACGGCGCCGTCGTGGAGGGCTACTGGGAGGACGTGGGCACGCTGGAGGCCTACGTGCGGGCCCACAAGGACGTGCTCGACGGCCGGGTCGAGGTGGAGATCCCTGGCTTCGAGATCAGCGACGGCGTGTACATGGGGGAGGGGGCGGACATCCATCCCGACGCCCGCATCGAGGGCCCGGTCATCATCGGCGACTACTGCCGGGTCGAGGGCAACGCCCGCCTGGGCGAGTACACGGTGCTCGGCACCAACGTGCGCGTCCGGGCCGGGGCCGACCTGCAGCGGGCGGTGATCCACGACAACACCTACATCGGCGAGGGCGTGCGCTTGCGGGGCACCACGGTGGGTCGCTCCTGCGACCTGCGCAACGGGGTGCGGGGCGAGGAGGGGGTGGTGCTGGGCGACGAGTGCTTCATCGGCGAGCAGGCCGTGCTCAGCGCGGGGGTCAAGGTCTATCCGTTCAAGACCGTGGAAGGCGGCGCGGTCATCAACAGCTCGATCGTGTGGGAGTCCCGCGGCTCGCGCAGCCTGTTCGGCCGGGTGGGTGTGGCCGGCCTGGCCAACGTGGACGTGACGCCCGAGCTGGCGATCCGGGTGGCCATGGCCTTCGCCACCACGCTCAAGCGGGACGCCACGGTCATCACGTCGCGCGACTCGTCGCGTTCGGCCCGCATGCTCAAGCGGGCCATGATGGCGGGGATCAACGCGGCAGGCGCCAACGTGCGCGACCTGGAGGTGGCCTCGGTGCCGGTCACCCGCTTCGCGGTGTCCCGCCCCGAGGCCGACGCCGGCATCACCATCCGCTTGGAGGAGGACGACCCCCAGTCGGTGGTGATCCGCTTCTTCGACGCCAAGGGCGCCGACATCGGCGAGCTCGCCCAGCGCAAGATCGAGCGGCTGTTCCTGCGGGAGGACTTCCGCCGCGTGTTCCCCGGCGAGATCGGCGACATCGGCTTCCCACCCCGCCACCTGGAGCAGTACAGCTCGGCGCTGGAGGCGGTGGTCGACGTGTCCCGCATCGCGGCCGCCGGGTTCAAGGTGGTGGTCGACTACTCCTACGGGTCGGCCTCGTTCGTGATGCCCAACATCCTGTCCAAGCTGGGAGCGGATGTGCTGGCGGTGAACCCGTTCGCCTCCACCGCGGGGATCATGTCCTGGGACCGCAAGGACCACGCGGCCAGCGTGGCCGCGCTGGTGCGGGCCTCGGGCGCCTCGCTCGGCGCGGTCATCGACCCCGACGGCGAGCACCTGTCGCTGGTGGACGACTCGGGTCATGCCTTGTCCGACGACGAGGCGCTGTTGGCCTACACGTGGCTGGTGGCGGGCCACCTGGAGGACCGCTGCATCGCCCTGCCCCTGTCGGTCACCGGCCACGCCGACCGCCTGGCGGCCGAGCGCGGCGTCGAGGTCGTCCGCACCAAGCTGTCGTCGGCCGCGCTCGATGGAGGCGGCGTCGCGGCCCGAGGTCGGGTTCGCGGCCAGCGCGGACGGCGGGTTCATCCTCCCGGCCTTCCTGCCCGCGTTCGACGCGGCCGCGGCCATGGTCAAGCTGCTGGAGCTGCTGGCGCTGGAGGGCGTGCCCTTGTCCAAGGTGGTGGACGGGCTGCCGGCGGTGCACATCGTCCACGAGACGGTGATGACGCCCTGGGAGCAGAAGGGCATGGTCATGCGCACCCTGGTCGAGCTGTCCAAGGACCGCGAGGTCGATCTGATCGACGGGGTGAAGGTGCACCACGACGCGGGCTGGGCGCTGGCGCTGCCCGATCCGGAGGAGCCGGTGACCCACATCTGGGCCGAGGGCGACTCCGACGCCACCGCCCGGCGCCTGGCTCAGGAGTACGCCCGGCGCATCCGCCAGCTCCTCCGCTGACCACCCAACGTGGTTATACCCCCGCAGACAGCGGTCTCTACCTGGGGTTTAGGGAACAAGTCTCAACCCGTCGTCGAGGTTTGACATGATTCGCTAGCCTGCCCCCTCATGGACATCCCCTCCGAGCTCCGGTACTCGACCGACCACGAGTGGGCCAAGGTCGAGGACGGGCGGGTGCGGGTGGGCATCACCGACTACGCCCAGGACGCCCTGGGCGACGTGGTTTTCGTGGACGTTCCCGAGGTCGGGACCAAGGTCTCGAAGGGTGAGAGCTGCGCAGAGGTCGAGTCGACGAAGTCCGTGTCGGAGATCTACGCGCCGATCAGCGGCACCGTGGCCGAGGTCAACGGCGACCTCGCCGACAACCCGCAGCGGCTCAACGACGACCCCTACGGCGAAGGATGGATGTTCGTCATCGAGCCCAACGACGAAGCGCAGCTCGGCGAGCTGCTCAACGCCGAGGGCTACCGTGCGCTGATCGAGGGGTGAGGTCGTGGCCGACGACGTCTTCTGCAACCAGTGCGGCCACCGCAATGTGCCGGGGTCGAACTTCTGCTCCTCGTGTGGCGCGCCTCTCGCCACGCTGCGCGAGGACCCCACCACCGTCACCTTCTTCCCCGAGTCGGGGGAGTACGACGACGTGGCGGTGGACTTCGACGAGGTGCCGGCCGGGATCGGCATCCTGGTGGTCAAGCGGGGCCCCAACGTCGGCTCCCGCTTCGCGCTGGAGAAGGACGTCATCCAAGCAGGCCGCCACCCGGAGAGCGACATCTTCCTCGACGACGTGACCGTGTCGCGGCGCCATGCGGAGATCATCCGGGACGATAATGGTTACCGCGTCCGCGACGCGGGCTCGCTCAACGGGACGTACCTCAACCGCGAGCGCGTCGACTCGGCCCCGCTGGCCGACGGCGACGAGCTGCAGATCGGCACGTTCAAGCTGGTGTTTCTGACAGGGAGGGGAGATGCCTTGTGACCCGCCCATCCACTGATCGATCACATCTGTCGATCGGGGAGGTCCTCTCGCTGCTCCAGGACGAGTTCCCCGATGTCACGATCTCCAAGATCCGGTTCCTGGAGAGCCAGGGGCTGCTCGATCCCGAGCGCACCCCGTCGGGCTACCGGAAGTTCTACGAGGGTGACATCGACAGGCTGCGCTGGATCCTGCGCCAGCAGAAGGACCACTACCTTCCGCTCAAGGTCATCAAGGACCGCCTCGACGACGACGGGCCGCCCGGGGTGCCGGAGCGCAACGGCGGTCCGCCAACCGGCGCGGCGGCCGGCGAGCCACAGACCCTGGGGCTGGCGCTGGCGCTGGACGATCGCCCGGCAGCCCCGCCGCCGGCCCCGGCTGCGACGCCTGCGGCGGTGACGGAGACCGCCCCGGCCGAGCCCGAGCCGGCACCGCGGCCCCCGCCCCAAACGGTCATGCCGGCGGGCGAGGTGCCCGAGACCGTCCCGCGACCCGCCCCCAGCCGGGCCGGCGCCCGGCGGCGCGCACCGGCGCCCGAGCCGGGGTCGGTCAGCCTCACGTCGGACGAGCTGGCGGAGGCCAGCGGGCTGACGGCCCGCGACGTGCGCGACCTCGAGCGCTTCGGGCTGCTCGAGGGCTACTCGGTGGGGGACGCGACCTACTACGACGGCGACGCCCTGGTGATCGCCCGCACCGCGGCCGGCTTCCTGCAGCACGGCATCGAAGCCCGCCACATGCGCACCTTCAAGCTGGTCACCGAGCGCGAGTCCAGCCTGTACGAGCCGATCGTGCTGCCCCTGCTCAAGCAGCGGAACCCGGACGCCCGGCGAAGAGCCACCCAGACGGTCGTCGAGCTCATCCGGCTGGGCGACGACATGCGTCGCGTTCTGCTGCAGCGCGAGCTGCGCGACTACCTGCCACCGCCGTAGACGATCGGGTCTGCCGACCGCCCGCGGGCGCCCCTCCCATGCCGCCCGACTGGCCTAACGGCAGGTATCTCCCGCTCTTTCAGCTTCGCAGCGGGCCGCTCGGGCCCTACGGGGCAGGTATCTCCCGCTCTTTCTGCTCCGCAGCGGGCCGCTCGGGCCCGGGCGACGCCTGTTCCGCAGCCTCGAGGTGGGCGTCAAATTGCAGCACCGGGGGAGTAGTGTTGGCGACGATGGCCGTCGAGATGGAACTCGTCAGCGTGGAAGCGGCGGACCGTCCCACTCGCACGCCGGTCGTCATCCTGCGGGAGACGAGCGGGCAGCGCCGGGTGCTGCCGATCTTCATCGGCACGCCCGAAGCGCAGGCGATCGCGCTGTCGATGCAGAACATCGAAACGCCCCGTCCGATGACGCACGACCTGATGAAGAACCTGCTCGACGAGGTGGGCGCCCAGGTCGAGCGGATCACGGTCACCGCGCTGCGTGACGGCACGTTCTTCGCCGAGATCGTCGTCAACACCGGGGGTGAGGTCCGCACGGTGTCCAGCCGCCCGTCGGACGCCATCGCGCTGGCCATCCGCATCGGCTCGCCGATATACGCCGAGGAGGACGTGCTGGACGAGGCCGGCCGCGTCGAGCAGCCCGACGAGGAGCAGGCCGAGCAGATGGTGGAGGAGTTCCGGGAGTTCATCGACCACGTGAACCCCGAGGACTTCGCGCTCTGAGCGCTCTGAGCACCCCCTGCCGTTGACCCTGTGGTTACCGCGCCGTAGCCTGCCTGCTCGTGACATCGGCGTAATTCCGCCCGTGTCACCTCCAAGAGGCAGGAGACCCTCGTGAGCGACACCCCCCACTCTCCCGTCGAGGGCTACAGCGGGAAGCGGGCCGCCGACATCGTCGGCATCAGCTACCGCCAGCTCGACTACTGGGCGCGCACCGACCTCATCCGGCCGTCGCTGGCCGACGCCCACGGCAGCGGCTCGCGGCGCCGCTACACCTACCGGGACCTGCTGGAGCTCAAGCTGGTCAAGACGCTGCTCGACAACGGCATCAAGCTGGAGTCGATCCGTACCGCCTTCAGCCTGATGCGCGACCAGCTGGGCGAGGACGTGTCCAGCGCCAAGCTGGTCATCGCGGGCAACAGCGCGGTGCTCGTGCGCGAGAACGACGAGCTGATCGACGTGGTCAACCGCTTCCACGGCCAGGGCGTGCTCAACCTGCTGGCGCTGGACGGCGTGGTCTCCGAGGTGGACGCGGCCATCGTCGAGCTCTTCCCTTCTGAGCCGGCCCCCTCGGCCGAGCGCGGGGGCGAGGGGGCCACCAGGTCACGGCCAGTAGCCTCCCGCGGGTGACGCTGCAGCACTCGCCCCTAGACGATCGTCACCGGAACCTCGGCGCCAAGCTGGTCCCCTTCGGGGGCTGGGAGATGCCGATCCAGTACCCCTCGGGCACCCTCGCCGAGCACCACGCGTGCCGCCAGGCCGCGGCCGCCTTCGACGTCAGCCACCTGGGCACCGTGCGGGTGACCGGTGCGGGGGCGTTCGAGCGCCTCC
This sequence comes from uncultured Acidimicrobiales bacterium, assembly GCA_963802385.1. Taxonomy (GTDB): domain Bacteria; phylum Actinomycetota; class Acidimicrobiia; order Acidimicrobiales; family VFJN01; genus ZC4RG19. The sequence continues at coordinate 130,680 of CAWDIO010000007.1, read as the reverse complement.
AGGCCACGCTCACCAACGACCTGGGCAAGATCGGTCCGGGCCGCACCCAGTACACCCACCTGCTCGACCCCGACGACGCCTCGGTGCTCGACGACATCATCGTCTGGTGGGTGGGGGAGGACCGCTTCGACGTCATGCCCAACGCCTCCAACACCGAGCGCGTGCGGGCCGCGGTGGGCGGCGAGGACGTGACCGCCACCCGGGCCGTGATCGCGGTGCAGGGCCCCGAGGCCCGGGCACGCCTGGCCGGCGTGGCTCCCGAGGCCGCGGCGGTGGCCCGGCGCCGGGTGGCCGAGGTCGAGGTGTGCGGGCACCCGTGCGTGGTGGCGGGCACCGGCTACACCGGCGAGGACGGTGTGGAGCTGGCGGTGCCGGGCGGGGCCGCCGCCGACGTGTGGGATGCCGTGGTGGGCGCGGGGATCACGCCCGCGGGCCTGGGCGCCCGGGACACGCTGCGCCTGGAGGCGGGCCTGCCGCTGCACGGCCACGAGCTGGGCCCCGGCATCACCCCGCTCCAGGCCGGGCTCGGCTGGGTGGTGGCCTGGGGCAAGGGCGGCTTCCAGGGCCTGGACGCGCTGGCCGCCGAGCGCGAGCGGGGCGTGTCCCGCCGGCTCCGGGGCCTGGTGGTCGAGGGCCGGCGCCCGCCCCGGGCCGACTGCGAGGTGCTCGACGGCGACGAGCGGGTCGGCGTGGTGACCAGCGGAAACTTCGCGCCCAGCCTGGGCCAGGGCATCGCGCTGGCCTTCCTGCCCCCCGGCACCGAGGAGGGCGCCCGGCTGGCGGTCGACATCCGCGGCACCGCCGCCCCGGCGACTGTGGTCCCTACCCCCTTCTATCCCCCGCGCGATCCTTGACATTCGCCGTAGCCTTTAAGCAACACCCGAGTGACGTTGGGGTAACAACACCGAGTGACTTGGGGGTTGGCTATGGCTTTGGCACCCTTGGTCGACGAAGTGCTGGGGGGCGATCTGCCCCTGGCGGTCGAGGCGTACGACGGGAGTCGCGCCGGGCCGGAGGATGCTCCGGCCACGCTGGTGGTGCGCAGACCGGACGCGCTGTCCCGGGTCATCACCGCTCCCGGTGAGCTGGGCCTGGCCCGGGCGTACGTGGCAGGCGACCTCGACATCAAGGGCCCGATCTGGGCGCTGCTGTCACTCAGGGACCGCATGCCCGACGTGCGCCTGGCCCCCAGGGCACTGCTGCGCGTGGTCAAGGAGCTCGGCGGCTGGCACAAGGTCCGCCGGTTGGACCCGCCGCCGGAGGAGGCCCACCTCCACGGCCGGCGCCACAGCCCTCAGCGTGACGCCGCCGCCATCAGCCACCACTACGACGTCTCGAACGCCTTCTACCGCATGGTGCTGGGGCCCAGCCTCACCTACTCCTGCGCGGTGTTCCACGATCCCGCCGACACGCTCGAGCAGGCCCAGGCCAACAAGTACGAGCTGATCTGCCGCAAGCTGGCCCTGGAGCCGGGCATGCGGCTGCTGGACGTGGGCTGCGGCTGGGGAGGCATGGTGCTGCACGCGGCCCGGGAGCACGGCGTGCAGGCGGTGGGTGTGACCATCTCGACCCGCCAGGCCGAGCTGGCCGAGAAGCGGGTGGGCGAGGCCGGCCTGTCCGACCAGGTCCAGATCCGCCTCCAGGACTACCGCGAGGTGGACGACGGTCCCTACGACGCCATCAGCTCGATCGGCATGTTCGAGCACGTGGGCGAGGACCGCCTGGCCGAGTACTTCACCCGGCTGCGCACGCTGGTGCGGCCGGGCGGGCGGGTGGTCAACCACGGCATCAGCCGGCCGGCGGGACAGCGGGCCCGCCTGCCCCGGCGCAGCTTCGTCAACCGCTACGTGTTCCCCGACGGCGAGCTGCACGAGGTGGGCCGGGTGGTCTCGGTCATGCAGCACGCGGGCTTCGAGGTGCGCCACGTCGAGTCCCTGCGCGAGCACTACGCCCTCACGCTCAGGCGCTGGGTCGCCAACCTGGAGGCGGCGTGGGACGGGGCGGTCGAGGAGGCGGGCGAGGCCCGGGCCCGGGTATGGCGCCTGTACATGGCCGGCTCGGCGATCAACTTCGAGGCCGGTCGCTCCAACATCCACCAGATCCTGGGGCTGCCCAGCAGCGACGACGGCACCTCGGGGATGCCGCTGCGCCCCGTGTTCGATTAGCGCCCGGCATCCACCGATCGGTGGATGCGCCGCCCCGGCAACGGTGCACCATGGCGCCGGTGGACGGGACCGTGACGCTGCTGCTGACCGACGTCGAGGGCTCCTCGCGCCGGTGGGAGCGGTCGCCGGCGCACGATGGCCGCGGAGATGGCGGCCCACGGCGAGGTCCTGGCCGACGTCGTCGCGCGGGGGAGGGGAGCGGCCGGTCGAGCAGGGGGAGGGGGACAGCGTGGTGGCGGTGTTCCCCCGGGCCTCGCAGGCGGTGGCGGCGGCCCTGGAGGCCCAGCGGCGGCTGGCGGCGGCGGCACCCGCGCTGCGGGTGCGGATGGCCGTGCACGCGGGGGAGATCGAGGCGCGGGAGGGCCGCTACGACGGCCCGGTGATCATCCGGTGCGCCCGCCTGCGGGCCTGCGCCCATGGCGGCCAGGTGCTCCTGTCGGACGTGGCCGCCCGCCTGGCGGGCGACGCCCTCCCGGAGGGCGCCGCGCTGGTCGACCTCGGCGTCCATCCGCTCGCGACCTGGTGCGGCCCGAGCGGGTGTGGGAGCTGACGCACCCCGACCTGTCGAGCTTCGGCGGGCTGCGGACCGCGCCCGGGGTGGGCCACAACCTGCCCGCGGCGCCGACGCCACTGATCGGCCGGCGGGCCGAGCTGACCGAGCTGGCCTGGCTCCTCGGGGACCGCCGGCTGGTCACCATCACCGGCGCCGGTGGCGTCGGCAAGTCACGGCTGGCCCAGCACGCCGCCGGGGGTCGGCTGGCGGACTTTCCCGGCGGCGTGTTCTGGGTCGATCTGGCCACCCTGGACGACGGCGAGCGGCTCGCCTCGACGGTGGCGGCGGTGGTCGGCGTGACCGAGGCGCCCGGCGAGCCGGTGGAGGACCTGGTGCTGGCGCGCCTGGCGCCGGCCCGCGCCCTGGTGGTGCTGGACAACTGCGAGCACCTGCTGGGCGCGGTGGCCGGCCTGGTGGACCAGATCCTGGCCCGCTGCTCCGGGGTCACGCTGCTGGCCACCAGTCGCGAGCCCCTCGGCGCCCGGGGTGAGACCACATGGCGGGCACCGTCGCTCGCGGTGCCGCCGCGCGTCGCCGGCGCCGATCGAGCGCCTGGAGGACTTCGAGTCGGTCCAGCTGTTCGTGGAGCGGGCCCGGCGGGCCCGGCCCAACTTCGCCCTGGACGCGCGCAGTGGTCCGGCGGTCCGCCAGATCTGCCGCCGTCTCGACGGCATCCCGCTCGCCATCGAGCTGGCCGCCGCCCGGGTGCGCACGCTGGCAGTCGAGCGCCTGGCCGAGGGTCTCGACCACCGCTTCCGCCTGCTCACCGGCGGCGCCCGCACCGGCCTGGCCCGCCAGCGCACGCTGCTGGCCTCGGTCGACTGGAGCTACGACCTCCTCGACGCCCGCGAGCAGGCCGTGCTCGGGACGGTTGGCGGCGTTCGTCGGCGGCTTCACCCTGGACGCGGCGGAGTGGGTGGCCGCCGGCGACGGCATCGACGCCGTGGACGTTTTCGACCTGCTGTCGCGGCTGGTGGACAAGAGCCTGGTCAACCTGGACGAGGCCGGGGGCCGCTACCGCCTGCTGGAGACCATCCGCCACTACGCGGTCGAGCGCGCCGGGGCCGCGGAGCTGGCCTCCGCCCGTGACCGCCACCTGGCCTGGTGCCTCGACCTGGTGCGCCGGGAGGACCTCGGCCACCGCACACCCACGGTGGCGATGGCGGCGGGCTTCGAGGCCGACTACGCCAACCTGGTCGCCGCCCTGGACTGGTCGCTGGGCGGTGAGCCGGCGGTGGAGCTGCTGGCCGGCCTCAGCCTGGTGTGGGTGTGGCGCTCGCGGGCCGCCGACGGCCTGCTGTGGGTGGACCGGGTGCTGGAACACCTGGAGCCCGGCAGCGGCCCGTGGGTGCGGGCCATCACCCACATCGCCAGCGCGCTGGGCGTGGCGGGAGCTTCGCTGGCGGGCACCGACACCCTGCTGCCGGAGGCCCGGGATGCCGCGGAGCGCTCCGGGGATGCCTGGGCCGCGTCGCGCCTGACCGTGCAGCTGGGAACGATGCACGCGGGTGGTCCGGACGCGGCCGGCGGCCTGGACCTGATCGACGAAGCGGCCGCGCAGGCCGAGAAGGCCGGTGACGTGGGCGGGCTCATCCACGCCCTCGGGATCGGCGCCGTGCTGGCCTGCGCCATCAACCGCACCAACCGGGGGCGGGCCTACCTGGCGGCGCTGGAGCGCCACGACCTCACCGGCTACCTGCACGGCTACCTGGTGGCCCAGGCCCGGGCCATGGAGGCCGGCATGTCGGGCCGCCATGCCGAGGCCGTGGCCACGATCGAGGCTTCCCTGGCGGACAGCCCGCCCGCGCCGCGCACCGGCCTGCTGCTCATGCTCGGGAGCCAGGCCACCTTCCTCGGCGACGCCGCGCTCGCCGACCGGGCGGTGGCCCTGCTGCCCCCGCCGCACGAGCGCGGCCTGTGGGACCCCGCCGTCGCCGGCCTGATGGCCGGCCAGGCCCTGCTCCACGGCGACCGGGAGGGTCTGGTGCGCGGCGCCCGCGCCGCCCACCGCGCCGGGTTCGGCCGCGGGCCGGAGGCCATCACGACCGGTCCCGCCGCCCGCATGGCGGCGCTGGTGGGCGCCTACGACGTCGCGGAGGAGATCCTGGCCGAGCTGCCGTTCAGACCCGGCGCCCACGACCTGAGCTGGACGTTGGAGGTCGGCACCACCCGCGCGCTCGATCGCGCTGGGCCGGGGCGATCCGGGCAGGGCCGAACGCGAGGCGCTGCCCGTCCTCGACGGGGCGCGGCGCGAGGGGCAGGTGCCCCGCGTCGTCGGCGTCCTGGAGATCGTGGCCTGCGCGACGGCCGACCCGGAGCGGTCGGCAAGGCTGGCCGCGGCCGCCGCCCGGGTGCGGGAGAAGACGGGCTTCGCGCTGCAGGCCCAGGCGGTCGAGGCGGCGCTGGCCTCGGCCCACGAGCGGGCCGCCGCCGCGCTCGGCGACCGCCTGGCGAGCATCGAGGCCGAGGGGGCGGCGCTCGGGTGGGAGGGAGCAGCCGCCTACGCCCTGCGGGGGAGGGGGGAGCGGAGGCGCCCCTCCTACGGCTGGGACGGCCTCACCCCGACCGAGTCCGCCGTGGTCGACCTGGTGGCGGAGGGCCTCAGCAACCCCCGCATCGCCGAGCGGCTGGTGATCGAGGTGTCGACGGTCAAGACCCACCTCCACCACGTGTTCCGCAAGCTGGGCGTGACCACCCGGGCGCAGCTGGCCGCAGCCGCCACCGCCCGCCGGGCCGGTCAGGCCAGCTGACGGGCGATGGTGCCGGTGTCGTAGTAGACCCGGGCGCCCACCAACCGCTCGCCGTCGAAGGCGAAGATGATGGCGCTGCGGCAGCGGAAGTGGCGGCCGGTGGCCTCGAAGTCGGGGCCCGAGCCCAGGTGCGTGCCCGACATCCAGACCTCGCACACCACCGCGTCGTCCCCGTGGTGCACCTCGATGACCTCGAAGCGCAGGTCGGGGAAGTACTTGCGGGTGATCTCCCAGTAGCGCCGAACCTCGTCGATCCCGTCGTACACCCGCTGGTTGCCGATGAGCTCGTAGCGGGGGTAGTCGAAGCACGCGAGCGACGCGGCCATGTCGTTGGCGTTCTGGGCGTCGAGCAGCCGGCGCAGCGTCTGCTCGCGGCGCTCGTGGAGCTTGAGGCCGATCGGGGTCACGTCGGGCACGGGCACCCTCCGACCGGACCGGTCAGTCCAGCAGGTCCGGCTGCTCGTGGACGATCTTGTCGTAGAGCGGCTGGAAGCTGAGCCAGCCGGCCAGCTTGCCGCCCACCTGGTCGTGCGTCTGGCGGGCGCACTCGTCGTCGATGGAGATCGGATCGCCGGCGGCCTCGGCCATGAGCTGCACGTGGCAGGTGCGCTCCATGGTGATGTACCACCAGGCCGCCTCGTCCACCGTGGTGCCCACCGTCAGCAGGCCGTGGTTGCGGAGGATGGCGGCCTTTGTTGTCGGCGAGGGCGTGGGCGATGCGCTTGCCCTCCTCGACGTCGAGCACCACACCGGTGAAGTCGTCGAACAGGGCGTGGTCCTCGTAGAAGGCGCAGGAGTCCTGGGTGAGCGGGGCCAGCGTCTTGCCCAGCGTGGAGAACGCCCGCCCGTAGGGGGAGTGGGTGTGCGCCGCGGAGTTCACGTCGGGCCGGGCCGCGTGGATCTGGCTGTGGATGGCGAAGGCGGCGGTGTTCACCGGCCAGTCGCCCTCGACCACCTTGCCGTCGTGGTCCACCAGGATGAGGTCGGACACCCGGATGAGCCCGAAGGACATCCCGAAGGGGTTGACCCAGAACAGCTCGGGGTGCTCGGGGTCGCGCCCGGTGAGGTGGCCGGCGACGCCCTCGTTGAACCCGAACTTGTCGAACAGCCGGAAGGCCGCGGCCATGCGTTGCTTCATGTGGGTGCGGGCCTCGTCGGGGGACGAGAACTTCGGGTACCTGTGGGGGCGGCGGTCGGACATGGTCACGTTTCTCCCGGTCGCGTGCGGCGCTCTCAGTCTACGACCGGCGCCACGGCCTGGGCCGGGGACAGCTCGTCCCACAGCGTTCGCCGCCCGGCGCCGGGATCGGCCTCGACCGCGACCTCGCGGTCGAGCACGCAGGTCAGGCGGCGGTCGAGGTCGTAGGCGGGCCAGTCGAGATCGTCGTGCGCGGGGAGGCCGGTGCGGGCGGCCGTCACCCACGCCTGGGCGGTGCGGCCGGCCAGCGCCCGGCTGCCCTCGTCGAGCCCGCCCAGCAGCATGTCGACGCCGCGCCGGTCCAGGTTGTCGAACACGAACGGCACATCGATGGCGTGGCAGGCGCCCAGCGCGGGCGAGGCGTAGTCGAAGCGGTACATCGACACCCGGGGCGCATGGGGCACCTGGGCCGAGGCCAGGCGGATGGCGGGGATGCGGAACACGTGGTCGGTCATGATCGAGCACATGACGGCGTCCGGGCCGGTGTCGGCGCCGCCGGACCGGTAGGCGTCGATCACGTCGTCCGCCCGGTCGCCGGCCAGGGTGGCCACCCGGTGGCGCAGCTGCTCCTCGCTCATGCTGCCCGCCGAGCGGGCCCGGATGTGGAAGAGGTTCCACTCCTCGGCGGTCGACCCGATCACGAGCGGCACGCCCGAGGCGCTGCCGGCGCTCACCGCGTCGAGCACCGGTCCCGGCAGGACCGTGCCGTCCACCACGGGCTGGAACGTGAGCGCGCCCACCGGCGGGCCCTCGCCGTCGGAGGCGGCCAGGCCGCGCCCGGCCTCGACCGTCCCCTGCGCCGCCAGCAGCGCGTCGACCGGGGCGGCCAGCAGGCCCTCCACCGAGGTGGGGGAGAGGTCGAGGGCGGACAGGATGCGACCGGTCACCCACTCGGCCGTGTCCGGCCTGTGGGTGTGGGCGGCGGCGCCGCTCTGGGCGATGGCCCCGTGGAACAGGCCGGCGGCCGCGGGCGTCCCCAGCAGGGTGCCCACGCTCATGCCCCCGGCCGACTCGCCGAAGATGGTGACGTTGCCGGGGTCGCCGCCGAAGGCGTCGATGTTGTCCCGCACCCACTCGAGCGCCATGACCTGGTCGCGGATGCCGTTGGCCCCCGAGCCCGCGAAGCCGGGGTCGAGGTGGCCCAGGTGGAGGAAGCCCAGCGCCCCCAGCCGGTAGTTGATGGTGACGACCACGACGTCGCCCCGCAGCACGAGGTTGGTGCCGTCGTACCAGGGCACGCTGCCCGCGCCGGAGGTGAACCCGCCGCCGTGGATCCACACCATGACGGGCCGGGCGCCCTCGTCGGCCGCGGGCGTGAACACGTTGAGGACCAGGCAGTCCTCGCCCGAGGGCCGGTCCTGGGCCCCGATGAGCGACTCGGTCAGCCCGGCGACCTGGGGTGCGGTCAGGCCGAACCGGGTGGCGTCGCGGACCTCGGCCCACGGCTCGACCCGCTGGGGGGCCCGGAAGCGCTCGGCCCGGGCGAAGGGGATGCCCCGGAACTGCAGCACGCCCCGCTTCTCCAGGCCCTGGACGGGGCCGGACGGTGTGTCGACGATCACACCGCAGACGCTACCCGACGACTTGACCCTCGGGTCAGGTCTCCGACGGAAGACGTTTGACGCCGAGGCGGTCGTGATGCGACCGTGGCGGAGACACCGCGGAGGGTATGGGTGGGCCGCGGGGGAGAGGGGAACGAGAGCATGGTCCTGACCCACCTGCGCCGCGCCGCGCTCGTCGCCGCGCTGGCCGCGGCCTGGATGCCCGCCGCCGGCGGGGGAGCGGCCTCGCCCGGCCTGCAGGCGCAGGCGGAGCGCCGGACGCCTGAGCTGACGGTGCTCTCCAGCGACGCGAACAAGGTCACCGGCGGCGACGCGCTGGTCGAGGTGCTGGTGCCCCGGGGCGGGCGTCCGGCACCTGGCGCTGTCCCTCGACGGGACCGACGTGACGCCGGTGCTGACCGAGATCGAGCCCCGGCGGTTCGTGGGCGTGGTGCGCGGCCTGGCGGAAGGGGAGAACCTGCTGGTGGCCAGCACCCACGGGCCCACGGCACCGGTCCTGCCCGTCAGCGACAGCGAGGTCGTCACCAACCACCGGCTGGCGGGCCCTGTGTTCTCGGGGCCCCACCAGCAGCCGTTCTACTGCGAGACCGTGGCGGCCGGATTGGGCGACGCCCTCGACGGCGACTGCACCGCGCCCACCCAGGTCGTCTACCGCTACCGGACCACGGCGGGGCAGTTCGCCCCGCTGGCGGACCCCGCGGCCCGGCCCGCCGACCTCGCCACCGTCACGGTGGGCGGGGTGGCGCAGCCTTACATCGTCCGGCTGGAGCGCGGGGTCATCAACCGCGGCCTGTACGAGATCGCCGCGCTGTACGACGGCGCCGATCCCGGCCCCGGGCGGGCCGAGCAGGGCTGGAACACCAAGCTGGTCATGACCTTCGGCGGCGGCTGCAACATCGGCTACCACATGGGCGACGCGACCGCGGGCGTGCTCAACAACCTGGCGCTGAGCCGGGGCTACGCGGTGGCGTCCAACAGCCTGCTGGTCAACGAGACCAACTGCAGCCCGGTGATCGCGGCCGAGACCGCCATGATGACCAAGGAGCGGCTGGCCGAGGTCTACGGGCCCATCACCCACACGATCGGCCTGGGCGCCTCGGGCGGGGCGATCATGCAGCACACCATCACCCACGGCTACCCGGGCATCCTCGACGGCCTGCTGCCCTCGGCCAGCTTCGCGGATGCCTTCACCAACTCGGCGCCCGCCGACTGCACGCTGCTGCTGCGCTACCTGGCCACGCCGACCGGGTCCCTGCTGAGCGACGCCCAGCGCCAGGCCATCGGGGGCCACCGGACGTTCGGGACCTGCCAGTCGTGGGCGGCCTCGTTCGCCAACCGCATCGACGCCCAGGCCGCGTGCCCGGACATCGTCCCCGACGACACCATCTACGACCCGGTGACCAACCCCACCGGCGTGCGCTGCAACCTGACCGAGCACGTCCGCACCCAGCTCGGGGTGGAGGACGACGGCTTCGCCCCGGCGCTCTACGCCAACGACGGGGTGCAGTACGGGCTGACGGCGCTCCAGGACGGGACGCTGGGCGTGGACGCGTTCCTCGACCTCAACCAGAGCATCGGCGGCTTCGACCGCAACGGCAAGCCCCAGGCGGAGCGCAGCCTGCCCAATGCCCGGGCCATCGGCCGGGTGGTGGAGACCGGGCTGGCGGCGGCCGGCACCGGAGGACTGGCGTACACGCCCACCATCGACCTGCGCACCTACACCGACACGTTCGCCGACATCCACACGTCGTACTGGTCGGTGGCCATGCACGAGCGGCTGGTGCGGGACGGCGTCGATCCCCGGATCCACGCCCGCTGGATCGCGGCCCTGGGGGTCAACCGCCAGGCCGACGCCCTCGACGCCATGGAGGCGTGGCTGACCGCCATCGAGGCCGACCACCGCCGGGGGACCCCGGCCGAGGTGGCGGTGCGCAACCGCCCCGCAGCCGCAGCCGATGGTTGCTGGACGTCGGCCACCGCGCCCAAGATCGAGGACATCGACGCCTGCTACGCCGGCCCGTTCCCGATCGCCGCCGACCCGCGCATCGCGGCGGGCGGCCCGGTCACCAGCGACGTGGTGTGCCAGGCCGCACCACCGGATCCGGCGGACTACGCGGCGGCGTTCAGCCCCGACCAGTGGGCCCGCTTGGAGGCGATCTTCCCCCGGGGCGTGTGCGACTGGTCCCAGCCCGGCGTCGGCGCCGGTGCCACGTTCGGGGGGACGTGGCAGAGCTACGGGTCCACGCCATGAGCGACCTCGCGACGTGGAAGGGCTTCGAGGGCCCACCCGCGACGATCATGCCCTCGCCCCGCTGGGTGCGGGTCAAGGCGGGCGACACGCTGATCGCCGACAGCCGCCGCGCCCAACTGCTGGCCTGGTACGGACCGGGGCGCCTCCCGACGTACTGCCTGCCGGCGGAGGACGTCCGCACCGACCTGCTGCGGCCCGCGGCCGAGGGCGAGGGCTTCCTGGTCGCCCACGACGTGGTGACCGGCGACCAGGCACTCCCGGGCGCCGCCACGCTGTTCCGGGGCGTGCCGCCCGACCTGGCGCCCGTGGAGGGCCACTGGACCTTCGCCTGGGACACGGGCCTGTCGTGGTTCGAGGAGGCGTTCGAAGTCCACGTCCACGCCCGCGACCCGTCCAAACGAGTCGACGTGCTCCCGAGCGAGCGCCACGTCGAGGTAGCGATCGACGGCGTGGTCGTGGCCTCGTCCCACCGCCCGCACGCCCTGTTCGAGACCGGGCTCCCGACCCGCTGGTACCTACCACCCGAAGACGTCCGCCAAGACCTACTGGTCCCCACGACGACGGCCACCATGTGCCCGTACAAGGGCACAGCCCGCTACTGGTCGGCCCTGGTAGGCGAAAAGGAGCACCGCGACATCGTCTGGCAGTACCCCGACCCGATCCCGGAGTGCCCCAGGATCAAGGGCCTGATGTGCTTCTTCAACGAAAAGATCGACCTCACGATCGACGGCGAACCCCAACCGAGACCGATCAGCCCCTGGTCCTGACGGACCCCGGCCGGGGAATGGTGGCGTCCGAGTCCCGGTTGGAGCAGGCATGAGCCCCGGCCACACCGTCACGGTCATGCCCAGCGACGCCCATGTGGAGGTCCGCCTCGGCGGGGAGCTGGTGGCGGCGACCGACAACGCCCTCCGCCTCGACGAGACCGGGCTGCCCGCCCGCTACTACATCCCCAAGAGCGACGTCCGCATGGACCTGCTCCAGGCGACGTCGTTCCACACCACCTGCCCGTTCAAGGGCGAGGCGTCCTACTGGAGCGCCGAGGTGGGCGGCGAGCGACACGACGGCGTCGTGTGGGCCTACGAGGAGCCGATCCCGGCGGCGGCCGCCATCGCCGGACACCTGTCGTTCTACCCGGACCGCACCGAGATCAGGGTGGACGGCGAGACCCTCGGCTCGTAGCGCTGCGGACCTCATCGGAGTAGAAGCTCGAAGACCTTGCCGCGACCGAGATTCTGCCTCGAACGGCCGTCTGGTGGTCGCTGTGGGGGAGTGGGGAGCCCAGCCCCGAAGGCCGCCCGGCCAGGTCAGACGGGCGCCGGCGGGGCGATGAGCGGCGCCGCCAGTCGATGACGGGCCGGTAGATGCGTCGCGCTGCCAGCTACCAGCACGCTGCGTGACGATAGGCCCGTGTCCGGGCAGCCTCCGTCGGCCGGCACGGGCAGATCCTGATGACCACCCACAACGCGCCCGTGCGCCGTAGCGTGGACGTCTCCGTGCACAGGGCCGATTGCCTACCGCGGCCGCGAGCGTCGTCGATCCGAGCGGAAGTTTGACCGGCCAACGCGCTCAACGCCGCGGCGACCATGACGCGGCTGAGCATCGGACCGTCGACCGGACCACCCGGTCGCCGGCGACGCCGTCGCGGTCCTCAGCGACCTGGGCCTGGACGTCCACCAGGAACGCTGGCGCCGCGGCTACCAGATGATCGGCGAGACCGGCGACGAGGCCCTCCTCCGCATCACCCGCCGCCTCTGCCTCCCCCCGGACCGCCACGACGAGCTCCGCGAGGCCCTGGCCTCGACCCCACCGCCAGCCGACCGCGAGGTCGTCACCCTCTGGTGGTAGCCAACGGCTGTGTGCTTCATGCCGCGAGGGAGTGCTGGGCCGTATCGGTCGAGCCCTTGCCTGGCGGGTCGTCACGGTCGTCGTAGATGGGCTCGACACAGCTGCGTTCAGCTTCGTACCAATTGCGGACCCGCCTGATCGAGGGTTCCTGATCGATCTGCTTCACCAGCCCGTCGAGAATGTCCGAGCCGCTGGTCTCGCCGTCCTTCAGCACCCGCTCGACGGCCTGCCGCAGGCCCTCGGCATCCGGTCGCTTGGCGACGTCACTGAGGCACGACGCGGTACGGATCCCGAGTTTGCGAAGTTCCTTGACCTTCGGGCTCGGTTCGTCCTCGCGATCATCATCGAGGAGCAGGATCAGCATGGCCTGGTCGGTCCAGTCGACGAGCCGCTCCACCGAGAGGCGCGTGTTGACCATCAGCGCGACGAGGTCGGACTTGGCGAGCGCCGGGATGTCGCCGATGCCTTCGGACTCGAGGCGGGCGCTCTCGTAGATGTCGATGCCCTCCACCTGGGTCAGCGGCCGCTTGGTGGCGAAGGCATCCGCCATGGCGCCCCAGAACCCGTTGGGAGCGTTGGAGTCCGGGTCGCCGTGCTGATCAGCAGCTACGCGTGCGGTTCGGTTGGCTGCCTTGTTGAGGAAGAAGGACGACCTGAGGTCGCTGATCCGCCGCAGCACGGTGCTGGGCACCACTCCGGCCGCGAAGGCGAGGGTCAGCATGCCCGCGCTTCCCTGACTCTCGGGCGCCAGGACCACGTTCAACAGGTAGGCAATGATTACGACAGTGACCAGGCGGGCCGTGATCTGGTTGTAGAGCTTGGGGCGGAGGTCGCCGCTGAAGTAGCTCCGGAGCACCAGGTACACGGCATAGAAGTAGGCGCCGAGGAACGCCATGGCCGCGATGCTCGGCGTCGGCACGAGCAGCTGGAAGTAGGGCTGCTGCACCGAGTCCGCGGCCGCGTGGGCCTTATCGGCCTCCGCCTCGGCCGCCGTGGCCGCCGCATCGATCGACTCCTCCGTCGGGCTGACCGCCGGTCCGTTCACGGCCGACGCTTCTGGCTCAGGCTCTCCGGTGCTCTGCGTCACGATGGCCTGGACCGCGGCGCTGGCGCGGGCCGCCTCGGCGACCGCGGACTCGGCCGCCTCCGCCCGCGCCGCCAGATCGTCCCCGTCGTTCTCTTCGGCAGTGGCTCGGGCCTGCTGCGCGGCGTCGTCGGTGGAAGTGACCAGGGCCGATATCTCGGTGGCGCCGTCGAAGTCGAACGAGTCCGTTCGCAGGACGAGCACCGTCCAGCCGACGCTGATCAGGATGGTGGCGATGATGATCGGGGAGTGCCGCCCGCCGAGGAAGCGGACCGAGTCGGTGGAGTAGCTCGACGCCTCTCCCAGTTGGTCGCCGTAGCGGGCGTCCACGTCCGCCAGGGTCTTCATCTGCGGGTCCATCCGGAAGATGGCCCGCACCCACTTGCCGCGGATGGCGCCCACCCGCTGCTGGTCGAACTGGAAGTACATGAGCGCCGGGAACAGCACCAGCACGGCCGTGTACACGACGACGAGGATCCGGGAGACCAGCCGGCTCTCCAGACCATCCCTGACCGTGAGGCCCCCCTGCAGGTTGAGGAAGTCCTTGGCGTCGGTCGCGACGAAGATGGCGATGGCGGGCAGAACGGCCCCGATGAGGACGACCATGGCGAGCGTGAAGACCTGCTTGGTCCGCCGAGCCGTCTCGTTGCCGTCATAGAAGGTGTCGCCGACGCCGAACTCGATGTCCCCTTCCTCTTCATCCACGACGCGCTCGGCCTGGACCCGCCTGCGCTCCCGCAGGACCGAGCGGGACACCACCACCGCCACGACGAGCAGGAGACCGGCCACCGCGGACGCGGCCTCCCACGTCGCCAGGGTGCCCATCACGAACACGTCATAGGCGAGCGCTGCGGTCCCGGCGAGGCCCAGCAGCACCGCGATGCAAACGGCGATCACCGCTGCCCACAGCCCGAACCCTTTGGCCGTGGAAACCGAGGTCTGCTTGCGCACGCGGACCTCGTGCCGCTGGCGGTACGGGCGGAGCTTCTCCTCGAACGGAAGCAGACGCTCGCCCGTCATGACCCGCTGCGCGAGCGGTGCCAGCCGTATCTCGCCGTATTCGCCGCCGTCGATCTGCATCACTTGTGGCGTGCGATTCTGCACGAGGTAGTGCTCGTCGGAGCAGATCTTGAAGCTCTTCGAGAAGGCCTGCTCCCGGGCGCGGGGCGCGGCCGAACCGTGTTTGCACATTGCAGCCTCCGATGGCGCTGCTGTCCTCGACCAGATAGGTGCGGTCAGCAGGCCGGCTGATACATCCCGGTAGCGCTCAAACGAAGTCGAAGGTGGCCACCACCGGAGCGTGGTCGGATTCGGGGAACTTGGCCTCGATCGCGAACGCAGCAGACTCGTCGTGGAGCAGCTCGTTGTGGATCTCCGTGCCCCGGTAGGAGGCGAGCAGGTTCCGGGTGATCAGCATGTGGTCCAGCATCAGACCCTTCCCTTGGTGGAAGAGCGTGTAGCGGGCCGGAGCCGGGATCGTGTGCTCGATCGGAACCAGCACCCGACCGACCAGGTCCGGGTTGCCCGTGTCCTCGACATCGCCGCGTATGGCCAGGACCGGGACCTCTTCGGGCTCGGCGTTGAAGTCTCCTGCGACGACGATGCTCGCCTCCGGGTCAGCGTCGAGGATCTGGTCCACGAGCCGGCGCACCTCGACCGCTTGGGACATCCGCTTCATCGACGAGATGAACGAGCCCTCCGCCCATGCGTCGGCGCTCAGCCACGTGAAGTTGTCCTTCTTCTGGCCGGGGATGTCCGCAGGAAGCTTCGACTTGAGATGCACGTTGATCACGTGCAGCGAGGTTCCGGCAAGATCGAGCTCCACGTGCAGGATCGGTCGCTCGACGCCGATGTCCATCGCCGCATTACGCGTCGGTTCGGCTGTCAGCAGTTTGTACGACGGCTTCTGAACGAGGTCGTTCTGTAGCTGTTCGTGGTTGAGGACGTCCAGGTGGGTGACGACCACGAGATTGCGCTTGTCGAAGACGGCGTCGTCCTGAGGTTTGGTCGAAATGACGTTGGCGTCGGCCAGTGGCGTGCCGGCCAGGAGCTCGCCGAGAGCCAGCAGGGCGCGGGGTTGACCGTCGCGTTCCTGGCCGTGGACCTCCTGGAAGCAGACGACATCGGCGCGTAGCCGGATGATCTGGGGCCTCATCAACGCCAGCCGCTCGGCCAGCGTCGGGAGTTCGCCTTCTGGCGTCTCGTCCAGGTTCTCGACGTTGAATGTTGCGATCCTGAATTCCGTCATCTCTTACTCCGACCTCGATCTCTGTGAACACAGAGATCGGAGGCCCGAAGCCTGATACCGCTTAGAGCAGGTAGTGGCCGGCGATGCGGTGGGATCTCGATCGGCCGAGCACGGCGTTGGCGGCCTCGAGGCCAGAGAGGACCGCGGCCTCGATGCAGCGGGCGTTGAGCCCGCAGTCGGTTCAGTCCCCGGCGAGGAACAGGTTGGTGTAGCCGCTCTCGTCCGGCCGGAGCCGGAACCGGTCCGTGCCCCGCGACCGACTGGACGTAAGGAGGTCCCAGCGGAACCCGCGCTCGTCGACGGCGCCCGGGAGCAGGTGCCCCAATTCCTGCTCGACGAACCGGCGCGCGTGCTTCCGTTGATTCACGGTTCGTTAGCGGCACGGGCGCAGGTTCCGGACGCCGGCGACCGCCGGGACGGGGCCGACCGATCGGTTCCGACGACACAAAGCGAGGAACCCCCCAATGCCCACGAACCATGTCTCCATCCAGGACAGCAAGAGCATCCTCCCGAACGGCATCGACAACGACTTCACGAAGACCTTCGACGCTCCGGGCCTGAACACCGCCACCCGCCCGTACCTGTCGTACCGGGTGCTGCCGGTCGGCGGCGCCGTGACCCTGCAGATGGACCTGAACGGCGACAACGTGGTGGACGAGACCTTCCAGACCGGGGTCGCCCGCACGCTGAATGAGATCGTCGACAACGGCATCGCGCTCGAGACCGGCAACCAGCTGGTCGTCCGGCGCCAGGCCGGGCCCGGCACCCTCGAGGTCCAGGATTTCATCTTCACCTACTCGCAGGACGCCTGACCGGGCAGCCTCCCCGCCTGGGCTCAGTGAGCGGGTGGCGCGGGGATGGGCGTCCAGGAAGGCGTCGATCTCGGCCAGGAACTGAGGCCAGGCGGGGTCGCGCTCCGGGAGCAGGGTGAGGCCCCGGAATGACGCTGACCCCGGTTCGGGGACCGGGGTCAGTGCCAGGGGAGAGGCAACACGGACACTGACAGAGCACGTGTTATCAGTAAAGCTCGTAGTAGCGTCCATGTTCATCACTACTACTAATGCATGGCACGGGATCGAGCTGCGCCACCTGGTGGCCTTCCGGGCGGTGGTCTCAACAGGGTCGTTCAGCGCCGCGGCCCAGGATCTCGGCTACACGCAGTCCGGGGTCAGCCAGCAGGTGGCGGCGCTGGAGCGCATGGTGGGCGCTCGACTGTTCAGCCGCCCGGGCGGGCCCCGCCGGGTGCGGCTGACCGAGATCGGCCGGGCGTTCCTGCCCCACACCGACGCGGTCATCGCCCGGCTCACCGCCGCCGAGTCGGACGTCGCCGCCCTGTCGAGCGGCCAGGTCGGCAGCCTGCGGGTCGGCGTGCTCCAGAGCGTGGGCGCCCGGGTCCTCCCCCAGTTGCTCAGCCGGTTCCTCGAGTCGTGGCCCGGTGTCGACGTCCACATCACGCCGGCCCTGGAGCCGCGCCACCTCCTCGTCGGCGTCGAGCGGGGTGAGCTGGACCTGGCGTTCGTCAACCTGCCGCTGTCGCCGGGCCCGTTCCTCACCCACCGCCTGTTCGACGACCCCTATGTGTTCGTGGTGCCCGCCGCCTCGGAACTGGCCGGCCGCCCCTACGTGAGCCTCGACGACATCGCCCGAGTGCCGCTGATCGGCTGGCGGGCGGACGCCGACCACGTCCAGATCGTCGACCTGTTCGCCGCGCTGCCGCAGCGACCCCGGTTCCCCTACCGCTTCGACGACAACCCCACACTGCAGGGCTGCGTCGCAGCGGGCTTGGCGCATGCCCTCCTCCCGTGGCTGACGGTCGACCCCGACCACCCTGGCACCCGGCTCGTGCCCGTGGACCCGCCGGTCCCGCCGCGGCGACTCGTGGCGGTCTGGCACGAGGACCGGCAGAAGAGCGCAGTGGCCGCGGCCTTCCTCGAGGTGGCGGCCGCCGTCCTGGCCACACTCGAGGTCGGCGGCCTGCCCACCGGACCGTAGCTGTCTGTCGTGACCCGCGGCCGCGCCGGCCAGGGACGGGTGCTGGCGTAGGTGGTGACGTCGGCGGCGCTGGTGGTCAGCTTGTCGGCGGAGCCAGGAAGGCGTCGATCTCGGCCAGGAACTGGGGCCAGGCGGCGTCGCGCTCCGGGAGCAGGTGGTTGGAGGTGTCGAGCCCAGGCCTGACGCGTATCCGGGGGTGCAGCGGGTTGCGGGTGCCGGCGGGTCAGCCGCCGGACGCGCGGGGCAGCCGTGGCGTCGCTGCCACGCGCGTGAGAACCCGTCCGGTCACAGCTCGGTCAACAGGTCGGTGGGCTCGACGTCGAGAGCGGCCGCGAGCTCATCTAATCTCCGCCCGCCGGCACTGCGCCGGCTCCTGTAGACAGGGGCGCGGCGAGGGTTATGACGCCGAAGCGCGGCGACCACCCGGCACAGTGAGCTCGCCTGACACCAAGTGGGGGAGACCCCATACACTCTTCCGTGTGAGTCCAGAAGAGCGGGCGGAAACGCGCGAATTGCCGGTGAGCGATCTCGCTCGTGGGGCATGGTGGGCTCAGGTTCAGCATGCTGTTTATGAGCTGAACTCCGAGCTCGATGGAGCGATGGTGGCGGACGAACCTGTGCCCCGAGCTCTGCTCGATCGTGCCTTTGGTCTGCTCGAACGTGCCCTGGCACCATCGAAGCGCCCCTCGCGGCTCGGGTGGATCAGAGCGTGGTGGACTCAGAGTGACGCCATCGAGGCTCTGGCCGCCGTGCATGCCGTCGACGAGGCGATAATCGACGTGCGTGCTCGACCTGACTTGGCCGCCCGCCTCCCGGAGCTCCACGCCGACCTGACCCGCCTGCTCGACGAGCGCGACCCGCGCCGCCGCGACGCACTTCGCCTCGCAGACCGTCTCATCGACCACGAAGGACTGCCGTCGGCGGATGTGTGGCGTCGGGACTTTGACGGTTCAGTCGAGGAGGACGGACCGGCGGTCGAGCCGACTGGACGAGACGAACCAGGTCCCGAGGGACTCCGGTCGCGGTGATGCTGCCTGAAGCCGTGTTGCGAAGCTACGTGCGATCTTTGCTGGTCCTGCGGAACAACGCCTATCGGCAGGCCCTGCTCGCCCAGGTTCGCTACCGCAATCTGCTCTGGAAGACCGCCGCCCTTCTCCTAATCGTGGCCATCGTGCTGCCGCTCGTCGTCGGCCGTTTCGATGCCCATTTCATGGCGCTCTCCGCCGATGCGGAAGGTATCGACTGGCACCAGTTGCTGACAATCGAAGCCTGGGGAGCCTTCGGCGGCACGATCGGCGCCCTGGTGGCGGTGCGCCGCGCCACGCCCCACAGCGGACCGATCTCGCTCCAAGGTGCACAAGTCGCGATCAAGCTCCCGGCCGGCGCCCTCGTCGCCGTCCTAGTCCTGCTGGTCATCCAAGCGGGCATCATCACCGAGATCGAGATCACCAGTTCCACCCAGCTGGCCGGCTATGCAGCCATCTTCGGCCTCACCGAAGAAGCCGCCACCCAATTCGTGGACAAGAAAGCCACGAGCCTGCTGAGCGTCACCAACGGAGTCTCGGTATAGGGCGCGCCCTGGCGCACGACCACCATACGGGGGAGATCGGAGCTCGGATGGCCGAGCGGTGGGTCCGGACCCTCGGCGTCAACGCCGAGTTCGACAGGGGGTGGGTCGAGGCGGCGGTCGAGTGGCTGATGGCGTCTGGGGCGCCCGGGACCCTGATCGATGTCGGCTGCGGGGCGGGGGGCGCGGCCTGTGTCTTGGCGGCGGCGGCTGCCGGCCGGGGCCACCGTGGTCGGGCTCGATCGGGACACCCGCCTGCTGGCGAACGGTTGGTCGATGGGCTCAGATCGCGTCGTCGACCGCGGCCATTGCCTCCTCGGCGGTGCCGAAGTGGCCGAGGTCGACGCCAGTCGGGGTCCCGTCGTAGCGCCAGCCGTGCCAGGCCCTGCCGGCGCCACCGTCCCAACATGTTGAACGTCGGGGTCCTGCCTCTTCGATCAGGGCGACGAGAGCAGCGAGGCCGAGCAGTGGTGGCGACGCGCCGCCCTCCAGGGCGACGCCCAAGCCATGCACAACCTCGGGGTGCTGCTCGAGGCCCGGGGCGACGCGGCTGTGCAGCGACACGAAAGTGACAGTGAAAACGACACGCATGTCAGCGAACGGCCGTTCCCCGCAGAGAAGGATGCCGTCGCCGGCCGAGAGAAGTTGGGTGATGTGAGGGCGTGGTGCTCCTCGACGTCCCGCCCGGCCAATAGGGGGCCGGATTCGTCAGTCTCCGGGCGGTGGTTCTAGGACCATCACATGGATCTGCCGGTGATCGAGCCGGCGGGCGTATGCCTGGTAGCCGGCGTAGATCTGGCAGCCGCGCGCCGAGACGGCCTCGCGCTCGTCGCCCTCGGCCTCACGGGCCACGACGGGCACGGTCCGACCCCGATAGGAGACCTCCGCCCGGGGCTCGGCTCGCAGGTTGAAGTACCAGCCGGGTGTGCGGGGCTGGCCGAACCGAGTGCCGATGACCGCGATTTGGCCGTCGTAAGGCACGCCGACCAGTGGCACCTCGCGCTGCTGCCCGCTGCGCGCTCCGGTCGATGCCAGCGTGATCACGGGAAGGCCGGCGAGCACCCCCGGCACGGTCACGCGCTCCCGGCTGAGCCGTAGCACGAGCCGGTCGATGTGGTGGAGGGTCTTGGCAAAGAGCCACGCCCCCGGCCGCGACGAGGACACCTTCCAGACGAGCCTCTGGAGGCGGTTGGCCTCGGGGATCCGGTAGCCGAGCTGATCGATCAGTCCCACGATGACCAGTGTCGCGGGCCCGAGAGCGCCTGATCGACGGAGTTGATGCACCGCCTAAGAGAAGGAGGCGGCATCACGTACGGCGCTGGTCCGCGCGCTGGCCCAAAGCCGGGGGTAGCCCGGTTTCGCGCAGGCTGACCAGGCAGGTCAGCCCGGCGGCCGCGGCCGTGGCCCAGGGGTGTTCGGTCCAGACGTCCAATATGTGGGCGTTGGCTACTTGGTCCGTGAGCGCCAACCGGATCGCGATGATGCCCAGCGGGATGGCCGTGCCGACGGGCGCGGCCAGCTCCGGGCGGACGCGAGCCGCCAGGCACCCTCCCGCCAGGCCGATCGCGGCGAGGGCCAACAGTGGCCCGACCGAGGTCGCGGTCGAGTTGCCGGCGTCGAGGACGAGCGGTGCGACCAGGCCCCAGGCCACGAGCAGGATGGGGAGGAACAGGACCAGCCGGTGGCCGACCCGGCGCCGCCGGGTCTTCGGGACTGAGGACAGCAGGTGGTGTGCAGGGTCGTCGAGGACCTGCGGTGCGGCCGCGGCCGTGGCCGCCAACGCGGCAACGCCGACCTGGTCGGGCACCCGGCCGCCGGCCAGCCGAACGAGGAGTCCGATCAGTGCTGCCGTGCCCGCCGGAAGCGCCAGGCCCCACCACGGGATCAGCCGCAGCGTCGGGCGCACCCACGCGACACCGGTCCCGTGAGGCATTACGGGATCTGCCCCTCGCCCGTGCCGCCGGGTGTGAGGGCGAAACCCGTCGACCAGAGCTGGATCAGGATGCCGCCCGCCACGCAGGCCCACCCGATCCAGCGGAGGCGCCGGGCCAGAAGCATCGGCTGTGTGGCCGAACCCCTGCCCCGCCCGCGCAGTGCGACGCCGACGCACAGCACCGTCAGGCCCAGCAGGTAGAGGACGTGACCGCCTATGAGTGGCTGGTCCACGTACTGGCGAGACCAGATGTTCTCGTAGTCGTCATAGCTGACGAGCCAGTGGTCCGGGAACGAGGCCGCGCCGGCTGATGCCGGTCCGGCCCAGCGCGAGATCGGTTGGGTCTGGACCAGCGACACCGTGAACATGGGCGGCCACTGGAAGGCCCAGTACGCGCCCCACAACAGGAAGGTCATCACCCCGCCGAGGACGGCGATGGGCGTTCGGTGCCGAAAGCGGCGCCCGGCGGCCACCCCGGCTGCGCCGGCGAAGGCGACCAGGGCGATAGGTTGGACCAGCTCGAACGGTGTGTGCAGGGCGGTGTCTGTTCGCCACGGGGCGTCGCCGATCCAGTAGCCGCCCTCGATCCGACTGGCCACCTCGACCACGAGCACGCCGGCCGCGGCGATGGCGGGAAAGACTGCCAGGCCCAGCAGCCGGCCGGTGGTCCGCACCGTCTCGTCGAGGGCGCAGTCCTCTCCCAACGGCGGGACGTCGGAGCGGTGGTCTCGGCCGGCCGAGCGGAGCCCCAGGAAGAACGTTGCGCCCGCGAGGGGCACGAAGCGCAGCGGGAGGGTCGAGTAGGCGCCGCCGCTCCAGTCGGCCGTATTCATGTTTATGACGCTGAGGGCGCTGAAGGCCAGGACCACCAGCAGCAGGGGGCTGCGCAGGTTCCGCCGGGCTTCGATGCCGGCCAGCGCCAGGATGGACTTCCGCTCGACGGTCGCTCCGAGCCCGGCCGGTAGCGCGGGCAGGACGGTGGTGGTCATGTCATCGCCCCCCGCCGATCGAGGCCAGCCGCCGACCGAGCCGACGCCTCACCGTGGCCCGGGACCGGCCGGCGGGTCGCGACGTTCCGTGACGGCTGGTGAGGAGCAGGTATCCGTCATCGATGCTGGGATCGACCAGGTCGGCGCCGGCCGGCGGCTCCCCGATGTTGCGGATCCGCCCATCCGAGGTGACCCACGACTGGACCCGACCGGGACGAGCGACCGAGGTAGGCGTGTCGTCCACCCAGACCTGATCCCGGGCAAGGGCGGCCAGACCGGCCGGTGGCCCGGTGAAGCAGACCCGGCCGTCCAGCATCACCGTCACCAGCTGGCACAGCGCAGCCGCCTCGGCCGTGTCGTGGGTGGCAACGATCACGGTCCCCCGGGTGCCCGCCTCGGACAGGATCGAGCGCAACTGGAGTCGGTGTTCCGGATCGAGGCCGGCGGCCGGCTCGTCCATCAGCAAGAGTCGTGGCGAACCGAGCAGCGAGGCGGCCAGGGCCACCCGATGACGGGTGCCGCCCGACAGCGTGCGGATGCGGCGGTGCATGACATCGCTGAGCCCGACCAGGTCGAGCACGCGGCGGGCCTCGTCGCGACGGGCGTCCCGATCGCTCATCTCCTTGAGCACGGCGACATAGTCGACGAGGTCGAACGCACTGAAGCCCTGGTAGAGGCCGGGCTCCTGGGGCAGGTAGCCCAGCTGGCGGCGGATGCCGAGGCGGTCACCAGGCCGCGCCGGGTCCAACCCCAGCAGTCGCGTGTCTCCGCTGTCGGGCGCCAGGACCGTGGCCAGCATCCGGAGCAGCGTTGTCTTGCCGGCGCCGTTGGGGCCGAGCAGGCCCACTACGCCGCCGGCGACGGCCATGTCGACTCCGTCCACAGCTGGGGTACCGCCGAAGTGCTTGGCGAGTGCCTGCGTCGAGACCGTGAGCGTCGGGTTCATGGTTCACTCCAGGCGACGAGGTCGTCGCGCCGGGCGGCGAGCACGAGCCCGGCCGCAAGCGCCACGAGGGCGAATGTGATCTGCGCCGTGGGTTGGTTGACCACCCAGTCGGACAGGGCGGCCGTGATGCTGCCTCGACCTATGTCGCGGGCCAGCATCGACACGAGGACCCCCCAACCGAGGGCCAACGAGACGGCCAACCGGCCAACCTCGACTCGCGTGCCCACGGCCAGGGTCACCGCACATAGGGCAAGCCCCGGCAGCACCCAACCGAGCAACAGCGACGTCCGTACGGGAAGCAGGAGGGCCGTCAGCAGCCCCACCGGGATGGACGCGATCGCCACCACCAGCGTGCGGAGCAGGACCAGGCGCATGGTGGCGATGGGCGTGGCCAGCGTGATCTCGCCGGCCGGATCGGACGACGGACGGAAGGCGGCCACGACACCCAACAGAGGGGCCAGCGGCGCGAACGCGAGCAGCGCCGCTACCCCGGCCCGGGGCGACAGGGCGTCGGCCAGCACGGGTGCTGCCAGTGCTAGCAGCAGGGCGACAACGGCCGCGGCCACGAGGGGCGGGCTACCGACTGTCGACCGGGCCCAGACACTGTTGAAGCGGGCTTGCCGACCTGGGCGGTCGACCTCGTCGGTGATATGGGCCCACATCCGTTGCTGGCGCTCAGACGCGCTCGCATCGGAGCCAGCGGCGAGCACCTGGCGGCACGTGGGGCAGGAGATCAGGTGCGCCTCGACCGAGGCGGCGTGCACGCGACCGATCGATCCGTCTCGGAACGCCGCCAGCTGTGGGGTCGCAACGTGCCACTCGGTCATGCCAACGCCTCCCTCATCTGAACCTTCGCCCGCATCATCCGTGTCTTGACCGTGCCTGCCGGGATGCCCAGCAACACGGCCGCCTCCCTCGTGGTCAGGCCGTCCAGGACGGTGGCCTGGACGACGGCGCTGAGCTCCGGCGAGAGCCCGCCCATGGCCGAGCCCAGCGCTCCGTACTGAACACCCAGGAGAACCTGCTCCTCCGCCGAGGCCCGGGCATCGGAGCGAACCATGTGGAGACGCTCCAGAAGCGGCTTGCGGGGACGCAGCCTGTGCAGAAGCTGGTGAATGGCGATGCCCCACATCCACGCCGCCACCTCGCCTCGCCCGTCGTAACCGTCGGCCGACCGCCAAACGCCTACGAAGGTGTCCTGTACGACCTCCTCGACAAGGTGCCGATCGGCGCAGCGGCGGGCGACCCGGGCGGTGATCCACGGCTCGTGACGCTCATAGAGGATGCGCAGAGCCCCTCGGTCCTGGCTGGCGACGGCGGCCAGGACCTCGGCATCGGTGCGCTCCCCGCCGCTTGGGTTCATACCCGCCTGTGCCACCGTACCGCCCGTTCGGTTCAGGGCCATGATGCTCCTGCTCGCCCCCTCACGCCAGGTCGGCGCAGGCGATCTTGTTGGGCACCGGGCCCGGTCGATGCACGACCACCGAGACCGCCGTCGGTCCCGCCTCGAACCCAGCCACCGTCCGGCCGCTTGCCAACCCGGCAGCGTTGGCGGTGATGGGCCCGGGCCAGATCTCGTTGGGCGGGGTGACCGCTCCGGCAGGATCGTGCTTGTAATGGCCGTCGGCCTCGTCCACCGCGCAGGGCGCAGCGTGTACGTGAGCCGCGTAGCTGACACCCGGCTCGAGCCCCGACACGTGAATCATCACCCGGGTGCGGCCATCGGCCGAACGCACCATCTCTGCATGGCCCCCGATGTCGAGGCCAGCACCGACAGCGAAGGAATGGAACTCACCGCGAGTGACTGTGGCGCCCTGCGCCCCTGCGGCGTTCGTCGCGGCCATCGCCCCAACGGCGAGAGCCAGCGCGGCGGCTCCGGTGACCACAACCCTGTGCAGCCTCATGTTTCCTCCCTCATGCACGCCCCGTCGGCATGCTCGACAGGTCTGGGCCAGCAGGGGTCCCGATCGGTTCACGGATCACTCCGCCCACCACCCCACAAAGGCTGCATCGCACGAGCAGGCTGAGCACCGGCAGCCGACAAGCGGCCGGCTCCCGGGTGCTCCACCACGCCGAGCTCGCTGCGAGGAGGCGAGCTGATATCCCGCGATCGTCAGCGTCGATGGCAACTCGTAAACGCGAAGCACTGCCCGAATTTTCTTGCTCACTTTGTGTGCAGCGACACGAAACTGAGAGTGAACAGCCCGCGTCGCACTTGCTGACATCCGGGTCGCTGCACATCCGTTGTCAGACCCAAGTGGGACAGCGGGGGAGGGGCCTCGGCCGCCTTGACCCGGGTGGTCGCGCTCCACGAGCTCACCAGGCCGAGGTCGTCGTTCGACGAGCACGCGTCTCACGGCGGCCGGGCCCGTAGCGTTGGACGGGTCATGGGAAGCCTCACGACGTCCGGATCCGTCAGCCGCCAGGGTGGCGTGCCAACGGTCGTGCCCCCGGCCGCCGCGTCGCCGGGTCAACTCGGCCTGCCCCTGGACGCGGCCGGCGGCGGGGCCGCCGGTGCTGCGTCCCGGGCCGAGCCGCGGCCCGGCGCGGTCCACATCCCCGGCTGGCTAGACCTCGACGCCCAGCGGGCCCTGGTCGCCCGGTTCCGCGAGTGGGCCCGGCCGCCCGCCGGCCTCCGCCACCCCCGGGTGCCGACCGGGCACCTCATGACCGTGCAGTCGGTGTGCCTGGGCTGGCACTGGTGGCCCTACGCCTACTCCCGCACGGCCGACGACACCGACGGCGCCCCGGTGAAGCCGATGCCCGACGACATCGTCGCCCTGGCCCGGGCGGCCGTAGCCGACACCTACGGCGCCACCAGCCCGGCGGCGCGGACCTACGCACCCGACGCCGCCATCCTGAACCTCTACGCGCCGGGCGCCCACCTCGGCATCCACCAGGACGGCGAGGAGCCGTCGGCGGCGCCGGTGGTCACGATCAGCCTGGGCGACACGTGCCGCTTCCGGTTCGCCGGCGTCGACCGCCGCAGCGGACCGTTCACCGACGTCGACCTGGCCAGCGGCGACCTGCTCGTGTTCGGCGGGCCGAGCCGGCGGGTGTTCCACGGCGTACCCAAGGTCCTCGACGCCACGGGCCCCGACATCGGGCTGCCGCCGGGGCGGCTGAGCATCACGGTCCGCGAGACGGGCCTGTCATGAGCGCCGCCATCGGGCAGGGGGATCGAGCGGCCCGAGCGGCGTTGTACTACTGAGCCCTACCCCGGGTCGTGGACGGAGGTCGCCGCCGAGCACGATTTCTCCAGCCTCGGCGCTGACCGCCCTGTCCCTGGCCAGGTGCCCATCGGCGTCGGTCGGGGGCTGGGTGCAGTCCATTGCGCACAGTCGTCGATCGCGCCGCGGAGCAGGTCGCGTAGCAGCGCGTCAGGGTCCGAGATGCAGGCGTGGGCGATGCCGATCACCGCGTGGCGGACGGTGTTGGGCGCGCCGTGCCGCTGGATGGTCGTAACCGTCGTGGGTCCCAGGCTCCCGGCGAAGTCACGCGCCCAGCGTGTCGCGTCGGGGACCGGTGTGTCCGACCGCCTATAATCCTCGTTCTGTCAAGTTGAGCCAAGTGACAGTGAAGGGCTGCCAGGTGGCCTCCAACTCGCCTGCCGCGTCCCGGATGGCCGCCAGGGCCTCGTCGGTGCCGGGCGTGGGCCGGCCTTCGGCCGCCCAGGCGGCGACCATGCCGGCGTCGACCTCCGGGTGGAACTGGATGCCCCAGGCGGCTTCGCCGACCCGGATCGCCTGTGGGATGCCGTCGGGTGTCTCGGCCAGGACCAGCGTGGCGGGCGGCAGCTCCAGGGCGATGTCGCTGTTCCACTGCACTGCCCTGCTGCCGGGCCGGACGCTGGCGAACAGGTGTTCGCTACTGGCGGCGGGCGTCAGGCCCAGTGGGAGGACGCCCATCTGCTTGCCGGCGGGGTTGCGACCGACGCGGCCGCCGCACGCGGCCACCAGCAGCTGGTGGCCCAGGCAGACGCCGAGCGTCGGCAGGCCCCGGGCGACGGCCGTGCGCAGCAGGTCCCGGGTGGCCGGGAGCCACGGATGTTGGGCGTCGTCGTCCACCGCGGCCATGGAGCCGCCCAGCACGATCAGCCCGTCGGCCTCCGCCGGGTCCGGGAGGGGCTCGCCCGCGTAGGGCCGGTGGACGCGGACGGTGGCGCCCGCTCCGATGAGCCAGGCGTCGAGGAGGCCGAGCGGGCAGCCGTCCTCGTGCTGGACGACGGCGACGGTTCCCAAGCGTGAGACACTACCGCCCACCCGCCGCGCGAGACTGCCTCAGATGCAGCCTGCGTCCTCTCCCCCGATGCTCCGCGCTGCCGGCCTGACCATGACCTATCCCAACGGGGTCACCGCCCTGGCCGGGCTGACCGTCGACGTGCCGCCGGGCTCGGTGGGCCTGGTCGGGGCCAACGGCGCGGGCAAGACCACGCTGTTCCGGTTGATGCTCGGGCTCATGCGCCCCACCCACGGCGTCCTCGAGGTGGCCGGGCACCGGGTCGACGCCGATCCCGTGGCCGTGCGCAGCCGCCTCGGCTACATGCCCGAGCACGAGTGCCTGCCGCTCGACCAGACCGCAGCCGACGTCGTGTCGACCTTCGGCGAGCTGGCCGGCCTGCCCGCCCGGGCCGCCCGCCAGCGGGCGTCGGACGTGCTCGACCTCGTGGGCCTGGACGAGGCCCGCTTCCGGCCCGTGGGCGGCTTCTCCACCGGCATGCGCCAGCGCACCAAGCTCGCCCAGGCGCTGGTGGCCGACCCGGAGCTGGTGCTGCTGGACGAGCCCACCGCCGGGCTCGACCCGATGGGCCGGGAGGAGATGCTCGAGCTGGTCGGCCGCCTGGCCGGGTTCGGCATCTCCGCCATCCTCGCCACCCACCTGCTCGACGACGTCCAGCGGGTGTGCCAGAACGTGGTGATGGTCGACCGCGGGCCACCTGGTGCTGGCCGGGCCCATCGACCAGCTCATGCAGACCACCGGCTACATGCGGGTCGAGGTGGGCGGCCGGGACGACGCGGTGGCCGTGCTGGCCCAGGCGCTGACGGCCCACGGCGTGACCACCACGCCGCTGGATGCCCACCACATCGACGTCGACACCCGGGTGCACGGCGACGTCACCTTCGACCTCGTGCGTGACGCCGTGGCCGACCTGGGCCTGCGGCTGTACGCGGTGTCGACCCGCCACCGCTCGCTCGACGACGTGTTCCTCCAGGAGGCGTCCCGGTGACCGCCCTGCAGCAGGCCGCGGCCGGCGCCGTCTACGACCGGGGCTACCGGCCCTACCACGGCCCGCGGGGCGGCCGGCGGGAGACGACGCTGGCCCTGTGGCGGCTGTCGGTGCGCCGGGCCCTGGGCCTGCGCCGCTCCTGGCGGCAGAAGGTGTTCCCCTGGACGCTGCTGGGTATCGCCACCATCCCCGCCATCGTCAACGTGGGCGTCGCCTGGGCGATCCGCAACAACCCGGTCGAGCTGCAGGACTTCAGCTTCATCACCTACCGGGACTACGTGGGCGTCTCGACCGTGCTGGTGCTGTTCGTGGCGCTCACGGCGCCCGACGTGGTGTGCCCCGACCGGGCCCAGAAGGTGCTCCCTCTGCTGTTCTCCCGGCCGCTGACCGGGGTGGACTACGTGGTGGCCAAGGTGGGCGCCATCGCGTTCATCGTCTTCGGGTTCTCGTTCCTGCCCCAGGTCGTGCTGTTCCTGGGCCAGATGCTGGTGAGCAAGGACGGCGCGCTCACGTACTTCACGGACAACGCCGAGGTGCTGTGGCAGGTGCCGATCTCGGTCGCCCTGCTGGCCATCTACTACGGCGCCATCGGCGTGGCCCTGGCGTCGCTCACCGACCGGCGCATCGTCGGCGGCGTGGCCATCCTGGGCGTCGCCTTCGTGACCACCGCCATCGGTGGCATCGTGGTGGCCGCCGCCCAGGGCGACGGCACGCCCCTGGCCTTCATCAGCGTGTTCTTCCTCCCGCTGGACCTGCGGGACCTGGTCTTCCTGGGCCACCTGGACCCGGACGTGTCCGGCTTCTCGGGCGTCGCGGGCGGGGGCCTGATGGCGGTCGTCTGGTACGGCGTGTTCCTCGTCGCCGCCGTCGCCCTGCTGCTGTACCGCTACCGCGAGGTCGACCTGTGACCGCGGGCGCGGCCCCGGCGCCCGCGCCCGTGCCCATCCCTCCCCCGGCGCCGCCGGCCCGGCTGGACCCGGCCTTCGTGCCCGACGCCACCGTGGTGGTCCGCCAGGCGTCGGTGTGGTTCGGCCCCAAGGTGGCGCTCACCGAGCTGTCGTGCTCGTTCGGCCCCGGGGTCACCGGCCTGCTGGGACCCAACGGCGCGGGCAAGACCACGCTGATGCGGGCCATCACCGGCCTGCTCCCCCTCAACGAGGGCCAGGTCGAGGTCATGGGCCGCGACCCGCACCGCCACCGGGACGTGCAGCGGGCCATCGGGCTGGTCCCCGAGGACGAGGCGGTGCCCCCCAGCCTCAGCGCGCGCCAGCTGGTGCGCTACACCGCGGCGCTGCACCGGGTGGAGGACCGGACGCTGCCCGACCGGTGCCTGGCCACGGTCGGCCTCCTCGAGGTGGCCGACCGGAAGCTGCGCGGGTTCTCCAAGGGCATGCGCCAGCGGGCCAAGATCGCCTCGTCGCTGGTCACGATGCCCACCGTGCTGGTGCTGGACGAGCCGCTCAACGGCGCCGACCCGGTGCAGCGGCTGGCGCTCATCAGCCTGTTCCAGGCGCTGGGCGAGCAGGGCCGGACGGTGATCGTGAGCTCCCACGTGCTGCACGAGGTGGAGCGCCTGGCCGGCCGCCAGATCGTGATCATCCGCGGCCGCCTGGCGGCGGCCGGCGACCACCGGGCCATCCGCGACGGGCTGGCCAACCGTCCCCGCTCGGTCCTGGTGCGCACGCCCGCGGCCCGGGCCCTGGCCGCCGCCCTCGTGGCCTCGGACACGGTGCGCGGCGTGGCGGTCGACGGCACCACCGTGGTGGTCACCTCCGACCGGGCCGGTGAGATGGCCGCCGTCCTCCCGGTGGTGGCCCGGGACCTGGGCGCCCGCCTGCTGGAGGTGCGGCCCATGGACGACTCCCTGGAGTCCACCTTCCGGGAGCTGCTCAAGTGACGGCCACTCCCCCGCCTCCGCCCGCTCCCGCTCCCCCGCCGCCGGCGCCGAGCGACGGAGCCGGCGCGCCGCCGGGGACGGCCGGGGCCCCGCTCCCCTCGCCCTTCCTGGCCGTCGTCGGGTACACGCTGCGGGCCTGCCTGCCGGCCAAGCGGTGGTGGGGCGTGCTGCTGCCGTGCGCCTTGGCCATCATGTTCGGGTTCCTGGCCCTCGTGCCGGACACCACGACCGAGAAGGCCTTCGAGATCGTGGCCGAGCTGGGCCTGTTCGGGCTGGTCCTCCCGCTCACCTGCCTGGTGGTGGGCGACGCGGTGATGGGGGCCGACCTGCGGGCGGGCACGTTCGCGTTCACCTGGCTGTCGCCTGTGAGCTTCGTGAGCATCGTGGTGGGCCGCTGGCTGGGTGGCTGGCTGGTGGTGCTGGTCACCGTGGTGCCCGCCCTGGTGGCGGCGACGCTGGTGGCCGGGGTGCCCGAGGGCGCCGGGGCCATGGCCGTGGCCGCGGCCGCGGGGTCGGCCGCGTACATCGCGCTGTTCGTGATGCTGGGGGCGACGGCGCGGCGCTCGGCCGTGTGGGCGCTGGCGGTCGTGTTCCTGGGCGAGCGGCTGCTGGGCGGCTACCTGGCCGGCATCGCCCAGATCTCCCCCATGTGGGAGGCCCAGCAGGTCTACGCCGGCCTGGCCGAGGACGCCGGGGGCTGGCGGCTGCTGCGCGAGGGCACGCCCAACGGCTGGGCCGCGGTGGTGCGCCTGGCGGCCATCGCCCTCGTCTGCCTGGCCGTCGCCGCCTGGCGGATGGGCCACCTCAAGCCGACCGGCGGCGACGAGTAGCACCCCGGCTGACGCCGGGCTGACCGGCCGCGGCTACGTTTGGCCCGCAGGCTGGGTGCTGGGAGGTGTCCCATGAAGTGGCGAGGGATCGTGGCGGCTGCGGGTCTCATGGCCTCGGCGTCAGGGTGCTGGTTCCAGGCGGGCTTCGTGGCCGGCCGGACCGCGTACAACGACCTGGAGTCGCGGATCACCGCGGCCACCGTGACCCAACTGGTCCCGGACTGGAACGCGTCGCTGGGCGGGCCCTTCGGCTCGGAGCCCCTCGTGAACGGGGCGACGGTCTACGCGCGCTCTGCGGGCAGGCTGAGCTCGTTCGACCTCGGGACCGGTGCCACGCTCTGGTCGGTGGCCGCCGGCAGCGCCAACGACGTCGCGGGCGGGTCCGCCGCCGTGCCCGCCCTGGCCGACGGCTCGCTGTGGGTGCCGACGACGGGAGAAGCCTGCGCCCTGTTGCAGATCAACCCCGCCGACGGCGCCACCATCGGGACGCGGGTCTACGACGGCGTGGCGCCCAACATCCCGCCGGCGGCCGTGCGCCTGGCCCGGTGCCGCACCGGGAATGCGCTCGCCGCCGGGAGCAAGATCGTGGTCCCGTCGGTCCTCAACGCCTCGATCGACACGACCCTCGTGCCGGGCGGTCCGTTCTGTCCCCCCGGCGTCGACTACATCATCTCGGCCGTACACATGTCGGTCATCGACACGACCGGCTCGGGCCAGGGGTGGGTGCTGTCCCAGGACTCCAGCGGCTGTGGCCCGTCGCCGGCGCTCCCGCCGTACCAGCCGGCGTCCCAGAGCGGTGACCTGGTGCTGGTCGCCCAGGGCACCGTGGTCACCGCGTACCCGCTGGTCGCTTGCACCATCGGGCAGCCCTGTCCAACGGCGGCGTGGAGCGTCGACGCCGGCGGCCAGCTCGTCGGCCCGCCCGTCGTCCTGAGCAGCGGCGATGTCGCCGTGGGACGAGCCGACGGTCAGGTGGTCGTCATCGACGGCGCCACCCACGCGGTCGAGTGGACGGCCTCCGTCGGGCCCCGGTTGTTCGACGGGCTGGCGGCCACGCCGACGAGCATCTACGCGGTGTCGAACGACAACGCCGCCACCATGACCATCGTGTCGGCCCTGCCCGCCGGCGGCTGCGGAAGCGCCACCTGCACACCGACCTGGACGTCGACCCTGCTGTCGAACCCGAGCGGCCGGCCGTCGGTCGGCGGGGACGTCCTGTATGTCACGCACGGCAGGCTCGTCTCGGCGCTGCCCGCCGCCGGGTGCGGCGCTACGTCCTGCACTCCGCTGTGGGAGGGAACCGCCACCACCACGCAGAGCATCAGCAGCCCGCCGGTGATCGACAACGGCGAGCTGCTGGTCGGCAACCTGAACGGCACGGTCGCGGCGTTCTCACTGCCTGCCTGAGATCAAGGAGGACAGCTTCCGTCCTCGTTCCGTGCCACAGTGCCGGGCGTGTGGGACACCTCCGCCCGGCTGCTGCGGCTGCTGTCGCTGCTCCAGGTCCGGCGTGACTGGTCGGGCCGGGAGCTGGCCGAGCGGTTGGAGGTGGACGTCCGCACCGTGCGCCGGGACGTCGAGCGGCTGCGGAGCCTCGGCTATCCCGTGGAGTCGACCACCGGGGTGGCCGGGGGCTACCGCTTGGCGGCGGGGGCCCAGCTGCCGCCGCTGCTCCTGGACGACGACGAGGCGGTGGCCGTGGCCGTAGGGCTGCGGACCGCGGCGGGCGGGACGGTGGCCGGCATCGAGGAGGCGTCGCTGCGGGCGCTCGCCAAGCTGGAGCAGGTGCTTCCCGCCCGCCTGCGCCACCGGCTCCAGACGCTGGGCTCGGCCACCGTCCCGCTCCCCGGGCCGCGGCCGACCGTGGACGCCGACCTGCTCACCGTGGTGGCCACCGCGTGCCGGGCCTGCGAGCAGCTCCGCTTCGACTACCGCGACCACGGTGGCGCCACCAGCCGCCGCAGCGTCGAGCCCTACCACCTGGCCCACACCGGCCGGCTCTGGTACCTGGTGGCGTGGGACCTCGACCGGCGCGACTGGCGCACGTTCCGCGCCGACCGCATCGAGCCCGTGCCCGTCCCCGGGGACCGCTTCCGGCCCCGGCCGCCTCCGGACGGCGACATGGCCGCCTACGTGCGGAGGTCGCTGGCCACCGCGCCGTACCAGTTCGTGGCCCGGGTGACCTTCCACGCCCCGGCGGCGGTGGTGGCCGAGCGGGTGTCGCCGGCCGCCGGGATCGTCGAGCCCGTCGACGACCAGACCTGCGTCGTGACCTACGGAGGCGAGTCGCTCCGGACCCTCGGCGTGTTCGTGGGCATGGTCGGCGTCGACTTCACGGTCGAGGAGCCGCCCGAGCTGGCCGAGCACCTGGTCCGCATGGGCGAGCGCTTCCTGCGGGCGGCGGCGGGCGCCGGCGATGTACGGGGAAGCGGGCCGGCTCCACTAGCCTGAGGGCCGCTGACGACCTCCGTGGGAGAGTCCCGCTGCCGCACGGCAACGGGCGCCGAAGGGGCAACCACCCCGGAACCTCTCAGGCACCAGGGACCACTGGGGCGAGGCAGCTCTGGAGTCGCCACCGGCGGCGACAGAGGGGGCACGCACCAGCGACCATCCTCGACTCCGGAGCAGACGTGAGCACCACCACGCCCGCCGAAAACCTCGCCGACGTGAGCACCAGCGCCGCCGGCACCTTCGCCGACCGCCACATCGGGCCGTCCGCCGCCGACGTCGCGCACATGCTCGCGGCGCTGGGCCTGGCCTCGCTGGACGAGCTGCTGGACCAGGCCGTGCCCGCCTCCATCCGCGACGACAAGCCGCTGGAGCTGGAGGACGCGGTGAGCGAGCCCGAGGCGCTGGTCCGGCTGCGGGCCCTCGCCGAGCGCAACGAGGTCGTCACCTCGCTCATCGGGGCCGGCTACTACGGCACCCACACCCCGGGCGTGATCCTGCGCAACGTGCTGGAGAGCCCGGCCTGGTACACGGCCTACACCCCCTACCAGCCCGAGATCAGCCAGGGCCGGCTGGAGGCGCTGCTCAACTTCCAGACCATGGTGTGCGACCTCACCGGCATGGAGATCACCAACGCCTCCATGCTCGACGAGGGCACCGCCGCCGCCGAGGCCATGACCCTGGCCCGCCGCTCCACCAGGCACGAGGGCAACGTCTTCTTCGTGGACGGCGAGTGCCACCCGCAGACCATCGCGGTGGTGGCCACCCGGGCCGAGCCGCTGGGCCTCGAGGTGGTGGTGGGCGATCCCGCCGCCGACCTGGACCCGGCCGCGGCCTTCGGCGTGCTGGTCCAGCACCCCGGCTCGACCGGCGTGGTGCGCGACCTGCGCCCGGTGATCGAGGCGGTGCACGAGGCGGGCGGGCTGGCCGTGGTGGCCACCGACCTGCTGGCCTGCACGCTGCTGGTCCCGCCGGGCGAGCTCGGGGCCGACGCCGCGGTGGGATCGTCGCAGCGCTTCGGCGTGCCCATGGGCTTCGGCGGCCCCCACGCCGGCTTCCTCGCCACCCGCGACCGCTTCAAGCGCTCGCTGCCCGGGCGGCTGGTGGGCGTGTCCGTCGACGCGGCCGGCCGTCCCGCCCACCGGCTGGCGCTGCAGACCCGCGAGCAGCACATCCGCCGGGAGAAGGCCACGTCCAACATCTGCACCGCCCAGGTGCTGCTGGCCGTCATGGCCTCGATGTACGCGGTGTACCACGGGCCCCAGGGCCTCGAGGCCATCGCGGACGGCGTGCACGAGCAGGCCGGGCTGGTGGCCCGGCTGCTGCGGGACGCCGGGTTCGAGCTGGTCCACGACACCTGGTTCGACACCCTCACGGTCCGCACCCCCGGCCAGGCGGCCGAGCTCACCGAGCGGGCCCGCCAGGCGGGCCTCAACCTGCGCCGCCTGGACGGCGACCGGCTGGGCCTGTCCTTCGACGAGACCACCGGCCCCGCGCTCAGCCGGC
Organism: uncultured Acidimicrobiales bacterium; assembly: GCA_963802385.1. Lineage (GTDB taxonomy): Bacteria > Actinomycetota > Acidimicrobiia > Acidimicrobiales > VFJN01 > ZC4RG19. Next base: position 95,686 of record CAWDIO010000007.1, on the reverse strand, counting down.
TGCTGGCCGCCTTCGGCATCGACACCGACCCCGCCGACCTCGCCGACCCGGTGGGCGGCGGCGGGATCCCCGAGGCCGAGCGCCGCACCAGCTCCTTCCTCACCCACCCGGTGTTCCACGAGCACCGCTCCGAGACCGAGATGCTGCGCTACCTGCGGCGCCTGGCCGACAAGGACGTGGCCCTGGACCGGGCGATGATCCCGCTGGGCTCGTGCACCATGAAGCTCAACGCCACCACCGAGATGGAGCCGGTGACCTGGCCCGAGTTCGCCCAGATCCACCCCTTCGCCCCGCTCGACCAGGCCGACGGCTACCGCGAGCTGATCGAGGACCTGGAGGCGAGCCTGGCCCGCATCACCGGCTACGACGCCGTCTCGCTCCAGCCCAACGCCGGGTCCCAGGGCGAGCTGGCCGGGCTGCTGGCCATCCGGGCCTACCACCGCAGCCGGGGCGACGACCAGCGCGACGTGTGCCTCATCCCGGCCTCGGCCCACGGCACCAACGCCGCCTCCGCGGTCATGGCCGGCATGCGGGTCGTGGTGGTGACGTGCGACGACGCCGGCAACGTCGACGTCGACGACTTCCGGGCCAAGGCGGACGAGCACGGCGACCGGCTGGCCGCGCTCATGGTCACCTACCCGTCGACCCACGGCGTGTTCGAGTCGCGCATCGGCGAGATCTGCGACATCGTCCACGCCCACGGCGGCCAGGTGTACGTGGACGGCGCCAACCTCAACGCCCTGGTGGGCGTGGCCCGCCCCGGCTGGTTCGGCGGTGACGTGAGCCACCTGAACCTGCACAAGACGTTCTGCATCCCCCACGGGGGCGGCGGGCCCGGCGTGGGCCCGGTGGCGGCCCGGGCGCACCTGGCGCCGTTCCTGCCCAACCACCCCTTCACCCCCGAGGCCGGGCCGGAGACCGGGCCGGGGCCGGTGTCGGCCGCCCCCTGGGGCTCGGCCGGGATCCTGCCCATCAGCTGGGCCTACACCAAGCTCATGGGCCCCGACGGGATGCGCCATGCCACCGCGGTGGCCATCCTCAGCGCCAACTACATCGCAGCGCGGCTGGGCGACCACTACCCGGTGCTCTATACCGGCGAGCACGGCCGGGTGGCACACGAGTGCATCATCGACCTGCGGCCCATCACCAAGGCCACCGGCGTGACCGTCGACGACGTGGCCAAGCGGCTCATCGACTACGGCTTCCACGCCCCCACCATGAGCTTCCCGGTGGCGGGCACGCTGATGATCGAGCCCACCGAGTCGGAGTCGCGGGCCGAGGTCGACCGCTTCTGCGACGCCATGATCGCCATCCGGGGCGAGATCGACCGGGTGGCGTCGGGCGAGTGGCCGCACGAGCAGAGCCCGCTGCACCACGCCCCCCACACCGCCGAGGACCTTCTGGCCGCGGACTGGGACCGGCCCTACAGCCGGGAGCAGGCCGCCTACCCGGTCCCCGCCCTGCGGCGCACCAAGTACTGGCCGCCCGTCAGCCGCATCGACGGCGGCTATGGGGACCGGAACCTGATGTGCGCCTGCCCGCCCCCCGAGGCGTTCGAGGACTGAGGGGGCGGCGCCTCAGCCGTTGACCAGCTCGGCGATCTGGTGGAGCAGCGGGCCCGGGCCCGCCACCAGCAGCGTGGTCACGCAGGTCTCACGCCAGCGGGCCAGATCGTCTCGGATCTTCTCCGGCGGGCCCAGCAGGTAGACATCCTCGACCATCGAGGTGGGCACCGCCGCGACGGCCTCCGCCTTGCGGCCGTCGAGGTAGGCCTGCTGGATCTTCTCGCACTCCGCCGGGTAGCCCAGCCGCTCGAACACGTCCTTGTGGAAGTTGCGGTCGCGGGCGCCCATGCCCCCGATGTACAGGGCCAGGTTGGGCCGCAGCAGGTCGGCGCACGCCTCGACGTCGTCGCCCGGCACCACCGGCACCACGCACGCCACCTCGAAGTCGTCGGCCTTGCGCCGGGCGCCGGGCCGCGAGAACCCTTCGTCCAGCGCCTTGCGGTAGAAGTCGTCGGCCTTGGGCGAGAAGAACATGGGCAGCCAGCCGTCGCCGATCTCGGCGGCCAGGGCCACGTTCTTCGGCCCCTCGGCCCCCAGGTAGATGGGGATGTTCGGCCGGAGCGGCCGGACGATCGACTTGAGCGGCTTGCCCAGGCCGGTCCCGCCCGGCAGCGGCATGGCGTAGTGCTCGCCGATGTACTCGACCGGCTCGTCGCGGGCCACGATCCGCCGGATGATCTCGACGTACTCGCGGGTGCGGGCCAGCGGCTTGGCGTAGTCCTGGCCGTACCAGCCCTCGACCACCTGGGGCCCGGACACGCCCAGGCCCAGGATCATCCGGCCGCCCGACAGGTGGTCGATCGTGATGGCGGTCATGGCCGTGGACGCGGGCGTGCGGGCGGAGATCTGGGTGATGGCCGTGCCCAGCTTGACCGTGGTCGTGGCAGCGCCCCACCAGGCCAGCGGGGTGAAGCAATCGGACCCGTAGGCCTCCGACGTCCAGATGGAGTCGAACCCCAGGGTCTCCGCCGCGGTGATCTGGTCCACCGCGTCGACCGGCGGCCCGCTGGAGGGCCAGTAGCCGACGATGAGCCCGAGCTTCACCCACGCACCCGGACGTTGGGACCGGACGAGCCGTTGGTCGCATCGCCGGCGGCCTGGGCCGCCTCGGCGCCTGCTTCTGCGGCTTCGGCCCCGGCCTCGGCCGTCTCGACGGCCTGGTCGATGGCCTCCTCGACCGCCTCCTGGACCTCCTCGGCCGTGTCGGCCGCGTCCTCGACCTTCTTCTGCTCGTCGCCGGGCAGGGTGCCGAGGTTGGCCAGGCCGGACAGCATCTCCCGCAGCTGGGTGAGCTGGCCGGTGACCGCGTTGCGCTGGCGGGTGAGCTCGGCCACCTCGCGCTCGGCCTGCTTCTTGGTGACCTCGGCGTGGGTCTTGGCCTCGAACACCAGCTGGTCGGCCTCGGAGCGGGCGTCGGCCACCGTGCGCTCGGCGAAGGCGCGGGCCTTCTCGTGCATGTCGGCCGACTCGGTCTCGCTCTCCTTGCGGCGCTGCTCGGCGGCCTGGTCGATCTCCTTGGACCGCTGGTCGGCGGCCCGGGCCCGCTGCTCGGCCTCGCCCACCAGGCGCTGGGTGGCGGCCATCGCGGCGTCGTGGCGCTCGCCCTCCTCGCGCTCGGCCCGCTCGTGGCGCTCGGCGAGCTCGAGCTCGAGGGCCTGGAGCTCGGCCTCGCGCTTCTCCTTGGCCTTGGTCAGCAGCTTGGAGGCGGCGGCCCGCTTCTCCTCGGCCTCCCGGGAGGCCACGTTGCGCAGCTCGATGATCTCGCGCTCGGCGGTGGCCCGCATGGTGGCGATCTCGCGCTCGGCCGTGGCCCGCAGCTCGGCCACCTCGTGGTCGGTGGTGGTGCGCAGCTGGCTGGTCTCGCGCTCGGCCTCGCCCCGCATCGCCTCGACCTCGCGGCGGGTGTTGGCCCGCAGCTCGCCGACCTCGCGCTCGGCGGAGTCGCGGGTGGCCTTGGCTTCGCGGTCAGCGGCGGTCTTGACGGCGGTGGCGACGGCCCGGGCCTTCTCCACCACCTCCTTGGACTCGAGGTGGGCGGCGGCGATCAGCTTCTCGGCCTCGCGCTTGGACTCGCCCCGGTGCTCGTTGGCCTGCTCGTCGGCCAGGCGCAGCAGCTGCTCGACCCGGCTCCCCAGCCCCGACAGGGTCGGCTGTGCCCGCTCTTCGAGCTGCTTGGACTGCTCCGTGACCTTCCTCTCCAGCTCGGAGATGCGGTCGCGTGCGTTGGACGTGCCGTTCTTGGCGCGTGACGTTGCGTCGGTCAGCTCGTCGATGCGGGCATGCAGCCGCTCGATGAACATGTCGACCTGCGTGCGCTCGTAGCCCCTGAGCACGATGGTGAAGTCAGGGGTTCCACCGCTGACGGTCGACGGTGAAGACGTTGTACCCATAGAGGTCCACTATGTCAGACGGTGCGAGGGGGATGTTCCACGGACCGACCACGATGACGACGCTTTTCTGCCCATTTGCCCACACTGGGCGCGGCTCGACCAGAATTGAAACGTGTTCTAGTCTGAGGACAGGACCGAGGAGCCGTCATGACGCACCGCTACCCCTTTCCCATCCCTTTCGGTTGGTTCTGCGTGGGCTATCCGGAGGACTTCCCGGTGGGCGAGGCCAAGCCGCTCTACTACTGGGCCCGCCACCTGGTGGCCTGGCGCGACAGCGACGGCGCCTTCCATCTCCAGGACGCCTTCTGCCCCCACCTCGGCGCCCACCTGGGCCACGGGGGCACGGTCCAGGGCTGCGAGATCCGCTGCCCGTTCCACGGCTGGCAGTACGACGCCGAGGGGACCAACACCGCCATCCCCTACAGCGAGCGGCTCAACCGCAAGGCCCGCCTGCACACCTACCGGACCATGGAGCGCAACGGCGTGGTCCTGGCCTGGTACCACCCCGAGGACACCGAGCCGCTGTGGGACGTGCCCGAGGAGCCCGAGCTGGAGGCCGGCAACCCCGACTGGTCCTACGTGGGCCGCACCCAGTACGAGATCGACGCCGCCCTGCAGGAGATGGCCGAGAACGCGGTCGACTCGGCGCACTTCCGCTACGTGCACAACACCGCGGACGTGCCGGTGCTGGAGGAGTACACCACCGGCTTCCCCGAGGCCATCATGCGCTCGGCCCAGAAGTACCCCACGCCCCGGGGCGTCATCGAGGGCCGGCTCGACACCCACGCCCACGGCCCCGGGATCTCCAAGGTGCTGTTCTCCGGCATCATCGACACCGTCAACTACGCCGTCACCACGCCCATCGACCACGAGCGCTGCGTGGTGCGCTTCAACTTCGCGGTGAAGTCCCTGGGTGACGAGGCCACCAACCAGGGCGTGGGCAAGGCGTTCGTGGCCGAGGTCGACAAGCAGGTGCGGGAGGACATGCCCATCTGGGCGCACAAGGCCCACCTGGTGCGCCCCGCGCTGATCGACAACGACGGCCCGTTCATGAAGTACCGGCGCTGGGTGGCCCAGTTCTACGCCGAGCCGGTGGGCGACGAGCGCCTCGTCTACCCGCCGCCCTACTGGCCCGACCGGCTCGACGAGGCCCCGGCCAAGGCCACCGCCTCGGCCCGCCAGCTGGGCGAGACCCGGGGCTGACCTGCGGCGCGCTGCCCACGGCGCGTTGTCGGCGGGCGGAGGGGGGCCGGTAGGTTCCCTGACGATGGCAGCCGTGGCGTACGACCCCGAGGCGACCGGCGCGGTGCTGGCCGCCCTGTCGGCCGCGCTGCGGGCCGTCACGCTGGGCTCCTCCCTCGACCGGGTGCTGCACCAGCTGGCCACCAGCGCCCGCCAGCTGGTGGGGGCCCGCTACGCGGCCATCGGCGTGCCCGAGGCCGAGGGCGACGAGTTCGCCCAGTTCGTGACCGTGGGCATGAGCGACGAGCTGGTCGCCCAGCTCGGCCCCCTCCCCACCACCCACGGGCTGCTCGACGCCATGCTCTCGGACCCCTCCCCCTACCGCACCGCCGACATCACCGAGGATCCCCGCTTCCGGGGCTGGTGGCCGTCGGCGCATCCCCGCATGCGCTCGTTCCTGGGCGTGCCCATCGTGTCTGCCGGCGACGTCATCGGCGCCTTCTACCTGACCGACAAGCAGGGCGCCGACGCCTTCACCCCGGGCGACGAGGCGGCGGTCGTGCTGCTGGCCTCCCACGCCGCCATCGCCATCGACCAGGCCCGGCTGTTCGAGGACAGCCGGGAGCTGGCGCTGGTCCAGGAGCGGGGCCGCCTGGCGCGCGAGCTCCACGACGCCATGAGCCAGTCGCTGTTCAGCCTCCAGCTCTCGGCCGAGGCCGCGGCCCGGCTGCTGCCCGCCGACCCCGAGGGCGCGGCCGCCGCCCTGGCCACCGTGCGGGCGCTGGCCACCCAGGTGTCCGCCGAGCTGCGCACCACGGTCGAGGGCCTGCGCCCCGCCGACCTGGAGCGCGACGGGCTGGCGGCCACGCTGGTCAACCAGCTCACGCTGGCGGGCCGGGCCCACGACGTGCCCGTGGAGCTGGAGATCGGCGAGGGCGTGGACCTCGATCCCGAGGCCGAGCACCAGGTCCTGCGCATCGCCCAGGAGGCGGTCACCAACGCGCTGCGCCACGCCGGGGCCGGCCGGGTGTCGGTCACCCTGGGCCCGGACGGGTCCGGCGCGGGCCTGGTGCTGCGGGTGGCGGACGACGGGCGCGGCTTCGACCCCGAGGCCCGCGCCCTGCGCGCCCGGCGCCTGGGGCTGACCTCGATGCACGAGCGGGCCGCCTCGCTGGGCGGGACGCTCACCGTCGACTCGGCTCCCGGCCGGGGCACCACCGTCGTGCTGAGCGCTGCCGGTCATGCGATCCCGAGGATGACCGCCGCGCCATCCGGGTGGTGGTGAGCGACGACCACCCGGTCGTGCGCCAGGGCCTGCGCTCGTTCCTGGAGTCCGAGGGCTTCGCGGTGGTGGGCGAGGCGGCCGACGGCGACGAGGCCGTCCGGCTGGTGGCCGAGACCCACCCGGACGTGCTGCTCACCGACCTGGTCATGCCGGGGACCGACGGGATCGAGGCCATCCGCCGGGTGCGGGCGGCCGGGGTGCCCGTCGGCATCCTGGTGCTCACCAGCTTCAGCGGGGCCGAACAGGTCATCCCCGCCATCCGGGCGGGCGCCGACGGCTACCTGCTCAAGGACGCCGGCCCCGCGGTGCTGACCGACGCCATCCGGGCGGTGCACCGGGGCGAGCCCATGCTCTCCCCCGAGGCGGCCGCGGTGGTCATGGCCCGGGTGGCGGCCGACGCCGCGCCCGAGCCCGCCTCCCATCCCGACCTCGACCGGCTCACCGCCCGGGAGCGGGAGGTGCTGGCCGGCCTGGGTCGCGGCCTGTCCAACCGCCAGCTGGCGGCCGAGCTGTTCGTGTCCGAGAAGACCGTGAAGACCCACGTGTCGAGCCTGCTGGCCAAGCTGCGGCTGGCCGACCGCACGCAGGCCGCGCTGTTCGCGGTGCGGACCGGCGTGGCCGATCCCCGCCGCTGACGCTCCGGCTGGGGTCCGCCTCGCGACCTAGGCCGCAGGACCGAGCCAGAACCGTTCCGCGGGCCGATGGCGGCCGCCCGAGCGCTCCGTACCGTGCGGGGCATGCGCAGAACTGCACTCGTCACAGGAGCCAGCCGGGGGTTCGGTCGAGCCTCGCCGAGCGCCTCGCCGCCGACGGCTGGAACGTCGTCATCGACGCCCGCGGGCCCGCCACGCTGGAGGCGGCGCGGGCCGCCATCGACGCCGCCGGGCCCGGCCGGGTCGTGGCCCTGGCGGGCGACGTCGAGGACCCCGTCCACGTCGCCGCCCTCGTCAGCGAGGCGGCCGGCCTGGGACGCTTCGAGCTGGTCGTGAACAACGCGGGGGCGCTCGGCCCCAGCCCGCTGCCGCCCGTGGCCGCCCTGAGGGACCGAGACCTGGAGCGGGTCCTGGCCGCCAACACCGTCGCCCCGCTGCGGGTGATCCAGGCCGCGCTCCCCACCTGCGGGCCACCCACGGAGCGGTCGTCAACGTGACCTCCGACGCCGCCGTGGAGGCCTATGAGGGCTGGGGCGGCTACGGGGCCTCCAAGGCCGCCCTGGAGCAGCTCAGCCGGGTCCTGGCGGCCGAGGAGGCGGCGGTGCGGGTCTACGTCGTCGACCCCGGCGACATGCGCACCCAGATGCACCAGGACGCCTTCCCCGGCGAGGACATCTCCGACCGGCCGCTGCCCGAGACCCGGGTGCCCGGCCTGGTCCGCCTGATCGAGAGCGGGCTGCCGAGCGGGCGCTACCACGTCGAGGACGTGCCCGAGCTGGAGCCGGCGGGATGAGGGTCCTCGACCCCGCCCGCACCGACCGGCTGGGAGAAGGCGTGGCCCGGGCCCGCATCCGCAGCGGCGCCGATCCGCTGGTGACGCACGTCGCTGCGGGCGTTCCGCATCCCCGAGGGCGGCGAGGCCGGCACCCCGGCCGAGGTGCGCGAGGGCGGCGCCCTCGGCTCCGACGGTCGCGGCGACGTCCGGCTCATGGTGGCCCGGCGCTCCGGCCTCGGCGTCGTCCACCGCGGCTTCACCGACCTGGGCGACGCGCTGGAGCCCGGCGACGTGCTGGTGGTCAACACGTCCGCCGTCGTCCCCGCCGCGCTCGACGCGGAGGGCCCGCAGCGGCGAGGTCCTCCGCCTGCACCTGTCCACCGAGCAGCCCGGCGGCTTCTGGGTGGCCGAGCCCCGGCTCCCCGCGGGTCCCGGCACCGAGCGCTACCGGGACCGGCCCCCGTCCCACCTCGTGCTGGTGGGCGGGGGCCGGGCCGAGCTGCTGGCCCCCTACCCCGCCGGCAACGAGCTCCTGGCGCCGTCCTCGAACGGCGCGGCAACCCTGCGCCTGTGGCTGGTGCGCCTCGACCTGCCCTGCGCCACCCTGGACTACCTGGCGGCGCACGGCCAGGCCATCCGCTACGCCCACGCCGACGCGGCCTGGCCGGTCGAGGCCTACCAGTCCGTGTTCTCCCGGGTCCCCGGATCGGCGGAGATGCCGAGCGCGGCCCGGCCCTTCACCGACGCCCTCGTCACCGAGCTCGTCACCCGGGGCGTCGTCATCGCCCCGCTCATCCTGCACACGGGCGTGTCGTCCCAGGAGGCGGGCGAGCCCCCCTACGCAGAGCGCTACTCGGTCCCCGCCGCCACCGCCGCGCTGGTCAACGGCGCCCGGCGCGACGGCCGGCGGGTGATCGCGGTGGGCACCACCGTGGTGAGGGCGCTGGAGACCACGGCCGACGCGGCCGGGCGGTCACACCCCGGCCAGGGTTGGACCGAGCTGGTCGTCACGCCCGAGCGGGGCGTGCGGGTGGTGGACGGGCTGCTCACCGGCTGGCACGAGCCCGAGTCGTCCCACCTGGCCATGCTGGAGGCCATCGGCGGGCGCGAGCTCGTCAACCGCTCGTACGCCGCGGCCGTCGCCTCCGGCTACCGCTGGCACGAGTTCGGCGACAGCCACCTGATCCTCCCGTAGGAGACCCCCCGGTTCCGTCAGCGCTGACCGTGCCCACGGCACGTGAGCGCTGACAGAACGGGCTCACGACATGAGCGCGAGGTCGCCCGAGGTGGCCCCGCCGTCGATGGCCAGCTCCGCGCCGGCGATGTAGCTGGCCTCGTCGGAGGCGAGGAACAGCACGGCGGCCGCCACCTCGTCGGCCGAGCCCATGCGGGCGACGGGCAGGCGCTGGTAGAAGGGGGCGTCGGCGTTGGTGCCGGCCACCATGGGCGTGTCGATGCCGCCGGGGTGGACCGAGTTGACCCGGATGCCCTTGTGCCCCAGGTCGATGGCCGCGGTCTTGCTCAGGCCCCGGACCGCCCACTTGCTGGCGACGTACGCCCCCAGGTACGGCAGCCCCTGGAGCCCCGCGGTCGAGGACACGTTGACGATGGCCCCGCCCCCCGCCTCCACCATCGAGGCGGTCACCGCCTTCATGCCCAGGAACACGCCGGTGACGTTGACCCGCATGACCCGCTCGAAGTCCTCCAGGGTGGTCTTGTGCAGGGCCTGGAAGTGGAGGATGCCGGCGTTGTTGATCAGCACGCTGACCGGCCCGAACGCCTCCTCGGTGGCCTTGACCGCGGCCTCCCACTGGGCCTCGTCGGTCACGTCGAGGTGGACGTAGAGGGCGGCGTCGCCGATCTCGGCCACCACCGCCTGCCCCTCGTCGTCCAGCACGTCGCCCACGACCACCTTGGCGCCCTCGGCCGCGAACAGGCGGGCCTCGGCGGCGCCCTGCCCGCGGGCGCCCCCGGAGATGATCGCCACCTTGCCGTCGAGCCGTCCCGTCATGTCGTCCTCCAAGTCACGAAGCCGGCTTGTCGGCGCCGACCGCCCACATGGCGAAGAACTGCGACCCGCCGCCGTAGGCGTGGCCCAGCGCCACCCGGGCGCCGTCGATCTGGTGCTCCCCCGCCCGGCCCCGCACCTGGAGGGCGGCCTCGGCGAAGCGGATCATGCCCGAGGCGCCGATGGGGTTGGACGACAGCACGCCGCCCGAGGGGTTCCAGGGGATGTCGCCGTCCATGGCGGTGGCGCCGTCCTCGACCAGGGTCCAGCCCTTGCCCTCCTCGGCGAAGCCCAGGTTCTCGAGCCACATGGGCTCGTACCAGGAGAAGGGCACGTACACCTCGGCCACGTCGATGTCGCGGCGGGGGTCGGTGATGCCGGCCTGGGCGTACACGTCGGCCGCGCAGGCCCGGCCCCCCAGCGGGTTCACCTGGTCCCGGCCCGGCGCCATCGTGGGCTCCGAGCGCATGGCCCCGCCGAGCATCCAGGCCGGGTCGCTCGCCGCGTCGCCGCCCGCCTCGTCCGTGAGCACCATGGCGCAGGCCCCGTCGGAGGACGGGCACGTCTCGGAGTAGCGGAGCGGGTCCCACAACATCATCGAGTCCTTGACCGACTCGAACGTTATGCCCTCCTCGTGCAGGTGGGCCTTGGGGTTCTTGAGGGCGTTGAGCCGGTCCTTCAGCGCCACCAGCACCCCGATGTGGTCGGGGGCGCCCGAGCGCCGCATGTAGGCCCGGATGTGGGGCGCGAAGTAGCCGCCCGCCCCCGCCACCAGCGGCGGCGAGAACGGGATGGGCAGCGTGAGCGCCCACATGGCCTCGCTCTCCGACTGCTTCTCGAAGGCCACGGTCAGCACCCGGCGGTGGATGCGGGCCTGGACCAGGCTGGCGGCCACCAGGGCCGTCGACCCGCCCACCGAGCCTGCGGTGTGGACCCGCAGCAGCGGCTTGCCCACCGCCCCCAGGGCGTCGGCCAGGTACAGCTCCGGCATCATCACGCCCTCGAAGAAGTCGGGCGCCTTGCCGATGACCACCGCGTCGATGTCGGCCCAGGTCATCCCCGCGTCCTCGAGGGCCTCGACGGCCGCCTCCCGGACCAGTCCCGCGATGGAGACGTCGCCCCGGGTGGCCTGGTGGTGCGTCTGGCCGATCCCCACGACCGCGACCCGCTCCTTGCCCAAGGCTCAGCCCTCCCCTTCCAGGACGCAGACCAGGTTCTGCTGCAGGCACGGCCCGCTGGTGGCGTGGGCCACGGCCCGGCGCGCCTCGCCCCGGGAGATCCGCGAGGCGGCCTCGCCGATGCGGATCAGCCCCGCGGCGATGAGCGGGTTGGCGGCCAGCGGGCCGCCCGACGGGTTGACGACCACGTCGTCGCCCAGGCCCAGCGCCCGCCGCACCAGCACCTCCTGGTGGGTGAAGGGCGCATGCAGCTCGGCCAGGTCCACCGGGCCCTCCCCCACCCCGGCCCGCTCGGCGGCCTGGCGGACGGAAGCGGAGTCGGTGAGGTCCCGCACGCCCAGGGCGTGGGCCTCGACCCGGTGGTCGATGCCGCGGATCCACGCGGGCCGCCCGGTCAGCTCCCGGGCCCGGTCCCCCGCGGCCAGGATCACCGCCGCGGCGCCGTCGGTGATCGGCGGGCAGTCGTGGCGGCGCAGCGGCGCGGCGATCTCGGGCTCCTCGAGCAGCACCTCGGGATCGTCGGACCCCTGGAGCTGGGCGTAGGGGTTGGAGGCCGCAGCCCGGCGGCTGCGGGCGGCCACGGCCGCCATCTCGGCCACGTCGGTGACCCCCGCGTCCAGGCACGCCCGCGCCTGGAGCGCGGCCAGCGCCAGGCTGTCGGGCCACAGCGGGGCCTGGTAGTAGGGGTCGAGCTGGCGGGACAGCACGTCGCGCAGCGAGCCCGGCGAGGACTTCCCGTAGCCGTACACGAGGGCGGTGTCCGCCGCCCCGGTCTGGATCTTGACCCAGGCCTCGTACAGCGCCCAGGCGCCGTCCATCTCCACGTGGCTCTCGCTGATGGGCGGCGAGGCGCCCACCCCGTCGAGCGTCATCACGAAGCTGAAGGCGGTGCCGGCCAGGTAGTCGGTGCTGCCCGAGCAGGTGAAGTCGATCTGGGTCTGGTCCAGCCCCACGTCGGCCTTGACCTGGTGGAGGACGGGCATGAGCAGCTCGACCTCGTTGCGGTAGGGCTCCCGGCGCACGTGGTGCGACTGGGCGAAAGCCACGACGGCCACGTCCGCATCGTCACGGATCATCGACGACGATGCCTCCCGGTAGGACTCGTAGGCGGCGTCGGGCTCGCCGGTGGGCCGCCACCACTTGATCGACGCCAGGTCGTGGGTCAGCTCGTCGTCGTCCACCCACACCGCCTCGACCCGCATGCCCATGCGGATCTGGTCGAAGGGGATCTCCTGGATCAGCCCGAACAGGCCCATGTCGCCGCCGTCGGGCAGCACGGTGGCGCACACGTAGGGCAGCTCCATGGCCGAGCCGGAGAACTTCACGTTGACCACGCAGAAGGTGGTCACGATGCCCCGGTCGGGCAGCTCGACCTGCTCGCTGGTGGGGACGCCGTCGAGGGGGCACGAGCCCCGGGGCGGGAGGATGACCTTGCCGCAGGTGCCGCAGCGCTCGCCCAGGATCTTGCGGGACTCGATGCCCCGCAGGAACCGGGACGTGGCCTGGCCGGCGGTGAACGTGTACTCGAGCCGGGCGGGCGTGCGGATGGAGCGCACCGGCTCGACCCCCTGGAGGGCCGGGGGCAGCGTGACCGGGCTCATGCGGGCTCGAAGCAGGCGATGTCGGTGATGGCGCCCTCGCGCTGGTCGGCCCAGCGCACCCGCACCCGCATGCCCGTGCTCACCCGCTCGGGCGAGCCGGCGTCGAGGGCGTGCAGCAGGCCGGTGTCGGCGCCGTCCAGGCGCACCAGCGCCCAGGCGAAGGGCCGGTCGAGCGGCTGATGCGGCCGGGGCGAGGGCTCCCACGCCCACGTGGTGACGGTGCCGGACTCCCCCAGCTCGACCAGCTCGCCGAGCTCCTCACTGGTCACCGGGTCGTACTCGACCGGCGGGCACAGCACCCGGCCGTCCCCCGTGCGCACCCCGAGCACCAGCCCTTCCCGCAGCCCGGTCAGGAACGCGCTCTGGACGGGCCCGACCGTGCGGCTGAACGGGTACTCGATCACCATCGGCGCCGACAGGATCTCGGCCTCGGCCATGCCACCTCCCCTTACGAACGAGTGTGAAACTGAAACAGGTTCTACTTTCAGGAGGCAGGTTTAGCAGCTTTCCGCGCCGGCCACGAAACGCGGTAGGAGGGGCCCGCAGGCCCCTCCTACCGACTGTCGACTGGTCGACGTTGATGCGACGGATCAGCTCAGGCGGTGTCGCCCTTGGACCGCCGGCTGATCACCCCGAAGCCGATGCCCGCCGCCAGCAGGACCAGCGCCAGGGCCACCAGGCCCAGCGTCTCGGCACCGGTGTTGGGCAGGCCGCCCCCGGTGCTCTGCTGCGGGACCACCGCCAGGGTCGTGGTGCTGCCGATCGAGGTCTGCGGAACGATCGACGATGTGGTGGTCGATGTGGAGGTGGTGCTGGTGGTGCGAGGACGACGACGTGGTGGGCGGCGTGTGCACCTCCACCTCGACTTCGGCCATGACCTCCTTGGGCGTGACCACCAGGAACGCCAGGTCCTGCACGTAGTCGTCCGCGAACAGCCGCACGCCGGACTCGACGCCCGCTCCGTATGCGTAGAGGGACGCATCGCCGGCCTCGGACGCCTTCAGCCACACCTCGTCGCCGTCGGAGGCGGGGCCCTCGAACGGGCTGCCGTCCTGCGTTGTGCAGCGTGACGCCCGTGCTCGGCGTCAGGTCGACCGACGCCGCCGACGTGTGGATGGTGAACGGCCCGATGAGCTGGCCCGGGATGGCGTCGATGTCGGTGTCGCCATCGATGCTCAGCGTGACAGGGCCGCCCAGCGCGGGCAGCACGCCGTCGGCCACGGCCTTCAGGATGGTCTGGTAGTTGGCGACCACCGCCGGGTGCCCGGACGACGACTCCAGCTCGAAGCCGTTGGTGAAGTGCCAGATGGCGGCCTGGGTGGCCGCCGCCTTCTCGGAGTCGGTGCCCTCGATCTCGTAGCCCTCGGGGCCCACGCCGATCGGGAAGTAGCTGTTCAGGATGCGCTCCACCGCGTCGCGGTTGGCGATGGCCGACTCGTCCCACGGCGCCTCAGGGATGGTCTTGCCCTCGTCGAGCCTGTCGATGAGATCGACGCAGTAGGAGAGGTCGACGCTCGACGAGCCCTCGACCTGCAGGTTCAGGAGGCCGGCCTTGGGAGACCAGGTCTTGCCGTCCGGGGTGTGGCCCTTCACGGCCACATGGAACTCCGAGGGGCCCTGGTACTCGCCGGAGCCGCCCTCGTCGGCGGATGAAGGTGCTGCGAAGGTGCCGACCAGTCCCGCGGCGAGCGCGAGACTGGCAACGACAGCTGCTACGCCTCGTCGCGAGGCAGCGCGTCGGGCAATGGTCATATCTCTCCCCAGGTCGGTTTACGGGTCCTTGAGCGGACCGCGGGTCGTCTGATGACGCGCCCGATTCGCCTGGCTCCCCCGTGGCGCAGCGACTCGCCTCGTGGATCTCAGCCTTCCCCAGCGACCGAGCGCGTCTCGCCCGCCGGCGCAGAAGCTAACACGCCGCGAGCAGACGCCCGCCATCCGGGTACAGATCCCGTCAACCTGGGCGTTCTCCCCCGTAAACGCCGGAAGGACCCGCCAGGGGGCGGGTCCTTCCGGCCGGAGCGGAACTTTTTCAGAAGGTGATGACGGAGCGGATCACCGTGCCCGCCTTGAGGTCGGCCACGGCCTCGTTGACGTCGTCGATGGCGATCTTCTTGGTCACCATGCCCTCGAGGTCGAGCCGGCCGTGCTTCCACAGGTTGAGCATGCGGGCGAAGTCGCTGCGCACGTCGGCCGAGCCGTAGTACGAGCCCATGAGCGTCTTCTCCTGGAAGAACAGCTCGAAGGCGCTGAACGAGACCATCTCGGCCATGCCGCCCACGCCGATGATGCAGGTGGTGCCGCCCCGCCGGGTGGCGTCATAGGCGCCGCGCATGGTGAGCGGCAGGCCGATGGCCTCGAAGGCGAAGTCGAAGCCGTCGCCCCCGGTGATCGACTGCTTGGCCGACTCCAGCCCGTCGGGCTTGACCGCGTGGGTGGCCCCGAAGCGCTGCGCGTCCTCCAACTTGGAGTCCACGAGGTCGACGGCGACGATCTCCGAGGCGCCGGCCACCCGGGCCCCCTGGATGGCGGAGATGCCCACGCCGCCGCAGCCGAACACGACCACGGAGGAGCCCGGCGTCACCTTGGCGGTGTTGAGGGCGGCGCCCACGCCGGTCATGACGCCGCAGCCCACCAGCGAGGCGATCTCGTGCGGGGTGTCGGGGTCGATCTTCACCGCGCCCTGCTCGGGCGTGATCATCTCCTCGGCCCAGGTGCCCGAGCCCGCGAAGCCGGCCACCGGGGCGCCGTCGAGCATGAAGTGCGGCAGGGCCCCCGCGCCGAACGTGATGTTCATGCACAGGTTGGGCTGCTTGCGGTCGATGCAGAACCGGCACTCGCCGCAGGGGGCGCTCCAGGCGATGATCACGTGGTCGCCCGGCTGCACCGAGGTCACGCCCTCGCCCACCTCGGCCACGATGCCCGCGCCCTCGTGGCCGGGGATGAACGGGGCCGGCTGCGGGATGGTGCCGTTCATGCCCGACACGTCGGAGTGGCACACGCCCGTGGCCATGATCTTGACCTTGACCTGGCCCGGACCCACCGGCCCCAGCTCGACGTCGTCACGGATCTCGAGCTTCTCGTCACCGGTGTTGCGGAGCAGTGCTGCGCGCATGGCGTCCCTTCCCCTCTGGCTCTCGGACGGTCTGGGGCCGCAGCGTACCGGTCTGACCCGGTGTCAGAAAGTCGAGGTAGGAGCCATTGACCGAATCGGGTCAGTCGCCGATCAGGAGAAACGGTCCGCGATCAGCTCGCTGGCCTGGCGCAGCTCGGCCACGACCCAGTCGCCGTCGCCCATGCCGTTGGCCCACGAGATGGTGGCGGACCACCACACGTGGCCCAGCACCTTGGCCGCCGCCGCCTCCAGCGCGGGGTCGACGTCGTCGGGGAACGCCGCCTCCATGATGCGGGCCATGGCCGCGGTGACGTCGCCGATGGCGTCCACGCTGGCCGGGTCGCCCGCGGTCATGGCCGCGATCACCGCCCGCGTCAGCCGGGGCTCGCGGTCCATGGAGCGCACCGCCCGGCCCAGCACGTCCATGATGCGGTCCACCGTGGTGGCGCCCGCCGGCGGGTTGCGGGTCACCCGCTGCTCGAGGTCGCCGAGCCACTGCACCATGACCGCCAGCAGCAGGGCGTCCTTGGAGGTGAAGTAGCGGTAGATCGTGCCCAGCGCCACCTCGCCCCGCGACGCGACGTCGCGCATCTGGACGGCGTCGTAGCCGCCCTCGGCCGCCAGCTCCAGGGCGGCGCGGATGACGCGCTCGCGCCGGGCCAGCTGGCTCTTGGTCAACACGCCGTCGCCCATCGCCCCGGCAACCTACCGGTTGACCAGGTCACGGAAGGGTATGGCCTTGTCCTCGCGGGGCTCGGCGGGCAGGCCCAGGGCCCGCTCCCCCACGATGTTGGCCTGCACCTGGTCGCTGCCCCCGGCGATGCGCAGGGACGGCGAGTGCAGGAAGCGGCGCAGCCACATGCCGTCGTCCACCACGTCGTCGCCCGCCAGCAGCCCGTGCGCCCCCTGGGCGGCGATGGCCGTGCGGGTCAGGGCCTGCATGTAGCGGGCGAAGGCCAGCTTCATGACCGAGGCCTCGGCGCCGGGCCGCCGCCCCTGGCTGAGCGCGGTCTGCGAGCGGTAGCGCAGGAAGCGCAGCAGCTCGAAGCGGATGTGGGCGTCCACGATGTGCTGGCGCAGCACCGGGTCCCCGCTGGTGCCGCAGCGCGCGGCCAGGGCCCGCAGCGCGGCGGGCGTCACCCCCACGCCCCCGGCGATGGAGGACCGCTCGCTGTTGAGCGTGGTCTGGGCGATGCGCCAGCCGTCGCCCGGCCCGCCCAGCAGGTCGCCGGCGGGGACGCGCACGCCGTCCAGGAACACCTCCGAGAAGTGGGCCTCGCCGGTCATCTGGCGCAGCGGGCGCACCTCGATCCCCGGCGTGGCCATGTCGAGGACGAAGTAGCCGATGCCCTGGTGCTTGGGGACCGAGGTGTCGGTGCGGGCCAGCAGCATGCCGAAGCGGGCCCGGTCGGGCGACGAGGTCCAGACCTTCTGGCCGGTCACCACCCACTCGTCGCCGTCGCGCACGGCCCGGGTGGACAGGCCGGCCAGGTCGGAGCCGGCGCCCGGCTCGGAGAACAGCTGGCACCACAGATCGTCGCCCCGCAGCAGCGGCGGGCAGGAACCGGTCCTTCTGCGCCTCGCTGCCGTGCGCCAGGATCGTGGGCCCCGCCATGCCGATCGAGATCATGAAGGCGCCGTTGGACACGCCGTAGCCGGCCTGCTCCTGGCCGAAGATGACCTGCTCGATGGCCTTGCCGCCCCGCCCGCCGTACTCCTTGGGCCAGGTGATGCCCGCCCAGCCGCCGTCGTAGAGGGTGCGCTGCCAGGCCTGGCAGCGGTCGATGTAGGTGGCCTCGTCGTAGGCGCCGGTCCACAGGCCCCCGGAGAAGTCGTCGGGATGGCCCTTCGGGATGGCGTGGGCGTCGAGCCAGGCCCGGGCCTCGGCCCGGAACGCGGCTTCCTCCGGCGTGTCGTCGATGTCCACCGAGCCAGACTAGAACGTGTTCTACCTCGGGGCACATGCCGGCGGCCCGGGTGCCATGCTGGCCGGGTGACGGCCGATCCCCTGCCCAGCCTCACCCGCTTCGGCTGGCGGGAGCTGGCGCGGGGCGCCGAGATCGCGGTGGTGCTGGTCCTGTGGCTCATCGGGGCGCTGGTGCGTCACGCCGTGCGCCATCCCCGGTCCGTGTACGCGGCCCGGCGCGACCCTGCCGCCCGGCGCGCGCTGGCCGACGCGGCCAGCGTCGGGCTGGTGGAGGCGTTCATGGCCCTCGGCCCCACCTTCGTGAAGCTGGGCCAGATGATCGCCTCGTCGCCGGGCATGTTCCCCGCACCCCTGGCCGACGCCTGCCTCCGCACCCTCGACGACGTGCCCCCGTTCCCCGCCGACGAGGCGCTGGCCATCGTGGAGGACGACCTGGGCGCGGCCGCGGCCGACGTGCTCGCGGCGTTCGACCCGGTGCCGCTGTCGGCGGCGTCGATCGCACAGGTGCACGGCTGCCTGCTGCGGGACGGGCGCCCGGCCGTGCTCAAGATCCAGCGCCCGAACATCGCGGACCGCATGAACCACGACCTGCGGATGATGTACCGCCTGGCCCGCCTGGTCGACCGCACCCGCACCGGTCACCTGCTCAACGCTCCCGGGGTGGTCGAGGACCTGCACCAGGTGACCAACGAGGAGCTCAACTTCGTCCTCGAGGCGCATCGCCAGACCGCGTTCCGCGACAACATCGGTGCCTTCGGCGACAACGCCTGGATCACCGCCCCCGAGGTCTACTGGGATCACTGCGGCCCCCGGGTCATCTGCATGGAGCGCCTCTACGGCACCCCGCTCGACCGCTTCGAGGACGTGCGGGCGCGGGGCATCGACGGCGAGCTGGCGCTGCGCCGGGGGCTCAAGGTGTGGACCGAGGCCGCCCTGATCCACGGGCCGTTCCACGGCGACGTGCACGCCGGCAACATCTGGGTGCTGGACGACGGCCGGGCCGCCTACCTCGACTTCGGGATCATGGGCGAGCTACCCGCCGAGCACCGCCAGGCCGTGCGCGACGCCCAGTTCACGCTGATGATCGACGGCGACTACGCCCGCATCGTCCGGGCCTGGCAGCGCATCGGCATCCTCACCGCCGACGTCGGGCCGGTCGAGGAGGTGGCGGCCCGGCTCAAGCTGGTGCTCGACCCCATGTTCGACCTGGCCATCGGCGAGGTCAGCCTGGCCGAGCTGCTGCGCCAGCAGGTCGAGCTCCAGCGGGAGTACGGGGCCCGGGCCGTGCGGGAGCTGATGCTGGTGTCCAAGCAGCTGATGTACTTCGAGCGCTACGCCAAGGAGCTGGCCCCCGCCTACAACATGGCCCGGGACCTGTTCCTGGTGCAGAACGTGTTCCCCGAGGAAGTGGCCCGCGTGGTGGCCGAGCGCGGGATCACGCTGCCGGACGACTCGGTGCCCCTGCTGCGCCCGCCAGAGCCCCCGGCAGCGGGCGGGCGTGCACCACGACCAGCTCCTGCACCGCCCGCGTGAGCGCCACGTAGAGCAGGCGCAGGCCGCGGGCGTCGCCGCCCGCGATGGCCTCGGGCTCGACCACGACGACCGCGTCGAACTCCAGGCCCTTGGCGTCGGGCGGGTCCAGCACCGTCACGGCGGCCGGGAGGTCGCCGAGCCCGGCCCGCCGCTCGGGCGGGACGACCACGCCCACGGTGCCGTAGGCGCCCGCCAGGGCGGCGGCGATGCGGCCGGCCTCGTCGCCCAGGGCGCCCTCCTCGACCGCCACGAACGTGGGCTCGCGCCCCCCGGCCCGCACCGACCGGCACGGCGTCACGTCCGGCGCGGCCTCGGCCAGCAGCCCGTTGGCCATGTCCATGATCGAGGCCGGGACCCGGTAGCCGAGGTCGAGGTCCGCCCGCCGGGCCCCCGGCGGGGCGCCCAGGTGGGCGATGGCCTCGTCCCAGGACACCTGGGCGCCGGCCGCGGTGGCCTGGGCCAGGTCGCCCAGCACGGTCATCGACGCCGCCGGGCTGCGCCGGGCGAGGGCACGCAGCGCCATGGCCGAAAGGTCCTGCGCCTCGTCCACGACGATGTGGCCGTAGCTGCGGGGCGGGCCGCCGATGGCCGCCTCGGCCTCGTCCAGCAGCGCCAGGTCGGCGGCGGTCCAGGGCTCGTCCGCCACCCGGGGCGTGGACCGCCGCAGCATCGCCGCCTGCTCGTCCCGGTCGAGCACGCCCGCCGCCGCGGCGGCCAGGGCGGGCCGGTTGGTGACCAGCCGGCGCACCACCCCCGCGGCGGTCAGCGCGGGCCAGGCCCGGTCCAGCGCCCGGCTCCAGTCGCGGTTGGCCCGCAGGTCGCTGGCCAGCTCCTCGGCGGGGACGGCCTCGTCGCCGCGGCGCCGCACCAGCTGGGCCCGCACCAGCCGGTCGGCCTGCCGGCGGAAGGCGGCCCGGCCGATGTTGTGGGGCACGTCGCGGGCGGCGACCTCGGCCACCAGGTCCGCCAGGTCGGCGGCCGCCACCCGCACCCCGCCCCAGGCCGTCGCCACCGCCACGTCCTCTTCCGGCGGGCGCCTGGTCCCCGCCACCGCGGCAGCGATGACCGCGGCCTGGCGGGCGTCGCCCTTGACCGCCGCGGCCCGCTCGCCGTCCCGGCCCCGCACCCGGTAGGCCGTGCCGGCCAGCAGGCGCTCCAGCGTGGTCTGGCGAGCCGCGGTCTCGCCCAGCGAGGGCAGCACCTGGGCGATGTAGCGCAGGAAGATGGGGTTGGGCCCGATGACCAGCACGCCCTGCACGTCGAGCTGGCGCCGGTGCTCGTACAGCAGGAACGCGGCGCGGTGCAGCCCCACCGCGGTCTTGCCGGTGCCGGGGCCGCCCTGGACCACCAGGCAGGTGTCGAGCGGGGCCCGGATCACCTCGTCCTGCTCGCCGGCGATGGTGGCCACGATGTCGCGCATCTCGCCGGTCCGGCCCCGCTCCAGCTCGGCCAGCAGCGGGTCGGGGATGCCGCCGTGGTGGGCGGCGTCGACGCTGTCGGGGTCGTCGAACACCTCGTCGAACAGGTCGTCGAGCCGGCGCCCGGTCATCATGAAGCGCCGGCGCCGGGTGAGCCCGAGGGCGTCGACCGCGGTGGCCCGGTAGAAGGGGACGGCCACGTCGGCCCGCCAGTCGACCACCACCGGGTCGCCCCGGGCGTCCTCCACGTGGCGGCGCCCGACGTACCAGGTCTCGCCCCGCTCCTCGTCGAGGCGGCCGAAGCTGAGGCCGGCCACGTCGGTGTCGAGCGAGGCCAGCCGGTGGCGCAGGTGGGCCTGGGCGATGAGCGCGTCGACGGCCTCGGCCGCCATGCCCTCCAGGTCTGCGGTGCGGGCCGTGCGGTCGCGCATGGCGGCCAGGCAGGTGTAAGCGGTGTCGATGTAGGACTGCTCGGCGTCTAGGTCGGGATGGGACACGGGTGCCTCCCGGCTCTGAACAGGGTTGACGACGTTAGTGCGCGGCGCGCCCGGCGGCACCAGGGATTTCCAGGTGGCATCCTTCGGGGTCATGGAGCGGATGTCAGGCCTCGACTCGGCGTTCCTGTCGTTCGAGACGCCGGCCATGCACCTGCACGTGGCCATCGCCGCCGTGCTCGACCCCTCGACCATGGCCGAGCCCTACTCCTTCGAGCAGCTGCGCTCCTTCGTCGCCGGGCGGCTCATGGGCGACGCCGCCTTCCGCCGCCGGGTGGTGGAGGTGCCGCTCCGGCTCAACCACCCCGTCTGGGTCGAGGACCCCGACCTCGACCTCGACCACCACATCCGCCGCCATGTGCTCCCCTCCCCCGGCGAGGCGCCCGAGCTCACCGCGCTCACGGGCGAGATCGTGGGCCGAGCCGCTCGACCGGTCCCGCCCCCTGTGGGAGATCCACGTGATCGAAGGCCTCCACGACGGCAACGTGGCGCTGCTGGGCAAGATCCACCACGCCGCGGTCGACGGGGTGTCGGGCGCCGAGCTGTTCGTCCACCTGTTCGACCTGACGCCCGAGCCGGCCCCCACGGGCGACCCCGGCGACCCCGGCGACGACGGGGACCGGCCCGCGCCCGAGCGCATCCCCTCCAGCCCCGAGCTCGTGGGCTATGCGCTGTGGTCGCAGATGCGGCGCACGGTCCAGCTGCCGGGGCTGATCGGGCGCACGGTGGGCACGGCCACGCATCTGGCGCGGCGCCGCCGCGACCCCTCCGCGGTGGTGGGCGCGCTGCCGCTCCAGGCGCCCCGCACCCCGTGGAGCGGCGCCATCACCGCCCACCGCACGGTCGGGTTCGCCCGGGTGAAGCTCAGCGACGTGCGCAAGGTGAAGGACGCCTTCGGGGTCAAGGTCAACGACGTGGTGCTGGCGCTGACGTCCAGCGCCCTGCGCCGCTACCTGGCCGACCACGACGCCCTGCCCCGCGACTCGCTGGTCGCCATGGTCCCGGTCTCCGTGCGCACCGAGGACGAGCAGGGGCGCACCGACAACCGCATCTCCGGGATGTTCGTCCATCTCCACACGGAGATCGAGGACGTGGGCGAGCGGCTCGCCGCCATCGCGCTCGCCACCCGAGGGGCCAAGGAGGACCACAAGGCGGTCGACGCCAAGTTCCTCCAGAACTGGGCCGAGCACGCCGCCCCGGCCACCTTCGCGCTGGCCACCCGGCTGTACTCGCAGCTCAACATCGCCGATCGCCATCCGCCGCTCTACAACCTGGTGGTGTCGAACGTGCCGGGGCCCGACTTCCCCCTCTACCTGGACGGGGCGGAGCTGGTGGCGACCTATCCGATGGGGCCCATCTCCGAGGGCGCGGGCCTCAACGTCACCGTGCTGTCCTACCTGGACAACGTGGACTTCGGCTTCCTGGCCTGCACCGAACAGGTTCCGGACGTGGCCGCCATGGCGACCGACGTCGAGCTCGCCATGGCCGAGCTGCTGGCCGCTCAGCCGGCGGGATAGCGCCGGCCGCCGTTGCCCTGCGCGGCCAGGCGGTCGGCCTGGACCTGCTGCTCGTAGCACAGCCGGGCCATCCAGAAGCGCAGGAACCCGGCCAGGGCCCCCTTCACGAACAGGGCGCCGCCCACCACCGCGAAGGTCAGGCCCAGCAGGCCGAGCACGATGGCGTCGCGCTGCTGCAACGGGTTGCGGGTGCCGTGCGAGATGAACCAGGCGGCCACGCCGAAGCACGGGCCGGCCACCAGGCCCGCCACGCCCAGCTTCACCAGCAGGCGGTCCAGCCCGGTGGACGGGTCGCGCAGCTTCATGCCGGCCACGTCGGACCGGAACTGCTCGATGCGCTCGTTCTGCTCGACTGTGCTCATGACTCGCTCTCGCTCATAGCTCAACCACCCAGGTATGCGGAGGACAGCTTGGACTCGATCTGGCCGGGCGGGCCGACCGCGGCCACCCGCCCGTGCACCAGCAGGGCGGCCCGGTCGGCCACCCCCATCACCACGCGGGCGAACTGCTCGACGACCAGCACCGACACGCCCGCCCGGGCCATGCCGGCCACCTGGCCGTAGAGCTCCTCGACCACCAGCGGGGCCAGGCCCATCGACAGCTCGTCGAGGACGAGCACGGCGGGGTCGGTGGCCAGGCCTCGGGCCAGCGCCAGCATCTGCTGCTCGCCGCCCGACAGCGTGCCGGCCAGCTGGCGCCGCCGGTCCCGCAGCCGGGGGAACCGGTCGTAGGCGGCCTCCTCGACCTCGGCGCGACCCGCGGCGGCGGGCCGACCCGGCCGCCATGCGCAGGTTCTCGCGCACGGTCAGGTTGGGGAAGACGCCCCGGCCCTCGGGGATGAGGCACAGGCCGGCGCGGGCCCGCGCCGTGGCCGAGGCCGCGTTGACCCGGCGCCCGGCCAGGATCACGTCGCCGCCGGCCAGCGGGTGCAGGCCGGCCAGCACGTGCAGCAGGGTCGTCTTGCCGGCGCCGTTGGGCCCGAGGACGGCCAGCACCTCCCCCGACCCCAGCGTCAGGTCGACGCCGTGGAGCACCTCGATCGGCCCGTACGCGGCCCGCACGGCCCGCAGCTCGACCAGGGGTTTCGGCGGGGCAGGCCGGCTCATCGCCGCCTCCCGGGCATGGAGCCGAGGTAGGCGTCGAGCACGGCCCGGTCCCCCTGGATCTGCCTCGGGGTGCCCACGGCCAGGACCCGCCCGAAGTCGAGCACGTGAACCGTGTGGCAGGTGCCCATCACCAGCTGCACGTCGTGCTCCACCAACACGACGGCCACGCCCTCGGCGGCCACCGTCAGCAGCACGCGGCGGAACGCGTCGGTCTCGGCCTCGTCCTGGCCGGAGGCGGGCTCGTCGAGCAGCAGCACGCGGGGCCCGGTGGCCAGCGCCCGGGCCAGCTCGACCCGGCGCGCCGTCCCGGTGGGCAGCTCGTCGGCCCGGGCCTCGGCCACCGCGGCCAGCCCGGCCACCTCCAGTGCCGCGTCCGCGTCCCGCCCCGGCCGCCGGCCCCCGCGCACCGAGACGGCCAGCTCGACGTTCTCCCGCACGGTGAGCAGGCCGAACAGCTCCAGCCGCTGGAACGTGCGGGCCAGGCCGCGTCGGGCCCGGCGGTAGGGGGCGAACCGGGTCACGTCGTGGCCGTCCACCAGCACCCGGCCCGACAGGGGCGCCACCAGACCGGTCACGACGTTGAAGAGCGTGGTCTTGCCCGCCCCGTTGGGCCCGATGAGCCCGGTGACCTGCCCGGCGTCCGCCCGCAGGCTCACCCGGTCGAGCGCCAGGTGCCCGCCGAAGCGGACGCTGACGTCCGCGACCTCCAGCGCCACGCGGGTGCTCACGAGCCCACCGCCTCGGGCTCCAGACCCAGCTCGCGGTCGAGCGTGGCGATCTCCTCGGCGGTGAAGGGCCGCACGATGCCGGCCCACTCCAGCGGCACGTCGTCGCCGGTGTCCTCGACCGGGGCCTCGATCGGGGCCCGCCGGGCCTCCAGCACCTGGGCGGCCAGGCCCCCGGCGGCCAGCTCGGCCAGCAGGGCCAGCGCGAACGGCCCGCCCGCCAGCACGTCCGCCAGGCGGAGGCCCACCACCGCGGCCACGCCCACCAGCGTGCCGGCCACCAGCACGGGCTGGCGCCGCAGGGGCGCCAGGGACTCCCGCACGGAGTACGCGATGCCGTTGGGGTTGCGGCCCAGCGTGATGCCCAGCGTCCCGGGCAGCACCCGGTTCACGTTCTCGAACCAGGGGGCGGCGTCGACCAGCAGGGGCAGCCCGCCGATGAGCACGCCCGCGGCCAGGGCGCCCGCCGCGCTGCCGATCCCGCCCACCACCGCCACCAGCAGCAGGGGCAGGCTCTGGACGAAGGCGAAGTTCTGCGGCCCCACCGCGCCCAGCGTCCCGCCGTACAGCGCGCCGCCGAAGCCGGCCAGGGCGGCCGACAGCGTGAAGACCGCCAGCTTGACCAGCGTCGTGTTGATCCCGAGCGTGGCGCTGGCCGCCGGGCTGTCCTTCAGCGCCAGCAGCCGCTGGCCGAACGTGGAGCGGCGGATGGCGACGACCAGCAGGTACAGCAGCGCGAACACCGCGCTCGAGGAACACCAGCCGCGCCCGCTGGGTGTCGACCCCCGGCACGTCCAGGGCGTCGACCGCCACCGAGCCGGTCCCGAAGATGCTGATCCGGGTGTTCAGGAGGTCGAAGTCACGCAGCCCGAAGATCCACTGGTCGAGCAGCATGGCGAACGCCGCGGTGGCCAGCGCCAGGTAGATCCCGGAGATGCGCAGCGTGGGCAGCGCCACGAGCGCCCCCACCAGGCCGGTGACGAGCGTCGCCACCACGAGGCCGGTCAGCGTGCCGCCCTGGCCGTGGTGGGCCATGAGGATGGCCCCGATCCCCGCGAAGCTCATCTGGCACAGCGAGAGCTGGCCGGCAAAGCCCACCAGCGGGACGAGCGACAGGGCGATGATGGCGACGGCCACGATCTTCTGGAGCCCGACCGCGTCGGGCTCGGACGCGATGTTGGCCGCCACCAGCCCGGCGGCCACGAACAGCGCGGCGGTGGCGAGCGCGCCCGGCCAGGCCGGACGCGGCACCACCTCGCGAGATGTTCGGGTGCTGTGGCCCCGGAGGCGGCCCTGAGGCAGGGCCAGCAGCACCACGAACAACACGACGACCGGGATGGCGAAGCGGAACTGCGCCAGCAGCAGCCTCTCGGTCGGGAGGTAGGCGAGGGCGTAGGCGTCGAGCAGTCCCAGCAGGACGGCGCCCAGGAAGGTGAGGGGCAGGCTGCGCAGCCGGCCGATCATCGCGGCCGCGTAGGCGTTGACGATCATGAGGGCCAGGTTCACGTGGGACAGCCCCACCGAGGGGGCGACCAGGATCCCGGCCACCGCCGCGGTGGTGCAGCCGATGGCCCAGGCGAGCATGGCCGAGCGGTGGGGGTTGGCCCCGTTGAGCATGGCCAGGGGCCGGTCGTCCACCGAGGCGCGCATGGCCAGTCCCGCCCGCGAGCGGTACAGCAGCAGGCGCAGGCCCACCGCCAGCACGGCCGCCGTCGCCAGCCCGGCGATGTCGTGCCAGGTCACGGTGACCCCGAGGACGTCGATGGACTCGTTGCCCCAGAACCGGGTGAGCGGACGGGCCACGTCCGGCGGCCACACCCACAGCCCCACGCCGATGAGCGCGGCCAGGAGCCCGATGCTGACCACGATGCGCACCGTCTCGGGCGCGTCGTGCAGGCCGCGCATGACGCCCCGCTCGATCACCAGGCCCAGCAGCGGGGCCAGCACGCCCAGCACCACCACCAGGGCGATCGGCGCGGGCCAGCCCCAGCCGAAGCGCAGCTGCCAGTAGGCGAAGGCGCCCAGCATCCCCACCGCGCCGTGGGCGAAGTTGAAGATGCCGGTCGTGGTGTAGGTCAGCACGAGGCCGCTGGCCGCCACCGCGAGGATGGCGGCGGTGGCCAGGCCGGTGATGGTGGCCTCGAGGAAGACGTCCATCGCGCTCACGCCCCGGCTCAGGCCGCGGGGTGGGGCACTCCGTAGTCGTCGGTCAGCTCGATGACGTTGCCGGGGTCGCAGTTGTAGATGCCCTCGTTGGGCTCGGTCAGCGCCTCGTCGTACTGGAAGCCGTCCGGGGTGGCGTGGATGGCCAGGCTGCACTCGGTGGCCACCGCGTTGCCGGGTGTCTGCGGCGAGTGGAGGCCGCCCGCGGTCCAGCCCTCCTGGGCCGCGGCCTGCTCCAGGACGCAGGCCCGGCTCAGGTCCTCGCCGCACTCGTCGGCGGCCACCGCGAACAGCAGGAAGCCGGACAGGCCCTGCATGCCGAGCATGGCGGTCTTGCCGCCCGGGTTGTACCGCTCCATCAGCTCGAGGTAGTCGGCCAGGGCCGGGACCTCGTCGGCCATGTTGAAGGGCGGGAAGGCCGAGCGCATGAAGGTGGCGTCGCTCATGCTCGACGCGCCCTCCGCCATGTACTTCTCGTCCAGGTAGTTGGGCTGGAGGTGGGTGAAGGTCGGGTACCAGCCCTCGGTCTGCATGGCCTGCTGGACGGCCACCATGTTCTCGGGCTCGCCGATCATCTCGAAGGCGGTCACGCCCTGGTCCCGCATCTTCTGCACGAAGCCCCGCCAGCCGGTCTCGCCCAGCGGCCGGTACTGCTCGTCGAAGGCGACTTCGTAGCCCATCTTCTCGGCCATCTCCACGATCTGGTCGTGGATGGTGGCGGGGCCGTCGAGGTTGACCCACAGGACCCCGAGCTTGGTGGCGTCGGGGTACTCGCCCTGGAGCCAGCGGTAGCCGGCCGAGGAGAAGGCGTACACGGGGTTGGGCACGGGCTGGACCTGGAGGTCGGCCACCCGGGCCTGGGGCGTCACCACGTAGCCGGGCAGGTTGATGAGCCCGCAGCCGACCCGGGCGCCGTTGTCCTGGGCGTCGAACACCGCGCCCCCGCCCACCAGGGCGAAGTCCTGCTGGCAGGCCTCGCCGACGCGCTGGTTGTACTCGAACAGCTTGGCGTCGAGGTCGTCGATGACCACGGTGCGGCCCCCGATGCCGCCGTGCTCGTTGCACCAGGCGGCGAAGGCGACGGCCGAGTCGTACATCTCCTGGGTGAGCCCCGGGCGCTCGGCCGAGCCCTTGTCCGTGACGGTGCCGAGGTGGATCTCGTCCGCGGTCAGCCCGGTCTCCGTGGCCGGCCCGGGCTCGCCGTCGTGGCACACGTTCTCCAGGTCGCCGAAGCCGCCCTGGTCGAGCCGGCTGCCGGTGGCGGCCTCACCGCCGCCGTCGCCGGCGGGCTGCTCGCCCGTCGCGGGCGCGGCCGGCGATGCCGCCCCGATCTCCGTCTCGTCCGCACTCCGCGTGCACGCTGCTGTCGCGAGCGCCACCACGGCCAGCGCCGCGATGGCGTGGCGAGCAGTTCTCACGGAGCCCCCTCCCGGCAGTGTGAGCAATATTTAGAACAGGTTCTAAACCTAACGGGTCGTCAGGTCCGTTGTCGATATGGCCAGAGGTAGGGTCGCAGCGGGAGGTCGACGAGTGCGCATCACGGCGAAGGTGGACTACGCGGTCCGGGCCGCCACCGAGCTGGCGGCCGCTCCCCCGGGCCCGGTCAAGGGCGACGCCCTGGCCACCCGCCAGCAGATCCCGGTGAAGTTCCTGGAGAACATCCTGGCCGACCTGCGCCGGGCGGGCCTGGTGGCCAGCCAGCGGGGCGCCGAGGGCGGCTACCGGCTGGCCCGGCCGGCGTCCGAGATCACCGTCGCCGACGTGATCCGGGCGGTGGAGGGACCGCTCGCCGACGTCCACGGCACCCCGCCGGAGATGGTCGAGTACACCGGCCCCGCCACCGATCTGGCCAAGGTGTGGGTGGCGACCCGGGCGGCTCTGAGGATGATCCTGGAGGAGGTGACCGTGGCCGACATCGCAGCGGGTAGCCTGCCGGCGGCGGTGACGCCGTTCCTGGAGGCGCCGGACGCCTGGTCCCGGCGCTGAAGCGTCGGCCGGGCGACTATGACATGAGCCACACGTGAACAGCGGCCTGCGAGTGAGAGTCGGGTGGGCCCGCTGCGCTAGCGTGGACGATCTATGTCCCGCAGGATCGAGATCGAGCTCACCAGCTCCCGTGAGGACGGGTCGTGGACCTGGCGGGCCGCGGGGGCCCGCGAGCCCAGGGGCACGATCGAGAGCACGATCCTGCCCGGCGGCTCCAAGGTCGGCGACGTCCTCCGGGTCGAGATCGAGGGCTACCTCGACGCCCTGACGATCACCGCCGTCGTGCCGCCCCGGGCGGCCCGCACCGAGCCCGAGCGCCTGGAGCTGAAGCAGGAGACGGTCTCCGAGCAGCCCCTGGTCACCACCGCCCTGGTGCGCGGCGACCGCGGCGACCGCGGCGAGCGGCCCGACCGCTCCGGCCGCCGCCGGCCCGAGCGGGGCCGGGACGAGCGCCCCCGCGAGGGCGATCGCCGCCCCCGCGACCGCAACCGCCGCGGCCCCGAAGGCGAGGCCCGCCGCGGCCCCGAGGGCGAGGCCCGCCGCGAGCGGCGCCCCCGTGACCGCGATCGTGACCGTGACCGCAGCCGCGAGGGCGGCGATCGCCACGAGCGTGCCCCGCGCCCCGCGGCCCCGCCGGTCGACCTCAAGCCCAAGCCGAAGCGCCTACGCCCGGGCCGCACCCACCGCAACGCCCTGATGGAGGCGGTGCCGGCCGAGCAGCGACCGATTGTCGAACAGCTGCTCATCGGCGGCATCCCCGCGGTGCGCCAGGCCATCGACAAGCAGAACGAGGAGCTGAAGGCCGCGGGCAAGCCCGAGGTCAAGGCCGACTCGCTGCTGAAGGTGGCGGAGGACCTCCGCCCCCGCGCCCAGGCGGCCAACTGGCGCGACCGGGCCGAGGCCGCGGTCGCCTTGGTGGACGAGCTGGACCTCCGGGACCTCCGCTCGGTGGTCAACGCCGCCGGCGACGCCGGCCGCGACGAGGAGGCCCGAGCCCTCGCAGCCCAGCTGCGGGAGGCCCTGGCCAACCGGGTGGAGAAGGAGCATGCAGCCTGGCTGGCCGACCTGGCCGAGAACGTCAAGGCCGGTCGGGTGGTCCGGGCCCTGCGCCTGAGCTCCCGCCCCCCGAAGGCCGGCGCCCCCATCCCGGGCGACATAGCGACCCAGCTGGCGGAGGCCACGGCCGCGTCCCTCACGGAGGAGACGACGCCGGACCGCTGGGCCACGGTCCTCGACGCCCTGGCGTACTCCCCGGTCCGGCGACGGGTCATCCCCCAGTCGCTCCCGACCAAGCTCACCGCCGAGCTCCGCACGACGATCGCCCGCCTGGCGTCGAGGCTCCCCGAGATCGCCCACATCTTCGCCATCGAGCCCGACCCAGCAGCCGAACGCGCCGCCCGGCCCGGCGCCGCCCGGCGCCGCCCGACCCGCAAGCCCGACGACGCCACCAAGCGCCCCCGGGGCCCCCGCAAGCCCGAGGCCAAGGCCGACCAGAAGCCGAAGGGCCAACCGCCCGAAGCCAAGTCATCCCGCAAGCCCGAAGGCCGCCCGGCCACCCCCGCAGGCTCCCCGACCCGAACCACCGAGCCAGGCTCGTCCGCCGAACCCGCCCCCGAGGCAGCGACCGAGCCCGTCACCACCGAGCCCAGCGCAACCGAGGCCAGCCAGCCCGAGGCCGCGGCTGAGCCCCAGGCGGCCGCACCCGAGGCGGGCGCACCCGAAGCCACCACCGAGCCGACACCAGTCGCCGAGCCCGAGGCGAGCGCACCCGAGGCCAGCGAGCCCGAGGCCAGGCGAGCCCGAGGCAGCGCACCCGAGGCCAGCGAGCCCGAGGCCGGCGAGCCCGAGGCCAGCGCACCCGAGGCCAGCGAGCCCGAGGCCGTCGCCAGAGCACCCGAGGCCAGCGAGCCCGAGGCCGCGGCCGAGCCCCAGGCCAGCGCACCCGAGGCCAGCGAGCCCGAGGCCGTCGCCGAGCCCGAGGCCAGCGACCCGAGGCCAGCGAGCCCGAGGCCAGCGCGACCCGAGGCCAGCGAGCCCGAGGCCAGCGAGCCTGAGGCCGTCGCCGAGCCCGAGGCCAGCGCACCCGAGGCCACCGAGCCCGAGGCGAGCGCACCCGAGGCCAGTGCCGAGCCCGAGGCCAGCGAGCCCGAGGCCGCGGCCGCTACCGAGGCCGTCGCCGAACCCCAGGTCAGTGAGCCCGAGCCCGTGGCCGTCGCCGAGGCAGTCGCCGAGCCCGAGGCCACCGAGCGCGAGGCCGTCGCCGAGCCCGAGCCCGAGGTCAGCGAACCGAAGCCAGTCGCCGAGGCCGTCGCCGAGGCCGAGGCCAGCGAGGCCGAGTCAGAGGCCGCTACCGAGGCCGTTGCTGAGGCTGAGGCCGCTGGTGGGCCTGAGGGTGCTGGCGAGGCGGAGGGTTCAGGCGGTGAAGAGGTGGGTGACCTCGATGGGGGCGCCTCGGCCAATGGTGCGTCGGTCGAGGGGAACGCTCACGCCGCGCAGGCGTCGGGCGAGTAGCGCGCCTCGTTCGTCAGTGTGGCTCGCTGGTCAGCGGGGCCTGGGGGCCATCACTGATTCTGCGTCGCCGCGGCCCTTGTAGGCGCCGGTGGTGGCGTCCTCGTCCCAGCGGGAGCCGCAGCCTTGGCAGGTGCACGAGTCGACCCGCAGGGACCCGATGAACAGACGATCGACCTCGTACGCCCCGCAGAAGGGGCACTGCATGTGCCCTGTGGAGTCGTCCATCGTCCTCTTGCCGTCCCCTTGTCGAATCCGGGCCGTGCCCCTGCTCAACCTGCGCTCATCAGGTTCGACCATCGCACCCTAGCGAACGTTTCCTCTGATCTTGGCTTCCTTGTCACGCTCGGTGGGTGATGGGCGGACGCCAAGGTGCTTTTTCTTGCAGTCGACGTGCGATCACTAGGGTGGCGGGATGGCCGTCGAATTCGAACAGCGGGGACCGTTCGCGATCGTCAAGATCAACCGTCCCGAGGCCCGCAACGCCGTCAATCCTGCGGTGGCCCAGGGCATCGAGGATGCCGTTGATCGGATCGAATCCGACGACACCATCTGGGTCGGGATCCTGACCGGGGAGCCGCCGGTGTTCTGCGCCGGGGCCGACCTCAAGGAGATCAACGCCGGCAACGCCGCCGGGCTCGCCACCGCCCGGGGCGGGTTCGGGGGCATCGTCACCCGGGAGCGCACCAAGCCGGTGATCGCGGCGGTCGACGGCCCCGCCCTCGCCGGTGGCACCGAGATCGTGCTGTCCTGCGACCTCGTGGTGGCCTCCACCACCGCCACGTTCGGGATCCCCGAGGTCAAGCGCTCGCTGGTCGCCGCGGCCGGCGGGCTGTTCCGGCTCGGCCGCAAGATCCCCTTCAACATCGCCATGGAGCTCGCCCTCACCGGCGACCCCATCTCCGCCGAGCTCGCCCACCACCACGGCCTCGTCAACCGCCTGTGCGAGCCCGGCGAGGCCCTCGACGTCGCCACCAGCCTGGCCGAGCAGATCTGCGCCAACGCTCCCGTGGCCGTGCGCGAGTCCCGCCGGGTCGTGCTCGAAGCCACCCACGCCCCGGACGAGGTCGGCTGGAAGCTGTCCGCCGAAGGCATGGCCGCCGCCATGCGCAGCGAGGACTTCCGCGAGGGCCTGACCGCATTCATCGAGAAGCGCCCACCGCGCTGGCAGGGCCGCTGACCGCGACCGACCGGCGGCGGCCCGCTTGTAGCCTCGGTACATGTCGATGCTGCCGACGCGCTGGGAATACCGGACCTATTCCCTCTTCATGCAGAAGGGCGAGACCTGGCTGAACGGCCTGAACCAGCTGGGCGAGGAGGGCTGGGAGGTCACCGACGACATCACCCTGTTCGCACAGGGTGGCGCCACCACGAGCCCCACGCTGCTGCTCAAGCGCCCGAAGCGCTGACCGTCCCCGGGCCGCCGGCCCCGCCCCCGGGCGGGATCACCCCGTGCTCGGCCAGGAACCCGGCCAGGCCGGGCACCAGGGGCCAGGCGGCCACCTCCCCGAGGGGCACCCAGGCGAGGGCGGAGGCGTCGTCGCCCGCCACCGCCGCGCCCGCCGGGTCCACCAGGTCCACCCGGAAGTCGAGGATCACGAAGTGGTGGTCGTCGCCGATCCGCTCGACCCAGCCCACCAGCTCGCCGCACCGGGCCCGCAGGCCCGTCTCCTCCACCAGCTCGCGTAGCACCGCGTCGCGCACCCGCTCCCCCGGCTCCACCCGGCCGCCCGGCACGGCCCACAGGCCCCCGGCGGGCCGCCCGTCCGCCCGCCGCACCAGCAGCAGGCGCCCGTCGTCGACGGCCACGGCGCTCACCGCGAGCACCGGGCCCACGCTCACCCCAGCGGTTTGTGCACGACGATCGCCCGTGCCACCAGCCCGAACGACTCGAAGAAGTTCTTCGTGGCCCGGTCGCCCGGCAGGGCCAGGCTGTCGACCCCGAAGCAGCCCTGGGCCCGGCACCAGGCCAGCGCGTGGTCCATGAGCGCTTCCCCCACCCCCACGGCCCGGGCGCCCGGATCGACGTAGATGTCCTCCACCACTCCCAGCAGCCCGCCGTCCGCCAGCCGCTCGGAGCGGGCCACCGCGTAGCCGATCACCGTGCCGTCCAGCGTGCCCACCGCCACCTCGTGGTCGGGCGCGGCCAGGGCCGCCCGCAGCGCCGCGCCGACGTCGCCCTGGCGCCGCTCGCGCCGCCACCACACGGGCCCGCCCTTCTGGTCCCGCAGCTCGGCGGCGGCGGCCGCGGCCAGGGAGACGACGTTCCCGAGGTCTTCGTCGACGGCGGTGCGGGCCTCCTCGTGGGGCGCAGGGATGGCGCTCACTCCTGGAGCTGCGCGACCTTGTTGAGGATCGTCTTGCGGCCCCGGTGCGTCGCTTCGTAGGCCCGGACCGCCTCCAGCTCGTCGGGGCTCAGGCCCTCCAGCCGGGTCACCACCTGCGACGCCGACAGGCTGTCGTAGTCGGGGATGGCCAGGTCGTCGACCGCGGGGCCGGCCGCCGCCTCGCCGTTGCCGGCCACCGGCTCCAGCCGGGTCACCACCGACGGCGGCGGTGACGTGGCCGCCGCGCCCGGCGAGCCCGGGCCGCCGGAGGCGGCCTCGTCGTCGCGCACCAGCCCGAACATCCTGAGCAGCCCCACCGCCTGCTGCTCCACGTCGCCGAAGCGGCGCCGCACCTCGGCTTCGCCGTGCTTCACCGCGAACTGGCCGAACAGCCGGGCGTTGTTGGCGTGCACGCGACCCTGCTCGGCCAGCTTGGGCAGCAGGTTGGGCGCCTCGAAGAACAGGCCGATAGGCGCGTAGACGAACAGGTCGACGGCCTCCTGCACGAGGTTGTCGATCGGCGTCTTCTCGTCGTCGCTCACGGCTCGATCATCTCAGACACAGTCAACGCAGAGCATCTCGATCATCTCAGACACAGTCCACGCAGAGC
Organism: uncultured Acidimicrobiales bacterium; assembly: GCA_963802385.1. Classification (GTDB taxonomy): domain Bacteria; phylum Actinomycetota; class Acidimicrobiia; order Acidimicrobiales; family VFJN01; genus ZC4RG19. The sequence continues at coordinate 61,623 of CAWDIO010000007.1, read as the reverse complement.
ATCAGGTCCTCGTCGGCCAGCTGGCGCCGGTGCTTGACCAGGAAGCACGACTGGCACACGAACTCGTCGGCTTTCTTGGGCTGGATGCGCCCGGTGCCGTCGCCCCGGTCGTCGGGCTCGGCCGCCTCGTCCTCGTCGTCGTCCTCGTCCTCGGGCTGGGCCGCGATGCGGTCCTTGAGGATGGCGTCGAGGTCGGCCTCGACGTCGTCCGGGTCGACCTCGTCGTCGTCGTCCTCTTCCTCCTCCTCCTCGCCGGCACGCTTCGTCTTGGGGGCCGCGACCTTGGGGGCGGGGGCCACCACCGCGAGCTCGAGGTCGACTTCCTCCTCCTCTTCCTCTTCCACCGCGACGTCCTCGTCGTCGACGAAGTCGTCGTCGAAGGCGTCCACCGCCTCCGGCTCTTCCTCGAGGTCGTCCGAGAGCTCGTCGGGCTCTTCGCTGAACTCGTCTTCGAGGGTCTCGACCTCGAAGTCTTGGTTGTCGGGGGTCTCTTCGTCAGCCATCGGGTCCCTTCGCGGGTGGGCCTAGCGCGCCGGATCATAGACACGTGCTCGCCACAATGAGACACGGCACACTTCGTCTTCTCACCGGCTGTACGAGGGCGGTCAGGGTAGCGAGACAAGTACCCGACCGCGGTGTGACACAGATCACACAGCGGGGTCAGCGGGACAGCCGCCGCGCCTCGGCTCGGCGCTCGGCGGCCAGGCGCTCCAGCTGCGGCTCGGGGCTGTGATCGACGAAGCGCATGGCCTCGGCCACGACCCGGTGACCGGCCTGCTCGGCGATCAGCTGGTGCATCTGCTGCGCCACCGCCCGGTAGGCCGGATGTCCCTGCGGGGCGCTGCGCAGCTCCAGCAGGTGCATCGCCTCCCGGGCGTTCATCTGCAGGACGAAGCGCACCCGGTAGGCCAGCGCCACCGCGTACGGCGCCTGGGCCGGGAAGCGGGCCGCCAGCGCCTCGTGCAGCTCCGCCGAGCGGGCCATCGACTCGTCGAAGGTCTCGCCGCAGCCCGCGTCGTCCACGGCCGAGGGCCGGGTGTAGCCATGGCGGGGCGACAGCGGCTGCCACTCGACGGTCAGCATGCGGTGGCGCTGGAGGTCCCGGAAGGCGCCGTAGTCCGCCAGCACGTCGAAGCGGTAGTCGGTGCGCTCGAAGGCCCGACCGGGCCGGTGGCGGCGGTTGGTGCGGTCGCCGACGTAGGCCCGCACCACCTCCAGGCGCTCGTCGACCGTCATGTCGCGCACCCGGCGCTCGATCTCGGCCTCGGGCCGGTCGGTGTAGGCGTAGAGCATGGCCGCCACCAGCTTGATCTCGCCGTCGGGGTCGAAGTCGACCAGCTCGACCCGGGGCCCGCCCTCGGCCTCCGCCTCGCCCGGCGGGAACAGCCGGGCCGCGATCTCGTCGGTGGCCGTGCGGGTGGTGGCCACATACGTGCTGGCGGCCACGCCCCGGTCGGTCACGTCGACCCGCTTGAGGAAGCTGGGGATGACCTTGCGCAGCTCGCCCAGCATCAGGTCGGCGTAGCTGCGGGCCTCGGGCAGCGGGTGGGCCCGCATGCGCAGCAGCAGCGCCTCGTAGGCCTGGCCGGTGCCGTAGATGCCCACGTTGGACAGGGCGGCCGCGGGCAGCGCGCCGCGCACCGAGTCCAGCGCCTTGGCCTTGAGGGCCTGGCGGTGGACGAAGTCGCTGTCGCCCGGCTGGCGGGGGAAGCGCTCCCGGAAGTAGTCGAGCATGATCTCGGCCATGGCCGCATACGTGTCGAACATGCGGTCCAGGTCGCCCACGTAGCGCAGCCCGAGCGGGCTGCCCAGCACCTCGGGGTCGCGGTGGTAGCGGTAGCGCCCGCCCAGGCGCGAGTCGTAGGCGATGTAGCGGGTGGACTGCTCGAGGTAGGACATGAGCCGGCCCCACTCGAGCACCTTGGTGAGCAGGTTCGAGGCCTGCTCGCACGCCAGGTGGACGCCGCCGAGCTGGGCCACCGAGTCGTCGCCGTACTCGTAGAACACCCGGTCGTAGAGCTCCTCGGCCCGCTGGAGGCCGACCGTGGCGTCCACGCTGGCGTCGCCGGCGATGTCGAGGTCGCCCACGAACTCGTCGAGGAACAGCCGGCGCAGGCTCTTGGGCGAGCGGGAGTAGCGGGCGAACAGCGCGCCCTTGACGACCTCGGGCAGGTTGACCAGGGCGAACACCGGTGCGTCGAGGTTGGTGAAGTAGCGCCGCAGGACGTCGGCCTCGGCGGGGGTGAAGTCCTCGCTCACGTAGACCGTCATAGGGAGCACGATCGTACGTCGGAGCCTCCCCCGGGCCGGGGATGCTCGCGACGGGCTGGGGCGCCCTTCACCCGCCCTGGGGGACGGTGCGCGACCGGCCCGCGACCGCCTCTTGCCACTCACTCTGGGCGCGGTCGACGAGGCCCCCGTCGAGCCACAGGTCGGCGACCGTGAAGGCCAGGGCCTTGGCCCCGTCGAGCACCGCGGCGTCGCCCTCGGGCCCGCCCGCGAACCCCGCGAACGCCGGGGTGTGGATGGGCACGCCGGGCGGCGCCACCCGGATCATGGGATGGATCGACGGCACCACGTAGCTGACGTTGCCCATGTCCGTGCTGCCCACCACCCGGGCCTGGGCGGACGGGGCCCGCACGATCCGGCCCAGCGCCTCGGCGTTGGCCCGGTAGCGCTCCCCGATGGCCTGGCTGTCGATCATGTCGGCGTACACCGGGTCGATCCACTCGATGTCCATGTCGCAGCCCGCGGCCCGGGCCCCGGCCTCCAGGCAGGCCAGGAAGCGGCCCTTGAGGACCTCCAGGCCCGCCACGGTGGGCGACCGCACGATCCATTCCATGCGGGCGAAGGCGGGCACGATGTTGGGCTTGTCACCCCCGTCGGTGATGATCCCGTGGAGCCGCTCCCCCGCCTCGATGTGCTGGCGCAGCGCGGCGACGTTCACGTAGCCGAGCACCGCCGCGTCCAGCGCGTTGCGCCCCCGGTGGGGAAACGCCGCGGCGTGCGCGGCCTCCCCGGTGTAGGTGACGTGCGCCTGCTGGAGGGCGACGACGTCCATGGCCATGAGGTCGGCGTCCGCGGGGTGGACCATGAGGGCGGCGTCGACGCCCTCGAACGTGCCGCCGTCGAGGAGGCGCACCTTGCCCCCGCCGCCCTCCTCGGCCGGCGTGCCCACCACCAGCACCCGCCCGCCGAGCTCGTCGGCCAGCGCCGCGGCGGCCAGGCCCGCCCCCAGCCCGGCGGCGGCGATGACGTTGTGCCCGCAGGCGTGGCCGATGCCGGGCAGGGCGTCGTACTCGCACATCACCGCCACGAGCGGCCCCCGCTCACCCGCCCGGGCCTCGAACGCGGTCTCCACCCCCCGGGCCGCCCGGGTCACCGCCAGGCCGGCGTCCTCCAGCACCCCGGCCAGCAGGTCGTGGGCGAAGCGCTCCTCATAGCCCAGCTCGGGCTGGGCGTGGATCCGGCGCGACACGTCGAGCAGCGCCTCGGCCCGCCCGTCGACCTCGGCCGCCAGGCGGGACTTGGCGTCGGACAGCGGCGTGAGGTCCATCGGGCCACGCTAACGGCCACCACCGGTCAGAGCGTGAAGTAGATGCCCTCCGTCGCGAGGCGCTCGATCTCGGCGTCGAGGTCGAAGGGCTGGAGCGAAGCGACCATGGCGGGCAGGTCGTCCTCGTAGGTGGTGTCGAACTGGACCACCGTGTCGTCGACCTGCACCTCCAGCAGACCGTCGACCTCGCGGACGAGCGCGGGGCCGTAGTCGCCGGCCGCGAACGGCGTGTCGTCGAAGTCGAGGGCGCAGTCGAGCGGGATCAGGTAGACGTCCAGGTAGTCCGGGCTGTCCATCCACTCCTCCTGCGCGTCCTCGTCGTCGAGGGGCGGCCCGTAGCTCATGCCGATCTGGTCGCAGCCCTCCGGCGACTCGTTTCTCGGGGAGGACGTACAGCTCGTTGAGGACCAGCTCGTCGGGCACCACCGTGGGCCCGACCGTGGTGCCGAGGGTGGCGCCGACCTCGGCCAGCGCCTCCTCGTCGATCCACGGGGTCTCGTCGATCTCGCCCTCGGGCACGTCCACCGTGATGTCGGCGCCCCAGTCGGTGAAGCTGATCTCGTTGACGTGGGTGCTGTCCTCGCCCTCGACGGTCAACCGCAGCGCCTTGGGCAGGTAGTCGGCGTCGAGCACGATCTCGAACACGGCGTCGGGCAGCGCGACGTCCACGTTGTCCGCGATCTCGTCGGGCACGCGGCGGACCCCGCGCAGGCGCACCTCGCCGCCATCGCGCTCCACGATCTCCACGTCCGTCAGGTCGCCGAACGCTTCCACCAGGCCGGTGGGCAGCGGGACCACGCTGGTCGAGGCCAGGTCGGCCGACTCGGAGAAGTCGCCCAGGTAGAGGGAGCCCAGCGTGGAGACGACGAGGTCCGTGTCCTCCGGCGTGAGGTCGGCGAACAGGAAGTCGCCGATCTCGTCGTCCCGCATCGGCACGGACGGGATCACCGCCCAGGGCTCGTCCGCCAGGGCCTCCTCGTCGGCCTCCGAGCGGGTGTAGACGTCGCCGTCGATGGCCACGACCTCGTCCAGCCAGTCGCCCTCGTCGGCGTGCGCCCGCCAGTCGGCCCCGGCCACCTCGGCCTCGGTCACCACCCGGTAGGTGGTGTCGCTGCCTCCGCCGCCGGATTCGCCCACCGTCGAGCGGTCGCTGGCGGTCGAGTGCAGGCGGAAGGTGCCGGCGTCCAGCATGGCGTCCTGCGCCCGGTCGAGGGTCTCGGCCGCGCTGGGGGCGTCGTCGCCCGAGCCGGCCACCAGGACCGCGGCGGTGATCACTGCGACCACCGCCACCGCGCCGACCACCCACACCGCCCACCCGGCACCGCCGCCCGAGGGCTGCGGGGGAGGCGGAGGTGGCGGTGGCGGTGGGGGCGGCGGAGGAGGCGGGGGCCCCGCGATGTACTCCATTGCCCAGCTCCTAACACCCGTCCGTCAGCGACGAGTCTACCTGCACTACTCTCCGTGGCTCAGAACCACTTTGCCCAGCTGCTCGCCGCGGGCCAGGCGTTCGAGCGCCTGCGGGTAGTCGGCCCGGGCGAAGACCTCGTCGACCTGGACCGGCAGCCCCTGGGCCACCAGGCGGGTCACCTGGTCGAACTCCGGGTACGAGCCCATGGTCGACCCGATCACCTCGATCTGCTTGAAGAACAGCCGGGGCAGGTTGAGCTCGACCTTGGGCCCCGACGTGGCGCCGCACACCACCAGGCGTCCCCCCGGGCGCAGCGCCCTGACCGAGCGGTCCCAGGTGGCGGGGCCCACGCTCTCGACCACCACGTCGGCCGCCACCGGCCAGTCCGCCTCCGAGTCGAACGCGTCCGCCGCCCCGAGGGACACCGCCCGCCGCCGCTTGGCCTCGTCCCGGGAGGTGGCGTAGACCGTCGCCCCCAGCCGCAGGGCCAGGCCCAGGGCGGACGTGCTGACGCCGCCGCCGATGCCGACGACCAGCACCGTCTCCCCCGCGGTCACCCGGGCGCGGCGCAGCATGCGCCAGGCGGTGAGGGTGGCCAGCGGGTAGGCCGCACACTCCTCCCACGCCCGGCCCGGCGGCCGGGGCACGACGTTGCGGGCGGGGACCACCACCCGGTCGGCGTGGCCGCCCCAGCGATGCTCCCCCACGATCTGGAACCCGGGGCCCAGCGGCGAGTCGACGCCCAGGGCCGCGACCGCCTCCAGCGGGGACACGGCCGGGTTGACCACCACCTCGTCGCCCGGCGCCAGCCCGGTCACCTCCTCGCCCACGTCCTCCACCACGCCCGCCACGTCGCACCCGGGCACGTGCGGCACCGGCGGCCGGGGCAGCCCCCTGGTCAGCCACAGGTCCATGTGGTTGAGGGCGCTGGCCACGGGGCGGACCGCCACGTCGCCCGGGCCGACCGGCGGGTCGGCGATCTCCCCGTCCCGGTAGCTCCCGGGCGACTCGTCGAGGATCCAGGCGCGCGCATGGGCTGCATGTTCTAGACGATGCAGGTGAGGGCGTCGGGCTCCAGGCGGAGCGACAGGTTGCGGGCCTCGCCCACCGGCTCGCCGTCCAGCCACACGGGGGTCGGAGCCGCCAGCTCCAGCTGGACCGCAGGGCGCCGGGTCACCGTGATCTGCGGGTGGGGCACGTGGCCGCCCGCGGGCAGGCGGCGCCGGGCCCGGACGCGGTCCAGCAGCGGCAGGTCCGCGGCCGCGTCCACCACGTCCAGCAGCCCGTCGCCGGGATGGGCCCGGGGCGCCACGTCCCACGACCCCAGGAACTGGGCGTTCATGGCCCCGATCAGCCTGCCCCGCCACCACGACCGCCGGGCCACCAGGTGGGCCACGAACCAGTGCTGGCGGCCGTCGAGCAGCACCGAGCCCAGGTCGACGGGCACGTGGACGGCCTCGCCCCGCTCCCAGCGGCCGCGGTCGCCGCGGCCGCCCAGGGTGCGGCACAGGTCGCCGCCCGCCAGCGCCAGCGGCGGCGGCGCCTCGTTGGCGCGGCGGGCCGCCTCCACCACGTGCCGCGCCTCGGCGTCGCCGGCCACCACCACCGCGCCGGGGGGCAGCCCGCCCGCCTCGCCCCAGGCCTCGCCCTTGCGGATCGTCACGGCACGTCGTGCGGCAGCGGGTCGCCCACCACCTCGTCGAGCGTGGAGGAGATCGACACCACCCCCCGGTGCAGCGCCTCGGCCGCCTGGCGGGCCGAGCGTGCCGTCTCCGCGTCCGGCGCCACCTCACCCACCTGGCGCACCAGGTCGATCAGCGTCTTCACGTTGCGGACGAAGTCGCCGCCCGACAGCTCCTCGTCGCTCAGCACGTCGCCCAGCGGCTCGCCCGCGGCCCAGGCGTGGGCCAGGGCCGCGAAGCCCGGGTCGGGCGGCCGGGTCGGGGGCAGGCCCGCCGCCTCCTCGTCCGCCCGCAGGTCGTCGGCCAGTCGCTCCAGCTCGACCCAGCGGGCCCGGACCCGGCGGGACGGGAACCACGGCGGCGGCGGCACGCCCGGTCCCCGGTGCTCGTAGGTGAAGGCCGACACCAGCGCGGCCAGCTCCGCGGGCGCCAGGCCGTCGAGCAGCCCCGAGGCCATGGCCTCGGCCACCAGCAGGTCCGCCTCGTGGTAGGTGCGCGCCAGCACCTGGCCGCGCTCGGTCAGCGCCCACCCGTCCAGGTAGCCCCACGCCTCCAGCAGGCGCAGCACCCGGTCGAAGCGCCGGGCGAGGGAGCCGGTGCGGGACCGCACCTCCCGGCGCATGTCCTCCAGCTCCCGGGCCGCCCGCAGGCGCTGACCCTCGGCCCGCACGTGGGCGTCGCGGTCCGGGCACCCGTGCACCGGGTGGGCCTCCCGTGGCGAGGGCTCCGCCGCGGCCTCGCGGTGGCCGTCGCCATCGGTCGGGGGGCCGCCCGACGACCGCCGCGGGGCCAGCCGGGCCCGGCGCAGCTCGTCGGCCACCTGGTGCTGGAACGCCCGGTTGTTGGGCTGGTAGGGGCGGGGCATGTCCAGCCGGCCGACCCGGTGCGGGGGCTCGGACATGTCCTCGATCCCGAGGGTGACCTGCTCGCCGTCGCGGTCGAGCGCCTTGAGCCGGACCGAGCCCTTGCGGTAGGGGATCGACAGCACGGCCAGGCGCTGGCCGCCCAGCTCCACGATGTCCCCGGGCACCAGCTTGGACACGGCGAGCTCGAAGGCCCCGGGGACCGGCCGGGCGGCGCGGGCCTCCTCGTGCTCGGCCCGCACCAGGTCCCGGTACTCGCCCACGTCGCCCCGCTCGCAGCGGGCCTCGGCGCCGAGCCGGGCCAGCTTCTCCTGCTGGCGCTCGATCCGGGCCTCGAAGCGCACCACCGCCCGGTCGGCCTGGAACTGGGCGAAGGACAGGTTGAGCAGGTGGTGGGCCTCGGACGGCTCGTACCGCCGGACCAGGTTGGCGGCCATGTTGTAGGTGGGCCGGAAGGCGGAGCGCAGCCCGTAGGTGCGGCTCGACGCCAGCGACGCCACCTGGTCGAAGGGCACGAACGGCGACCAGAGCACGATGGCGTAGCCCAGGTCGTCGATGCCGCGGCGGCCCGCCCTCCCCGTGAGCTGGGTGTACTCGCCCGGCGTGAGGAACGCCCGGGTCTCGCCCGTGAACTTGGTGAGCCGCTCGATGACCACCGAGCGGGCGGGCATGTTGACCCCCAGCGCCAGGGTCTCGGTGGCGAACACCGCCTTGACCAGGCCCTCGGCGAAGCACGCCTCCACGGCCTCCTTGAACGGCGGGACCATGCCGGCGTGGTGGGCGGCCAGGCCCTGCTCCAGCGCCGCGGCCCAGCGGTCGTAGCCCAGCACGTCGAGGTCGTCGTCGGTGAGCGCCGCGGTGCGCTCCTCCACGATGTCCCGGATGCGGGCCCGCTCGTCGGGCGTGGTCAGCCTCAGCCCGGCGTCGAGGCACGAGGACACCGCCTCCTCGCAGCCCATCCGGCTGAAGATGAAGTACAGGGCCGGGAGCATGTCCCGCTCGCCCAGCATGTCGATGACCTCGGGCCGCCGGGGGGTGAAGAACCGGCGCCGCGGCCGCCGGTTGCCCCGCCGCGGGCCTCGCCCGCCCAGGTTGTCGTGGTCGAGCCGGTCGGCCTCGGGGTTGGGCCGCCCGTCGACCAGGGTGGGCAGCAGGTGGGGGTGCTCGCTCTGGCGGTCGCCGACCAGGTACAGGTTGCGCAGCTCGACCGGGCGCTGCTCCTCCAGCACCAGCGAGGTCGGGCCCCGGACGGTGGTCAGCCACTCGGCCAGCTCCTCGGCGTTCGACACCGTGGCCGACAGGCACACCAGCGCCACCTCGGCAGGCAGGTGGATGATCACCTCCTCCCACACCGGCCCGCGGTACGCGTCCTGGAGGTAGTGGACCTCGTCGAGCACCACGAAGCGCAGCCCGTCGAGGGCCGGTGACCCGGCGTAGATCATGTTGCGCAGCACCTCGGTGGTCATCACCACCACGGGTGCGTCGCCGTTGATGCTGTTGTCACCGGTCAGCAGGCCCACCCGGTCGGCCCCGTGGCGCCGGGCCAGGTCGGCGTACTTCTGGTTCGACAGGGCCTTGATGGGCGTCGTGTAGAACGCCTTGGTCCCCTCGGCCAGCGCCCGCGCCACCGCGTACTCGGCCACCACCGTCTTGCCCGACCCGGTCGGCGCGGCCACCAGCACCGAGCGGCCGTCGTCCAGGGCCTCGACGGCCCGGACCTGGAAGGCGTCGAGCTCGAACGGGTAGGCGTCGGCCAGGAGCCCTACCCCGGTCGCCCCGCCGCCCCCCGGGCGCGGGGCATCGCTCACGTCGTCGCCCTTGCTTCCCGGCGGCGGGTGAGCAGGCGCCCGATGATGATCGAGGCCTCGTAGAAGATGATCATCGGCACCGACAGCATCAGCATGCTGATGGGGTCGCCCGACGGCGTGATCACGGCCACCAGGATGCAGATGCCCACGATGGCGAAGCGCCGGACGCTGCGCAGCATGTCCGCCGTGAGCACCCCCGCGAGCTGCAGGAAGATCAGGACGATGGGGAACTCGAAGCCGATGCCGAAGGCCAGCATCATGTAGGTGACGAGCTGGAAGTACTTGGCGGCCGCGAAGGCGGTGACGAACTCGTCGCCGGCGATGTCGACCAGGAACTCCAGCGCCTTCGGCAGCGTGAAGTAGGCGAGGCCCGCGCCCATGACGAACAGCACCAGGGCGCTGAGCACGAACGGCACCGCATAGCGGCGCTCGTTGGGGTAGAGGCCGGGCGTGACGAACTTCCACACCTGCCACAGGATCACCGGCATGGCCAGGGCGATGCCCGCGTAGGCCGCGGTCTTCATGCGGACCCCGAAGCCCTCCAGCGGGTCGGTCTGCAGCAGCCGGCCGTCGGAGATCGACGTCTCGGGCCGGGAAGCGACCAGATCCTTGTACGGGTGGAGCAGGAAGTCGATGATCCAGGGGTAGGCCACGAAGGCGATGAGCATGCCGACGGCCACGGCCAGCACGGCGACGATGAGCCGGTGGCGCAGCTCGGTCAGGTGCTCGACCAGCGTCATGCCGGGATCGAGGGCGGCGGGCTGGGCCTTGGCCATGGTCAGCTCCGGGGCGCGCTAGGACGCGGCGCGCTGGTCGCCGGCGGCGCCGCTCTCGTCGCCGCTGCCGGCGGGATCGGGCGCCGGCGTGAGCGGGGTGACGATCTCGTCGAGGGCGGCGGCCACAGCGGGCGCGACCGTCTCGTCGTCGTCGAGGTCGGCAGTGGTGAGCGTCGGGGTGGGCACGACGTCGTCCTGGAGGTCGTCGTGGAGGTCGTCATCGAATTCGTCGCCGTCGGGGTCGACGGATGCCGTCTCGGCCTCGGCCTCGGCCACCGTGGAGGCCAGCGGCACGGCCTCGCGCCGGCGGGCCGGGACGTCGACCGCCTCGGTGTCGCCGTCGTCGAGCGCCTGCTTCAGCTCCTGCTGGAAGCCGGAGGAGATGCGCCGTACTTCGCCCATCATCCGCCCGGCCTGGCGCACCGCGCCGGGCAGCTTCTGGGGACCGAGAACGATCAGCGCGAGCAGCATGATCACCAGCAGCTCGCCGCCGCCGACGTTGAACATGGCGAGCATTCTAGGACGGGGCCGGCCGTTTACCCCGAGTCGCCGGGCGACTCCCCGACGTCCGGGGCGTGCTCGGCGCGGAACTCCGCCGCGAGGGCGTCGGTGTCGGCCATGGCCCGGCGGATCCCGGCCAGCGGCGCCCGCATCCGGCGCAGCTCGCGGGCCTCGACGGCCAGGTCGGACACGGCGTCCTCCAAGGCCCTGGCCCGCGCCAGCACCCACGCCGTGGCCAGCGCGGCCGCCACGGCGGGCACGGCCCACACGAGCGTCACGCCCGCGCCACCACCGTCAGAGGCGCCTGCGGTGGGCGTGGAGCAGCTCGTCGAACCAGCCCTCGTCCTCGAGGACCTCATGGAAGTCGATGAGGTCGTCGTAGGTGAAGTCGTCGCCCTCGGGGCGGGTCTCGATCAGCTCGGCCGGCATGCTCCACAGCTCCAGCCGGCAGCCCGAGGACACCAGCAGGTCGATGGTGGAACGGTCGGCGGGTCGCACGACCGGGTGCGCGCAGTTCGGGCACCGGAACACATAGGTACCCGAGTCGGTGTCCTCACAGAGGCGGACAACGAGGTCGCGCGTTCCCAGCTCGACGTCGCCGCAGTCGCTGCACGTGGCTCGGATCAGCGTGGCCATGACTCTCCTCAATCTCGTAATACCAGATGAGAGAGCGAGAACCGGACATCATGACGCCGGTCAACTAAACCGGTCGCCTCCCGGAAAGGTTGTCCATGCCCACTCGTGTGCCCGCTGCCGTGATACCACCAATTACCTTCGCCCACCGCGGAGCGCGTGCCCATGCCCCGGAGAACACGCTCGCGGCCTTCACGCTGGCCCTGCGGCTGGGTGCCACGGGCCTCGAGAGCGACGTCTGGCTCACGGTCGACGGCGAGGCGGTGCTCGACCATGACGGCGTCGTCGGCCGGGTGCGCCGCCGGCCGATCGGGACGGTGACCCGGGCAGAGCTGCCCGACCACATCCCTACTCTCGAACAGTTGTACGCCACCTGCGGCACGAACGTGCCGGTGTCGCTCGACGTCAAGGACCCCGCCGCCTTCGATCGGGTGGTGGCCGTGGCCCGGGCCGCGGGGGGCGACGCCCTGGCCAACCTGTGGCTGTGCCATTGGCGCTGGGAGCAGCTGGTCGAGTGGCGGGGCCGCTGCGCCGATGTGCGGCTGGTCGACTCGACCCGCATCGGCCGCATCAAGGAGGGCGCCGAGCGCCGGGCGGCCACGCTGGCGGCCAAGGGCATCGACGCGGTGAACCTCCACCACCTGGACTGGACCGGCGGCCTGACCACGCTGTTCCACCGTTTCGGCGTGCTGGCCTTCGCCTGGGACGCCCAGCTGCCGCGGGTGCTGAACGAGCTGCTGGACCTGGGCATCGACGGCGTCTACAGCGACTACGTGGACCGCATGGTCGATGCCGTGCGGTCCGTCTACCCCGACGGTGAGGGCTGAGCGCGGGCCGGGGCCGCGCGTCACAACCACCCCAGATCGGTGATGGGCAGCACCTTGACGAAGGCGCGCCCCACGATGGTGTCCTCGTCGATGGGGCCGAAGATCCGGCTGTCCTCGCTGTTCTCGCGGTTGTCGCCCATGACGAACACCTGGCCCTCGGGGATCGTCTGGTTGCGGCAGGTTCTCGGTGCGGGTGCCCGGCTCGAGGTAGGGCTCCTCGATGAGCTCGCCGTTCACGTAGACCCTGCCGTCCTGTTGCTCGACGGTGTCGCCCCCCACGGCGACCACCCGCTTGATCAGGTCCTTGATCTCGTCGTTGCTGCCGTTGGATGCGGCGGGCGGGCGCTCGAACACCACGACGTCGCCCCGGTGGACGTCGTGGAGCTTGTAGGACAGCTTGTTGACCAGCACCCGGTCGCCCACCTCCAGCGTGGGCACCATCGAGGGCGACGGGATCCAGAACGCCTGGACCAGGAACGCCTCCACCACCAGGGCGATCACGATGCCGCCGGCGATGACGGCCGCCCACTCGAAGATCGTGCGGCGCAGGCTGCGGATCGGCTTGGGCTCGGGCGGCTTGGCGATGTCGTCGGCCCGGGCGGTGTCGCGCTGGCCGTTCCCCTGGCCGCCGTCGCCGTCGACCGGCGCCGTGCGGGCCCGGGCCCGGGCGGCGGCCACCCCGCTGGTGCGGGGCAGGGGGATGCCGGCGCGCGGGTCCCCGTCGGTGGCGGCCAGATGGCGAGGCCCAGGTCCGCGGCGGTCGGCGGGCCGACTCACGGCGGTACCTGGTGCGTCACCCCGGCCGTCGCCGTTCAGACCAGAGGGGGGAGATACGTCACGCACGGCGCCGTGGAGGCTAGCGCAGGCCCCGGCCGATCGGTGCGCTCCCCGACCGGTTCATGGGGGATTCCCAGGAACTCGGGACGTGGTCGGCACCGCGGGTGGCCGGTCCGATCCCGGACACGACTCGCCGTAGCGGGCCAGGATCCGGGCCGGGGCCCGGGCGCCCGGGGCATCCGCGGCGTGTCCCGGTCACGACTCGCCGTAGCGGGCCAGGATGCGGGCGGCGGCGCGGGGCCCGGCCTCCCGGTGAGAGGGGTCGTCGGCCTCCACCACGCGGGCGTCGCGGCCGAGGCGCAGCAGGAGCCGCTCCAGCCACGGGGTGGCCGTCACCGCCAGGCGGACCCGCAGCCGGCCTTCCTCGGTGGTGCGGACGTCCTCCACCGGGTAGGTGTCCACCACCCACCGTGCAGACGGCGCGACGTCGAGAGTCACACGGGGGTCGTCGGGCCCGGCCGCGAAGACCCCGCCGGCGTCGCCGCCCGCGGCCCGGGCCGCGGCGTCGAAGGTCTCGTCGAGCAGCGTGACCTCCACCACCCGGTCCACCCGGAACAGGCGGTGCCCCCCGGCCTGGTGACACCAGCCCCGCACGTACCACGAGCCCTCGTGGGCGAAGACCGCCACCGGGTCGACGTCGCGGGTGCTGCGCTCGTCCCGCCCGTAGGCGTAGTAGTCGAGCCGGACCCGGCGGCCCTCGGCCACCGCCCGCCGCAGCGCGTCGAGGACGTCGGGGCGGGTCTCCCCCAGCGCCACCGACACCGCCTCGCCCGGCTCCACCCCCAGCACCGCGGCCAGCTTGGCCAGGGCGGTGGCCAGCGGGCCCTGGCCGTCCCCGCCCGGCAGGCCCTGGCTCGCCGTGCCCGCCGCCACCAGGGCCAGGCCCTGCTCGGGCGTGAGGTGCAGTGGCTTGGCGAAGACCTCGGCGAAGCGCAGCCACACCCGGTCGCCCTCGATGGTGACCTCGATCAGCGTGTCGGGGGTGTAGGGCGGCACGCCCACCAGCGTGAGGACCGCCAGGTCCTCCTCCAGCTTGCGCCGGCTGATGCCGAAGCGGGCACAGACCTCGTCGAGCGTCGGGCCGGCCTGGGCCGCGATCCAGGGGATGACCGCGAGCAGCCGCGCCACCCGGTCCGGGGCGCTGGTGCGAGCCGCGGGCGCGGTCACGCCACCTGCGCCTTCAGCCAGCCGACGATGTCGTCCCGCAGGTCGGCGGGCTCCAGCACCTCGGCGTGGTCGAGGAACGTGAGCACGAACGAGCGGAAGTTGTCGCGGGCGGTCACCGTCATGGTCACCACCACCGAGCCGTCCGGGCGCTCCTCCACCACCGAGCCCGGGCCCAGGTGGTGCACGATCCACGGCGCCTGGGGGGCGTCGACCAGCACCCGGGCCTCGACCGGCTCGGCCTCCCCGATCTGCCAGGGCTCCAGCCGGATCCCGGGTGCCCCCCGGGCGGTCCGCCGCTCGAAGCGGGGCCCGCTCAACGCCTCGATGGTGCTCTCGAAGCGGTCGAGCCGGAACACCCGCTCGTCCTGGCGCGCATGGTCGAAGCCGCTCAGGTACCAGCGGCCCCGCTGGAAGTCGAGCCGGTAGGGGTCGACGGTGCGGGCCTCACCCCGGTAGGTGAAGCGGACCGGCAGGTGGGCGGCGATGGCCCCGAACAGCGGCCCGACGTTGCCCGCGGGCAGCGCCCCCACCGCGAGGCCCAGCCCGCCGTCGGACTCGCCCACCAGGCCCCCCAGCTTCAGCAGGCCGTCGCGGGCCGACAGGCCCTCCAGCTGGACCACCGACGCCGCCATGCGCAGCGCCGCCAGCTCCTCGGGATCCAGGCCGGGGTCCCGCAGGTAGTAGCGGTCCTTCGGGATGCGGTAGCCCTCCACCACCGGGACCGCGCCCGGCACCTCGTGCACCTCCAGCGGCACCCCCATGGCCCGCAGGTCGTCCTTGTCGCGCTCGAACGACCGCCGGAACGCCTCCAGCTCGGCGGGATAGGCGCCCAGCCGCTCGCGGATCTCCTGGGCCGACAGCGGGCGGGGCGTCTCCAGCAACAGCGCCGTCAGGTTGAGGAGGCGTTCCAGCTTGGCGGCGGACACACGGCGAGGCTAGTGGTCGGGGTTCTCGGGCCGGCGCACCGCGCCCGCGGCCCACTCCCCCGCGGCCGACGCCGCCGCGAAGAAGGCGGGATCGTCGGCCGGCCCCCGGCCCATGGTGGTCACCACCAGGTCGAACGCCGCCAGCACCTCGGCCGCGTCCGGCCCCTCGACCACCGTCGAGCCGTCCAGCTCCGGCGCCAGCGCGGCGGGCAGCGGCAGCGCCGGGCGGGTGGCGGCGAGGCCGAGCACGGTGCGCACGTGGTGGCTGACGCCCCGGTGCCGGGGCCGGGGATCGGCGCTCGACGCCCGGCTGCACAGCGCCACCCGGGCCCCCATGGCGCCGGCCGCGTCGACGATCCCCGCCACCTCGACCGCGGTGGTGCCGAGCGCCGAGGCCGTGCCCACCACGCCCGGCCCCATGCCCACCACCACCAGGTCGGCGCCCGCGACGTGGCGGGCCAGCGCCAGGGCCGAGGGGACGGCCACCGCCTCCAGGTCGCCGCCGAAGGCGTGCCCGGCCGTGACCGTGACGTCGAGGATGCCCCGGTCCACCAGCGCGTGCACCAGGTCGGACAGGGCCAGGGGCAGGGCGGCACCGTCGGTCATCACGTAGGCGATGCGGCAGCCCGGCACCCGGTGGCGCGCCACGGCCGCCACCACCGCCACCTGGCTGTGCAGCGAGCACGCCACCACCGGCACCCCGCCGAGCGTGGCCGGCAGGTCGGGATGGTCCTCCTCGGCCGCGCCCGTGTCGTGCTGGAGGCTGGTGTAGCGCAGCTTCACGATGTGGCCGGGCCCGGGCCGCGACCAGGCGTCGCGGGCCAGGTTCCAGTGCACGACGTGCCAGCCCCCGGTGCCGAGGCCCAGCTCGACGGCCGTGGTGTTGAGCACCACCCGGTCCCCCACCGCCACCGGGCCGGTCACGTCGACCAGGGCGTAGGCGCGGCCCACGTCGGTGGCGACCCGCGTCAGTCCCGGGCGCTCGGACAGGACCTCGGTGACCGTGGCGGTGACGAAGCTGGGCATGCGCGCCCGCGGGTCAGAGGCTGGCGATGAGCCGCTCGACCCGCTCGTCGCGGGCCTTGAACGGGTCCTTGCACAGCACCGTGCGCTGGGCCTGGTCGTTGAGCTTCAGGTGCACCCAGTCGACCGTGTAGTCGCGCTTGCGCTCCTTGGCCCGGCGGATGAACTCGCCCCGCAACCGGGCCCGGGTGGTCTGCGGCGGGGTCTCCACCGCCTCGTCGATGGCCTCGTCGGTGGTCACCCGCTCGACCATGTCGCGCTCCTGGAGGCGGTAGAACAGGCCCCGCTCGCGGTTGACGTCGTGGTACTGGAGGTCGATCAGCGCCACCTTGGGGTGGCTGAGCGGCAGGTCGTGCTTGGCGCAGTAGGCCTCGATCAGCTTGTGCTTGATCACCCAGTCGCACTCGCGGTCGAGCTTGAAGGGGTCGCGACTCCAGCCCGTTGAGGCAGTACTCCCACATGGCCAGCGCCTTCTCCTCCAGCGGGGACAGGCCCTTGGTCTCGGCGTAGCGCTTGGCCCGCTCGAGGTACTCGCCCTGGATGTCGAGCGCCGAGGCCTCGCGCCCGTTGGCCAGGCGCACGGTGCGCTTGCAGGTGAGGTCGTGGCTGATCTCGCGGATGGCCCGGATGGGGTTCTCCAGCGTCATGTCCCGCAGGACGAACGAGGGGTCCTCCAGCATGCGCAGCAGGATCGAGGTGGCCCCCACCTTGAGGAAGGTGGCGTACTCGCTCATGTTGGAGTCGCCCACGATGACGTGCAGGCGCCGGTAGCGCTCGGCGTCGGCGTGGGGCTCGTCGCGGGTGTTGATGATGGGCCGGCTGCGGGTGGTGGCCGAGGAGACGCCCTCCCAGATGTGCTCGGCCCGCTGGGCGATGCAGTACATGGCGCCCCGGGCCGTCTGCAGCACCTTGCCGGCCCCCGCGTAGATCTGGCGGGACACGAAGAACGGGATCAGCACCTCGGCGTAGTGGCTGAAGTCGTCGCGCCGGGACGTCAGGTAGTTCTCGTGGCAGCCGTAGGAGTTGCCCGCCGAGTCGGTGTTGTTCTTGAACAGGTAGATGACGCCCCGGATGCCCTCCTCCCGCAGGCGGGCCTCGGCGGAGACCAGCAGCTGCTCGAGGATGCGCTCGCCGGCCTTGTCGTGGGTCACCAGGTCGAGGATGGAGTCGCACTCGGGGGTGGCGTACTCGGGGTGGCTCCCGACGTCGAGGTAGAGGCGGGCCCCGTTGGCCAGGAACACGTTCGAGGAGCGGCCCCACGACACCACCCGCCGGAACAGGTAGCGGGCCACCTCGTCGGGGCTGAGCCGCCGCTGGCCGCGCAGCGTGCAGGTGACGCCGTACTCGTTCTCGAGGCCGAAGATGCGTCGCTCCACGCCCGCACGCTACCGCCGCGCTCCGCCCGGGAGGTCGAGGGCGCCGCGGAACCCATGTGAGCAGGTACGGAGCGGGCCGGTTACCGTCTCAAGGGTGCCGATCGGACCGATGGTGCCGCTCACGACGGCCGCCAACCCGGTGACGGCGCGCATCATCGCCGCCCACCTGGGGGCCGAGGGGATCGTCTGGGAGCTGCGCGGCAACGTCGACGGCCCCTACCCGGTGGGGCCGGTCGAGGTGCTGGTGGCCGAGGAGGACCTCGACGTGGCCCGCCAGGTGGTGGTCGAGCAGGAGCCCGACGACGTGGGGGGCGCCCACGATCAGCTGGGGCGCACCCCGAAGGAGCTCTGGGTCCTGCTGGCGGTCATCCTCATCACCGCGCTGGTCCTCCTGGGCCGCCTGCTGGTGGTGGCGACCGCCCACTGAGGCGACCTCAGCCCTCCTCGGAGGCCTCGCGGGCTCCGGCGCCGGGCTCCGCCGCCTCGTCCGGCTCCGCCTCGGCCTCGGCCTCGGGCGCGGCGGTGGACGTCAACTCGGCCGGGGCCGGGTCCTCGGGCCCCGCCTCCTCGGGCTCGGCCGGCGGCGGGGGCTCGCCGCCCTCCAGCATGGCCGCCACCTCCTCGTCCGACAGGCGGCGGAAGGCGCGGCGCCCGTTGCTCCGGGCCAGCACCGCCACCTCCAGGTCGGCGGCAGTGAGCTGCGCGGTCGGGGCCCGCCAGGGCGCTCACCGCGGCCCGCAGCGCCTCGTCCCGGGGCCGGCCCGGCTCGTAGGACTGCTTGACCCGCTCGGTGATGGCCTCGACCTCGCCCCCGCCCAGCACGCGTGAAGCCCTCCTCGTCCACCACCGTGCCGTCGTAGAAGATGTGGAACAGCCGGTCGCCGGACTGGCCCGCGCCCAGCTCGGCCACGACGATCTCGACCTCCATGGGCTTGATCTCGTGCGTGAACACGTCGCCCAGCATCTGGGCGTAGGCGTTGGCCAGGCTCTGGGCGTCGACGTCCTCGCGGCTGTAGAGGTAGCCCTTGGTGTCGGCGTGGCGCACCCCGGCGATGCGGAGGCGGTCGTACTCGTTGTACTTGCCGGCCCCGGCGAAGGCGATGCGGTCGTAGATCTCGCTGACCTTGCGGAGGGTGGCCGAGGTGTTCTCGGCGGCGATGAGGATGCCGTCCGCGAACAGCAGGGCGACCAGGGCCTTGCCCCGGGCGATGTTCTTGCGCGCGAAGTCGGCCTTGTCCTTCATCATCTGCTCGGCCGGGACGTAGAAGGGCATGGTCATCGCCCGTCACCTCCCGGGATCGTGGGCGCCGACGCGGTGGTCGTGGTGCTGCCGGGGGCGGAGAGCCGCTCCAGCAGCGCCCGGAAGTGCTCGGCCACCTCCGCGTCGTCGAGGCGCGGCGAAGCCCGCGGCCGTGATGGTGGCGACCACCGGGTAGATGCCCCGCACCAGGTCCGGCCCGCCGGTGGCCGAGTCCTCGTCGGCCGCCTGGAACAGCGAGTTGATGGCCAGCTCGACCGCGGCCTCACGGTCCAGGCCGGGGCTGTAGCCCATCTTGATGACCGTCCCGGCGTGCAGGCTGCCCGAGCCGGTGGCGGCGAAGTCGCTCTCCTCGTAGCGGCCGCCGGTGACGTCGTACTCGAAGAGGCGGCCCATGCCCGCGGCGCACGTCGAACCCGGCGAACAGGGGCACGACCACGAAGCCCTGCATGGCCGCGGGCAGGTGGCCGCGGACCATCACGCCCAGCTGGTTGGCCTTGCCCTCCAGCGACAGCTGGACGCCCTCGACCTTCTCGTAGTGCTCGAGCTGGAGCTGGAACAGCTTCACCATCTCCACCGCGGGCCCGGCGGCGCCGGCGATGGCGACCCCCGAGTGGCGGTCGGCGGCGAACACCTTCTCCATGTTGCGGTGGGCGATCAGGTTCCCCGCGGTGGCCCGCCGGTCGCCGGCCATGACCACGCCGTCGGCGAAGCGGATGGCCACGACCGTGGTGCCGTGGGCGTGGGTCAGCGGCGAGGCCGGGGTCCCGAATTCGGCCCAGCGGGGCGCGGCCCCGGCGCGTTCCAGCACGCCGAGGAAGGACGGCCCGGGGTCGTCGTCGGCTCGAAAGGTGGGCAGCGTCATCGCGACGGAGGCTACCGGTTGGCCGCCCACTCGCCGTCACCGGTCACGTCATCGGACACGGCACGGGCCGGGCGCGCCACGGGCGCCCCCCGGGGGAGGCGCCCGTGGCGTCAGGTCGCGTATCGCTGGGCTGTGGCCCTCGCGCTCAGGCCTACTCGCCGCCCTTCTGGACGTAGCTCTTCACGAAGTCCTCGGCATTGCTCTCGAGCACCTCGTCGATCTCGTCCAGCAGGTCGTCGAGCTCGGCCTTGATCTTCTCGCCTTGCTCGGAGGTGGCGGGCGTCTCCTCGACGACCTCTTCCTCACGAGCGGGGGTGGACTTCTTCTTAAGCTCTCGCTCAGCCATGCCCCTGCACCTCGTGTCTGCTCACTGGCCCAGCCGGTCCAACAACTCAGCGCTACTGCTGCTTTCCGCCATCAACCTACCCACATGTGCCTCGGTTCCACGTGTCGGATCCATCATCGGCACGCGCCGTAGCGGGTCGCCGCCGATGTCGAACACCATCGAGTCCCAGTTCGCCGCCACGATCTGCGAGGCCCAGCGCTGGAGGCACTTGCCCCGGAAGTAGGCCCGCGTGTCGTGCGGCGGCTCGGTGACGGCGGCGGCCACCTCGTCGTCGGTGGTCAGGCGCTCGAGCCCCAGGCGGGCCGCCAGCGAGCGCTCCGGCCGCAGGTCGTGGTACTGGAGGTCCATGGCTGCGAGCCGGGCGTCGTCCCAGCGCAGGCCGTGCTTGTCCCGGTAGCCGGCCACCAGGCGGCGCTTGGCCACCCAGTCGAGCTGGCCCGCCATGGACTCGGGGTCGGACTCCAGCCCGGTCAGCACCTCCTCCCAGCGGCGCAGCACCTCGGCGCCGATCTCGGGGGCGCCGATGCAGTCGAGGCCCTGCTCCTCGGCGTACTTCTTGGCCCGGTCCAGGTACTCCCACTGCATCTCGATCGCGGTCATGGACGTGCCGTCGGCCATGTCGAGCGGCTGGCGCAGCGAGAGGTCGTAGGACACCTTGCGCAGTGCGGCCACCGGCGTCGCCAGCGAGAGGTCCCGGGGCAGGAACTCGTCCTCGATCATGGACAGCACCAGGGCGGTGGTCCCGACCTTGAGGAACGTGGCCACCTCGGCCAGGTTGGCGTCGCCCACGATCACGTGGAGGCGCCGGTAGCGCTGGGCGTCGGCGTGGGGCTCGTCGCGGGTGTTGACGATGGGCCGCTTGAGGGTGGTCTCCAGCCCGACCTCCTCCTCGAAGAAGTCGGCCCGCTGGGTCAGCTGGAAGGGGATGTCCTCGCTGGTCAGCCCGGACACCTCGGTGCCCACCTTGCCGGCGCCCGTGAACACCTGCCGGCTGATGAAGTGGGGCATGACGTGGGCGACGATGCGCCCGAAGGGCACCTGCCGGTCCATCAGGTAGTTCTCGTGGCAGCCGTAGGAGTTGCCCTTGCCGTCCGAGTTGTTCTTGTAGACGACGATCTCCTGGCCCTCGGGCAGGGCGCTCATGGCGGCCCGCATGGAGCGCTGGAGGATCAGCTCGGCGGCCTTGTCGTAGACCACGATCGAGCGGGGGTCGGCGCACTCGGGCGTCGACAGCTCGGGGTGGGCGTGGTCGACGTAGTAGCGGGCCCCGTTGGTGAGCACCGCGTTGACCAGGTGGGTCTCGACCTCGGGGGCCAGCGTGCCCTCGGCGGTGAAGCCCCGGGCGTCGATGTCGGGGTGCTCGTCCTCGAAGTCCCAGCCCACCTTGGGCGTGGTGCGCGGCCCCTCCCCCGCCCGGGCCAGCTCGTGCACGTAGGCGTTGATCAGGACCGACGAGGCGGCGATGGGGTTCGACTCGCCCGCGCCGCGCACGATGATGCCGAACTCGGTCTCGACACCGATGATCTTGCGCAGCGCCACGGGTTGGACCCTACCCCCCTGTGCCCGCCGCGCCAGCGCACGTTCAGAGAACTTCGCGCCACGTTCAGCACGGAGGCCTCGGGCCGACAGGCAGAACGGTTGCCCCGGACGAAGTCAGCAGGGGTGGGCGTCGACGTAGGTCAGGACGGTGGCGTCGCCACGCAGCTCGGCCCGGATGCAGCGCACCTGCCAGGCCCAGCCCGACTGCACCGCCACCACCACCGCGTCCGGCTCCGGCCGGTCCACCCCCAGCACCCGGGCGGGCTGCCCGACCAGGGCGTCGACGGCCACCGCCTCGATCTCACCCGCGGTCTGCGGGTAGCCGGCGATGGTGTCGTCGTCCACCGCCGCCAGCTCGCGGCGCAGGGCCCGGCGGACCTCCGCGGCGGTGTCGTCGGCGTTCGAGGCCATCGCCATGTTGCCCAGCGCCACGACCAGCATCAGGGACCCGCCGACCAGGCAGATGACGACGAGGCGCCCCTCCTTGGTGTCGGTCAGGCCCCGGATGCGCACGGCCGCGCCCCGCGCGGCTAGAGGTACTGGCCGGTGGCGACCCGCTCGATGGCCCGCCCCCCGGTGTTGGCGCCGTCGTCGCGGTTGACGATGGTGCGGACGTAGACGATCCGCTCGCCCTTCTTGCCCGAGATCTTGGCCCAGTCGTCCGGGTTGGTCGTGTTGGGCAGGTCCTCGTGCTCCTTGTACTCCTGGTGGATCGACTCGATCATGTCGGCCAGGCGGATGCCCTTGGGCCCCTCGGCCAGGTGGCGCTTGATGGCCAGCTTCTTGGCCCGCCGCACGATGTTCTCGATCATGGCCCCGGACGCGAAGTCCTTGAAGTACATGGTCTCCTTGTCACCGTTCTGGTAGGTGACCTCGAGGAACTCGTTGTCGCTGTCGGTGCGGTACATCTCGTCGACCGTGCGCTCGATCATCCCCTGGACGCACTTGGACGCGTCGCCGCCCCCCATCTCGGCCACCTCGTCCTGGTTGAGGGGCAGGTCGGCGGTCAGGTAGCGGGCGAAGATCTGGGCCGCGGCCGGCTCGTTCGGCCGCTCGATCTTGATCTTCACGTCGAGGCGGCCGGGCCGCAGGATGGCCGGGTCGATCAGGTCCTCGCGGTTGGAGGCGCCGATCACGATCACGTTGCGCAGCGACTCGACGCCGTCGATCTCCGCCAGCAGCTGGGGCACGATGGTCGACTCGACGTCGGAGCTGATGCCCGTGCCACGGGTGCGGAACATCGAGTCCATCTCGTCGAAGAACACGATGACCGGCCAGCCCTCCTCGGACTTCTCCCGGGCCCGCTGGAACACCAGACGGATCTGGCGCTCGGTCTCGCCCACGTACTTGTTGAGCAGCTCGGGGCCCTTGATGTTGAGGAAGTAGCTCTTGGCGTTGGCGTCGACCGAGCGGGAGCCCACCTTCTTGGCCAGGCTGTTGGCCACGGCCTTGGCGATGAGCGTCTTGCCGCAGCCCGGCGGGCCGTAGAGCAGGATGCCCTTGGGGGCGGGCAGCTTGTGCTCGGCGAACAGCTCCGCGTGCAGGAACGGCAGCTCCACCGCGTCGGCGATCTGCTCGATCTGCTCGTCGAGGCCGCCGATGTCTGCGTAGCTGATGTCCGGCACCTCTTCGAGGACCAGCTCCTCGACCTCGGGCCGGGGCAGCTTCTCCAGCAGCAGGCCGGAGCGGGCGTCCATGAGCACCGAGTCGCCGGAGCGCACCAGCTCGCCCTGGAGCACCTCGGAGAGCTCGGCCACCCGCTCCTCGTCGGCGCGGCCCAGGATGATGGCCCGGCGGCCGTCCTCGAGCAGCTCCTTGACCGTGACCACCTCGCCGTTGATCTCGGGCGAGCGGGCCATGACGACGTTGAGCGACTCGTTGAGGACGACCTCGCCCCCGCGGACCAGCTCGTCGGGGTCGAGGGCGGGGTGCACGGCCACGCGCATCTTGCGCCCGCCCGAGTAGACGTCGACGGTGCCGTCGTCGTTCTGGGCCAGCAGGGTGCCGTACGCCGACGGCGGCTGGGTGAGCTTGTCGACCTCCTCGCGCAGGGCGCTGATGTGGTCGCGCGCCTCGCGAAGGGTGTAGGTCAGCTTCTCGTTCTGCGCCACCGCCTGGGCGAGCTGGCCCTTGGTCTCGAGCAGCCGCTCCTCCAGGGTGCGCACCCGCTTGGGCGCGTCCTGGAGCCGGCGCCGGAGGGCCAGCACCTCCTCTTCGAGGGCACGCACCTGGTCCGCGTAGGAACCCTGCTCGGACCCGGGCACGCCCGTCTCGCCTTCGTCGCTGTGCTCGTCGACCGCAACCACCTCCTCGGGAGGATCCGATCGGACCATACACCGGGGATCGCCCGACTCCGCAGGTTGTTCTCGCGGCGCCGAGGAGTTTCTCCAGGGATTGCCGCGTTTATCCGTGGGGTGGCTAGTCTGGCTACCAAGCCATCGAGCCAGGAGCGAGTCGACGTCATGAAGGTCTGGATCGACCAGGATCTCTGCACGGGTGACGGTCTCTGCGAGGAGATCGCCCCGGACGTGTTCACCCTGCTTGACGATGGCCTCGCCTACGTCAAGGAGGGCGACAAGGTCTTCTCCGACCCCGGCGGCGCCGAGGGTCTGGCCAGCGTGCCCGCCGGCCAGGAGGAGGCCACCATCGAGGCCGCCGAGGAGTGCCCCGGCGAGTGCATCTTCATCGAGGTCGACTGAACCCGTCGGCCCCCGGGCTGCATGTGCACGCCGATCAGACCAGGCAGCCGCCCGTGTCCCGCGCCCGGCTGAGGTCGCCGGCGAGGACGGGCTCGAGCTCCTCGACCGCCAGCGCGTAGGCCACGCCGGGCTTGTCCGGCGCCACCGCGAACGCCACGCCCACCACCCGACCTTCGGGGTCGACCAGGGCGCTGCCCGAGTCCCCCGGGGCCAGCTCTGACGCCAGGACCAGCACCTGGCGCTCGGTGCGGCCGCGGTCGTAGATGTTGCGACCGACCGCGGGGATCTGCTCGCTCACGCGGAACGGGCTGATCTCCAGTGGCCCGCCACCCGGGTGGCCGAACACGCCGCCGGTGTCCCCCGGCTCGGCCGCCCGCAGGGGCAGCGGCGTGATCCCCACGTCGTCGGTGCGCAGCACCGCGAGGTCACGGTCGGGGTCGAAGGCCACCACCTCCGCATCCACGGTGTCCCCGTCCGCCAGCTGGAGCCGGGTGTCGTCCTCCCCGGCGACCACGTGCGCGTTGGTCACCACCAGCTGCGGGGTCACGAAGAACCCGCTCCCCTCCTGGATGCGGCCGCAGGCCTCGCCCTGCACCTTCACCGTCGACTCGGTCACCGCCTCCGCCATCTCGGCCGACAGGCCGCTGTTGCCGGGGTGGCCCCCACGTCGGGGGCCGGGCGCAGGGCGTCGAACACTTCGGGGAAGGGGTCGTCGCCCACGATCCGGCGCAGCGCCTCCAGCGTGTCCGGCGGGTTGGGCAGGAGGTTGGCCACTTCGCGGGCGATGCGCGACGAGCGGGCCTGCTCGGCCGTCCAGCCGGGCACGTGCGCCAGGGTCGGCAGCAGGATCCACAGCGCCACCACCACGCCCACCACGCCGAACACCCCGCCGGCGAACTGGTCGGTGGTCCGGGCGGCCCCCTCGGGCAGCTCGGCGTGGAG
Source organism: uncultured Acidimicrobiales bacterium (assembly GCA_963802385.1). GTDB lineage: Bacteria > Actinomycetota > Acidimicrobiia > Acidimicrobiales > VFJN01 > ZC4RG19. The sequence continues at coordinate 36,591 of CAWDIO010000007.1, read as the reverse complement.
CCGGGCACCGAGGAACAACCCGAGCGCCTGGCCGATCAGCGCGGTGCCGACCAGCGTTCCCACCGCCACCAGCGCGATGGTCACTTCGCTGGCGCCCTCCAGCCGGGGCAGCACCTCGGGCAGCAGCAGCGCCCCCACGGTGACGCCCAGCGCCAGCCCCAGCCACGACGACGCCCGGGCCAGGAAACCCAGGCGGTAGCCGCCGGTGGCCGCGCTGGCCGCGAACAGCACGAGCATCAGGTCCAGCACCACGCCCGCCCGCTCAGCTCAGCAGTCGCGCATGGGTCAGGAACCCGGTGTGGGCCACCATGCGATGGTCGGGGCGCACCGACTGCCCCTCGATGTGCCAGCCGCGGTTGAGCACCTCGATGGTGTCGACCATGCCGAAGCCGTGGCCCGAGAGCTCGTCCCGCAGCTGCACTGCCTGGGTGATCTGGGGCGTGTACGCCACCAGGATCCCGCCCGCGGTGCAGGGCGCGGGCCGCGTGCTTCACGACCCGCCACGGCTCGGGCAGGTCGAGCACCACCCGGTCGAGGTCGGTCTCGTCGATGCCCTCGTATACGTCGCGGCAGGTGACGTGGTATCGCTCCAGGACGTCGGGGCCGAGGAAGGTGGCGACGTTCTTGGTGGCCCGGTTGGCGAAGTCCTCCCGCAGCTCGTAGCCGGTGACCACCGCGCCCGCCCGCACCAGCGTCATGGACAGCGCCCCCGAGCCCACGCCCGACTCCAGCACCCGGGCCCCGGCGTAGATGTCGGCCAGCATGAGCAGCGGGCCCAGGTCCTTGGGGTAGATGACCTGGGCGCCGCGGGGCATCTTGAGCACGAACTCGGCCAGGGTCGGGCGGATGGCGAGCATGGTCGCCCCCCGGCTGGACCGGAACGCCGATCCCTCCACCTGCCCGAGGAGGTCGTCGTGGGCGACGACGCCCGCGTGGGTGTGGAACTCGCCGCCGGGCTCGAGCGTGACCAGGTAGCGGCGCTTCTTGGCGTCGATCAGCAGCACCTGGTCGCCGGGCGCGAACTGCCGGCTCATCGCCGCCGCCCGCCGCGGACCAGCTCGACGGGGACCGGCTCGGCGCCCTGCACGCGCTCGACCAGGCGGCAGAAGGCGCACACCCCGCCGGTGGTGGGGGCGCCGCACGAGGCGCACGGCACCAGGCCGTCCTGGGCGGCCGCGGCCTCGGGCTGGAAGTGGCCGGCCGCCTTGGCCAGGAACTCGAAGTAGAAGGCGTGCTTGGTGCCCGGGGAGCCGGCCTCGATGGCGTTCAGCGCCTCCTTGTAGCGGAGGTGGCGGTTCCCGGCCGCCATGGGGCACTCCTCGACGATGTAGTCGATGCCACGCAGCACGCAGTAGGCGGCGGTCTCCCGCTCGGACAGGCGCACCAGGGGCTTGACCTTGCGGGGGAAGCCGTCGCGGGCCGGCAGCACCGGCACCTGGCGACCCAGGTACTCGGTCTGCCAGTGCAGCACGTTGCCGAGCAGCACCGCCGCCTCGTCGTCGAGGTTGTGGCCGGTGGCCACGACGTCGAAGCCGCCGTCGAGGGCCGCGGCGTCGATCAGGTGGCGCTTGGACATGCCGCAGGACGAGCACGGCACCCGGCGGGTGACCGCGGCGGCGGTCGGGATGTCGTAGCCGTAGTCGTCCCGCAGGTCGATGCGGCGCAGCGGCAGGCCCCGGGACTCGGCGTAGGCGACCGCGGCGGCGGTGCTGGCCTGGCTGTAGTCGCCGATGCCGAGGCCGATGGTCATCCCCTCGGCCTCGTAGCCCAGCGCCACGAGCAGGTCCCAGAGGGCCAGGCTGTCCTTGCCGCCGGACACGGCCACCAGCACCCGCTGGCCCGGGGCGATCATGTCGTGGTCGTGGATGGCCCTGGTGACCTGGTCACGGCAGAACCTGGTGAAGTGCTCCGGGCAGAAGTTGGCGTTGTGGCGCCGCAGGTCGATGACGGCCGGCCCCTTGCACACCGTGCACTTCACGTCGCGCCCCCCGAGATGACGGGGCGGATCTCCACCTCGTCCTCGTCGGCCAGCACGGCGTCGCCCGCCACCAGGGTGTCGCCCCGGATGACGAGCACGGACTCACGGTTGAGCTCCAGCCGGGCGAGCAGGGCGGAGACGGATACCGGGCCCGACAGGTCGAGCTCGCGGCGAGGGTTGCGGAGAAGGACGCGCATGGCGCGCCCATTGTCGCGTGCCGGTGGCACGGTGCCTCAGTCGGTGACCGAACGATCGGTTCGGCGTCAGGCGACGGGCGTGCGCCGGCGGGACCGGACCCGCTTGCCCGCGTAGGTCTCGGTCTGGTTGGAGACCCTGATCGTCTCCCCCGGGCGCAGCTCGCCCCGGTAGACGACACTCGGCACCGCGCCGGTCACGTTGCGGATCCGGCGCAGGACCCAGGCGGCCACCGCCACCCGGAACCAGAAGCGCGAGCCCCCGTAGACGCCCAGCCGGCTGCCCCGGCGCTGGAGGTAGCTCAGGATGCCGTCGATACCGCTGCGGTGCCGCATCGCGTTCCGGGCCATGGCGGCTCAGACCCTCCGGATCTCGACGACGGTGCTGCGCAGCTTGCCCCGGCGCCGCCCGACCAGGAAGGCCAGCAGCAGCAGGATCAGGAGGCCGACGATCCCGGCGGTGATGGCGGTGGAGCGGGCGGAGGCGACCTGCTCGCGGGCCTCGCCCTCGAGCTCGCGGAACTTGGCCTCGAGGTCGTCCCGGGTGATGCGCTCGCGGGTGGTGTCTGCGGCTGCCATGGCTGTCACCTGTTTCGCTTGGACTTGGGCTTGCGCCTGATGAGGAGGACGGCGATCGCCACCGCCACGATGGCCACGACGATGACGATGACGTAGGGCCAGATGGAGCCGTTGCCCGCGAACCGCTCGCCGGTCTCTGTCTGCAGGAACCTCAGGACGGCGAGCAGCAGCATGACGAAGCCGATCCCACCGAAGACGGCGGCGCCGACGCCGAAGCCGATGTAGCGCCCGAGGTCCTTGAAGGGATCGAGCGTCTCCTGGCGGGCGTAATCCTTGGTGAGCGCCCAGAGTTCGCTGGCGGTCTCGGGCACGGACTTCGGGGATGGCTCGGACACCGGCGGTGGCTCCTCGTCGGATCAGACGGCCACGTTGTACCACGTGTTACCTGCCCGTTCGACGATGCCCCGATCCGTGCGGCTCAGCCGGCCGCCAGGCGGGCCGAGAGCAGCTCGATCGTGCCCTCCAGCAGCTCCCGCAGGAGGGCGGCGCGGGCGGCCACCGTGGGCGTGGCCAGCAGCGCCTGGCGGTCGGCGGGGCCGATCGGAGCCACGGCCACGGCCTGGAAGCTGGCCAGGCCCGGGTCGTCGGCCAGCTCCAGGTCGACCGGCGGCGCCGCCTCCCCCAGCTCCGCGGCCAGGGCCGCCGCCCGCCGCAGGAGGACGGTGACCTCGCCTCCGGGGCCGAGGGCGCCGGCGGCCGACTCGGCCGGTCCCGGGTCGTCGGGGTCGTCCGGCCAGTCCACCACCTCGGCGCGGGGGTAGGGGTCGTCGTCGAGCCAGGCCGTGACCCGCAGCCGGCGGGTCCCCACCGCGGCCAGGGCGAAGCGGTCGTCCGGCAGCTGCTCGACCCGCAGGATGTGGGCCACCGTGCCGATGTCGGTGCGCACGTCGCCGCCACCCACCTCGTGGCCCCGCTCGATCAGCACCACCCCGAACTCGCCGTCGCCCGCCACGCAGTCGCGCACCAGCGCCCGGTAGCGGGGCTCGAACACGTGCAGGGGCAGCAGCATGCCGGGCACGAGCACCGAGCCCAGGGGGAACATCGGCAGGACCGACACGAGCCCAGGCTGTCACGGCGGCCACGCGGCCGCGGGGATCACCCCGCGGGCGCGGGCGGGAGGGGGCCGAGGGCGGCCAGGTCGATGCCCTCGCCGTAGCCCAGCAGGATGTCGGGCAGGGCATCCATGCCCACCGAGTCGGGCGTGACCGTGGCGGGGTCGGCGACGTTGGCCACGTAGGCGAAGTCGACGGTCCCGCCCGCCAGCGGCTGGACCTCGCCGGCCAGGGCGGTGACGTTGCGCAGCGTGCCGGTCTTGGCCCGCATCCGGCCCGCCACCGGGGTGCCGCGCCAGCGCAGCGGCCAGGGTGCCGCTCTCGCCGGCCACGGCCAGCCCGTCCCGCACCACCGGCCCGGTGCCGGGCCGGGTGAGCACGTCGACCAGCGTGGTGCAGGTGAACTGGTCCTCGGTGGTGAGGCCGGTGCCGTCCACCACCTGCACGCCGTCGATCGGCACGCCCGCGTCGGACAGGAGCTGCGTGAGGCCGGCGGCCCCGGCCTCGAAGCTGCCCTGGTCGGAGGTGGAGAGGCCGATCTCCTTCATGGCGGACTCGGCCGTCTCGTTGTCGCTGTTGGTCAGCATCTCGGCCACGACCTGGCTCAGCGGCGGGGACGCCAGCGTGGCCACGGTGGTGGCGCCGTCGGGGGCCACGCCCGAGCGGGGCGGTCCCGCCACCGCCACGCCGTGGGCGGCGAGGGACTCGCTCAGCACGCGGGCGGCGTCGGCGGCGGGATCGGGGGCGGGCACCGTGGAGGCCAGGCTGCGCTCGGGTGAGAAGCCGGCGAACCCGTCGTTCACCATGAGGGCGTCGACCGGGCCGATCTGGTCCTGGTCGATCAGCCGCGGGGCCAGGGACGGCTGGTAGAGCTGGTCGTCGTAGCGGCTGCCGTCGCCCACGACGCTGCCCTGCACCTGCGTGATCCCGGCCCCGGCGATGGCGGCGGCCAGGGCGTCGATGTCGTGGACCGCCCGGGGCCGGCTGGCGGGGCTGAGGGTGCCCCAGCCGGGCTGGCCGAGGGCGGCGTCGCCCCCGCCCACCAGGAACAGGTCGCCGGCCACCACGCCGCCCCGGGGGGCGGCGGCCGCCACCGCGTCCGTCTGGAAGGTGGCGTCGGGCCCGAGGGCCAGCAGCAGCCCGGTGGCGGTCAGCAGCTTCTGGGTGGAGGCGCCCGTCACCGGCAGGGCGGGGTTGTGGCCGAACACGTCCTGGCCCGCGGCCTCGACCACCAGGCACGAGTTGGGCGGGGACGCGCCCAGCCACGCGGACAGCTCGGCGCCCAGGTGCCGGTTCGCCACCGGAGCGGCGAGCAGCTCGGGGACACGGCGGGCGGACAGCACCGGCGTGACCGGCACCATCTCCGCCCCCACGGGCGTGGGCTCGGGCTCCCGGTCGAGCGCCACCGCGCCGATCCCGGCGACCGCGGCCACCAGCACCAGCGCCACGGGCAGCGCCCACGGGCGGGCGGCCCGGGCACGTGGCGGTCCCGGCGGCGGGCTGGCGGCATGGTGGGCGCCCTCCCCCGGGGCCCGCTTCACCCGAGGCCGCGGCGGGCCAGCCACCGCGAGCGCCCCCACAGGTGGTCGAGGGCGATGACGGCGCGGTCGGCCGATGGGTAGCAGAGCCGTCCCCCGGCCCGGCACCGCGGCGGGGCCGGGGTTGTCGGGAGAGGTGACCGCCAGCTCGGTGGCGACCAGCACGGGCTTGCCGGTGGCGTCGCTCACCTCGGCCGCCGCCTCGGCGTAGCGGGCGTCCTGGCGCTCGTGGTAGCCGACGATGCGCTCGAGGCCGTGGTCGGGCCAGAACGGGCCGTCCCGCATGAGCTTGGCCTGGTTGGACTGGATGCCCATGCCCAGGAACAGCACGGCGTCGACGTCGCGGTGCGAGGCGGCCAGGCGCAGGATCTCGGGCACGGTGTCCCGGGTCTCGCCCCCCGCCATGTCGATGGGGTTGTTGCGGCTCCAGCGCGGCGGCAGCAGCGCGTCCACGTCGGCCATGAGGTCGTCGGGCACCGGCGCCAGCACCAGGTCGCTGCGGCCGATGGCGTCGGCCGCCACCACGCCCCCGCCCCCCACGCTGGTCACCACCATCACCCGGTTGCCCCGGGGCAGGGGCTGGGTGGCGAAGGAGGCGGCCAGCTCGAAGCCCTGCTCGACGGTGGCGGCGCGGGACACGCCCGCCTGGCGGGCCGCGCCGTCGAACACCCGGTCGTCGCTGGCCAGCGCCCCGGTGTGGCTGGCCGCGGCCCGCTGGCCGCCGGCGGTGGCCCCGCCCTTGACCACGACCACGGGCTTGCGCTCGGCCACGCCCCGCAGGCGCTGCATGTAGGACCGGCCGTCGCCCACGCTCTCGATGTAGGCCAGCGCCACCCGGGTCTGAGGGTCGTCGGCGAAGTACTCGAGGTAGTCCGGCACGGTCACCGCCGCCGCGTTGCCGGCGGACACGGCCCGGCTGACGCCCACCCCGGTGAGCTGGGCGTAGTTCTCGAAGGAGCTGACGAAGTTGCCGGACTGGCTGGCGATGCCTATGTGCCCGGCGGGCGGGTAGGGCCCCACGATCTGGGCGCACAGGCGGGCGGGGGGCGACACCACGCCCTGGCCGTTGGGCCCGGCCAGGAGGATGCCCAGCTCGCCGGCCAGCGCCACCAGCTCGGCCTGGGCGGCGACGCCCTCCTCCCCCGCCTCGCCGTAGCCGGCGGAGGCGATGAAGGCGGCGGTGATGCCCTTCTTGGCGCAGGCACGCAGCAGGTCGGGGTTGGCGGCCGCGGGCGTGCACACGAACACGAGGTCGATCTCGCCGTCGGGCAGGTCCGCCACCTCGGCCACCGTGCTCACCCCGAGCACGTCGGCCCCGTCGCGGTTGGTGGCGAACACCTTGCCCTCGTAGCCGCAGGCCAGGATGTTGTGCAGGCTCACGAAGCCGAACTTGCCCGGATGGGTGGAGGCCCCGGCCACCAGCACGCCCCTCGGCTCGAACAGGGCCCGGAAGCGCTCGTCGACCGCCATCACCGCACCTCCACCAGGGCGTCGACCGCCACCGGGCGCCCGTCCACGACGAGCAGCGGGTTGAGGTCGGCGGAGGCGATGTCGTCGCGGGCCTGGGCGGCCTCGGACAGCCCGAGCAGCACGTCGGCCACGGCCGCCCGATCGACCGCGGGCTCGCCCCGGAAGGGCCCGAGCAGCCGCTGGAGCGCCAGGTCCTCGATCATCTCCTCGGCGTCGACCCGCTCGATGGGCACCAGCCGGAAGCTCACGTCGGCCACCGCCTCGGCCAGGATGCCGCCCACCCCCAGCATGACGGTCATGCCGAACTGGGGGTCGTCGTGCAGCCCGGCGATCAGCTCGCGGGTGGCCCGGAGCATGGGCGCCACCAGCAGGTGCACCTCCCCGTCCTCCGGCGTGGCCGCGGCCAGCAGATCGGCCGCCGCATCCCGCACCTGCTCGGCCGAGCCCAGCCCCAGCCGCACCAGCCCCCGCTCGGTCTTGTGGGCGATCCCGTCGCCCCCCAACTTCACCACCACGGGGTACCCGATCTCCCCCGCCGCCCCCACGGCGTCGTCCACCGCGGCTACGACGCGCTCGTCCGGGAAGGGCACCCCGAACGCGCCGAGCAGCTCCTTCGACGCCGCTTCCGAGAGGGTTGGCATGGCCTGCCAGGCTACAGGCGCGACCCGCGCCGCCCGGTACTCGGCGGCCCGCCGGCGGCCGCTTCGCGGACCAGATCCGGGGTGACGGCCTCGACGCCCGGCACGCTGACGGCGGCCAGGGCGAGCGCGTCACCCGCCGGGGGAACTCGGGGTTGGGCACCGCCACCACCGCCATGCCGGCGGCGTGGGCCGCCCGGATGCCGTTGGTCGAGTCCTCCACCGCTACGCAGTCCGCCGCGGCCACCCCCAGTCGCCGCGCCGCCTCCAGGTACACATCGGGCGCGGGCTTCCCGGCCGCCACCTCGTCGGACGACACCACCGCGCCGAACAGGCCGCCTATCCCCGCCAGCGAGAGCACCGCGTCGACCACCTCGCGGGGCGACGAGCTGGCCATGGCCAGGGGCCAGTGCTCGGCCAGGCCAGCCAGCGCGGCCGTCGCGCCGGGCAGCAGGGGGAGGTCGGCGCGGTAGCGGGCGAGCAGCGCGTCGATCACCCCGCGGGCGATCTCGTCGGTCTCCCCGGGCACGGCCAGCTCGGACCGCATGAAGGCGGCCCACTCCTCCGTGCTCATGCCCATCATCCGGCGCTGGCTGCCCTCGGGCCAGAGCCCCCCGTGACGCCGGGCGAACTCCTCGCGGACGTCCTCCCAGACGCCCTCGGAGTCGATCACCACGCCGTCCAGGTCGAACACGACCGCGGTGGGCATGGTCGGGCGACCGGCTACGACAGCAGGTCGTCCATCGCGGCTCGGACGGCTTTCCTCGCCGAGGCCGGCGTAGTCGAGCAGCTCGTAGTAGGCGCCGCTGGTGGCGTAGCCGCGCAGGCCGACCCGGCGCATCGGGGTGGGCCGGCGCTCGGACAGCAGCTCGGCCACGGCGGAGCCGAGGCCGCCGTTGACGTAGTGGTCCTCGACCGTGACCACCCTGCCGGTCTTGGCCGCCGAGCGCACGATCGTGTCCTCGTCGAGGGGCTTGACCGTGTGGCAGTCGATGAGCTCGATGGACACGTCCTGGGACCACGCCTCCAGCCAGCGCAGGCAGTAGCCGACGTGGGGCCCGCAGGCCACCAGCGTCAGGTCGCTGCCCTCCCGCAGGACGTTGGCCCTGCCGATCTCGAAGTCCGGCGACTCGTCGTAGAACACCGGGGTCGGCTCGCGGTAGAGGCGCAGGTAGACCGGGTCCGGGTGGTCGACCGAGGCCTCGAGGGCGGGCACCAGCTGGTTGGCGTCGGCCACCACCACGACCGTGAACGGCGGCATGGCCCGGAACATGGCGATGTCCTCGATGGCGTGGGCCGAGGGGCCGTCCTTGCCGTTCGAGATGCCGCCGTGCGAGCCGACCACGTTGACCTTGAGGCGGTTGTGGCCGATGGACTGGCGCACGTGGTCCATGGCCCGGCCCAGGAACGAGCCGAAGGTGATGGCGTAGGGCACGAAGCCGGCCAGGGCGAGGCCGGCGGCCATGCCGATCATGTCCTGCTCGGCCACGCCGCAGTTGAGGTAGCGGTCGGGGTGGGCCTCCCCGAACTTGGCGAGGCCCACGCTGCCGCCCAGGTCGGCGGTCACGGCCATGAGGCGCTCGTCGCTCTCGGCCAGGGTGGCGAAGGTGGGGCCGAAGCTGGCCCGGATGGCGACCAGGTCGCCCTCGTTGAGGCGGATGTCGGTGGCGGGGGTCACCTTCATCACGCCACCCCCGCCGGGGTCGCCGTGCCGCCCGGGAGCCACGTGTCGTCGGGCGTGGGGCTCACCGGCTCGTTCAGGTCGGCCATGGCCTGGCGGAACAGGTCGTCGTTGATGACGCCGTGGTGCCAGTGGTAGTCGCCCCGCATGTACGAGATGGGATGGCCGGTCTCGGTGTGGGAGATGAGCACGGCCGGCCCGGACTGCTCGACGGCCCACTCGAGGCCGGCGACGACGTCGGCCATGTCGTTGCCCTTGATCTCCCGCGTGGCCCAGCCGAAGGCGGCGTACTTGTCCGGGATGGGGTCGAGCGACGGCATCACCACCCGGGTCGGCCCGTTGATCTGGTTCTCGTTCTTGTCGACGATGGCGACCAGGTTGCCGAGCTCCCACTTGGCGGCGGACATGGCGCCCTCCCAGACCGAGCCCTCCTCCTGCTCGCCGTCGCTCATGAGCACGAAGACCCGGCCCGGCCGGCCCGCCTGGCGCAGGCCGAAGGCCAGCCCGACGCTGAGGTTGAGCCCCTGGCCGAGCGAGCCCGAAGAGGCCTCGACCCCGGGAAACGTGTGCCGCTTGGCGTGGCCCTCGAGGCCGGTGCCCAGCTCGCGCAGCCCCTTGAGCACCTTGGGGTCGGCATAGCCGGCGTGGCAGAGCACCGAGTACAGCCCAGGCACGGCGTGGCCCACGCTGAGGAGGAAGAAGTCGCGGTCGGGCCAGTCGGGGTCGTCCGCCCGGTGGCGCAGGAACCCGCCGAAGTACAGGGCGGCCATCACGTCCATGGCGGACAGGGAGCTGCCGGGGTGCCCCGACTGGGCGCAGCGCAGCTCCTTGATGGTGTCGACCCGGCAGCGCCGGGCGATCTCGGCCAACTCAGCAGTCGATGCCATTCACAGTCTCCAGGGGGCGCTCGCGGCCGGTCAAGCCGACGCTAGCCCGCCGATCGGGGCGGATCGAACCCCACGTGGTCAGAGTGGTGTCAGGGTTCCAGGGCGGCCCGGAAGAACTCGCGCACGGCCTCGATGCGGGCTTCGATGGCCGCTTCCGCCATGGGGTCGCGGCCCAGCAGCCCCTGGAGGAAGTGCACGTCGCTGAAGTAGTTGAGGATGGCGCCGTAGCCGCTGATGATGAGCTGCTCGGGGTCGTGCTTGCGCAGGCGTCCCTCGCCCATCTCCCGGTCGAAGTGGTTGACCGCCCGCTGGAAGAAGGGCCGCAGCGCCTCCCCCAGGTCGAAGCTCAGGTGGCTGCCGGCGGCCAGCGACTCGTGGCGCACCAGGCGCACGAAGTCGGGGTTGTCGGCGAACCAGCGCACCGCGGCGGTCAGCACCCGGTCGACCTGGGTCCAGCCTTCCTCTTCCTCCTCGAAGCGCACGTCGTGGACGGCCTTGTCGATGCGCTGGCCCCAGTCGGCCAGGGCCCGCTCGAACACCGCCTGGTAGACGCCCTCCTTGGACCCGAAGTGGTGCAGCAGGCTCGAGCGGCGGATGCCCACGCCGGCCGCGATGTCGTTGAGCGACGTGCCCTCGTAGCCGTGCTCGGCGAAGCAGCGGCGCGCCTCGAGCAGGATCGCCTCTCTGGTCGAGCCGGCCTCCCCGTCGTTCGCCACACCATGAGAGTACCGGGGAGCGGTCGTGAACCCCTGCGCGGTTTCGAGGTCTAGCGTCGGGGCATGAACATCGTCGCCGCCCTGTTCGTCGAGAAGATCGACCTCAAGCCGGCGTTTCCGGGCGGCCCCACCCAGATCGACCTGGGCGGCGTCCACTTCTCGGCGGCACCACCGTCGCCGCCGCCCGTGACCGTCGCCCCACATTTGGTGGTGCTGGTGCGCTGCCCCCCGGACGAGGCCGGGTCCGGCGTGCTGGAGGTGGTGTTCCGGCGGGACGGCGACCAGGTGGCCCGCAACGTCCAGCCGTTCGACGTGGAGCCCGGGAAGTTCACCTACCGCCTGGTGCGGGCCGAGGTCGACTTCGCCGACTACGGCACGGTGGAGGCCCATTGCCGCATCGGCGAGGGCCACGTCACCGTCGTCCCCTACACGCTCGTCCCCGGGCCCGAGGACTGACGCCGCCGTGGGCTTCGCCGCCGCCCTGTCGCAGCACCCCGACCCCGCCGAGGCCACCGGCGAGGTCGTGGGCGCCGTGCTGGAGCAGCTGGGCGCGGCGCCCGAGCTCGCGGTGCTGTTCTGCTCGCCGCACCACGTCGACGCGGTCGAGGACATCGCGGCCGCCGTGCGCCAGCTGATCCGGCCGGGCGTGCTGGTGGGCACGACCGCGGTGGCGGTGCTGGCCGGCGCCCGCGAGGTCGAGGACGACGCCGCGGTGGCGCTGTGGGCGGCCCGGCTGGCGGCGCCTCCCCGCCCCGTGCGCGTGGAGGCCACCCGCACCGGCGCGGGCGTGGCCCTGTCCGGCCTGTCGGCCACCACGTTCGAGCCCGGCGACGCCCTGATGCTGCTGGCCGACCCCTTCTCCCTGCCGGTCGACGCCATCGTCGAGGCGCTGGGGGAGCTCGACCCCCCGGTGCCGGTGGTGGGCGGCATGGCCTCGGCCTCGGCCCATCCCGGGGGGAACCGCCTGGTGCTCGACGGCGAGGTGGGCTCCAGCGGCGGCGTGGGCGTCGTGCTCCCCGCCGAGGTGGCCACCACCATGGTCGTGTCCCAGGGCTGCCGCCCGGTGGGCGAGCCCATGATCGTGACCCGGGCGGAGGGCAACCTGCTGGTGGAGCTGGCGGGACGGCCCGCGCTCGACCGGCTGGAGGAGCTGGTCGAAGCGGCCGGCCCCGACGAGCGCCACCAGCTCGCCGCCGGGCTGCACATGGGCATCGCGGTCGACGAGCACCGCATGACCTTCGGCCCCGGGGACTTCGTGGTGCGCAACCTGGTGGGCGCCGACCGCCAGGCGAGGGCGCTGGCCGTGGGCGACCGGGTGGCGGTGGGCACCACGGTCCAGTTCCAGGTGCGCGACGCGGCGGCCGCGGACGAGGACCTGCGGGCGATGCTGGCCGGGGTCAGCGGCGACGCCGCCCTGGTCTTCACCTGCAACGGGCGCGGGCAGGCGCCTGTTCGGCGAGGACGATCACGACGCCCGGCTGGTGGCCGACGCGGTCCCCGGCGGCGCGGTGGCGGGGATGTTCTGCGCGGGCGAGATCGGCCCGCTCGGCGGGCGCAGCTTCCTGCACGGCTTCACCGCCGGCATCGTGGTCTTCCACGAGCCGTCGGACGGCTGAAAGGCGGCGGCCCGCGGCGTCGGAGGCGGGCCCGCACGCCACTAGGGTGGCCTGCGTGACCAGGCTTGCAGACCTCTACTTCGCCCAGGGCCAGAGCCCCTGGCTCGACAACCTGCAGCGCGGCTGGCTGACGAGCGGCGAGCTGGCCCGCTGGGTCGAGCGGGGCGTGCGCGGCATCACGTCCAACCCCACCATCTTCCAGAAGGCGATGGCCGGCTCGGGCGAGTACGACGAGGAGTTCCGCGGCCTGGTGGACGGGGCCGGCTCGGTCGAGGACGCCTACTGGGCGATGGCCATGTCGGACATCGAGGCGGCGCTGGCCGTCCTGCGCCCGGTGCACGACGAGAGCGACGGCGTCGACGGCTTCGTGTCCCTGGAAGTGGCGCCCGACCTCGCCCGCGACGAGGCCGGCACCGTGGCCGCCGCCCGCGACCTGCACGGCCGCATCGCCGAGCCCAACCTCTACGTCAAGGTGCCGGCCACCGCGGAGGGCGTGCGGGCCATCCGCACGCTGGTCGGCGAGGGCCGCAACATCAACGTCACGCTCATCTTCGGGCTCGACCGCTACGAGGACGTCATGGAGGCCTACCTGTCGGGCCTGGAGGCCTACGACGGCGACCTCTCCCGGGTGCACAGCGTGGCGTCGTTCTTCGTGAGCCGGGTCGACACCGAGGTCGACCGGCGGCTGGAGGCCATCGGCGACCCAGGCCCTGGCCCTGCGGGGCAAGGCCGCGGTGGCGCAGGCCCAGCTCGCCTACGGCCGCTTCCTCGACCGCTTCAGCGGCCCCCGCTGGGAGGCGCTGGCCGCCCGGGGTGCCCGGGTGCAGCGCCCGCTGTGGGCCTCCACCTCCACCAAGAACCCCGACTACCCCGACACCCTCTACGTCGACACGCTCATCGGCCCCGACACGGTCAACACCATGCCCGAGGCCACGCTCGACGGCTTCGAGGACCACGGCACCCTGGCCCGCACCGTCGACGCCGACCTCGACGGCGCGGCGGCCACCCTGGCGGCCATCGAGGCCGCCGGCGTCGACCTGGACGACGTCAGCCGGGTGCTGGAGGACCAGGGCGTAGCCTCGTTCGCCAAGAGCTTCGACGAGCTGATCTCCTCGCTCGACGCCAAGGCGGAAGAACTGCGGAGCGGGTCCGAGGCAAGCTAGACAGAGCGGGCGAAAACCGGCCGCCATCACGGGAGGAAGCGTGCACGGCGAACTGGTGGTGGTCGACGACGTACCCGGCGAGCTGGCCGAGCGCGTCATCGAGGCGTTCCACTCCCGGCCGCACGACGCCTTCTCCCTCGCCGTCTCCGGCGGCGACCTCGCCCGCAGGTGCTACGAGCGGCTGGCCGACGACGCCGGCAGCCAGATCGACTGGTGGAAGGTCGACGTCTACTGGAGCGACGAGCGCTGCGTGCCCCTCGACCATCCCGACTCCAACTACCGCCTGGTGCGCGAGTCGCTGCTGGAGCGGGTGGGCGCGGTCAACGCCAACTACCCGATGCGCTGCGAGGAGGGCCCCGACCCGTACCAGCTGCGGCTGGGTGAGCTGGGCCGCGTCGACCTCATCCACCTGGGCATGGGGCCCGACGGCCACACCGGCTCGCTGTTCCCCGGGTCCACCGCGCTGGACGCCGACCCCGGCCGCCTGGTGGTCATGAACGAGGACCCCACGGGCCGCAACCCCTACCACCGCATGACGCTGACCTACGCGGGCATCAGCCGGGCCCGCCTGGCCCTGGTCACGGTGGCGGGCGAGGCCAAGCGCGAGGCGTTCGCCCGGGTCATGGCGGGCGACCCCGACGCCCCCGCCAGCCGCGTCCGGGCCGACCGCGTGCTGTGGATCGTCGACCCGGCCGCGGCCGGCGACCAGGCCTAGGACGAGGGCGACGGGGACGGTGCACCGGGGCGCGGGCCGGGCGCGGGCCGAGCTGACGCCGCTCCAGCAGGCGGTCGAGGCGGTGCGGCGCAGCATCCGCGGCCGCCTGCTGTTCGCCAACGCGGCCGGGCGCCGCGGTGGTGCTCACCTTCGTGGGCTTCGCCTCGGGGGCCGACGTGGCGCCCGACGTCCCCCGCTGGATCCAGGTCGCCGGGCCGCTGGCGCCCATCGCGGTGCTCACCCCGCCCGCCTACCGCTGGGGCCACCGGGCCTACGCCCGGGTGATCGACTGGGCGGTGGAGGGCCGGCCGCCGACCGACGCCGAGCGGGTCGCGGTCCTGCGCGAGCCGTGGCGCCAGGCGCTCCGGCCGCTGGTCTTCTGGGTGGTGGCGGCGGTGGGCTACGCCACGCTGACCACGCTGTTCGGCGCCGAGGCCCTCCTCGTGGCCCGGGTGTTCGACGGCATCCTCATCGGCGGCGTGACCACCTGCGCGCTGGCCTACCTGATGATCGAGCGCTCGTTCCGCCCGCTGTTCGCGGCCGCGCTGGACGGGATGCCCGAGCCGGGGCCCCGCACGCCCGGCGTCCGCCTGCGCCTGCTGCTGGTCTGGGCCGTCGGCTCCGCGGTCCCGCTGCTGGCCATCGGGCTGGTCATGCTGGTCGACGGCGACGACATCTCCCGCTGGGCGCTGGTCACCCTCGCGCTGGCGGGCCTGGCCGCGGGGTTCATCGCCACCGTCTCGTTCGCCCGCTCGGTGGCCGAGCCCCTCGACTCGGTGCGCGACGCCCTGGCCCGCGTGCGTGACGGCGACCTCGACGTCGGCCTGGTGGTCGACGACGGCGGCGAGATCGGCGAGGTCCAGTCCGGCTTCAACCGCATGGTGGACGGTCTGCGGGAGCGCCGCCAGATCCACGACCTGTTCGACCGGCACGTCGGTCACCAGGTCGCCACCCAGGCCCTGGAGCGGGGCAGCGGCCTGCGGGGCGAGCAGGCCGACGCCAGCGTGGTGTTCGTCGACCTGGTGGGCTCGACCGCCATGGCCGAGGTGCTGCCCCCGGAGGAGGTGGTGGACACCCTCAACGACTTCTTCGACGTGGTGGTGCGGGCGGTCGACGCCCAGGGCGGGTGGGTCAGCAAGTTCGAGGGTGACGGGGCCATGTGCATCTTCGGCGTGCCCGCGATCCAGCCCGACCACGCGGCCCGCGCCCTGCGGGCCGCCCGGCTGCTGCACCTGGCGCTGGCCGCCCTGGCCGACCGTCACCCGGGCCTGGCCGCGGGGATCGGCGTGTCGTCGGGCCAGGTGGTGGCGGGCAACGTCGGCACCGAGGCCCGCTACGAGTACACGCTCATCGGCCCGGCGGTGAACGAGGCGGCCCGCCTCACCGAGGTGGCCAAGGGCCGGACGGTGAAGGTGCTGGCGTCGGCGGAGGCGGTGCGCCGCGGCTCGGGCGAGGCCGGGGCCTGGCACGACGTCGGCACCGTGGCCCTCAAGGGCCGCAGGGCGCCCACCGGCATCTACGAGCCGCTGGTGGACGAGCCCGCGACCGAGCCCCTCCCCTGACCCCCGACCCCGCGGCCGCGGGGTTGGCGCAGGCCGCCGATAGTGTGCGCCGGATGGAGCACGCGCACCTGCTCGACCTCCCGTTCGCGGAGCTGTCCGCCCGGGCCCGCCGCGTGCGGGACGCCGCCACCGGCACCCGGGTGACGTACTCGCCCAAGGTGTTCATCCCGCTCACCATGCTGTGCCGCGACCGCTGCGGCTACTGCACCTTCGCCCAGCCCCCGGCCCGGCTCGACAAGGTCTACCTGGCGCCCGAGGACGTGCTCGCCATCGCCCGCGCCGGCGCCCAGGCCGGCTGCCACGAGGCCCTGTTCACGCTGGGCGAGCGGCCCGAGCTGCGCTACCCGGCCGCGGCCGCCTGGCTGGCCGAGCACGGCTACGACTCCACCGTGGGATACCTGGCGGAGATGTGCCGGCTGGTGCGGGACGAGACCGGCCTGCTCCCCCACGCCAACGCCGGGGCCCTGTACGAGGACGAGCTGGCCGCGCTGCGCCCGGTGGCGCCCAGCCAGGGGATGATGATCGAGACCCTGCGGGCCGACCTCGACGCGCATCGCGGCTCGCCCGACAAGGTGCCCGAGCGCCGCCTCGCCACCCTGGAGGCCGCGGGGCGCCTGGGCATCCCCTTCACCACCGGCATCCTGGTCGGCATCGGCGAGGCCCGGGAGGACCGGCTGGCGGCCCTGGAGGCCATCGCCGCCGCCCACCGCCGCCACGGCCACGTGCAGGAGGTCATCGTCCAGAACTTCCTGCCCAAGCCGGGCACGGCCATGCACCAGGCGCCGGCCTGCCCGCCGGCCGAGCACCTCGACGCCATCGCCCTCGCCCGCCTGGTGCTGCCCCCGGACGTCCACGTCCAGGCCCCGCCCAACCTGGCCGACGACTTCGGGGTGCTGCTCGACGCCGGCATCGACGACTGGGGCGGGGTCTCGCCGATCACCGCCGACCACGTCAACCCCGAGCGCCCCTGGCCCGCCCTCGACCGCCTCCGCGCCGTCACCGAGGCCCGGGGCTTCGCCCTCGCCCCCCGGCTGACCGTCTACCCCGAGTTCGTGGCCGACCCGGGCCGCTGGCTCGACCCGGGCCTGGTGTTCGCGGTGGGCGACCGGGCCGATGCCGAGGGCCTGGGCCGTGACGATCCCGGCTCGGTGTTCCCCGAGCGCACCCTGGAGAGCGCCAAGGCCGGCACCGGGGCCGACTTCGTGCTCACGGGCGTGCGCTCCACCGCCTGGTACTCGGGCGCCGACGCCGAGCCGCCGGTGCTGATCCCCTACCCGGGCGGCGGCGCGCCCGGGCGCGGCCGCGTGGCCGAGGTGCTCGACGGCGTCGCGCGCCGGCCAGGTGGTGGGCGAGGACGAGATCGTGGCGCTGTTCGCGGCCCGCGGCCCCGAGGTGGCGGCGGTGGCCGCGCTGGCCGACGAGCTGCGGCGGGAGGCCGTGGGCGACACGGTGACCTTCGTCCGCAACCGCAACATCAACTACACCAACGTGTGCACGTTCAAGTGCCGCTTCTGCGGGTTCTCCAAGGGCCCGCTGTCGCTCAACCTGCGGGGCACGCCCTACCTGCTCACGCTGGACGACATCGCCGAGCGCTCCCGGGAGGCGTGGGAGCGGGGTGCCACCGAGGTGTGCCTGCAGGGCGGCATCCACCCCGACTTCGACGGCGACTACTACGTGGACGTGGCCCGGGCCGTGAAGGCGGCGGTCCCCGACATCCACGTCCACGGCTTCACCGCCCTGGAGGTCACCGAGGGCGCCCGCCGCCTGGGCGAGCCGCTGGACGCCTACCTGCGCCGGCTCATGGACGCAGGGCTGCGCTCGCTGCCCGGCACCGCGGCCGAGATCCTCGACGACGAGGTGCGGGCGGTCCTGTGCCCGGACAAGATCACCACCGACGAGTGGCTCGAGTGCCACCGTGTGGCGCACGGCGTGGGGCTGCGCTCCAACGTCACCATCATGTTCGGGGCGGTGGAGTCGCCCCGCTCCTGGGCCCGCCACCTGCTCCGCACCCGGGCGCTCCAGGCCGAGACCGGCGGCTTCACCGAGTTCGTGGGCCTGCCCTTCGTGCACATGGCCGCACCCATCTACCTCCAGCGCAAGGCCCGCCGGGGGCCGACGTTCCGCGAGGTGCTGCTCATGCACGCGGTGGCCCGCATCGCCTACCGGGGCCTGATCGACAACATCCAGTTCTCGTGGGTGAAGCTGGGCATCTCCAGCGCCGTCCAGCTGCTCCAGGCCGGCTGCAACGACGTCGGGGGCACGCTCATGGACGAGAACATCTCCCGGGCGGCGGGCGCGTCCCACGGCCAGGAGATGCACCCCGAGGACCTTGCCGAGCTCATCGCGCCGATGGGTCGGACGCTGGCCGAGCGCACCACGCTCTACGAGCCGGTCGAGGGCCTCGCGGCACGGGCGTAATCCCCGACCGCCGCTACCACCAGTCCTCGTCGAGCTTGGCCTCGATGGAGCGGACGTTCTCCCGCGTGCAGGCCGCGCACAGCCGGTCCACGCCCCGCTCCGACGTCGCCAGCGACCAGCCCACCGGCAGCCCGTCCGGCGGCCCGGTGCCGACGGTGCCGCACCGGGCGCAGGCAGGCCCGGGGACAGGGTCGGTGTCGCCCATGGTGTCGCTCACGGTCCCGAGCATGGCAGCCTGGCACCACGATGGACCGAGAGCTCGTACGCCACCTGCTCGACCAGGCGGGCGCCACCCGCAACCGCGACGTGCTGGCCGACATCTTCCGCATCGCCTACGACCTGGCCTCGGACGACGCCGACCGGCTCGACCTGAAGATCACCCGCGACGCCATGAGGGAGATGCGGACCGCCTACCGCCTGTTCGCGCCCTACCGCGACGTGCGCAAGGTCACCGTGTTCGGATCGGCCCGCACGCTGCGCACCGATCCGCTCTACGGCCACGCCCGCAAGCTGGCCGAGAGCCTGGCCGACGCGGGCTGGATGGTGGTGACCGGCGCCGGGCCCGGGATCATGGCCGCCGCCACCGAGGGGGCCGGGCCGGAGCGCAGCCTGGGCGTGACCATCCGGCTGCCGTTCGAGGAGACCTCGGTCGGGCCCCTTTCGGGCTCGGACCGGGTCGTGAGCATGAAGTACTTCTTCACCCGCAAGCTCATGCTGGTGAAGGAGTCGAGCGGCTTCGTGTCGCTCCCCGGCGGCTTCGGCACGCTGGACGAGACCCTGGAGCTGCTCACGCTGGTGCAGACGGGCAAGGCGACGCCCGCGCCCCTGGTGCTGCTGGACGTGCCCGGCCAGACCTACTGGCACGGCTGGGAGGCGTTCGTGCGCGACGAGCTGGTGGTCCCCGGCTGGGTGTCGCCCCACGACACCAACCTGTACAGCATCACCGACGACGTGGACGAGGCGGTCGACGCCATCCGCGGCTTCTGGCGCAACTACCAGGGGCTGCGCTGGGTGGGCGAGCGGCTGGTCGTGCGCCTGCGCGCCGAGCCCAGCGACGACGAGGTGGCCGCGCTCAACGAGGAGTTCGCCGACCTGGCGCCCGGGGGCAAGATCGAGCGCACGCCACCTCTGGCCGCCGAGCAGTCCGACAACGACCGGCTCGACCTGCCCCGCCTGGTCCTGCCCTTCGACGTGCGCAAGGGCGGCCGCTTCCGGGACATGATCCAGGCGCTCAACGGGCTGGCCAGCGCGCCCCCGCTGGAGGTCAGCGCACCACCCGGTACCGCAGGTGGGTGACGCCCTCCGACTCGATCACGCCGATCTGCTCGAGGTCGATGGGCTCGTCGCCCAGGTTGTCGAACAGCCGAACCCCGCCGCCCAGCAGGCACGGCGTCACGCTCACCTCGATCTCGTCCACCTTGCCCGCCCGTAGGGCCTGCTGCCCGACGTCTGCGGCGCCCACGGACACGTAGCGGTCGCCCGCGGCCTCCTGAGCCAGCTCCAGAGCCCGGTCCAGGCCCTCCGTGACGAAGCTCACCCGGGGGCTCCACTCGCCCTCGGTGGGCGCGGAGTGGGTGAGGATGAAGATCGGCGCGTCGATCGGATGGCCGCCTACCCAGCCGCGAGCGATGTCGAACGTGCGCCTGCCGCCGACGAGGGCGCCGCAGTCGGTCTGCCACGCCTTCACCACCGGCACGCTGGCGTCGGGCGGGCACAGGTACTCGTGCAGGCGGTTGGACTCGGGCCCGGCGCTCATCCAGGTGAACAGCCGCTCGCCGCCCCGCCCCAGCGGGAACTCCATGCCGTCGTCCGGCCCGGCGATGTAGCCGTCCAGCGACACGCTCAGCCCGATGATGACCTTGCCCATGGGTGACCTCCTCACGCGACGGATGTGTCAGGTACAACGTCCGGGGGCTCCGGGGCTCATCGCGGTCAGGCGAAGTCGACGTCGTCGGGCTCGCGCAGGATGCCGATGGCCCGCTCCACCGCCCGCCGGGCGCGGGTGAGCCGGCGCTCGTCCACCGGCAGCTCGCTGCCGCCCGCGTCGATGGACTCGCGCAGGCGCTCGATGGCGAGGTCGGCCAGCTCCTCGCTGATGACCTCGAGCCGTTGGCGGATGTCGTCGAACTCCCCGGGCATGGGGGTGCAGCATGGCACCCGCCGGTGTGCCAACGTGGCCGGGATGGCCGCCCCGCCGACCGACCTCCACGAGTACGTGTCCTTCGACGCGCCGGACGAGCACCGGACCTGGTGCTTCGACGTCACCTTCCTCACCAGCTCCTGGAGCTGCATCTACGGCTGTGGCTGCCAGGGGGTGCTGACCGAGCCCGCGCCCGAGCTCCACCAGGGCTGCTGCAGCTACGGCGCCCACCTGGTGGACGAGGACGACGCCAACACGGTGCTGGGCCAGGCCGACCGCCTCACGGCGGAGCAGTGGCAGTACCGGCGCCTGGCGGTCCAGCGCGGCGGGCCCATCCGGCGCAACCGCCAGGGCGTGCTGGTCACCCGGCTGGTGGGCGAGGCGTGCATCTTCCTCAACCGCCCCGGGTTCCCCGGCGGTCCCGGCTGCGCCCTGCACCGGGCGGCGCTGGAGGCGGCCGAGCGGCCCCTCGACTGGAAGCCCGACGTGTGCTGGCAGCTCCCGCTGCGCCTGGTGGAGTCGACCGACGAGGCGTCGGGCCACGTCACCTCGACCCTGCGGGAGTGGAAGCGCCGCGACTGGGGCGCGGGCGGGCACGACTTCGCCTGGTGGTGCACCGACGCGCCCGACGCCTTCGACGGCGGCCGCCCGGTGTACCAGGAGCTCCGGGACGAGATCGTGGAGATGGTGGGCCAGTGGGCCTACGACCGCTTCGTCGCCCACGTCGAGACCGTCATGCGGGCGCGGGGAACCGAGAGCTTCCTGGCTCACCCAGCACTACGGCGCCGCTGACCCGAGACCGTCATGCGGGCGCGGGGAACCGAGAGCTTCCTGGCTCACCCAGCACTACGGCGCCGCTGACCCGAGACCGTCATGCGGGCGCGGGGAACCGAGAGCTTCCTGGCTCACCCAGCACTACGGCGCCGCTGAGCGCCGGTGGTGTCAGTCGTCGTCGTCGGCGACGTCGGCCATGCACCATGCGGCATGGTCGTCACCGGGCTCGGCCCCACACTCGGGGCACGGCTCGGCGTCCGCCCGTTCGAAGATTGCAGTGATGTCGAGGTCGTTACTGCGCTTCAGAGCGCGCGCTTCCTCGAATCGTCGATGTCGACCCTTCTTCACGGGCCAGCTCCCACGTAGGTTGCGTTCGGCGGGAAAGTGTATCGCCGGTAAGGCCGGCAGATGCCCTCGGCAGCGTACCGCTCGGGGCGTCCCGACCCATTTCCTACCACGTCCACGCCGGAAAGCGAACTCGAAGCACGCTTGGCGCGAATTCGGCGTCCCCTAGAGTCGGCGCGATGTCCGTCCCGTGGTGGCGCTCCGCCGTCTTCTACCAGATCTATCCCCGCTCCTTCGCCACCAGCCGGCCCGCGCCGACCGGCGACCTGGACGGCATACGCGCCCGCCTGGAGCACATGGCGTGGCTGGGTGTCGACGCACTGTGGCTCTCTCCGTTCTACCGGTCGCCCCAGGCGGACTTCGGCTACGACGTCAGCGACCATTGCGACGTCGACCCCACCTACGGCGACCTGGCCGCCTTCGACCGCCTGCTGGAGGCCTGCCACGAGCGGGGCATCCGCCTGCTGGTCGACCTGGTCCCCAACCACACCTCCGACCAGCACGCGTGGTTCCGGGCCGCCCGGTCGAGCCGCGACGACCCGCAGCGGGACTGGTACATCTGGCGCGACGGCTCGCCCGACCAGCCGCCCAACAACTGGCGGGCCGCCTTCATCCACGATCCCGCCTGGACCTGGGATCAGGACACCGGTCAGTGGTACCTGCACCTGTTCCTGCCCGCCCAGCCGGACCTCAACTGGGCCAACCCCGAGGTGGTCGAGGCCATGCACGGCGTCATGCGCTTCTGGCTCGACCGGGGCGTGGACGGCTTCCGCATCGACGTGGCCCACGGCATGGGGAAGGCCCCGGGGCTGCCCGACGACCCGCCCGGCACCACGCTCCCCCACGCCACCCTCAACGACACGGCCGAGACGCACGAGATCCTGCGGGGCATGCGCCGGCTGGCGGACGGCTATCCGGGCGACCGGCTGATCCTGGGCGAGGTGTACCTGCTCGACACCGAGCGGGTCGGCACCTACTACGGCTCGGGCGACGAGCTGCACCTGTCGTTCAACTTCCCGCCCCTGTACACGCCGTGGGACGCCGAGCGCTGGCGGGGCCAGATCGAGGACACCCACCGCTGGATCGAGGGCCGGGGCGGCTGGCCCACCTGGGTGCTGTCCAACCACGACAACACCCGCCACCGCACCCGCTACGGCTCCGAGGACCGGGCCCGCGCCGCGCTGTTCCTGCTGCTCGGCCTGCGGGGCTCGCCCGTGCTGTACGCGGGCGAGGAGCTGGGCCTGGAGGACGCCTACGTGCCGCCCGAGCGGGTCGTCGACCCCGGCGGGCGGGACGGCTGCCGGGCGCCCATCCCCTGGACCGGCGAGCCGGACCACGGCTGGGGCGTCACCGACCCCTGGCTGCCCTGGCCGCCGGAGGCCGATGTGCGCAACGTGGCCGGCCAGGCCGGCGACCCCGGCGCCATCGTCCACCTCTACCGGCGGCTGCTGGCCGCCCGGCACGCCTCGCCCGCGCTCCGGCTCGGCGACCAGGAGCCGCTGCCGGCGCCGCCCGACGTGGTGGCGTGGCGCCGGTCCTCGGGCGACGACCTCCGCACGGTGGCGGTGAACATGGGCACCGAGCCCGCCCCGCTCGACGTGCGCGGCCGGGTCGTGGTGGCCAGCGACGGGCGGGGCGAGGGCGAGCCGTTCGACGGCACCCTGGCCGCCGATCACGCCGTCCTGCTGGAGCCCGGCTGACGCCGCTCAGGGCGGCGGGGGCTGGTGGGAGCGGGCCTCCAGCACCAGCGAGCCCTCGCCGTCGAAGGCCAGGGCGGCGTCGCCCTCCAGCAGCCGGGTGACGGGGATGCCGGCCACGTCGGCCCGCCAGCCGGTGAGCAGCCGGGAGGTGCCGTCCGCCCGGACCAGCGCCTCGATGTCGGCCCGCGTGGCGACCAGCGAGGCGTCCAGGTCGGCGTTGCGGGCCAGCTGGCTCACCCAGGCCGAGGCCAGCGTCACCGCCGGGCGGAAGGTGGAGTCGACGCCGTCGCGGGGCGGCAGCAGCAGCTCGTCCTCCCGCAGCTCGGCCCCCGCCTTCACCGCCACCAGCAGCTCCTCGGCGGCCCCACCCCGCAGGTGGCGGCCGTCGAGGCCCCGCACCCGGGTGAGGTCGCCCCGGCTGCGGGGCGGCCGCTCGGCGATGGCCACCACCGCCAGGTCGGGCAGCACGTGGCGCACCGGCCGGTCGAGCTGGCGGGCGCGGCGCTCGCGCCAGGCGGACACCGCCTGGGCCACGCCCCGGGCGCGGCCCTTGAGCCGGCGGGCCTCCTTGATCCGCCACCAGGCCACGTCCGCATCGAAGGGCTCGCCGTGGCGCCGGCGCAGCTCGTCGCACTCGGCCAGCGCCCAGTCCAACCGGCCCCGCCGCTCCAGCTCGGCGCGCAGCGAGCCCCACAGGTCGGCCAGGTGGGCGACGTCGGCCGCCGCGTAGGCCAGCGCCTCCTCGCCGAGCGGGCGGCGAAGCCAGTCGGTGAGCCGGTCGGCCTTGCCCAGGTTGATGCCGAGCCGCCGCTGGAGCAGCACGCCCAGGCCGGGTGAGCCCAGGCCGACGAACCCGGCCGCCACCTGGGTGTCCACCAGGTGGACGGGCCCGAGGCCGCACACCTTCTCCAGGATCTCCAGGTCCTGGCTGGCGGCGTGCATGATGCAGGGCACGGGGCCGTCCAGCAGGTCCCGCAGCGGCGCCACGTCCACCGCCAGCGGGTCGACCACCACGATGTCGTCGCCCGCGGCCAGCTGGAGCAGCGCGAGCTGGGCGAAGTAGGTGCGCTCCCGGTGGAACTCGGTGTCGAGCGCGAAGGCGTCGGCCGACGCCGCCGCCTCGACGAAGGCGTCGAAGGTCCGCTGGTCGTCGACCCAGCGGTAGCGGAGCGGGTCGGGCGAAGCCGTTAGGGCTCCAGCCCCGTCGAGATGGGCTGCCCGGCTTCCACCCATGCGGTCGTGCCGCCGGCCACGTTCACGGCGTCGATGCCCCGCGCCCGGTAGAACTCCGCCGCCCGGCGGCTGCGCGCGCCCATGGCGCAGATGACGTACACCGTGCCGTCGCTCGGCACCTGGTCGACGTGGTCGGGCACCGTGGCCAGGGGGATCAGCGTCGCCCCGGGGACATGGGCCGTGGTGTACTCGTCGGGCTCACGGACGTCGATCACGGGCGCTCCCGAGGCGTGCAGCCGAGCCAGCTCGGGAATGTCGATCTCCGGGACCTCCATGATTGCGCAGGCTAGTGCCCGCCGGCGCCCTCTACGCGAGGTCGGCGGGCGTGTCGGCATCGGCCACCGCCGCCGGGGGCAGGGACAGGTCCGCCACCCGCAGCCCGGCGGCGGCCACCGCGGCGTGCACCGCCCGCTCGCCCGCGGCGAAGGCCGCGGCCAGCGGCGCGGCCGCGCCGGCCCGCCAGGCCGCGTGCATCCACTGCCGCCGGCCGTCCACCAGCGGGACGGCGACCTCGGCCTCGCCCAGCGCCACCCCGCCCGAGCGGCCGCCAGGGCCACCGCGCCCCGCGCCCAGGGCCGCGACGGTGGCGGTGACGGCCTCGGCCGAGGGTGCCACCAGGTCGCAGGCGGCCACGAAGGTCACGGGCGCGCTCCCCTGGGCCAGCGCGGTGAGGATGCCCGTGAGCGGGCCCGCGCCGGGCTCCTCGTCGGGCACGCCGGCCAGGCCCAGCGCGGCCAGGGCCTCCAGGTCGCCGCCCACCGCCAGCACGGGCTCGGCACCCGCGGCCCGCAGCGCGTCCGCCACCCGCAGCGCCAGCGCGCGCCCGTCCACGCAGACGAGCGCCTTGTCCCGCCCCATGCGACGCGAGGCCCCGCCGCACAGCACCGCCCCGGCGAACGCCGTCACCTGTTATCCCACCCCGCCATAGCGGGCCTGGGCGCCGCGGGAGCTGCCGTGCGTCGCGACCGCGGCCGCCAGGTCGGCCAGGAACTCGTCCGCCACCGGGCCGTGGGAGGGCGAGACGATCGCGTGAAGCCCGCCCTGCTGGCGGTCGAGGTGCCAGCCTCGGTCGTCCATCACGTCGCCCACCGCGGCGATGTCGACGTCCGGCCGGTCGGCCGCGATCTCCATCACCGCGGGGATCGGGTCGCCGGTCACCGTCAGGCCGTCGATGGCCTCCACGCCAGCCCGCAGCCGCCGGGCGGCGTCCCGCACCTGGCCGGCCAGGCGCAGGTAGCCGTCGAGGCCCAGGTGCTCCACGGTGGCCCAGGCGACGGCGATGGGCGCCGCGGGCCGGGTCCCGGCGGTGGTGGCCGAGCCGTACAGGCCGCCGGGCCAGCCGTCGTAGAGGAAGTACTGGCGCCGGAGCAGGTCCTCGTCCCGGTGCAGCAGCAGCGACGCGCCCTTGGTGCACCAGCCGTACTTGTGGACGTCGGCGGAGAGCGACGTGACGCCCTCGACCCGGAAGTCCCACGGGGGCAGCGGCTCGCCCAGGCGCTCCAGGAACGGCAGCAGCCAGCCACCGAGGCAGGCGTCCACGTGGCACAGCGCCCCCCGCTCCGCCGCCAGGGCCGCCAGGTCGGCGACGGGGTCGACGACCCCGTACGGGTAGCAGGGGGCGGAGGTGACGACCAGGGCCGTGCGCTCGTCCACCGCGGCGGCGGTGGCGGCCACGTCGGCCCGCCCGTCGGGCCCCACCGGGACCCGCACCTCGGCCACGTCGAGGTAGTGGCACGCCTTGGCCAGCGCGGGGTGGGCGGTGGCGGGCACCACGATCGTGGGGGCGTCGATCCCCCGCGCCTCGCGGGCGTGGTCCCGGGCCACCTGGACGGCCAGGAACAGGCTCTCGGTCCCGCCGCTCGTCAGCTTGCCGGCCCGGGGGTCGGCCCCGACCAGCGCCGCGTAGCGGGCCACGACCTCGCGCTCCATGCGCAGCAGGCTGGGGAAGGCAAACGGGTTGAGATAGTTCTCGTGCAGGTACTCGCGGGCCACCTCCTCCTGGAGGCGCTCCAGGGCGGGGTCGGCCGGGTGGTAGACGAGGCTGAACGTCCGCCCGGCCCGCCAGTCGGCGTCGTCGCCCCGCCCGGCCCGCACCTCGCGCCAGCAGGTCGCCGGGCGCCCGGCCGCGATCGGGGAAGGCGGTCGCCACCTCAGCCCCCGTAGCTCATGCGGGTGTCCTCCATGCGCAGCACCGGCGTGTCCTCGGCCTGGGCGAAGTCGCAGTCGACCACCTCGGCCACGAAGAGGGTGTGGTCCCCGCAGTCCACGGCCTGGCGCACCTCGCACGCGACCCAGGCCACGGCCTGGTCGAGGATCGGCGCCCCGGTGGGCCCGTCGTGCACGGGGACGCCGTTGAGCGTGCCCGCGGCCGGGTCGTCCTCGGTGGGCTTGGTGAACTTGCGCACGATGGCCCGGTCCTCGCGGGCCACGGTGTTGAGCGTGTAGCTCCCACCCCCGGCGATGAGCTCGTGGGTCAGCGCCGTCTTCTCCACCCCGATGCCCATGAGCTTGGGGTCGAAGCTCACCTGCGTGGCCCAGTTGAGCGTCATCAGGTTGCGCCGCTCCCCCGCCCGGCTGCCCACCACGTACAGCCCGTAGGGCAGCGTCCACAGCAGCCGGCGCCGCATCTTGTCGTACTCCTCGCGGCCGTCGTCGCCCTCGACCCGCGGCGGGGAACGGCCCGATGGGCCCGGTGCCTCCAGGTGCAGCCATACGAGGACCGTAGCCACTCCTAGGCCGCAGGCTCCGCCCGAGCGTGCCGTTGGGTCTGGCGTGCCGAGCGAACGATGTCGGCCACTCGCTCAAGGACGATCGGGTCCTGCAATGGGATGGAGAGACCGCGAGCAAGCACCGTCCGCGCCAAAAGCGCGTCCACATCCTCGGCCACGCTTGGTGGTTTCGAGGGGTCATCTGTCAGAGGCGTGATTTCCTCGTCGCGCTCGTCGCGTGGCCTTTGAGAAAAGCCGGCTCGGGGGCACGGAGCGTGATGTCCGGGAGCGGTCCCGGGGTGGGAACTCGACGGTGAGCCCGCCGCTGGCACGCAAGGCGGCGACCATGCGCTTGAGTGCCGCGCTGATGGCCTGGGGGGGTGCGGGCCCAGCCCTGGGGGCGGTGCTCGGGGGTGAGGCGGGCCAGCAGCTCGGCGGCGCTGCCCGACCAGACGGTCTGTTGGGCCATGAGGTCGAGCACGGCGGCGGCGATCGGGTCGCCGTCGAGCACGGCCTGGGAGGCGGCGGCGGCCGCGGCGGTGTAGTCGGCCAGGGTGGACCAGCCCCGGACGTGGTCGAGGGCGCCGAGGATGCGGGCGAAGTCGGCCATGCGAGGCAATTCGTCGAGCCGCACCCCCGGCAGGGCGCGGACCTCGGCGGTGAGGTCCAGCAGCGCGCCGAGCACGGCGGGGCGGGCCGTGGTGTAGAGGGCGCTATTTCGGCGTCGGGCCGCCCGCGGCGGGCGGGATGACGTCGAGCTCGATGGTCAACAGGCGCTCGGCGAGGTCGCCGGTGAGCCGGCCGGCGTCGATGGCGGTGAGGGCGATGCAGCGCCGGAACGTGAGGACGTTGAGGTCGTCGTCGGCGGCGTGCAGCGCCCTCTCGACGATCCCGTCACCGCCTCCGGATGCCAGGGTTCGTTCCGCGCTCCTGGGGTAGCACTCCCCGTGGCGGCCGAGATCACACGGAGAGAACCATGGATGGTTTGACGCTCTTGATTGCCGATCACAACCGCGTGCGCGGTGTGTTCGCCCGGTTCCAGGAAGCCGAAAAGTCTGGGGAGGTCGCAGAGATGGCCGACCTGGCGGGCACGATCGACACGGAGCTCACGGTCCACACCGACATCGAGGAAACGGTGTTCTACCCCTGGGCCCACAGGCTGTCCGGCGACATCGCCGAGGTGGTCGACGAGGGCATCGAGGAGCATCACGTCGTCAAGACGCTTCTCGACGAGATCCGGGACCTCGAGCCAGGCGATCCCCAGTGGGTCGCCAAGGTCACCGTCGTGATCGAGAACGTCGAGCACCACGCCGAGGAGGAGGAGGCCGAGCTCTTCCCGCAGGTCCGCGCGCGACCGATGCCGACGCCCGCGACCAGATCGGCCGCGAGCTCGAAGCGCGCAAGGCCACGTTGGGGGCCCCTGTGCTCGCCGACAAGCAGGACCTCACCACCGAGCAGCTCCACGACATGGCGACCGAGCAGAAGATCCCCGGTCGATCGTCGATGGATCACGACGAGCTCGCCGCCACCGTCAGCCCCCGCTGACGCCCTAAACCGTATAAGCCCAAGGAGACCGCGATGAGTGATGGCAAGATCGACAAGATGAAGGGCCGGGCCAAGGAGGCCGCGGGTGACCTCACCGACGACGACGAACTGAAGGACGAAGGCAAGGTGGACAAGGCGACCGGTTCGGTCAAGGACAAGCTCAACCGAGCCGCCGACAAGGCCAAGGACGTGGTCAATCCCGACCGTTGAACGGCGGGCGCCCCTCGGGGCCGCGGCCTGACCGCGGCCCCGAGGGGTAACGTCGTGGCCGGCCCGCCTGGCCGGCTCACCCGTGACCCGGCGGGCCGCGTCGGAAGTCACCGAGGAATTGGGTCCCTCCACTACCCCGGCGTTCGACGTCGGCAACTGTGCCGCGCTGCCTTAGTCGGCCGCTATCGATGCTGGTGTCTCAAGTCCGGGCCTCGGAAACTGGCGGTCACTGAGATGCTGGCTGGTGTTGGGGCAAGGGCCGTGAACGCACCGGCTTACCCAACGAAGCTTGGAGCGAGGTCGAAGAGATGGTGGAGGCAGTGGCGAGTCTGGGCAACAGGAAGCCGTAAGGCTCGCGGCCGGACCGGTGGTGCACAGCATGTGCCGCGGTCACCCACCGCACGTAGCACGAGCAGCGCTCCGGGCAGGCGGCCGAGGCGCTCGTGGATGAACAGGTCATGGACCACGAAGTAGGCGATGCCGTATCCGGTCACACCCGCGGCCACCCACACCAAGGCGGCCAGGCCCTCGATCGCCGCGCCCACGGCCATCGTCGCGATCGTGGCGGCGGCGAACACCACCGGGTACAGGTCGTTCGCCTCGATCCTGCGCCCTTGCCAGCGGTGGTGGCTCCGGTGCCAGGCCCATCCCCGTCCATGCATGACCCAGCGGTGGACGGCGGCCACCGCCGGCTCCATGGCGACCAGCGCCGAGGCGGCGACGAGCAGCCGGATCACGTCACCTCCGCATGCCGGGCGCGGACCGACGTCCGTTGGCGCCGGGTGAGCACCCGCAGGAGCCGTCCGCGGTTGTAGCGCTGGACGATCAGGCACGGTGCGTTGGCCACCACGGCGTACGCCGCCATGGCGCCGACGAGCCTTGCCGGATTCCAGAGGGCGAACAGGGGGGTCACGAGGGGGATGGCCCAGTGCACGATCTCGGCTCGGCGGGTCTCGGCGGCGAAGCGCGTCAGGTGCGGCGTGTCGCGCGACGGCAGGGATCGCTTCGAGGCACCGCCCCGGAACACGGCGCCGAACTCCGGCAGACGATCCTTCCATCGCCGGATGCCGAGCCGCTCGTACACCCGGCCACCACGCTCCCACGTCCGCAGCCGCGTGACGGGGGCGTCGTGGTCCAGGCGACGCAACGGCAGCCGGTGGGCCGCGTAGCCGACGGCTGCGCTCCACGCCGCCCACACCAGGGCGTCGAGGAGCACGATCTGGCCCTTGCTCACCGGGCCCTCCGCACCTCGAGGACCCGGCCCCGCCACCGCACCCGCCGCCGACCGAACGTGAGCGCCGCCGACCACGTGAACAGCGCAACGAACACGGCGATGAGCACCGGGAAGAGCAGGCTCGCTGCCCCGAACCGGCCGACGCGCCGGGCCAGGACATGGAACTGGGCGGCGAACAGCGCGTACGCCGCCGCGGCCGGGACGGTGCCGACGCCGGACGCCACGGTGCCGCCGAGCGCCAGGCCCGCTACCAGCGAAGCGGTCACCCACAGGGCCACGGTGGCCAGCCGCAGCGGCGGCGTGGAAGCGCCGCCGCTGGCGAGGTTCTTCGTCCACCCCTCGACGAGCGACACAAGCCCGTCGGGATACATGCGGTAGGTGAGGTGGGTTCCGCCGAGCAGCGACCTCACGGGAACGTCGGCCCGGTCCGCGGCGGCGGCCAGGGCGAGATCGTCCGCGATCTCGCCCCGCACGACCCGGTGCCCACCGATGCGCCGGTAGGCACCGTTCGGTATCGCCATGGCGGGCCCGAAGGCCATCGGCCGACGCCAGCACCGGCGCACCGGCCGGTCTCCGGTGCCGGCGCCGAGCAGGGCCACGAGGCCTGGGCCAGCCGACAGCAGTTCGTAGGGTCGCCCGACCCGGTGCACCGGGTGGGCGGACACCAGGCCGCCGCTACTCGCAGCGGCCGCCGCCACGCGCCGACCGCGCCGGGCGCGGGTTCAACGTCGGCGTCGAGGAACACGAGCAGGTCTCCCTGCGCCGCCTGGGCACCGGCCCAGCAGGCGTAGGCCTTGCCGGACCAGCCGGCCGGGCGCTCGGCCGGCACCACGGTCGCACCGGCGGCGCGCGCCACGGCGGCCGTGCCGTCGGTGGATCGGTCGTCGACCACGAGCACCTCGTAGGGCTGCGCGTCGGCGGCGAGCGAGTCGAGCAGGCGAGGGAGTCTGGCCGCCTCGTCGCGGGCGGGGACGATCACCGAGATCCGCGCACAGACCGGCGCGGCGGCGGACAGGGTGCGCCGGCGCCCGCGAGGGCCCAGCCGAGGAGCCATCCGACGGCGAGCACGACGGCCGTGGCCGAGCTCACGCTCCGCCCCGCGCGGTGTGTCGGTGCGCGCTCGCTCCCAGAGCGCGAGGACCAGCGTGACGAGCGCGAAGCCGAAGAAGAAGTCCTCGACCGGGATGTCCCAGGGCAGCCGCACGCCGGTCACCTGATCGCCGTCATACAGCACGATCGGCGCGCTCAGCTTTGTGAGCCACCCGTCGACGAGCACCTGGAACGCAACCACGATGGCCATCGCCACCCAATACGCGGGGCGCCGGAACAAGCCCGACCCCAGCACCCACACCTCGAGGGCCACCACCGCCACCACCGCCGCGGCCGCTGCCACCGCGTACTCAGGCATTGGGTGCCGCCCGTGTCCCGCGCCCCGCCCGGCTCGCAGCCGATCCGGGGACCAGACGCCGGGTCGCTCCGAGCACGATCTTCACGGCCTCGTACGTGAGCAGCGCGCAGATCGGGACGGCCACGAAGAAGGCGAGCTCCTCGATCGGGAGCGCGCCGGGCAGCCGCCAGCCCGTCACATACCGCGGGTCGTACCACCAGTGCCCCCGGTCGATGGCGACGACGTCCCAGGCGACGAAGACCGCCACCGCCGGTGCCAGTGACCGGACCAGCCGCCGAGGCTGCCGATACACCCGGGCACCCAGGACCAGCTCGAGGGGCAGGGTGACGAGGAGGCAGCCGGCGATGACCGCCAGGTACTGCCAACGCCCGCTGGTCGCTGCCGCGGCCGTCAGGCCGGCTCCGGTCACGACGCCTGCCGGTCGGATCGGGGCACGACATCCGGCGCGGGATCGAGGGCTCCGACCAGGTCGCCGCCCTCGATGCGGGCAAGCAGGTCGTCGGCGCTGGTCGTGCGGTCGTTGACGAAGGCGTCGTGGAGCGCCGGCACCAGCCGCCCCTGGCGCGCCAGGTCGCGCAGGCGCTGACGGACAGGTCGCGCCAGAGGGAAGTAGTCATCCTCCCGAGTCGTCTCCAGCCGGTCCACCCGCCCCGGGCGCAGGGCGTGGATCACGCGGTCGACTGCGTGCCCCGGCGTGGAAGCGCCGGCGGTCACGCCGACGACGCCGGGCCGGGTGGAGGCGGTGGACACCGTGGCAAGCAGGTCCGCCGGCAGGTCACCCGGCCCGGACACGCGCACCACCACCGGACATCCGGCACGGCGCGCGGTATCGGCCAGCGCGCCGGTGTTGGACGACGTGGGTGACCCGACCACCACGACGGCGTCGCACCGTTCGGCGAGGGCCCGGACAGCGGCCTGGCGGTTGGTCGTGGCAAAGCACAGGTCGTCCCGCGGCGGCAGCCACACGTGGCCGAACCGGCGCCGGGCAGCGGCGACGACGTCGCTCCAGGCGTCGTGGGCGAGCGTCGTCTGTGCCAGCACCGCGACCGGAGCGCCGTGGGGCACGGGGGCCGTCGTGACATCGGCGGCCGTGCCCACGGCAACGACGGAGTTGGGAGCCTGGGCGATGGCGCCGACCGCTTCGTCGTGCCCGGGGTGCCCGATGTAGACGACGCAGCCGCCCGATCGGGCGTGGGTCCGGATCTCGTGGTGGACCTTCGTGACGAGCGGGCAGACGGCGTCCACCACGACCGATGCCCGCCGGGTTGCCCGCTCGACGGTGTCGGGAGCGCTGCCATGGGCGCTGAGCACGAGCGGGAGGCCCGGCGGCGCCTGGTCCGGGTCGTCCACGAAACGGACACCGAGGCGCTCGAAGCGGGCCACGACGTCTTCGTTGTGCACGACGGCATGCACGCAGACCACAGGCGGGCGGTGGAGCACGACCATCCATGCCAGCGACTTCACCGCCGCCTCGACGCCCGCACAGAAGCCCCTCGGTTCAGCGAGCAGGACGTCGGGGTTGAGCATGAGGGATATTAGTGCTAAATTGACGGAGATGCCAACGCTCACCGATCTCTCCACCCCGTCGGGGGAGAGTCCGGCGCCGCCGGCGGCTCCCCCCGCCGGCGGCGATCCGGTCACTCCGATCGCCCATCGCGTCGAGTCCCGAATCCGGTCGGTCCTGGCCCGCCGCCGCGACACCTGGGCAACCGAGCAGCCTGCGCTGTCACAGCTCTTCGCCGCGCTCGACGGCTTCGTTGCGGCCGGTGGCAAGCGGCTCCGCCCCGCCTTCTGCTACTGGGGTGCGTTGGCCGGCGGCGCGACGGGTGACGAGCCTGAGCTCCTCGACACCTGCGCTGCGCTCGAGCTCCTCCACGCATTCGCTCTCATCCATGACGACGTGATGGACGGCAGTGCCACCCGCCGCGGCCAGCCCGCCCTGCATGCGCGCTTCGCAGCCCGCCACGCGTACGGCGGGTGGCGCCGGCGAGAGCCGTCGCCACGGCGAGGGCTTGGCGATCCTGGCCGGCGACCTCGCATTCGTCCTCGCCGACACCCTGGTCGACGCCGCTCCTGCCAGCGTCCGGCACCTGTGGCACGAGATGCGGGTCGAGCTGGTGGCGGGCCAGTGGGTCGACGTGGTGGCGGCCGCGAGCTCGGCGCGCTCCCCGACCTGTCCCGCTGGGTGGCCCGTTACAAGTCGGGCCGGTACACCGTCGAGCGGCCGCTCCACCTCGGTGCGGCCCTGGCCGGCGACGACCGGCTCGTCGGCCCGTACTCCGCGTTCGGCGAGCCACTGGGCGAGGCCTTCCAGCTGCGTGACGACCTCCTGGGCGTCTACGGCGACCCCGTCGACACAGGCAAGCCGTCCGGTGACGACCTGCGCGAGGGCAAACCCACGCTGCTCCTGGCCCTGGCCACCGGCTACGTAGGAGAGCCCGGACGGCGGATGATCGAGCGGGTCGGGTCCCCGGACCTCGGCGACGACGAGATCGCCGGCCTGCGCCACCTGTTCGAGCGGTGCGGGGCGCGCGCAACGGTCGAAGCCGAGATCGAACGGCTCGTCGCCCAGTCGGAGCACACGCTCGCCGCCGCCCGGATCTCCCCGCGGGCCCGCGACGGCCTGCACGCGTTGGCCCGACTCGTGGTTCCGAGGGATCGATGACCCGACGAGCCGTCGTCGTCGGCGCCGGCTTCGGGGGCCTGGCCGCGGCCTGCCACCTCGTCGGCTCGGGCTGGGACGTCGAGGTCATCGAACGGCTGGAGGCGCCCGGCGGCCGGGCGGGCCGGCTCGAGCGGAACGGCTTCCACTTCGACACGGGGCCCACTGTCCTGACCATGCCTGACCTCCTGGCCGCCACGTTCGCGGCCGCCGGCGGCGACATGGGCGACCACCTGGAGCTGACTCGCCTCGACCCCGCCTACCGCGCGTGCTTCGCCGACGGCAGCGAGCTGCACGTGCGCGCCGATCGAGACGCGATGGCCGCCGAGGTGGCTCGCGTCTGCGGGCCCGCCGAGGCCGAGCGCTTCGACCGGTATTGCGACTGGCTCGGCCGCCTCTGCCGCCTGGAGGTTCCCTCCTTCCTCGATCGCAACTACGACCACGTCACCGACCTGGTCCGCCCGCTGGGCCCCGCCCTCGGTCTCCTGCGCCTGGGCGCGCTGCGACGGCTCGACGGCGTCGTGGCCCGCGCCTTCCACGACGACCGCTTGCGCCGCCTCTTCAGCTTCCAGTCGCTCTACGCCGGGATCGCGCCGCACCGGGCGCTCGGGGTGCTGGCCGTGATCGGCTACATGGACGTGGTCGCCGGGGTGTGGGCGGCCGCGGGGGGATGCACGCGGTGCGACCGGCCTGGCGGACGCCTTGGCCAAGGCCGGGGCTCGCATCAGCTACGGGACGTCGGTCGACGAGGTCGTGCTCGCCGACGGCGACCGGGGCGCCGTCCGGGGCGTGCGCACCGCTGGCGACCTGGTGACCGCCGACGCCGTGGTGGTGAACGCCGACCTGCCCGGGGCCTACGGGCTGCTGCCGGGCTCCGGCCCCCGGCGTCGCTGCGCCGCCCCCACTACTCCCCCTCCGCCGTCGTCTGGCACGTGGGCGTCCGGGGCCGTCCTGCCGCTGGCCTGCGCACCACAACATCCACTTCGGACACGCCTGGGCGTGGCCTTCCGGGACCTGGACGACGGGCGGCGCATGTCGGACCCCTCGCTGCTCGTGTCAGTGCCGACGCTGTCCGACCCGGAGCTGGCCCCGCCGGGCTGCTCGGTGCTCTACACGCTGGAGCCGGTGCCCAACCTCACCGGCGGGCTCGACTGGGCCCGCCTGAGGGGGACGGTGCGCAGCGACTGTCGGCACGCATCGAGCGCCTCGGCTACCCGGTCGACCCGTCGAGGAGTCGCTGGTCGACCCCGTCGACTGGGCCCGCCAGGGCCTGCGGCGGGCACGCCGTTCTCGCTCAGCCACCGCTTCTTGCAGTCCGGACCGTTCCGGCCGTCAACGTCGACGACGCGCCCCCGGCCTCGTGTTCGTCGGAACCGGCACCGTCCCGGGGTCGGCGTCCCCATGGTGCTGCTGT
This sequence comes from uncultured Acidimicrobiales bacterium, assembly GCA_963802385.1. Classification (GTDB taxonomy): domain Bacteria; phylum Actinomycetota; class Acidimicrobiia; order Acidimicrobiales; family VFJN01; genus ZC4RG19. Next base: position 1,011 of record CAWDIO010000007.1, on the reverse strand, counting down.
CGGGCAAGCTGGCCGCCGAGCGCCTGGGGCAAGGCGCATGATCCTGCCGGCCCGGCGTCTCCGCTCGGCCGCTCACTCTCGATCGCGACCTCGCCGTGCCGACCGCCCTGCGCGACGCCTACCGCGAGGGCCGGCGGCTCACCGTCGGCACGGGACCACCTACTACTGGGCGACGCAGGTGCTCCCCGCCGCGCGCCGCCCCCACGTGCAGGCGCTCTACGGCTTCTGCCGGCACGCCGACGAGATCGTCGACGCCCAGACGGCGCGACCGTTGCCCGGCGCCGCGCCCGGCTCGACGACCTTCGGGCCGCGTTGGGACGCGGCGCTCGCCGCGGGATCCACTGGCCCGGAGGCCGAGCCCGCCGTGGCCGCGGTGGCGCACACCGCGGCCACGTTCGGCATCGACCCGTCGTGCTTCGACCGTTTCCTGCGGTCGATGGCCATGGACCTGACCGTCGACAGCTACCGCACCTGGGACGACCTGTGCGACTACATGGACGGGTCGGCGGCGGTGATCGGCGAGATGATGCTGCCGGTGCTCGGCGCATTCGATCCGCGGGCGGTCGGGGCGGCCCGTGACCTCGGCCTTGCCTTCCAACTCACCAACTTCATCCGCGACGTGGGCGAGGACCTCGACCACGGCCGGGTGTATCTGCCGGTCGAGGATCTCGAGCGTTTTCGGGTCGACGTCACCACGCGCACCGTGACCCCGGGTTGGCGGGCCCTCGTGCGCTTCGAGACCGACCGGGCTGAGGCGCACTACTCGTCGGCCGACGAGGGGATCGAGTTGCTTCCTGCGTGGTCGGCCCGCTCCATCCGCACCGCACGGGTCCTCTACGCTCGCATCCTCGACGAGATCGTCGCGAACGACTACGACGTGTTCTCGATGCGAGCCCACGTTCCCACCGTCACCAAGCTGGCCGTCGCCGCGTCTGGACTGCCGGGCAGATGACCTTGGGGTCGCACGACCCCCCTGCCGGCTCCTTCACACTCCAGCAGGTGGCCGAGCGC
>CAWDIO010000006.1:0-126864 GCA_963802385.1 uncultured Acidimicrobiales bacterium | reverse complement strand
AGAACGAGCTGCTGGCCGGGCGTGCCAGCATCTGAGGTGTGGCCGACCAGAGCGACGTGCGCCGCATCGCCCTGGCGCTGCCCGACACGGTCGAAGCCGACGACCGCTTCGCGTTCTCGGTGCGGACCAAGGGCAAGCCGAAGGGCATCGTGTGGGTGTGGTTGGAACGCATTTCGCCGAAACAGGCGCCGGTCCCGAATCCAGACGTGCTCGCGATTCGGGTCGCCAACGCCGCCGAGAAGGAGATGCTGCTGGCGTCGGACGGCGACAAGTTCTTCACCGAGCCGCACTACAACGGGTTCCCTGCGGTGCTCGTCCGGCTGGCGGCGATCGACGCCGACGAGCTGGAGGAGCTGCTCGTCGACGCCTGGCGGTGCCAAGCCCCTCGGGCGCTCGTCAAGCAGTACGACGCCTCGGCGGGCTGACCCGTTCTGTCAGCGCTGACCGTGCCGATTGCACGTCGAGCATGACAGAACCAGTAGGTATAGAACTCGGGACTCCTCCCACCAGGGCGTGAAGTCCGGCAGGTCGTCGGGCACCTTGCTGGGGCAGGCCGGCCGGACGCTTCCCCAGGAACGCCGCGACGCCCTCCCGCGGCGTCCGCGGCACCAGGCCCATCCTCGAAGATCAGCCGCGAATCGACCCGGTGGGCTTCCATGGGATGGTCGGCGCCCAGCATGCGCCAGAGGAGCGCGCGGGTGAGCGTGACCGAGACCGCGGACGTGTTGTCGGCGATCTCGCGCGCCAGGGCGCGCGCCGTGTCCAGCAGCGCCTCCGGCGCCACCACGCGGCTCACGAGCCCGCCGGCCAGCGCCTCCTCGGCCGGGAAGACGCGGCCGGTGTAGCACCACTCCGCCGCCTGGCTGATGCCGACGAGCCGGGGCAGGAACCAGCTCGACGCCGCCTCGGGCACGATGCCGCGGCGGGCGAACACGAAGCCGAATCGTGCGGCGCTGGAGGCGATGCGGACGTCCATGGGCAGGGTCATGGTGACGCCGACGCCGACCGCGGGCCCGTTGATGGCCGCGATCACCGGCTTGCGCGATTCGAAGATGCGCAGGGTCACCAGGCCGCCGCCGTCACGATGCGCTGCCAGCCCGCCGTGCTCGCGGTAGTCGAAGGTCTCGCCGCCGCCCGAGAGATCGGCGCCGGCGCAGAAGCCGCGCCCGGCTCCGGTGACGATCACGGCGCGGACCGCGTCGTCGGCGTCGATCTCGTCGAAGGCCTCGAGCAGCTCGCGCATCATCGTGACCGTGAAGGCGTTGAGCTTCTCCGGTCGATGGAGCGTGATGGTGCAGATGCCGTCGGCGAAGTCGGTGGCGACCGTCCCCACGCCTAGCCCGGGACCTCGTAGGTGGGCATGATCACGGCCCGGGCCAGCGTGTGGCCGCCCATGTTGAAGCCGACGTAGGCGGGCGAGGCGTTCTCGTCCGGGCCGAGCTTGTCGACGTCCAGCGGCGTGCACCGCGACCACGTAGCGGTGCGGCCCGTGCCCGGCAGGCGGGACGGCGCCGACGTACTCGTGCCCGCCGCACGTCGTTGCGGGCCTGGACCGCACCCTCGGGCAGCCCCGCCTTGTCGCCCGACCCGCGCCCGTGGGCAGCTCCGTGACGCCGGCCGGGATGTCGAACAGCACCCAGTGCCAGAACCCGCTGCCGGTCGGGCGCGTCCGGGTCGAAGCACGTGACGGCGAAGCTCGTGGTCTCGGCCGGGAAGCCCTCCCAGCGCAGGTGCGGCGACAGGTTCTGCCCGCCAGCCCGTAGCTGGCGTCGGCCACGTGGGCCTCGTCCAGCGGCTCACCGTCGGCCACGTCGTCGCTGGTCACCGTGAACGACGGCACCTCGGGCAGGAAGTCGTACGGCAGCGGCGGGCGCGAACTATCGGTCATCGTCTCCCCCTCGTGATCCGGACGCCCTTGGTCTAGCAGCCGCCGTGAGCGGGTGGGCCTGGGCGGTTGCCCCGAGGCAATAGGGGTCACGGCCGGCGGATCCGAGGCAATGGCGGTCCACGGTCTCAGGCGGTGACTGCGAGGAACTCGGCGAATTTATCGGAAAATAGTCTTCGATCCAGCCCGAGGGTATGCAGAGGTCGCCCGTAGACTGCCCGGGCCGCCGGGTCCCGAGGTGGTTGGCGGATTCACGGGCTCGAGATAGGTGCCCTGGGAATACTGGCCAGGAGACTTCTGGTGTTCTCGTTGCTGCCTCGCTGCCAGGGGCTGTCGGGGTCGCAGAAGCAGACGGCGACACCGGTGTCGACGCTGAACTGGGTGTGCTGGGCCAGTTCGCTGCCTTGGTCCCAGGTGATCGAGCGGCGCAGCTCGGCGGCAGAGCCTGGACCTTGCTGGCCAGCCCGATCCGGACCTGGTGGGCGGTGTGACCGTTGGGCAGGTGGACCAGCATGACCAGCCGGGTGCTGCGTTCGACGAGGTGCCGATGGCGGAGCGCCCGTTCTTGCCGATGATGATGCCGCCTTCCCAGTGGCCGGGGACGGCCCGGTCCTTGATCTCGGCGGGGCGGTCACTGATGAGCACCATGTCCCGCACCACACCGGCTCCTGGGCCCGAGCGTGGGGCCGACGCTGGGCCCGGCCGGTGCGCAACAGGCGGCCAGCCCTTGCGCAGGGCGCCCCGGCCCTGCACGACAGTGATTGGTAGATCGTCTCGTGGGACACCCACATCTCCGGCTGGTCGGGTAGTCGATCCGCAACGACCGGGCGATCTGTTGGGGTGACCACCGCCGCGCCAGCCTGGCCTCCACCTCCCGACCCAGTCCAGGGTTGGCGGCCAGCTTGGCCTGTTTGGGTCGGGCCGCCTGCTGGCCGGCCCGCCGGTCCGCGGCCCACGCCCGATAGCCGGCCCGGCCCCCGTTGGCCTTGACTTCCCGGCTCACCGTCTCATGCGCCCGTCCCAGGCGGGCCGCGATCAGCCCGAACGTGTCACCGGCCACCAAGCCCCGAGAGATCTCCTCGTGCTCCTCGAGCGACAGACACCGCGCCGAACGCCCCACCCGGCGGGGCGGCAAACCACCCGCGGCAGCCAACACCCGTTCCACCGTTGCCTTGGACCGGCCCGTCAGGGCCACGATCTCCCGGACCTGCTTGCCCTGCGCCCTCAACCCGCGGATCCGCTCCCGCTCACAACCAACAACCCGAGACCCAGACATAATCTGACCTCCCGACGTCACAACGCCGAGAAATGCAACCACCCTCTGAACCCGCCGTCGGCCCCCGACCCCTATAGCCTCGGGACCGCTGCGCGACCGCTATTGCCTCGCCTCGCGATCAGTCCTGCCCGGTGAGGGCGGCGGCGTCGTGGGCTTCCAGGGCTTCGAGCAGGTGCATGGAGATGTCGGCCACCTTGACCTCGTCCTCCTCCTTGCCCGCGGCCTTGGTGCCGTCGTCGATCATGATGTAGCAGAAGGGGCAGGCGACGGCGATGCGGCTGGCGCCGGTGGCGATGAGCTCCTGGCTGCGCTCGTCGTTGACCTTCTTGCCGATGGTCTCCTCCATCCACATGCGGGCGCCGCCCGCGCCGCAGCACATGCCCTTCGTGCCGTTCCGGCCGGCCTCGACGACCTCGATGCCGCCCAGGCTGCCGATGACCTTGCGCGGAGCCAGGTAGATGTCGTTGTGGCGGCCCAGGTAGCAGGAGTCGTGGTAGACGACCCGCTCCTCCAGCTTGGCGTCGCTCATGTCGAGGTGGCCCTCGGAGATCAGCCACTCCAGGAACTGGCTGTGGTGCACGACCTCGTAGTTGCCGCCCAGCTGCGGGTACTCGTTGGACAGCGTGTTGAAGCAGTGGGGGCACTGGGTGACGATCTTGCGCACGCCCATGCCGTTGAGCGACTCGATGTTCTGCATGGCGAGCATCTGGAAGATGTACTCGTTGCCCGAGCGCCGGGCCGGGTCGCCGGTGCAGTTCTCGGACGGGCCGAGGATGGCGAAGTCGATCCCCGCCCGCTGCATGAGCTTGGCCATGGCCACGCTCACCTTCTGGTTCTTGTCGTCGAAGCTGCCGGCGCAGCCCACCCAGTACAGGAACTCGTGGTCGAAGCTCTCGCCCGGCTCGACGATGGGCACGCCCGGCACCTTGGCCGCCCACGCCGCCCGGTCCGACTGCGACAGGCCCCACGGGTTGCCCGAGTTCTCCATCGACCGGTACGCGGTGCCCAGCTCGGTGGGGAAGTTGGACTCCATCAGCGACAGGTAGCGCCGCATGTCGAGGATCTTGTCGAGGATCTCGATGTTGACCGGGCAGATCTCGTCGCACGCCTTGCAGGACGTGCAGGCCCACACCTCCTCCGGCGTGATGCGCTCGAACAGCGAGTCGGCGCTGATCGTGATCTCCGGGTCGACGCCGATGGGCGGCGAGACGAGCGGGCTGCCGGTGGCGGCCATGACCTCGCCGGTCTTGAGCACGATCTCGCGGGGGTCGAGCGACTTGCCCGTGGCATGGGCCGGGCACACCGAGGTGCAGCGCCCGCACATCGTGCAGGCGTCGGTGTCGAGCAGCTGCTTCCAGGTGAAGTCCTCGACGGTGGAGGCGCCGAACGTCTCCAGCTCGGTCTCCATGAGGTTGGGCATGGCCTTCATGGCGCCCTTGGGCCGCTCGCGGTCCCGCAGGTACATGTTCAGCGGCGAGGTGAACATGTGGCGCAGCATGGTGACCGGCAGGATCACCAGGAACAACACGAACAGCAGGACGTGCGCCAGCCACCCGAGCTGGTGCAGGCCAAAGAGGTGGCTGGAGCCGTCGACCAGCGCCGAGAGCGGGTAGCCCACCACCGACCACCGCTCGTAGTCGGGGCGGCCCTCCAGCGCGATGCGCAGCGCCTCGACCGCGAAGCCGGTGACGCCGATGCCGAGGAAGGTGCCCAGGATCAGGGCGTGCTCGGGCTTGGACTTGATGCGGATCCGGTAGGGCCGCTGCACGTACCGGCGCACGATGGCCCAGGTCACGCCCACCAGGAACAGGGCCCCGGCCACGTCGCCCACCAGCGAATAGGCCTGGTAGGTCTGCCCGTGCAGGAACTTCATGCTCTCGGGCACCTGGTGATTGATCTCCAGCACGGTGGTGACCGCGAGGAGGACCAGGAAGTTGAAGTAGATCAGCGAGTGCATGATCCCCGCGGCCGGGTCGCGCAGCAGGGTCTGCATGTAGGCGCCGGAGCGGAAGTCGCGCAGGCGGCGGCCCGCATTGGCCCGAGTGGTGCTGCGGTCGTCGGGCTGGCCCCGCTCCCAGTTCTTTACCCGCTGGCTGAACAGGACGGCCCCGTACACGATCACGATGGGGATGACCGTGTAGAACACGGCCTTCCAGGCGGACGGGATGGGGCCGAACACCTCGCGCTGCACCGAGGAGTCGTCGTGCCACTGGTTGATCGTGGCGGCCACCCCCGACGCCACCACCACGATCGCGAAGGCGACGCCCACGGCCACCACGATGTGGCTGGGCTTGATGCGGCGTGGCGGCTTCGTCGTGATCTCGGCCTGGGTCACGGCTGAAAGCTACTGAACGCTCCGGGAAGGTGCGGAATCGCCCGTCAGGCCTCGGCCGCCCAGCGCTCGGACCAGGGATCCGGGCCCGGGTCGCCGCCCGGCGCGGCGATCGCGAGGCGCCCCCCGAAGTGCTCCCAACCCCGGGCGTAGCCGGGCGCCCGCTCGGCGGGGAGGTCGCGGTGCACCAGGTCGAGCCGGGTGCCATCGCCCACCGGGACCAGCGTGAACTCGACCCGGGACGAGCCCGGCGGGTGCACCTCGCTGCCGGCCACGCCCCAGGTCACGACCACCCGCCGGGGCGGGTCGACCTCGATGTAGCGGCCCCGCACCGGCGACCCGTTGATGTCGACGGAGAAACCGCCCCCGGGTCGGGCGTCGAGCTCGGCGTGCTGGCCCATCCAGGCCACCATGCCCTCGGGCGTCACCAGGTGGGAGAACACCACCTCGGGCGGCGCCTCGATGTCGACCGAGAGGGAGTAGTCAGCCATCGCCGGCCCCGCGCGCGGCCCGCTCGGACGCCCGCTTGAGCGCCGTCAGGTGCGCCGGCCAGAAGTCGGTGAGGTACGCCTGCACCACGTCGAACCCGTCGCTGCGCACGGAGAAGAGGTGGCGGGTCCCCTCCCGGCGCTCGCCGACCAGGCCCGCGCCCCGCAGGACCCGCAGGTGGTGCGACACGGCCTGCTGCGACATCGCCACCTCCCCCGCGATCTCGCCCACCGCCCGGGGCTGGTCCCGCACCGCCGCCAGGATGGCCCGCCGGTTCCCGTCGGCCAGCGCCCGCAGGGCGACGTCCAGGTCGGGCGCCGGCCGGGCGCTCACACTCACAGCTTGCGTCCCAGGAACGAGACGGTGCGGTCCGAGAGCGACTCCCCGGTCTCCAGGTCGGGGCCGAAGGCCCGGCCCCGCGCCGGCCCCACCGCCTGGCGCGAGAAGGCCAGGATGGGCGCGGCCAGCTCGTCGGGGATGGCGGCCCGCTCCCCCGTCGCCTGCGACACGTCCCAACCGTGCACCACCACCTCGACCAGGTTCAGTTGCGCCGCCATGGGTGCGGGGATCGACCCGAGTGGCAGGGCGCACGTCCGCCCCATGACGCCGGGCGAGCGCCAGACGGCCACTGCGCGGTCCCGCACGCCCGCGAACGCCGCGTGCCCGCAATCCTCACCCAGCCGGTCGAGGAGCGCCTGGGCGCGGGCGTCGAACGCCTCGGGCGGCGCCACGTCCCCTTCGGCCGCCCCGGCCAGCCGCCCGAGCGCCGCCAGCATGTGGTTCATCAGGTGCCGGAGCCGCCACCCCTCACACGGCGTCTCCGCATCCAGGTCGTCCGGCCCGACGAGCGCCACCCGCTCCCCGGTCCAGGCGAACCCCTGCTCCAACAGGTCGACGACGTCACGGTCCATGCCGTCTATACAAGCACTCGTTTGTACAAGCGTCAACTGTTGGACGCGGCAGCCTCCGCGCGGGGCGGCGTCAGGGCCGGGCCGAGCAGGTCGGCCATGTTCTGGTAGTAGAAGCGGTGCCGGGCCTCGTCCGACACGGACGGCATGGCCTCCTCGAACTTGGCCAGCGGGTCGCGCCCGCCCTCGGGGTGCGGGTAGTCGGTCGAGAACATGAACAGGTCGGGACCGGCCTGCTCGATCATCCAGCCGACCGGCTCGCCCGCGAACGGCGTGAACCGGAGGTGCTCGTGCACGTACTCCGACGGCTTGCGGGCCAGCCGGGTGAGGGGCTCCTCGGTGCGGCGGAAGGCCCGCTGGGCGTAGTCGAGCTGGCGCATCCAGGACACGACCCAGCCCGCCCCCTCTTCGATCACCCCACCACGGAGGTGGGGGAACTGGTCGAAGAGGCCGTCGAGGATCAGCGTCCCGAGGAACAGCGCGGGGGAGTTGGAGATGGCGAGGAAGTCCTTGGACCGGATGTTCTCCCCGCCGCCGAGGTGGTCGGTGACCGGCCGCCCGTTGTTGTGGAAGGCCCGATCGAGCAGGCGCCCTCCGCCCCCGACGTGCAGCACGAAGGGGACGCCGCGGTCGTTCAGCTCCGACCAGAAGGGGTCGAGGTCGGGGTGGGTGGGCGACCGCTCGCCCGCGGCCGTCGAGGGCACGTGCACGGCGGCGCACCCCCCCTCGATCGCCTCGGTGAGCAGCGCCACGGCCCGGTCGGTGTCGTTGAGCGGCACGAACGCGACCGGCAGCAGCCGCGGGTCGCCCTCGCAGAAGGCCGCGACCGCCCGGTTGTGCGCGGCGCTGCCCGCGTAGAGCAGGTCCTGGTCGCGCCCGACGAACATGGCGGTGGCGAACGTGGCGAACACGAGCTGTCCGTCCACCCCCAGCAGGTCGACCACGTGGCTGCGCTCCGCGGGGTCGAAGGCGCCCATCGCGTTCCAGCCCTTGTCCCGCAGGAGGCGGCCCTCGGCCTCGGCGCGCGCGCCGGCGTCCTGCCGGCGGCGCTCGGCCGCGGCCGTCGCCGCGTCCAGCACCGGTGCGAGCCGCTCCATCGACCGGCCGCGCAGCCGCTCCAGCATCGGCTGCTCGATGTAGGCGTCGAGGAAGCCCGGGAGCTCCATCAGATGGCTGTCGGCGTCCAGGGTCGGACGACCACCGGCATAGCTCATCGTGTTCCCCCTTGGTGACACTGTGTAACCGCCACTCCAACACACGTTGGTGACAAGTTGCAACCGTCGGCGTGCGATCATCGGGCATGGCCGCCCCGCCGAGCGTCGTCTCCGCCGAGCGCCTCTCCGCCGACGAGCGGCGCACCGCCCTGCTCGACGTGGCCAGGGCGCTGGTGGCCGAGGGCGGCCCCGAAGCCGTCACGGTGGGCGTGGTCGCCGACCGGGCGCAGGTGACCCGGGCCCTCGTCTACAAGCACTTCGACAACAAGGACGACCTGCTGGCCGCGCTGTACCGGCGGGAGGCCGGCCGCCTCGACCGGCACATCCGCGCCCGGGTGGAGGCGGCTCCGGACGGCTTCGAGCCCAAGTTGCGGGCGTTCATCGGCGCCACCCTCGACGCCGTGGAGGAGCACGCACCCTTCTTCACCCCGCTGCGCGCCGCGGGGGCCGACGGCGCCTCCCGCCAGGACCAGCGCCGCCGTGACCGCCAGACGGTCGGCTGGTTCGCCGAGCGCGCCGCCCAGGACTTCGGCATCGACCTCCGCACGGCCCGGACCGTCATGGCCGTGCTGTTCACCGGCATCCGGTCGCTGCTGTCGCAGATGCAGTCCCGGCCCGGCCCGGCCCAGCGGGAGTTCCTGCTGGACACCTACGTGGCCATGACGACGGGCGCCCTCAGCCGGCTCGGCGACCGCCAGGCGTCCGGCTCGCTGCGGGGGTGAGCATCACCGATCGGCACGCCGACTTCGCGCTGGCGCTGATCGACGCCGTGCCGGCGGCGACCCACGAGAACGTCGTCGTGTCGCCGTGGTCCGTCTCCTCGGCGCTGGCCGTCCTGGCCCCGGGCTGCGACCCGCCGTCCCGCGAGGAGGTGGAGCGAGCGCTGGTCGGCAACGGTGGGGAGGGCGGAAGCGACGCCCCGGACGAGATCGTGGCGGGGCTGGCGGCCGATGCGGCGACGATCGCGGAAAATGCCACGACGACCGAGGAGATGCGGCCCTGGAGCGGCGAGTCGCTGCTCACGGTGGCCAACAGCCTCTGGGTCGACGAAGGCCGTACGCCTCTCCCCGCGTTCACCGCCGCCCTCGACCGCTGGCCCGGGGCCGCGCTGAGGTTCGCGCCGATCGCGGCCGATCCTGACGGCACCCGCCGCGCCGTCAACGCCGACGTCGCCGCCACGACCCGCAACCTGATCCCGAACGTCCTGCCGGCGGGTGCGCTCACCCCCGACGACCGGGCCGTCCTCGTCAATGCCCTCTACCTGCTCGCCCCCTGGGCCCTCCCCTTCGCCGCCTCCCGGACCGAAGATGCGCCGTTCCACGGACCGGGCGGCACGCGGGCCGTCCCCACCATGTGCGCCACTCACGATCTCGTCTACGCCCGCGGGGAGTGGGAGTACGTGGGACTTGCCCTCGGCCTCGGGTTCGTCGCCGAGGTCCTACTGCCGCCCGCAGGCTCGGTCGGTGTGAGCGCGCTCCCCGATCCGGCGACACTCCGCAGCTTGCGGCTGAGCGCACAGACCCACCGGGTCGACCTCCATCTCCCGCGGCTTCGGGTCGAGCGGGCGACCGAGCTGATCGGGCCGCTCCGGGCACTCGGCGTCCGCCGCATCTTCTCGGGTCTCCCGGTGGTGGGCGTGGTGGCCGAGGAAAACCTGTGGATCACCGGCGCCTACCACTCTGCGGTCCTGCGGGTGGACGAGACCGGCATCGAGGGCGCCGCCGCCACGGCCCTGGTCATGCGCCAGGTCGCCTACCGGCAACTACCCACGGTCGAGGTCCGCGTCGACCGCCCGTTCCTGCTCCTCGTCACCCACCGGCAGACGGGAGCGATCGCCTTCATCGCCCGGGTGCGTGAGCCGTAGCGCTATGGAGCACGTGCCCCATCCCGGCGACGTCGACCGCCACATCATCCGCGACCTCGGCTTCGGGGTCGCGCCCGCGGGCGAGGAGATGCACGGGTCGGCGCACGTGGTCCCCGAGATGTGGGTGCCGGGGACGCAAGCCCTGCGGCTGTCGATCCTGGCGGCCTGGGCCGACGTCGTCGCCGGCCACATCGCCATCGGCCTGTTCACCCCGAGCGTGCCCGTGACCCTGGATCTCGACGTCCACCTCCATCACCCCGCCGTAGGGATCGACGAGGTCCAGATGGTGTGCCGGACCCAGAAGTCGGGCCGCTCCGTCTCGGTCCTCGCCGTCGACATCGCGGGCGACAGCCGGGCGATCGGCTTCGCCCACGCCACGTTCATGGCGGCACCGAACCCCAGCCTGCGGATGCCGACGGTCGTGCGGGACGAGGGCCTGCTGCGTCCCCACCCGCCCCGGCTGGCGGTGCCCTTCGCGGACCGGGCCGGCTGCGAACGCCTGGCACCGGGGATGGTGTCGATCCCCATGCGACCCGATGGGCTCAACGCGTCGGGCACGCTCAACGGCGGTCTCCTGGCCCTCGCCGTCGAGGAGGCCGTGCTCTCGGCCGAGCCCGGCACGACCCTCGCCTCGCTGTCGATGCGCTTCGCGCAACCCGTGCGCAACGGGCCCGCGGTGGCTCACGCCGAGGTGAGGGACGGTCTCGGCCACGTCGTGGTCCGGGACCAGGGCCGCGACGACCGGCTCGCCGTCATCGCGTCCACCCGGGCCTTCGCCGGCTGAGGAGTGGGCGAAGGGGGACCGAGAGCTACAACGAGGTGAGGAACTCGGTGAGCGCGGCGTTGGTTGCGGCCGGCGCTTCCCGCTGGACCCAGTGGCCGGCGCCGGGGACGATGGTGGCGGCGCGGAAGTCGGTGCAGGCGGCTCCCGGATCGGCGTACAGGTCGGTGCCCGGGACCATGGCGCGGACGGGGTCGAGCTCGCCGGCGACGAAACACGCCGGTTGGGCGACGGTGGCGCCGATCAGGTCGGCCTCGTCGGCGGCATCGAGCGCCGCGGCCCGGTAGCGGTTGAACGCGCCGGTCATGCCGGTGCGCTCGAACGACGCCGCGATCCGATCGAGCTCGTCGTCGGGGAGGAAGCCGAGTGGCCCGTCGGGCGGGTCGGGAAGCAGCGGGAGGAAGGCCACGTCGCGAGGCGCGTCGGGCAGCCAGCTCCCGGCCGGGGCGTCGCCGGAGAGAGCGTAGTAGCAGCGCTTGAGGGCACTCCGCAGGTCGGGCCCGAACTCGGCCTCGGCGACGCCGGGCCGCTGGAAGTGCAGCATGTAGAAGAAACGGCCGGCGTGGAGCTGGTCGAGGACGTCCACCAGCGCCACACCCATGGGCGGCAGGTGAGGCACGCTGAGGCCGGCGACCGCCCGGACGATCTCGGGATGGAGGAGGGCGGTGCGCCACACGATGGGAGCACCCCAATCGTGACCGACGAGCACGACCGGCTCGTCGTCGAGCGCGGCGGCCACCGCGGCGACATCACCCGCGAGCTCGCGAAGGGTGTACCGCTCGACCTCCTGGGGCACCGAGCTTCCGCCGTAGCCACGGACGTCCAGCGCGGCGACGCGATACCCCTTCCCCGCCAGGTGGGCCACCTGGTGCCGCCACGACGACGCCAGCTCCGGCCACCCGGACACGCACACGATCGTGGGCCCGTCGCCGGTGACCTCCACCCGCAGGTCGATGTCGCCGTTGGCGACCATCACTTCGTCAGTCTCGGACACGATCACATCCTGGCCGACATGCGGCCTGGGTCCTCGTCGCCGGGCGACCGCTCGGGGTGAGGTCCCGCCGGCGACAGGCGACTAGACAACGATGCATGGCCTGGGATCTCCTCGTCGATCGCTCCGACCTCTCGCACACCGAACTGGTGGACGTCTCGGCGCCCACCCCCGGACCGGGCCAGGTGGTCCTGCGATCCGACCGGGTCGGGATGACCGCCAACAACGTCACCTACGCAGCCTTCGGCGAGGCGATGAAGTACTGGGACTTCTTCCCCACCGAGGATCCCGCGTTCGGGCGGGTGCCGCTGTGGGGCTTCGCCGAGGTGGAGGCCAGCACGGTGCCCGAGGTGGCCGAGGGCACCCGGCTCTACGGCTACCTCCCGACCAGCAGCCACCTCGTGGTGCAGCCCTCGAAGGCCGACGCCAAGGGCTTCCGCGACGCCACCCCGCACCGCCAGCACCTCCCCACGCCCTACAACGGCCTGATCACCACGGCGGAGGACCCTGCCTACGTCGCGGGTGAGGAGGACCTCCAGGTCCTCTACCGGCCGCTCTTCATGACCAGCTTCGTGTTGGCCGACTTCATCACCGACCACGACTGCTTCGGTGCACAGACCGTTGTCATCACCAGCGCGTCGAGCAAGACGTCCTACGGGACCGCCTTCCTGCTCGACGGCCTCCACCGTGTGGGGCTCACCAGCGCCGGCAACCGCGAGTTCACCGAGTCCCTCGGCTGCTACGACGAGGTCCGGACCTACGACGAGGTCGAGGAGCTCAGCGAGGGTCCGGCGGTCCTCGTCGACGTGGCCGGCGATCCCACCCTCCGGCGCCGGGTCCACGAGCGGCTGGTCCCGGTGCACTCGGCGGTGGTCGGCGCAGCCCACCACGACGCCGCGCCGGATCTCGCCGGCCGCGACGACCTGCCCGGCAGCCCCCCGACCTTCTTCTTCGCCCCCGACCAGATGCGCAAGCGCTACGCCGACTGGGGCCCCGACGGCGTCGAGGTCCGCCACGCCGAGGCGTGGGCACGCTTCGCCCCGATCGTCGCCGGCTGGGTCGACGTCACGCTCGGCCTCGGCCCCACCGGCCTCGACGCCGCGTGGCAGGAGGTCCTCGCCGGCGCAACCCCACCGCGGGTCGGCCACGTCGTCGTGCTCGGCTGACGGCACGACTCGTCTGCCCGGTCCCGAACCGCAGCGTCCACGCGCCCCGGCTACGGGTTCCGGGGAGGTTGCCCCGGATGCGGTGGGCGAGGGGGGACTTGAACCCCCACGACCTTACGGCCACTGGCACCTGAAGCCAGCGCGTCTGCCAATTCCGCCACTCGCCCGAGCAGCAAGCAGGAAACGATAGCGCGGCCGTCCGGCCGTTCCTGCATCCGATAGGGGCCGCCCGGTATGAACGCCGGGTGTACCGGTAATCTGGCATGTCGTGGCCATACGTGGATTCGAACGGCGGCTGGAACGCATGGTCGAAGGGGCCTTCGCCCGTGCTTTCCGGTCCAGCATCCGCCCCGTCGAGCTGGCTCGGCGGCTGGCCCGCGAGATGGACGACCACGTGTCGATCGGCGTGCGGGGCACGCAGGTCGCCGCCAACTACTACAAGGTCTACCTCTCCCCCTCGGACTACCAGGAGTTCGCGGAGGTGCGGGACGCGTTGCGGCGCGAGCTGTGCGACGCCGCCCGGGCCCACGCCCGGGACGAGGGCTACGGGTTCATGGGGCCGGTCGACGTCGAGTTCGTGGTGGAGGAGAGCTTCGGGACGGGCTGGTTCGAGGTCGAAGGCCGCTTCCGGGAAGGCGCCGGCGGGGCCGGGGCCGGGAGCCTGGTGCTCCCGACCGGCGAGCGCTTCACCCTGGCCGAGCACGTCATCACCATCGGCCGGCGGCCAGAGTCGAACATCGTGCTGGCCGACCCCAACGTGAGCCGCAACCATGCCGAGATCCGCCCCCAGGGCGACGGCTTCCTGCTGGTCGACCTCGGCTCCACCAACGGGTCCAAGATCAACGGCGTGCGCATCGACCAGCGGCTTCTGACCGACGGGGACGAGCTCACGTTCGGGCACACGCGCATGCGGTTCGAGGCCAGCTGAGCGTTCCCGGTCGGGCGGACGCCCCGGCTACCGATATTCTCCCGCTCGGTGCCCGAGCAGCTTCTGAACCTCCTCAAGCTCTTCCTCCTCGTGCTGCTGTACCTGTTCTTCCTGCGTGTGCTGCGGGCGGTGTGGACCGAGGTCAACGCCCCGCGCCTGGTGGATGCGCCCGCCGGGGCTCCCGCGGGCCAGCAGAAGAGCCGCGGGCGCCGGGCGCCCCGGCCGGGCCGGTCCAACCATCCCCAGCTCAAGGTGCTCGAGCCCCCGGGCCTGCGGGGCCGCGCCTACGCCCTCGACGAGGAGATCACGCTGGGCCGAGCCGCCGGGTTGCCAGGTGCCGCTGGAGGACGCTTACGCCAGCCAGGTCCACGCCCGGGTGTTCCAGCGCGACGGCCACTGGTACGTCGAGGACCTGGGCTCCACCAACGGCACCTACCTCAACCGGCGGCGAGTGGCGGGGCCCATGGTCATCAAGCGGCGTGACCGCCTGCAGATCGGCAACACCGTCCTGGAGCTGCAATGACCGCCCGGGCCGGCAGCACGCGGCTCCGCTGGGGAGGCGCCACGGACGTCGGGCGGGTCCGCTCGAACAACCAGGACCAGTTCGTGGCCCGCGACGACGTCGGGCTCTGGGCCGTCGCCGATGGCATGGGCGGCCACCGGGGCGGCGAGGTCGCCTCCGAGATCGCGTGCGACACCATGGCCCGCAGCTTCGACCGCCACACGATCGAGGGCCTGGTCGAAGCCATCGAGCAGGCCAACAGCGCCGTGTACCGGGCCGGCTCCGACGATCCCGATCTCACCGGCATGGGCACCACCATCGTGGCCCTGGCCGTGGTCGAGCACGATGACGACGAGCTGCTGGCCATCGCCAACGTGGGCGACTCCCGCGGCTACCGCTGGTCCGAGGGCGAGCTCGACCAGCTCACCACCGACCACAGCCTGGTCGCCGACCTGGTGCGCGAGGGCAGCCTGTCGCCCGACGAAGCGGCCGTGCACCCCCAGCGCAACATCCTCACCCGCGTCCTGGGCGTCTACGACGACGTGCCGGTCGACGCCTTCGCCGTCGAGCCCCGCCACGGTGACCGCTACCTGCTGTGCTCGGACGGCCTGTTCAACGAGGTGCCCGAGGAGGGCATCGCCGCGGTCCTGCGCCGGCTGCCCGACCCGGCCGACGCGGCCGACGAGCTGGTCCGGCTGGCCCGAGAGGGCGGCGGCCGCGACAACATCACCGTGGTGGTGGTCGACGTCATCGACGACGGCGGCCGGGCCGAGGCCGCCTCGGCCGCGCTGGCCGCCCAGGGCGACGAGGCCGCCGGCGCCGCACCGGCGCTGCCCGGCCGCGGCGGCGCCTACGTCGACGTCGACGACGACGCCCCGCCGACCCGCACCGCCCGCCACCGGCGGGTGGGCGCCGCGCCGCCGTCCGACCGTGCCGGCTACGCCGACGGGGAGGGCCCGGAGGCCCGCCACGTCCGCCGCTCCCGCCGTTTCACGTGGCGGGTCGCCCTGTTCCTGGTGGTGGTGGTAGCGGTGGTGGGCGGGGCGGTGGCCACCATCCAGTGGTACGGGCGCTCTACCTACTTCGTCGGCCTCCAAGACGACCAGGTCGCCATCTACAAGGGCCGGCCCGGCGGCCTGCTGTGGATCGAGCCCAGCCTGGTCGAGCCCACCGACCTGGAGGCCCAGCGCCTGCCGGCGTCGCGGCTCACCGACGTGGAGAACGGCAAGGAGGTGGCGTCGCTGGCCGAGGCCCGCGCCTACGTCGAGAACCTCAGCGAGCAGGCGGACGAGCTCGACCCGCCCGTCACCACCACGACGACCGCGCCCACCACCACCACGACGACACTCCCGATCGCCACCCCCGCGGTGCCCGGCCCGGCATGAGCGCCACCCCGACCCCGACGACGACCCGGCACCACCCCCACCACGCCCGGCCCCGCAACGACCACGCCCGCACCGAACGCACCACCGCCACCACCACGCCGACGGCGGTCCGGCTCCGAATGACCCGCGCCGCTGCCACGACAGCACCTACGACGACAGCACCGCTCGCCAGCCACCTGGCGACCGGCCCCGCATGAACCTCCCCGACACCGCCACGACGACGAGCGCGCCCGCATGACCTACACGAACCGGCGCACCACCGAGCTCGGCCTGCTCGTGCTCGGCACCATGTTCGTCGTCGGCGCGTACCTGCTGGCCACGTTGCCCGACGACAGTCCCATCCCCACCAGCGTCGGGCCCTTCCTCGCCATCACCGTGGGCCTGCCGCTGGGGGCCCACCTGGCGGTCCGGCGCCTGGCTCCCCAGGCGGACGGCATGCTGCTGCCGCTGGCCACGCTTGCTCAACGGGCTCGGCTACGTGTTCATCGTGCGCCTGGACGAGGCCCGCGACTCGCCCCGGGGCCTTGCCGGCCTCCAGTCCCTGTGGATGATCCTCGGCGTGGCCGCCTTCGTGGTCACGCTGATGGTGGTGCGCGACGCCCGCAAGCTGGAGCGCTACCGCTACACGGCCGGGTTCGTGGGCCTGGTCCTGCTGCTGATGCCCCTGCTGCCGGGCATCGGCCAGGTCATCCACGGCAGCCGCATCTGGGTGTCGTTCGGGCCGGTCAACTTCCAGCCCGGCGAGTTCGCCAAGCTGGCGCTGGCCGTGTTCTTCGCCGGCTACCTGATCGAGAAGCGCGAGCTGCTGGCCATCAACCGGGCCTTCGGGCCCTTCGCCATCCCCGACCCCAAGCACCTCGGCCCGGTGTTCATCGCCTGGGCGGTCGCCCTGGTCGTCATGGTGTCGGAGAAGGACCTCGGCTCCTCCCTGCTGTTCTTCACGCTCTTCATGGTGCTCATCTGGGTGGCCACCGAGCGGGCCTCGTACCTGGTGGTGGGCACCTTGCTGTTCGGCACGGGCGCCTACTTCGCCTACCAGGCCTTCGGCCACGTCCGGGAGCGGGTCGAGCTGTGGGGCGGCTTCTGGGACCTGGTGGGCCCGGCCGGCGCGAAGATCACCCAGATCGACCAGGCCGCCTTCGCCATGGCCGACGGCGGGACAACGGGCCGGGGCCTGGGCCTGGGCTCGCCCACCAACATCCCGGTGGTCGAGAGCGACTTCATCTACGCCGCCATCGTCGAGGAGCTGGGCCTGCTCGGCGCGGCCGCGGTGCTCATCGCCTTCCTGCTGATGATCGGTGCCGGCCTCCGCATCGCCCAGCAGGCCACCAGCGGCTTCGAGCGGCTGCTCGCCACCGGCCTCACCACGCTGCTCGGCTTCCAGGCCTTCATCATCATGGCCGGGGTCGTGCGGCTGCTGCCCCTGACCGGCGTGACGCTGCCGTTCATCTCCTACGGCGGCTCGTCGCTGCTGGCCAACTACGTGCTGCTGGCCCTGCTGCTGCGCATCTCCGACGACACCGCCAGCCGCGAGAGCGAGCGCCTCGTCGGCCCACCAGGTCACCGAGGTCGTGGGGTGACGGGCCGGTGAGCAAGCAGATCCGCAACCTGGGCGTCTTCCTGGCCTGCTGCTACGCCGCACTGTTCCTCCAGGTCAACCGGCTCACCGTGTTCCAGGCCGACGAGCTGCAGAACGAGCCCCGCAACAACCGCGAGGTGGTGCGCGACTTCTCGCGGCCCCGGGGCTCGATCGACACGGTGGACGGCGTGGTGGTGGCCCAGTCCGTCGAGTCCGACGACCAGTTCAAGTTCCAGCGGGTCTACCCCACCAACGACCTGTTCGCCCACGTCACCGGCTACTTCGCCTTCCAGCTCGGCTCCGCGGGGGTGGAGAAGACCTACAACGACGAGCTCGCCGGGCGCACGCTGGACTTCGACCTCAAGAACCTGGGGGACCTGTTCGTCGATCGTGAGCGGGTCGGCAACGTCACGCTGTCCCTGCGCAACGACGTGCAGGTGGTGGCCCGCACCGAGCTGGCCGGGCGCGCGGGCTCCGTGGTGGCGATCGACCCCCGCAACGGCGAGATCCTGGCCCTGTGGTCGAACCCGAGCTACGACCCCAACCTGCTCGCCACCCACGACTTCGCCGCCGCCACCGCCGAGTCCGAGCGGCTGAACAACGACCCCGAAAAGCCCACCCGGGCCCGCAGCTACGCCGAGCGGGAGTTCCCCGGCTCGACGTTCAAGGTCGTGACCTCCACCGCCGGGGTCGAGCACGGTGGGGTGACCGCCGACAACCCCAGCTACCCGGTCCAGAGCGAGTACCGGGCGGCCTCGTTCGGCGCCCCGATCGGCAACTTCGGCGGGGGCAGCTGCGGCGGCACCCTGTTCGTCATCCTCCAGGACTCGTGCAACACCGCATTCGCCCAGATGGGGGTCGAGAACGCCACCGCCGAGGGCATGACCGCCTCGGCCGAGGCCTTCGGGTTCAACCACGACGTGCCCATCGACCTGCCCGGCGGCGTGCAGTCCGTGTGGCCGACCGAGAAGGTGGCCGACGACCCGCCGGTGCTGGCCCAGGCATCCATCGGGCAGAACGACGTGGCGGCCACGCCGCTCCAGATGGCGATGGTGGCCGGGGCGGTGGCCAACGGCGGCCAGATCATGGCCCCCCACGTCATGCGGGAGGTCCGTGACGACCGGGGCGAGGTCGTCGACCGCTACGACCCCGAGGTGTGGACCACCGCCATGTCGCCCGACACCGCCAACCTGCTGCGGGACGCCATGATCTCGGTGGTGACGGACGGGACGGCCTCGCGCCTCGACGAAGGCCTGGACGACAACATCGTCGTGGGCGGCAAGACGGGCACGGCCCAGCTCGGCACCGACCCGCCCCGCTCCCACGCCTGGATCATCGGCTTCGCCGGGCCCGAGGGCGAGGTGCCCTCGGTGGCCGTGGCGGTCCTGGTCGAGGGCCAGGAGGGCGCCAGCGAGGCGACCGGAGGCCGGGTGGCCGCCCCCATCGCGGCGGCGGTCCTGAAGCAGGCCCTGACCCCGCCCGTGCGAGCGGACGCCGGGGCCGCGGCGTCGAATGACGGGGAGTAGACGGGGCCGCACGCGCGAAGTCGGGGCCACCTTCCCCCATCTCGTAGTCTGAGGTGCGCATGTCGCAGCAGAACCAAGTCATCTTCAACGGGCGCGTACGAGCTCCACCGGCGGCTCGGTCGCGGCGGCATGGCAGAGGTGTACCTGGCGCGCGACCAGCTGCTCGACCGGCCGGTGGCGGTCAAGGTGCTGTTCCCGGCCCTGGCGACGGACGCCGGCTTCGTCGAGCGCTTCCGCCGGGAGGCGCAGGCGGCCGCCAACCTCCAGCACCCCAACATCGTCAGCGTGTTCGACTGGGGCGAGGCCAACGGCACCTACTTCATCGTGATGGAGTACGTCGAGGGCCTGACGCTGGCCGACACCCTGCGGGACGAGGGCCGCCTCCATCCCGACCGGGCCGCGGAGATCACGGCCGACATCGCGGCCGCGCTCGGCTTCGCCCACCGCAACGGCGTGGTCCACCGGGACGTGAAGCCCGGCAACGTGCTGCTCACCCGCGACGGCGGGGTCAAGGTGGCCGACTTCGGCATCGCCCGGGCCATCAGTGACTCGTCCGACCAGAACCTGACCAAGACCGGCTCGGTCATGGGCACCGCCACCTACTTCTCGCCCGAGCAGGCCCGGGGCGCGGCCGTCGACCCCCGCAGCGACCTCTACAGCCTGGGCGTGGTCCTCTACGAGATGATCACCGGCGGCCCGCCCTTCTCGGGCGACAGCGCGGTGGCCATCGCCTACAAGCACGTGCAGGAGAACCCGGTCCCGCCCCGGCGCATCGACCCCTCGCTGCCGGAGACGCTCGAGGCCATCACCCTCAAGACGCTGGCCAAGAACCCGGCCAACCGCTACCCGACGGCCCAGGACCTGCGGGCCGACCTGCGGCGCTACCTCGACGGCGCCCGCATCATGGCCGAGCCCGTGCTCGCCCCGCCGCTCGACCCCGGCGCCACCAGCGTCATCGCCCCCACCCAGTACGGCCAGGAGACCGCGCTGGTGGCCGGGCCCGTGGGCTACGCGTCCCAGCGCGAGGGCTACGGCGACTACGACGAGTACGGCTACGACCAGGAGGAGGAGCCCAAGCGGTCCAAGTGGTTCCTCGCCGCGCTGATCCTCCTGCTGTTGCTGCTGGCGGGCCTGCTGTACCTGCTGGCCAGCAACTTCGGCGGCGGCGACGACAACGTCGAGCAGGTGACGGTGCCCAACGTGGTGGGCAAGCCCGTCGAGGAGGCCAAGGCGCAGCTGGAGGACGCCGAGTTCGAGGTCGTCACGGCGGCCGAGAACTCGGAGCTCCCGGAGAACCAGGTCATCAGCCAGGACCCGCCGGCCACCACCGAGGTCGACAAGGGCTCGCGGGTGACGCTTGACGTTCTCCGCCGGGCCCGTACCGGTCGCCATCCCCGACGTGGTGGGCCAGGAGCAGAGCGAGGCCGCCCGGATCCTCACCGAGGCGGGCTTCCTCGTGAACCCCGTGCCGGTCGAGGACACCGACGTCGACGAAGGCCTGGTCGTCAGCCAGGACCCGCCGGCGGGCCAGGAGATCGCCAAGGGCAGCCAGGTCACCATCAACGTGTCCTCGGGGTCCGGCCTGGTGGCGGTGGTCGACGTGACCAACCAGAGCGAGGGCACCGCCCGCAGCACCCTCCAGCGGGCCGGCTTCACCAACATCCAGTCCCGTCAGCAGGCGTCGGGCGACGTGGCCGCCGGCAACGTCATCGGCACCGACCCGCCGGCCGGGACCGAGATCCAGGTCACCGACACGGTGACGCTGATCGTGTCGTCGGGCGCCGAGCGCACCACCGTGCCCCAGCTCCAGGGCCTCAGCGAGGCCAATGCCCGCACCGCCCTCCAGAACGCGGGCCTGGAGGGCGACTTCCAGACCCAGCCGGTCCAGAACCAGAACCAGGACGGCGTCGTCATCAGCTCGTCGCCGTCGGCCGGCCAGGAGGTCAACCGGGGCAGCACGGTGACGGTGTTCATCGGGAAGGTCCAGGGCGGGCCGCCGAGCACCGCCGAGCCGTGACCGCCGGGACGCTGGTCCTGCTCCGCCACGGCGAGAGCCAGTGGAACCTGGAGAACCTCTTCACCGGCTGGTACGACGTCGACCTGAGCGCCAAGGGCGAGGCCCAGGCCGTCGAGGCCGGGCGGCTCATGGCCGAGCGCGGCCTCCTGCCCGACATCCTGCACACGTCGGTCCAGGTGCGGGCCATCCGCACCGCGGAGCTGACGCTGCGCGAGCTGGGCCGGTCGTGGATCCCGGTGCGCCGCCACTGGCGGCTCAACGAGCGCCACTACGGCGACCTGCAGGGGCTCAACAAGGCCGAGACGGCCGAGCGCTTCGGCCTCGACCAGGTCAAGGTGTGGCGCCGGGCGTACGACGTCCCGCCCCCGCCCATGGCCCGCGACGACCCGCGCAACGTACGCCACGACCCCCGCTACGCCGGGCTGCCGCCCGAGATCGTGCCCGACACCGAGTGCCTGGCCGACGTGGTCGAGCGCATGCTGCCGTACTGGTACGACGCCATCGTCCCCGACCTCGCCCCCGGGCGCGTCGTGCTGGTGGCGGCGCACGGCAACAGCCTGCGGGCGCTGGTCAAGCACCTCAGCCACATCTCCGACGACGACATCACCGAGCTCAACATCCCCACGGGGGAGCCGCTGGTGTACGAGCTGCGCCGACGACGGCTGGCCGCGGGACGACACGCCGGTCGAGGAGCGCTACCTCCGCTCGGCGGAGGAGATCCGGGCCGCGGCCGAGGCCGTGGCCCGCCAGGCCGGCGGCTGAGCCGGCCCGGCGGGCCGGGCCGCTAGAAGGTGATCCCGACCGCGCCGTCCAGCGCAGGGATCGGCCACAGGAACACCGCCAGCGCGAACGTCGCGACCTGCGACGCGTTCTCGATGTTGGTGGCGTATCCCTTGTTGACGGCCACGAAGACACCGATGATCAGCCAGATCAGCAAGAGGATCGGGATCCGTACGCGTCCGCTCATGATGAAGCCTCCCTTGAGGAACAGTGTCCCCAGCCCCGGAATCTCGCCGGGCGCTTCCCGTCCGGCGTCCAGGGAGTACCCCGCGTGCGGTAGCGGTAGTCGCCCGCCGGGCGGAGGCTCAGCCCGCGGTCATGCGGCGGACGCTGGCTCCGGTGGGCGCAGGGCGGATGTGGTCGGGCGCCACCTGCCCGCTGCCGTCGGCCCGCTCCAGCAGGTAGCCCCGCGAGCGCACGGTGCGGATGGCCAGCCGCAGCGGCGACAGGCGCCGGCGCAGCCGCAGCACATGGACGTCGAGGGCGTTGCGCCCCGGGGAGCCGCCGGGCCAGCCGGAGCGGGCCAGCGCCTCGCGGGACACGACTGCCCCGAACCGCTCCAGCAGCGCCGCGGTCAGCCGGGCCTCGACCGGGGGCAGGGACACCCACCGGTCGCCCAGGCGCAGCACGCCGTCGTCGTCCAGCAGCGGGACCGACCCGGCGTCGCCGTCGGTGCGGCGGCGCAACGCCTCGACCCGGACGCGCAGGTCGAGGTCGTCCGCCGGGAGGCGGATCCAGTCCTCGAGCTCGTCGGTGGGGATCGGCGGGGCACCGCGCTCGACCAACAGCAGGCGGGGTTGCCCGGCTCGACGGAGCTCTTCTCGCCGGTCCTGTTCGGCCGGCCAGTGGACCAGAGCCACCTCCACGGATCGGCAAGGTAGAGACATACCGTTTCGCGTTTGTTTCCGACGTATGAACGTCACGCTCTGCCTGCCGGGACAGCCTCTAAGCTGCGCCGCCATGGCACGCGAGGACTACCTCAACCATCTCGCCGCGGTCCCGCTCTTCGCAGGGTGCACGACCAAGGAGCTGCGGGACATCGCCAAGGCCACGGTCGAGCTCACGCTGGATCAGGGCAAGGAGTTCGTGACCCAAGGAGACGTCGGACGCGAGGCGTTCGTGATCGTCGAAGGCCAGGCCGACGTCACCCGGGCCGGGCAGACCGTCGCCACGCTCGGCCCCGGCGATTGCGTCGGCGAGCTGGCGCTGCTCGACCACGGGCCGCGCACCGCGACCGTCACCGCGGCCACCCCGCTCACCGTGCTGGTGCTGGGGCCCCGCGAGTTCTCGGGGCTGCTCGACGAGGTGCCCACCCTGAACCACAAGATCCTGGCGGCGCTGGCCGCCCGGGTCCGCGAGCTCGACTCCAAGACCTTCGGATAGATGGTGAGTGCGCCGCGCGCCCGCCGCGCGGCGCACCCACCTCGACGGCGGGGTCCGACCGCCCTAGGACCCCACCGAGGTTCCCGCCAGGGACGAGAACGTGGCGTCGGCGTCGCCCGCGAACGCCTGCCGCCGGACGGTGACGCCGACCCCGTCGGGTGAGGAGAGCCCGGCGAGGTCGGCCGCCACGTCACCGATGGCCCGTTCGATGCCGTATGCCGGCATCACGGCCACCAGACGAGAGGAGCCGAGCGCCGCCACGGTTTCGCCCGCCCGGAAGCGCGAAGTCAGGATGCGGCCCGCCGCGACCCTGACCCCGACGCGTTCCGGCACCGCGACGGCGCTCAGCTCCAGATCGACCACCACGGCCCCGAACGCGGACGGGGCCGAGATGGCCAGTGCGGAGCACTGGGCGTGCAGTTCGCGCACCCGTGCCCGCAGAAAGTGCCCTGTGACCAGCCCGGTGGCCGCGTCGCGACAGTCGCCGCAAGCGCTGCGGACGTCCCGCTCGCTCGCCCAGGCGGTCAGCGCCCGGGCCATCACGCCGGCAGGGTCGATCCAGTCGTTCCACTCGTGGCCGGAGGACGGCCAAGCCAGCCGCACCAGGGCCACGAGGTCGCCCACCAGCGCCTCGGCCGGGTGCTCGGACCCGGCCCGGGCCTGGGCGAAGGCGACGACGGCCTCCTCCACCGCGACGAGGTCGGCCCCCGCGACGAACGCTTCCGCCAGGCGGCACGTCGCGGGATCGGCCCACTCGTCGAACGGGAGCGCACTGGCGGCGCTCACGTACCAGCGGGTGAGGACGTCGCCGGCGACCCGCTGGTGAGGCGGCACCCACCGGTTGACGACAGCGAGGAGGCGGCCGGTTGCGTCCACGTCCGAAGTGGCTGCCGTGGACCCGGCCGGTGTCTCCGTCATGCCCGTAGAGAGGGGCCCGGGGTGGGGCTATGACGGCGTTGCCGGAAGTTTTCCTGGACCCTACGGAGAGTGGCTGGACCCGCTCTGGTAGCGGGCGGTCCGGTGCGTCAGACTGGCGTGCAGGTTGCCGAGCCATGACGATCACCGCTCTCTCCGACGCCGAGCTGCTGGACCAGGCCCGTGAGGGCGACGAGTCCGCATTCACGGAGCTGTACGTCCGCCACCACGCGGCCGCGCTGCGCCTGGCGTCCACCTACCGCCGGGTCGGCGACCCCGACGACCTGGTCAACGGCGCCTTCGAGCGGGTGCTGGGCGCGCTGCGCCGCGGCGCCGGTCCCACCGAGTCGTTCCGCGCCTACCTGTTCGTCACCCTGCGCCGGCTGGCCGCCGAGCAGGGCGAGCGCCCGGCGGACCAGTCCATCGACGACGTGCCCGAGCCGGTGGTCAACGAGGCCGGCTCCCCCGAGCTCGACCGGGCCGACCGCGAGCTGATCACCCGGGCCTTCGAATCGCTGCCCGAACGCTGGCAGGCGGTCCTGTGGCACACCGCGGTGGAGGGACGCCAGCCCCGCGAGCTGGCCGACGTGCTGGGCGTCTCGGCCAACGCCGCGGCCGCCATGGCCTACCGGGCGCGGGAGAAGCTGCGCCAGGCCTACCTCCAGGCCCACCTGCTGGCGTCGCCGGCCCCCGACCACGAGCCCTACCGCTCCCAGCTCGGCGCCTACGTGCGGGACGGGCTGTCCAAGCGCGACCACGCGGCGGTCGAGGCCCACCTCGAGCACTGCGAGTCGTGCCGCGACCTGGTGGCCGAGCTCAACGACGTCAACCGCATGCTGGTGCTCTCGGTGGTGCCGCTGTTCGCGCTGGCCGGCTACCCCGTGGTGGCGGTGGTGGGCGGGGGCGGGGTGGCCGCCGCGGCCGCGGCCGGAGGCGCCGGGGCGGCGGGCAAGAGCTCGGGTGCGGCGACCAAGGGGTTCACCGGCAGGGTCAAGGAGCTGGGCCCCACCATCGGCAGCGTGGCCGCCATCGCCGCGGTGGTGGTGGGCCTGGCCAGCATCGGCACGGTGGTGGCCCGGGAGGACGGCAACGCCGACACGGCCAGCGACGTCGCCGACATCGACCAGGGCGGCGGCAGCGGCTCCGGCGGCGATGCCTCGGGCGGCGACGTCGGCGGCGACGGGCTCGGCGCCGGCAGCACCGGATCGTCCGACGAGCTGGCGTCCGCCGGCTTCGACGACCCGTCGGACGGCGCGCCCGGCCTGTTCAGCCTGGAGGGGTTCACCGACTACGGCTACGACCCGTCCCGGTTCATCCCCAACGCCCCCGGCCGGCGGCCGCCGACGCGCCCACCGGCGTCCGCGACCACACCGCCGACTCGCGGCGCCGCCCACGTCACCGGTGACCACACCGCCCACGGTCCCGCCCATCGTCCCGCCCATCGTCCCGCCCGACCGGGTCCCCCTCCGACGCCGCCGGCGCTGTCCTTCAACGCCTCCACGTGGACGCCGTCTGCCGTCGGGCGGGGGCAGCTGTCCGTGACCATCGGCGAGGGCGGCGTGCCCGCCGGCCTGACGATCACGGCGTTCGGGGCCCCGGCCTCGGACGCCTCCGTCGACGTGCTCGCAGCCCCGGTCCAGGCCACCGAGCCGCCGGCCCCGCTCAAGCTGCGGCTCGAGCTCACCGCCGGCGCCCGCGCCTTCCCCGAGGCGGCCCAGGACGCCCGCTGCGGGGCGCCCGTCGCCGTGCCCGAGGGCGGCCAGGTCATCGAGTGCTCGCTGGAGCAGCCGCCCACCGGGGAGACCACCGACTTCGCCTTCGACCTCCAGGTCGACTCTCCGGGTCAGACCGCCACGCTGAAGCTGTTCCGCGGCGACGTCCTTGAGGCCGAGCTGCCGTCCGCAATCTCGCTCGACCAGTTCGAGGCCGGGCTGGCCCTGTCCGACCCGGTTTGGACGCCCTACCAGCTGGGGGGCAGGGACCTGCACCTCGGCCGCCTCACCGTGGGGGCCGCCAACCAGGGCGCCCACCCGATCTCGGGCGCCACCGTCCGGGTGGCCATGGCCGGCGACGCCGGCCTGCTGCCGCCGCAACTGTTCGCCGATCCGCTCCCCCCGAGGCCCCCAGGCCCGCCGAGCCTCCCACCGGGCCTGGGGGGGATCCTGCCCCCCGGCCTGGTGATGCAACTGCTGGAAGACCTGCGCACCCCGCTCCCCGCGGGCTGCGCCATCGAGGGCTGGACCCCGCCCGGGCCGAACCCCGACTGGGACACGGTGCTGACCGGCGGGTTGCCGACCACGCTCGTGTGCCAGCTCGGCGACATGGCGCCCGGCGCAGTCCAGTCGTTCGCCGACATCATGACGGCCATCCAGCCGCTCTACCACGACGCCGACCCCGACCACCGTGGACTCGACCGCCAACGTCACCCTCGAGCTGCAGGGCCACACGGTGGCGTCGCGCACCCTGAGCCTGCTGCCGCCGCGGGACCCGGGCGGCGACTGATCAGCGGAAGTTCTCCCAGTAGCGGCTGGGAGTGGGGCCGCGCTGGCCCTGGTACTTCGAGCCGACCCGGGCCGAGCCGTAGGGCACGTCGGCCGGCGTGGTCATGCGCAGGAAGCTGACCTGGCCGATCTTCATGTCGGGGTAGAGCGTGATCGGCAGGTTGGCCACGTTGGACAGCTCCAGCGTGATGTGGCCCGAGAACCCGGCGTCGATGAACCCGGCGGTGCTGTGGATGAGCAGGCCGAGCCGGCCCAGGCTGGACTTGCCCTCGATGCGGGCCACGAGGTCGTCGGGCAGGGTGACCTGCTCGAACGTCGAGCCCAGCACGAACTCGCCGGGGTGGAGGATGAAGGCGTCGCCGTCGCCGATCTCCACCAGGCGGGTCAGGTCCTCCAGGTCCTGCTTCACGTCGATGACCGGCATGGTGTGGTTGAGGAAGACCCGGAAGAGCTTGTCCAGGCGCAGGTCGACCGAGCTGGGCTGGATGCACGACTCGTCCAGCGGGTCGATGCCGATGCGCCCCGCGGCGAGCTCCTCGCGGATGGTGCGGTCCGACAGGATCATCGGCCGCCGACCCTAGTGGGGCCGGTCGCGGCGGCGAGCAGCCCGATCCACACCCCGGTCGCGGCCCGGCGCGGTGGGCCTACGGGGACGGGTCGGCGGCGGGGAGCTCGATCCGCACCGTGGTCCCGTTCCCGAGCGCGGTGGCCAGCGTGGCCCGCCCGCCGTGGGCGTGGGCGATCGCCTCCACGATGGCGAGGCCGAGGCCCGACCCGCCCCGGTCGTGGGCGCGGCCGGGATCGGCCCGGTAGAACCGGTCGAAGGCGTGGGCCGCCTGCTCGGGCGTCATGCCCGGACCGTCGTCGGCGACCTCGGCCACGGCCGATCCGCCCGGCTCGCGCCGCACCGACACCCGGATGGTGGCCGACTGCGGGGTGTGGACCAGCGCGTTGCGCACCAGGTTGGCCAGGACCTGGCGCAGGCGGTGCTCGTCGCCCTCGACCAGCACGCCCTCCTCGGTGCTGGCCCGCACGGTGCGCTCGGGTGCCACGGCCCGGGCGTCGCCCGCGGCGTCGATGGCGAGCACGCCGAGGTCGACCGGCCCGCGCTCGACGGGTCTCCCCTGGTCCAGCCGGGCCAGCAGCAGCATGTCGTCCACCAGACGGGCCATGCGCTCGGCCTCGGACTCGGTGCGCCGCATGGCCTGGGCCAGCTCGCCCGGGTCGTCCAGGGCGCCGCGACGGTGCAGTTCGGCGTAGCCCCGGATGGTGGTCACGGGGGTGCGCAGCTCGTGGGAGGCGTCGGCCACGAACTGGCGGAGCCGGTCCTCGCTGGCCTGCTGCTCGGCGAAGCTGGTCTCGATGCGGGCCAGCATGCGGTTGAGCGCGGTTCCCAGCTCGGCGGCTTCGGTGCCCTCGGGCGCGCTGGGCACCCGGTGGGAGATGTCCCCGGCGATCACGGTGGCCGCCTGGGTCATGTCCTTCAGCGGCCGCACGCCGAGCCGCAGCACCCAGAACGCCACGAGGCCGAGCAGGGCCAGCACCAGGCCGGTGGCGGCCACCTCGACGCCCACGAGCCGGCTGACCGCGGCGTCGGTGTCGGCCAGGGGGGCGGCGACCACGGTGATGTGCTGCCCATCGCCTTGGCCGCCGCCTTCCTCCGGCCCGCCCCCGTTGTGCTCGTCGATGGTCGCCCGCACCCGGTAGCGGGGCCCGGCGCCGCTCGACGACCCGACGGTGAAGTAGTGGTCGGCCCCGGGGGCGGCCGCAGCCCGGGCGCGGTCGGCGTCGATGTCAGGCGGCGCGACGGCCCCCTCCCCCATGTCGGGCCCGGACGTGGTGCGCACCGTGTCGTCGCCCGGGTCGAGCTCGCCGAAGTAGTAGGGCGTGACCACCCGATCGTCCGGTCCCCCCAGCTGGTGGGCCGGCATCCGCGCGTCGACCTGGTCGACCAGGTAGGACTCGGCCTCCCGGGTGACGCCGACGGCCGCGACCACGAGGACGAGGGCCACCGCGCCGAGGCCGACCAGCAGCCGGGCGCGCAGCGACATCAGCGTTCCCGGAGGGTGTATCCCACGCCGCGGATGGTGTGGATGAGCCGGGGCCCGTCGTGGTCGAGCTTGCGGCGCAGGTAGCCGATGTAGGTCTCGACCACTCCGCCGTCGCCGCCGAAGTCGTACTTCCACACGTGGTCGAGGATCTGGGGCTTGGACAGGACCCGCCCCTGGTTGGCGAGCAGGAAGCGCAGCAGGTTGAACTCGGTGGGCGACAGGGCGACGTCCTCGCCGGCCCGGGTGACGAGGTGGGCGTCGTCGTCGAGCACCAGGTCGGCGCAGCTGAGCACGGCCCCGCCCCGGGCGGCCCCGGTCCGGCGGAGGACGGCCTCGATGCGGGCCACGAGCTCCTGGAGGCTGAACGGCTTGACCAGGTAGTCGTCCCCTCCGGTGCTCAGGCCGCGCACCTTGTCGTCGGTGCCGTCCCGGGCGGTGAGGAAGACGACGGGGGTGCGGCGGTTCTCCTGGCGCCAGCGCCGGCACACCTCGAAGCCGTCGAGGTCGGGCAGCATGACGTCGAGCACCACCAGGTCGGGCTCGATGACCTTGGCGGCGTCGATGGCCTCCCGGCCGGAGCCGACGGCGTGGACCTCGTACCCCGAATGGCGCAGCGCAGCCTCGAGCATGAAGCGCAGGTTGTCCTCGTCGTCGACGAGCAGAAGCTTTTCGCCACTCATGACACGCAGAGTGACCTGCCTAGCTGAGAGCGCGCTGAACACCACCTGTGAGCGCCCCGGGAGCCCGCTGGCGACGGGGTCAGGCAGTTCGGTGGCGGCTCTAGGCGAGTTCTGAGCTTGGGACTGTCGACTGGGTGTCACTGCACACCGACGACACAAGGAGGAACGATGGACTGGAGCCCCAGACACCTGGCCGCGGCCGCGGCGGTGGCGGGCACCCTGATCCTGGGCGGGGCGACCTGGGCCGCGGCGCAGGACGCCCCGACCACCACGACCCCCGACGACGGCTCGGGCGGGAGCACGACGACAGTCCCCGACGACGGCGGTGGCTCGTCCACCGACGACGGCACGGACCACGAAAGGGGGAACTGCCCACACGACCAGAGTGACGACGCGGACACCGGCTCCGACACCGACGGCTCGGCCGAAGCCTCGGTGTTCACGACGTAACCCTGTCCCCACGTCACCACAACCGCCACCGCTGCACCGGTCCCGGGCGCACGGGCGCCCGGGACCGACAGCGGCTACCGCCGTCCGTCTCGCAAACGCTCCGCCGTGGGCAGGCCGCGGCCCGCCTCGTGCTCCTTTCCTGCCGACCAGGGGGAACGAGCCGCAGTGCCAGACAGTCTCGATCGAGGGCACGCGAGGGGCACATGTGCCACGTCAAGGCTGCCCCTGATCGTCAGCTTGGGAAGGGCCGAGGCGCTCTTACTCCGACCTGGACCTGCGCCGACGTGCCCGACCGACCGCCCGTTGCCGTTGATCGGCAAGGGGCCGGTCTGCATCTGGCACGAACTGGCACGCTCGGCCGCCGCCGCGTCGGACCAGCCAAGCCCAAGGCGCGGCGAGCAGCGTCGGCAGCGGACCGGTGCGTGGCGAGCGCCTCGGACCAGCCAAGCCCAAGGCGCGGCGAGCAGCGTCGGCAGCGGACCGGTGCGTGGCGAGCGCCTCGGCGAGGTGCGGCACAGCCCGCGCAGCGTCGCTCCTCGCGTGGTCGATCGCTCGCGAGAGATCAGCGATCGGGATCTCGGCAAGTACCTCCACCCCTTCAGCGTCGATCGACTCGGTTGGCTTGCTGATCGCCACCGCGTTGCCGCTCCGCTTGACTAGCACCCAGGGATGCCCGATCCACAGCATCGACCACTCGTCCGGAGGTCCCGCCGCCAGACGCCTCCACTCCTCGGTCGCCTCGTCGATCCAGCTGCAGCAGGCGGGTAGCAGGACGGCTGTCTCGTCCACGAAGAGCCCGAGACCACCTTCGAGGCAGACATCACCACGTAGTCCGCGTCGTCCGTGTTGGGCCGTCAGCAACCGACGCCAAGCTTCGGCAG
Source organism: uncultured Acidimicrobiales bacterium (assembly GCA_963802385.1). Taxonomy (GTDB): domain Bacteria; phylum Actinomycetota; class Acidimicrobiia; order Acidimicrobiales; family VFJN01; genus ZC4RG19. The sequence continues at coordinate 96,380 of CAWDIO010000006.1, read as the reverse complement.
TCGGTCGATCTGCCCGAACATGACCGGCGCCCACCACGTCCTCGATTGGAATGGCGAGGGCATCCGCTCGGCCACGGTCCCATCGCTCTCGCTGGCGCGGGTCATTCCAATCCTCCGGATACGGAACGATCTCGAAGGACGGCAGCTCCACCAGCGGGACAAGTGCCCATGACACGAGACAATCGTGGCAGCCACCGTGTCGGTCGAACAGCCGAATCCCCGCTTGTCATCCCGTAGGTCAGCGACCACGCCAGCTCGGATGCTGCGGTGCGCTACCAGCACGCGACGACCGACCGTGATCGGGCGATTGCCGACGCGCTCGACCGCCTCGCCGCCGAGCAGGACGACAACAGGCCCAATGACCACCCGGAGGACGATGAAGGCCCGGGCGCCTTGTCGTCGTAGGTCCGCGAATCTGAGGGCACGGCAGGGGCACACCGATGGGTCGTGCTCCTTTCGCGCTGACCAGGGGGAACGAGCCGCAGTGCCGCTCACCTGGGCGGACCGGCTAATGTGCCGTGCTGTTCTGCGGGTGTAGTTCAATGGCAGAACATCAGCTTCCCAAGCTGACAATGCGGGTTCGATTCCCGTCACCCGCTCGCTGGACTTCCCCCCTGGTCACCGGCCCTCTCCCCCGCCGATAGCGACCAGCTCCGCCCGATCCGCATCGGCCCTCGGGCCACGCACGGGCCACAGCACCGCCCTCACCGGGCCGGAACGGGCACACCCGCGGCCCCGTCCTCGCCGTCGTCGTCCGCCCGGTCGTCGTCCTCGTCGGCCGGGGTGAGCGCCTTCTCCAGCACCGCCGCGATGCGGGCGTCCGCCGCCGCAGTGGCGTGCTGGTAGCCGAGCGGCGCTTGCATCGAGTCGTGCCCCATGCGGGACATGAGATCCCGGGTGCTCACCCCGCTCGCCGCCGCCAGCGTGTTGCCGGTGTGCCGCAGGTCGTGAACGTGCACCCCGTCGAGACCGAGACCGTTCACCGTCGTGTGCCACTTCAAGAGCTGGTTGAGGTTCCCCCGCCGGATCGGCGCCCCGCTCGGCACGGTGAACACCAGGTTCCCCATGTCGGGGAACTCGGCCAGATGCGTTCGGACCGCCTCGACCACGGTCGACGGGATGCTCACGACCCGCAGGCCGGCCCGCGACTTGGGCGGCCCGAGCCTGAGGCCCTTGCCCACAAGCTCAACGTGCGCCCGCCGGACCGGACGGTCCCCGCCTCCAGATCGATGTCGTCCCGCTCCAACGCGGTGACCTCACCGAACCGCAGACTCGCGAAGGTCGTCAGCAGGATCATCGCCCGGTACCGCCGCGGCACTGCGTCCGCCAAGGCGACGACCTGGCCGACGGTGAGCACCGGCCGCTCGTTCGGCTGCTCCTTGTCCGCCCCCCGCACCCGGCAAGGGTTCCGCAGGATGATGCGGTCCTCGTTGACCGCCGTCATCATCACGGCCCGCAGCAACCGGTACGCCTTGGCCGCCATCGTCTCCGACACCCCGTCGGCCACGAGCCTCGCCCGCCACTCTCGCACCATCGGCGTGTCCGACTGACCCTGCTCTGCCGAATCTGGCTCTAGGAGGTCAAGTAGGCGCCGGCAGAGCCGGCGCCCGGCCTGCGGGCGGGCGCCAGAGGCCCCCGTCCTCGGCCCGAGCGGGCCGACGGGCTAGAGACCCGGAGGCGGGGCAGCACCACCACGGTCCGCTGCGCTGAACTACTCGTCTGGAAGACGCCATCGAGCCGAGATGTCCGGGGTGTGGTCGATCGTCGAGCGACCACCTGCTCGCTGGGGTGGGCCATCCGGGGGCGTCCAGCGTCGGGGCTTCACGTCGGTCGGCCGCTGCCGGGCCCAGCGATGCCAGTAGGCCGCCGTCTCGCTGGTCTGCTTGATCACCGCGTCGGCCGTCGCCCGGTCCGGCCAGAACTGCAGCAGATAGCGATCGTGACCGCTGACCTCCTGGTGAGCGGCGTCCATGCCGGTGGCGCAGTAGCGAACTCGGTAGTCGACCTGATTGATCTCGAGCGGCCAGCTGTCCTCGGCCGCCCACTGCACCAGCCTGATCTCCGAAGAGGTCGGCCTGTAGAAGACCTCGACGATCTCCTCCCAGGCATCATCGAGCGGAGGCGCGTGATCGTGGACTTCTGCGGTGAAGCCGACATAGCCGGTGTGCAGCCCGGTGATCAGGAACAGGGCCCCTTCATCACCAGCCCCGCAGAGGCCGTTCCGTTGCCCCCAGAACGCCACGTCCATATCCGGTCCGTGGCGGTTCTCATCGCTCTCCACGTACAGCTGCCCGTAGTGCACATGCACCTGGCCGTCAAACACCTGCCGCTCCAGCACCACTGCGGGTGTAGCACGAGGTAGGCCGCCTCGTCCGGGCAGCCATGTCCAGAGGCTTGCCCTTGCCACGTCCAGCGGCGCGCATGGCTACATCGCGTCGGCGAACGTCCACAGCGGACTCGGGTACTCCGCCCGAAGTATTGGCAACAAGGCTGCCCACTCGTTTGATCCGATCGAAGCGACGGCACGCATCTCGATGATCGGACCGACTTCGGCCCGGATGTTGAAACCCCACTCGAAACCAAGCAAGGGGACGACCCGTCGAGGGCAGCCCTGCATCACCTCATCGACTGGTGTGGTGGCGAGAAAGCTGTAGGCGATCCACTCGATCGGCGCTCGATCTTGCCTAGAGGGGGCGTCGAAAAGTGTCGGCTCCGTGCCATACCAGCAGTACGGCGAGCGCACGTCACCGAAGAGCGCGAAGGGATCCAACTCGAAGAGCTGACCACCCGATTGGCTGTCGGTCGAACGGACGAGTTGCACCCAACCAAACATCGCGTTGTATCCGCGTCGGGGGTAGCGCACCGTGGCCGTGCATACCGGAAAGCCGAACGCGTCGGATGCGACGGTGCCGTACCCGGCTGGGTCGTCGTTCGGGACGCACGCGACCTGCACATGGCCCGTGAGTCCTCGCCACTCGAACGAGCCTGCCCACGCGACCAATCCCGCATCTCCCATTGCCCTGACCCAACGCACGCATAATGCCCTGCTGATCTGGCGCTGTCAGGGCATCGTGCGCCGACCGCGCGGTCAGCGCCAGCCGCCGGCATCCCCAACCGTGCGCGACCCGAGCGACCAGGCATCGCGATCCGGGAGCGTCCACCGCGCGCCCGACCCCTCTTCGGGGCCCTGAGGTCGCGCCACGACCGTGCCAGATCGTGCAGCGAATCGAATGCGCAGACGGCCATGCGCGGTTCAGCCGCTCGTCGTGCTCGTGGTCGACGCCGATGCAGCCCAGCCGGTCGTCTCCGCGACCCGACTTACAAGGCAGATGTTCGGAAGGATCGGCCGGTTGCTCGCGGGTTGCTCGCGCAGACAAGGGTGACCAGGGTTGATGCGCCATCCCATACCTTCGGACTCCAACGGCAGAGGGCACGCATGGCCGCCGTGCCAGTTCGTGCCAGTTGCCGCGTGATCCTGCGCTCGTTCCCGGTCACTCACGGTCACTCGGGCGCAGCGGCGCAGGTCCTGGTCGGGATAGAGGCGCCTCGGCCCTTCCCAAGCTGACAATGCGGGTTCGATTCCCGTCACCCGCTCACACCGTCACCCGCTCCACCGTCACCCGCTCCACACCAGGCCAGCGCCTATGCGGGCGGCCCGCCGGTACGGGAAGACTGACAGCCAGATCGGCCCTCGTGCCAGATCCAGTGCCAGATCACGCCCGAGCTGGCACCCCGGCGGTGCCCTCGCCGCCGTCATCGTCGGCCTGGTCCTCGACGTCGCCGCCGGCCATCTGGCGCCCGATCCCGTCCGCGATCCGGCGGTCACCGCTCCGTGACGCGTGCAGGTAGATCAGCGCGGCCCGCGTGCTGCTGTGGCCCATCCGCTCCATGAGCTCGCGGAGGTCTTGGGTCGCACTTGTTCCCATCGATTCGCCCACCGGGTGAATCAGGCATTCTCGTCCCGATCCGTCCGCCGAGTGTCGGCCGACTCGACTTCGGGATGCAGAGCTCGTCGGCGTCCAGTCGGGCGACATGCTGCGCTGGATCGGGCCACGCACGGGCCACACCGTGAGTCACGAACTGGCCGGTCGAGGCCGCGCGAGCCACCTTCGCCAGCATGTCACCGCCAGTCGTCGCGTGAACGGCTGGGGTTCCCAAGCTGACAATGCGGGTTCGATTCTCGTCACCGCTCGGTGGGCTCCCGCCCTGGTCACCGGCCAACTCCCCGGCCGACAGCGACCACCTCTGGCCGATGCGCAAGCCGCCCAAAGGTGGCAGACGCGCTCGACCGGCCGGCGGCGGGTCCGGCCCGGTCGAAACGCCCCCAGCAAGGGCCGGGTTCAATGCACGGAACGCTGGCGGAGTCCCTACGGGGTGGCGTCGCCGGCGCCGTCGGGACGACCCGCGCCGTCCGGACGACCCCCAGCGTCGGGCACTGTGCTTGGCGGGGTGTCGGACGTGGGCGGGGTGTGCTCGGAGGCGCCGGCATCATCGGGCAGATGCGAGCTCGCCGGGGTTTCACCCGCCTGATCGAGTCCTGTCATGTCCGGTGCCCCGCCCTCGGCCGGAGCCCGCCCGGGGTCCGACGGCCGGTGCTCAGCACCTGGCGCCATCTGGGAGATCTCTGACCCGTCGACGCCGGGCTGGCCGTCGCTCTCGCCGGTCGCGTCGCTGGACACGACGCCGCCGAAGTTGTCGTCGCCATGGTCATCGGCCGGCTCATCGAACTCGACCGGTGTCACGGCCTCGATGGCGTCGCGCGCCCGCTCATTGGCCTGGTCGGGCAGAGCGCCGGCGGCCCCGGCCCCGGCAACACCGGCCGCCGCGACCGTCACACCCAAGCTGACCTTGGCCGCGAGACCGAGGCTCGCCAGCTTGTTGGCAGCGATCATGAGTCCTTGTCCGGGCATCCAGTTCTCCTCGTCGTTGGCGCGTTCAGCGCTCCCCAGCACCCCGGTCGCCGGCCTTCCGGGCCGAGTCGATCGCCCGCAACATGATTACGACCCGTTAACGCTCGACCGGGCCGGAGGGATACGTCCCCAGGGCGGCTGGGGCGCCGATCAACCGAGCGTGAATGTCAGGCACACCTGTCGCTCCCGGCGTTGCTCCGGCTCAGCCAGGTGACCTGGACCGATAGTGAATCCCATCACCTCCACCGCACCTGACCAGGGCACGAGCGGCCCGCGGCAGCGCGCTCGGCGACGGCCCGGGGCCGCCGGCCGGGCCGCTTCATCGCCCGGACATTTGGGCGTGCCGGTCAGTGCCGCAGAGCGGAGGCCCGCGGGGGGTCGGCGCCACTCTCGGTTCCAGTCCACCCACAGGTCCCGGTCACACGGCCCTCGTCGCGTTGGGCCGGTCGTTCGACGTCCATTGGGCGCCGAGGATGGTCAGGGTGTGTCGGACTGACTGGCCCTGTCGCCGGCTGGTCACAAGGCCGGCATCGCGAAGGACGGCGGCGTGGGTGGACGCCGAGGCCAGGCTGATCCCCAGCACGCGGGCAAGTCCGCTCGTCGTGTGCTCGTCGGCCAAAGCGCGGAGCACCCGTGCCCGAGTGGTGCCGAGTACCGCGGCCAGCGGGTCGCGGTGGCTCTTGGTGGCTGTCGGAGCCGTCCAGGCGAAGCGGCCTAGCGGGTACACGAGCGTGGGTTGCGTCCAGCGCACGGTGAAGCCCGGGCGGGTCCACAGCGACGGCATGAGCTGGAGGCCTCGACCGGCCAGGTCGACATCCGCGTCCAGGGGCCCATCGACCTCGACCACTCCGTCGCGCCACCGAATGCCCGGGTGCAGGCCATCCACTGTCGCTGCGACACCGTTCGTCGCGAGCTGCCAGGCGCGGAACCGCAGGTCGGTCTCGAGAACATCTTCGATCGCCGGCCACAGCAGCTTGAGCACCTGGTCGTGGTAGTCACGCAAGGACGATGCCAGCTCCTTCCGAGCTGACACGCAGCCGTCCGCAAGGTCGAGCATCCAGGACGACACCGCCAACCGTGGGAGGGTCGCAATGTCGTTCCGGATCAGCCGCTCGGGCGTGGACATGACGATGTCGAGGGCTTCCTCCAAGCTGTTCGCCCCCTCCGGCGGAGGAAGTCGGGGACGTTGCCATGAGCGGGCACCAACTCCAGAAAGTGGCTCGCCGATGCCGGGAGGCGGACCCCGCTGGCCGCGCAGAGTCGTCGGAACGAGCTCGTCGGCTGCTGTATGACCTGGGCGCTGACAGAGAGCTCGCAGTAAGGGCCGGGCGCAGCCAATCTCGTACGGGCAACGTCGTCGACACCGAGTCGCAGTCGAATCATGCGTGCAACCACCCGAGCCCGCCACCGTGGACGAGCCAGGGGCACCAATCGTTTGGCCAGCGCACCACCGTGTCAAGGAGTTTTTGCCGTGGCGGAAAGGCTTGCGGTCGACCGGTCCTCCGGCTGACGCTGTGCCCGTCAGCGCAAGCACGCCAGGGAGGTACCAAGGTGCGTGGATCGACCACCGTCCTGTCGACCGGCCTGTCCGCCGGACTGATCGCTGTGCTCTTCGCGGCGCCTCCGGCGCTGGGCGACACGCCGCCCGCCGACGCCAACTGCCTCGGCGTGGTCACGGCCCAGCGAGCCGTGGCCAACCACGACATCGGCGAGCACGCGTCGTCACAAGAAGAGCCTCGCCTCGGTCTGGGCAACGTTGCCGAGGAGGTCCTTGGCGACGGCACCCACGTCGGTGAGTTCGGCGCCTTCCTCGGCGAGATCGACGGAGACCCCGCAACCCACTGCCCCTGACAGGTCACAGCCCGCAGGTCAAGGCACGGGCCACACGTCTCGACCGGACCAGGCCGACCCAGGCCCCGCGATCCAAGCCGTGCCCCAGCCCAGCGGACATGACAGGGCAGGCCGCACGGTTTGCAAGCAGGGGGTCGTTGGCGTGCCAGATCGTGCCAGATCGCGCACGGAACCGAGCGCATCAGCGGTCACCCACGGTCAGCGAGCCAAGTCAGCGCAGGTCCTGGTCGCGATGCAGACGCCCCAGCCCTTCCCAAGCTGACAATGCGGGTTCGATTCCCGTCACCCGCTCTCAGACGCCCCGGCCGCAGGTCAGGGGCGCTTTCTGGTTCTCCGACCCGATGCCCGTTTCGGGGCCGTCTCGGTGGCCGTGCCCCTATCGTGCCCCTCGACCTTCGGGCGGGCGGCCTCGACCCGGGCGGACACGGCGGCTGCGATGGCCCGCTCCCGATCCCGGCTGGCGTGCTGGTAGATCAGCGCCGCCCGGGTGCTGGAGTGGCCCATCCTCGCCATCAGCTCCCGGAGGCTGGCGCTCTCGGCCGCCAGCATGTTGCCGGTGTGCCGCGGGTCGTGGAAGTGCAGCCCAGGCACGGCGGCCGCCTCGCCGGCCTTCCGCCAGGTGGCCTGGAAGTTGGTCCGGCGAGGGATCGCTCCGGTCGGCCCAACGAACACCCGGCCGTCGGCGCCCGCCTGGGCGTGCTCGTCGAGGGCCCGCCCAAGTCGGAGGCCGGGCGCCGAGACGTGCCGCTCGGGGCTGCGCTCGGTACCGGCGCCCTTGATCCGGCACGGGTTCCGGCGGATCAGCTCGTCGTCGACGGCCGTGTTCAACACCGCCTTGAGGAGCCGGTACGCCTTCGCCACCGTCACCGCCCCGGTCCCGCTGTCGAGCAGCTCCTTCCGCCAGGTCCGCACCCGCGCCGGCGTCAGGTCGGCCACAGACACGTCGTCCAGCGTCGGCTTGATGTGGAGCCGTAGCAGCCCGCCGTAGAGCACACGGGTCTTGGGCGCCAGCCCGGGCCGCTCGTTGATCCACCGCTCGGCGTACTCGGCGAGCAGCACCCGCCCGGCGGCCGGGTCGATCCATGTTCCACGCAGCAGGTCGGACTCGACGACCGACAGCCACTGCTCGGCTTCCGTCCGGCTCATGAACACCTGCGGTGCCGCGCGCAACAGCCCGTCCGGGCCCGGGTAGCGAGCCTGGAACCGCCCCGACGGCAGCTCCCGCACCCGGCCGAAGCGGCGGCGCCTGCGGGCCATCAAGCCACCGACCTACCTCGATGCCGAACGATCGGCTCGACCGTGCCCGCCCGGACATCACGCCCCAGACCAACTTCGTGCTCTACGACGACGTCGCCAAGGTCGAGACCTTCGTAGGCGAGTCGTCCCACACGGGCGACGAGGCGGCGACCTACGCCAAGATCCTGGACCGCCTCTGGACCGCGGCCGCCGAGGGAGACGCCGCCCGACGACTCATCATCCGCGCAGCGGACGAGCTGTCCCAACACTGACACCCGCCCCCACATGGCGACGACGTGGCCCACCTGCTGGTCGACCTAGCCGCGGAGGGCACGCCGTCGAGCACGGGCGTGCTGCTGCGCAACGGTCTCACCCAGGGCGACCTGGCCGGGATGGTGGGCGCGTCACGCGACGTCCGTCGCCCGCGCACTTGCGACCCTGCGGGAGCTGGGGTTCGTGTCGACCGGTCGCCGGCAGGTGGCCGTGCTCGACCTCGCGGGCTTGCGGGAGTTCGCCGACTGATCGAGCGCGCGTGTGACCGGCGTCGCTGACCGATGTCACGGCCGGAGTGTGTCGTTCGCGACGGTCGCCGGCGGCTCAGCGGCGCATCGTCTCCCCATCGGATGACAGCCATCCGACACTAGGGAGGCGGAACAATGGCGGACACCAGGATCAAGAAGTTCAGTTGGTTAGCGGCTCTCACCCTGGCGGTGGGCGGCTTGGCTGCCTGCGGCGAGGAGGTCGTTACCGATACGGCATCGGCCTCGCGCGTCGAGGCGTCCCGCGGCAGCGACCAGCACCTGTACAACCAGGCGGCCGAGATCGAGACCCGGAACGCAGCCCGGGAAGCTGCTCAGGCCGAGGCGGATCGCTACGTCGAGGGTCTGGAGTCCCGGGCGCCCAGTGGCGTCAACCGGCAGGCTGCTCAGGCCGAGGCGGATCGCTACGTCGAGGGTCTGGAGTCCCGGGCGGAGACGGTCACCACGACCACGACCCCTCCCAACTACTACCCCCACGGCTACGACTACGGGGGCTAAGAGGAGCAGCCTGCTCCTCTGCCGGGTTCGCACAACGTGCCGAACTAAATCGCAAGACAGCCCGCCGGACTCCCCTCCGGCGGGCTTTCTCGCGTCTTACCAGCCTTTCGCTGAGCTCCGGTGGGACTCGGACACGGAGCAACGCAGTAGCAAAGGGCCGCAGCGAAGCTTTGACAGCTCGATAGCCCTCATCGGCAGAGCGGCGAGGGCAGCTCGCCAGGACCGACCTGCCCCGAGGCCACCAGCTCCCGCAGGTGGTCGGAGATCTGCTGGAACACAGGCCGGTCACTCGCCGGGTTCGATTCCCGTCACCCGCTCGCTGGACTCCCGGCCTGGTCACCGGCCCTCTCCCCCGCCGATAGCGACCAACTCCGCCCGATCCGCATCGGCCCTCGGGCCACGCACGGGCCACAGCACCGCCCTCACCGGGCCGGACCGAGCACACCCGCGGCCCCGTCGTCGTCGGCGTCGTCCGCCTGGTCGTCGTCTTCGTCGCCCTGGTCCTCGTCCTGGTCGGACCGGGTGAGCGCCTTCTCCAGCGCCGCCGCGATGCGGGCGTCCGCCGCCGCCGTGGCGTGTGCCGCAGGTCGTGGAAGTGCAACTCGCCGAGCCCGAGACGTTCCACGCTCCTGCGCCACTTCAAGAGCTGGGTGAGGTTCCCCCGCCGGATCGGTGCCCCACTCGGCACCGTGAACACCACGCTCCCCGTGCCGGGGAGCTCGGCCAGGTGCGTACGGACCGCCTCGACCACGGTCGGCGGGATGCTTAGGACCCGCAGCCCGGCCCGCGACTTGGGTGGCCCGACCGTCAGCCCCTTGCCGACGAGCTCGACCTGCCCGCCGGACCTGGAACGGTTCCCGCCTTCAGATCGATGTCGTCCCGCGGCCGATCGGCACCACTCGTGCGGTGCCACTACCACCGGTGTGCGAACCCGGCACCGTAATGTGCGTGCGTGTCCGACCTGGGCGACGTGCTCGAGGTGATCTTCGCCAAGCGTGACCCGGCGGTGGATGTGCACACCGTCGTTCGGGAGCGGCGGGACCACGACGTGGCGGTTCAGGTGGCCGAGAGCTTCTTCAAGAGCCAGCCGCAGCCGTCGCCATCTCTCTTCGTCAAGATGATGATGGTCCCAGCAGTCGCAGTCTCGGCGTGGTGGTGGCTGGGCGACAAGATCCAACGGGCGCCGGACCTGCCCGCGCCGCCGAGCGAGTCCGAGCTGACCATCTGGCTCGATGCCTCCGGGCGGGCCCGGGTCGAGCGGAGCTGGCGGACAGCCACTGGCGCCGAACGGCTCGTAGCGGTGGTGCAGACCGAGGGCCCGATCTACTGGTCCAATACATGGTCGAGCCCGGCTGGTCAGGGGAGAATTGGCGGGCCGGGCGATGGCCGAACCCGGCCGCCGACGACGTCGATCGGTTGTTCAGTCACAAGCAGCTCCGCGACGTCATCGCCTGTTTGACGCTGGAGACGCTCCGCAAGGACGAGCTCGCCGGGCGGCCGGTGCTGGTCGTCGCGGCCGCGAGCGCCAACCCTGGGGGCTCTGGCCCCACTGGCTGCCCTATGGGGCGGACGACTACGAGCTGGCCTTCGACCGCGAGCACGGCCACCTTCTCGGGTTGCAGGCCCACGCCAGCGGTGCGGTTTACGAGGACGTCGCTGTCACGAGGATCACCTACGGCGCCCCGATCGACCGACGACTGCTCGATGAGCCCTAGCTCCCCCGGCACCTCTGGTCGTCAGTGGGTGTCCCGAACACGTCCGCAGGGTGCCGAACACGTCGCTGTCGTCGTCCCACGTGCATCCCCGGGCCACATACGGGCCACAAGACCTGTCCGGTACCGGCCAACCGGGGCCGGGCGAGGGACCGTCGGCCGCAGATCAGCGCCGGCTGTGTCGGTAGCTGGTGCGGTTCCCAAGCTGACAATGCGGGTTCGATTCCCGTCACCCGCTCCACACCAGGTCAGCGGCGATGCGAGCGGCTCGCCGGTTCGGGTATACTGACCGCCAGATCGGCCCTCGTGCCAGATCCGTGCCAGATCACGCCCGAGCTGGCACCCCGGCGGTGCCTTCGTCGCCGTCATCGTCGGCCTGGTCCTCGACGTCGCCGCCTGCTGAGCGGCGGGCACGCTCGTACCAGAACTGCCGCTCCACACCCCATCCGTAACGGCCGTCACCCTCAAGAATGAGCTCACCGGCACGTGGTCGCAGGATGGAAAGCCTGCCGTCTGTCATGAGCCGCCTCGGCGAGCACGTTGAACATCTCATCCCATGCCGTGTCGGACAGGAGGTGACGTGTGTCCGTTGCCACCGGCCACGGGCCACGGAGCTGCACGGTGACGCCGTAGCCGAAGAATGGGGTCGCACCCAGGGGGACCAAGGACTCCACAGCACGGTCACCACGGGTCGCCCTGGCCGTCGCCGTCGCCCAGCGTGTCCACAACCACACCGACAGCCCGCCCCGCCTAGCCGGTCTTCCCCGGGAGCCATCGGGCAGTCCCCACGGCAGGAAGCTTCCGATCCGGCGTGACCACCATCGGGCGCTCGTGGCCCTCCCGACGTCCCGCGCCGGCATCCGGGCCGCCACAGCTCCGACCCGCTCCACGGTGAGCGCTGCGCCAAGTGACCCAGCTGGGCCGCTCAGGAGGAGTGCGGCTCGGCCGGTGACGATCCGAAGACGATCAGGTTGCCGTCGGGGTCGCGGATGACGAATTCCTCGGCACCCCACGGCTTCGCCTGCAACCTCTCTTGGAGCTCGACCCCTGCGTCCACGTATTCGAGGAACAGCGCCTTCACGTCGGTCGTGGCGATGGCGACCGAGAGCAGCTGTCCGTCATCACGGTCCCCGTCCAAGAACGGCCGCTCGTCCACGTGACGCAGGTTGAAAGCCGCGCCCCCACGGGCGATCTCGCCGTAGAAGGGTGGGTCGCCGTACACGAAGACGACCCCGAATCCAAGGGTGTCGCGGTAGTACGCCAGGGCTCGGGCGAAGTCGGTGACGAACACTGGGCGAGCGACCGCACGAGTCGCAGTTCGGTCTGGGTTCGGCGGGACATGGGTGGCGCCTCCTTCAGGTCGGCCCACGACGGAAGTCCAGCTCGACCGCGATGACCTGCTGCGCGTCGTGGAGCGCGAAGTCCGCAGCGAGCACCTCGGAGTCCGCCAGCGTGGCGAACCGGGGCAGCGACCTACGCAGACGCGCTCGCGACGACATGTACGCCAGCGTGATGCTGGCGTACGAGCTGCTTCGCGCGTCTTCTGGATGTTCTCGAGTTCGTTCATGGGTCATGAACGAGTGGGCGTTGCCCTTTCCGGACGTTCCAGGCGCACCTCTATCCAGCGTGCGCGATATTGCTGCCAGAACGAGATCCGGCGCACGCAGGCAGGAGCGTCGCTGCCGACTCGATCGGCGCCAAGTCGGCCGCGTACAAGCCGCCAAACTCTCGGCTCGATTTCCGGCAGGAGAAGGTCCGTCGGAGAGCATCGCACAGATCGTCTTACATCCTCAGCCACTCTTGCGTTCCTGTGAGGATCGTGGTAGCCACTTGCCGGCGTAAGTGCGGCACATGCGGGCTGCTGCGCACCCTCCACGCGGAGGAGGACGGCGGATGCGGTGGGTCACGTTTCGTTGTCGGTATGCCCGGGCGCCTCAAGCCAGGGTCGTCAACCACCGGAGGCGCGGCCTGGCGGCCGCCGCTCGTGGCCGTCGCACTGCTCTCGACGAGCGTCGGCAGCCTGGAGGCGTCGGCATCGCCGCCCCAAGCCGCCAGCTGATCCCAAGGTTGTCAGCGATTGGAACGCGGTCGCTTTCGACACGATCATCGTGGATGCCGGCAAGGCCAACGCGGAAGCGTTCATGTGGTTCGCGTTCGAGCAGGCGGCCGTCTACAACGCGGTTGTCGGTATCACCCGGCGCTACGAGCTCTACAACTGGAACGCGCGTGGTCCGCGGGGGCGTCACCTCAGGCCGCGGCCGCGGTGGCTGCGCATGACGTCCTGCTCGAGTACTTCCCGGGGTCGCAGGCCCGGTTGGACACCGCGCTGGCGGCGTCACTCGCCGAGATTCCCGATGGTCACGCGAAGGAGCAGGGCATCCACTACGGCGAGCGCGCGCGCGGACCGGCTGATCGAGCTCCGTGCGGATGACGGCCGCTTCGCGCCGGTCACGTTCGATGTCCCGCCGGCGCCCGGGGTCTGGCGCCCGACCCCGCCGGCGTTTGCGCCGTTCTTCGACCCGTGGATGGCGCAGATGCAGCCGCTGATGCTCGAGTCACCCAGCCAGTTCCGTCCGGGTCCGCCTCCCGCCTTGACCTCCCAGACGTACACGGACGACTTCAACGAGGTGAAGGCGGTCGGTTCGGCAACGAGCACGGTCCGGACACCCGAGCAGACCGACACCGCGCGGTTCATCGCCCCGAGCACCTTCCCGCTCCTCAGCTCGTCGCTGCGTGACCTGGCCGCCCGACACCAGCTGGACATCAGCGACAGCGCACGCCTGTTCGTGGCGGTCTCCATGAGCGCGGCCGATGGGGCGATCACCGCCTGGGACTCGAAGTTGGAGTACGGCTATTGGCGGCCGATCACCGCGATCCAGCTGGCCGACACCGACGGGAATCCGGACACTCTTGCGGATCCCGGCTGGCTTCCGCTGATTGCCACTCCGCCGTACCCCGAGTACACGAGCGGTCTCACGACGTTCATGGGTGCCGTGACCCGCGCCCTGACGGGAGTTCTCGATCTTGGCGGGGACCGCATCGATGTGAACATCACGGTGGCGGGTGTCACCCGCCACTACGAGTTCGCGTCCCAGCTCAACCAGGACGCAATCGACGCCCGGGTCTGGTCAGGCATCCACTTCCGGACCGCAGACGTGGTCGGTAACGAGACCGGCGCCCAGGTCGGTGACTGGGCGCTCGACCACTACTTCCAGCCAACCGGCAAGGGGTAGCACGCGCCATCGGTGAACGGCGCAGTAGAGCCCGGCTCGCTCGGCGGCAAAGCCGCCGGCGGCCGGGTCCTACTTGACGGCCTCTGTACGCTTCAGCTGAGCTCCTCGGCTAAGGCGCCGGACGGTCGGGCCGAGGTACGTCGCGGGCCTGGCACACTTCGCACGTGGCGGTGGCCCCATCCACGCGCAGTCGTCCAGGGGTTTGGCCGCCGAGGGGAACCGGTTGCGCTCGTGGGAGGCGAGGGTTCGAGCTTCCGGGTGGGTCCGGTCGTGCTGAAGCGCGTGCACGACGTCGGCGAGGCCGAGTGGACCCAGGCGACGCTGGCCGAGATCGAACAGGACGGCTTCCGGGTCTTGCCGCCGATCGCTGCTGCCACCGGGCGCTGGGTGCTCGATCAGTGGTCGGCCAACGAGTTCCTTGCAGACCTACGGCCCGCAGCACCGCGCTGGGACGTCGTCATCGAGTCTGGCCTCCGGTTCGGCGAAGCCGCGGAGCGGGCCCGGCCTGCGGGGAGCGAGACGCGCTCGACGCGCGGACCCACCGATGGGCGGTGGCCGATCGGGTCGCATGGTCGGAGGCTGAGGTGCTCCTGTCGCCGGAGGCAGCCCGTGTCCTTGATCAGCTCGCCCAGCTGGTCGCCCCCGACGATGAACCGGAGCGGCACTTCGTGCACGGCGATCTGTCGGGGAACGTGTTCCTCGATGCCGCCCGACGGCCCGTGATCCTCGACGTCTCGCCCTACCTGCGTCCCCGGCGGTGGGCCGCCGCGATCGTGGTGGCCGACGCCGTCCTGTGGCACGGCGCCGATGCGTCCTTCGCGCGACGTTTCGCTTCACAGGACCGCGACCGTGACCTGTTGGGCAGGGCACTCAGCTTCAGGCTCGTCGCCGAGCAGCTGGCGATCGGTCCACGGCACGGAGCGATGCTCGAACCGTATCGCCGGATGCTCCCCGCGATTCGCTGAAGCCTGTGCCGGAACGCCGGGCGGCTGCCCATCACCGAGAGCGCGGGGCCGGGCGGGGAGACTGGGGGGCATGGCATTCGGAGTACAGGCAGGTCCGCCGGCGTCGCGGCGCGAGGTGCAGGAGCTGCTCAGGCTGCTGCAGGAAGCCGGCCACACCGACTTCCGTGACGCCCGCGGGCCGATGGGGTTCACCCAGCGGCAGGCGGCGGGCAAGTTCACGCGCGACGAGGCGGCGGCGTTCATCGCGCAGCTCCAGGAGGCGGAGTCGTCGGGCGAGCCCGCCGCGCCCCCACCACCGGACCCGAGGGTGTCGGCCGCCGAGCAGGTGCTGCGCCGCATGCCGGCCGAGCAGCTGGCAGCCGAGCTGCAGCGCCGCGGCTGGGCGGTCGTCCAGCCCTGATCCCCGGATGAGCTGGTCCGGCGGCAGGGTACCGTGCCCCCTGGAGTGGTGTAAGTCCTGACGGGTCCACCTTGGTGGTGGGCCACCGCGTGAGTCTCTGCGTGATCCGACCAAGGAACACACTGAGGAGAACCACGCGGTGGCCTTCAACCAGTTTGACTTGTCCGAGCTGCTCGACGCGTTGCGCGCCGGCGGCGACATCGATCTGATCCGCTCCAGCGTCGAGATGGTGCTCCAGGCGCTCATCGACGCCGAAGCGACCGCGTTCATCGGCGCCGAACCTCACGAGCGCAGCGACACGCGCACCAACCAGCGCAACGGCACCCGGCCACGCCTGCTGTCGACCAAGGCCGGCGACGTCAAGCTGTCGATCCCGAAGCTCCGCCATGGCAGCTTCTTCCCCTCGATCCTGGACCGGCGTCGGCGGATCGACCGGGCCCTGTACGCGGTGGTGATGGAGGCCTACGTACACGGCGTCTCCACCCGGAAGGTCGATGATCTCGTCGCCGCCTTCGGGCCGCGTCGGGCATCTCCAAGTCCGAGTGTCCCGCATCTGCGTCGAGCTCGACGAGACCCTCCCGCGTTCCGGGACCGCCCCCTGAACCACATCGAGTTCCCCTACGTGTTCCTCGACGCCACCTACTCAAGGCCCGCTCCGGTGGCGATCGTGTCCAAGGCGGTGATAGTCGCCACCGGCGTGTCCCACACCGGCAACCGTGAGTCCTCGGCGTCGAGGTCGGCGACAGCGAAGACGGGCCTTCTGGATCTCGTTCCTGCGTTCGCTCAAGGCTCGCAAGCTCCACGGCGTGCAGCTGGTGATCTCCGACGCCCACACCGGTCTCCGCGAAGCGATCGGGGTCGTCATGCAGGGCGCCACCTGGCAACGCTGCAAGGTCCACCTCGCCCGCAACGTCCTCGCCAAGGTCCCCAAGGCCTCCGCCGGACATGGTCGCCGCCGCCATGCGAACGATCTACGCCCAACCCGACGCCCAGCGGGTCCACCACCAGTTCGACGAGATGGTCACCATGCTCGAACGCCAGTTCGCCGACGCCGCCAAGATCTTCGACGCCGCCCGCGACGACGTCCTCGCGTTCTCGACGCTTCCCCGAAGCCCACTGGCGCAAGATCTGGTCGACGAACCCCCTCGAGCGCCTCAACGCCGAGATCAAGCGCCGCACCCGTCGTCGGGATCTTCCCCAACGACGCCGCCGTCCTCCGCCTCGTCACCGCCGTCGTCGCCGAGACCCACGACGAATGGCAAGTCGCCGAACGCCGCTACCTCGCCGAAGCACCATGGCCGCCTCTACGAACCCACCCCCACATCACCGAGCCCACCGAGGTCATGCCTGCCAAGACTCGCCTCCTGAACAACCCAACCCGACCCACGCAGAGCTCACACACACGCGACGGGACTTACACCACCCCACGGGCACGGCCGCAGGGTATGCGGTGACCGATGAGAAGTGGCGGCGGCGGAGGTCTCTTCCGGCATGGCTGATGTGTTTGCGACCGGCATCCAGATGGGCGAGTCACCGCGGTGGCACGACGGCCGGTTCTGGATGTGCGATTGGCTGGCCGGCGAGGTGCTGGCGTTCGACGCCGACGGGAGCCGCGAGGTCGTGGCGCGGGTGGAGGGGCTGCCGTTCTCGATCGACTGGCTGCCCGACGGCCGGCTCGTCGCCACCACGCCCGCCGGGGTGGTGGCGGGCCCGGACCTGGAGCCGTACGGCGCGACGGGCCAGCCCTTCAATGAGATCGTCGTCGATGCCGCGGGCCGGGTGTGGGTGGACATGCCCGGCTCGACGCCGTGGGAGGAACGGAAGCCGGGGAGCGTGACCGTGGTGCTGCCCGATGGGAGCAGCCGCCAGGTCGCCGACGACGTGTGGTTCCCGAACGGGATGCTCGTCCTCGGCGAGGACACGCTCGTGGTCGCCGAGTCGCACGCGGACCGGCTGACCGCCTGGACGATCACCGACTCCGGTGAGCTGGTCGACCGGCGGGTCTGGGCCGACCTCGGACCGGAGTCTGCCCCGGACGGCATCTGCGCGGACGTCGACGGGGCGATCTGGTACGCCAGCGTTCCTGGACGGCGTTGCACGCGCGTCGCCGAGGGCGGCGAGGTGCTGGACACGATCGTTGCCGACCGTGGTTGCTTCGCCTGCATGCTCGGCGGCGATGACGGCCGCACCCTCTACATCGTGGCCAACGACTACACCGGCGGCCGCGCCTCGGACGGCATCGTGCTGACCCAACCGGTGGCCGTGCCACACGCCGGGCGACCGTGAGCGACGACGTTGGTCGGTCCAAGGCCCACCGGTCGCTGAGGTCATGTCGCTGGAGACCGTCGCGGGCGGCGTGGCTACGGCATGTCGATCGGGCGGGCGGCGAGGCCGAGCCTCGTGGGGATCTTCCGCCGCCACCCCTCGTAGACGGCCGGCTCAGGCTCGAACAGCTCGACCAACCCGAGCCCGCAGGCTGCGACCCAGCTCACATATGCGCTCAACGGCCGGTGGTAGTGCCAGTGCCCTCCGAACCCGTCGAGCCACCAGGCCTCATCGTCGAGGTAGCCGCGGACCTCGCGGTACCCGCTATCACCGTCGTCGACCGTCCTCTGCTTGAAGAACGCCGGGTGGAGGATGGTCGCCACCAGGACGCCACCGGAACGCACGCGCACCCGCACCGAGGACAGGTCCGGGATGTCCATGAGCACCATCAGCGCCACGACCGCATCGAAGTCACCCTCGTAGCCGTCGCGAAGATCGGCGAGCTCGAAGTGGGCGTGTGGATACCGGCTGCGGGCGATGTCGAGGAGGCGATCGCTGCCGTCGACACCGACGACGTCGGCCCCCCGGGCGTGGAGCTCGTTCGTGAACCAGCCGTGGCCACACCCGAGATCAAGGATGCGCTTGCCGGCGACGTCGCCGAGGTGCCGGTCGATGAACCCGTCGAACCAGTCGACCCCCGGTTGCTCGGCGTACTCGCTCGCAACGTTGTCCCATGCCGCCAGGTCGTCAGTCCGCGGGGAGCTCACCTGGTCGAGCCTGTCATCACCCGGGCGGGTGCGGCTAGGTCCAGAGGCAGAAGGGGTGTCCGGCCGGGTCCAGCATGATCCGGAGACGGGACAGGTTGCGGTCGGCCGGCTGGGGCGACGCCTCCACGGCACCGCAGTCGATCGCCCACGCCACGCCGGCCTCCAGATCCTCCACCCACCAGTCGAGGTGCCACTGCATGGACGGTCGGCCCGCTTCGCCCGGCCACACCGGCTGCTGGTAGTGCTCCTGCCACTGCACCTCGAGCTTCTGGCCGGGCGCCTTGTCGGCAGGACGCAACCGCCCCCACCCCCACCCCGGCGGGCGGTCGTCACGGGGGCCGACCAGCTCCTCGACCTCCCAGCCGAGGAACCGCTCGTAGAAGCGGACCAGGGCGGGCACGTCGGGTGCCTCGACGCACGGGCCGGACAGTCGCATCGCGGGGCGTTCCATGCCGCGATCGTGCCCGATCACGCAACCGTGTCGCCGGATCAGCTACAGGACCGAGGCGGCGTGGTCCGGCACGTAGGCCTGGGTGTCGCGTGGTGGCCGCTCGTAGCCCCTCGACGCGGGGCGCTTCGGCAGCTTGAGCGGCCGGCGGGTGACCTCGTGGTAGTCGATGGTGCTGAGCAGGTGGGCGAGCATGTTGATCCGGCGCGGCGCTTGTCGTCGCTCTCCACGACGTGCCACGGGGCCTCGGGGATGTCGGTGTGGACCATCATCTGGTCCTTGGCGCGGGAGTAGTCCTCCCACCGGCTGATCGACTCGAGATCCATCGGCGACAGCTTCCACTGGCGCATCGGGTCCTCCAGCCGGGACCGGAAGCGTGCCTCCTGTTCGGAGTCGCTCACCGAGAACCAGTACTTCCGCAGGATCACGCCGTCCTCGACGAGCATCCGTTCGAAGATCGGGCACTGGTGCAGGAAGCGGTGGTACTCATCCGCGCTGCAGAAGCCCATGACCCGCTCGACCCCCGCCCGGTTGTACCAGGACCGGTCGAACAGCGTGATCTCGCCCGCCGCGGGCAGCTGGGAGATGTAGCGCTGGAAGTACCACTGGGTGCGCTCCCGCTCGGTCGGGGCGGGGAGTGCCGCGATGCGGGCGACCCGAGGGTTCAGGTACTGGGTCACCCGCTTGATGGTGCTGCCTTTGCCGGCGGCATCACGCCCCTCGAACACCACGACCATGCGCTGGCCCTCGGCCCTCACCCACTCCTGGGCCTTGACCATCTCGGCCTGGAGCCGGAACAGCTCGCGTTCATACGGTTTCTTCGGCATGCGGTCGCGTGCGGCGGCCACTTTCGCGCTCTTGGTGCGTTTGGCCATGGTGTGAGGGTACGGCGGCGTCGGCGCCGCGTATATGTACGCTCGTCCGGACGATGCGGCGGCACCTGGGGAACCGATGACGATCGAGAGCGCGCCCGCCGTCGGAACCGCCCGTCCCCGGCCGGTGCGACCCCGGTTGGGGGTCGGGATAGCCGTGGGGGCCGGTGGTGCGATCGGCGCCCTGGCCCGCTACGCCGTCGCCGGCGCCTGGCCGGTCCGGGCCGGGACCTTCCCCTGGTCGACGCTGTGGATCAACGTGTCGGGGTCGCTGGTGCTCGGGGTGGTGGTCACGCTGGTCGTCGAGCGGTGGCCGCCGACCCGCTACGTGCGGCCCTTCGTCGGCGCCGGCGTGTGCGGCGGCTACACGACCTGGTCCACGTTCATGACGGAGGCGGCCCTGCTGGTGCGTCATCACCGGGCCGGGGTCGCCGCCGCCTACGTGGCGGTGAGCCTGGTGGCCGGGCTGGCGGCCACGCCGCCGGCATCGGGTCGGCTCGCCGGTGGCCGGCCGCGGCGCCCGGACGCCGGAGGTGACGGTCGTCCTCGTGGCCGTGGCCGCCTTCGCGGGGCGGTGTGCCGGTACGTCGTCGACCTCGCCGTCCAGCACCGGACCGGCGGCCGGCGCCCGCTCGGCACCCTCGTGGTCAACGTCAGCGGCTCGCTCGCCCTGGGCCTGCTGGTCGGCGTGAGCCTGCACCACGCCCTGGACCCGGTGTCCGCACCGTGGTGGGCACCGGGTTCCTCGGGGCCTACACCACCTTCTCGACGTTCGCCCTCGAGACCGTCCGCCTGGTCGAGGAGGGCACGAGCCTCGACGCCCTCTCCCATGCCGCGGTCAGCACGGTGCTGGGGCTCGCCGCCGCCGGCACGGGCCTGGCGCTGACCGCGCTCAGTCACCGCCTGGTCTGGCGCGGATGATGTCGGCGAGACCGGCCAGCTTCTTGAGGGCGCCGCGACTACGTGTCGTCGAGGAGCCGGTCGGCGATGCGGCGCAGCTGGGACGGGGCGACGGAGCCGGACTCCACGTAGAGGACGCCGGACTCGGCGCCCTCGACGTCGATGCGGGCGACGGCGGCGCGGGCGTCGTCGCCCAGGTCGACCAGGTGGCCCTCGGGGGTGACGTGGGCCTGTTCCGCCAGGTCGTCCAGCTCGTCGTCGTTCAGGTCAACGCTGCGAAGCAGCATGGGCAGGACCAGACTGAAGGCTTCGGGCTGCTCGGTGGCCAGGATCGTCACGGTCACCGAGCCTTCGTCGAGGTCCTGGCGGCACCGGACCTCGACGCCGGAGGCGCGGTCGAGCGCCGAGGCGTCCGCTCCCGCGTTGCCCGTGGACTGGGCGGCCTCGACCTCCACGCCGCCCGGGGCCGGCTCCAGCCCGGCGACGGCGACGGCCGCGGCGAGGTCGACGGGGCAGGTGTCGCCGGTCGTCGCCAACTCCTGCCGGGTCAGCCGGGGCGGGCGATCGCCGCCCGTGTGGCAGCCACCGAGCAGGGCCAGGACCAGCAGCATCCTCGACAGGCGCACGGCGGCGCACGCTACGCGGCGCAGCCGTCGACGGGGCCGCGGGCCCTACCCCGTCGTGGGCGGCCGGCGGTAGAGCCACAGCGCGAGGCCCGACCACACGGCGATGGCTACCAGCCAGACCGCGGCCTCACGCCACACGACGCCGTCGCGGTCGGGGAAGATCGGCCCCGTGTCAGGCGCATAGACGAACCAGCCGCCTGCCGTATCGGCCAGGAGCCGGTTGACCGTCACCGCCGCGACGGCCAGGGCGACGCCCGTGGCCACCACGACGACCGTCCGCTGCGCTTGCTGCATGGGCCCATCTTGCCCGGTCCCGCCCGGGCCCGGCGGAGGCTACCCGGCCCGCTCCCGCAGCCACGCCAGGGCGTCGGGGGCCGACCCGAGGATCGAGATGTGGCCCTCGCCGGGTGACAGCCGCAGCTCGGCCGACGGGCAGCGCCGGGCCAGCCACTCGCCGTGCGAGCTGGGCACCACCCGGTCCCGCCCGCCGTGCAGGAGCAGGACCGGCGCCGCCACCTCCCCGGGATCGAAGCCCCACGGGCTGACGTAGGCCAGGTCGTCGTCGATCAGCCCGCCCGGCCCGGCGGCCACCGCCGGGCCGACCACCGAGCCGAACCAGGACCACTCCCCCGCGAATGCGGCCAGGTCGGCCGACGTGAACTCGGGGTCGTACTCGGCGTCCGACGCCTCGTGACGCTCCTTGGCGGCGCGGCCCCCGGCGGCGGCACGGAGGGACGCCACCCCCGACGGGGTCATGCCCGCGAACCAATCCAGGCCGTCGGCGTCGAAGGGCGCCATCCCGGCCACGCCCACCACCGCCTCCGCCCGCCCCGGGAGCAGCGCCCCGCAGGCCAGGGCGTGCGGGCCGCCCCCCGAATGCCCCATGACCGCGAAGCGGTCGATGCCGAGCGCGTCGGCCACCGCCGCCACGAGGACGGCGGCCGAGCCCACGCTGCGCCCCAGGTCGGGCGTGGAGCCGCCGTACCCGGGCCGGTCGTAGGACACCCAGCGGATCCCGAGCCGGTCGGACGTCGCGAACAGGGGCGCGGGCGGCGGGCCGAGGTTGGGCGTCCCGTGGTGCCAGAAGACGGCCAGGCGTGGGCCGGCGGGGCCGGTCCCGGTGTCGTACACGTGGAGCGTGCGGCCGTCGTCCAAGTTGAGGTCGAGCTCCGTCGTCACCCGGCGAGACTAACGACGGCGCCACGCCCTCGGGGTCGAGGCCGATGGTCCCGGACACGAACAGCAGGCGCGCCGCATCACGGACCTCGAGCGCATGGGCGTAGGCGGCGACCGGTGCGTAGACGCCGTCGGTGGGGTTGTGGGCAATCTTCTGGATCGGCATGAGCGGATACAACCACGACCTGGTGTCGGGGCGATGTCGCTCGCCCAGCTGCCGGGCGTCGAGCGGATGTTGCTGGCCGCCGTCGGGGTGGACCCGCGGGAGGTCGCCGCGGTCGTCCTGTCCCACCTGCACTTCGACCACTGCGGCCAGCAGGCCGCCCTTGCCTGCCCGGTGCACGTGCAGGCGGCGGAGCACGCCGCGGCCCAGGCGGCGGCCGCGGCCGTGAGCGGATCAGGCGGGTGCGGCCGGCGGGCCTCCCGGCGGGGCCGCGCGGGCGGCCTTGCGGCGGAGCAGGTGGCGGCCCATGACGGAGGCGAAGGCGAGGCTCGCGCCGCCCGCGACAAGGGGGGCGACCCCGCTCAGCCAGGCCCCGGGGCCCAGGCACGTGCCGTCGAGGAACTCGTCCTGGGAGACGGGGTCGTGGCCGGGGCGGTAGACCATCCCGGGCTCCAGGGCGTCGTCCGCGACCCGGATCGTGTCGTGCTCGCCGGTGTCGGTCTCGACCGTGAACAGCCAGGTGGCGGGGCGGGGGTCGAGGGCGAGCGGTCGGTCCTCGACCCAGTCGTCGTCGGGGAGGCGGCCCAGCTCGACCGGGGCGGCACCGCCGTGGTCGTCCAACCCTTCGGCCGTGACGTGGGCGGACCAGACGGGTCGGTGGCCCGCAGCGTCCACCGCCTCCACCCGGGTGATGAAGGCGCCGCAGTTGTCCACCGCGGGCACACGCTCGTCGGTGAGCGTGATGCCTGTGACATCCGGGGGAGAGCACGCCGGCAGGAGCACGACCGAGGCCAGAGCGACGGCCAGCAGGCCCGCCACGCGCATCTGCGGACGCTACCGCGGCCCGGGCCCGGGCGGTTAGCGTCCCCGCGACAGGAGGTCGCCATGCAGCTCGGCATCCACGTCGTCAGTTCACCGATCAGGACACCGATGAGATAGGGCCCACGCTGGCGAGGGCCGGGCAGGCCGCGGAGGCTGCCGGCGTCGCAACGCTCAGCCTCATGGACCACTACTTCCAGATGGACGCCATGTTCCCCGCCGAGGATCCCATGCTGGAGGGGTACACCAGCCTCGGCTTCCTGGCCGCCAACACCTCGACCGTGCGCCTGCACCTGCTGGTCACCGGGGTGAGCTACCGCCAGCCGGGTCTCCTGGCCAAGATCGTCGCCACCCTCGACGTCCTCTCCGGCGGCCGGGCGGAGCTGGGCATCGGGGCCGCGTGGTACGAGCGCGAGCACCTGGGGCTGGGCGTGCCCTTCCCGCCGATGTCCGAACGCTTCGAGCGCCTGGAGGAGGCGCTCCAGGTGTGCCTGCAGATGTGGGACCCCGCCGACACCGGTGCCTTCCGGGGCCGGCACTACCAACTGGCCGAGACTCTGTGCTCGCCGGCGCCGCTGTCCCGGCCGCACCCGCCCATCCTCATCGGCGGTGGCGGCGAGAAGAAGACGCTGCGCCTGGTGGCCCAGTACGCCGACGCCTGCAACCTGTTCGCCACCTCGCCGGCCGACGTGGCCCACAAGCTCGACGTGCTACGGGCCCACTGCGACGACGTGGGCCGCGACGAGGCCGAGATCCGCAAGACGATCCTCAACGTGATGCCCACCCTCGCCACAGGCGACAGCGACGCCTTCCTCACCGAGATGGCCGAGTACGCCGCTCTCGGCATCAGCGAGGTCATGGTCATGCCCCCGACCGGCCGGGCCGACACCTGGATCGAGCAGGTGTGCGCCCCGCTGGTGCCGCTGCTGGCCGACGTGTGAGCCTCAGGGCCACGCGCGCCAGGACGTGACCCGGATCGCCACCACCGCCCCGGGCGGGCGGCGGCGCCGGTACTGCTCGTACTTGGCCGCCAGGACGTCGAGCGCCCGCTCGCGCTCCTCCCCCGTCTCCAGGACCCGGGCCGTGCCGTCGGCCCGCACCCACCACAGCGTGTCCCAGTCCTCGGCGTAGTGGTCGACCAGCAGCGAGGCCTGCGGATGGGCGCGCAGGTTGTCGAGCCGGCGCAGGGCCAGCGTCGACTTGGGCTTGGCGTCCACCGCGGAGAGGATCACGTCGCCCTCCAGCGCGAAGCAGCACGGCACCAGGTGGGGCCGGCCCGCGGGCGTGACCGTGGCCAGCCGCCCGACGCGGGCCTCGCCCAGGCGCCGGCGCATGGTGGCGTCCTCCACGCCGGGTGACGTTAATTCGCTGGCGCCAGACCGCCGCCGGACGCGAGCCTGACCCTCGTACCGCACGTGACTGCGACAGAGGAGGTGCCGACGATGACCACACTTCGGGAACTCAGCTCCGTAAGCCGTCGCGCGCCTCGTAGTCCCCAGGTCTGAGCGCCGGCACCGGAACCGACTGCGTTCTCGGTTTCTCGCGTTTCCCCTTCGGACCCAAGGACTTCACATGTTGCATCACGAGATCTCCGCGCCCGTGCTGATCGCAGATCGCTACCGCGACCTGCGCTACCGGGCGAAACCACGCCCCCGGCCGCAGGCACCGCCTCGGCACTGGGGACGCGGACGGTGACCATCCCCTCATGGCTGCGGGGTGGCCGGCTCGCCTGAGCCCGGCCACCCCGTGGCGCGTGGGGGCGTGTCCGGGCGTCCCACGCCACCCCGCTACCCTCGGACGCCATGGTCGAGCCTGTGGCCGAAGCCTGGCACATCCGCCCGAACGGTCCCCTGGTCGGGCAGGTCAACGTCAGCGGGTCCAAGAACGCGGTGACCAAGCACATGGTGGCCGCCATGCTCGGCACCGAGCCCAGCACCATCACCAACGCTCCCGCGGTGGGCGACGTGGGCATCACCGCCGACATCCTCACCTCGCTGGGCGTCGGGGTCGAGATCGACGGCGACGCCATCACCATCCACCCCGTGGCCAGCCCGGGCGCCAAGGTCCCGCTCGAGTTCACCGGGCTCAACCGCATCCCCATCCTGCTGCTGGGCCCGCTGCTGGCCCGCAACCACGAGGCGTTCGTCCCCCTGGTGGGCGGCGACCGGATCGGCCAGCGCCCGGTCGACTTCCACATCGGCGCGCTGGAGGCCATGGGGGCCGAGGTCGAGGTCACGCCGGACGGGATCAGCGCCCGGGCCAGCCAGGCTGCGGGGCGCGCCGATCACTCTGCCCTACCCCAGCGTGGGCGCCACCGAGAGCGTGCTGCTGACCGCGGTGCTGGCCGAAGGGCGCACGGTGCTCCGCAACGCCGCGCTGGAGCCCGAGGTCACCGAGCTGGCGCTGTTCCTCCAGCGCATGGGGGCCCGCATCGGGTTCAAGCCCGACCGGCGCATCGTCATCGAGGGCGTCGACGAGCTGCGCGGCGCCCGGGCCCGGCTCCAGGGCGACCGGCTGGAGGCCTTCTCCTACCTGGTGGCGGGGCTCATGACCGGCGGGCAGGTCCGGGTGGGCGGCTGCGCCCAGGACCGCCTGGTCACCGCCATCGACACGCTGCAGAAGATGGGCGCCCGCTTCTCGATCACCGACCAGTACATCTCGGCCAGCGCCGAGGGCGGGCTGCGGCCCTCGGCGGTGCAGACCGACACCCATCCCGGGTTCATGACCGACTGGCAGCCGCCCCTCATCGTGTTGATGACCCAGGCCGAGGGCATGTCGGTCATCCACGAGACGGTGTACGAGGACCGGCTGGGCTACGTCGACGCCCTCACCGTGATGGGCTGCGAGATCGAGCTGTTCGACACCTGCCTGGGCGGGCCGGCGTGTCGCTTCCACGACACCAACGCGCTGCACTCGGCGGTGGTGCGGGGCGTGTCCAAGCTGCGGGGGGCCGACGTGACGATCCCCGACGTGCGGGCCGGGTTCTCGTCGGTGATCGCCGCGGCGGTGGCCGACGGGCCCTCCACGCTGCACGGCATCCACCACCTGGAGCGGGGCTACCACCTGCCGTTCGAGACGCTGGAGTCCCTCGGCCTCAAGCTGGAGCGGGTGCCCGCCTAACCGGCCAGGAGGCTGGCCAGCGCCCACACCGCGGCCAGCGTGCCGAGGGCGATCATGACCACGCTGCGGGCCAGCGGGGCGCGGGCCAGCTCGCCCTCCTTGGGCGCCTCGGGCGGGCGGACCAGCGCCGCGAGGCTGCCGAGCGCCATGGCCGCGCCCAGCGCCAGCACCAGGTAGGCCAGCAGGTCCTCGCCGAGGAACATCGCCTCAGCGTAGGGGCTGCTCCCCGGCCCGCCCCAAGCGGGCGTGGTGGACCAGCCAGCGCAGGCACAGGGCGCCGTCGGTGCGGCCCACCGGCACCAGGTCGAGGAGCAGCGCCACCCCGTTGAGCACCAGAACGGCGTCCACCACCACCTGGCCCGGCGCGCCCTCCGGGACCGCCCCGTGGACGGCCAGCAGCGCCAGGATCAGGGCCGAGCTGGCGGCCGGACCGGCCAGGGCGACCGCGGCCCGTTCCAGCGGCCGGTCGTCGCGGCCCAGGTAGGCGGTCATGCCCACCAGCGCCCCTAGCACCACCCAGCCCACCTCGTAGCCGAGGTTGTGGGCCGCCCAGGCGTGGGCGCCCTCGTGCACCGCCGGTGGACACCAACACCGCCACCAGGAACGCCAGCGGCACCACGCCCCGCCACCCGCCCGTGGCCGGGACCAGCGCCGCCGTGACCGGCAGCCAGGCCAGCAGGCCCACACTGATCCGCACCCGCGGCCCCCACACCGGGACGGTCCAGCGGGGCGGGCGGGCGTGCACCGCACCAGCCTGCCATCCGACCGCCGGCGACGCGCCGGCAGGCGAGGCAATAGGGATCACGGCGGCCGTCACGAGGCAATAGGGGTCGGGGGCCGACCGCGATTGCCTCGTGCGCCGGGGAGCGACCCCTATTGCCTCGTGCCTCGGGGGCCGAAAGCCGCATCACCGGGCGCCGCGGGGGTATGTCGGGGTGGTCACGGAACGGCGGGGGCAGGGCACCCGGAGGGGGGATGGTGCGACTCAGGGGTGTTGCGCCGGTAGCGTCGTGGGCCATGGGTGTGACATCCATCGGCTGGCGCGAGTGGGTCAGCCTGCCGCTGCTGGGGGTCGGGGCCACCAAGGCCAAGATCGACAGCGGTGCCCGGTCGTCCACGCTGCATGCCTGGGACATCGAGATCGTCGAGGGCACCCGGGGTCCCCGGGTGCGCTTCGTGCTCCATCCCCAGCAGCGGGACACCACCATCACGGTCGAGGCCGAGGCTCCCCTGCTGGCCGTCCGCTCGGTGCGGTCGAGCAATGGGGCGCTGGAGTCACGGCCCGTCATCCGCACCCCGGTGGTGGTGGGTGACCGGCGGTTCCGCATCGAGCTCACGCTCACCCGGCGCGACGAGATGGGGTTCCGCATGCTGCTGGGGCGCCAGGCGGTCGGGCGCCGGTTCGTCATCGATCCGGCACGTTCCTTCCTGTGCGGGGGCAGTACAGTCGCCCCCTCGTCGCAGGTGGATCTCGACGCCGCGACCGTCTGACCTCTCGTGACCCTCCATGAAGCTGGCCATCCTCTCGCGCAACGCGAACCTGTACTCGACCTCCCGGCTGCGACAGGCGGCCGAGAGCCGCGGTCACAGCGTCAGGGTGATCGACTACCTGCGGTGCTACATGAACATCACGTCCCACCGGCCCTCGGTGATGCTCCAGGGGGTCGAGCTCACCGACGTGGACGCGGTCATCCCCCGCATCGGGGCGTCGCACACGTTCTACGGCACCGCGGTGGTCCGCCAGTTCGAGATGATGGGCACGTTCACGGCCAACGAGTCCCAGGCCATCAGCCGGGGCCGTGACAAGCTGCGGGCCCTCCAGCTGCTGGCCCGCAACGGCATCGGCCTGCCGGTGACCGGCTTCGCCCACTCCACCAAGGACATCGACGGCCTGCTCGACACCGTGGGCGGCCCGCCGGTGGTCGTGAAGCTCACCGAGGGCACCCAGGGGATGGGCATGGTGCTGGCCGAGACCCGCAAGGCGGCCGAGTCGGTCATCGCCGCCTTCCGCCAGCTCGACGCCAACATCCTGGTCCAGGAGTACATCAGGGAGGCGGGCGGCGCCGACATCCGGGCCTTCGTGGTCGGCAACCGGGTCGTGGCCTCCATGCGGCGCCAGTCCGCGCCCGGCGAGTTCCGCTCCAACCTGCACCGGGGCGGCACCGCCGAGCGGATCCGCCTGACGCCCGAGGAGCGGGCCGTGGCGGTGCGGGCCGCCCGCACCATGGGGCTCAACGTGTGCGGCGTCGACCTGGTCCGCTCCAAGCACGGGCCGCTGGTGCTGGAGGTGAACAGCTCGCCGGGGCTGGAGGGCATCGAGGCCACCTCGGGCGTGGACGTCGCCCGCCGCATCATCGAGTGGATCGAGAAGAGCCACGCGGCCCGGCCCCGGCGGACCCGCACGCGGGGCTAGGGATGCCCCGGGCCCGCGCTCCCCGCAACGAGCCGGTCACCATCGCGGGCGCGACCATCGCGCCCGGGCAAGCGCGAGCTGGTCGAGGTGCAGGTGTCGCGCCTGCCCACCGCCACCTCGCTCACCCTGCCCATCGTGGTGGTGCACGGCCAGCGGCCCGGCCCCCGGCTGTGGGTGTCGGCCATGATCCACGGCGACGAGCTCAACGGGCTGGAGATCATCCGCCGGGTGCTCGACGCGGTCCGGCCCCGCCAGCTGGCCGGCACGCTGGTGGCGGCGCCCATCGTCAACGTGTTCGGGGCGCTGGGCGAGACCCGCTACCTGCCCGACCGGCGCGACCTCAACCGCTCGTTCCCCGGCTCGGCCAACGGGTCGCTGGGGTCGCGGCTGGCGCACCTGTTCATGACCAACGTGGTGGCGGCGTGCGACATGGGCATCGACCTGCACACCGGCAGCGACCACCGCTACAACCTGCCCCAGATCCGGGGCAACCTGGAGGACGAGGCCACCCGGGCCATGGCGGAGGCGTTCGGCGCCCCCATCAGCATCCACTCGCCGCTGCGGGACGGCTCGATGCGGGAGGCGTGCCAGCGCCGGGGCATCCCCGTCATCGTGTACGAGGGCGGCGAGGCCCACCGCTTCAACGACGACGTGATCGAGGCGGGCACCGCGGGCGTGATGCGGGTGCTGGCGCACCTCGGCATGCGCCCGTCCGAGCCGGTCCCCGCCCGGGGGCGGACCAGCTTCGTGCGCCACACCACCTGGGTGCGGGCGAGGCGGACCGGCATCCTGCGCTCGTCGGTGCGCTCGGGCCAGCGCGTGGAGCAGGGCGAGGTGCTGGGGATCATCGCCGACGCCGTCGGCGGGGCCCGGGCCACCATGAAGGCCCCCATCACCGGGGTGGTCATCGGCCACACCCAGCACCCGCTGGTCCACCGCGGCGACGCCCTGTTCCACCTGGCGGACCTCGATCCCGCGGCCAAGGGCACCGCGGCCCGCCTCCCCCGCAGCCGTCGCTGAGCTACGGCCGCGCCGGCAAGGCGGCCGGGCGGGCCGGATGAGCGAGCTCGCCACGGCGACGTGAACCGCGCCGCGCGGGAGGCTGAGGCCGAACCGGGAGTCGTCCAGGGGGTCCCCCGAGCCCCGGTGGGGGGTTCCCGGGATCGTGGCCGGCCCCGCGCTGACCGATCGTGCCGGGACATGAGCGCTTCCCCCAGCACGTCGACTCCGACGTCGACGCCCTCGTCGACGCCACGCCCGCCTCCCGCGACCGGGTCGTCGACCTGATGCGGGCGGTCAGCATCTGCGTCGTCGTGGCCTGGCACTGGACCTTCTCCATCACCCACTGGCACGACGGCCGCCTGGTCATGCCCAACCCCATCGCCGACGTGCCCGGCCTGTGGGCCGCGACCTGGGTGCTCCAGGTCATGCCCGTGTTCTTCTTCGTGGGCGGCTACGCCAACCTGGCCGGCTGGCAGGCCGCGGTGCGGGACGGGACCGGCGCCGCCCCCTTCGTCCGGTCCCGGCTGGCCCGCCTGACCCGCCCCCTGGTCCCCTGGCTGGCGTGCTGGGTGGCCTTCGACCTGGCGCTGCAGGCCGGCGGGGGCGCCGGCGTGGTCCAGTGGGGCCGGGTGGTGTTCGTCCCGCTGTGGTTCCTCGGCGTGTACGCGCTGGTGATCCTGGCCGTGCCCGTGACCGCCCGGCTGCACGCCGCCCACCGGGGCCGGGTGCTGGTGGGCCTGGGCGCCGGGATCCTGGCCGCCGACGCCCTGCGGCTCGGCACCGACCTCGGCGGTCCCCTGCCTGCGCTGGTGGGCTCGGGGCTGGTGTGGCTCTGGTGCCACCAGCTGGGCTACTTCTGGCGGGACGGCTCGCTGGTGGCCGGCGGCCGGGCCCGGGCCGCGGCCGTGGCGGCCGGCGGGCTGGCGGCGCTGGTGGCGCTGACGACGGCGGGCCCCTATTCGCACTCGATGGTGGCGACCCGGGGCGAGGCGGGGAACCTCCGCCCCACCACGGCCTGCGTCGCGGCGCTGGCGGCCTTCCAGCTGGGCCTGGTGCTGCTGGCCCGCCCGGCGCTGGAGCGCTGGCTGGCCCGGCGCCGGCCCTGGCGGGCGGTGGTGGTGGCCAACGGCCTCGCCATGCCGGTGTTCTGCTGGCACATGACCGCCCTGGTCGCCTTCCTGTGGCTGTACGAGCGGGCGGGCCTGCCCCTGGCCGAGGACCCGACCGCCGCGTGGTGGCTCTCGCGTCCGCTGTGGCTCGCCGGCCCCGGCGCCTGGTCCTGGCGGCCGTGCTGGCCGCTCCCGCTCGCCTGCGACGCCGGGCCCGGCACTAACGTGCCCCCGATGTCGAGTCGCTCCCGCCTCGCCTTGCTGGTCGGCGTGTTGCTGCTCGGGGCCGGCGTGTACGGCATCTTCGCCCTCATGCGGGAGGACCCGTCCGACCCGGCCCCCGACGCCCGGGCCTACCTGGCCGCCTGGGAGGAGGGCGACTGGGACGCCATGGCCGCCCGGGTCATCGACCCGCCCGCGAGCTTCGCCGACGACCACCAGGCCATGGTGGACAACCTGCAGGTCACCGACGCCTCCTACGACCTCGACTCGGTGGATGCCGGAGGCGACTCCGCGGTGGCCCGCTACCACGCCACCCTCCAGCTCACCGGCCTCGGCGAGTGGAACTACGACGGCACCCTGGCCCTCCACCGGGAGGACGGCGACGACGTGGCTGGTGGACTGGGCTCCCGACGCCATCCACCCGGAGCTGGGCCAGGGCGAGCACCTGGAGCGCACCCGGGTGGTCCCCGAGCGGGCCCCGATCCTCGACGCCAACGACCAGCCCATGGCCATCGGGCGGGCCGCCCGCATCGTCGGCCTGGAACCGAGGGCCATCGTCGACCTCAACCAGGTCAAGGCCGCGTTCCAGCAGGCGCTCGGCATCGATCCGGCGGCCATCGACGAGGCGCTCAACGCCCCCGGGGTCGAGCCCGACCACTTCGTCACCATCACCACCATCGACAAGACCCTCTACGACCAGGTGGCTCCGGTCATCTACCCGCTGCCCGGCACGCGCTTCCGGGACACGTTCCTGCGGGGCGGTCCCACCGCCGAGTTCGCCACCCACGTGCTCGGCAGCTACGGCGACATCACCGCCGAGCGCCTGGACGAGCTGGGCGAGCCGTACCAGGCGGGCGACCGGGTGGGGCTGACCGGGCTGGAGGCCCGCTTCGAGACCCAGCTGGCGGGCACGCCGTCGGGCGACATCATGACGGTGGCGGCCGGCGACCAGGTGGAGGTGATCGACCACATCGCCGGCCGCGACCCGGAGCCGGTGAAGACCACGCTCGACCCCGCGGTGCAGGCCGCGGTGGAGGTGGCGCTGGGCGACACCACCCGGCCCACCGCGGTCGTGGTGGTGGACTCCCACTCCAACGTGCGGGCGGTGGCGTCCCGCCCGATCGGCGAGTTCAACCGGGCGCTGGCCGGGGCCTACCCGCCGGGCTCGACGTTCAAGGTGGTGACCACCGCCGCGCTGCTGGGGACGGGCGTCACGCCGGACACGCCCGTCGAGTGCACGCCCACGTTCAACGCCGGCGGCCGGGTGTTCTCCAACTTCGAGGACTCCAGCCTGGGCACCGTGCCGTTCGGCACCGCGTTCGCCCAGTCGTGCAACACCGCCTTCATCTCGGCCGCGGCCGACGTGCCCGACGACGCGATGCGTGCCGCGGCGGAGAGCTTCGGGTTCAACGCCGACTACACGGTGGGCCTGGACACCACGGGCGGCAGCTTCCCGGCCCCGGCCGACGCCACCGAGCACGCCGCCGAGGCCATCGGCCAGGGCGAGGTGACCGCCAGCCCGCTGCAGATGGCCACGGTGGCGGGCACGATCATCGACGGCACCTGGGAGCCGCCGGTCCTGCTGCGCGAC
The DNA here is from genome assembly GCA_963802385.1 of uncultured Acidimicrobiales bacterium. GTDB lineage: Bacteria > Actinomycetota > Acidimicrobiia > Acidimicrobiales > VFJN01 > ZC4RG19. The sequence goes on along the minus strand of CAWDIO010000006.1, from coordinate 63,543 downwards.
CCGCCGACCGACGAGGACCAGCCCGCCCCGCCCCCGGCCACCCGGCTGGCGGACGGCGCGCCCGACATCATCCACGACCTGATGCGCCGGGTCGTGCGCGAGGGCAGCGGCACCGCCGCCGCCGTGCCGGGGGCCGACATCGCCGGCAAGACCGGCACGGCCGAGTTCGGCGGGGGCGATCCGCCCCCGACCCACGCGTGGTTCATCGGCATCCGGGGCGACCTGGCCGTGGCCGTCCTGGTGGAGAACGGCGGCGTCGGCGGCCAGGTCGCCGCCCCGCTGGCCGGCCAGGTCATGGCCGGCCTGCCGGGCTAGCCCCTTCTGTCAGTGCTCACCGTGACGACCGCCGTGAGCGCTGACAGAACCGGTCAGTGGCGGGTGGCTCGCTTCCAGGCGGCGGCCTGGTCGCTGACCAGCTCGACCAGGTCGCCGAGCAGGACGCTGTAGTCGAACAGGTGTAGGCCCACCTCCGGCGGAACACGGGCGTCGGGTGGAGATTACGGGATTTCGCCCGGCTACTGGTCCGTCAGCCGCTTGGCATAGGCATCGTGGAGGTCCTCCCAGCCGTAGTTCATGGCGTCCTGCCCCCGGATCGGGCCGATGGGCTCGCCGTCGAGCAGGCGCTCGGCCACCACGAGGCACAGGTGCCAGCCGGCCGCCACCTTCGGGATCAGGTCGGGGTCGGTCGCGACATGGCGCAGGGTCAGCCGGGTCCCGCCCGGGGTGGGCTCCAGCTCCCAGCGCAGCCGGTCCTCCCCCCAGGTGTACTCCAGCAGGCGGGGCGGCTCGGCCCGGATGACGGTGGCGGGCAGGTCCTCACGGACGTCGCCGTCGACCATGGTGAGCGTGGCGTCCCCGGGAGACCCGAGGTCGCGGTCGGCCACGAACGGCGCCCACTCGTCGAGCTGCTCGGGCTCGGTGAGCGCGGCCCACACCAGGGCGGGCGGGTGGCGCAGGTCGCGGACGAACACCAGTGTCCAGGTGCGGTCGCCGAGCTCGGTGGCGACCTCCGCGAGGGGGCCGGGATCGAAGGCTTCGGTCATCGCTCGTCCTCCTGGTTGTCGAGGTGACGCTCCAGCGCGTCGAGGTGATGGGCCCACAGGCGCCGGTAGGGCGCCAGCCAGCCGTCGAGGTCGCGCAGCGGCCCGGGCTCGATGCGGTAGATGCGGTGCTGCGCGGCGATGCGGCACGACACGAAGCCCGAATCCCGCAGCACCCGCAGGTGCTTGGACACCGCCGGCTGGCTGACGGTCAGCGTCTCGACCAGCTCGCCCACGCTGGCGTCCGACGCCCGCAGGCGGTCGAGGATGCGGCGCCGGGTCGGCTCCGCCAGCACGGCGAAGGCGTCCGTGGGCATGGCCTTAATATGCTCCTTTGGTTATATGCCTGTCAAGGACTGTTGGGATGGGCGTGAGAGACTGCCCGCCATGGAGAGGCAGGGTCCGTTCTGGGACGTGATGGAGGGGCGGGCCGCGCCACCGCCCGCCGCGGGGCTGCTGGGCTGGGAGCTGGTCGCGATCGACCCCGAGGCCGGGACCATCGAGGTGGCGTTCGAGGCCACCGAGCAGTTCCTCAACCCGTTCGGGATGATCCAGGGCGGCCTGCTGGCGGCCATGCTGGACGACACGCTCGGCCCCGCGCTGGTGGCCACGCTGGCCCCGGGCGCCTCGGCCCCGACCACCGACCTGCACGTGCAGTTCCTCCGCCCGGCCCGCCCCGGGCGGCTCGTGGGCCGGGGCCGGATCGTGCGCCGGGGCCGCGACGTCGGCTTCATGGCCGGCGAGCTGGTGGACGTGAGCCGGCCATGTGGTGGCGACGGCCATGGCCACCGCCCAGATCCGCGGGCCGGCGCCGGGTTAGTCGACCTTCGCCATGTTGGCGAACCGGGTGAACTGCTCGAGGAAGGCCAGCCGGCACACCCCGGTGGGGCCGTTGCGGTGCTTGGACACGAGGATCTCGGCCTGGCCCCGGTCGGGCGAGTCCTGGTGGTAGACGTCGTCGCGGTAGATGAACATCACGACGTCCGCGTCCTGCTCGATGCTGTTCTCGACCGTGATGCCGTTGGCCACGAAGTTGTGGGTGGACTCGACCGTGGCGTCGTAGACGACCTGGCGGCCGCGGGGCTCGATGGCGACCACGCGGTCCCACGTCACGTCGGAGGTGGCGAGCGCCCGCACGACGTCGTCGTCGACCATCTCCGCCACCCGGGCCAGCAGCCCCCGGTCCACATCGCCCGCGCCCAGCCCCGGCCCGGCCGACCGCCGCCCCTCGGCCTGGCCCGGCATCGGGCCCCGCGGCCGCGATCAGGCGAGCCGGGGGGATGCCGCCGGCGGACGGCCCGGGCGCGGACCCGTTGCCAGACCTCGGCCGGAACCGTGTCGGCGGCGTCGGCGGGGGTCACGGTGAGCCGGTGGCCCTCCGGGGTCGCGTGGATGGTGCAGGTGACGCCCAGGCGGAGGAGCAGCAGGCGCAGGTCGTCCAGCAGGCGGCGGCCGGGAGCGTCGAACCAGCGGGCGGTGCCGTCGTCGGACCCGCCCCGGGCCCACAGGCGGTCCACGAACCCGGCCACCTGGTCGTCGCCCAGGGCGAACACCGGGGCGGGGATGTAGCGGTCGCGCCCGCCCGGCAGCACGTCGGCCAGCAGGCCGACCTGGGCCTCGGGCAGCACGCCCGCCTCCTTGGGGGCGGGCAGGTGGCGGGGCACGGCGATGCGGCTGCCGGGCGCCAGCTCGTCGAGCCGCAGCCAGCCGCCCACCGTGAGGAACGGATGGTTGGCGCTGGCCGTCACCCGCCGGCCCGACGCCAGCCGCAGCTCGAAGCACTCCTTGACGCCGGTGGGGAAGGCCCGGGTCATCGTGGCGGGCACCAGCCGCAGGTCGACGTCGAGCGACCACACGGGGATGTCGCGCTCGCCGCCGGCGGCCAGGTCGCCGATGGGGACCTCGGCGCCGGTGTCGGCCCGCAGCACCCGCGCGTCGGCGGTGAGGCAGCCGGACTCGCGGAGGTCGGCCAGCATCGGGCGCTTGTCGGCCCGCAGCTCCAGCTGGCGGGACAGCTGCGACAGCGCCACCACCGGGCACTCCAGCTCGCGGGCCAGGATCTTGAGCCCCCGGCTGATCTCGGACACCTCCACCTGCCGGTTCTCCGCCGAGGACCGGCCGGTCATGAGCTGGAGGTAGTCGACCACCACCATGCCCAGGTCGCCCACCTGGCTGCGCAGGCGGCGGGCCTTGGCCCGGATCTCCATGACCGTGAGGTTGGGGTTGTCGTCGATCCAGATGGGGGCGGCGGCCAGGCGGCCGATGGCCTGGCTGATGCGGCTCCAGTCGTCCTCGCTGAGCCGGCCGGTGCGCACCCGGCTGGAGTCGATGCGGGCCTCGCCGCACAGCAGGCGCTGCGACAGCTCCAGCGCGCCCATCTCCAGGCTGAACAGCAGGACCGGCCGGTTGGCGTGCAGCGCGGCGTGGGCGCCCATGCCCAGGGCGAACGAGGTGTTGTGCACGAACACGTCGGCCGCCACGAAGTTGTGGGTCCCGGGGATGGTCAGGTCGTAGACCTGCTCGTCGCCCTCCTGCTCGACGGCGACGATCTCGTCCCACAGCACGTCGCCGCCCGCCCCGGGCGCCGCTCGTCCCGCCTCCGCCAGCATCGCCCCGGCCGCCTGCTCGGACGCGGCGCCGGGCGCGGCGGACCTCGGCCCCGCACGGCCCGCGGGTGCCGCATCGGCGACGTCGGCGGCGCAGGAGATCGCATCGCGGGCGAGGCTGGCGGTGCGCTCGCCCACCATGCGGGCGTGGGCGACCACCGCGCCCAGCTCGGCCTCGCGGCCCAGCAGGCCGATGTGGGCGGCCAGCGCCACCAGTGCGCTCGGCTGCTCCACCACCAGGTCGTGAGCCAGCCAGGTGGTCTGGTCCACCGCCACCACCGACTGGGACACCCGGGAGGCCACACCGAAGCGCAGCAGCAGGTGCTGCAGGTCGTGCGCCAGGCCCAGGCTGCGGGTGCCGACCACCATTCGGCCGGGCTCGCCGTGCTGGGGCCGCCACAGCGCGGCGCCCACGCCCAGGGCCCGGTTGAGGAACCGCGCCAGCAGCTCGCGGGGCAGCCGGAACACCGCGCCGGGGACCCGCCGCGCCTCCAGCGCGGCGGCGATGTCGTGGCGGCGGGCCAGGGCGACGAGCTCGGGCGATGCGGTCACGTCCCACGTGCGGCCCCCGCCGGGCAGGGTGCGGTCGGCGACGCCGACGCCGAAACGGGCCCCGCGGTACTCGATGTCGGCCGCCACCTCACGGTTCTCGGTCCACAGCTTGGGGCAGCCCTCGTCCTCACCGGGCGCCATGACCAGGTGGGCCAGCATCACGACCTCGTCGGCCGGCAGGCTCACCGCGCCGAACACGGGGATGACCGCCGGCACCCCCACCAGGCGCCCCGGGGCGAGGTCGGCCAGCGGCTGCCAGCCGTCGGGGGTGAGGAACGGATGGCTGGCCGTGGTGCGGACCTCGCGGCCCGAGCGGGTGCGGACCCGGTACACCGGCTTGACGCCGTCGTCGACGAAGGCGCTGGGCCGGGCCTCGACCACCCGCCCGCCGTCGAGGGTGAGGACCGAGACGTCCCCGCCCGCCGTGCCCGCCCGGTGCAGCTCGGCCGCGCTGCGCAGGTCGCCCGTCGCCGGGTCGACCACCAGCGTGTCACCCGCGACGCACTTCCCCATCGACGGCCGCGCCCCCACCACGACCAGCGTGCTCGGCTGGAGGCCCGACAGCAGCTCGTCCAGGTCGACGTAGCCGGTGGGCACGCCGGTGATGGCGTCGCCCCGGCCGTAGAGGTGCTCCAGCCGGTCCAGGTTGAGGCCCAGCAGGTCCTCGATCTTGGAGGTGGAGTCGGTGACCCGGCGCTGGTTGACGTCGTAGACCATCGACTCGGCCCGGTCGAGCGCCTTGGCGATGTCCTCCGGCAGGCCGTAGCCGATCTCGGCGATCTCGCCCGCCACCCCGATGAGCCGGCGCAGCAGCGCGTGCTCCTCCACGATGCGGGCGTAGCCGGCGGCGTTGGTGGTGGCCGGGGTCGAGGCCATGATGTCGACCAGCACCTGGTGGCCGCCCACCGTCTCCAGCAGCCCGTTGCGCCGCAGCTCGTCGGCCACGGTCACGGGATCGACCGGCTGGCCCGAGGCGTACAGCGCGTGGACGGCGTCGAAGATGTGGGCGTGCGCCGGCTTGTAGAAGTCGTCGGCCCGCAGCATCCCGGCGGCGGCGGCGATGGCCTCCGCCTCCAGCATCATCGCGCCCAGCAGCGACTCCTCCGCGTGGAGGTCGTGCGGCGGGACGCGCCCGCCTCGAGAGGCGGGGCGACGAGCGGGGGTCGGATCGTCGGCCATGGCGGACTCACCCTCGCAGTCCGATCCTGTGAGGAGTAAGGGGAACAACCCGGGGGAAACGCTGTGGATGACGCCGCGAAGCCTGGGGAAACACCCCTCCGGCTGCCACTGACAGTGGTGCCGTGACGGACCGTTGCGTCTTTCCGCGGTTGCCTGCTCACCCCGGCCTGTGGACGTCCTGTGGATGGATCAGGCGGGCCCGGCACAGACCCGCCCGATCCTCGCTCACTCGGCGACGACGTCGAGGGTGACCGGGAACTCGACGTCCGCGTGCAGCTTGACCGGCACCGTGTGGGTGCCGAGCGTCTTGATCGGCTCGTGGAGCACGATCTTGCGGCGGTCGATGACCACGTTGGTCTGCTCCTCCACCGCGGCCGCGATGTCGCTGGCCGTGACCGAGCCGAACAGCTTGCCCTCGCTGCCCGCCTTGGCGGCCACGGTGATGACCTTGGGGACCAGCGTGGTGGCCAGCGTCTCCGCCGCGGCGCGGTCCTGCGCGTCCCGCAGGTCGCGGGCGCGCCGCATGCTGGCGGCCTGCGCCGAAGCCCCGGTCGAGGCCTTCATGGCCAGGCCCTTGGGCACGAGGTAGTTGCGCGCGTAGCCGTCGGACACGTCGAGGATGTCGCCCCGCTTGCCCAGGTCGGACACGTCGGTGCGGAGGATGACCTTCATCACTCTTCACCCCCGGCGCCGTTCTCGGGGGCGACGTCGACCACCACCACCGCCGCCGCCTCGGCGGGAGCGGCGCCGTCGTCGCGGGGCCCGCGCTCGTCACGGGGACCGCGGTCCGGGCGGGGGCCGCGGTCCTCACGGGGACCGCGGTCACCCCGATCGCCGCGGTCACCGCGGTCACCGCGGTCGCCACGGTCGCCGCGGCCGCCGCGCTGCTGGGTGATGCGGGTGACGTAGGGCAGCAGCGCCATCTCGCGGGCGTTCTTGATGGCCTTGGCCACGTCGGCCTGCTGCTGGGCGTTGTTGCCCGTGACCCGGCGGGCCCGCACCTTGGAGCGGTCGGACATGAACCGGCGCAGCAGGTTCACGTCCTTCCAGTCGACGTACTCGACGCCCTCGGTGATGAGCAGGCTGGTCTTCTTCTTCGCCCTGCGGGCGTTGTCCTTGTTCTTGGAGCGGGACTTGGCGGGCATCAGAAGGGCTCCTCGGAGGGGTCGTAGGCGGGCGCCGGTTCGTTGGCAGCGGAACGGCCAGCACCGCCCCCGGAACGGCCGCCGCCGCCCCCTCCTCCGCTCCAGCCGTCGCTGCCGCCGCCGTCACGGCGGTCGCTGCGGCTGACCTCGGCGGTGGCCCACCGGAGGCTGGGGCCGACCTCGTCGGCCACGATCTCGACGACCGAGCGGCGCTCGCCGTCGTTGGTCTCCCACGAGCGCTGCTCGAGGCGGCCGGACACGAGGACGCGCGCCCCCTTCTCCAGCGACTCGGACACGTTCTGGGCGAGGTCACGCCAGCAGGTGACGTTGAAGAAGGAGGTGCTCTCCTCCCACTGCTGGCTGTCGCGGTTCTGCCACCGGCGGTTGACGGCCACCCCGAAGGTGGTCACGGGCGCCCCCGCCGGGGTGAAGCGCAGCTCTGGGTCGCGGGTCAGGTTGCCCACGATGGTGACGTTGGACGACATGGCTTGCTGCCTCCTACTTGGCAGCCTGCTCGAGGAGGCCGCGGCGAGCGGCCTCGCGGTCGGGCAGGCGCACGACCTTGTGGCGGACGGTCTCGTCCGCGAGTCGCAGCGCCCGCTCGAACTGGTCGAGGTCGCTGCCCCCCACGAACTCGAAGACCACGTAGTAGCCCTCGTGCTTGTGGTTGATCTCGTAGGCGAAGCGGCGCCGGCCCCAGCGATCCTCGCTGCGGATGGTGGCCCCCCGCTGGCCGAGCATGTCGGCGATCCGCTTGACGGTGGCGTCGATCACCTCGTCGTCGAGCTCGGCGTCGATGATGACCATGAGTTCATAGGCTCGCATGGCGAGCGCACCTCCCTTCGGACCCGGCCAGGCCGGGGCCCCGCGTCAGCGGAGCAGGGCGAATGTGGACCCGGCGACTGTAGCGGGCCGCGGCGCGTTTGCTCACATCCCCGATGATGTCAGGGGGGTGTGACAGTCAAGCCAGGGCTAGGGACAGTCGCCGCCCACGGTGAGCTCGGAGCCCGGGCCGGCGCCGATCGTCGCCAGCTCGCCCTGGAAGGTCTCCAGCGCGAAGCGGTAGTCGCCCTCGGGGTAGTAGCTGGGGCACGAGTCCGAGTCGCCGCACGGCTCCATCTGGGCCGAGGACACGAACGAGCCGTCGGCTGCGTACCAGGCGATGTCCAGGGGCGTGGGGGTGTTGCGCATCCAGAACCCGCCGCTGGTGTCGGCGTCCCACACGAACAGCATCCCCTGGTAGCCGGCCAGGTCGGTGACCTCCATGAGGCCCCGCTCCCGCTGCGCGGGGCTGGCCGCCACCATCACGCAGCAGGAGGTGACGTTGCCGGACGCGTCGGTGATGGTGATGACGGTCTCCCCCACGCCGTCGACCGGCGCGTCACCCGTGGGGCCGTGGTCCGGCTCGACGGACGGCTCCTGCACCGCGGGGGCGTCGCCCGTCGCCGTCTTCAGCTCGTCGAGGCTCGAGCGCGCCGCTCGGGCCCTCCGGCTCGGTGGCCGGCGGCACCGTGGACTCGGTGGACGTCGTGTTCCCGCCCCCGTAGATGCCGCCCGCTCCGCTGTCGTCCGAGCAGGCCGTGCCCGCGACGAGCAGCACCACCACGAGGGCCGCCGCGGCGCGGGCGCGGCGGCCGGGGCCCCCATGCGACGAGATCATCGACGCATCCTGCCACCACCGGCCGGGGCCGCGCCCCTCCGCGTGTCAGTCGCTCGGCGGGCTGCCAGTCGCTCGGCGGGCTGCCGTAGAGGCTCAGCGCCTCGGCCACCTCGGGCGACAGGTGGTAGCTCTCGCTGTCGTCGGGGAAGCGGCGGGCCCGCACGTCATCGGCGTAGGCGCTGAGCGCCTCCGCTGCGGCCGAGCCCAGCTCGGCGTAGCGGCGCACGAACTTGGGGATGAGGCGCTCCTCCAGGCCCAGCAGGTCGTGGTACACGAGGACCTGGCCGTCGACATCCCGCCCGGCGCCGATGCCGATGGTGGGCACGTCCACGGCCTCGGTGACCAGCCGGGCCACGTGGTCGGGCACGGCCTCCAGCACGATGGCGAAGCAGCCGGCCGCGGCCAGGGCCTTGGCGTCGTCCCGCAGGGCCAGCGCCGCGTCCTGCTGGCGGCCCTGGACCTTGAACCCGCCGAGGGCGTGCACCGACTGGGGCGTGAGGCCCAGGTGGCCCATGACCGGGATCTCGGCGTCGACGATGGCCTCGATCACGCCGAGGCGCTTGCGGCCACCCTCCAGCTTCACCGCCTGGGCGCCGGCCCGGATGAGCGTGGCCGCGTTGTGCACCGCGTCGTGGCGCGACGTGTGGTAGCTCATCCACGGCAGGTCGCCGATGACGAGCGGGCGGGGCCCCTCGGCGGTCGAGGCCGCCAGGCCCCGGCGCACCGCGGCGGTGTGGTGGGCGATGTCGTCGATGGTCACGCCCAGCGTGTCCTCGTAGCCGAGGACCACCATGGCCAGCGTGTCGCCCACGAGGATGAGGTCGACGCCCGCGGCGTGCGCCTGGCGGGCACCGGGCGCGTCGTAGGCGGTCACCATCACCAGCGGATCGGATCCGGCCCGTACCTTGGACGAGCGGATGGCGGGAACGGTCAGTGTGCGCATCGGCACTGAGCCTCCTTGTCCGTCCAGCGCCTCGGTGGCTGCCGGCGGTAGGGCCGAAGGTAGTGGGATCGCTAGCGTCAACGCCATGCCGGCGTCCCCGCATTCCCCCGATTCCGGCCCGTGCGAGTCGTGCGGCGCCGAAGCCCACGACCTGGAGGCCGTCCACCGGGTCTACGTCACCCCCGAGGCGTGGGACACCGAGGAGCGCGTGGAGGTGCTCGACGAGGTCGAGCGCTGGTGCTTCCCCTGCCGCAGCCAGTACCCGCATCAGCCCGTGGCGGGCTGACCCGCGCGCGGGCGTGCCCGTCTAGTCGTTCGGGCGCGGTGGTCCCAGCGTGGGGGTGGTGATCGGTCCCCCGGTGGTGGTCGGCTCGTTCGGATCGGTCGTCGTCGGCAAGGTGAACGTCGGCCGCGTACCGCCCGGCCCGCCGCCGTTGCCGTTGCCGTTGCCGTCGGTGGTGGGCGGCCCGCTCGGGCCCCGGCTCCACGGGGACCGTGGGGCTCGTCCGACGTGTGCAGGTCGTTCTTGTTGAGGATCGTGCCGAGGTTGATCTGCTGGGCCGTGGGCACGACGAAGCTGTCGTCCATGTCCTCGGTGGCGAAGTCCATGTACTTCTTCCAGATGGTGGCCGGGAACGAGCCGCCCGTGGCGACCTTGCCCTGCACCAGCCGGCCCTTGCGGTTCATGGGCCACAACAGACCGTCGAAGTTCGGGGTGTCGGGATCGTCCCAACCGGTCTCGCCCGCGTCGGGATAGCCCATCCACACCACCGTGGTGAGCCGGGGCACGAAGCCGGCGAACCAGGCGTTGCGGTTCTCCTGCGAGGTGCCCGTCTTGCCCGCGGTGTCCTTGCCCAGGTTGGCACCCGCCGCCGTGCCTCCCTGGCTGACCGGGCAGGTGAGCGCGTGGGTCACGAGGTCGGCCTGGGTTTCGGTGAGGACCTGCGTGGCCTGGGGCTGGTAGGCCCACAGCAGTCGTGCTGTTGCCGTCCTGGTCCACCTGCTCGATGCGGGTGATGATCGAGGGCCGCTTGTACCAGCCCCGGTTGGCGAACGTGGAGTACACGCCGGCCATCTGCACCGGCGTGGCGTTCGACCGTGCCCAGCACCATCGAGGGCACCCGCTGGTCCTCGAGGATGCCCGTCAGTCCCCGCCGATGCCCATGCGCATGGCCAGGTCGGCCACGTTGTTAGGGCCCTCGGCCGCCTGGCCGTCGCCGTCGCCGTTGGGGTCGACCGGGTCGGTGCCCAGCGCCAGCATGAGCTGGGCGTAGGCGGTGTTGGACGACTGGCCGGTGGCCTGCATGAGGTCGAGGACGCCGGCGTGGACTCGTCGTAGTTGCCGACCTCCCAGTTGCTGCCGTCGCCGTTCTTCCACTGGGGGAACGTCATGAGGCCCTGGGCGTTGAAGCGGGACTTCAGCGAGATCTGCTCCCGGATCGCCTCGGCCAGCACCAGCGGCTTGAACGTGGAGCCCGGCTCACGCCCGAGCAGGGCGTAGTTGTTCTCGTACGCCGGCTGCCCGTCGGTTTGTGCAACTGCCGCCGCGTGGAACTGGTGGCGGGACCCGACCATGGCCCGGATCAGGCCCTGGTCGTCGACCGACACCAGCGCCGCCTCGGGGTCGCCCTCGTAGCGGTCGGGCGTGGCGGGATCGTCTTCGTTGGGGAGCGTGGAGGTGACCGCCTGCCACGCGGCGTTCTGCTTGTCGTAGTTGATCGACGTGTAGATGCGCAGGCCGCCGTGGTCGATCATCTCGTCGGTGAACAGCACCGGGTCGATGCGCTTGACCTCTTTCTGGATGTACTCCGACAGGTAGTCGGTGCCCATGTAGTGGTCGACGTCGCTGCCGCCGCCCCGCCGGACGTCGATCTCCTTGACCGTCGAATACGTCCGGATCCACGGCTCGGCCACGGGGACCGGGTCGAGGGCGGCGAACTGCTCCTCGGTGATGTAGCCCTCGTCCCTCATGGCGACCAGCGCGGTGTGGCGGCGGCGGGTCGCCTCCTCCGGGTGCTTGGTCGGCTCGGCCGACGCCGGCGCCCGGATGAGCCCGGCCAGCAGCGCGGCCTCCGACTCGGTCACCGCGGTGACGTCGATGCCGAAGTACGCCTGGCTGGCGGCGGCCACGCCGTAGGCGCCGCGCCCGAAGTAGATGGTGTTGAGGTAACCCTCGAGGATGTCCTCCTTGGACATCTGCTGCTCGAGCTTGATGCTGAGGACGGCCTCTTTGATCTTGCGGCTCAGGGCCCGCTCGGTGGAGAGCTTGAAGGCGTTCTTCACGTACTGCTGCGTGATGGTGGAGCCGCCCTGGGAGACCCCGCCGCCCTTGATGTTCTGGAAGGCGGCGCGGGCGATGCCGAGGGGGTTGACGCCGTCGTGCTCGAAGAAGTCGCGGTCCTCCATGGCGATGACCGCGTTGATCAGCGCCGGCGGGATGTTGGCCAGGGCGACGTTGGTGCGGTCCTCGTCCTTGAGCAGGCGGGCCATGGCGGTCGTCTCGTTGCACCCTTCGGGCAGCACGTCGTCGGCGCAGACGAGGGAGGTCTGGTAGCGTGGCGTCGAACTCGGGCAGCTCGGTCTGGGCGAAGACCACCGCCACGCCGGTCATGCCGGCCAGCATGGCCAGCGCGATCAGGAACAGCGGCCGGCGCCAGCGCCAGATGATGCTGCGCTTGCGGGGCTTGCGGGCGGTGCGGGTCGGTCCCCCGGGGCCGCGGGGACCGCCGCCGCGCTCGGCGGGCGCGTCGTAGCGGTCGAAGTCGTCGCCCTCGTCGTCGTCGAAGGGGACGAAGGGATCACCGGGACCGTCGCCGCCGCCACCACCGCCGCCACGCCGCCGCCCGGCCCTCGACCGGGGGGCCGGCGACCGGGTCCGCCGGGACGTCCGGGGCGGGGCGCTCCGCCCCGGGGCGCGGTAGGACCGCCCGGGCGAGGGCCCGCGGGCCGGGGCATCGGCGCATCGGGACCGTCCGGGCCCCCGGGGCCGCCGGGGAACGGAGGCATCGACGCCCGAGGCCGCGAACCTGCCGAGCCGCGCGGGGTCCCGTCGCCGGGACGGCGCCCGGGTCGGTCGCCGGCGGAGCGCGGGCGCGCGCCGGGTAGTCGGGTCTGTCGGGTCGGTCCAGCCATCCGAGGACTGAAGACTAACGAGTCGTTCGCCCGGTGCGGTACCGGAAGGTCAGGATCCGCCGACCGGGATCAAGCGGGTGAGGTGGTTCCAGGCACAGCCCGGGCACACCTCGACCACGTAGCAGGACACCTGCACGGCCCCGCGGGCGAGCTTCGCCATCTCCCGGGCCGTGGTGACGCAGCGCCCGCCCGCGGGCAGCCGGGGACCGAAGGCGTAGGTCACCAGGACGACCGCCTCCTCCTCGCAGATGGGGCACGGCTCGTTGGTGGGCGTGCCCGCGCCGGCCGCCGCCCGCTGGAGCTCCGGGTGGGCGTCGCACACGTCGAGTCGGGACAGGCGGCCCTTGCGGTACTCGCGCACGACCGCCTCGCGGGTGAGGCGGTAGTCGACGACACCACCGCTGCCGTTCGCTCCACGGATCGCCTCCGGCCGGAAGCTCATGGGGAGCGAGGGTAGCGGGATCGGCGGGCGAACGACGGCGGACGAACGGAGGTTGACGTTCGGTTGAACGCCCGGCACACTGCGAACTCGCGATATATCGATACGATATGACTGTGCGATATAGCCGATCGATATCACCGCTCGATCGGCGATCACCCCTGACCCTGGACTGACGATGCTGGACCTGGCCATCCTCGGCCTCCTCGACGAGAACGACCTGCACGGCTACGAGCTGCGCAAGCGCCTGGGCGACCTGGTCGGCCTGCGCCTCGCCATCTCGTTCGGCTCGCTGTACCCGGCGCTGACCCGCCTGGAGAAGCACGGCCTGGTCAAGGCCGTGTCGGCCACGCCGGTCGAGGCCCCGCCCCGCAGCCCCATGAGCGGCTCGCTGGCCGGCGAGCTGGCCGCGTTCGGCGCCCAGCGCCGCGCCGCCACGGGCATCGCCCGCGGCACCCGGGGCAAGAAGGTGTACGGCATCACCGACGCCGGCCGGCAGCGGCTCGTCGAGCTGCTGTCCGACCCCGACGTGTCCGACGACCGGGCGTTCCCGCTGCGGGTCGCCTTCTGCCGCAACCTGACGCCCGCCGATCGCCTCGCCCTGTTCGAGCGGCGCCGCGCCGAGCTGGCGCAGCGGGTCGAGCAGCGCAGCCGGGCCCAGTCCGACGGCCGGGTCAACGCCTACCTGCGCTCGCTGCGCGAGCGCGACCACGCCGCCCTGGCCGCCGACGTGGCCTGGCTCGACACCCTCATCGCCTCCGAGCGAGCCGTGCTCGCCGAGACCGACCCCCTGGGAGGATCCCCGACATGAGCACCATCCGCCTTGCCATCGCCGGCGTCGGCAACTGCGCCAGCTCGCTGGTGCAGGGCATCGAGCACTACCGCGACGCCGATCCCACCGAGTCCGTCCCCGGCCTCATGCACGTGGACCTCGGGGGCTACCACGTGCGGGACATCGAGGTCGTGGCGGCGTTCGACGTCGACGCGGACAAGGTCGGCCTCGACGTGGCCAAGGCCATCCACGCCGGCCGCAACAACACCATCCGCTTCGCCGAGGTGCCCGAGCTGGGCGTGCTCGTGCAGCGGGGCCCGACCTTCGACGGCTTCGGCGAGTTCTACACGCAGGAGTGCGAGGAGTCCCCGGCCGAGCCGGTCGACGTGGCCGCCGCCCTGCGCGCCTCGGGCGCCGACGTGCTGGTGTCGTACCTGCCCGTCGGGTCCGAGCAGGCGCAGAAGCACTACGCCCAGGCCTGCCTGGACGCGGGCGTGGCCTTCGTGAACGCCATCCCCGTGTTCATCGCCTCCGACCCGGAGTGGGCCGCCGCGCTTCACCGAGGCCGGCCTCCCCATCGTGGGCGACGACATCAAGTCGCAGGTGGGCGCCACCATCGTGCACCGCACCCTGGCCCGCCTGTTCGAGGACCGCGGCACCACGATCGACCACACCTACCAGCTGAACTTCGGCGGGAACATGGACTTCATGAACATGCTGGAGCGGTCCCGGCTGAAGTCGAAGAAGAAGTCCAAGACGCAGTCCGTGACCAGCCAGATCGAGGCCGGCATCAGCGACAGCGACGTCCACATCGGCCCGTCTGACCACGTGCCGTGGCTGGAGGACCGCAAGTGGGCGTTCATCCGCCTGGAGGGCCGCAACTTCGGTGACGTCCCCCTGACCGTCGAGCTCAAGCTCGAGGTGCACGACTCGCCCAACTCGGCGGGCGTCATCATCGACGCGGTGCGCTGCGCCAAGCTGGCGCTCGACCGTGGCCTCGGCGGCCCGGTCGACCCGGCCTGCCAGTACTTCATGAAGTCGCCGCCCACCCAGGTGCACGACGACGTCGCCCGCGACAGCCTGGACGCGTTCATCGCCGGTCGCTGAGCGGCCGGCGCCTCGTTTCGCCCGAGGCAGATCAGGGACCGAGACGCCCGGCCGCGAGGCAATAGCGACCGGCCCCCGGCCCCTATTGCCTCCAGCGTGCGCTGGCGGCCCCTATTGCCTCGCCAGCACGCGCTCGGTTTCATCCGATCGGGTGCCCGCCTGCGAATAACGGGTGTGCGGATCGACCCTGACCGATATGCCCAGCGGGCCACCCGGCTCGACCTGACCGGCATCGACTTCGACGCCTTCCGCACGCGACCCCTGGACGCCGCCGTGCTGCGCTGCCTGCGCTACATGCACGACGTCGAGCACCACACCGTGTGCTACCTGCGCGACCTGCTGGTCACGCCCGCGCACAAGGACCCGCGGATCACCACCTTCCTGACGGTGTGGAGCTACGAGGAGATGTGGCACGGCGAGGCCATCGGTCGCGTGCTCGCCGCCCACGGCGAGGACGCGGGCGCGCCCCGGATCTCCCGGCTGCGGCGTGGCCTCGGCCTGCGGGACCGCCTGGCTCCCCCGCTCCACGCCCTCGGATCGGCCGTGGCCGGCAGCGCCTTCGGTGCGCTGCACATGACCTGGGGCGCGGTCAACGAGTGGACCACCCAGGCCGGCTACGCCCGGCTCATCGACCGGGCCCAGCATCCCGTCCTCACCGAGCTGCTCAACCGCATCATGCGGCAGGAGGGCAACCACATCGCCTTCTACGCGGGCGAGGCGGCCGACCGCCTGGCGCACCACCCCCGGGCCCGCCGGATGGTGCGCTGGGCGCTGCGCCGGCTGTGGCGGCCGGTGGGCGCGGGCGTCATGCCGCCGGGCGAGGTGAAGTTCATGGTGCAGACCCTGTTCGGGGACGAGCCGGGGCAGGTGATGGCGGCCCGCATCGACCGGCGCATCGACCGGCTGCCCGGGCTCTCCGACCTGCGCCTCGTCACGGGTGTGCTCGACCGCTACGGCGGGTCGGCCGCCGCCATCGGTCCGGGGGGACCAACGGCGAGCGCAGCGTGACGCATCGGTTCCGATCCGTGCGCGTCGCCGGTTACGGTGACGGTCCGGGATGGGCTCCGCGACCCATGATGGGATCAGCGACGCCGGGCTCGCCGCCGCCGTGGCCCGGAAGGACAGCCGCGCCCTCGCGGAGATCTACCGCCGCCACGGCGGGGCGGTGTGGGCCCTGGCCCGCCGGGTGCTGCGCGACGACCACCTGGCCGAAGAGGTGTGCCAGACGGTGTTCTGCGACCTGTGGGCCAACCCGGGACGCTTCGATCCCGAGCGCGGATCCCTGCGCGCGTGGCTGCTGGCGCAGGCCCACGGCCGTAGCGTGGACGTCGTGCGGTCAGAGGAGGCACGCCGGCGGCGGGACGAGCGGGACGCCCGCTACGCGGCCACGCCCGGCCCCGAGCTCGACGTCGAGGCGACCGTGGCGGGCGCTGGACCTGGCCGGCCACGTCCGGCGGGCGCTCGACCAGCTCGCCCCCGACGAGCGCGACCCCATCGTGCTGGCCTACTTCGGCGGGCACAGCTACCGCGACACCGCCGCCGCCCTCGGCCTGCCCGAGGGGACGGTCAAGAGCCGCATCCGGTCCGGCCTGGGCAGGCTCCGGCGCGCCCTGGAAGCGGAGGGGGTGACGCCGTGAGCGACGAGCTCCATCCCTTCGACGAGCTGGCCGTCTACGCCCTCGACGCCCTGGACGACGACGAGCGCCTGGCGGTCGAGGCCCACCTGGCGCGCTGCCCCGCCTGCCGGGCCGCCCTCGACCGGCACCGGACCACGCTGGCCGCGCTCACGACCGACGAGCCACCCCCGCCCGCGGTGTGGCAGCGCATCGCGGCGCAGACGGGCGCCACCGACGTGCCCACCCCTCTGGCGGTCATGCCCTCGGCCCCGGCCCCGCCCGCGCCGGCCGGTCCCGCGCCCGTGGTGCTTCCCTCGTCCCGGCCCGAGCCCGAGCGCGCCCGGCCCCGACCCACCTCCGCCCCCGGAGCGCCCCGCCCCGCCGCTGGGCGGCGATCTCCGGCGTGGCCGCCGCCGTGGCGCTGGTCGTCGGCGGGGTGGTGGGGGTCGCCATCGCCAGCCGCGACGACGAGCCCGCCGACCTCGCCGAGCTGGCCGCCGCGGCCATGGAGCAGCCGGGCGCCACCACGGCCACGCTCACGGCCACCGCCGACGGCCGGGACGCGGCCCGGGTGGTGACCGACGGCGCGACCGGCTACGTGGTGCTCGACGACCTGCCCACGCTCCCGCCCGAGGAGGCGTACCAGCTGTGGAAGCTGGGCGGGACCGCTCCCGTGTCCCTGGGCGTCATCGGCGACGGCCGCGAGGAGGTCGCCACCGTGGGCATCCCGGCGGGCACGACCATGCTCGCGCTCACCATCGAGCCCGCCGACGGCTCGGTCGCCCCCACCAGCGATCCCGTCGCCAGCGGCAACCTCGCCTAGCCCCGCCGGGCGCGGGCGCTAGCCCGCGGGCAGGGCCAGCAGGGCGAGGACGGCCATGTCGTCGGCCGGCTCGTCGTCCACGAAGCTGAGCGCCTCGGCCTCGATGAGGCGGGCCAACCCCGCGGCGGACAGGCCCTTGCCCTGGTAGATGGCCTTGACGATGCCTTCCTCGCCGAACGCCCGCCGGCCGGTGCGCCGGTCGATGAGGCCGTCGGTGTAGCAGACCAGCGCCTCCCCCGGATCGAGGTGGACCACGCTGTCGGTGAGGCTCAGCTCCTCGGTGATGCCCAGCAGCGTGCCGGGCACGCCCACCGGTTCGACCCGCCCGACGGACCGGCTCACCAGCGGGAGCGGGTGGCCGCCGGAGCACAGGATGATGTCGACCCCCCGCTCCGTGGGCTGGACCGCCCCCACCAGCACGGTGCAGAACCGGGGGCTGACCGGGACCCGGTCGTCGTCGACGACGTCCCGCTCGGCGCCGGCCCGCAGCAGCATCTCGTTGAGGTGCGCCAGCACCGCCGAGGGCATGACCCCGCTCACGGCCGCCGACCGGATGGTGTGGCGCACCAGCCCGGTGGTCGCGGCCGCCTCGACGCCGTGGCCGCACACGTCGCCCACCGCGATGATCCACCAGTTGGCGTCGGCCTGGAACGCGTCGTAGAAGTCGCCGCCCACGTCCAGGCCCTGGCCGGCGGCCCGGTAGCGGGCGCCGAGCTCGATGCCGGGGATGTCGGGCAACCGGGCCGGCAGCAGGCTGTCCTGGAGCGCCCGGGCCACGACCGACTGCTCGTGGAACAGCCGGGCGTTGTCGACGATCACCGCGGCCCGGCGGGCGACCGCCTTGGCGAGGTCGATCTCGGCGTCCCGGAACGAGCGGCCGGGACGGTTGCCGAACGCCAGCGCGCCCAGCATCCGGCCGCGGGCGTGCAGGGGGAACACCGCCACGCCGCCCTCGCCCACCTCCTCGACCAGCGCCCGGTCGGAGGTGTCGGGGAACAGCGGCGCCAGCATCGCCACCCCGCGGGTGCCCCGGATGAGCGGGCGCCCGCTCGCCAGCGCCGCCCCCAGCTCGCCCGCCCGGGCCAGGTCCCGGGGGATGCGCTGGGCCAGCCGGGTGAGCAGGCCGAGCTGGTCGGGGTCGACGTGGGCCGCCCCCACCAGCGGGCGGGGCTGGGCCGCCGACTCGATCATGCGCACCACGCACCAGTCGGCGATGCGGGGCACGGTCATCCCCGCCAGCTGGGCCAGCGCGGTGTCGATCTGGAGGCTGCTCGACAGCGCGGCGCTGAGCTCGTCCAGGAAGCCCAGGTGCTCCTGGGCGCGCTCGGCGGCGTCGGCCAGCCGCGCCCGGTCGAGGGCCAGGGCGCACTGCGCGGCCACGTCCTCCACGAACTCGCGGTCGCTGTCGCTGAGCGTGACCTCCTCGGGGAACCCGATGCCCATGACGCCGAAGGTGCGTCCCTCGCCGTCGGTCAACGGCACGACCACGAAGGCCGGGTCGTAGTCGAGGCCGGGTGCGTCGAGCGCCGGGTAGCGCTCCACCCGCTCGGCGGCCGAGCTGATCACCACCGGCCGGCCGGTGCGCATGACCTCGGGCCCGGGGAGCGGGGCGGACAGGGGCATGCGGCCGAAGCGCTCCTCCAGCACGTCGGCGGGCAGGCCCGCGGAGCCGGCCACCACCAGCTCGTCGCCGGCGTCGGACAGCACGTGCAGGGTGGCGGTGCGGCCCCGCAGGATGCCGACGGCCGCATCGAGCATGGCCGCCACGATGTCGAGCGGGCGGCGCAGGCTGTTGAGCCCCTCGACCAGCCGGGCCATGCGGGTGGTGGCGCCCAGCGAGCGGGTGGCGTCCACCAGGACCCCGGCGGCCGCGGGCGGCGGGGCGGCGTCGCCGGCGAGGGTCTCGTCGCCGGGGCCGAGCGGCCGGATGCGCAGGACCGCCCAGCGGTCGCGACCGGCCATGCGGACCGCCTCCTCGCGGGCGGCGCCCCCGCCGAGCACGCAGTCGAGCCACTCTGCCGCCAGGCCGCGGCTGTCGGCGTGGACGGCGTTGAGCCAGCCGTCGCCGTGCAGCGCCGGGGCGGGCAGCAGCGCGCCGGTCGGACCGGCGACGTGCGCGCTGGTGCAGCGGCCGTCCCCGGACCACGAGAACAGCACGGCCAGGACGCCACCCGGCAGCGACCCGGTCTCCGGGTCGACCCCGACCGGTGACCTCGGTCCCGTGCCCCTTGCTGCCGCGTCAGGAGTCATGGGCAGCGAGAGTCTTGCACCCCTCTCCCCCATCTGCACCCCACGATACGCCGAATTACGCGCGGAGCATGGTGCCACAACCACGCACCGGCATCGGCTTGTCGCACGCGTCAGACTGGGGGCGATGGCTTGGACCCGCTTCTCCCTCGCCGGTGCCACCGGCGCCACGCTCGACGCCGACGCCTTCCGCTACGGGCCCGGGCTCCCGCCCGAGAGCGAGCTCCGGCTGCTCGGCCACGTCTCCGGGCGCCGCCTGCTGGACCTCGGCTGCGGCGCAGGGGCGGGCGCGGTGGCGCTGGCCAAGGCGGGCGCACGCGTCATCGCCGTGGACGACCGGGCGGAGAACCTGGCCGAGACCCGCGAGCGGGCCGAGCGCGAGGGCGTGCGGATCGAGACCCACCACGGTCCCGTGGCGGAGCTGGCCTTCGTGCGCGCCGACACCATCGATGCCGCGGTGTCGGCCTACGGCCTGGCCACGGTGGACGACGTCGACCGGGTGTTCCGCCAGGTCCACCGGGTGCTGCGCACCGACCGGCCGTTCGTGTTCTCGCTGCCCCACCCCGCCTTCGTGATGCTCGACCCCACCGCCGGCGAGCCGATACTGCGCCGCCCGTGGTGGGACGCCACCCCGCCGGCGTGGTCGGTGGCGGAGGACCGGGCCGAGCCGGACCAGCCCATCACGCTGACCGGCCTGTTCGCGAGCCTCGGCCGGGCCGGCTTCGCGGTGGACGCCCTGCTGGAGCCCCAGCCCGATCGCGCCATGGCCGGCGACGCCTGGTCCGACGCCATGCTCTGGGTCCCGCCCACGCTCATCCTGCGCGCCCGCAAGCTCGGGACCTGACGGCGTCGTTGCCGTTGCCATAGCGGCCCTGGCCGTCCTAGGGGGCCGGCGGTCGGGCGGCCCACCAGGCCAGCAGGCGCCGCTCGGCCTCGTCCTCGCCGAGCGGGCCCTCGTCCAGGCGGGCGTCCAGCAGCATGGCCAGCGCCTCGCCCACCTGGCGGCCGGGCCCGATGCCGAGCAGCTCCATGACCCGGTTGCCGTCGATGTCGGGCCGGATGGCGTCGAGCTCCTCCTGCTCCCGCAGCTCGGCGATCCGGGCCTCGAGGGCGTCCATGCGGGCCGCCAGCATCCGCGCCCGCCGCTCGTTGCGGGTGGTGCAGTCACACCGGGTCAGCTCGTTCAGGTCGTCCAGCAGCGGACCGGCGTCCCGGGCGTAGCGGCGCACGGCCGCGTCGCTCCACACCTCGTCCTGGTAGCCGTGGAACCGCAGGTGCAGGAAGACCAGGCGCTGCACCTCGTCGACCACCTCGTTGGAGAAGCGCAGCTCCCGCAGCCGGTGGCGGGCCATGCGCGCGCCCACCACCTCGTGGTGGTGGAAGCTGACGCCCCGGGGCCCGATCTCCCGGGTGTCGGGCTTGCCCACGTCGTGGAGCAGGGCGGCCAGGCGCAGCACCAGGCGGGGCGACGTCTTGGCCACCACCGCGATGGTGTGGGCCAGGACGTCCTTGTGGCGGTGGATCGGGTCCTGCTCCAGCCGCAGCTTCCGCAGCTCCGGCAGGAACTGGTCGGACAGCTCGGTGTCGGCCAGGAACCACAGCCCGTCGCTCGGATCCTCGACCACCAGCAGCTTGGACAGCTCGTCCCGGATGCGCTCGGCGGACACGATGGCGAGCCGGTCCCGCAGGCTGCGCACCGCGCCCACCAGCCCGTCGAACGGCTTGAGGCCGTAGCCGGCGATGAAGCGGGCGGCCCGCAGCATGCGCAGCGGGTCGTCCGAGAACGACACCTCCGGCGCGAGCGGGGTGCGCAGCACGCCCGCCCCCAGGTCGGCCAGACCGTCGAACGGGTCGATGAGCTCGGCGCCCGGCAGCCGCAGCGCCATGGCGTTCACCGTGAAGTCGCGGCGGGACAGGTCCTCGGTGATGTCGGTGGCGAACACGACGTGGGGCTTGCGGGAGTCCTCGCGGTACGCCTCGGCCCGGTGGGTGGTGATCTCGAGGATGGCGTCGCCCTTGCGGGCCCCGATGGTCCCGAACGCCTCGCCCTGGGCCCACTGGGCGTCGGCCCAGCCCTCCAGCAGCGCCCGGGTCTGCTCGGGGCGGGCGTCGGTGGTGAGGTCGAGGTCGGCGCCCGGCCGCAGCGGCCCCAGCACCAGGTCGCGCACGATCCCGCCCACGAGGTACAGCGAGTGGCCGGCCGCGCCGAACCGCTCGGCCAGGGGCCCGACGTCGTCGAGGATCGGCTGCAACCGCGCGGGGATCACGACCGGTCAGGCTAGGTGACCGGCGCCCGGGCCCCTCCGGCTATACGGCCTGGCGGTCACCCCAGGTCAGCGATGGGCGCCGGCTGGCCGGCCGGATCGAACGCCCCACGGTTTCCAGCGCCCGGCGGGCATCCGCCTCGGGCAGCGTGGTCCGAAAGCTCAGCCCCGCTGAACACCAGCCTTCCGTCGAACCGGAAGGTGCCCGCCTCGTCACACCCGGATGTGCGAGGGCTCCTCCTCCGGGTCGAACGCCACCAGTGTCTCCAGCACCTGGCGGGCTTCGGCAGGAGCGAGGGTCGTCCTGAACCCCAGCCCCACGTCCCCGGAGACCAGGGTCCCCGAGTACTCGCCGTCGTCCTCCTCGACCGAGACGCCGCTGAACCCGGCCACCGCCAGCGGCTCGCCGTCGCCGGCGTCGTACTGCTCCAGGCAGCCGGCCTCGAGCGTGTGCACCTCCAGCCAGTCGGCGTCCGTCCCGTCGCTGTAGACGACGACCGCGTCCACGCACCCCGTCGAGTGGTAGGGCAAGACCACGGCCGACCACAGGCTCCACCCGTCGGGCACGCTGTCGAGGCCCAATGGCGCGGGCCCGGTCAGCGCCAGGTCTTCCTCCATGATGCCGGGCGTCGGATCGCGGACGGCCGCGCCCGGGAGGTCTACGGACAGGTCCGCGCCCAGATCGTCCAGGCGGACGTGCTGCTCGACCACCGCGGTGGGGCCCTTCACCTTCAGGTCGACCGTCCGTGGCCTCCCGTCATCCGCCACGGTGAGTGCGATCTCCGCCGAGTCGACGGCGCGGGTGTTGCCGAACAGGGCCGGGGCGACGGTGGCCCGGACGATCGGGTGCTCCCGCTGCTGTCGACGCCGTCGAGGAAGTGGCCGGTGGCGCCGGCCAGCCACTCGGGCAGCAGTGACATGTCCCGCCCGGGCCCGGCGCCGCCGACTTGCACCCAAGGCCGCTCGTCCAGTCGGTCGGCGTAGACGCTCTGCCGCACCCAACCGGCCGGCCCGGCCGGCAGCGAGACGGTGACGAACTCCACGCGATAGCCGTCGTAGTCCGCCAGGTCCCGGGCATCGCCCGGCAGCTCGACCTCCCCGCGGACGTCTCCCTCGTCGAGGTCGGGGTCGTACCGCAGCGGGTCCGGATCCAGGCCCGGGTCCACGTCCCGGAACTCCCGGGTCCCCTCGTAGCGGAAGGTGCCCGCCTCGGCGAGCATGTCGGCGGCCCGGGCGAACGTCTCGGCGAGGGCGCGCTCGTCCGTCGGGACGTCGCCCTGCCCCGCCTCGGGCGCCAGCGCCACCCGCACCTGGTCGTCGCCGGACACCGAGATCGCGGCCGCGGCCACCATCAGCCCGACCCCCAAGGCGCTGACCGCCAGCGCCGGCCACAGCCGCCGCGGTGCGCCCGGACGCCTCCCGGATCCGCTGGAGCCCCCGTCCACGAGGCCGCCACTATCCCACGGCCGCGGCGCCCGGAACCGTCAGGCCGGGCTCACCACGCGGCGGCGACGGCGCGGCGGTGGGCGGCCTCGGCCGCCGCCACCGCTTCGCGGCCCGGGCCGCCGCCGCTCGGCGGCTCGGGGTGGAGGCGCTCGCCCACCAGTCCGCTCAGCGCGGCCGCGGTCGAGTCCCGCAGGGCCTCCAGGTCGTAGCCGCCCTCCAGGAACGCCAGCACCCGCCCGGGCTCCACCAGCGAGGCCAGCACCCGGGTCATGTCGGCGTAGTCCCCCGAGGTCAGGCCCAGGTCGGTGAGCGGATCGGCGCGGTGGGCGTCGAACCCCGCCGAGATCAGCAGCCAGGTGGCGCCCACCTCCTCGGCCAGCGGCGCCACCACCTCGTCGATCGCGGCCCGGTACACGTCGCCGGTGGCGCCCGGCGGGACCGGCACGTTGACCGTGTGGCCTGCGCCTTCGCCCTCCCCCGTCTCCCGCACCGCGCCGGTCCCGGGATAGAGAGGCCACTGGTGGAACGACACGTAGGTCACGCGCCCGTCGTCGTAGAAGACGTCCTGCGTGCCGTTGCCATGGTGGGCGTCGTAGTCGACGACCAGCACCCGCTCGCCCCGATCGGCCAGCGCCGCGGCCGCCACCGCCACGTTGTTGAACAGGCAGAACCCCATGGCCCGGGCCGACAGCGCGTGGTGGCCGGGCGGACGCACCGCGCAGAACGCGGCCGTCGCCTCCCCCGCCTCCAGCCGCTCGATGGCGGCGAGGCCCGCCCCCGCGGCCAGCAGCGCCGCATCCCAGGAAGCCGGGACCGCGGCCGTGTCGGCGTCGAGGTTGCCCCCGCCGCTGCGGCAGAACCGCTCCAGCGCGCCCACGTAGGCCGGCGTGTGCACCGCCTCGATCTCACGCACGGTGGCCGGCCGGGCCTCGGTCCGCACCAGCTCGCTGTCCAGGCCGGACTGCGTCATGCCGTCCTCCACCGCCACCAGGCGCGCGGGGCGCTCGGGGTGGCCCGCACCCGTGTCGTGCTCGGCAGTAACGGGGATGCGTGACGTACAGGATCGCCATCTACCACCGACGCTAACGGGCTTGTCGACCGCCCCGGCGCGGAAGTGGGGGTGCGCGTTGTTTACGCTCATAGGAATGACGAAGGCCCGTCGACGACGATGAGCCTGATGCGCACCCCGATCCGGAGCGGGTCACGCCTGCGCGCCCGCCCATGGCAGGGCGATCCCCACGTCGCGCACGTGACCCCGGCGGCCGACCTCCTCGGCCCGCTCAGCACCGACGACGTCCGCCGCGGCCTCGACTCCCTGCGCCGCGCCGGCTACCGGGGCGCCATCACCGCGGCGCTGCCCCGGGCCGACCAGGCGCCGTTCCTCGAGGTCGGGTTCGTCGAGACGGAGCGCCTCCACCTGCTGCTCCACGGCTTCGACCAGATCGTCCCCGCCCCGGTCCCCCCGGGGTCGAGATCCGCCGGGGCCGGCGCCGCGAGCACGACGAGGTGCTCGCGGTCGACCACGCCGCCTTCGCCCCGTTCTGGCGCCTCGACCACCTCGGCCTCGCCGAGGCCCTCTCCGCCACCGCCAACGTCCACTTCCAGGTGGCCCGCGCGCCGAGCGGCATCGTCGGCTACGCGGTGTGCGGGCGGGCCGGGCCGCGGGGGTACGTGCAGCGGCTGGCCGTCGACCCCGGCAGCCAGGGCCTGGGAGTGGGGGCGGCGCTGCTGGCCGACGGCCTGCGCTGGCTGCGGCGCTGGGGCGCCCGCGACGCGCTCGGTCAACACCCAGGAGGGCAACGACCGCTCGCTGCGGCTGTACCAGCGGGCCGGGTTCGTACTTCAACCGCACGGGCTGGCGGTGATGGAGATCTCGCTCGGGGTCACGGAGTGAGCGCCCCGCGCCGGGCGCGCCGGGCCCGCCGGCTCGGGGCCGCGCTGGCGGCGCTGGCCGCCCTCGTGCTCCTCCTGCCGCCCCGCCCGCCGGGGCGCAGCCGGCGCCCACCGTCGCATTGGTCGGCCAGACCACCTGGGTGCGCCCCAGCGAGCGCTTCGACGTCCGCGTCCAGGTCACCGGGGCCCCGGCCGATGCCGCCCTCCGCCTGGTCGTGCACGAGGCGCCCGGGTCGCGCCGCGCCTTCCGCGACACGCTGGAGGGCGAGCTGGGCGACGTGCTGTCCCTCGGGCACCCGGCAGCCGCTCGTGGAGCTCCCGGCCGCGCCGGGCGGCATCGTCACCACCGGGTTCGTGGCCGGACGCGGCGGCCTCCCCCTGCCCGGCCGGGGCGTCTACCCCGTCGAGGTCCAGCTCCTGGCGGGCGACGGCAGCGTGCTGTCCAGCCTCGTCACCTACCTGACCTACCTCACGCCGACCGACGGGTTCCCACCCCTGTCGGTGGCCGTGGTGGTCGACATCGCCTCGCCCCTCGCACTCCAGCCGGACGGCACGGTGGTCCTCCCCGAGGGGGCGCTCGACCGGGCCCAGGAGCGGTCCGACCTCCTGGCCGACACCCCCGACGTGGCGCTCACGGTGGCGCCCCGCCCGGAGACGGTCGAGGCCCTGGCGGTCGACGGACCGCAGGGCGTGGCCGCGGTGGACGCGCTTCGGGCCGACGCCGCGGCGCGGCCGGTGCTGGCCCGCCCCTACGTGGACGTCGACCTGGCCGCGCTCCAGCGCGCCGGGCTGATCGGCGAGGCCAACGCCCAGGCCGAGGGGGGCGCCAACATCATCCGGTCCCGCCTGGCCACCGAGCCCGTAGGTGGCGTGTGGATGTCGGGGCCCACCCTCGGCGCGGAGGCCGCGCGGCTCGCCGTGCAGCTGGGCCTCACCCGGGTGCTGGTCCCGCCCAGCGCGATCGACGACGGCAAGGACGAGCCGCCGGCCGTGCCCGAGGCGCCGGTCCGCCTGGGCGAGGGCGGCCCGCTGGCCATGGTCAGCGACCCCGAGCTGGCCTCCCACTTCACCGACGGATCGGGGATGCTCGGGGCCCACCGATTCGTGGCCGAGCTCACCATCCAGTGGCTGGAGGCGCCGGCCAACCCTCGGGCCGTCGTGGTGCACCTGCCCCCGGACGCGGCGCTCGACCCGGCTTCGGCCGCAGTGGCAGTCAACGCCCTCACCGACGGCCAGGCGGTGCGGGCCGTGCCGCTCGACCAGATCTTCGGCACCGTGCCGCCGGGCGACAACGGCCCGGCCACGGTGACCCCGGCGCCGCACGAGATCACCGACGACCTCCGGCCCATCGCCGGCTCGCTGGGGACGGCGCACGCCCGGGTCAACGGCCTCGGCGGGCTGGTCGAGGACCCGGTGCTGGCCTCGTCGCTCCAGCAGTCGCTGTTGGTCAGCACCGGCAGCGACACGCCCGACGAGCAGCGCCCGGCCTATGTCGACCGGGTCAACACCGCGCTCGGGTCGGTGACGGGAGCGGTCACGTTGCCCGAGCAGTTCCGCATCACGCTGACGTCCCGGTCCAGCACCATCCCGGTCAACCTCACCAACGAGACGGACCAGGACCTCACGGTGCGGGTCACGCTGGACAGCGACCAGCTCGAGTTCCCCGAAGGTCGGGTCCTCGACCCCACGCTGCCCCCGGGCACGACGCACCTGGAAGTGCCCGTGCGGGTGCGGACCTCGGGTGCGTTCACCCTCGACGTGGCGGTGACCAGCCCCGACGGCTCGATCGTTCTGGACACCTCCACCTTCGACGTGCGCTCGACGGCCATCTCCGGCGTCGGCCTGGTGCTGTCGATCGGTGCGGGCGTGTTCCTGCTCGTGTGGTGGGCGCGCCACTGGCGCAGCGCCCGCCGCTCCCGCCACCTGATGCCCCCCGGCGCCCCGCCCCCCGATCCCGGCGGCGTGCCGATGGGGTCGGGCGAGGGCCCGGGCCGGGTGCCGATCCCCGACCACGAGTACCGGCCCGCCCACATGGCGGGCCCCCGCGGCCGGTAGCCGGCCCGCAGGACGCCGCCGGGCCGGCGGGCTAGGGTCGCCGCCCATGCCGGTCCGCATCGTCACCGACTCCTCCGCCGACCTGCCCGCCGAGGAGGTCGAACGGCTCGGGGTCGAGGTCGTGCCGCTGTCGATCCGCTTCGGCTCGGAGGAGTACACGGACGGGGTCGACCTGTCGGTGGCCCAGTTCTACGACAAGCTGGCCTCGGCCTCGGAGCTGCCGGAGACGGCGGCGCCCTCCCCCGGGGCGTTCGAGGCCGCGTTCCGCCGCCAGGCCGAGGCGGGCGCGGACGCGGTGGTGTGCATCAACCTGTCCTCCGGGCTGTCGGCGACCATCCAGTCCGCCCAGAACGCGGCCAAGGCCATGGCCGGCGACCTCGACGTGCGGGTCGTGGATTCGCGGTCCATCACCTCGGGCCTCGGCACCCAGGTCACGCTGGCCGCCGAGGCCGCCGCGGACGGCGCGGGCCCGGACGACGTCGTCGCCCTGGTCGAGGGCCTGGCGGGCCGCGTCCACGTGTTCGGCGCCCTCGACACCCTCGACAACCTGAAGAAGGGTGGCCGGATCGGCGGCGCCCAGGCCCTGCTCGGCTCCCTCCTGTCGATCAAGCCGCTGCTGGACATCTCCACCGGCGAGGTGGCCGAGGCCGGCCGGGCCCGCACCCGGCGCAAGGCGCTGGAGTGGCTCCGGGACAAGGTGTTCGCCCAGCCCAAGGTCGAGCACCTGTGCCTGTCCCACGGCATGGCCCCCGACGTCGAGCAGATGCTCGACCTGCTCGCCCCCCGCTACCCGGCGGACCAGGTCCGGGTCTCGCTCATCGGCCCCACCATCGGCACCCACGGCGGGCCCCGGGTGATGGGCCTGACCTGGTTCGACCCCACCTGATCCCCCGCCACACCGCGACCCACGCCCCACAACCCACCCCTCCCACAGCCCGACTTGGGCTGGGCCCTGCCCACGACACGCCGCCACCCGCCGCGCCGCGCCGCCACGTTGCACCCCGCTGCAGCCCGCCGCGCCGCGCACCCCGCCACCCCACGACACGCCGCCACCCGCGCCCGCACCCCGCAGCACGCCGCCACCCACCGCACCCGCACCCCCGCACCCGCACCCCCACCCGCCACCCGCGCCCGCGCCCGCACCCCGCCGCCCACGCCCCGCAGCACACCGCACCCCGCCGCCCCCGCACCCGCAGCCCGCCGCCCGCCACCTGCCCCCGCACCGACCCCGCCCTCGAGCCCGCCCACACCCCGACCTGACGTCCATCTGTCCACCAGCCTCGGCCCCCAGCCACGCCGCGGGCGTAGAGTGCACCGCAGCCGCCGGGCGCCTTGCTACCCTCCCGGGTCCTGACCACACGTCAGGGCCGGGCCTTCGCTACCGTGGTCGTACCGTGGCAGTGACGCCTCCCCCCTCTGGCCCGTCGCAAGCCGCTGGCGTAGCCGCTGGCGTGCTGTTGGGCGGTCGCTACCGGCTCGACGAGCTGCTGGCGTCGGGCGGCATGGCGCAGGTGTGGCTGGGCACCGACGAGGTGCTGCGGCGCGCCATCGCCCTCAAGATCCTCCACCAGCACCTGGCCGCCGACGAGACGTTCGTCACCCGCTTCCGGCACGAGGCCATCGCGGTGGCCAAGCTGTCCCACCCCTCGATCGTCAACGTGTACGACACGTGCAGCGACGATGGCGTCGAGGCCATCGTCATGGAGCTGGTCCGGGGGCAGACGCTGCGCCAGCGGCTGGACGACGGCGCGCTCGATCCGTGGGTGGCGGCCAACATCGCCGCCCAGGTGGCGGGCGCCCTGGCCGTGGCGCACGCCGCGGGCCTGGTCCACCGCGACATCAAGCCCGCCAACATCCTCCTGTCGCAGGACGGCCGGGTGAAGGTCGGCGACTTCGGCATCGCCAAGGCGGCCGAGTCGGCGGACCTCACCCAGGAGGGATCGTTCCTCGGCACCGCCAAGTACCTG
This sequence comes from uncultured Acidimicrobiales bacterium, assembly GCA_963802385.1. Lineage (GTDB taxonomy): Bacteria > Actinomycetota > Acidimicrobiia > Acidimicrobiales > VFJN01 > ZC4RG19. Next base: position 34,657 of record CAWDIO010000006.1, on the reverse strand, counting down.
GCTCCCGAGCAGATCGAGGGCCGCCCGGTCGACGGCCGCACCGACCTCTACAGCCTCGGCGTCGTGCTCTACGAGATGCTGTGCGGCCGGGTGCCGTTCGAGGCCGACACCGCGTCGGCCACCGCCCTGGCCCGGCTGCACAACGACCCCCAGCGGCCCCGGCTGGTGCGGGCGGGCGTGCCCCGTGAGCTCGAGGCCATCACCATGCGGCTGCTGGCCCGCGACCCCGCGGCCCGCTTCCCCACCGCCACCGACGTCAGGGCCGCGCTGCTGGGCGCCGGGGCCGACGACCGGGCCGCCGCGGTCGACGCCACCAACTCCCAGTCGCTGCCCTCCCCGCCGCCTCCGCCCCCGCCGCCGGGCACGGTCCCGGGGCGCACCCCGGCGGGCGGCTCACCGGTCCGCTTCCGCGACAGCGAGCGGCGCTGGCTGGTCCCCACCCTGCTGGTGGTGCTGGTGGCGGTGTCGCTCGGCGTGGCCGGGCTGCTGATCAAGGGCTCGGGCGACACGCTGTTCGGCGGCAACGGCAACGACGACGACCAGACCGAGCCCCCGGTCGACGAGCCCCAGGTCGAAGGGGTGACCGTCGCGAGCGTGATCGACTTCGACCCGATCGGCCAGGACGGGGAGCACTCCGGCGACACGGGCAACGCCATCGACGGCGATCCCGAGACCACGTGGACGACCGAGCGCTACAACGACCCCGAGTGGGGCGGGCTCAAGCCCGGGGTCGGCCTCATCCTCGAGCTGGAGCAGCCGGTCGACCTCGCCGCCTTGGAGCTCGACACCTCCAGCAGCGGCTGGCAGGCCGAGGTGTACGTGACCGACCGGGCCGGCGACGCGCTCGAGGACTGGGGCGACCCGGTGGCCACGTTGGACCCGAACGACAGCGGGACGGCGCGCACCACGTTCGACCGCGAGGGCGGCGCGGTGCTGCTGTGGTTCACCCGGGCCGGCGACAACGGTCAGATGGTGGTCGAAGACGTCCGCCTCGAACGCTGACCTACTGTTCGCCCCATCGCACCGCCAGCCGACGACCGCTCACTCGTCGCCGCCGCCCAGGACGGCGACCGGAGCGCGCTCGACAGCCTGTTGCGCCGCCACTACGACCGCTGGTGGCGGCTGTGCCGGCGGCTCACGGGCAACGACGCCGATGCCCAGGACGCCCTCCAGGAGGCGCTGATCCTCATCGCCCGCAACATCGGACGTTTCGACGGCCGGTCCGCCTTCACCACCTGGTCGTACCGGGTCGTCAGCAACGCCTGCCTCGACGAGCTGCGGCGGCGGGCCCGCCGTCCCCGGCTCGACGGCTGGGGCCCCGGTGGTCCCGACGACGCCGCGGAGCCGGCCACCAGCGCCCACCTGGTGACCGGGGGTGGCTTCGGCGGCGCCGCCATCGACCCCGGGGTCGAGGGGCTGGCGGGGCGGATGGAGGTCGACGCCGCCCTGGCCCGGCTCCCGTGGGAGTTCCGGGTGGCGGTCGTGCTGCGTGACCTGTGCGACCTCGACTACGCCGAGATCGCCCGCCTCCTCGACATCCCGCCCGGCACGGTGCGATCCCGCATCGCCCGGGGCCGGGGCCAGCTGGCCGACCTGCTCGGGAACCCGGCGGCCGAGTCCGATCGTCCTACCACGAGCCCATGACCACCGACGACGACCGCACCGACCTGGCCTCCGCCCTGCTCGACGGCACGCTGCCCGAAGCGACGGCCGCCGCGGCCCGGCGCGACCCCGCGGTGATGGCGCGGATGGCCGAGCTGCAGCGGGCCCGGGACCGCGTGCGCGACGTGCCGCCGGCGCCGGTCGAGGGGCGTGATGTGCTGCTGGCGGCCGCGCTGGACGCGTTCGACGCGGACCGGAACGAGACCGCAGCGGCTGTGTCCCCTGTGGCCGAGCTGCGGGCCCGGCGCGAGGCACGAGGCGCACGGCGGGTGGCGCCGCGCTGGCTCGGCGCGGCCGCGGCCGTGGCGCTGGTCGTGGCCGCCCTGGGAGCCGTGGCCGTGCTCAGCCAGCAGAGCGCGGACGAGGACCAGGCCTCGAGCCTCGCCGACGAGTCCCTCGAGGCCGGCACCGGCGCGGGCGACGACAGCTCGACCTCGGCCGAGCTCGACCAGGGTGGCGCCAGCGCTGCGGACGCGCCGCCTGAGCCGTCGGTCGCCACCAGGAGCGCGCCCGCAGTGCTGGGCGATCTCGGCTCGTTCGCCACCCCCGCCGACCTGGTGGCCCGGGTGCGGGCCGACGCCGACTCGTTCCGTGCCTTGTCCGGCGAGGCCGACGCCGAGTCGTCGCTGTCGCAGCCGGGCGCTGCCTCCGGCTGTGTGACCGAGGACCTGCCACCGGTCCTGCGGGACGCGGCCACCACGCTGGTGGCGCTGGGAAGCGCGACCGTCGACGGCGAAGCCGTCACCGTGTGGATGGTGGACACGCCGTCGGGCCAGCGGGTGGTGGCCGTGGATGCGGGCTGCCGGCTCGTCGTCGACCGCCTCCTGTAGTGACCGTGGCCGCAGTGTCATCCCACTAGTCTCGGGAGACATGGCGAACGCCTCTCCTCCTGTCCAGACGGGCCGCCCCCCGAGCGGCACCCCGGAGCCGGGCCGCGATTGGGCCGCGGAGGCCGCCGACCGCATCGAACGCGTGGTCGGCACGGTACGCGACAACACGAGCACCCGGGCCGTCACCGTGGTCCGCAGCGATCGTCTACGGCCTGTTCGCCGCCATCGTCAGCTTCGTCCTGGTGATCTTCGTGATCATCGCAGGCGGCCGCATTCTCAACGTGGTCCTTCCCGACGCGTGGTTCGGCGAGGACCACATGTGGGCGGTGTACCTCCTGGTCGGGCTGGTGTGCGTGATCACGGGGGCGGTGCTGTGGTTCCAGCGGCACCCGTCGGCGGGAAGATAGGCACGGCGGACGGCGTTGGGGACCGCGACACCCCCGAAAACCAGGACGCACACACCGTGAGCGACAACCGCAAGGTCATCATCATCGGCTCCGGGCCCGCCGGGCTGACCGCTTCGGTCTACGCCGCCCGGGCCAACCTCGAACCGCTGCTGCTGGAGGGCGAGCCCTCCTCGACCAGCGACCAGCCCGGCGGCCAGCTGATGCTCACCACCGAGGTCGAGAACTACCCGGGCTTTGCCGAGGGGATCATGGGCCCCGAGCTGATGGCCCGCTTCCGTGAGCAGGCGGTCCGCTTCGGGACCGACGTCCGCACCGAGAAGGCGTCGCGGGTCGACCTGTCGGCCCGGCCCTTCGGGGTGTGGGTGGGCGACCCCAACGCGGCCGAGCCGACGTACCAGGCCGACGCCGTGATCGTCTCGACCGGCGCCCAGGCGCTGATGCTGGGCCTGGACCGGGAGGCCGAGCTGGTCGGCCACGGCGTGTCCACCTGCGCCACCTGCGACGGCTTCTTCTTCCGTGACCACGACATCGTGGTGGTCGGTGGCGGCGACTCGGCGCTCGAGGAGGCCACCTTCCTCACCAAGTTCGCCCGGTCGGTCACGATCGTGCACCGCCGTGACGAGCTGAGGGCCTCGAAGATCATGCAGGTGCGGGCGTTCGCGAACGAGAAGATCCGCTTCCTGTGGAACAACGTGGTCGAGTCGATCGACGGCGACACCAAGCTTGCGGGCGTCTCGGTGCGCAACGTGCTGACCGACGAGCGGCAGCGGCTCCCGGTGACCGGGCTGTTCGTCGCCATCGGCCACAAGCCCAACACCGACCTGTTCAAGGGCCAGCTGGAGATGGAGGAGTCCGGCTACCTCGTCACCGGGCTCGGCCACGGCGCCACCAGCACAAACGTCGAGGGCGTGTTCGCCGCCGGCGACGTGCAGGACCACACCTATCGCCAGGCCGTGACGGCCGCCGGCTCCGGCTGCCAGGCCGCCATCGACACCGAGCGCTGGCTAGAGGCGCAGCACGACGGGTAGCCATTACCCGGGGAACATCGGAGGGGTCGTGGCTGTTCAGTCGGGTAGATCGAACAGCTTCACCAAACAACGAAAGGCTCACCGCCCCATGGCTGGAAGTATCAGCACCCTCACGGACGCGACGTTCGACGAGACGATCGGCGCCTCCAGCGAGGCCGTCATCGTCGACTTCTGGGCCGAGTGGTGCGGACCGTGCAAGATGATCGCCCCGATCCTCGACGAGATCGCAACCGAGCACGCCGGCAAGCTCTCCGTCGCCAAGCTGAACGTCGACGACAGCCCGGAGATCGCCCGGCGCTTCGACGTGATGAGCATCCCCACGCTGATCGTGTTCAAGGACGGCGCCCCCCAGAAGCGCCTGGTCGGCGCCAAGGGTAAGGGTCAGCTTCTGGCTGAGCTCGAGGAGTTCCTCCCCTAAAGCTCTCTTCACAGCTCTATCCACAACCTGTGCGAAAGGTTGTGGACGACTCGACCCCGACTTGAGGACCCACCATCCTCAGGTTGGGGTTTAGTCTTTTCGGGCAGTCTCCAGCCTTTAGAATCCCCTCCAGGACGCCCGACGACATCAACCGCTCCGTCGGGCTCGGTCAGCGCCAGATGTGTGGCTGAGGGTTGGGGCTTGAACCGCCGGTTGGACGCTCAACGTGGAGGCGGTGCGATCAGGCGCATCCCGAGCGGGCTGATCGTGATGTCGTCGTCGCTGATCGCTACGTCGTCACGGCGGGAAGCCACGTGGGCGACATTGCGCGGTGCGACGTCCGGCGGCCCGCTGTGGCGCCATCAACCGGATCGTCTTGCCTACCCGGCCCAGGTCATGTTCGGGCTCGCTCCGGCTCCTCGCAGCGGTGCGGCTGCCACTCGGAACCCGGGCGCTGATCCCCAGCACCGGCCCGTCGCCGCGGTGTTCAACGTCACGGCCTCAGCGCGGTGCCCGACTTCGTGCTGCTGAAGGACCCGTACGCCCGGCCGGGAAGTGGGCCGGCCGGCCCCGAGGGCGGCTCGCCGGTTAGCCGGGTCGGTCCGTCGGTCAGCCGTTGGCGGCCATGACCTTGTAGATGCGCTCCAGGTCCTCGAGGTCGGCGAACTCGATCACCACCCGTCCCCGCTTGGGCCCCATGTTGATCTTGACCCGGGTGTCGAGCTGTTCGGCGAGCAGCTCCTCCAGCTCCAGCAGCCCGGGAGGTCGCAACTTGCTGCCCGGGGTGCCACCGTCGGGCTCCGGCCGCTCCGCGCTGCGGCCGCTGCGGAGCCGGACCGCTTCCTCCGTTTCCCGCACGGTGAGTCCTTCCGTGGCCACTCGCCGCGCGAGTGCCTCCTGGAACGACCTGTCGGGGGTGGAGAGCAACGCCTTGGCGTGGCCGGCGGACACCTGGCCGTCGGCGACCAGTCGTTGCACCTGGGGTGGGAGCTGGAACAGGCGCAGCAGGTTGGCGACGGCGGAGCGGCTCTTGCCCACCCGGTGGGCCACCGCCTCCTGGGTCATGTTGAAGTCCTCGATCAGCTGCTGGTAGGCGGCCGCTTCCTCGAGGGGGTTGAGGTCGTCGCGGTGGAGGTTCTCCACCAGCGCGTGCTGCAGCGTCTCCTCGTCCGTGACGTCGCGCACGATGACCGGGATGTGCTGCAGCCCGGCCCGCTTGGCGGCGCGCCAGCGGCGCTCGCCGGCGATGAGGGCGAAGCGCTCGGGCTTGGTCTCCCGCACGAGGATGGGTTGCAGGACCCCGAGCTCGCGGATCGAGGCGGTGAGCCCTGCGAGCGACTCCTCGTCGAAGTGGTTGCGCGGCTGGTACGGGTTGGGCTCGATCTGGCTGATCGGCACCTCCAGCACGCCCGGACGGATCGCGGTACCGCCGACGACGTCGGAGGGGATCAGCGCCCCCAGGCCCCTACCCAGTCCGCTGCGCCGCTCCACCACTCACCTCCACGGCCAGGCTGCGATAGGCGATCGACCCGCGGGAGGTGGGGTCGAACGTGATGATGGGCTGGCCGAACGACGGGGCCTCGCTGAGGCGCACGGTGCGCGGGACGATGCTGTTGCACACCTTGTCGCCGAAGTGGTCGCGCACCTCGTGCACGACCTGGTCGGCCAACTTGGTGCGGGCGTCGTACATGACGAGCACCATGGCGCTGAGCTCCAGCCGGGGGTTCAGGTTGCGCTGCACGAGCTGGACGTTGCGCAGCAGCTGGCCCAGGCCTTCGAGTGCGTAGTACTCGCACTGGATCGGGACCATGACCTCGCTGGCGGCCGCGAGGCCGTTGACCGTCAGCAGGCCTAGCGAGGGCGGGCAGTCGATGAGCACGAAGTCGTAGTCATCCCGCACGGCCTCGAGCGCCCTCCGCAGGCGCATCTCGCGGCTGAAAGCGGGGACGAGCTCGATCTCCGCGCCCGCCAGGTCGAGCGCCGCCGGGGCGCAGAACAGGTTGCGGACGGCGGTGGCCTCGACGCAGTCCTCCACTGGGAGGTCGTTGAGGATGACGTCGTACATGGAGGCCTGGAGGTCCCGGATGTTGATCCCGAGCCCGGTGCTGGCGTTGCCCTGGGGATCGAGGTCGACCACGAGGGTGCGGTAGCCGAGCTCCGCCAGGCAGGCTCCGAGGTTGACGGCAGTGGTCGTCTTGCCCACGCCGCCTTTCTGGTTGGCGACGGCGATGAAGCGCGGCAGCGGTCGCTGGAACGGCGAGGACGCGGCCGCCACGGTGTCGGTCGCAGTGGAGGTCGCGGGGGCAGCGAGAGCCGCGGCCTGATCGTCGATCAGGGGAGGAGAAGGCGTCATGACCTTTGCAGTCTCGTAAGGATCAGGGGAGCTGGGACCGCCGCTCAGGTCGTCGAGCGACGGGATGGCTTCGACACCTGGAAGCGAGAACCCCGGCTGTCGAACACGAGCCGCCCGGTTGCGTCTACTGGCGGCGGGCGGCCTTTCGGTCATCCGGCACATGTTTCCGGTCGACGGAAGTCCGGTCAAGCCCTACGCCGCGCTCGTTTCGGCGGTTTTCCCCAGCAAACATGCGGATCAGCACTGTTCCACGTGGAACAACCGACCCCCGTAGCGGGGCGACCGATGTTCCACGTGGAACACCGCAGGGACAGGCTCGCCGGTGTTCCACGTGGAACATCCCGGCCGGGGATCAGAACAGCGGCTGCTTGGCCGGCACTCCCACCCGTCGCGGATAACGCTCTGGACAGGGCCGGCCCAGCACGAAGGCCCGGTAGTGGTACGGCTCCCGCCACTCCCGAACGTGCGCCAGGCCCACCTCGGCGACCGCCGCAGCAGGCCAGCGCTCCGCCTGCGCCGCCCCGCTACCCGCCGGCGGCTCGCTCACCACCAGGCGACCGCCGACCCGCAGGAACGGAGCCCCGCACTCCGCCGTCACGGCCGGAACCCCGAAGGCCCGCGCCACCACGAGGTCGAAGCCAGCTCGGAGATGCTCGTCGCGGCCGGCCTCCTCGGCCCGAGCCCGCACCACCCGCACCCGCTTCTCCCAGCCCAGCTCCTCGACGGCCGCCACCAGGTACTCACAACGCCGGGCCCTGGCATCGAGCAGCGTGGCCTCCGCGTCCGGCCACAGCCCCGCCAGCACCAGCCCCGGGACGCCCCCACCAGTCCCGAGGTCCAGGAACCGGCCAGGCGCCTCGTCCACCCCGTCAGCGAACCGTAGGGCGTGATCTACGTGCACCGACACCGGCCCCGGGCCGAGGAAACCCAGCTCGCGGCTCCGTTCCAGCACGACGTCCAACTCGTTCACCACGGCGACCACCTCACACCCACCGGACCACATTGTCAGACAGGAGCCCCGACACCGGCCCACCCGACCAGCGGTCCAGCGCCCACGACCCATACGGCAAGCTGCCGCACGCCCACCCGAGCCACCTTCGTCCGCCCGGGGACCAGCCGTTTCGCGCTGCTCCCGTAGCCATCCCCAGGCCACAGCCCGCCTGGAGCGCTCGCCACACCTGCTCAGGCTCGCCTCGATGGGTCGCGGTGGCGGTCCGTGAGTCGCCGGCCAGGTTGACGGGCAATCGGCCGAGATCTGTGATCGGCGGGCTGACCGGGCCCGTTTGGGCTGGTCAGGATCACCAGAATGCGGTCTGCCTTGGCCGTCGGCCAGCGCGCCGGCCCGGCCCGTTTGGGCTGGTCAGGATCACCAGAATGCGGTGGGGCTCCAGGCGTCGGCGGAGACCCTGGCGCGATTGACCCTGTTCGGCCGGTCCGGGCTCGCCAGCGCGCGGCATGTCTAGGCGTCGGCTGGGCCCCTGGCGTCGTCGACCTTGTTCGGCCTCTCCGAATCGCCAGCGTGCTGCGTGTCTAGGCGTCGGCTGGGCCCTGGCGCGATTGACCTGCTTGGGCCGGTCCGAATCGCCACGGTGCGGTGTGTCCAGGCGTTCGCCGACCTGGCGGACGTCGGTGGTCGGTGTGGTCGACCGGGGCGATTGGCTGGGTGCGTGATCGGCGGGCCCAGCCGGTTCGCTTGCTGGGCTGGTGGGGTGCCGTGCGGTGTGTCTTGGGCGTTGGTGCTTTGGGATGCTGTCGCTGGTTGCGAGCGGGTCGCCGGGGGATCGTTCGTGGTGGTGCGACGACGGTCGCGGCGCCGTTGGGCGAGCTCGGCCTGTGGAGTCATACAGCAGCCGTGGGTTGCTGCACGGTGTCCTGGCACGCAGCCGCTCGGCCCTGTGCTGCGTCGAGCCTAGGGCTCGTAGGGCGGGGCTTGTAGTGTGCTGCGGCCACCTGACCAGGGCAAACAGCGTAATCGGCGGGCCCGCCGCCAACGTCCGGGCGCCAGGTGCGCCACCACGCGCAAGGAGCCGGGCCCAGGGTGATCCGGGCGCCGGCTCCGTGGTCGGGCGGCTCGTCGGCCGCCGGCGGGGTGGGTCGTTACGCCGGGCGGATGACGACCCGCCGGGCCGCGTCCTCGCCTTCGGAGACCGTGACAACGCCGTCGATCTCGTTGACCGCGTCGTGGACCACCTTGCGGTCGGCCGACGACATGGGGTCGAGGGCCTTGGCCACGCCCGACTCCTTCACGGTCGCGGCCACGCTGAGGGCGAAGCGCTCCAGCGCCTCCTTGCGCCGGGCCCGGTAGCCGGCCACGTCGACGCGCACCCGGGCGTGGGACTGGCCCACGAACTGGCGCTGCACCATGCTCCGCACCAACTCCTGGACCGCCTGGAGGGTCACGCCCTTCTGGCCCACCAGCAGGCCCAGCTCCTCACCGTCGACCGAGGCCTCCAGGGCCTCGTCCTCGCCGACGGTGACCGCCACCGTGGCGTCGGGACGCCCGAAGGCGACCATCAGGTCCTTCAGGAAGCCCTCGACGGCCGCTTGCTGACCCTCGAGGTCGAGCTCGCCCATCTCGGGCGACTCGGCCGACTGCGTGCTCTCGCTCACCGTTGCTCCCTCTGCCGTACGGGCCGTCCGGCTGCGACGGCGCCTTCTGCTGCTCGACGAGCCGCCTGCGGACCCGGACACGCCGGGCTGCGAGGCCCGTGAGGCCCCGGGCTCGGCCGGCCGGCCGGCGGCATCGCGATCGTCCCCGCGGGTCCCGCCCGGTGCGGTGCCGGCACCCACGCGCTCGCGGGAGCCCGTCTTCTTGGGACGGCTCCGGTCGCCGTCCCGGCCCCGCCGCTCGCCCCGGTTCCGCCGCTCGCGCCGATCGACCTTGGGCCGAGGCGCCGTGGGACGCACCCGCGCCCGCACCTGCGCCTCTGACCGCAGGCGCCCGAAGAGCCCCTTCTGCGGCTCCTGGACGACCTCCATCTCCGCGTCCTGCTCATCGACCCCGAGCTGGTCGAGGGCGGCCTCCTTGGCCTCCTCGACGGTGCGTCCGGTCGTCACGACCCATTCCACTGCGATCTACTTCCTCTTCTTCTTCTTGCGGGACCGGGGGTGCGGCTTGGGCGCCGACGATGCCCCACTGGCCGCGGTCTGCTTGTCCTGCGGCCTGGCCTTGGCGTTGGCGGTGGCACCGTTGCCGCTGCGAGCGGCGGTGCCCTTGTCGACCGGCTTGCCATCCACCGGGCGCTTGGCCGGCGTCTTGGTCGAGCTGCCGTTCTTCTTGGCGTCCTTGGCTTCCTGCATGGCCTTCTGGGCCTGCCGGCCGATCGAGTCCTCGCCGCTGTAGAGCGATCGGGTGATGAAGGCCTGCTGCCCGACCCGCCACAGGGTCGAGACCAGGAAGTAGATCCCGATGGCCGCCGGGCTGACAAAGGCGAAGAACACGTACAGACGCCGGCCCGAGCCGCATCATCATCTGCTGCTGCGGGTTGACCTCGGCGTCGGGGTTCCGCCCCATGATCTGGCGCTGCTGGTACCAGCTCAGGAAGGCGATCATCGCCACCAGCAGGATGTAGGGCAGCGCCACCAGGAAGCCCTGGCCGAGGGCCTGGACCGCCGAGATCGACAGGTCGAAGTGCTCCTTGCCGATGGCGTTCATCTCGGTCTTGCCCAGCAGCGACTGGTACAGCTCCGTCGAGTGGTCCAGGTACTTGGGCTTGAACCCCTCGGTGACCACCGCGCCGGGGAAGTACTCCGCCTTGAGCAGCCTCTGGACGCCGACGAACTTGGTCTCGGCGGTGAGCCCGCGCACCACGTAGAAGAGGATCGAGAACACCGGCATCTGGATCACCAGCGGCAGGCAACCGCCCACCGGGTTGATCTCGTGCTCCCGGTAGAACGCCATCAGCTCCTCGTTGAGCTTGGCGCGATCGTCCTTGTACTGGACCTGCAGCCGCCGGATCTGGGGCTGCAGCCGCTGCATCTCGATCATCGAGCGCGTGCCCTTGAGCGTGAGCGGCGTCGTGATCAGCATCACCACGCACGTGAGCAGCGCGATGGCGATGGCGTAGTTGGGGACGAGCGTGTAGAAGAAGTTGAGAGTGCCGGAGACTATTTGGAAGAGACCGTCTAGCATCAGTGGTGCTTTCCTTCAGGAACTGGATCCCACCCGCGACCACCCCAGGGGTGACATCTGGCCAGCCGGCGGACCGTGAGGGCGCTGCCCCGCACGGCGCCGTGGTGCTCCAAGGCGTCGAGGGCGTAGTTCGAGCAGGTGGGGACGTAGCGGCAGGGCGACGGCCGCCCCGCGGTCGCCCGCTGGTAGAGGCGGACCCCGCCGTGCAGGAAGCGGGCGACGCGGGCTCATCCGCCCGCCCTGCCACTCAGCGCGGCGCACGCCCGCCCCAGGTCGTCACGGAGTTCGCGGTAGGTGCATGTGGCCGCCTCGGGGCGCACGGTCACGAGGTAGGCGCCGCACCCCAGCCCGCCCGTCGTCCGGTCGAGCTCACGGACCGCCTCACGCAGCCGCCGGCGGACGCGGTTGCGCACGACGGCGGGACCGACCTTGCGACCGATGGCGTAGGCCACCCGGACGTCGTTCCCGCCCGGCAGGTAGACGACCGTCATCGGCCCGCGCCGCGCCCGCCGCCCGTCACGCCGCAGCGCGTCGAACGTCGCACGGTCGCCGACCTTCCCGATCAGGCCGACAGGCGCTCGCGGCCCTTCCGGCGGCGAGTTCGCAGGATCGCCCGGCCGGCCCGCGTCGACATCCGGGACCGGAAGCCGTGCCGCTTCGCTCGTCTCCGTTTGTTCGGCTGATACGTGCGCTTCACCTTGTGCCTCCTCGGCCACGCGGCCTCCTCGCTCGTCGCGGGGCCAGCGGCGGGGTAGAACCAACTCGACGACGCGCGGCGACATAGCACCCGCGTCGGTGCCGGGACAACGCTAGAGCCCGAACGGCCGATTGCGCCAACCGGCCCGCGCCTATCTCCTCGCGCGCAGCGTGTCGTTCACCACGCCGCGAGGTCGGCCATCCCCAACCCGCCCCCAAGGACCGTTCCCCACCCTGTGGATGACTCTGGTCGACGCCGGGTGCCGGTGCTACGTTGCGTCGACCCCGACCCCCGGGTCGGGCAGCCAGAGCCGGGGACGCATGCGCGCCGACCGGCGGTCGGCAGCGACTCCCCGACACCTGTCGGCTACCTGGCGGCAAGTGCTTGTGCGGTCATCCACAAGTGTGGATGGTGTTGTGGATGACCTGCGCGACCCAGGAGGATGGTCTGACGTGATCAGCGATGCGCACCGTTTGTGGTCCATGTGCGCAGCGCTCCTGCGGGCGCAGGTGTCGGACCCCGTGTGGCACACCGCCTTCGAGGGCGTGCGGGCCGTGGGCTACGACGGCCACAACCTCACCCTCGGCGTGGCCAGCGCCCTGGCCAAGGAGCGCATCGAGGGCCGCTACCTCGGCCTGGTCCGCGACGCCCTGGCCGAGGCGGGGGTGCCCCATGTCGAGCTGGTCCTGCGCATCGAGCCGCCCGAGCCGCCCTCGCTGTGGACCGTGCCGACCCCCACGCCCACCCACACCCCCGGCGCGCCCACGCCCAACGGCGGCCCCCTCGGACCTGACCGCCCGTGAGCGGGGCCTGCTGCCCCCGGTGGGCGACGTCGAGCTCAACCCCCGGTACACGTTCGAGAACTTCGTGATCGGCGGGTCCAACCGCTTCGCCCACGCCGCCGCCCAGTCCGTGGCCGAGATGCCCGCCCGGCGCTGGAACCCGCTGTTCATCTACGGCGACGCCGGCCTCGGCAAGACCCACCTGCTCCAGGCCATCGCCAGCTACGTGAACGACAACTACCCGGCCTACCGGGTGCGCTACGTCACCTCCGAGACCTTCCTCAACGAGTTCATCGACTCCATGCACTCCGACACCCGTGACGCCTTCAAGCGCCGCTACCGGGACATCGACGTGCTGCTGGTCGACGACGTGCAGTTCTTCCAGGGCAAGCAGGAGACGCTGGAGGAGTTCTTCCACACCTTCAACCACCTGCACCAGACCAACCGCCAGATCGTGCTGTCCTCGGACCGGGCCCCGGACCAGATCGGCTTCGAGGACCGGCTGCGCAGCCGCTTCCAGCAGGGCCTGCTCACCGACATCCAGCCGCCCGAGCTCGAGACCCGCCTGGCCATCCTGCGCAAGAAGGCCGAGCTCGAGACCGCCCGCATCCCGCCCGAGGTGCTGGAGTTCATCGCCGCCAACATCAAGGACAACATCCGCGTGCTCGAGGGCGCCCTCATCCGGGTCTCGGCGTTCGCCAGCCTCACCCACGAGCCCATCACCGTCGACCGGGCCACACAGGTCCTCGCCGACCTGCTCAGCGAGAGCCAGCCCCGCCCCATCACGCCCCAGCTCATCCTGGACGAGGCGGCCGCCCAGTTCGGCTTCACGGTCGAGGAGCTGCAGTCCAAGCACCGCCAGCGCCCGCTGGTCACGGCCCGCCAGATCGCCATGTACACCATGCGCGAGCTGACCGAGCTGTCCTACCCCAACATCGCCCGCGAGTTCGGCGGGCGGGACCACACCACCGTCATCCACGCGGTGGAGAAGATCGGCGCCCTCATGTCCAAGGACCGCCAGATCTACGACCAGGTCACACGGCTCATGAAATCGGTCCGCCAGGGTGACTGACCACCGGCCGGGAACCCAGCCCGGCGCGCCGGGGGACAACCCGGGGGACAGCCTGTGGACGGGCCGTGAACGGCAGGGGACCGGCGCCCGGCCATCCCCAGCCGCATCACGCGCGCACCCCTCCCGCTGTGGGAGCCTGGGGACGGCACGGGGACGGCGACAGGGCCGCTGAGCAGGGCGGACGAGCCGGTCATCCACAATCCACACCCCCTACTACTACTTCTGGTTGTTACTCATCTAAGACGACGGCAGAGAAAGAGAGCGACGGCGTGAAGTTCCGATGCGAGCGTGACGTCCTCGTCGAGGCGCTGGGCTCCGCGGGCCGGGCCACGGCCAGCCGCGGCGGCGCGCTGCCGGTGCTGGCGGGCATCAAGGCCGATCTCGCCGGCGGCACCCTCACCCTGACCGGCCACGACCTCGAGCTGACCATCTCCGTCTCGATCCGCGAGGGCGTCAGCGGCCGCGAGGACGGCAGCGCGGTGCTGCCCGCCCGGCTGGTGTCCGACGTGGTGCGCTCGCTGCCGCCCGGTGCGGTCGAGGTCGAGGTGGACGGCGAGCAGGCCCGCATCACGGCGGCCCGCTCGGAGTTCACGCTGCGGGTGTTCCCGGTCGACGAGTTCCCCCGCCTGCCCGAGCCCGTGGGCGACGGCGTCACCCTCGACGCCGGCGAGCTGGCCGCCGCGCTGCGCCAGGTGGTGCCGGCCGCCTCGTCCGACGACGCCCGGCCGATCCTCACCGGCGTGCTGGTGTCGGCGGAGGAGGGCGGGCTGCGCCTGGTGGCCACCGACTCCTACCGCCTGGCGGTGCGGGACCTGCCGGGCCAGTCGGTCCTCGCCGAGGGCCAGTCGGTGCTGGTGCCGTCGCGGGCGCTCAACGACCTCACCAAGGTGCTCCCCGGGGTCGACCGGCTCACGCTGCGGCTGGGGGAGCGCGACGCCAGCTTCGAGGCCGGCGACGTGCGCCTGACCACCATGCTGATCGAGGGCGACTTCCCCAACTACCGCGGGCCTGATCCCCCCTGCCGCACCCGAACCGGCTGACCGTGAGCCGGGAGGCCCTGCTGGAGGGCGTGCGCCGGGTCAAGCTGCTGGCGCGGGAGGCGACGCCGGTACGCCTGGCCATGACCAGCGACGGGCTCGACCTGGTGGCGGTCACCCAGGACGTGGGCCAGGCGCACGAGTCGCTCGACGCCAAGTACGAGGGCACCGAGCTGACGGTGGCGTTCAACCCCGACTACCTGCTGCAGGGCATCGAGGTGCTGCCGGGCGACGAGGTGACCATCGAGTCGGTCGACTCGCTCGAAGCCTGCGCTCGTGCGCAGCCCCGAGCACCCGGAGTTCCTCTACCTGCTCATGCCGGTGCGCGTGAGTTGAGCCGGTGCAGGTCCGCACCCTCTGGCTGACCGACTACCGCAGCTACGCATCGGCGCAGATCGACCTCGCCCCCGGGCTCACCGCCCTGGTGGGGGCGAACGGCGAGGGCAAGACCAACCTGCTGGAGGCGCTGGCCTGGCTGGCCACGCTGGCGTCGTTCCGGGGCGCGCCCACCGAGGCGCTGGTCCGCCGGGGGGCGCCCTTCGCGGTGGTGCGGACGCTGGCCGACCGGGAGGGGCGCGAGCTGCTCATCGAGGCCCAGCTGTCCGCCACCGGTCGCAACCGGGTGCAGGTCAACCGCCAGCCGCTGCGCCGGGCCCGGGACCTGCTCGGCTCGCTGCGGGTCTCGGTGTTCACGCCCGACGACCTCGCCATCGTCAAGGACGGCCCGGGGGAGCGGCGGCGGCTGCTGGACGACGCGCTGGTCAGCCTGCATCCCCGCAACGATGCCCTGCGGGTGGAGGTGGACCGGGTGCTGCGCCAGCGCAACGCCCTGCTGCGCCAGGCGGGTGGGCGGCTGGACGAAGGGCGCGGCGTTCACCCTCGACGTGTGGGACGCCAAGCTGGCGTCCTCGGGCGCCGCGCTGGTGGCCGCCCGGATGGACCTGCTCGACCGCATGCGACCGGTGCTGGCGTCGACCTACGACGCGCTGGCCCGGCGGCCGGCGCTGGTGGCGGCGGACTACGAGGCCGCGTGGTGCCCGGTCGCCGTCCGGGGCGGACCGGCGTGGTGCGCTGGAGTCGGCGCTCGCGGCGGCGCTGGCGGCGGCGAGCCGCGACGACGTGCGGCGAGGGGTGTCGACCGTGGGGCCGCACCGCGACGAGGTGGCGCTGTCGATCGGCGGCGCCCCGGCCCGCACGCAGGCCAGCCAAGGGGAGCAGCGCACCCTGGCGCTCGCGCTGCGGCTGGCGTCGCACCACGTGGTGACGGCGGAGACGGGCACGCCGCCCGTGCTGCTGCTCGACGATGTGTTCAGCGAGCTCGACCCGGAGCGCAGCGCCGCGCTGCTGGCGCCACCTGCCCGCCGGGCAGACGCTGCTGACGACCGCGAGCGGGCTGCCGCCGGGGGCTGAGCCGGAGTTGGTGTTGCATCTCGCCGGGGGTGAGATCCGGCCGTGAGGACCGCTGGTTGGCCGGGCGGCACGGGTCCCTCGGGCCTGCCGGCACGTGTCCAGGGGGGCTGGCGGCGGGCCGGGAGATGGCCCGGCCGCGTCGCTCGGGTCGGCTCGTCCCGACGGCGCCACCCCCGGGACGGTGCGGTCTGGTTGACTGGGCGCATGGCATGGCGGCCGCTCCCCGGCGCTCCGACCGCTCCGGTGCGGGTGGGCGACACGATCGACCGGGTCCTGGGCCGCCTGGGGTCGCCGTCGCGGGCCGGGGTCGAGGTCGTGTTCGAGCGCTGGGCCGAGGTCGTGGGCGAGGCCATGGCGGCCCGCACCCGGCCGGTCGCCATCGACGGTGCCACGCTCGTCGTGGTGTGCGACGACCCCGCCCTGACCACCCACATCCGCTTCCTCGAGCCGCAGTTGGTGGGCCGGCTGGCCGAGCTCGCCGGTGACCGTCACGTGAGCCGCGTGGAGGTCCGGGTGGAGCGCCGGCGCCGTGGTCCGCGGCCCCCTCGCAGCCCTGCTAGACGGTCATGACCCGAGGGTCAGGATGGTCGGGATTGTCCCACCCCTCTGGTAGACTCAACTCGTTGTGATTAGCGGGGCTGACCAGGCAAAAGCCGTTCCGGCGCCGGTCGCCCGCTCGTAGGAAAACCGACGATTTGGAAGGGCGCGCCTTGCCGCAGGGAAGCACCTCGTACGGGGCCAAGGACATGCAGGTCCTGGAGGGCCTGGAACCGGTCCGCAAGCGCCCCGGCATGTACATCGGCTCGACCGGCCCGTCCGGGCTTGCACCACTGCGTCTGGGAGGTCGTCGACAACTCCGTCGACGAGGCCATGGCGGGCGTGTGCGACCGCATCGACATCATCCTCCTGGCCGACGGTGGTTGCCGGGTCATCGACAACGGCCGGGGCATCCCCACCGACATCCACCCGATCCACAAGATCTCGGGCGTCGAGATCGCGCTCACCAAGCTCCACGGCGGCGGCAAGTTCGGCGGCGACGGCTACAAGGTCTCCGGCGGGCTCCACGGCGTGGGCGTGTCGGTCGTCAACGCGCTGTCCCGCAAGGTCACCATCGAGGTCGACCAGAACGGCAAGCGCTACCAGATGGACTTCGCCAACGGCGGCGAGCCCCAGGGCAAGCTGCGGGTGGTGGGCGAGGCGCCCCGCAACGGCCGCCGAGAGCCGCGCCACGGCACGATCGTCACCTTCTGGCCCGACCCGACGGTGTTCGAGACGCTCGAGTTCTCGGCCCGCACCATCATCGAGCGGCTGCAGATGATGGCGTTCCTCAACCGGGGCCTCGAGATCCGCTTCAAGGACGAGCGGCCGGGGCATGACCCCGAGCCGGTGGTGTTCAAGTACGCCGGCGGCATCGTCGACTTCGTCAAGCACGTGAACAAGACCAAGGAGAGCCTGTTCTCCAAGGTGGGCTACCTGGACGACAAGGACGAGACGTCCGAGGTCGAGGTGGCGTTCCAGTGGAACACCGGGTTCAACACCGACGGCATCCACAGCTTCGCCAACGGCATCAACACGGTCGAGGGCGGCACCCACGAGGAAGGGTTCAAGGCCGCGCTGACCACGGCGGTCAACAAGTACGCCCGGGCCAAGAACCAGCTCAAGGAGAAGGATCCCAACCTCGCCGGCGAGGACATCCGCGAGGGCATCACCGCCATCATCTCCGTGCGGCTGCGCGACCCCCAGTTCGAGGGCCAGACCAAGGCCAAGCTCGGCAACACCGTCCATGAAGACCCTCGTCCAGCGGGCCACCAACGAGAAGCTGGGCGACTGGTTGGAGGAGAACCCCACCGAGGCCAACAAGATCGTCCGCAAGGGCATCGCCGCCGCCCAGGCCCGGGCCGCGGCCAAGAAGGCCCGCGACGTCGTGCGCAACAAGACGCTGCTCGACGGCGCCGGCATGCCCGACAAGCTCAAGGACTGCTCGTCCAAGACGCTCAGCGAGCGCGAGCTGTTCATCGTCGAGGGCGACTCGGCCGGCGGCTCGGCGGTCCAGGCCCGCGACCCCGCCACCCAGGCGATCCTGCCCCTCCGGGGCAAGATCCTCAACGTCGAGCGGGCCCGCATCGACAAGATGCTGAAGAACGAGGCGATCCAGACGCTGATCTCCGCCGTAGGGGCCGGGCTCGGCGACGAGTTCGACCTCGACAAGCGGCGCTACGACAAGGTGTGCATCCTCACCGACGCCGACGTCGACGGCGCCCACATCCGCACGCTGCTGCTCACGTTCTTCTTCCGGCAGATGAAGCCGCTGGTCGAGCAGGGTCACATCTTCCTGTGCGAGCCTCCGCTGTACTCCACCGAGGTGGGCCGGGAGAAGATCTACCTCAAGGACGACGCGGCCAAGGCCCGCTTCCTGGAGGAGCGGCCCAACCACCGCAAGGAGTTCCAGCGCCTCAAGGGCCTCGGCGAGATGGACCACGAGGAGCTGCGCATCACCACGATGGACCCGGCCCGCCGCACGCTGCTCCAGGTCAACGTCGAGCAGGCCGCGCTGGCCGACGAGGTGCTGTCCATCCTCATGGGCGAGGACGTGGAGATGCGCAAGCACTTCATCCAGACCAACGCCAACGACGTCCGCTTCATCGACATCTGAGACTCCGATGCCTGACGACGAGAACCTGACTCCCCCCGACGACGACAACGGCGTCGAGCGCGGCCGCCTGGCCGTCGAGCCCATCGAGATCCAGGAGGAGATGGAGCGCTCCTTCCTGGACTACGCCATGACGGTCATCACCGCCCGGGCCCTGCCCGACGTGCGGGACGGCCTCAAGCCGGTCCAGCGCCGGATCCTGTGGGGCATGCACGACATCGGCGCCCGGCCGGACCGCAGCTGGATGAAGTGCGCCCGGGTGACCGGCGACGTGATGGGCCGCTACCACCCGCACGGCGACGGGGCCATCTACGACGCCCTGGTGCGCATGGCGCAGGACTTCACGCTGCGCCATCCGCTGGTGGCCGGCCACGGCAACTTCGGCTCACCCGACTTCGGGCCCGCCGCCTCCCGCTACACCGAGTGCCGCCTGGCGCTGCTCTCCGGCGACGTGATGCTGGCCGACATCGACGAGGAGACCGTCGACTTCATCGACAACTACTCGGGCGAGTTCCAGCAGCCCGTGGTGCTGCCGGCCCGCTTCCCCAACCTGCTCGTCAACGGCAGCCAGGGGATCGCGGTGGGCATGGCCACCAACATCCCGCCCCACAACCTGGGCGAGGCCATCGACGCGGTCGTCCACCTCATCGACCACCCCGACGCCACGCCCGACGACCTCATGCGGTTCGTCAAGGGCCCGGACTTCCCGACGGGCGGCCTGATCATGGGCCGCGCCGGGATCATGGACGCCTACCGCACCGGCCGGGGGTCCATCCGGGTGCGGGCCCGCACCGACATCGTCGAGGGCACCGGGCCGCCAGCGCGACCGCATCGTGGTGACCGAGATGCCGTACCAGACGTCGATCTCGGCCACCGCGGTCAAGATCAAGGAGCTGGTCGAGTCCCGCCAGATCGAGGGCATCGCCGACGTCAACGACGAGTCGGCGGCCGGCCAGACCCGGCTCGTGATCGAGCTGAAGAAGGACGCGCCGGCGCTCGTCATCCTCAACAACCTGTACAAGCACACGCCGCTGCAGACCAACTTCGCGGTCAACACGGTGGCGCTGGTCGACGGCGTGCCCCGCACGCTCAACCTGGTGCAGATGCTGCAGGCCTACATCGACCACCAGGTCGACGTCATCCGCCGGCGCAGCCAGTTCCGCCTGGACAAGGCGCGCCGCCGGGAGCACCTGGTCGAGGGCCTGCTCAAGGCGATCAACATCATCGACGAGGTCATCGCCCTCATCCGGGCGTCGGAGGACCGGGCGGCGGCCCGCGCCGGCCTGATGGCCGAGCCGTTCGAGTTCTCGATCGACCAGGCCGAGCACATCCTCGACATGCGGTTGGGTCAGCTCACCCGGCTGGCGCGGATCGACCTCGAGACCGAGCTCGAGTCCCTGCGCGGCACGATCGCCGAGCTGGAGGCGATCCTGGCGGACGAGTCCCGGCTGTTCGCGGTCATCAAGGAAGAGCTGGCGGACGTGCGCGAGCGCTTCGCCGACGAGCGCCGCTCCGAGATCACCTACGACGTCGGCGACATCGACATCGAGGACCTCATCGACGACGAGGAGCTCGTCGTCACCATGTCCCAGCGGGGCTACGTGAAGACGGTGCCGTCCGACACCTTCCGGGCCCAGGGCCGGGGTGGGCGTGGCGTGGCGGGCGCCAAGTTGCGCGACGACGACTACGTCACCGACATCCTGACCACGACCGCGCACGCGTACCTGCTGTTCTTCTCCACCCGCGGCCGGGTGTACCGGCTCAAGGCGCACGAGATCCCGCGCAAGGACCGCACGGCCCGGGGCACGGCCATCGTCAACCTGCTGCCCCTGCAGCCGGACGAGAAGATCAAGGCCATCATCGACACCCGCGACTACGAGACGCACCCGTACCTGTTCTTCGCCACCCGCCTGGGCCAGGTGAAGAAGACCCGGTTCAACGAGTACGACTCCTCGCTGCGCAGCGGGCTCATCGCCATCAACCTGCGCGACGGTGACGAGCTGGTGAAGGTGATCCCCACCAACGGCGGCGACGACATCTTCATGGTGGCCCGCTCGGGCATGACCATCCGGTTCTCGGAGGACGACGTCCGGTCGATGGGCCGGGCGGCGGCCGGGCGTCCGGGGCATGAAGCTGCGGCAGGGCGACGAGGTCGTCTCCTGCGACGTGGCACGGCCCGAGGTGGCGCTGCTGCTGGTGACCGAGTCGGGCTACGGCAAGCGCACGCAGCTCGACAGGTTCAACACCCAGGGCCGCGGTGGCCAGGGGGTGCGGGGCATCAAGCTCACGGCCAAGAAGGGCTTCGTGGTTGCGGCCTTCATGGTCGGTATCGATGACGAGATCTTCGTCATCTCCTCGTCGGGCACGCTGATCCGCATGCAGGTGCGGGACGTGTCGTCGCAAGGCCGCGACGCCACGGGCGTGCGGGTCATGAACCTCGACGCCGGCCAGACCGTGGCCGCCGTCGCGCCGGTCCTGACCGCCGACGACTGACCCTCACCGGGTCGTCCTTCCCCCGACATCCGACACGAGCACGTGGGCCCGGCGCGAGCGCGCCCGGGCGCGGGGGAGGTCCCCATGGTTCATTCCGAGCGCCGCCTCGCGGCGGCCGACGACGGTCAGGTCGTGCCCTTGGCCGCGGCGCTGATGGTCCTGGTGGTCGCCGCGCTGGTGGCCCTGGTGCCCGCGGTCGAGGCCCTGTCCGCCCGGGCTCGGGCGTCGAGCGCAGCCGATGCGGCCGCGCTGGCGGGGGCGGCCGAGGGCGAGGACGCGGCCCGGCGCCTGGCGGCCGCCAACGGCGCCGAGCTGGTCGACTTCCGCCGGGAGGGCGAGGAGGTGGTGGTCCGGGTGCGGGTCGGTGCCGTCGAGGCCGAGGCCCGGGCGCGGGGCCACCGGGTGCCTCCCGGCGGCGTCTCCAGCCGCTCGGCTCGCCCCACCACGTGGCGCGGCAGGCCCGGTCCGTTACGTAGCGTGAGGGCCGGAGTCTGGCCCATGGATGCCAGACTGCGGACATAGTGCCGTAGACTCCGGACGATGCCGGCTGATACGTCCGGAGTCGCAACCGGCGGCCAGGATCACGGGGCAGTCGGGGCCCACGGGCCACCGGAGCCCGATGGCGGCGGCAACGGCCACTCCCACCACCCGCCCGACCCCGCACCGCTGGCCGCGCCCGTGCCGTCGGCTGCCCCCGCGGCCACCTCCACCGTCGTCGCTCCCCCCACCCGGACCCCGCCGTCCGGCTGGCGACGGCCCGGCCACCACCGGCACGATCCCGGCCCCGCCGGTGATCCCGGCCGCTCCGGCCGTGGAGCCGCCCCCGCCCCCGGTCCTCGTGCCGCCGCAGGGCCGACCCCCCGCCGCCGGGGCCGCCACGCAGCCGCCCGGGCCGACAAGGCGTCACGCCGGGGCCTGCGGGTCAACCAGCGGCTGTGGTCGATCGACCCGTGGTCGGTGTTCAAGATCTCGGTGCTGTTCTACCTGTCGCTGGGCCTGATCATCCTGGTAGCGGGCACCCTGCTCTACAACGCGGGCCGCTCGGTGGGCACGGTCGACCAGGTCGAGAGCTTCGTGACCCGCATGGGCGCCTACGGCACCTGCACGGCCCAGGCCGAGCTGCCGGAGGGCACGGAGTTCGAGGAGGACGACGACTGCGCCGACGGCCAGGTCCTCGTGGGCGGCTTCGAGGTCGACGACAGCATCCTGTTCAAGGCCGCGGCCATCGGCGGCACCATCCTCGTGATCGCCGGATCGATCGGCAACGTGCTCCTCACGATCCTGATCAACCTGCTCAACGAGCTCACGGGCGGCCTCCGCCACACCATCATCAAGGAACCGGTCCGCCGCCCCCGATCCGGTTCGCCGCGCCGCCGAGCACAGCGATAACCTGTCGCGCTCGCGTCCCGGGGCTATAGCTCAGTCGGTTAGAGCGCACCCCTGATAAGGGTGAGGTCGCTGGTTCGATTCCAGCTAGCCCCACACTCGGACGAGCCCGAGAACACGCACGAGCGAGGCCGAAGCATGGGATCCGGGCGCTCGTCTTCGGAGCCGGTCTCGCGGCGTGACTTGAGCCGTACCGACCCCTTGGCTGCTCAGACGGCAGTCCGCTCTATCCGGAGGATCAATGCAGGCAGCGATCTCAGATGAATAATCACGCACTCCACGCGATATTTCGCCCGCGATAGGTAGGGACGTATGCGCAGGTAGGGGACCCGCACGGGCCTTGCAAGCAGCGTGCTACTCGCCAGTTCTGCTAAACTTCATCAACGTAATTACTCTGCAGTAATTCATCGATACCCTGAACCCACCGAAGCCGAGCAACGCGCGGACATCTGCGCCACGATCGAGAGCACGGACCGACCTCCACGATGACCACAAGCAACCCCGGAGTCCCGGAGCGGGACCCACGTAGCTGCTTCCAGATCCTGTCGCTCGATGGGGGCGGCCTCAGAGGGCTGTTCTCATCGGCGGTCCTCGCGGAGCTTGAGTCGGATCTCGGCATGTCGATGGTCGACCACTTCGACCTCATCGTGGGCACGTCAACCGGTGGGCTCGTCGCGCTGGGTCTCGGTGCCGGGCGTCGCCCCGGCGAGCTGGTCGAGTTCTACGTCACCGATGGCCCACGCGTGTTCAAGGGGGGTAGGGGTCGAATCCGCAACGCCAGGCGTCCAAAGCACTCGCCGACAGCACTTCGGGCTGCGTTGGAGGCTGTGTTCGGTGATCGAACCCTGGGGAGCAGCGCCCGCCCTCTGGTGGTGCCCGCGTACAGCCTCGACACGCAAGACGTCTACCTCTTCAAGACGGATCACCATCCGCGTCTGACGTCGAGCTGGCGGGGAGATCGATGGTCGACGTGGCGATGGCCACTACCGCCGCGCCGACGTTCCTTCCCGCGTTTCCAGAGCTGCGTCAACCATCGGTTGATCGACGGCGGGGTCTGGGCCAACAACCCCACGCTGGTGGGCGTCGTTGAGGCCGTCAGCATGTTCCAGGTCGCGCTTCCGGAGATTCGGGTGCTGTCCCTCGGCACGACAGACGAGGCAACCCATCTCGGTGCCACTCTCGAACGGGGGGTTGGCTCCGCTGGGGCTGGTGAGGCGCACCACGCCTTGCTTCGCGCCCAAGACCTCGGCACGTTCCACGCTGCCGAGCATCTCATCGGGCCCGAGCAGATAGTTCGAATCAATACCGTTGTCCCCAAGGGCCTGTTTCACGCTCGATCGTGTCGACCACGCCGGGATTCGTGGGCTCGCTGAAGATGTAAGTCGGCGAGCCGCGCCAGCGGTAGCTGCGTTCATTGCCCACCATGCCCCCACCTACACACCCTGCCATCGACTGGAGCACAACTGACATGCAACACGCCAGCTACTTCAACCAATTCCTCATCGACCACGTCAACATCGACGATGGCCGTCTTGACAAGCTCGGCGCTCGGGTCGATGCCGTATACAACGCACTCGTTGCCGACCCGGTGATTGGTGAAATTGTCCTTGGCAAGTCCAAACAAGGGTCATGGGCACACCGCCTGATCATCCGACCAACGTCGGGAGGCGAGTTTGACGCCGACTTCTTGCTCGAGATGGCCTCAAGTAGATTGGGAGCCCGTTCAGTACTTGGATGAGGTTTACAACGCCCTGCACCGTGACCCGACGTACAGCAGGCAAGAGCACGGCCGCAAGTGTCGTTGCGTATGGCTCAAGTATGCGCCTGAGCACAATGTTGGATGCCATCTTGACATAGTGCCGTTCGTGACGCTTCCCAGCGGTCGGCAGGTAATCGTGAATCGCGACATCAACCGTTGGGAGCCGGATTTCGGCTCCACCAATCCGCAAGGCTTCACGGATTGGGTCAAGCGCCGTGACGAGTTGACCGACAACGAGTTTCGTCGAGTGGTGCGCTTGATGAAGTACCTCAAGCGTGAGCGTGGCGGCTTCAATGGGGTGAAGTCAGTCATTCTCACGACGCTGCTCGGTCAGCAGGTCACCGAGTTTGAAGCGCTCGATCCAGCTCAGTTCGCCAACCTTCCCACCACGCTCGTGAACATCGTGGAGAAGCTTGACGCGTGGGCTGCAGTTCAACATAACGAAGCCGTCGGTCGCCAACCCAAACGGCGATGGGACCACCTTCGACCATCGATGGTCGCAGGAGACCTACAGCAACTTCCGAGAGCGCATTCACACCATCACGCGACATGCGGGCTGCTTACGATGAACCAGATCCAGAGCGGTCTGTCGCAGCGTGGCAGAAGCTGTTGGGGGACAAGTTCAGGCCGCCGCTGGCCAAGTTGGTGGCCGCGTTTCCACCAATCCATTCCCGGCAGCCAGTGTGATCGGTTCGAGCTCTTGGCGTTCCGGCCGCGCTGGCTGACGGTATGTCGAGTTCGAACGAACCCGTCGACGCCGCTGAGCACGCCCTCGCGGAGTTGAGGAGCAAGCGCGGCGCCATCCACGCTGGAGGTTCTGGGTCACCTGGCTGACGACGGCCGGCTCCTCGTCGGGGTCGAGTTGATGACGGGTTCATTTGACCGGGTCGACGGCGGGTTGCCAGTCGGTGATCGTGAGAGGCTCCTTATTGAGATTGGAGCTAGCTATCCCTGGGTCCCGCCAACGGTCCACGTCGACCACGACCGATGGATCGGCTTCCCGCACGTTCTCCAGGGCCGCCGCCTTTGCCTGTATCTAGACCCCACGACCGAGTGGAATCCAAAAGGGGGTATCGTCCCGTTTCTGCGCCGCCTCTGGGAGTGGTTTGACGATGCTATCGCCAACCGGTTCGACCCAGTCTCCGCCCTCTACCACCCAGTGGGGGAGTCTTCCCGCGACGCCGGAACACCTACGATCGTCGCAAGTGCTCCTTTGGGGATCTCTGATGACGCATTCCACACTGCACAGGTTGAGCTCACCGTGCGCAGCGATACGCCGGATCGATGTCACGTCATGGCAGCGGACATCGCAGCACGCGAGGACCGGCTTCCTGGCCTTCTCGTCGTGCTCTCGAGTGGGCTGCCACGGGGAGGCGGACGCCATCTATCCGATCTTGCGGTCGCGATACACGGGCAGGACTCACGCAACCAACGCAAGAGGTTCCTGTCCGAAGCAGCCGCGGTGGCCCGACGGCTTCGGGGAGCGGGACCATCTGTATGTGCTGATTGCTGTGCCGAATGAGCACTTGCGAGGCGAATCACGCCATCACCTCATCGGGTGGCGCCTCCCACGATCAGACATCGCAGCAGCCATCCAAACGACGAGGCAGCGCCACAAGCCGGACGAACGGCATCCCGACTCGGAGCCAACAGTGCAGTGGACGTTCGTGGACGACAATCGTACGGCTATCACGACTCGCCGAGACGTCCAGAGACCAGTGAATTGGTATGCCAACAAGAGAGTCGAGCTTTGGGGGTGCGGTGCTCTTGGCTCTTGGGTTGCGGAGCACGTCGTTGACCGCGGGTGCGTCTAGTGTTACGCTGCACGAGATCCTGGCTTTGTGACGCGGGGCCTACTCGTTCGACAGAACTATCGAGAGTTGGATGTCGGAAAACAAAGGTCGATGCTCTCGCCGAGCGTCTAACGTCGCTTGCGGACGATGTTTCGATAGCACCGGTCTTTGGCCATAGTCAACTCGAAGGGCTCACTGACGAGTTGGACGCGGATCTGATCGTCGACTGCACCGTGAATACCGGTGTCGCCGTAGCGATCGATGACTATCAGCGGGCTGGCCGATTAAGGTGCCCGGTCGTCCAACTCGCAACCGACAACGATAGTGCGACACTGGGCATCCTTAGTATCACGAGCCCGGATAGTCGTGTGACGACCGATGAGCTTGATGTACAACTGCGAACCGCTGTCGTCAATGAGTCCGCCTGCGCCATTCCAAGTCTTTTGGGATCGAGACAATCGTCCTGGCCTCACGCCAACCCTCGGCTGCACGATGCCCACCTTCCGCGGTTCGTCAGCGGACGCCATGGCCCTTGCAGGCGTCGCAGTCAGCGTCGCTGGTATGGCCCTCACACGGCGCGTTGCGTGCGGGTACCTGTTGGCGGTCCCACACACACCGCACAACGTTCCGGCACTCACCCCAGTAATGCCGGAGACGTAGTTCCACCACTAGGCGGTACGGACCGGGCGGGACATGGCCAGACGTCGGGTGATAGCACGTCCGTCAGCGCACTCCGGCCCGGCCCGCCAGGTCGGTAAGGTCGGCCGGCGGCCGGCGGCCGTCTACCGGACTGTGCAAGGAGGTCGTCGAGGCACTGGCGGGCGGCCTGGTGGGTGCGGATGTGCTCCGGGTGCGAGGCGGTCGGCCCTGAGGAGGGCGGCGGTGGCCTCGCCGACATGGCGGCGCTGAGCGTGGGCGCGGGCGACGTCGATGTAGAAGCGGGCCTGGCGCTCGGGCGATAGGCCGGAAGGGTCAACGCGGGCGGCGACGTCGAGGGCTTCGCCGGCGTCGCCTAGGTCGACGTCGACCGAGACGGTGTGCAGGGAGCCACGTTGGTGGGGCCGAACTCGGTGTTGTAGTCGTTGCGGTCCTCGCCCACATGCGTCCGCGATGGCGCCCGCATGGGTGAGGTGGGCTCGCACGGCGCTGCGGTCGCCCTCGGTGCCGCTGACAGCGCGTTGACCAAATGCATGGCGCCGTAGAGGGAGAGCAGCTCGGGCGGCGCCCTTGGCCTCCGCTGAGGGGCGGAGAAGACGTCGATGGCGCTGGTGACGACGTGTTCGGCCTGGTCGAAGCGCCGTAGGCGGATGAAAGCGTCGGCGAGGCGGAAATGGCCGGCGATGACGTCACGGGGGTCGCCGGCCAGCTCGGCGGCGGTGATGGCGCGATCGGCGGCGACCCAGGCGGCGTCGGGCTCGTCCTGGCGGGTACCGGACGGCGACAGCCTGATCAGCGGGCCGCGCGTCGGCGTGGGAGCCGGCGTCGTTCGTCGTCCTTGCTGGTGGTGCGCACTGCGTCTTCGAGCTGGGGGACCAGCTCGGTGAGCCGCGGCGCTGAGGTCGGCGAAGCGAGAGGCGTGGGCCAGGTCCACGCGTCGTCGACCCGCCCGGCCAGGTCCTCGATGCCGGCCCTGCCGACCGCGGACGTGGCGGGTGAGAACAGGCGCGCCAGCGTGGGGTGGCCGGAGAGAGTGAGCCGGACCTCGTCGAGATCGTTGATCGCCGGCTCAGTCGCCGCCGTGTCCGGCTCGGGAAGGGCTTCGGCCGGAGTTCGTGGACAGACACGCCGAGGGCGGCGGCCAGGTCCCGCAGGACCCCGATGCGTTCGATCGGCTGGATGTCACGCTCGACCTGGGACACCCAGCTCTCCGAGCGTTTCATCTCGGCGGCCAGCTTGCGCTGCTGGGAGAGCCCGCGCTGCCCGCGGAAGGCAGCGGACGCGTTCGCCGACCGTCGTCTCCGTCACTGGGGGCTCGTCAGGCCGGCGGCCTCGGTCGGTGACAGGAAGTCGACGTCGGTCCGGTTCAGGTGCTGTGTTCGCTCTGCGAGGAAGCGGCGTACGTGGGGCTGCTGTTCGTGGGTGTCGAAATCCCGCACGGTCGCGATACAGCTCGTAGAAGATCCGCTCGCCGGGAGTGCCTTCGACCGTGTGGCAGAGGTACAGGAGCGTCCCAGGTTCGTGGCGCTGGATCTCGGTGACGGTTTCCGCGGTCAGTTCGTCGAAGGCAGCTTCGCTGCCGGGGTTCAGCGTGAAGCGGACGACGAGTCCGAACAGTTCGTGTGCGTTCGTGCTGGTCACACCCCCAAGATTGACACGCCAACCACTGATTCTGCGACTCCACACAGGAATACTCTTGATCCGCAGAAATACTGCGGGTAGCCTCGGAGGCGCTCGCCAGCCCCACTGGCGGGCCGTCGAACCAGGGGTGGTGAGGATGACGAAGTCGACTGGCCGTCGTTGGCCACGTTGCAGGTGCTGCGGGTATCGACCGTTGCCGGTGTACCGCTCGCAACGGCTGTCATCGCCGGGCCGCGGTGGCCGGTGCGGTTGTCGTCGTCGGTGCGCTGGTGTGGGAGCTGTGCGGTGGGAGCGTTGGGGGGCTCGGGTGTTCAGCCGGCACCGGCGTCGTGCTCTCGCACCTGCATGGTCGCCGCCCGTGACACGCAGGTCGAGGAGACGCGCTTGGGCCGGAGGGCCATCGGGCCTTCGCCCAGGCGCTGCACGCGGTGGCGGCCGCGTATCTGGCGGAGTGTGAGCGGGAGGCGGAGCGATGACCGCCGTCGCTGTCCGCGGCAACGGCGTGTCGTCGTCGAGCACGCAAGGCCAGCGGCGCTGGGCCGGATCGAGCGCGCTGCCGCCGGCGCGGTGGTCGCCTTGGTGGTGCTGCTGGGGGTGATCGGGGCGGTGAACAGCTTCCGGGCGGTGGCCGAGGCGGTGGAACCGTCCTTTGGTGGCCTGGCGTGGACGGTCCCGGTCGGCGTGGATGTCGGCATCGCGGTGTTCACCGCGCTGGATCTGCTGTTGGCCAGGGTGGGGATGCGGATGTCGTGGCTGCGGCTGGTGCCTTGGGTGCTGGTGGCGACCACGATCTATCTGAACGTGGCGGGCGAGCACGACCCGGTGGCCGCGGTGGCGCACGGCGTGTTGCCGGGGCTGTGGGTGATCGCGGTCGAGGCCGGCTCGCACGTGGTCCGCACCCATGTCGGGCTGACCAGCTCGGCGCCGGTCGAGCGCATGGATCGGGTGCGGTGGTCCCGGTGGCTGCTGGCGCCGACCTCGACCCTGCGGCTGTGGCGGCGGATGGTGTTGTGGGAGACCGCCAGCTACCCGGAGGCGCTGCGCCGGGAGCGGGACCGGGTGCTGGCTCGCACCGAGCTGCAGGATCGGTGGGGGACGCTGGTGTGGCGCTGGCGGGCACCCCGCCGGGAGCGTGCCCTGTACCGGCTGGGTGACCTCGCACCGGCGGCCGCGCTGGCGGCACCCGTGCCCGAGCCGGTTCAGCCGGCGCCGGTGGCGAAGCCTCGACGTCCGGGCCGGCGGCGTCCGCCGGCGGCGCGGGTGGAGGACGCGGCGCTGGTGGCGGCGGCCCGGGTGGTGGCGGGCGAGTTGGCGGCCCGGGGTGAGGCGCTGACGCGGTCCTCGCTGGTGGCCGGGCTGCGGTCCCGGGGACTGGCGGTGTCCAACGCCCGGGCCGGCGCGCTGTTGGCCGGGCTCCGGACCGGCGACACGACGGAGGGAGAGACGTGATGCGACGCAAGCTTGGGTGGGCGCACGTGCAGGCCGCACGGTTCCGGCGGGCGGCCCGGGGCCGAGCGAGCTGGCTGGCCGATGACCTGACCAGCGCCGACCACGGCCGCCGGGACGCGGGCCTGGACGACCTGCCGCCCCTGGACCGGCTCCCACCCCTGGACGCCGACCGCCCGGGACCGGACCGGCCCGAGGGCCGCCGCCCGGTCCTGGCGGTGGTCCCGGACCCCGACGACGACGGTCCCGGGACCGCCCGGACGGACGGAGGACGGTCCCGACGGCCCGGTCCGGTGGACCGCACGGGGACCGTGGTCGGTCCGGTCCCGCCGGTGGCGCGGCGGTCGGCGGTGCCGGACCGTCCGGTCCGCGAGGACCGGTCGCCGGCCGGGCGGGGTCGAGTTGGGCCGAGCGCGGGGGCCGGCCGCCTGACGCCGGGGTGGGTGGCGCATCCGGTGTCGGCGGCTCGGCGGACGGTGTCGCATCAGGCGCACGTGGCCGCGTTCCATGGCCTGCGGGTGCCGGAGTACGCGCTGCGGGCGGCCCGGTGGGCGCCCCGGGGCGTGTCCCGCAGTGTCGTGGGGTTGTGCCGGTGGGCGGGCGACTACGAGGGCCGGGAGCTGCGCTGGTCGGCCGCGGCCCGGGATGACGCCCGCGAGTACCTGCACCTGTCCCGCCAGCGCAACCAGCGAGTCCACAACCGGGTCCCCCTCGCCATCGCCCTGGCCGTCGCCATCGGCGCCGTGGTGCTGGTCGGCGTGCTGGCCTCCCCGGGGTCGCCCGCTGACCCGCTGGGCAGTCGTCGCCGGGCTGGTGGGCGGTGTTCGGGGCGGTGGGGGCGCCGGCGGACCGCCCGTGGATCGAGCACGCCACCGTGTCGCCGGGGGCACGCAAGATCACCCCGGACCTGCTGGTCCAGGCGTTCGCCGCCGCCCGGCTGTGCTCGCTGGATGCGGACCGGGCGCCGGGACCGATCCGGTTCCTGTCCCCGATCGCCCATGACGGTCCCGGGGTCCGGGCGGTGATCGAGCTGCCCGCGGGCAAGACCGCCACCGACGCCCTGGCCCGCCGCGAGCAGATCGCGGCCGGCCTGGACATCGACGAGTTCCGGGTGTTCCTGGAACGCCAACGGGGGACCACCGGCTCGGCGCGGCGGGTGGTGGCCTGGATCGCGGACCGGGACCCCTACGAGCAGTCCTCCCCGCACACGCCGCTGATCGGGGCGAAGACGTGGGACTTCTGGGCGCCGTTCCCCTTCGGCCTCGACGCCCGCGGCCGCACCGTGTCCATCTCGCTGGTCTGGTCGCTCGCTGCTGATCGGGTCGATCCCGCGGATGGGCAAGACCAACGCGGCCCGCATCCCCGCCGCCGCGGCCGCCCTGGACCCGCACACGCGGCTGGTGATCGCCGATGGCAAGGGCGGCAAGGACTTCGAACCCCTCACCCAGGTCGCCCACTTCTACGTCTCCGGGGTCCGGGCCGCCGCGGTCGAGGCCCTCGTCCAGGTCCTCACGGACGCGGTGGAGGACATGAACGCCCGGTTCGAGCGCATGGCCCGCCTGCCCGATGACATCTGCCCCGAGGGCAAGGTCACCCCCCAGATCACCCGCCGCACCAGCTACGGGATGCCGTTGACGGTGATCCTGGTCGACGAGGTCCACCGCTACCTCGAGCACCCCGACCACGGCAAGACCATCCACGGGCTGCTCACCGAGCTGGCCAAGGCCGGCCCCGCCGCCGGCTACATCCTCATCGCTCGCCACCCAGCGCCCCGACACCAAGACCATGCCCGAGGACCTCCGGGGCCAGATCGGCACCCGCTTCGCCCTGCGGACCATGAACTGGCAGGCCTCGGAGACCATCCTCGGCGCCGGCACCTACACCGCCGGCCTGGACTCCTCGAAGTTCCTCCGCACCCACCTCGGCGTCGGCATCCTGCTGGGCTCCGATGACCAGCAGGTCACCGACGGCGAAGCCGTCACCGTGCGCACCCACCTGCTCGGCATCGCCGAGCTGCGCCGCATCGCCGCCCGGGGCCGCCAGCTCCGCCTCGACGCCGGCACCCTCACCGGCACCGCCGCCGGCGAGACAGGTCATCGACGAGACGCCCCGCCGCCGGCTGCTCGACGACGTCCTGGACGTGTTCGAGCCCGGCGAGGACCGGGTGTGGTCCGAGACCCTCTGCGCCCGCCTCGCCGGCGAGTGGCCCGACGTCTACGACGGCTGGGACCCCACCGCCCTGGCCAACGCCTTGCGTGCCTTCGGCGTCGACACCGCCCAGGTCTGGGGCCGCACCCCCGCCGGCGACGGGCGCCAACCGCCGCGGCGTCGCCCGCCAAGCCGTCCTCGACGCCATCGCCGCCGCGACAACGCCGGCCCGAGGGCGTCCAACCGGGCGCTCGGCGCCGGCGCCCGAGCCCCTAGCGGGCCGGCCGGCTCTAGCACCCGGCCCCGATAGGTCTAGCACCCCCGATAGCCCCACCGACCAGGGACCTAGCGCCTAGCAGCCCGCCCCGACCAGCCCCACACCCCCGGAAACCGGGACCCGTGGCGGCGCCGCTAGCCGCTAGCCCGCCCGCAGACAGCGGTGGGGCCGGAGTTGCCACTCCGACCCCACCAGCAAGACCCGGCGCGCAGCGCCGGACCAATGACCAGAACCCAACTCCACGAAGGGAACCAGTCCAGTGACACACGCTAACCCCGTCCAGCTCGCCGAGCTGCTGCGAGCCTCGGCCGCCGGCTCGACTACGCCGCCGAGGCCGCCGCCCAGCTGCTCAGCGGGCACCGCAGCCTGCTCACCCGCGTCGACTTCCTCGCCGCCTGCGTCGACTACGACCACGACGGCACCACGCCCGTCGCCTGGGTCGTGTGGGAAGCCATCCCCGACTACGTCGACCGGGCGCCGCTGTCGTCGAGCGAGGCCCGCATCCTGCGCCTGGTCGCCGAGCTGGGCGGCATCGACACCGGCGTCCCGCTCGCCGACCTGCTCGCCGGGCCTCGACGACAACAACGCCCGCCTCGTCCTCGACGCCATCGCCCACGCGCTGCACCCGCGGGGGCCGGCGATGAACGCCCCCACGCCACGCCGCCCGGGCGTGGTGGCCCGCTGGACCACCCGCCGGCGCCCGGCCGCCGGGACGCGCTGCGACGAGTGCGGCGAGGTCCTCGTCGACATCGCCTGCGACGGCTGCGGCCAGCTCGCCGGCGAGATCGTCGGCATGCTCGCCACCGTCGTCGACACCCCCGCCGGCGCCCGGCTCGTCATCGCCGAGCACACCCCCGAGGGCTGGACGCCGGTCCGGTCGCGTCCCGGCCACCCGCGCCAACGTCGCCGCCCTGTCCCGGCCCGGCGCCACCGGCCCCGCCCCGGCCGCCTCGACGCTCGGGGGGCTGTGGTGACCGCCACCGACACCGCCCGACGCCGTCACCGCCGTCGTGCTCGAGGCGCCGGCTGGCCGCTACAGCCGCTCCTCGATGCCTGCGGGCTGACCCCCAGCCGCCTGGCCGCCGAGCTGGGCCTGTCCGGTACCACCGTGCGCACCGCCGCCCGAGCGGGGCCTGACCGACCGTCAGGCCGACGAGTGGGCCATCCGGCTGGGCCTGCACCCGCTCCTGGTGTGGGGCTGGGCCTGGATCGACCAGGCCGCCGAGCGCCGCGCCGCCCGGCGCACGTGCCGGCCTCGCCGACGCGCTCCGGGACCGGATCGCCCGCGGCGAGCTGCGCCCCGGTGACCGGCTGCCCGGCGTCCACGCGCTGGCCGAACAGCTCGGGCGTCGGGTCCAAGACCGTGGTCCGCGCCCTCGACGAGCTGCGTGCCGAGGGCCTGGTGGTCGGCGGGATCGGCCGGGGCCGCCCCGCCACCGTCGCCTCCACCGTGCCGCGACCGGGCCCGCGAGCTGCGTGGCCTGTGGGCGGGCGATCGAGGCGGGGGAGGAGCACTACCCGCATCGGCCGCACTGCACGATGGCCGCCCACGGCTGGTGCGACTGCGACCAGGCCGCGCACCCCGAGTGCTGCCCAAGCTGTGCCGGGGGGTGGCTCATGACCAGCCCGCTGCGGTCGCCCTGGCCGCCGCCCGCCACGGCTGGCCGGTGTTCCCGCTGCGGCCCGGCAGAAGCGCCCCCGCGTGGTTCACGTCCTGGGAGCCCGCGGCCACGTCGACCCGCGACCGCATCCGGCGGTGGTGGCGCCGCCACCCCGACGACAACGTCGCCATCGCCACCGGCCCCGCCGGACTCGTCGTCGTCGACCTCGACCTCGCCCGGCCCGACGAGCCCCGCCCGGCCGAGCAGCCCGGCGCCCGCGGCGGCCTGGACGTCTACTCTCGCCCTCGCCGGCCAGCCGGGCACGTGCCCACCTGGACCGTGGAGACCGCCAGCGGCGGCCGGCACCTGTACTTCCGGGCACCCGCCGCGGGCGGACCGTGGCGCAACACCGCCGGGCGGATCGGCTGGCACATCGACACCCGCGCCGCCGGCGGCTACGTCGTCGCCGCCGGCTCCATCGTCGATGGCCGCCCCTACACGCTCATCGACGCCACCCGGTCGCCGAGCTACCCGCCTGGCTCGCCGACCGCCTCACCCCGCCCGCACCGCCGCCGCCGCCGCGGGCGAGCAGGCACCCAAGGCGCGGGGCTACGCCCCCGCGGCGCTGGCCGGCGAGGTCGAGCGGGTCCTCGACGCCCCGGTCGGCCAACGCAACGCGGCGCTCAACCGGGCCGCGTGGAACCTGGCCCGCCACATCGCCACCGGCATCCTCGACCGCGGCGACGTCGAGGCCGCCCTCCAGGCCGCCGGCGAGGCCGCCGGCGGCCAGACCCCCGCCGGCGTCGCCGCCACCATCCGCTCCGCCATCGACACCCGACTCCGTCGCAGCCCGAAGGGACCCGACCCGCGATGACCGACGCCATGCCCGACGAGCCCGTCGGCGGCCCGGACGACCCCGACTTCGTCGACCCACTCACGGCCGAGGACATCCTCGCCCGCGCCGGCGGCAAGCCCGAG
>CAWDIO010000005.1:0-45780 GCA_963802385.1 uncultured Acidimicrobiales bacterium | reverse complement strand
GCGACCGGCTCATCGGCACGGTGGCCGAGGTGCTGGTCGACGCCCCCGGCGTGGCCCGCAGCCACCGGGAGGCGCCGGAGATCGACGGCATCGTCGCGGTCCCGACCGGCCTGCCGGTCGGCGCCCTCGTCAAGGTCCACGTCGACGGGGCCGCAGGTCCCGACCTCGAAGCGTCACCCAATTAGCAGGGCCGTGGCCTCCTCGTTCGGACCGTCCGCCCTCGCCACCCCCGCCAACGCGGTCACCGTCACCCGTCTGCTGCTCGCCCCGGCGCTGTGGGCGATGATCGTGGTGGCGGCCCCGTCGTACCCGGTCCTCGCCCTGTGGATCGGGCTGGCCGCCACCGACGGCCTCGACGGCTGGCTGGCCCGCCGGCATGGGCACGACCCGGTCGGGCGCGTTCCTCGACCCGCTGGCCGACAAGGCCCTGGTGCTCGGGGCGATGTGGGCCGTGGTGGCGATCGACGGCTTCTGGTGGCTGCCGGTCGCGCTGATCACCGGCCGCGAGCTGGCCATCTCCGGCTTCCGGTCGTACTGGGGGCGCCGGGGCCTGGCGGTGCCGGCGACCTTCTGGGCCAAGGTCAAGACCGTCGTGCAGGCGGTGGCGGTGGGACTCGCCGCTGCTGCCGCCGGTGGCCCAGGACCAGCCGTGGCTGGCCGAGACGGCGCTGTGGCTGGCGGTGGTGCTCACCGCTCGGCAGCGGCGCCGCAGTACGTGTGGGAAGGCAGCCGGGCGACCGCCGTCCGGCGGGGTGCGGCAGCCGTGAGCCGAGCCCGGGGAGTGGGACCTGATGCGTTGCGAGATCGTCGCCGTGGGCACCGAGCTGCTGCTCGGCCAGATCGTCGACACCAACTCGGCCTGGCTGGGCGAGCAGCTCGCGCTCGCCGGCATCGACCGCACCCACGGCCAGGTCGTCGGCGACAACCTCGAGCGCATCGTCGGCGCTCTGCGGCTCGCCCTCGACCGGTCCGACGCGGTGATCGTGTGCGGCGGGCTCGGCCCGACCCAGGACGACATCACCCGCGACGCCATCGCCGAGGTGATGGGGGTGCCGCTGGTCACCGACGACGAGGTGGCCGACCGGATCCTCGAGCGGTTCGCCTCCCGGGGCCGGCGGATGCCGGCCAACAACATGCGGCAGGCGCTGGTCCCGGAGGGCGCCACCGCCATCGCCGACCCCCAGCCCGGCACCGCCCCGGGCCTGATCTGCCCGGTCGGCGACAAGGTGATCTACGCCGTGCCGGGCGTGCCCTACGAGCTGCACGAGATCGTCGGCCGGGCCGTGCTGCCGGACCTGGCCCGCCGGGCCGGCAGCGTCTCGGTCATCCGGTCGCGCACGCTGCGGACCTGGGGCGACAGCGAGTCGGGCCTGGCCGAGCGCCTGGCCGACCACATGGCCGAGCTCGACGGGGCCGGGCCGGGGGCGCCGACGCTGGCGTTTCTCGCCAGCGGCATCGAGGGCATCAAGGTGCGCATCACCAGGCGAAGGCCCCCGACGACGCCTCGGCCACGCGAGCTCCTCGATGCCGAGGAGCAGGAGCTGCGGGCCCTGCTCGGCGACCTCGTCTTCGGCGTCGACGACCAGTCGATGGAGCTTTTGATCGCCACCCTGCTCACCGCCCACGGGCTCACCCTCGGCGCTCGCGGAGTCGTTGACGGGCGGGCTCGTCGGCGACGCGC
This sequence comes from uncultured Acidimicrobiales bacterium, assembly GCA_963802385.1. GTDB lineage: Bacteria > Actinomycetota > Acidimicrobiia > Acidimicrobiales > VFJN01 > ZC4RG19. Next base: position 44,099 of record CAWDIO010000005.1, on the reverse strand, counting down.
CTGAACGACGTCACCCCAGGTGCCAGCGGGTTCTTCCAGGGCTCGATCGTGCCGTACGACACCAAGGTCAAGTTCGATCTCCTCGGCGTGCCCGAGGGGCCCGTGGTTCTCCGACCGTGGCGAAGGAGGGGATGGCCGAAGCGGCCTCTGCACGCCTGCTCGAGGCCGACGTCGGCTTGGGCGTCACCGGCGTCGCCGCCGCAGAAGCATAAGGAGAGCCAGCCGGTAGGGCACCGTCTTTCTGGCCGCGAGGAGCGTCGCGGCGCACCCCACAGTGCGTGCAGGTCACGCCTGCCCCCCAGATGGCCGACCAGGTGCGCCAGTTCGCCACCATCTCGCTGCTCGACCTGCTGCGCCGGATGCTCTGACCGGCCGCCGGAGGGCCGGGTCCGGGTCGCCGGTCAGGGCCAGAGCGTGGCGGTGCCCGGCTCCGGCAGGGCGACCCACGTCCGCCCGGGCGTCAGGCGGATCGGCTGGCCGGCGCCGTCGAGGTACTGGGTGGGGGCCTCGAGCGCGGGCTTGACCCAGTGGGCGGTGATGATCTGGCCGCCGGTGAACACCCAGGCGTCGCCCTCCCCGACGGTCTGCGCCTCCCGGATCGGCACCCCGAAGCTGTCGGTCACGTCGCTGTCGGCGTAGGGCGTGAACGACACGATGACGTTCTCCGGTGCGATCTGGAGGCCGTCGGCGTCGACGTGGGGCGTGCCCGACTGGCTGCGGGCCCACCCGGAGCCGTTCCACAGGTAGTCGACCGGCGCCGAGCCCGCCCCGGTGGCGAACACGATGTTCACGCCGGAGGTCGGCGTGCCGCCGGAGGCGGGCTCGCCCGGGGCCCGGTAGGTGAACAGCGGGCCCGGGATCGACCCGCCGTAGCCGGCGTCGAACACGTCGATCGTGCTGTTCAGCAACAGGTTGTGGGGGGCCCGCCGGTCGCCGGTCCGGTGGTAGAAGCCGGAGGCGGCCTCGTAGCCGACGTCGACGATGCCGGCGTCCCGGACCCGGGCGGCGAAGAACCCGTTGGCGCCCGACCACGCGAACAACGGCGGTCCCAAGCGGCTTGAACAGGCCGATGTCCGACGTCCGGGCCGACCGCACGGGGCCGACCGGCATGGCGTCGTTCGAGTGGTACACGGCCATGAACCGGGTCACGGCGCCCTCGACCCGCTCCTCGTAGACGACGTCGGCCTGGTTGATGCCGATCTGGGGGCGGGAGGCGGGCTCGACGTTGTCGATCTTCACCGCCAGCGCCGCCCGGGCGGCCACCGCCGGGTCGGTGACCGGGAGACCGGTGAGCGGGTAGGTGGGCGGCGGCGGAGGCGGGGGAGTGGTGGGCGGCGCCGTGGTCGGCGGGGCCGTCGTGGTGGTGGTCGTGGTGGTGGTCGGCGGCGACCCCGACGCCGCCGCCTGGGCGGTGGTCGGCGACGACGCCGGCCACGAGCACGACCGGCGCCCGCGACGCCGGCGATCGCCTTGCCGCGAGGTGGTCGCCAGCAGGGCCTTGACCTCGTTCCGAGGACGGCCGCTCGTCGATGGAGATCCGGCGGGTTCCGCCGCCCGGGGCCTGGTGCTCGACCACCGGGCGAGCGGTTGACTCGCCGGCACGACCCGCGACGCCAACTCGCCGCCTCGCGGAGCCCGGTCGTGCCGCGGTCGTCGCCGCGCCGGTGAGGGCACCGCGCACGGGCACCGGCCCGGGCCCGGCAGCGCCGGTCGCCCGTGGAAGGCTGGGCGTGCGCCTGCTCGTGCCGCCTGGTCCCGCTCGGCGACGTCCGTCGCCGCCTCGCGCCCTCGGCCGCTCGCCCGGCCCGGCGTCCGCTGGCCCGGCGGGCGCCCATCGTGGCGCGTCCACCCTGCGGTGCGCTGGGCGCCGGTCGTCGGGTCGGCCTGTGCCCGCCCTCGTCGCGCGTCCTCGACGCTGGGCCCGCCGTTCGCCGGTGGCGGATCGCTCGCGGCCTCGCTCCTGCCGCCGGCGCCCGTGGGAGTCCGCCCGCACGTGCCCGTCGCCGCCGGGTGCCTCGGGGTCGCCTCGTCGTCGCCGCGGGTCCGCGCCCCCGGGTCACCCGTCGTCGCCCTGCGCCGATGACCGGCTCTGCGGGATCTCAGCTGTTCGTCACGATCCTTCCGCCGAGCGCCGTGCTGGACGACAAAGCCACCCTCTCGCCGCCCGGAGCGCCCCCCAGGTCCGCTCGACCACCACCAACCATCGGCACGTCACCCTGCGCTTCCTCGCGGAGACGCCCGATCCCCAGCCCCGTTTATTCAGCGCCGTCGACGCCGCGCGTTTTTCTGGCCCGGGCCGCCCTTGGCCATGCTCGGACCCCGAGGCCGCCCCCCACTCGGCCCCCCGGTGGTCTCGCGTGCCGGTCGGCACGGCCTCGACGACCTGGCGGCAAGGATGATGACCACCACCACAGGCTGGCAAGGCCGGAGCCCGATGGGCGACCGGTCCACGGCCACCTCGCCCTGGCCCGGGTCACCCAAGGCCCGCCTCCGCGACCTGCCTCAGCGAGCCGATCTCCTCGCCGCTTCGCCGTTGCAGGCGGCGTGCGCCTCGTCCGCCTGAGGCTTCGCCCCTGGCAGGGCGCCCGCCTTTCTCGACGTCCACGTCCGCCCCCCGCCCGCTGCGCCCTCTGAATCCCAGCCTGGGGGACGACGAGTTGTTCGAAACATCAATCATCTCATTTGCGACGAGGCACGGCCTGTCGCGAGGTGCCCGCAGGCCCGGAAGGTGCACGCCCCCCACAGAGAGTTTTGGCCCCCACCCCCCCTTTCCCCCATTTTTCTGTTCTAGCCTGATCGACCAGCAAACTGGACCAGACCGACCCTCGCAGAAAGGACCACACCCTGGACCGTCAGAAGACACCTCGACATGGCCCTCGGCCAGATCGAGAAGCAGTTCGGCAAGGGCTCGGTCATGAAGATGGGCGAGAAGAGCGACATGGCCATCGAGGCCATCCCCACCGGCGCCCTGGCCCTCGACCTCGCCCTCGGCATCGGCGGGCTGCCCCGGGGCCGGGTCGCCGAGATCTACGGCCCCGAGTCGTCGGGCAAGTCCACCCTCGCCATGCACGTCGTGGCCGAGGCGCAGCGCAACGGCGGCATCTGCGCCTACATCGACGCCGAGCACGCGCATGGACCCGGTCTACGCCGCGCCATCGGGGTCGACGTCGACGAGCTGCTGATCTCCCAGCCCGACACCGGCGAGCAGGCGCTCGAGATCAGCGACATGCTGATCCGCTCGGGTGCCCTCGACGTGGTGGTCATCGACTCCGTCGCCGCCCTCACCCCCCGGGCCGAGATCGAGGGCGAGATGGGCGACGCCCACGTCGGCCTCCAGGCCCGCCTCATGTCGCAGGCCCTGCGCAAGCTCACCGCCAACCTCAACAAGTCCCGACACCATCGCCATCTTCATCAACCAGCTGCGCGAGAAGATCGGCGTGATGTTCGGCTCGCCCGAGACCACGCCGGGCGGCCGGGCGCTGAAGTTCTACTCGTCGGTCCGGCTCGACATCCGCCGCATCGAGTCCATCAAGGACGGCGTCGAGGTCGTCGGCAACCGCACCCGGGTCAAGGTGGTGAAGAACAAGTGCGCCCCGCCGTTCCGCCAGGCCGAGTTCGACATCATGTACGGCAAGGGCATCAGCCGCGAGGGCTCGCTGCTCGACGTGGGCGTCGACATGGGCCTCGTGAAGAAGTCGGGTGCCTGGTACACCTACGACGGCGAGCAGCTGGGCCAGGGCCGCGAGAACGCCAAGCTGTTCCTGGCCGAGCACCCCGAGGTCATGGTCGAGATCTCCGAGCGCATCCGCTCCCAGCTCGGCGTCGGCACGCCGTCCACCCCGGCCCTCGACCCCGGCGAGGGCGACGGTGCCGGAGGCGGCGACGTCATGTCCGCCCTCGACGACGAACCGATCTCGATCGACTGATCCCGCGCTGTGCCGCCGGCGCTGATCTCGCTCGACTGATCCCGGCCCCGCTCGCCTAGCCTGGCTGGCTGCGATGGCCGACAAGACCTACGTGGTGCGCACCTTCGGGTGCCAGATGAACGAGCACGACTCCGAACGCATCGCCGGACTGCTCGAGGCGGACGGGCTGCGCCCGGCCGCGAGCGTGGACGATGCCGACGTCGTCGTGCTCAACACCTGCTGCATCCGCGAGAACGCCGACAACAAGCTGTACGGCAACCTCGGCCAGCTCAAGGCGCTCAAGCAGCGCCGGCCCGACATGCAGATCGTGGTCGGCGGCTGCCTCGCCCAGAAGGACCGCGACCTCATCGTCGAGCGGGCACCCCACGTCGACGTCGTGTTCGGCACCCACAACGTGCACCGGGCCGCGGAGCTGGTGGGCGAGCAGCGCGGGGCCGGCCGCTCGCTGGTCGAGATCCTCGAGGAGACGGCGGCCGAGGACCACGAGAGCTTCCCCAGCGCCCTGCCCGCTCGCCGGGAGGTGCCCATGCGGGCTGGGTCACCATCCAGATCGGCTGCGACAACTCGTGCGCGTTCTGCATCGTGCCCGCGGTCCGGGGCCGGGAGATCAGCCGGCTGTTCGACGACATCGTGGGCGAGGTCCGGGCGCTGGCCGCCGATGGGGTCACCGAGGTGACGCTGCTGGGCCAGAACGTGAACAGCTACGGCCGCGACCTCACACTGGCCCGCCGGCAGGCCGGCGAGGCGGTGCGGGTCCGGCCGCTGTTCGCCGACCTGCTCCGCGCAGTGGGGGCCGTCGAGGGCATCCGCCGGGTCCGCTACACCAGCCCCCATCCCAAGGACCTGCGTCCCGAGACCATCGCGGCCATGGCCGAGGTCCCGGAGGTGTGCGAGCACCTCCACCTGCCGCTCCAGGCGGGCAGCGACCGCGTGCTGGCCGCCATGCACCGGGGCTACACCGCCGAGCGCTACCTCGAGCGGCTGGCCGCGGCCCGGGCCGCGATGCCGGGCCTGGCGGTGACCACCGACATCATCGTCGGCTTCCCGGGCGAGACCGACGACGACTTCGAGCAGACCCTGGCCGTGGTGGCCGAGGCCCGCTACGACAGCGCCTACACCTTCATCTTCAGCCCCCGGCCCGGCACCGAGGCCGCGGCCCGGGTCGACGAGTTCGTGGCGCCGCAGGTGTGCGCCGAGCGCTTCGAGCGCCTGCGGGTCGTGGTCGAGCGCTCGGCCCTGGCCCGCCACCGCGCCCGGATCGGCCAGGTGGAGGACGTCCTCGTCGAAGGCCCGTCCCGCAAGCACGCAGAGATCACGACCGGCCGCACCGAGCACAACAAGCTGGTCCACTTCCCGGCACCCGAGCCGCTGCGCCCCGGCACCTACGCCCGGGTGCGGGTCACCGGCGCCGCGCCCCACCACCTGACCGGCGAGCTGCTCGGCGTCACCGCCACGGCCCGCCACAAGACCCGCATCCCGCTCACGGTCGCATGACCAGCGAGCACACGGTGGGCGCGCCGGTCGCCCCGGGCGTCGTCGTGGTTACCCCCGAGCCGTACGAAGGCCCCGCGGCCGCCGACCTGGTGGCGGGCCTGGCCGCCGACATCGACGTCCGCTACGGCGACGTCGGCGGTGCGGACGGCGACGATCCCGAGGAGGCGGCCGTCTGGACCGTCCGTCCCGAGCAGGTCACGCCGCCGGCCGGGACATTCCTGGTGGCCCGCATCGACGGCGATCCGGTGGGCTGCGGCGCGCTTCGGGCGGCGCTCGACGGCACCCCCGGGCTCGCGGAGATCAAGCGGATGTACACGCGTCCCGAGGCCCGCCGCCGCGGCGTGAGCCGTGCCCTGCTCGCCCGGCTGGAGGACGCGGCCCGCGCGCTCGGCTACCGACGGGTCCAGCTGGAGACCGGCACCCGCCAGCCCGAGGCCATCGCGCTCTACGAGACGGCCGGGTACCACTCGATCCCGCCCTACGGCGAGTTCAAGGACGACCCGCTCTCGCTCTGCTACGCCAAGGACCTCCACCCCTAGCCCGGCGGGCCGCGGGCACGGGGAACCGCGGCCGGAGAACACGGTCGCCCGGCCAACGCTTGCCGGCACCACATGGGTGCTACGGCTGCCGGTCAGGGCTTGAGCGGAGCCGGGCGACCGCGATCTTCGGTGTGGCGCTCAGACGTGCAGCGCCACCGGGCGGCCGAGCGCCGACTCGAGCGAGTCGGCCGCAGCCACGACGAGCTGGTGTGACACTTCGGACAGGGCGCGGGCGACTGCGAGCTCCTCGCCCACGACGGGCATCTCGGGATCGGACGGGTTGCGCCGGGCGCGGCCCCAGCCGGAGAACTCGCGGCTCGCGCACGCGGATGCGGGCCACCGCCTCGCAATGGTCGGCGTCCTCGGTCATGGTGACCTCGATGCGCAGCGATGACCGGTCGACGCCCGCGCCGTCGCCGGCCTCGACGCGCAGGTCCGGGCCGGGCACGATCACGCTCTCGTGCTGGTCGCCGTCCCACCGCACCCGCAGGCGGGCGCCCCCGGTGCCGTGCAGGATCTCGAGCACCTCGCCCCGTCGCCGAGCCTGGCCGACCTTGGCCCCCTCGACGACCACGTGGTCACCGATGTGCGCCTCCATCGCCACCTCCTCCCGTGCCGGGTGGTGGGTCTCCTACCTGGTCACGACCCTAGGCGCGCCGCGGCCGCGCGGAAAGGGCCAAAGGTCCGGCCCGGGCCGGCCTGCGGGTAGCGTCGGACGCCAGTGACGGAGCGCCCCCGCCATCTCGCGCTGGTGGGCACCACCGCGTCGGGCAAGTCGGCGCTGGCGCTGGCGCTCGCCCGCGAGGACCCGGGCCTGGAGATCGTCTCGGTCGACTCGATGCAGGTCTATCGGGGCATGGACGTAGGAACGGCCAAGCCCACCCCCGAGGAGCGGGCCGAGGTGGTCCACCACCTGCTCGACGTGGCCGACGCGTGGGAGGACTACACGCTGGGCCGCTATGCAGCCGCGGCCCGGGCCGCCCTGTCCGACATCGAGGCCCGGGGGAGGCGCGCCCTGCTGGTGGGGGGCACGGGCCTCTACCTGCGGGCGGTGGTGGACGACCTCGACGTGCCCGGGCGCTTCCCCGAGGTCAGGGCCGAGGTGGAGGCCGACCCCGACACGCCCGCCCTCCATCGCCGGCTGGCCGAGCTCGACCCGCGGGCGGCCGCCCGCATGGAGCCCACCAACCGCCGGCGGGTGGTCCGGGCCCTGGAGGTGACGCTGGGCAGCGGCCGCCCGTTCTCGTCCTACGGGCCGGGCCTCGACGTCTACCCGCCGACCCGGTTCCACCAGGTGGGTGTGGCGCTGCCCCACGAGGTGGTGGCTCGCCGGGTCGAGGCGCGCTACCACCAGCAGATGGAAGACGGGTTCCTGGAGGAGACCCGGGCCCTTCTGGCCGCGCCGGAGGGCATGTCCCGCACCGCGCGCCAGGCGCTGGGCTACGCCGAGCTGATCGAACATCTCACCACGGGCGTGTCGCTGGACGAGGCGCTGGACGTGGCCGTCCGCCGCACGCGCCGCTTCGCCCGCCGCCAGCACTCCTGGTTCCGGCGCGATCCCCGGATCCGCTGGCTCCATGCGCTCGACGATCCGCTGGCGCTGCTCCCCGGCCTGCGGGCCGAGCGGGCGGAGCTCGGGCCCGGGCCGGGGTAATCCGCGCCGGGTCCGTGCCGTGGTGGGGCAGACTGGTCGCCGACATGCGTTTGACGAAGCACCACGGGTTGGGCAACGACTTCCTGGTCGTGCTCGATCCCGACGCCTCCCATCCCCTCGACCCGGAGGTGGCGCGCGCCCTGTGCGCCCGCCGCACCGGCATCGGCGCCGACGGCGTGATCCGGGCGACGCCGGCCACCGGCGAGGGGCCGGCGCGCGTCCGCATGGAGCTGCGCAACGCCGACGGCTCGCCGGCGGAGATGAGCGGCAACGGCATCCGCTGCCTGGTCCAGGCGCTGGTGCTGGGCTGGCCGGGCGTGGAGGAGGGCGACGACGTGGTCGTCGCCACCGACGCGGGCCTGCGCACGGTGAGCGTGGGCGAGCCCCTGGGGCCGGTGACCCTCGACCTGTCCGTGGCCATGGGCCCGGCCACCGTCCAAGGCGACGCCGCCGAGTGGACCGGCGGCCCGCTCACGCGAGGCCTGCGGGTCGACACGGGCAACCCCCACATCGTGCTGGAGGTGGGCCCGGGCGGTCCCGGTCCGCTGCCCGAGGAGATCGACCTGGTGGCGCTGGGCGAGGCGGTCAACGCCAAGGTGCCGGGCGGCGCCAACGTCCACCTCCTCACCGCGGCCGCGCCCGGCATCGCCATACGCAGCTACGAGCGGGGCGTGGGCCTCACGCAGGCGTGCGGGACCGGGGCCTGCGCGTCGGCCGCGGCGGCCCGCGTCTGGGGCCTGGTCGACGACCCCGTCCCGGTGGCCATGCCCGGGGGCGACGCCGTCGTGACGCTGGGGCCCGACGCCCGGGACGTGGTCCTGCGCGGGCCCGCCACCTACGTCGGCGCGGTGGAGCTGGGGGAGTGGCCGTGGCGCTGATCGAACGGTCCTTCCGGGAGAAGATCGTCCTGGTGGGCGTGACCGTGCATCCCGGCACCGTCGAGGAGACCGAGATCTCGCTCGACGAGCTGGCCCTGCTCATCGACACCGCCGGTGCCGACGAGGTCGGTCGGGTGACCCAGCGCCGGGACTCGCCGGACCCGCCCACCTACGTGGGCAAGGGCAAGGCCGAGGAGCTGCGGGAGATCGCCGAGGCCACCGACTGCGACACGGTCGTGTTCGACAACGAGCTCACCCCGGCCCAGCAGTACAACCTGGAGCGGCTGCTGGGGCGCACCGCCATCGACCGCACCGCGGTGATCCTCGACATCTTCGCCCAGAACGCCCACAGCCAGGAGGGCAAGGCCCAGGTCGAGCTGGCCCAGCTGCGCTACCGCCTGCCCCGGCTGCGGCGCCAGGCGGGCGCGCTGTCGCAGCAGGCGGGCGGCATGTCGGCCGCGGGCGGGGCCCGCATCGGCACCCGCGGCCCGGGCGAGACCCAGCTCGAGGTCGACCGGCGGCGGATCGTGCGCCGCATCCACAAGCTCGAGGGCGACCTGCGCGACATCGAGCGCCACCGGACCACCCAGCGCAAGGCGTCGCGGCGGAGCCACCTCCACCGGATCGTCATCGTCGGGTACACCAACGCCGGGAAGTCGACGCTGCTCAACCGGCTGACCGACGCCGGCGTGCTGGTGGAGGACCGCCTGTTCGCCACCCTCGACGCCACCACCCGCCGGCTGGCGCTGCCGGGCGGGGAGCGGGTGCTGGTCACCGACACGGTCGGATTCATCCGCAAGCTGCCCCACCAGCTGGTGGAGGCGTTCAAGTCCACCCTGGACGTGGCGGTCGACGCCGACCTGCTGGTCCACGTGGTCGACGCCAGCGCGCCCGACGTGTCCGGCAACATCCGCGCGGTGCGGGAGGTGCTGGGCGACATCGGCGCCGGCCAGGTGCCCGAGCTGCTCGCCTTCAACAAGTCCGACCTGGCCCCCGGGCCGGCCGAGCGCCTGGTCCAGGCGTACGAGGGGTCGGTCGCCCTCAGCGCCACCACCGGCGACGGGGTGGAGCGGCTGCTGGCGACGGTCGGCGACCGGCTGCGCTCGCTGACCCCGGTGGTGGAGCTGGTGATCCCCTACGAGCGGGGCGACGTGCTGGCCGCCGCGCACCGGGCGGGCGAGGTGCTGGGCGAGTCCCCTGGTGAGGGGGGCATGCACATCCGCGGGCGCTTCGACGACATTACGGTCGGGCGGTTCCGCGAGTTCGTCGTGCCCTGAGCGAGGTGTCCGTGAGCGAACCCGAAGGCTTCGTGCCGCCGCCCTATCCCTACGACCGGCTGGCCGAGCTGGTGGGGATGGCCGAGGCGCTGCCGGGCGGCGCCGTCGACCTGTCGATCGGCACGCCGTGCGACCCGCCGCCCCCCGCCGTGATCGAGGCGCTCGCCGGATCGGGCGCCGAGCGGGGCTATCCCGCCTCGGTGGGCACGCCCGACTTCCGCGCCGCGGCGACCGGCTGGCTGGCCCGCCGCTTCGGCGTCACGGTCGATCCCGCGCACGTGGCAGCCTGCGTGGGGACCAAGGAGTTCGTCGCCGGCGTGCCCCACTGGCTGCGGCTGCGCACGCCGAGCCGGGACACGGTCCTGTTCCCGGAGATCAGCTACCCGTCCTACGCCATGGGCGCCACCCTGGCGGGCTGCCGGGCGGTGCCGTACGGCTCGCTCGACGCCATCGACCCGGCCGACGCCGCCCGCGCCCTGTGCCTGTGGGTGAACTGCCCGGGCAACCCGACGGGCGAGCTGGTGGACCTGCCGGCCGCGGCCGCCTGGGGCCGTGCCCACGGCGTCCCGGTGCTGTCCGACGAGTGCTACATCGAGTTCACCTGGCAGGGCCCGCCGCGCACCATCGTCTCCGAGGGGCTGGAGGGCGTGGTCGCCGTCCACTCGCTCTCCAAGCGCTCCAACCTGGCGGGCGTCCGCGCCGGCTTCTACACCGGCGACCCGGACCTGGTGCGCTACCTGTCCGAGGTCCGCAAGCACGCGGGGTTCATGGTCCCCGGCCCGGTCCAGGCCGCCGCGGTCGCCGCCTTCGCCGACGACGCCCACGTCGACCAGCAGCGTGAGGTCTACCGGCGGCGCCTGTCCCTCCTGGCCGGCATGCTGGCCGCCCTGGACGTGGTGTGCCCGCAGCCCGCCGGTGCGTTCTACCTCTGGGCGCCGGCCCCGGGCGGCGACGCGTGGGGCCTGGCCAAGCGCCTGGCGGCGGAGGCCGGCGTGGTGACCTCGCCCGGAGAGTTCTACGGCCCCGCCGGCTCGGGCCATGTGCGCATCGCCGCCGTCCAGCCCGACGACCGCTTGGAGCTGGCCGCACAGCGGCTGGGGGTCAGCGCAGGGGATGTCCCCCATGCGCGCCCCGCTCCGAGCTGATCACACTGACCCCGGTGGCAGGAACCGTGTACGACCGGAAGGTGCGGCCGTCGGGCTGGTGGTACGCGGCCGCGGCCGCGCTCGCGCTGGGTGGCATCCTCGCCGGGCTGGCGGTAGCCGCCAAGGGCGTCGACGACGCCCTGGCCGCGGTGCGCTCGTTCGACCGCACCGCCGTCCCCGGGGTGGTGGAGGTGGCGATCGAGGACCCGGGCGGCTACTCGATCTACCAGGAGTTCCCCGGAGCGTCGGACCCGGGCGGCGCCATCCAGCCGCCCGAGGTGGTGGTGACCGACCCGGCGGGCCAGCCCGTCGAGGCCGCGCCGTACGACAGCTTCGTCTCCTACGACCAGGGCACCCTGGAGGGACGCGGGATCTACACGTTCCGTGCCGACCAGCCGGGCACCTTCCGGGTCACGGTCGCCGGCGCCCCCGACTCGACGATCGCAGTGGGCCGCGGCATGGGCGACGTGAGCGCCCAGGCGGTCACCGGCCTCTTCGGCGGAGTGGTGGGAGGCATCATCCTGCTGCTGGCCGGGATCGCCACCGGCATCGTGGTGGCGATCACGGTAGGCGTGGCCCGAGGCCGCAGCCGCCGGCGCCTGGTCACCGTCCAGGTCCCGGTCACATGGCCCCCCACCCCGATCGCCCCGGGGTGGCACAGCCCCACCCCGGCAGCCACGCCCGGATCCCTCGTCCCGGGCTACCAACCCACCCCCGCGACGTGGCCCACCGCCCCCGGATGGCCAGTCGCCGACCCCCGCTCCCCAACGACAACTCCGCTCCCCACCGCGACACCCACCCCGGCGGCCACCCTCAGACCTCAGGTCGGCCAGCCCACCACGCCAATGCCCGCCCCATCGGCAAGCCCGCGCCCGTCGACGGCCCCCGGCGTCACGCCCGTGCCTGTCGCACCCGCGGCCGCGTCCTCGTCGACGCCTCCCGGCGTCACGCCGGTGCCTGTCGGGTCCGCTGCCGCGTCCTCGTCGACGCCTCCCGGCGTCACGCCGGTGCCTGTCGGGTCCACTGCCGCGTTCCCGTCGACCCCCTGGGGCGTCACGCAGGTGCCCGTTCCTTCCGCGGCCGTGTCCTCGTCGAGGCCCCCTGGCGTCACGCCGGTGACGGTCGGGTCCGCGGCCGTGTCCTCGTCGACGCCCCGGGGTGTCACGCAGGTGCCCGTCGCGTCCGCTGGCGTGTCCTCGTCGACGGCCGCCGGGGTCACGCCCGTGCCGGTCCCGTCCACCGGTCCCGCGGTGCCGGCGGGGCCGGAGGCGGCGACCGTGCCCGTTCAGCCCCCAACGCTGGTGGCCGGGGCGGGCGCCGCTACCTCGCACGCCGGATGGGGGAGCCCCGGCGCGATGCGACCGGTCGCCCCGGGGTCCGGAGCGTCTCCGCCCGGTGCGGGCACCCGCGCCGTGGCATCGACCGGAGCGGCCGCCGAGACGCGGCCAGGAGCGCAAGAAGCGACGCTGCTCGGCCCTGCGCCCACGCTGGTTCAGGCGGGAACGCCCGACGGGTCGGCCCCCACCGAGCCTCTGTCCCGGCCGGGCGATCCGCAGTCGTTGCGCTCGCCCGTGGACTGGTCCCGCAGCGATCTCGAGCTGCCGTGGGACGAGCGCGGTTAGTCGTTGCTGTGCAGGGCGTCGTTCAAGCCGACCGCATCGCCACGACGGGGCAGCACCTCGACCGCGCCTGACGTGCTGTTGCGCCGGAACAGCAGACCGCTCCGGCCGCTCAGCTCGAGCGCCTTGGTGACCGTGCCATCGGGCAGGCTCACCCGCGTGCCGGCCGTGACGTAGAGGCCCGCCTCGACCGTGCAGTCATCCCCCAGCGAGATGCCGATGCCGGCGTTGGCGCCGATGAGGCACCGCTCGCCCACGCGGATCACCTCCTTGCCGCCCCCGGACAGCGTGCCCATGATCGACGAGCCGCCCCCCAGGTCGGAGCCAGGGCCCACGACGACGCCCTGGCTGATGCGCCCCTCGACCATCGACGGTCCCAGCGTGCCGGCGTTGAAGTTGACGAAGCCCTCGTGCATGACGGTGGTCCCGCTCGCGAGGTGGGCACCGAGCCGGACACGGTCGGCGTCCGCGATGCGGACACCCTCGGGGACGACGTAGTCGGTCATGCGGGGGAACTTGTCCACGCCCAGCACCTGCACCTGGCGGCCGGCCGCCCGGATCGCCGCCCGCCGGCGCTCGAAATCCTCCACCGGGCAGGGGCCGACCGTGGTCCAGACGACGTTGGTCAACAGGCCGAACACGTCGGTCAGGTCGGCCCCGTGCGGCGCCACCAGCCGGTGGGACAGCAACTGGAGGCGCAAGTAGACGTCGTGCGCATCCACCGGCGGGTCGCCCAAGCCTTCGATGAAGGTGACGACCGCCACGGTCTCGACCCCACGCACGGCGTCGGTCCCGCACGCAGCGGTGATGTCGACGTCCGTGAGCCGGCCGACGTCGGCCCCAGCGAGCCGCACGGTGCCCGGCACCGCCACCTCGCGCCCGAGCTCGCCGGCCCGCGCCCGCACGGCCTCGGCGCTCGCCAGCGCCGGCGCGGGGTACCAGGTGTCCAAGACCTGACCGCCGGGGCCCAGCGTGGCCACGCCGACACCCCAGGCACCGCCGGGCGGAATGGGCTCAGTCATGGCCGGCCAGACTAGGCGCCACCGCCAACGGCGCAGGTCACCGGCAGACAGCGCAGGTCATCCGCCAACCGCGCAGCTCACCAGCGACGACGCGGGCCGCTGCTCGGCGGGCGCATCGCCGTATACCGGCGCACCGCTTCCTGCCCTGCTCCTAGCCTGACCGTTCGTGACGACCGACCTCCTTACCCGCACGGCCGACCTGGTGGCGATCCGCTCGGAGAGCCACCAGGAGACGGATCTGGCCGACCACGTTCAGCAGCGCCTGCGCGCCGTCGGTGGACTGGACGTCGAGCGGGTGGGCGACAACGTCGTGGCACGCACTCATCTGGGCCGGGACCAGCGCCTCGTGGTCGCCGGCCACCTCGACACCGTGCCCGCCAACGACAACCTGGAGCCCAGGATCGACGGCGACACCCTCTGGGGCCTGGGCGCAACCGACATGAAGGGCGGCCTGGCCATCATGTTGGAGCTGGCGACAACGCTGGCCGAGCCGGCGGTCGACGTCACCTGGGTCTTCTATACGGCCGAAGAGGTCGCCGCCGAGCACAACGGTCTAGGCCACCTGTTCGCCCAGCGGCCGGACCTCGTGGCGGGGGATGCCGCCATCCTCGGCGAGCCGACCGACGCGGCCCTGGAGGTCGGTTGCCAGGGCAGCATGCGGGTGCAGGTGACCTTCCGAGGTGCCCGGGCCCACACCGCCCGGCCCTGGATGGGACGCAACGCCCTGCACCGCGCCGGTGGCCTGCTGGCGGCACTGGGCGACTACCAGGAACGCCGGCCCGTCATCGACGGGTGCGAGTTCCGGGAGGCGCTGCAGGCCGTCTTCATGGAAGGCGGCGTAGCCGGCAACGTCGTGCCCGACCGTGCCGTCCTCAGCCTGAACCACCGCTTCGCCCCCGACCGCACGGCCGAGCAGGCCACGGACCATGTGCGCGTCCGTCGTCGCCCCCTACCTCGCCGAGGGCGACGAGTTCGAGGTCATCGACGTGGCCGGTGCCGCCCCGCCCGGGCTCACCCATCCACTGCTCGCCAGCCTCCGCAACCGCAACGGGCTGGACGTGCGGGCCAAGCTCGGCTGGACCGATGTGAGCCGCTTCGCCGCCGCCGGCATCCCAGCCGTGAACTTCGGCCCGGGCGACTCGACCCTGGCCCACACCAAGGACGAGCATGTCGAGCGTCGCTCACTGGACGCGGTGCACCGCGCCCTGGCCGACCTGCTGCGTCTGGGTCCCTAGCGGACCGCGGCCGACTTGGCTCGTGGGGATCGACGCCGTGGACCGGCGGGGGCCGATCCCCACAAGTGATGTGGGACGTCCGTGGCCCGTTGGCCTGCCGATCTCACCGGACTACAGACGACGCATCACGGTGACGACTCGCCCGAACACCCGGACCTCGCCCGGATCGAACTCCATCGGCCCCAGCCTGGGGTTGGCGGGGAGCAGCACCACACGATCACCCTGAGTCGTGAACGTCTTGATGGTGGCCTCATCGCCGGGGATGCCGGCCACCACGATGTCGCCGGACTCGGCCGTGGACTGGGATCGACACACGACGAAGTCGCCGTCGAGGATGCCCGCGTCGATCATCGAGTCGCCCCGGACCCGCAGCATGAACAGGTCGCCGTCGCCGGTGAAGTCGACGGGGAGGGGGAGGAGCTCCTCCACGTTCTCCTGGGCCAGGACGTCCGTGCCGGCGGCCACGTCGCCGACCAGCGGCACGTGGCGCACGGGCCGACGTTCGACCACGGCGTCCGAGTTCGGGTCCCACCGGACCTCGATCGCCCGGGGCTTGGTGGGATCGCGGCGGAGGTAGCCGCGTTTTTGCAGTGCCGCCAGATGCGCGTGGACGGTGGACGGCGACGTGAGCCCGACGGCCTCGCCGATCTCCCGGACGGACGGCGGATAGCCCCGCTGCTGCATGTGCAGCTCGATCATCTCGAGGACCTCGCGCTGCCTGGGGGTCAGCGTCGTCTGCGGCATGGTGCGCTCCTTCGTGTGGAGGTCTGCCCGGATGGGGCGGCAGGCCTGTCAGGTCTCGTTGAGGCCCGGGCTGCCCGGGCGATCCCTCCGCATCGCGGTCTGCACTAGCACGATCGGGGTCCGGGAACGGCGGCCGCACCAGGTCGAACGCACGTTCTGGGTGGACGGTACCACCGGGGGTTGGGCATGGCAAACACCCGTTCGAAGATCCCTTGACGGCGAACACGGGTTCGTGGTTGCCTGGTGGTCGAACGGGCGTTCGTCGCCCGGGAGTCGTCGATGTGGCCCGCTGCGGGGGCCACATCCCGAAAGTGTCACACCCATCAGGAGACTTAGGTCATGGTCGCCATCAACGTTCCCCGCTCGAGAGCCGACTGGGCGCTGGGATCCGGGCGCGATGCCGCGCACGACGAGAACGAACCGGACGCACGGCCCCGCCGGGAGAACGGCTGGGCCGACGATCCCGCCGTCCGCGGCCGGGCACGTGCGCTGCCCGATCGAGCCACTCGGGTGCGGCGCCGGCGCCTGGCGGTGCTGGTCGCACTCATCGCGGCCGTGCTGCTGGCAGCGGTGCTGGCCGTGCAGCTGGTGGGGTGGGTGTCCGACGTGGACGGCTCGCCGTCACCCGAGCCTCTCGACGTCACCCCCCGAGGGCTGGTGGCCGGGCACGAGTACGTCGTCCAACCCGGGGACACCTTGTGGTCGATCGCGACCGAGATCGCTCCGGATAGGGACCCCCGTGCCGTGGTGGACGCATTGCGGGAGGCGAACGGCGGTCCCGAGCTGGAGGTGGGCGATCGACTGATCCTGGTGATCGACTAGCACCGGCATCAGGCCCAGCTGGCATCAGGCTGGCAACGCTGGCGGGCAAAGGAGCCGCACCGGGCCCGTCGCCAACGGCGAGGGCATTATCCGGCTCGTCGTCGGCCGGCAAAGTCGCACGCGGCCCCTGGCCTGGGGTTGGGGCATCGCGAGGCCCGTGGCCGGCGCAGACGAAGGCCTACAAGGCCCGTAGCGGCCGCAGGGGCGTCATCGGGTATGTCGACGCCGGGCGATAGCTGCGGACCCCGCCGTCGGGGGCTGGGGCTACTGCGAGGCTCGTTGGTGGGTGGCCGGAAGCGCCCCGAGTCGTGTCGCCGGGGAAGAGCATCGCTCGGCCCGTTGCCACGGGCGGGCTGGTGGTCCTACCGGTGGTCCGGGGAGCCGGCGGCGCCCAGGCGGTCGAATTCGTACGTGAGGGCCTCCCGGGCGGTGCGGAGCTGCGCTTCGACGTTCTCGAGCGACGAGAGGAAGGTGCGGGCCCAGGCGAGTCGGCGCTCGAGCTCCTCGAACTCGGGGGTGTACGCGTCGCCCGAGCGGGCCCGGTAGCCCTGGACGGCTCGGTTGGCGGCCTCCTCGGCCTGGGCTTGGGCCTCGGCGAGAATCTGCTGGGCGTGGTCCCGGGCGTCGACCGCCAGGCGGCGGCAGTAGGCCTGGGTCTGGGCCACGTACGAGTCGGCTTCCTGCTGGGCCCGGGACAGGATGTTCACCGCCTCGACGTTGGGTACGACGCCCGTGCCGGTGCGGCCGTGGGGGTCGCGGTACTCGGCTCGCCAGTCGGCCAGCGTGTTCTGGTAGTGGAGGACCATCGCCCGCATGGACGCGTCCTCCGCGTCCCGGGCGGCGATGTCCTCGGCCACGCGCTCGAGGAAGAGGCAGACCTCGTCCTCCGCCAGACCCCGCCTGCCGATCTGCGTGCGTGTGAATTGCATCTTGCGGACCCGCTCGGGTGTGAGGCGGGGGAGCGTCGGCTTGACGTCCGGATCGTTGATGGCGGTCATGGCAGGGTCTCCTCGTGTCCCAACTCGTCGATGTGGACTCGGCTCAGGGAGGTTCCTGACTCCTCGAGCTTGGTGAGCGTGCCTTCGACCATGCCGGGCGAACCGCACACGTAGATCTCCTGGTCGGGCCAGGGCCCGTGGCGAAGGGCCACATCGACCGCTGTGCCGCTCTCGACCATGCCGCCCATGGCGGTGTCGTCGGATACGCACGGCACCACCTGCAGGCGCTCGTTCCCGTGGGCGAGCTTGTGCAGTGCCGGCATGTCGTAGAGCTCCCGGGTGTATCGGGCCCCCCAGAACAGGTGCACCCGCCGATCCCCGCCTTCCGCCGCCACCTGGGCCAGCAGCGCCTTCATGGGCGCCAGGCCCGTGCCGCCGGCGATGAGGACCATGTCGTGCTGGTGGCCCTCGATGGTGAGCCGCCGCCCGACCGGCGCGCCCAGCCGCAGCCCGTCTCCCACCTGGGTGGCCTGCACCAGCGCCGTGCTCACCGAGCCGCCGTCGATCAACCGCACGTGCAGGTCGAAGCAGCCGTTGTCATCGGGGAGCGATGCGGGCGAGAAGTACCGCCACACCCGCGGCCGCAGCGAGCTCTCCAGCGCCACGGACTGGCCCGGCAAGTACGACAGCTTGCCCTCGGGCCGCACGGTCAGCACCGCCACGTCGACCGTGCGCCGCTCGTGGGCGACGACGGTGGCCTCCCACCAGGCCGGGGTGTCGGCGGCGGCGTCGGCCGCCTCGATCATGAGCTGCGACACCATCCCGTAGGCGATCCGCCAGTCGCGGCCGAGCTCCTCGGTCCACTGCGACCCGCAGAAATGCTCCAACGTGGCCAGCAGCGCATCGCCCACGGCCGGGTAGTGGTCCCGCACCACCGCGAACTTGCGGTGGTCACGCCCCAGCTGCTGCAGCATCGGCTTCACCGCGTCCAGGTCGTCGACCTGCGACACGACCCGGCCCAACGCGCCGACGAGCCGGTCGCGCTGGGCGGCCATGCTCACCGGGAACATGGCCCGGGTGTAGGGATGGGTGAGGAACAGGGTCGAGTAGAAGAACAGGGGCACCTGGTCGCCGTACTGGCTGATGAGGTCCCAGCTCTTCTTGAGGCCCGCAGCGTCGATCATGCCCCTGCGGTCCGTGTCCGTGTCCGTCGCCGGTGCCGTCGCCGGCCTCGAGATCGTCATTCCCGCTGCTCACCGCCTCGCCGGGTCGATCGGCAGGCCGGCCGCCGCCCGGGCCGGGTCGGCCACGGGCATGCGAGGTCGGGCGTGCTCGTTGTCGTCCCCAGCCATCGTCACTCCTGTCGGTAGCGAGACACCTACCGCCGCGCCGTCTGCGAGACGCTACCGCGCGTACGCAACCTGAGGGATGCGGAACGCGCCTAATCCATCGGCCGTTCACGCAGAGCCGCACTGTGGCGCCGCTGTCGCAGACGTTGCGCGGTCACGTCCCACGACCAGCGGTCGCTGTCTGCCGGATAACTTTCCCGACGTGCGCTGCTCGGCCTGCGGTCATCTCGACTCGAAGGTGGTCGACTCGCGCCAGTCCGACGATGGCGCCGCCATCCGGCGCCGGCGGGAGTGCCTGGCCTGTGCCCACCGCTTCACCACCTTCGAGCGGATGGAGGCGACGACGCTGACCGTGGTGAAGCGCTCGGGCGAGCGCCAGCCGTTCGAGCGCTCGAAGGTGGTGGCCGGGGTCCGGGCCGCGGTCAAGGCCCGCCCGGTGGGTGAGGGCGAGGCCGAAGCTCTCGCCGCGGCGGTGGAGGACGAGATGCGGCGCCTCCCCTCCGACGAGGTCACGAGCGAGCGGGTGGGCCGGGCTGTCCTCGAGCGCCTCCGGGAGCTGGACGTGATCGCCGCCGTGCGCTTCGCCTCCGTCTACAAGGGCTTCGACGACCTCTCCGACTTCGAGGACGAGCTGACGCTGCTCACCAAGCGGACCGCGCCGAAGCGCCCGACCGGCGGCGGTTGACCGCTGTACGTGGCCCACATTCAGGTGACATTCGCCACGCTGCGTCATAGCGGTGGCGTAGCTCCCTCTCATACGGCGAAGTGGCTCGCACTGGAGAGGTCAGGTGTGACCGCCTCCGCCGCCCTCGAAGGTGCGGGTCTCTTCAATTCAGTTGGGTCGTGGCGGGGCCCGCTGGGGGGTTCCGCCGCGCTCAATCTGTGGGCCTGACGTAGCGCAGGAACAGATAGCCGTCGGCCGTGAGCACGCGCTCGAGCCCCAGGGGCACGAGGCGCCCGGCCGGCGGCACCGCTGACGATCCGGGGCGCCGCCCCGCCCACCAGGGCCGGGGCCAACGTGAGGCACAGCTCGTCGACCAGGTCCTCCGCCACCAGCTGGGCGTTGGTGCTGGGCCCGCCCTCGCACAGCACGACCCGGGCGCCGACCGCCGAGCGCAGCGCGTCCAGGGCACGCCGCCAGTCGACCCGGTCGTCGCCCACCACGATGACGTCGGCGACCGCCTCCAGCGCCCGGCGCCGGCCGGCGTCGGCACCGGCCGTGGTCAGGATGAGTGGCCGGCTGCCGGGATCCGCCTCCCGGAACAGGCGCCGGTCCGGGTCGATGCGCAGCGACGCCGTGACCACCGCCAGGCGCGGCAGCTCCGCCTGGCCCCGCTCGCGGCGGGCCGCCCGCAGGGCGGGGGACAGGCGCGGCGGTCCGTAGTCCTCGCTCGCCACCGTGGCGGCGCCCGCCACGATCACGTCGGGCACGGCCCGGATGGCCACGAACACCTGCTTGTCGGCGGGCCCGCCCAGCCCGCCCGAGCGGCCGGCGGGATCGGTGGCGCCGCCGTCGACGGAGCCGATCATGTTGATCATGACCCAAGGCCGGCCGGCGGGCTCGGGCCGGCTGTCGTGGGCATAGGCGACGGCGGGGTCGACCTCGCCGCCCGGCGTCGGCCACAGGACGAGCATCAGACGACGCACCGTAGCGACGTCTGGCACCCAGGCTGTGGATGTCTTCGCCGGAAATTCACAGGTTCCACCTCTATCCGTCCACAACCCTTCCCTTCTAGGTTGCCCAGAGTGCTTTCGGCCCCGGCGCGGACGAGCGGAATGGCGGTTGTCGCTTCCGTGTCTGTGGTGGGCTGGGCGACTCCTTGAGTGACCGCCTCCCGCCGCTCCCAGGCAGCGACGGGCGGGATGTCACTCAACCTGCGAGTTCGCGCCGGGCCGGTCGCACCAGCGGCGGGGGGAGCCATGCCTTTGGGGGGGCGGAATCCCGGGTGGCGCGCCGGCGTTGAACCAGGGGCGTCAGGGACGATCGCGGCGAGGGCGTTGACATGCCTGTAATTACGGTGCTGTAATTCAGAACCACTAGCTCTTGGGGTCGCTCATGGCGGAGGACACAAGGGCTTGTGGTTTGGGCATGCTGCCCCGTCGTCCCCTACCGCACGCCACCGACCTGGAGGAATCCCATGGCTCTCGCTCCCGAGCAGGCGGGCATCGGCATCCGTCGCCACTTCACGACCGAGGGCGTGCATCCCTACGACATGGTGGAGTGGGAGCGTCGTGACGCGCGCATCACCAACTTCCGGGACGGCTCCGTCGCCTTCGAGCAGGTGGGCGTCGAGTTCCCCACCACCTGGTCGCTGAACGCCACCAACATCGTCGCCCAGAAGTACTTCCGGGGCACCCTGGGCACGCCCGAGCGCGAGTGGTCGCTGCGCCAGGTCATCGACCGGGTGGCCGACACGATCGCCCGCTGGGGCGTCGAGGGCGGCTACTTCGTCGACGACGCCGAGGCCGAGGCGTTCAGCGCCGAGCTCAAGCACCTCCTGGTCACCCAGAAGGCGGCGTTCAACAGCCCGGTGTGGTTCAACATCGGCGTGGCGGGCGTGCCCCAGCAGGCCAGCGCCTGCTTCATCCTCTCGGTCGACGACGCCATGGACTCGATCCTGAACTGGTACCGGGAGGAGGGGATCATCTTCAAGGGCGGCTCGGGCGCCGGCGTCAACCTGTCCCGCATCCGCAGCTCGGTCGAGCTGCTCAAGGGGGGCGGCACCGCCTCGGGCCCGGTCAGCTTCATGCGGGGCGCGGACGCCTCGGCCGGGACCATCAAGTCGGGCGGCAAGACCCGGCGCGCCGCCAAGATGGTCATCCTCGACGTCGACCACCCGGACGTCGAGGAGTTCATCTGGTGCAAGGCGCACGAGGAGCGCAAGGCCCGGGTGCTGGAGCAGGCCGGCTTCGACATGGACCTCGACGGCCGGGACAGCCACTCCATCCAGTACCAGAACGCCAACAACTCCGTGCGGGTCACCGACGAGTTCATGCAGGCGGTGGTGGACGGGGGCGACTGGAGCCTGCGTGAGGTGACGACCGGCAAGGTGGTCCGCACGCTCAAGGCCCGGGACCTGTTCCGCCAGATCTGCGAGGCCACCTGGGAGTGCGCCGATCCCGGCATGCAGTTCGACACCACCATCAACCGCTGGCACACGGCCGCCAACACCGGGCGCATCAACGGGTCCAACCCGTGCAGCGAGTACATGCACCTCGACGACTCGGCCTGCAACCTGGCCAGCATCAACCTGCTCAAGTTCCTGAACATCGACGAGAGCTTCGACGTCGACGGCTTCCGCCACGCCATCGAGGTCCTCTTCACCGGCCAGGAGATCCTGGTCGGCCGGGCCGACTACCCGACCGAGGGCATCGCCGACACGTCCCGGCGCTTCCGCCAGCTCGGCATCGGCTACGCCAACCTGGGCGCCCTGCTCATGGCCCTGGGCCTGCCGTATGACAGCGACGGGGGCCGGGCCTACGCCGCTGCGGTGACCTCGCTCATGACCGGCCACGCCTACGAGGTGTCGGCCCGCACCGCGTCGCGCATGGGGCCCTTCGCCGGCTTCGCCGAGAACCGCGAGCACATGCTGCGGGTCCTGGGCCAGCACCAGGAGGCCGCGGCCCGCATCGACGAGGAGCTGGTCCCGCCCGACCTGCTCTCCGCCGCCCAGGAGAGCTGGGACATGGCCTGCGAGCTGGGCGACCGCTACGGCGTGCGCAACAGCCAGGCCTCGGTGCTGGCCCCCACCGGCACCATCGGGCTGATGATGGACTGCGACACCACCGGGATCGAGCCCGACCTGGGCCTGGTCAAGCTCAAGAAGCTGGTGGGCGGCGGCACCATGTCGATCGTCAACCAGACCGTGCCCCGCGCCCTCGAGCAGCTGGGCTACGGCCCGGGCGAGATCGACGACATCATCGCCTACATCGACGAGCACAAGTCGATCGTCGGCGCCCCCCACCTGCTGGCCGAGCACCTACCCGTGTTCGCCTGCTCCATGGGCGACAACGTCATCCACTACTCGGGCCACGTGAAGATGATGGCGGCGGTGCAGCCGTTCATCTCGGGCGCCATCTCCAAGACGGTGAACATGCCGGAGGAGGCGACGGTCGACGAGGTCGAGAAGCTCCACATCGACGCCTGGCGGATGGGCGTCAAGGCCATCGCCATCTACCGCGACAACTGCAAGGTGGGCCAACCCCTGTCGACGGCCAAGAAGGAGTCGGCCGCCGCCCCCGAGCCCGCGGCCACGCCCGCGGACGTCGCCACCCAGGTGGTCGAGAAGATCATCAAGGTGCCGGTGCGCGAGAAGATGCCCCGCAACCGCACGTCGCACACCTTCCAGTTCCGGGTGGCCGACTGCAAGGGCTTCGTGACCGTGGGCGAGTACGACGACGGCCGGCCCGGCGAGATCTTCCTCAGGGTGTCCAAGCAGGGCTCCACCCTGGCCGGGATCATGGACGCCTTCTCGATCTCGGTCAGCTACGGCCTGCAGTACGGGGTGCCGCTGCGCCACTTCGTCGAGGCGTTCACCAACACCCGCTTCGAGCCGGCCGGCATCACCGACGACGCCGACCTGCGCATCGCCACCTCGATCCTCGACTACATCTTCCGGCGCCTGGCGGTCGACTACCTCAGCTACGAGGAGCGGGCCGAGCTCGGCATCCTCACCACCGGCGAGCGCACCCAGCCGACGCTCCCGGGCGTGGAGGAGACCGTGGTCGAGACCCGGCAGGGCCAGGACGTGCCGGCCGACCCGCCGTCGATCGACTCGTCGTCGCCCACGCTGTTCGAGACGAGCAGCGCCCCCCGGGAGCCCTCCCTGCTGGAGCGGGCCGGGGTGACCGACGCCGAGAAGCCGGCGCGGGGCCGCACGTCGCCCGCCATCAAGCCCCCGGCGGCCTCCAGCATCGACGCCCCGTACTGCATGCAGTGCGGCGTGCAGATGCAGCGGGCCGGGTCCTGCCACGCCTGCCCGTCGTGCGGCAGCACCAGCGGCTGCAGTTGAGGTTTCCTATCGGGGAGTGACCCACTACGAGGTACTGGGCGTCGGTGTCGGGGCCACGGCGGACGAGATCCGCCAGGCGTACCGGCGCCGCGCCCGGGACCATCACCCCGACGCCAACCCCGCCGACTCGGGCGCGGGCGAGCGCTTCCGCCAGGTGGCCCTCGCCTACCAGGTGTTGAGCGACCCCGCCTCCCGCGCCCGCTACGACGCCAGCCTCGACCGCCGGACCGATCGCCCCGCGGACGCATCGGCTCCGCGGGGGACCCGGGCGGGTGTGGGCGATGTCGACGTCGCCGGCGAGACCTCGCCGGCCGGGCGGCGGCCGTGGCCGCGCCGGTGGTCGGCGGGCCTTCCGGGGGCCTGCGCCGGCGGGCGTGGCCGACCGGGTCGTGCAGGTCCTGTTCGTGGTCCCGCTGCTGGCGGTGCCCGGAGTGGGCTTCCTGGGCCGGCTGGTGCTGCTGGTGGCGGGGTGGTTCGTCGTCGGCTACCTGCTGCGGCGCCACGCGGCGGCGGTGCCCCGGGAGTGGCCCTGGTGGCGGTCGCCCGGGTGGACCGGGGGCGGTCGCCTGCTACGGGTGGGGGCGGTGGGGGCCGGGCTGGTCGTGGCCGGGCTGGTCCTGCGCCCGCTGGCCGACAGGGCGCAGGACGCGGTCGACGCCCAGAGCGCCGTCGAGGACGCCGTCACCGCCGGGACCGAGGCCGTCCGCCCCGGTCGAGCCCGAGTTGCCTGCCACTGAAGGCGGGACCGGGACCGAGGGCCGTCGGGACCGAAGCCGAGACGGCGGCCGGCGTCGAGGCCGCGATCGACCGGCGGGACCAGGCCGTGGACGACCTGCTGGCGGCCCTGTGGCGCGGCCCTGTGGCCTTGGCGGTGGTGGTGGCGGCCTGGGTCGCATCGGCCCGCCTGCCCGGGCGGTTCGGCTTCCGGGACCGGCGCGCCCGGCGACCCCCACCACTCTGACCACGCAAGAGCGGTCAACGGCCGCCCTGTCGCACGCTCTGACCGCGGTCCGCAGCGGGACGCGGCTGCGGCCGGGGGTTCCGGGTCCCCCGGCCACAGCCGCTTGAAGCGCCGAACGATGCCGACGGCGGACCGGCGGGTGTCAGCCGTCAGGGACCGGGAACCGGCGCGAAGCGGTGAGCGTGGACGCGGCCGGCCCC
This sequence comes from uncultured Acidimicrobiales bacterium, assembly GCA_963802385.1. Classification (GTDB taxonomy): domain Bacteria; phylum Actinomycetota; class Acidimicrobiia; order Acidimicrobiales; family VFJN01; genus ZC4RG19. The sequence goes on along the minus strand of CAWDIO010000005.1, from coordinate 19,284 downwards.
GGGGGAGGCGAGGTCGGCCACGTCCACGCTCGAGTGACCACCCGATGGAGGCGGGCTGGGTTGCCGGCGAACCGCGCCTGGAGCACCTCGCCCGCGGGCGACGGGCGGGATGTGACGGGACGTCGGCGGGTGGTCACCTTTCGGACGCTAAGCGTTCACCGGGTGACGTTGCGTCATACCAAGAGGGTGATCCGCGTCACACCGAGGGGCGACCCGCCGGCTCACCCCAAGTCGGCGCATCCCAGGTCGACCAGGGCGGCCACGCAGCGGTCGAGGATGACCTCGGTCAGCCGGTCCGACCGCTCGTCCAGATCGAGCCCGGCCCCTGCCACCACCGGGTAGACGAAGGCGAACAGCGTGGCCACGCGGTAGTCGTGCCATGCCTGATCGTGTGCGTAGTGGATGCCGTGCCCGGCCAGGCGGTCGAGGTAGCACTCGATCAGCGGCCCTTCGAACTTGGCGCGGTCCTCGGGCGTGAGGCTCTGGCTCAGGAAGTAGGCCAGGTCGCGGGCGCCCCGGGAGCGGTCGGCCAGCTGCCAGTCGCACAGGGTGACCCGGTCATCGGGGCCGAAGAACATGTTGTCGAGGCGGCAGTCGCCGTGCGAGAGGGTCCGGGGCGCCGCCGCCAGCTCGGCGACGAGGCCGGGGAGCAGCCGGGGGAAGCGGTCGCCCAGCTCCAGCACTGCGGGCGGCAGGCGGTCGCCGGCCCGGTCCCGGACGGCCGGCCAGGTGGCGGTGAACGCGTCGGCGACGGGGGTGACCAGCGACGGGTCGTCCATCCGCCGCAGCCAGGGATGCGCGCCGAGGCCCGCCTCGTCCCAGGACGCGGCGTGGTGATCGGCCAGCGCCACCACCGACGAGCTCGGCCCGCTCCGGCGGGCATCCCTCGATCTGGTCGCACGTGTCGGCCCCGCCCATGTCGTCGAGCAGCAGGGCGAAGTCGCCGCTGTCCTCGTCGAACCCGGCGTGGTGGCAGCGCACGGCCAGGGGCGTGGCGGCCCCCAGGTGCTGGTGGAAGCGCACCTCGTTGCGGTACATCCCGAGCGCTCCGGCGACGGCCCGGCTGTTGGGCCCGGGCGCGGCCAGCTTGGCCACCAGGGTCTCGGGCCCGCCGGCGTCCGGGTGCTCCCAGCGCAGGTGCAGGCGGCGCAGCGCGCCCAGCAGCCCGTAGCCGGCGCCGAGCGGCTCCGCGCCCACGTCGATCACCCTCCCGGCGCCGGGGTACGTGGGGCCGAGTGCCTCGGTCAGCCAGGCGGCCGTGAGGGTGGACGCGTCCGCCGGTACGTCAAGGTCTTCCCTCAGCTCTCCGCCTCCCCGCCAGGGTATGGCTCGACACCACTCTGGGCGTTGACGATACAGGGTCGAGGGTGGATCCACCCCCGGCGGAGCGAGGTCATGTCACCCGGTGCCCCGGGAAGATGCGGAGACCCGGTCCCACGAGGTGGCCCGATGCCGTACTACGAGTTCATCGTGCGTGGCGAGGTGGACGCCGACGCGTTGGAGCAGGAAACGGGCCTCTCGTGTACCGTCGTCGACCGTGCCGTGTGCCTCGGCGGCGAGCTGATCGACCGGGCGGCGCTGCACGGCCTCATCGAACGCATGTATCGACTGGGATTGGACCTCGTCACGGTGGAGCGGGGGCGGTCCGTACGCCACGCACCGTGAGGAGCGCGTAAGCTCTCGGCCGTACTCCGTGCTAGGGGAGGCGATGGAGGCGGGAGTGCCAGACGCCGACAGCTCGAGGCCGCGCGGGACCTCGTCCCGGATGCCGTCCGCCCACCTACCCGCCCACATGGTGCGCCGGGGGCGGCTGGCGGACGCGCTCGGCGCCCCGGGTGCGCGCGTGGTCGTCGTCACCGGCCCGGCCGGGTCGGGCAAGACCGTGGCCGTGCGTGACTGGCTCTCCACGCTGGACGAGCCCGCCGCCTGGCTGTCGCTCGACGGGAGCCACGCCGACCCCGCGCACCTGCTGGAGGCGGTGCTGGACGCTGCTGGACGACCTGGCCCCCGGGCTGCACGACGCCGTCGCCGGCGACGATCCCGAGGACCACGTGGCCGAGAGGGCCCTGGCGCGGGCGGCCGAGCACCTGGCGTCGTGGTCGCAGGCGACGCTGGTCCTCGACGACGTCCACGTCGTGGACCACAGCCCGGCCGCCGCCGTGCTGGCGTCGCTGGCGGGCGCGGTGACGTCCACCACCCTGCGGCTGGTCATCTGCAGCCGCTCGGACCCGCCCATCCCGCTGCACCGCTTCCGGCTGGCGGGCGAGCTCGTCGAGCTGCGGGAGGCCGACCTGCGCTTCGATCCCGACGAGGCCCAGCAGTTCTTCGCCCGCTTCCCGGCGGTGGACGTCGACCGGTCCCAGGTCGAGCGGCTGGCCGAGCGCACGGAGGGCTGGGCCGCCGGCCTGCAGTTCGCAGCGCTGTCGCTGGCCGGGCGGGTGGACACCGACGCCTTCGTGGACCGCTTCGCGGGCAGCGACCGCCACGTGGCCGACTTCCTGCTCGACGAGGTGCTGGACCGCCAGCCCGAGGACGTGCGGGCCTTCCTCCTGGCCACCTCGGTGCTGGAGCAGCTGCGGGCCGATCTGTGCGCACACGTCACCGGTCGGGACGACGCCGCCGCCCTGCTGCGCCGCATCGAGACCGAGAACCTGTTCCTGGTGCCGCTCGACGACGAGCGGGCGTGGTTCCGCTACCACCACCTGTTCGGACAGCTGCTGCGGCGGGAGCTGCGGGTCACCCGGCCCGACCTCGAGCGCCTGGGTCACGAGCGCGCCGCCGCCTGGTTCCGGGACCATGACGAGCCCGGCGTGGCCATCGACCACCTGCTGGACGCCGGCCACCACGAGGAGGCGTTCGAGCTGGTCACCCGGCACCTGAGCGACTACCTCGCCGCCGGTCGCCACGAGACCGTGCGGGGCTGGCTGTCCCGCCTGCCGCCCGACTTCGTGGACCGGAGCCCGGGCCACCTGCTGATGGTCACCTTCGCCTACGCCCGCTCCGGCCAGATCGCGCTGGGCCGTCAGCTCATCGACCGGGCCCGGGCCGCGGCCACCCCCGAGCAGCTGGCCGAGCTCGAGATCCACTTCGACGTCACCGTCGCCTCGTTCGAGGCCATCCTCGGGGATCCCGACGCCTCCATCGCGCTGGGCCGGGCGGTGTGGGAGCGCCGGCACGAGGTCGACTTCTCCGCCATGGAGCCCGTCCTGGCCGCCGCCACCCGCGGGCTGTGGGGGTACCTGCCCGGCCGGGATGGCCCGGGCCCACGCCCTGCTGGACGACCGGGCCGGGACCCGCCAGTGGGCCGCGGTGCTGCACCGGCAGGGACCGGCGTTGCCCGGTGACCTGGTCGGCACGCTCGGGGCCGAGGCGTGGGCCGAGGCCCGCAACGGCCGGCTGCGGGTCGGGGCCGAGCTCGCCGAGCAGGCGCTGGCGCTGGGCACCGAGCACGGCCGGGGGTCGCGGCGGGCGATGATCGGCGCCCGGGCCGCGCTGGCACTGGTGCACCGTGAGCGGGACGAGCTCGACCGGGCCATGGAGGCCCTGGCCCCGTACCTCGACGGCGCGCTGCGTGAGGGCCACGTCGCCATCACCACGTTGGGTGAGGTGGAGCTGGCCCGGGTCGAGTGCTCCCAGGGTCGCCCGGACGATGCCATCGGCCGGCTGCTGCGGGTACGCCGGGACCGGGCGGCGCGGGGCACCCCGCGCTTCCTGGCGTCCGTGCTGGACCGGGCCGAGTGCCGGGTACGGCTGCTGGTCGGGGACCTCGACCGGGCCCAGGACCTGTTCGACGACATCGAGCCGGGGCCGGAGCGGTCGCTGCTGGAGGCCCGCCTGGCCCTGGCCGGCGGCTGCCCGGCCACCGTGGAGCCGCTGCTGGCGTCCGTGCAGGAGAACGGCAACCGGCGCCAGCGCTTCGAGGCCGTGGCCCTGGTGGCCCGGGCTGCGGCCCGGGACGGGGACCTGGCGGCCGCCCGCCGGGCCCTCGGGGGCGTGGCACTGGTAGCCCAGCGCGAAGGGGCCATCCGCACGTTCCTGGACGAGGGCTTCGACATCCGCGACCTGGTCGTCACCGTCCCGGCGACGCCCGGAGTGGCGGCCGCGACCGCCTCGGCATGGGGCCCGCAGCGGCAGGCGGGGGTGGCGCTGGTCGAGGCGCTGAGCGAGCGGGAGCTGTCGGTGCTGCGCTACCTGCCCAGCCGGCTCTCCAACCGCGAGATCGGCGACGAGCTCTACGTCTCGCTCAACACGGTGAAGTCCCACCTCAAGACCATCTACCGCAAGCTCGACGTCGAACGGCGCGACGACGCGGTGCGCCGCGCCCGGCAGCTGGGTCTGTTGTGAGCGCAAGTTGAATCGCGGTTCACCCCGGGCGGGTGTGCAGCCTTCACCCACCGCGCCGACACGATGCGTAGCATGCCGGACGTCGCCGAGATCACGCTCCGCTGTCGTGGCGCCCGCCGGTTGACCGCGGGATTCGCCGGCTGGGACGTCGAGGCCGAGGGGCCGTTCACCATCCTGCGTCGCTGCGACGCCAGCACGGCCGAGATCCACGCCGCGCTGATCCAGGTCGCCGACCTGGGGCTGGAGCTCGAGTCCCTGCGGCGCCTCGAGCTCTTGCCCTGAGGGCGCCGGCCGCGTCCTAGCATCGGGCCATGGCCAAGGACGCCGCGGCGGAGCTGTCCAGCTTCGCGCTGGACCTCCCGGAGGCCTACGAGGACTTCCCGTGGGGCGACCGGGTGGTCAAGGTGGGCAAGAAGATCTTCGTGTTCCTCGGCAGCGGTGACGGGGGAGTGGGCCTCGCCGTCAAGCTGCGCGAGTCCCACGAAGAGGCCATCGGCATGGACTTCACCACCCCCTCGGGCTACGGCCTGGGACGGCACGGCTGGGTGAACTGCTCGTTCCCGCCGGGTGCCGACGTGCCGGTCGAACTGCTGTGCGACTGGATCGACGAGAGCTATCGTCTCATCGCCGCGAAACGCCTCGTCGCGGAGCTGGATCGTCGGGCGAATTCCTGAATCCCGGTTCGCCTGACAGAGTTGTCATCGGGTACTGGTGAGAGGTACCCCACGCCTGCGCCCGCCCAAGGAGCCCGCCTGTGCCGCTGCTCGAGGTCCATGGTCAGCCTGTCAACGTCGTCGACCGCGGTGACGGCGATGCCGTCGTGTTCCTCCACGCGTTTCCGTTGCAGGCCGCCATGTGGGACTACCAGATCGACGAGCTGGAGGGGACGCAGCGGTGCGTGGCCGTCGATCTGCCGGGCTTCGGCCAGTCGCCCCCGCCGGACGATCCGGACTCGGCCTCGATGCGGGGCTGGGCCGACCTGGTGGTGGGCGTGCTCGACCAGCTGGGCATCGACGAGGCCACGTTCGTGGGGGCGTCGATGGGCGGCTACCTGGCCATGGCCATCCTGCGCCACCACCGTGCCCGGGTGCGCCGGCTCGTCCTGGCCGACACGAAGGCCCGCTCCGACGACCCGTCCGTGGCGCAACGCCGCAGCGCCCAGCAGGACCAGATCCGCGGCGGCGCCGAGGTCGGGTCCCTGTCCAAGGAGATGGTCGAGGGCCTGCTCTCGTCGGGGTCGATGGCCCGCCCGGAGCTGGTCGACTACGTCCACGCCCTGGCCGACGGCGCCGATCCCGAGGGCTGGATCGCGGCCCTGGAGGCCATGAGGAACCGGCCGGACTCGATGCTGCTGCTGCGCCAGGCCGAGGTCCCGGCCCTGGTCATCGTGGGGGAGCTCGACCGGGTGACCCCCATCGCCGAAGCCATGAGCGTGCGGTCGCTGCTCAAGGGCGAGCTGGTCATCGTGCCCAACGTCGGCCACCTGCCCAACGTGGAGGACCCGCTGGCATTCAACGAGGCGCTCGTCGGCTTCCTCTCCGCCTGAGCGCCGATCCCCGGTCGGCGGGCGCCCCGTTGCGGGTGCCCGCCACTTTTTCGCCCACTTCGAAATTACACCGATGTTGTTTGTCATACCCCCTCGGGATGATGGCTCGTGTCCGATCGGGGTTGCGGCCCCGGCGCGAGGAGGAGACGCGAGGTGGAACCGCAGAGGTGCGAGAAAGACGACGACCTGGTGCAGGTCATGCAGCGGCTGGCGGCGGGCGACGAGGCGGCGGTGGTGACGCTGTACGAGCGCTACGGATCGTCGATCGCGGCCGCGGTGCGGCACGTGGCCCGCAGCCGACCAGGCCGGCTCGACGACGACGACGTGGGCGGCGCAGTGCTCGACGTGTGCTTCGAGCTGGCCCGGGTGGCGGGCGGCTGGTCGCCCGCAGGCGGGGCGCTGCCCTGGGTGTGGGCCAGGCATCGGGTGGCCGGCGCCGTGGATCGGGCCCTGGGCCAGCAGGCCCAATCGCTGGACGACCAGCGCACCGAGGTGCTCGACCGCCTGGCCGTCGGCGCGGCCCCGGGCCCCTCGACCGCCGAGCCCTCCCTGCTCGACACGCTCGAACGCCTGGCCGCCCAGGCTCCAGCCACTCGGCTCCGGCCCGGGACCGACGCTTGTAGACGCCGCCACGGGGTCGGCCGCCCGCAATTGCGACGTCCCAGGGCTCGGCGTCCCCAGGTTCGGGGTCCCCGGGTTCGGCGGTTCGCTCGGCGTCCCCCGGCTCGGCGGTCCAGGAGTTGGCGTCCCGCGGGTCTACGGTCCGCTCGGCGTCTTCCGGTTCGACGGTCCGCTCCGCGTCCTCCGGTTCCGGGTCGCCCCGGTTGGCGGCGCATGGCTCTGCGGTGCACGGTTCCGGCGGGCACAGCTTGGCGTCGCTCTGGTCGGCAGCGCACGCTCTGCGGTCGTCGGTTCCGCCCCGTACCGGTCGCCCTCCGCTGAGCCGGCCATGCGGGATTCGCCGGAGAACGGGTCGCTGGCGCCCCGGTCGGCCGGCGGGCCCTGCGCAGACGAGCGCGCACCCAGGAGCCGGAGGCGGGGCGACGGCGGTGGTCGACCTCACCGACCCCGCCGATGCCGGTCTCTCGGAGACGTCGGTCGGGGTGGGCCTCCTGGCCGAGGCGCTGGACCGGGGTGGGGTCAGCACCCGCGACCGCGAGCTGTTGCTCGAGTACGCCTACGAGAAGCACTCGGGCAACGGTGCGCCGGCCACCGCGGTGGCGCCCCTGTTCGACATGCGCGAGGTGTCGGTCCGCCAGGCCGCCCGCCGCACGCGGGAGCGCCTGTTGCGGTTGGCGGCCAGCGAGGAGCGGTTCGCGCCCCTCGCCGATCTCCCGCTGCTGGCATGACCGGGTGGGGGCCCATCCGCGTCGTCCCGTCGGGGCGGGCCGCCCGGACGGTGAGCGGGCCGACCGCCCGGTCGCTGGTGCGGGCGGAGGCGAGGGCGGAGGCCCGGCGCCGGCATCCCGCGGGCCGGGGCTGGCGTCCCGACCGGCGCCGGATGCTCCAGCGCCTGGCCGACCGTGCCTACGCCGGGGGCGCGCCGTGGCCGCGGGTGGCGGCGGCCGTGACCATGGTGCGGGGCATCGCGGGCGACGACCCTCCGACGTTCGCCCGGCGGGTCGGCGTCAGCGCGGCAACGCTGGCGGGCCTGGAGGCGGGGGCGGTGCCGGCCTCCTCCGTCCCCACGTGTCTGCGGGCGCTGGGCGGGCTGGTCGACTGGGCCTGGGTCGAGGCCGCCGGCCCGGCTGACTGGGGGTGTTGACCGTGAGGGTGACGCTCAGGGGTTCTGGTAGATGCGGGTGGGCGACACGAGCACCGCCACCCGCCGCTCGGCCAGCATGACCCGGTCGTACTCGGCGAAGTCCTCGTGCTTGCCGCCCGCGGCCTCGAAGATCTCGCGCAGGAGCAGGCGGAGGCCCTCGGCGTCGACGCCGGCCAGCGGATCGTCGTGACCGCACAGCTCGACGGCGCCCTCCACCGTGGCCCAGGCCCACCCGGCCCGCCAGAGCAGGGTGGCACGGGGGTCGGCCCGCAGGTGGTCGAGCTTGTGGGTCCCCTCCCGGGCGACGAACGCAGCCACCGGCCGCTCGCTGACGGGATGGGGCACGATGCCGGCGTTGACCACGGTCGACTGCAGGGTGCCGTCGGGGCGCACCGTCGACACCGACGCCAGCCCGTGGTCGAGGGCGATGAGGGTCCGCACATCGTCGATCGACGCCACGGCACACAGAGTAGGCGTTCGCACGATGTGGCCCCGTCCCTACCCGGGGCGCGGCTCTATCGTCGCCAGATCTCGTGCGGCGTGAGGTCCCGGGGGCCGTCGTAGGGGAGGGCTGCCCGGGCGCCGGTGGCGGCCGCCTCGTAGGCGGCGTAGACGACCTCGAGCACGAGCCGGCCGAACGCCGCGCTCGACCGCGGCGGCCGGTCCGACGCGACGTCCGCGGCCAGGGCCTCGAGCTGGCCGATGTAGCCGAGGTGGTGCAGCTGCGGGCTGACGGCATTGGGAGGGCGCGGGCGGGATCCGCAGGGGCGCGCCGTTGATCTCCACGGACGGGTCGGGCACCAGCTCCAGGCGCACCGCGCCGGTCGCGCTCGCGGCCTGGGCGTCCCAGGTGGGGGCGGCGGCGCGCCACGTCGCCCGCACCTCGGCCCGGAGGCCGGTGTCGAACGCCAGGGTCACGGTGGCGTCGTCGTCGACCTCCAGCCGGGCACCCGAGGTCAGCTCGGCCTTCTCCACCGCCACCACCCGCGCCGGGGCGGCCATCAGCAGGGCCACGGCCACCGCGTGGACCCCGAGGTCGAAGAAGGCACCCCCGCCCCACGAGGGATCGTGGCGGTGCTCGCTCCAGTCGGGTCGACCCTGCGCGAAGCGGACCTCGAGGTGGGTCAGCGCGCCGATGCGCCGGCAGGCGCTCACCGCCTCGGCCACCGCGGGCGAGTGGACGAGGTTCTCCGCGTAGGCGACCCGCCCCCGGCCGGCCAGCGCCACGAGGGCGTCGGCGTCGACGAGGGTGGCGGCCAGCGGCGTCTCCACCAGGGCCAGGGCGCCGCCCTCCACCGCCCGCTCCGCCTCCCGGCGGTGCTGCGCCGGCGGCGTTGCCACCAGCACGGCGTCGGCACCGCCGGGCAGGTCGTCGTAGCGGCACACCACGGCCCCGGTCTGCTCCGCCCGCCGGCTCGCCGACAGGCCCCGGCGGGACGCCACGTGCACCACCCTCAGGTCCGGCACGGCGTCCGCGGCCAGGCCGTGGATGGCCGTGATCCAGCCCGCGCCCGCGAACGCGAGCGAGGTCACGCCCGCGTCACGTACCCGCGAGCCGGGCCACGATGGGCGCCGCGCTGCGCATGGTGTCGACCCCCTGGACCACCAGGTACGACACGTCCCAGCGCTCACGCCGGGCGATGAGGTCGTCCGCGATCTGCTCGAGGGAGCCGAACCACGCATGCGGGTACTCGGCCAGCTCCTCCGGCGTCGTCTGGAAGAACGGTGCCATGGCCGCCAGCGTCGCGTCCCGGTCGTCCGAGATGTTGACCACGAACAGCAGCATGTTGAGCTCGATGTCGGGGTAGCGCTCGCCGGCCGCGTCCCGCACCCAGGCGAGCTTGCGGTCGGTGACCTGGGCCATGCCGTCGCGCGAGGCGTCGGCGTCGACCCGCCCCGAGCGCACCGCAGGGTTGATCCCGACGATGTCGGCCTCCCGGCCCGCCAGCGCCAGCACCCGCGGGCCGCCGCCGCCGATGAGCACGGGCGGCCCCGGCTGCTGGATCGGCTTGGGCAGCCCGTCCAGGCCACTGATCCGGTAATGCTTGCCCTCGTAGCTGAACGGGCCCGGCGCGAACAGGCCCTTGATCACGGCCAACCCCTCCTCCAGGCGGTCGACCCGCTCGCTGGCCTGGTCCATCAGGATGCCCGACGACTCGTAGTCACTCGCCATCCAGCCCGCACCGATGCCCAGCTCCAGCCGGCCGCCCGACAGCACGTCCAGCGTCGCCATCTCCTTGGCCGTGACCACAGGGTGCTTGTAGTCGTTGTCCAGCACGAGCGGGCCGACGCGGAGCTCGGTGGTGGCCGCGGCCGCCGCCGCCAGGGCCGGCGTCGGGGCGAGCTGGTCGCCGAAGTGGTCGGGCATGAACAGGGTCGAATAACCGAGGTCCTCGGCCTCACGGGCCAGCGTGGCCCAGTCGGTGCCGGAAGCCGCGGAGCTGAGCTGGATGCCGAAGCGGAAGGTGCGCGGATGGGGCATGCGCTCACCCTAGGGGCCTCCGTGGTGCGTGCCCCGGCGGCCGGCTGGGTAACCTCGTGGGGTCGTGCGTCAACCCTCCCTGCGTCGCCTCCTCCCCCGCTTCGCGGCCGTCATCATCGCCACCGGTGCCGTGATGGCGCTCGCGGCCGGGGCCATGGCCATCCCGATGGGCCTCGTCGGCCAGGCCGGTTCCGGCGACCCCCGCAGCATCGAGCTGGGGCCCCTGGCGCAGCGCTCCTACGTGTTCGCGGGCGACGGGTCGCTGATGGCGACGCTGAAGGACGAGGAGAACCGCCAGCCCGTCCCGCTGGCAGAGGTGCCGCCGCACGTGGTGTCCGCCATCCTGGCGGTCGAGGACGCGGGGTTCTGGATCCACGACGGCTTCGACATGCGCGGCATGCTCCGGGCGTTCAAGGCCAACGTCGACTCGGGCGGCATCAGCCAGGGCGGCTCCACCATCACCCAGCAGCTGGTGAAGCTCGACCAGCTCACCTCGGAGCAGACCCTGGACCGCAAGGTGCAGGAGCTCTTCCTCGCCTCCCGCCTCGAGAAGCAGATGACGAAGGAGGAGATCCTCGACCGCTACCTGAACACCGTCTACTTCGGCAACCACAGCTACGGCATCCAGGCGGCGGCGGAGACGTACTTCGGCATCAGCGTCCAGCAGCTCGATGTGGGTCAGGCGGCGATGCTGGCCGGCATCATCCGCAACCCCATCACCTACAACCCGGTCCGCTACCCCGACCGGGCTCAGGCTCGCCGCAACGTCGCCATCGACCGCATGATCGAGGTAGGGGCGTTGACCGCGGACGAGGGTGCCTGGTGGCACGCGGTGCAGACGGTGCCCCAGCTGCACCAGGTGCTGCCGGTCGTGAACGACTACTTCCCGTCCGACGTCGAGCAGCTGCTCCTCAACAGTCCCGAGTTCGCGATGCTGGGACCCACGCCCAACGACCGTCGCATCCCGATCTACCAGGGCGGCCTCAAGGTCTTCACCACGCTGGACCCGGCCGCTCAGGCCCAGGCCATCGCCGCCCGCGACCAGAACCTGCCGCTGGAGAACGGCGTGTTCGGCGTGCCCGGCGTCGACCCCGTCACCGGCCTGCCGAACCGCGGCTCGGCCGCGGTCGTCTCCGTCGAGCCCGCCACCGGGGCGGTGCGCACCATGGTGGGCGGACCCGGCTTCGACCAGTGGCAGTACAACCTCGCCACCAACAACCCGCGCCAGGTGGGCTCGTCGATGAAGACGTATGTGCTGGCCACGCTGATGGAGCAGGGCCGCTCGCCCGACGACATCATCAACGGCACCGCTCCCTGCGACATGTCCAACCCGGGCGGCGCCGAGGACCCGTACCACGTCGAGAACTTCGCCGACGGCGGTGGCAGCGTGGGCACCATCACGGCCGCCACGCTGGCCTCGTCGAACTGCGCGTTCGTGCGCCTCGGGCTCATCGCCGGGCCGGCCGCGGTGGAGGAGATGGCGCACCGGCTGGGCATCACCTCGGAGCTGGCTGCCATCCCGTCGCTGCCGCTGGGCACGAAGGAGATCACCCCGCTGGAGATGGCGTCGGCCTACGGCACGCTGGCCAACGACGGCGTCTACAACCGGCCTTACCTGATCGACCGGATCGAGGACAGCGCCGGCAACGTCCTCTACCAGCACCCGCTGGCGCCCGAGCAGCGGGTCTCGCCGCAGGTCGCCCGGCTGGTCACCAGCATCCTCATCCAGAACGTGCAGAGCGGCACCGGTACCGCCGCCCGCTTGCGGGCCCGGCAGGCCGCGGGCAAGACCGGCACCACCCAGGGCTCCACCGACGGCTGGTTCGTGGGCTACACGCCCGACCTGTCCACCGTGGTGTGGGTCGGGGGCCTGGGGGGCAAGTTCCCGATCACCATCGGCGGCACCGGCATCACCGGCGGCCGCTACCCGGCCCGTATATGGGGCGCCTTCATGAACGCCTGGCAGGACGCCCACGGGGCCACCCCGTTCCCGCCGGCCAGCCCGGTCGCGCCATCGGGCGGCATCCTCGAGGTGCCAGGGGGACGGGACCTGACGCCGCTCCCGCCTCCGCCGCCTCCGCCGGAGCCGACCCCTTTCCCTTTCCCTTTCCCCCCGGTCCCGGGGTTCCCGGGCCCGGGGGTCCAGGCGGCCCCAACGGCGGTGGGAACGGCGGCGGTCACCCCAGGAACGACATCGCCTTCGGACACTAGGGGTAGCCCTCCACCCACGGTGACGCCGCCTACGACCGGCATGCCGACGTGAGCGGCGGTTAGGGTCCCACGCTGATGAGTCGCTGGGAGTCGCTCCTCACCGTCCAAGAGCACGACACCCGTGCCGACCAACTGGCGCACCGGGCCGAGACGTTGCCCGCCCGGGCCGAGCTGGTGGCGGTGGCCGAGCGGATCGGCGCGCTGGACCGCGACCTGGCCGCGGTGGAGTCCCGCCGCGGCGAGCTGTCCCGCAGCCAGCAGCGCCTGGAGGACGAGATCGCCTCCCTGACCGAGCGGGCCAACCAGGCCGAGAAGCAGCTCTACTCGGGGGCCGTGACGGGTCCACGCGAGCTCCAGGCGCTCCAGGACGACGTGGCCTCCATCCGGCGCCGCATCGGCCAGATCGAGGACGACGAGCTCGAGATCATGGAGCTGAGCGAGCCGGTGGACGCCCAGCGCGTGGAGCTCATGGCCGAGCGGGAGCGGCTCGATGGCGAGGCCTCGCGCATCACCGCGCGCGCTGGCGGAGACCGAGGCCGAGATCGAGGCCGAGCTGGCCGAGGTGCACGCCCAGCGGGCCGAGGCGGCCACGGGCGTCCCCGACGAGCTGTGGCCCGAGTACGACCGGCTGCGCGCCCAGCTGGGCGGGGTGGCCATCGCCCGGCTGGCCGGCTCGACCTGCCAGGGCTGTCACCTGGCGCTCTCGGCGGTCGAGGTCGACCGCATCCGCAAGCTGGGGACCGACGAAACCGTGCACTGCGAGGAGTGCGGCCGGCTCCTCGTGCGCGCTTGACCGGTCCCGCCGGCGGTGTTCCTCTGGTTCGCGGGCGGCGCGTTCGTCCTCGTGTGGGTGGTCTTCCGCAGCCCCGCCGTCGACTACCGGCTGGTGATGTTGGGCGTGGTCCTGCCGGTGGGTGAGCTGCCGTTCGGTTCGCCCCGCCTGCTCCACAGCCTGACCGCGGCGGCCGCCGCGCTGGGGCTCGCCATGCTGGTGACCCCGAGGCGGCGCCTCGCCCAGCGCCGCCTGGTGGCCGTCCCCATCGGGATGTTCATCCACCTGCTGCTGGACGGCATCTGGACGGACACGCACGCGTTCTGGTGGCCGTTCGTGGGGCTGGATTGGAGCGACGCCCGCCTGCCCGAGCTGTCACGCGGCGCCTTCAACCTCGTGTTGGAGGCCGCGGGCGCGGCCGCGCTGTGGTGGTGCTGGCGCCGCTTCCGGCTGTACGAGCCGGCGCGCCGGGCCCGCTTCCTGCGCACCGGCCAGCTCGACCGGGACGTGGTGGCGCCGTGATCGTCGTGGTCCGCCATGGTCGCACGGCCGCCAACGCCGGCGGGCTGCTGCTGGGTCGGGCCGACCCGCCGCTCGACGCCGAGGGCAGCCGCCAGGCGGCGGCCCTGGGGGCGGCGTGCGCCGGCCTCGACGTCGCCCGGGTGGTGACCAGCCCGCTGGGCCGCTGCCGGGCGACCGCGGAGGTCATCGCGGGCGCGGTCGGTGTCCCCGTCACCGTGGACGAGCGCTGGATCGAGCTGGACTACGGCGAGCTGGACGGCGTGCCATTCGCCGAGCTGCCGGCCGAGCTGTGGTCGGCCTGGCGGGCGGACATCGACTGGTGCCCGCCCGGCGGCGAGTCGCTGGCGGCCCTCGGCCGCAGGGTGCGGGCCGGGGCCGATGTGCTGGTGGACCTGGCGCGGGAGCGGGACGTGGTGGTGGTCAGCCACGTCTCGCCCATCAAGGCCGCGGTGGCGTGGGCGTTGGGGGTGGGCGACGAGATCACGTGGCGCATGTGGGTCGGCCCCGCGTCGATCACCCGCATCGGCTGTACGGGCCCGGCGCCGTCGCTGCGCTCGTTCAACGAATTGGCTCATCTGGGCTGAGGCTCCGCCCGTAGGGTCGAGGGATGGCCCAGCCGATCGTCCTCGTCGACTCGTTCACCGACGTGCCGTTCGCCGGCAACCCGGCGGGGGTGTGCGTGTCCGCCGCGCCCACCACCGTGGGGTGGATGCAGTCGGTGGCGGCCGAGCTCAACGTGTCCGAGACCGCGTTCGTCGTGCCCAGGCCCGACGGCGACCACGACCTGCGCTGGTTCAGCCCCAGCACCGAGGTCGATCTGTGCGGCCACGCCACCCTGGCCAGTGCCCGCGTCCTCGGCGGCGACCGCCGGTTCCACACCCGCAGCGGCCCGCTGGTGTGCCGGGCCGCGGGGGAGGGGACCATCGAGATGGACTTCCCCGCCCTGCCGGTCGAGCTGATGGCCGACCCGCCCGCGGTGGCGCCCGCTGTGGGCCTGGCCGACGACCGGGTCGTGGGCGTCTACAGCAACGAGGGCGGCTGGCTGCTCGCCGAGCTGGCCTCGGCGGCCGACGTCCGGGCCGCCGTCCCCGACCTCGCCGCGGTGCAAGCGCTCGGCGGGTTCATCACCGTGGCTGCCGCGCCCGGCGAGCGGGACGGCGTCGACTCGGTCTGCCGGGTGTTCGCCCCCGGGGCCGGCATACCTGAGGATCCCGTGACCGGCTCGGCCCACTGCCTCATCGCCCCCTGGCTGGCCGCCCGCACCGGCCGCACCGGGTTCACCGGCCAGCAGGCCTCCCCCCGGGGCGGCACCGTGGGCATGCGGCTCGACGGCTACTGTGGTGCTCTCGGGCCGGGCGGTCATCGTCCTCGAGGGCACGCTCCGCGAGGATCCCCCGGCGGCCTGACCCGCCCTTATTCGCGACCAGCGCCCCGCATGCGGCAGGGTGGGCCGGCGAGTCCCACTCCGGCGCGAGCGGGAGGGTGATGACCAGGCGAGTCCGGGGAGATGGTCCGGATCGACGGTGATGGTCCCGCCGTGGGCGGCCACCACGTCGTGGGCGATCGCCAGGCCGAGGCCGGTACCGCCGCCGGTCTTAGCCCGGGCCCCGTCGAGGCGGGTGAAGCGCTCGAACACCTCGTCGTGCGGGTCCGGGGGATGCCGGGCCCGTCGTCGCTGATGGCCACCACCGCGTCGGAGCCCGAGGCCGTCACGCTCAGCGCCACGGTCGTGCGCGGTGTGGCGCACGGCGTTGTCGACGACGTTGCCGACGGCTCGGGCCAGTTGGTCCGCGTCCGCCCAGCTACCCGGGCGGCGCCGACCCCGGTGCTGTCCACGGCCACGTGCCCGTCCTCGCGCAAGCGGCGGGCGTGGCGCTCGACCACGTCGTCCAGGTCGACCGGAAACGCGGGCGGCGCGGCGCCGGCGTCGCTGCGGGCGAGCGCCAGCAGGTCGTCCACCAGGTGCTGCATGCCGATGGTCTCGGCCAGCACGCTGCGGCTGGTGGCGGACGGATCGGCGCCCTCGGGGTGCTCCAGGTCGACCTCGATCTCGGCCCGGATGCGGGCCAGCGGGCTGCGCAGCTCGTGTGAGGCATCGGCCAGACCGCTGCTGGCGGCGGGTGCCGTCCTCGATGCGATCGAGCATGGCGTTCATGGTGCGGGCCAGGCGCCCGACCTCGTCGTTCGCCGGCGGCACGGGGACCCGCCGGTCGAGCCCGGCGGCGCCGATGCCGTCGACCTCCCGGCGGATGGCCTCGACCGGACGCAGGGTGCGCCCCACCAGCGCCCACACCAGGGCGGCGAGCAGCAGCGTCATCGCCGGGACCGCCAGCAGCAGCGACCGGGTGAGGTCCGGGCGCTCTCCTCGATGTCGTCGAGCGGGGCGCCGACGTGGACGACCACGGGGTCGCCGTCGGCGTCGGTGCCCCGGACCGAGGCGACGTGGAACGGGCCCTCGAAGGCGGGGTCGTCGAGCGTGCGCACGACCGGGCCGTCGCCCTCCGGCGGCGCCAGCGGCGGGCGACCGGCCAGCGAGGGCGTGGCCGACACCACGTCGCCACCGGGCCCGACGAACTCGGCGATGCCGTCGTTGTCGGCCACGGGGACGAGCGTGGCCGGCACCTGCCCGTCCTGGACGGCCGTGGCCAGCGAGCGGGCCTGGATGATCAGGGTGTCGTCCAGGTTCTCCGTGAGCACCTGGCGCTGGTGCGCCACCAGCCACACGCTGGTGACGCCGAGCACCACCGCCACCGCGAGGGCCGCGGCCAGGGTGATCCGGAAGCGGACCGTGCCAATCAGCCGGGCGATCCGCCGGTCAGGCATCGCCGCCGATCCGATAGCCGGCGCCCCGCACCGTCTCTATGGAGTGGCGGCCGAAGGGTCGTTGATCTTGCGGCGGAGGCGGCGGATATAGACCTCGACGATGTTCCGGTCGCCGGCGAAGTCGCTGTCCCACACCCCGTCCAGGATCTGCTCCTTGGACAGCACCTGGCCGGCGCGCCGCACCAGCAGCTCGAGCACATCGAACTCGCGGGTGGTGAGGCTGAGCTCGTCTCCCGCCCGCCACGCCCGACGCCGCGCCGGGTCGACGGCCAGGTCGCCCACCGCCGCGGGGGCGACCGTGCGCTCGGCCGACCGGCGCAGCAGCGCGGGATCCGCGCCACGAGCACGGTGAAGGAGAACGGCTTGGTCAGCAAGTTGGTCGGCCCCCGTGTCCAGCGCCTCGGCCTCGTCGAGGTGGCCGTCCTTGGCCGTGAGCATGAGGATCGGGGTCCAGACGTCGGCGGCGCGCAGGTCGGCGCACACCCGGAACCCGTTGCGTCCGGGCAGCATGATGTCGAGCACGATCAGGTCGTAGGATCCCTCGGTGGCCCGCCACAGGCCCTCGTCGCCGTCGGGGGCGATCTCGACGGCGAAGCCCTCGGCCAGCAGCCCGCGGCGCAGGGCGCCCGCGAGCTTGGCGTCATCCTCGACGAGCAGCAGCTTCACGGCCCGCCTTCCGGTCCAGTGTGGCCGTCCCGTTCGGGCCGCGGGGGACCGTGTCAGCACCGGTTCAGGAGCCGTG
Organism: uncultured Acidimicrobiales bacterium; assembly: GCA_963802385.1. Lineage (GTDB taxonomy): Bacteria > Actinomycetota > Acidimicrobiia > Acidimicrobiales > VFJN01 > ZC4RG19. The sequence goes on along the minus strand of CAWDIO010000005.1, from coordinate 2,077 downwards.
GCGCACCATGGCGGTGACCATCTGAGGAGGCATTAGATGCAAGAGACGCATGAAGGCGATCGGGGCCGCAGCGCTGTCGGTGGCGGCGCTGGTCTGCACCGGCGCCGGGGTGGCCGTGGCCCAGGGCGGCGACGATGACGAGCAGGACGTCCCGATCACGGGCACCGAGCCCGACCGGGCCAGCACCGTGCGCTGGACCACACGGGCGGCGGCCGGGCTACGGAGATCCCGAAGGGCGACGAGGAAGGCGCCTACGAGGTCGAGGCGACCTTGGACGACGGCACCAGGGTGGATGTCCATCTGGAACAGAACGCCCGCTTCCACGTCATCGGCGACGACACCGACTCGGGCGGCGACAACGAGTCCGCGGCGACGACGATTAGTAGTGGTGCCTGCCCACTGGGTGCAAGAACCTGATTGAACGGGGTCCCCGGCGGGCAGTCCGATCCTTGGCACTCACCATGGACTGTACGACGTCGGCGGGGCCGCATGGTGGCGGACCTGTCGAGGCGGGCCCGCCCTCCTCGCCGGAGTGCGGCACCCGCGACATGGATTTGATCCGCCATGGCGAGCCTTGGTCGCGGCGCCACGCCCGGCTCCCGCACGACCACCTGGAGTTGATGGACGCGGCGACGCTGCTGCCCCTCGCGGTAGGGCTGGTCATCGGGCCAATCCCCCCCGGCTTGCTGGTGGTGGGTTGCCTCGGGCGGTAGCGATGGTGACGCGGCCGCGGCCATGGACGACTACTCGCCCGCCGGTCGCCGAAGGCTCCCAGGACAAGCACCAGGCGGGTGGCCGACGAGGCCGCGAGCGACGCAGCTCGGCGCGGGCCTCGCGGTGGTGGCGCAGGCGACAACCGCGCCTGGATCGAACGCGGACCAGGTGCAGCTGCCGGCCGCGGCCGCCGCCGCGGACAGCGTGTCGGCGGCGCTCAATCCACGCAGCCGTCGGCGATCTTCCACTGCTGGTGCCGAGGTGCTGGCGGACATCGAGGCGGGCCTGGCGCGCACCGAGGGCGGGACGGGGCCCGGCGCCGCGAGCGACGAAGCTGTGGGGGCGGAGCCGGCGGTCCTCGGACCAGCAGGCGGCCGCCGCGACCTGCGAGATCGTGGACGTGATGCGGGCCGAGGGCGATGATCCGGCCGAATCCACCCCACCCCCGGGATGCAGGCGACCTGCGTGCAGCGGCGGCTGGAGCTGGCGACGATGTCGGCGACGGCGGCGAGAGGCGCCGTGGGGAGGGCGAGGACGACCAGGGCGAATGCAGGCCCACGCCCTCCACCTGCACGGCGTGTGGTGAGCGCACGACGTCGACGAGCGTGCCCAGCTGGTGGCCAGCACGACCGCCAGGTCGAGATACCAGGAGCGCGGCGGTGACTCGAGAACCCGACGCGGCCCGCCCGCGCCCGGCCCGCGTACCGCACCAGGACCCGCCGCCTCGGTCGACGGCAGCGGGAGCCATGTGCTGAGGTGGGGCACTCCACCCCGCCAGCCCCAGCCCGAAGGCCAGGGCCAGCAGCGTGAACATCACGACGGAAAGCCAGCCGGCCCCGACGACGTCCAGCTAGGATTGTCGCACTCGCAACGGCTTCGACGATCGGTGCCCCGCATGACGAGAACTGCCTCGTACGCCAGGCCGCCGACCGGGTTGGAGGGCAGGTAGCGGCGAACCAGGAGGTAGAGGCCCGCAGCGGAGAGCCCGCCGATGATCCCGCTGAGATGACGAAGTCCCGGGTTCCGGCGACCGTGATCTCGCCCACGACCTGGTCCGCTTCGGTGATGCGTCCCTCCGCCTCGTCCCCCCTTGTGACGGCGAGCAAGCGCATGGCCAGCCGGCCCCCGCCCCCGATCAGGGTGACCCGGTCACGACCCCACCGGGGTGATGGCCAGTGCGGGAGCACCACGCGGTCTGCGTTACCTCGCTGATCCCCAGCCGCCCCTCGTCGGCGGAACAACCTCGGTGGCACCACGCCACGCCGAACCCCAGGCCCACCGCGAGGAGCCCCACACACACCGCCAATCCGACCGCCACGCCCCCCAGTCGCGCCCCCGGAGGAGCTGGGACCCCTTTCCGACC
>CAWDIO010000004.1:0-262835 GCA_963802385.1 uncultured Acidimicrobiales bacterium | reverse complement strand
GGGAGAGGCTGAACTGGACCCCGCTCTTGGCTCCCCACATGACCCCGGCGGCGATGGCCACCAGCCCCGCCACCGCCCAGACCACCGCCCAGATGGTCTTGAGGGGGATGCCGATGCTCAGGGCGGCCTCGTGGTCGTCGGCGACGGCGCGAAGGGCCCGCCCGATCCGCGTCCGCTGGAAGAACACCGCGAGCACCGCCACCAGGACCGCGGCGGTGGCCGCCGCCGCCATCTCGAGCTTGTTGATCAGGATGCCGGCCAGCTTGACCGACTCGTCCGGGATGCCGACGTTGAGCCGCTTGACGTTGGCGCCCCACAGCATCTCCCCCAGGCCTTCCAGGAAGAAGTTGAGGCCGATGGTGGCCATGAACAGGATGATGGGCGCCTGGTTCACGAGCGGGCGGAGCACCACCCGTTCGATCCCGAAGGCGAGGGCGATCATCACGACGACCGTGGCGAGGAGGGCCACCACCACCGGCAGCCCCCTCTCCATGAGGCCCACCAGGGTCAAGGCGGCGAAGAGCACCATCACGCCCTGGGCGAAGTTGAAGACGCCGGAGGCCTTGAAGATCAGCACGAACCCCAGCGCGACGAGCGAGTACATGAGCCCGGCGGCGATCCCACCGATCAGCACCTCGGCCAGGAAGGTCGGCGCCGTGGCCATGTCGACGAAGGGCGCCACGAACACCGCGTGGAGCACGCTAAGCATGGGCCAGCCCGAGGTAGGCGTCGATCACGGCGGGGTTCGCGCGCACCTCGTCGGGCGTCCCGTCGGCGATCTTGCGCCCGTAGTCGAGCGCCACCACGCGGTCCGAGATGTCCATGACCACGCTCATGTCGTGCTCGATCAGCGCGATGGTGGTGCCGAACTCGTCGTTCACGTCGAGGACGAAGCGGCACATGTCCTCCTTCTCCTCGACGTTCATGCCCGGCCATCGGCTCGTCGAGGAGGAGCAACGTCGGCTCGGCGGCCAGCGCCCGCGCCAGCTCCACCCGCTTCTGGAGGCCGTAGGGCAGCAGGCCCGCCGGCGTCTTACGGATGGCCTGGATCTCCAGGAAGTCGATGATGCGCTCCACGAAGGCGCGGTGCTCCAGCTCCTGCCGCTGCGCGGGGCCCCAGTAGAGCGCTTCCAGGAGGAAGCTCCCCTTCATCTTCAGCAGGCGGCCCGTCATGATGTTGTCGAGCACGCTCATGCCCTTGAACAGGGCGACGTTCTGGAAGGTGCGGGCGATGCCGAGCGCGGCCACGTCGTACGGCTTGAGGTGGGTGCGGTCCTTGCCCTCGAACCGGATGTGGCCCGCGTACGGGTGATAGAAGCCGCTGATCACGTTGAGGAGGGTGGTCTTGCCGGCGCCGTTCGGCCCGATGATGGCGGCGACCTCGCCCCGCCCGATGGAGAGGCTCACGCCCTCGAGGGCCTGCACGGCGCCGAAGCGCACGCTGATCCCGTCCACCTCCAGCAGCGGCGTGCGCCCGCTCACCGCGCCCGCCCCCGCCGCCGCCACCGCCGGCCTCGCGCGATGCGCACGTCCGCGCGCACGGTGCCGACCCGGCCGTCCTCGTAGGTGACCTGGGCCTCCACGTTGACGTGGCCCGCGCCCGGAGTAGAGCCCCTCGATGAGGGCGGCGTACTTCTCGGCGATGAAGCCTCGGCGCACCTTGCGCGTGCGGGTGATCTCCTGGTCGTCCGCATCCAGCTCCTTGTGGAGGAGGAGGAACTTCCGGATCTGCGCCCCCGCCAGCTCGGCCTCGCCGGCCAGGCTCGCGTTGACCCGGTTCACCGCCTCGCGGATGAGGTCGTACACCTCGGGCTTCTGGGCGAGGTCGGTGTAGCTAGGTGTAGGCGATGCTCGCGCCGCTCCGCCCAGCTCCCCACCGCGGCGAGGTCGATGTTGAGGAGGGCCACCACGAACGGGCGGCCGTTCCCGACGCACACCGCCTCCTTGATGAACGGCGAGAACTTCAGCTTGTTCTCGAGGTACTTGGGCGCGAAGAGCGTCCCGCCCGAGAGGCGGCCCGACGTCGCGGGCGCGGTCGATGATCCTGAGGTGCCCCTCGCGGTCGATGACGCCGGCGTCGCCGGTGTGCACCCAGCCGTCCTCGAGGGTCTGGCCGGTGGCCTCGGGATTCTTGTAGTACCCGCGGAAGACCCCGGGGCTCCGGAACAGCACCTCGCCCGAGTCCGGCGCGATCCGGATCTCCACCCCGGGCAGCGGCGTGCCCACCGTGTCGAGCTTCACGTCGCCGTCCTTCTGGATGCAGATGAGAGCGCTCGACTCCGTCATCCCGTAGAGCTGCTTCACGTTGATGCCGAGCGAGCGGTAGAACTCGAAGAGCTCGGGCCCGATGGCCTCGCCCGCGGTATAGGCCACGCGGATCCGGCGCATCCCGAGATTGTCGCGGAGGGGCCCGTAGACGAGCACCCGGCCCAGCGCGTAGAGGAGACGGTCGCCGAGGGCGGACGGGCGGCGGGCGAGCCGCGCGCGCTCCACCCGGCGCGCCAGCTCCAGGAAGAACCGCACCATCGCGCGCTTCGGCCGCCCAGGCGTCGTCCACCCGGATCATCACCGAGGTGAGGATGTTCTCCCAGATGCGCGGGGGCGCGAAGAAGTAGGTTGGCCCGATCTCCCGGAGGTCGTGGAGCACGGTGGCCGCGCTCTCCGGGCAGTTGGTGGCGAAGCCGGACACCACTGACTGGCGCGAAGGAGAACATGTGGTCGCCCACCCAGGCCATGGGCAGGTACGCCACCACCTCCTCGTCGGGCCCGAGCCCCTCGAAGGCCACCGCGTTCCGCGCGGTGACGATCAGGTTCTCGTGCGTGAGCATCGGTGCCCTTGGGCTGGCCGGTCGTGCCCGACGTGTAGCAGATGATAGCCACGTCGTCGCCGGTTCCCCGCGCGATCTCCGCGTCGAGGGAGTCCGGAGTGCTCCCGCTCGAACTTCTCGCCCGCGCTCCCGCAGCTCGGCCAGGCTCAGCAGGCAGGGCTCCTTGTACTTCCGCATGCCCGCGCGGATCGTCGTAGATGATGTACTCGAGGCGGGGGCACTGCGCGCGCACGTGCAGGAGCTTGTCCACCTGCTCCTGGTCCTCGACCACCGCGAACCGCGCCTCGGCGTGGTCCACGATGAACTCCATCTCCTTCTCGATCGAGTCCTGGTACAGCGGCACCGGCACTCCGCCGAGCGACTGCGTCGCCAGCATCGCCCAGTAGAGCGGGGGGCGATTGTCGCCGACGATCGCGGTCTTGTCGCCGCGGGCGAAGCCGAGCGCGGCGAGGCCGAGCGCGATCAAGCGCGCCTCCGCGAGGTACTGACGCCAGCTGTAGCGACTGCCAGATGCCCAGGCTCTTCTCGCGGATGGCGACCTTGTCCCCCAGGCGGCGCGCGTTGTCGGCGACGAGCTTCGGGAAGGTGTCGGACGCGGGGTTCGCCGCATCCGGCGCGTGACGGGCTCCGATCGTGGCGGCGGCTGTCGCGCGCGTCATGCCTCTACGCCATTGGAGCGCGTTACCATTCGGTGGGACGTCGCGTCAGTCAGAGCCCACGAAGTTGCGAGAGTTTAGCCGAGCCCCCCGGGGCTGTCAAGGGTTTGGTCGGAACTACAAGGGTTTACGAGCCCCCGCCCCCCGCGGCGCGGGCCAGCCACTCGCGATCCCGGTCCCAGGGGCGCCGGTCAAGGCGCCGGCGCAGAAGCGGCGCCGCCAGACCCCCCAGACCCGCGCGCAAGTAAGCCTGGATGAGGGTTTCCTCGAAGATGTCGAGCTGGGCGTGGCTGCCCCCCAGGCGTATGACTTCCCCGGCGACGGGCTCGATGAGCTGGATCGCCCTCTGGTAGTCCCCCGCCGCGAACGCGCCGAGCCCCTCGGCCAGGACGGCCACGCCCGGCCCGGCGGGCAGACGCCCGGCGCGGGCGGCCTCGCGGAGGGCCTCCACCAGCCCCGTCAGGGCCGCCGAGTCGCCGCGCGCGGCATAGGCCAGCGCGCAGTGGATGTCCGCAAACGCGAAGCCCGGCCGGGCGAAGGCCTGGGCTGCGAACTCGCAAACGGGGCTCCAGCGCTCGGCGGGAGCCGGATCGCCGTAGAGGCCCAGCCGCCAGAGGAAGGCGGCCGAGTCGCTGAGCGTGTTCAACGGTGGCGCCAGCGAGACCCCGGGCGCGATGCTGTCCTCGTAGACGCGGCGCGCGCGATCGTCGCGGCCGCGCGCCAGCTCGAACAGGGCCAGGTGCCAGGATAGGTGGCAGTGCAGCGTGCTCGCGCGCTCGTACGCAGGCAGCCAGCCCTCGAGATAGGCGGCGCCGCCGTCGACATCACCCGTCTCGTAGGCGATGTGGGCGAGCCCGTGCGCGACGTTGGCGCTTCGCGGCTGCCGCGCGCGCGCCTCCTCCATCAGCCGGCGGGCTTCCGCCGGGCGGCGCGCTTCGTTGTAGGCCCAGCCATGAGCAAAGGGAAACCACCAGTCGCCGGCATGTGCGGGGCCAGCGGATCGAGGAGCGCGAGGAGCACCGCGTTGTGGTCGGGACGCCCGCTGAACGCGATGAGGCCGAAGGCCCCCACCGACAGCGAGAGAACAAGGGCGTCGCGCGGGAACTCGGCCACGTGTGCGCGCACCGCGGCCAGCGCGCCCGGCGCGTCGCCGTCGAGCAGGGCGCCAATGGCCTCCACGTGCTGGCGCTCCCGCCGCGAGACGCCGCCGGCGAGGCCGTGGGCGCGTGCTCCCGCCGCCCTGGCCTCGGGGATGCGGCCGCGAATCTGCATGGCGCGCGCGAGCCCGGCGGCGGCGAGGGCGAAGCCGGGGTCGGCCTGGAGCGCGGCTTCGAAGGCGGGCTCCGCGCCGGGGGTGGCGAGGAGGATGTGGTCCACTCCTGTCCGATACGCGTCCACCGCGCGGGCGGAGACGGACGTCAGGGCCAGACCGTAGCGGTCTTCGGGCACCGCCGGTCAGGCCGCGGCGGCCCGCGCGCGCCCCCGCAGCGCCTGACGAAGGGCACGGGCGGCGGGCACGGCGACCGCGGCGAGCGCGAGCAGGGTGAGCACCCCCGAGATGGGGCGCATGAAGAGGATCAGGATGCCCGCGTCCGAGATGATCAGCGACTGCCGGAGGGCGCGCTCCGCGAGCGGGCCCAGCACGATGGCGAGGGTGAGCGCGGCGGGTGAATAGTCGAGCTTCTTCATCATGTAGCCGAGGGCGCCGAAGACCAGCATCACACCCACGTCCCAGAGCTTGTTGTTGAGCGAGTAGGCGCCGGTGACGCAGAAGATGATGATCAGCGGCATCAGCACCGAGTAGGGGATGCGCAGGGCCCGCACGAACATGGGGATGAACCCGATGTTCAGGATGAGGAGCATCACGTTGGCGATGTAGAGCGACGCGATGAGGCCCCACACGAAGTCCGGGTTCTTCTCGAAGAGCAGCGGCCCCGGGCGCAGGCCCCACATCATGAGCCCGCCCAGCATCACCGCGGTGGTGGCCGAGCCGGGGATGCCGAGGGTGAGCATCGGCACGAACGCCGCCGACGAGGCGGCGTTGTTCGCCGACTCCGGCGCCGCCACCCCCTCGATGGCCCCGCGCCCGAACTCCTCCGGATGCTTCGACACCTTCTTCTCCAGCGTGTAGGCGAGAAAGGAGGCGATGGTCGGCCCCGCCCCGGGCAGCACGCCGATGAGAAACCCGAGCACGGTGCCCCGCGCGATGGCGAGCCGGCTGCGCGCCCAGTCGGCCGAGGTGAGCATGACGTCGCGCAGGCCGTAGCGGGCGCGCAGGATGCGCATGTCGGTGACCTGCTCGGCCCCCACCAGCACCTCGCCCAGCCCGAAGAGGCCGATGGCGACGGGCAGGAACTCCACCCCGTCCAGCAGCTCGTTGATGCCGAACGCGTAGCGGGCGTCGCCGGAGATGATGTCGAAGCCCACCATGGCGAGCATGAGCCCGAACACCATGCTCATGTAGCCCTTCAGCGGGCTGTCGCCGGTCAGGCCTGTCACCGTCGTCAGCCCCAGCAGCATGAGGGCGAAGGTCTCGGGCGGGCCGAACGACAGCGCCCACCGCGCGAGGATCGGCGACATCAGCATGAGCAGCACCGACGCCGACGGTGCCGGCCACGAAGGAGCCGATGGCGGCCACGCCGAGAGCCGGCCCCGCCCGTCCCTGGAGCGCCATCTGATAGCCGTCGATGCACGTGACCACCGAGGCGGACTCGCCGGGGGTGTTGATGAGCACCGAGGTGATGGTGCCGCCGTACATGGAGCCGGCATAGAGGGCGGCGAGCATGATGATGCCGGAGACGGGATCCATGCCGAAGGTGAGCGGCAGGAGCAGGGCGACGCCGGAGACGGGGCCGACGCCGGGCAACGCCCCGATCAGGGTGCCCAGCGTGACGCCGGCCGCCGCCATCATGAGGTTGAACGGCGTGAACGCGATGGAGAAGCCAAGGGACAGATTGGCGAGGAAGTCCATCAGATGCCCAGCACGCCCACGGGGAACGGCACGCGCAGCCAGTAGGTGAAGATGAGGTAGTTCACGGCGGCGGTGCCGACGGCGATGGCGAGGGTGGAGGTCCAGCGCAGGCCCTCGACGAAGCGCAGGATGACGACGAGGAAGAGCACGGTGCCCAGCGCCATCCCCACGACCTTGAGGACGGTGATCAGTGCGGCGGTCACGCCGAGCACGGTGACGAGACGGTGGAGCCCCCTCCCCTGGGGCAGCCAGCGACCGTCCGGCGCACCGCCCGCGGATCGCGCCCAGCAGGAGCCAGGCGGCGAGGGCGGCCATGATGAGGCCGAACCAGAACGGGAAGAAGCCGGAGCCCGGTCCGGTCGGGCCCCAGTAGGTGTAGCGCCGGAGCCCCCAGGCCGCGAAGGCGATCCCGAGGAGGAGGAGCCCGGCCCCGGCAATCTGGTCCGCGCGCCGCACGCCCGGCTTACTTCTTCTTCAACGCGCCGAGGTCCCCGAGCGCCTTCTCGTACTTGGCGGTGAGGCCATCGAGGTACTTGTTGGCCTCTTCCCCAGTCCACGCGGTGGGCACGAGGAGATTGCGCTTGATGTATTGCTCCTGCCACTTCTTGCTCTCCGTCACCTTCTTCAGCGTGTCCTCCCACCACTTCACCGCCTCGGGGGACATGCCCGCCGGCCCCACCACGCCGCGCAGCTGCTCCCAGAAGAACTCGTAGCCGCGCTCCGCGAACGTGGGCACGTCCTGGGCGTCGGGCAGGCGCTTTCGGGAGGCCACCGCCAGGTTGCGCGCCTTCTTGGCCTCGACCTGGGCCACGATCTCGTTGGGGTTCTCCACCGCGGCGTCGATGTGCCCGCCCATCAGCGCGGTGGTCACCTCGCCGCCCGAGTTGAACGGCACGTACTTCACCTTGATCTTGGCCGCCTGCTCGAACAGGTAGTGGAAGATGTGATCCTCGGTGTTCGTTCCGGTGCCGCCGACGGTGAGGACACCAGGCTTCTCACGGGCGGCCTTGACGAAGTCATCGATGGTCTTGTACGGCGACTCCGTGCGCACCGAGAGCATGAGGTCGTCGATGGCCATGATCATCAGGATGGTCATGGCGTCGCGATGGTCGCCGGTCAGGCGGCCTTCGATCTTCCCCGACACCACCATGGGGGTGGCGCCTCCCACGACGTGGGAGTCGCCCTTCTTGCCGATGAGGTACGTGTAGCCGACGGCCCCGCTTCCGCCGGTGCGGTTGTTGACGTTGATGGGCACCGGCGACCACTTGTTCTCCTCGATGATGCCCGTGATCATCCGCATGAGGTTGTCGGTGCCGCCGCCGGGGGCGAAGGGCACCACCACCTCGATGGTCTTGGCCGGATACTTGGCCTGGGCGAGCGCGAAGCCGACGAGCCCGGGAACGATCAGGGCGACGGCGCAGAGCAGGGCGAGCGTGCGGGTCTTCATCGAGCCTTCCCTCCTGGTATCGGCCAGCGTTGAACGATGCCCTTCGCTTCGAGGTCATGGCGCTCGGATTCGGTGTAGCCGAGCTCGATCAGGATGCCCTCGGTGTCCTGGCCTAGCATCGGGGCGGCGCGGTCCACCGCCCCCGGCGTCTCGGAGAGCTTCACGGGCACGCCGAGCGCCTTGATCGGGCCCGCGCCGGGGTGGATCAGATCCACGACCATGCGGCGCGCGAGCGTTTGCGGGTCGGACAGGGCCTCGGCGTAGTCGTTGATGGGGCCGGCGGGCACGCCTTCCTTGTCCAGGCGCTCCAGCCAGAAGGTGCGCGGCTCGGTGGCCGTCGTGGCCTCGATCTCGGCGACGAGCGCCTTTCGATGCTTGCGCCGGCCCGCGCCGCTGGTGAAGCGGGGATCCGTCTGGAGGTCGCCGCGTCCGAGCGCCCGGCAGAAGCCTTCGTACAGGCGATCCGTGTTGGCGCCCACGGTGAAGAAGCCGTCCGCGGCGCGGAGGGCCTGGTACGGCGCCGAGAGGCGATGGGCCGAGCCGAGCGCCTTCGGCGCCTGGCCCGTGACCCAGTACTCGCTGGCCTCCCACACGGTGAGGGCCATGGCGGCCTCGAGCAGCGAGGTGTCCACCAGCTGCCCCTGCCCCGTGCGGTCGCGATGCTCGAGGGCGCACAGGATGCCGTAGGCGGAGAAGAGGCCCGCGGCGAGGTCGGACAGGGGCACCCCGGATTTTGCGGGCGGGCCGTCCTCGTCTCCCGTCACGCTGATCACGCCACTCATGCCCTGGGCGATCAGGTCGTAGCCGCCGCGTGGCGCGTAGGGACCCGTTCCCCCGAAGCCACTTACGGCGCAGTAGATGAGCCGCGGGTTGACCTCGCTCAGCGCCGCGTAGCCGAGCCCGAGCCGGTCGGCCACGCCCGGCCGGTAGTTCTGCACGAAGACATCCGCGGTCTTGGCCAGCCTCCTCACCACCTCGACCCCTTCGGGTCGCTTGAGGTCCACGGCGAGGTCGCGCTTTCCCCGATTCATGGTCATGAAGGTCGCGCTGTGGCCGCGCTTGTGGACGGCGCCCAGGTGCCGAGTGGGCTCCCCCTCGCCTGGCGGCTCCAGCTTGATCACCTCGGCGCCGAGGTCGGCCAGGTTCATGGTGCAGAAGGGCGCCGCCATGGCCTGGGTGAAGTCGATCACGCGCGTGCCCTGTAGCGGCTTCATGACTGGTCCCGGACGTCCCAGGTGCCGCGGTAGTCGCGGTGCCAGAGGTCGACGTACTCGACCGCGTTCTTGCGGATGTCGGCGAGCTCGTCGTCCGACATCTTCCGGATAGGCTTGGCCGGGACACCCATGACGAGCCAGCCGGCCGGCACCACCTTGCCCTGCGGCACCACCGCGCCCGCCCCCACCTGCGCGCCCTCCTCGACGACGGCGCCGGTGAGGACGACGGCCCCGATGCCGATGCGGACATTGTCCATGATGGTGCAGGCGTGCACGACGCAGCGGTGGCCGATGGTCACCCCGGCGCCCACGACGCAGGGAAACTCCGGCGTCACGTGGAGCACGGAGTTGTCCTGCACGTTGGAGTTCCGGCCCAGGCGCACGTAGTTGTCCTGGTCGCCGCGCAGGATGCTGAAGGGCCAGACGCTGGCGCCCTCGTCGATGGTGACGTCGCCGATGACCTGGGCCGCGATGTCCACGAACGCGGCGGGGTGCACCTTCGGGGCGCGACCGGGCACGGAGCGAATCATGCGCGTCCGAACAACTGCGCTCGCTCCGCTCGCGAACCCATCATGTATCCGCTCGGCTCGCCTTCGGCTGCACCTCGCCAAGCACCTTCCGCGTGCGGAGGTCGGCGATCTCGGATGCGCCGTAGCCGATGCCGGCGAGCACGGCGTCGGTGTCGGCGCCGAGCAGGGGCGCGGCCGACCGCAGCGTCGCGGGCGACCGCGAGAGCTTGACGGGATTACCGAGCGCCTTCACGCGGCCCGCCTGCGGGTGGTCGAGCTCCTGCACCATGCCCCGCGCCTGCGCGTGGGGGTCAGCCTGCGCCTCCGGGAATACTGTAGATCGGCCCCGCGGGAATGCCCGCCGCCTCGCACTTCGCGAGCCAGTGGGTGCGCGTCTCCTTGCTCGTCGCGACCTCGATCTCCTGCTCGAGCGCGGCGCGGTTCTTCACGCGATCGCCCACGCCCTTGAAGCGCTCGTCCTGGACCAGCTCGCCGCGTCCGACGAGCCCGGCGAAGATCGGCCAGAGCTTGGGGTTCGCCGCGCCCACCGTGAAGTAGCCATCGCTCGCGCGGAAGGCCTGATAGGGCGCGTTCAGTCGATGCGCCGTACCCAGGCGCTTGGGAATCTCGCCCGTGTACCAGTACTCCGTGGCCTCCCACGCGGACAGGGCCAGCGCCGCCTCGAAGAGCGAGGTGTCCACCTGCTGGCCGCGCCCGGTGAGACGGCGCGCGCGCAGCGCGGCGAGAATGCCGAGGAGGGCGAAGAGCCCGGCGCCGAGATCCGCGATCGGCACGCCCACCTTGACGGGCGGACCGCCGTCGCTGCCGGTGGCGCTCATGATCCCCGCCATCCCCTGGGCGATGAGATCGTAGCCGCCGCGGCTCGCGTAGGGGCCGGTCTGGCCGAAGCCCGACACGGAGCAATAGATGAGGCGCGGGTTCACCGCGGCGAGCGTGGGGTAGTCGACGCCCAGGCGCGCCGCGACACCCGGACGGTAGTTCTCGACGATCACGTCCGCGGTGGCGACGAGGCGTTTGAGCACGGCCACGCCCTCGGGTTGCTTGAGGTCGAGGGTGATGCCCCGCTTGCCGCGATTCACCGCGAGGAAGGACGCGGACACGCCGGGCGCGGCCTCGGGACCGACGTGGCGCGAATGCTCGCCCTCCGGCGGCTCCACCTTGATGACCTCCGCGCCCATGTCGGCGAGCAGCATGCTCGCGAAGGGCCCCGCCATCACCTGCGTTTGATCGACAATGCGAATGCCGTCGAGCGCGCCCGCCATGGCGAGGCGTAGGCTAGCACGATTCGGCGGGCGGGTGGTATCCTCCGCCCACTTACCGCAGCGCGAGGAGGCGTTCCGTGGATACCCCCGCCGGCACTCAGGACACGCTCGTCACGCGTGACGGGTCGATCGTGACCCTCACCTTCAATCGCCCCCAGACGCGCAACGCCATGACGTGGAGCATGTACGATCGGCTGCTCCAGGTGTGCGAGGAGGTGGACGCCGACGACTCCATCCGCGTCCTCATCCTGCGCGGGGCGGGCGGCAAGGCCTTCGTGGCCGGCACCGACATCAGCCAGTTCAAGGTCTTCGAGACCGCGGAAGACGGCCTCGCCTACGAGCGCGACGGCGCCGCCCGCTCCGCGCGGCTCGAGCGCGTGCGGAAGCCCGTCATCGCTCAGATCCAGGGCTTCGCCGTTGGCGGCGGCTTCAACATCTCCGCCTGCTGCGACCTGCGCGTCGCCACGCCCGACGCGAAGTTCGGCGCGCCCATCGCCCGCACGCTCGGCAACTGCCTCTCCATGGAGACCTACGCGCGCTTCGTGGACCTGCTGGGCCCGTCCGTGGTCAAGGACGTGATCTTCCGCGCCCGCTTCCTCAGCGCACAAGAGGCGCTCGCCGCGGGCTTCGTCCACGAGATCGTGTCCGCGGAGGAGATCGACGCCCGGGTGCGGGCGATCGCGCTGGAGATCGCCGACCACGCCCCCATCACGATCCAGGTCACCAAGGAGGCGCTGCGCCGGCTCCGCGATCATCGCGGCCTGCCCGAGGACGACGACCTCATCGCGCGGACCTATACGAGCGCGGATTTTCGCGAGGGCGCGGCCGCCTTCGTCGAGAAGCGGAAGCCCCGCTGGACGGGCAAGTAGCGGGACCCCAAAGGAGCGAGCATGCGCAAGCGCGCCACCGTCGAGAGCACCGCCGATGCCTATCTCGAGCTCCTCGCCGCCCGCGGCGTGGACTACCTCTTCGCGAACGCGGGAACGGACTTCGCGCCGCTCATCGAGGCGTACGCGCGGCGCCAAGCCAACGGCCTTCCCTTCCCCAGGCCCATCACGGTGCCGCACGAGATCCCGGCGGTGGCGATGGCGCACGGCCATGCCATGGTGTCGGGCAAGCCGCAGGCGGTGATGGTCCACGTGATCGTGGGGGCCGCGAACGCGCTGGGCGGGGTCATCAACGCGGCCCGCTCCCAGGTACCGATCCTCTTCACCGCCGGGCGCACGCCCATCACCGAGCAGGGCATGCTCGGCAGCCGCGACCGCCAGATCCACTGGGCGCAGGAGGCCTTCGATCAGGCCGGGTTGGCGCGGGAGTTTGTGAAGTGGGACTACGAGCTGCGGAACTTCGCCCAGCTCGAGACGGTTGTGGATCGGGCGCTCGCCATCGCCCGCAGCGAGCCGCCGGGGCCCGTCTATCTCACCCTCCCCCGCGAGGTGCTCGCCGAGCATCACGACACGTTCGAGTACGCCGATCCCCCGCGGCTGGCGCCGAACAGCCCGGTCGTCGCGGGGCCGGAGGAGGTCGCAGCGACGGCGCGGGTCCTCGCCGCCGCCCGCAACCCGATCGTCATCACCAAGGCGGGCGGCCGCGACCCTCTCGCCGTGCCCGTGCTCGCCCGCTTCGCGGAGACCCTCGGCGCCCCCGTCTTCGAGGATCCCGCTCGCACGTATCTCAACTTCCCCGGCGATCATCCCCTCCACGGCGGCTTCGACCCCGGCCCGCACCTCGCTACTGCCGACGTGGTGGTGGTGGTGGAGGCCGACGCCCCGTGGTTCCCCGCGCTGCGCAATCCCTCCGCCGACGCGACGATCATCCAGATCGGCGTGGACCCCCTCTTCTCCCGCTATCCGGTTCGTGGATTCCCCACCGCCGGCGCGCTCGCGGGGGAACCGCGCCTCACGCTGGCCGCGCTCGCGCAGGCTCTGCGGCCCCTGCTGGATGCCGCGACGGTCGCAGCCCGGCGCAGGAAGTGGGAGGCGGAGGCGGCGGCGCAGCGGGAGGCTGTCGCCGCGCGCGCCCGCGCGGTGAGCGGCGACACCCCGATCGACATGGCCTGGGCCTCCCGCTGCGTGGCCGACTGCATCGACGACGACACCATCGTGGTGAACGAGTACGACCTAGACTCCTCGCAGACGCAGATGCGGGTGCCGGGATCCTACTTCGGCTCCTCCCCGGCGGGCGGGCTCGGCTGGGCCCTGGGCGCCGCGCTCGGCGCCCGGCTTGCGGCGCCCGGGAAAACCGTGATCTCCTGCATGGGCGATGGCACCTACATCTTCGGCAGCCCCACCGCCAGCCACTGGGTGTCCCGCGCCTATCAGATCCCGGCGCTGTTCGTGGTCTTCAACAACCGGGCGTGGAACGCGGTGAAGCGCTCGGTGGCCTCGCTCGCCAAGGACGGCTGGGCCATGCGCGCCGAGCTGATGCCGCTCTATCAGCTCGACCCCGCGCCCGACTATGAGATGGTGTGCCGCGCCTCGGGTGGCTGGGGCGAGAAGGTGGAGGACCCGGCGGCGCTGCCGGGCGTGCTCAAGACGGCGCTGAACGTCGTGCGCAACGAGAAGCGGCAGGCCTTGGTCAACATCATCTGCAAGAAGCCCTGAGGAGGGCGCTATGAAGATCCTCGCCACCGGACCCAGCGGACCCTCCGAGGAGCTGGACGCGCTTCGCGCCGCCGGCCACGAGGTGGTGATCGGCCGGCCGCTCGACATGCCGAGCCGCCCCGCCTGGACCGAGGCCGAGCTGGCGGAGGCCTGCCGGGACGCCGACGTCGTGCTCGCCTCGCATCTGGAGACCTTCTCGCCGGCGGTGCTCGAGGCCGCCGCGCGGCTGCGGCTGGTGATCGTGCCCTTCATCGGCACGGACAAGATCGACATCCCGGCCGCCTCCCGTCTCGGTATCGTCGTGGCCAACAGCCCCACCCCGGAGAACTTCGTGGCGGTGGCCGAGGCGACGATCGGCGTGATCCTGATGCTGCTCAAGCGCATCAAGCACAACGAGGCTAAATTGCGCCGAGGCGAATGGGCGAAGCGAGACGACCGCGGCGACTTCCTCTTCGGCAAGACGATGGGGCTGATCGGCCTCGGCCGCATCGGCACCCACGTGTCGCGCCGCCTTGCCGGCTGGGACGTGCGTCTGCTCGCTTCCGACCCCTATGTGCCGACGGAGCGGGCGGCGAAGCTCGGCGTCACCCTGGTGGACCTCGGCACTCTGCTCGCCGAGTCCGACATCGTGTCGCTCCACTGCACGCTCACCGAGGAGACGCGGCACATCGTCGGCGAGAAGGAGCTGCGGCGGATGAAGCCGACGGCGCTGCTCATCAACACCGCGCGGGGCGAGGTGGTGGACGAGGAAGCGGTGGCCCGGCGCGCTCGGCGAGGGCTGGATCGCCGGTGCGGCCGTGGATGCCTTCGTGAAGGAGCCGATGCCGGCGGACCATCCCTACAGGATGGTGGATCCCGAGCGCCTCATCCTCACCCCGCACAACATCGCCCACAGCGAGGCGGGCCGCCGCGCCAACCTCCGGCTGGCCCTGGACCAGATCCTGGCGGTGGGGCGCGGGGAGCCGCCCGCCCATGCCGTCAATGCCGACGTGATTCCGCGCTGGAGGGGCAGAGCCATGAGCGCCTATGCCATTCTCGACGCCGACGGCCATGTGACGGAGTCGCAGGAGCAGGTGTCGAAGTACCTCGACGACCGGCACAAGCGCCGCCCGCAGACCTTCTCGTTCTATCCCTGGGACGGGTGGGACCGGCGCCTGCTCGGCACCCTCGGCGACTCCGCCGGCAACGCGGAGAGCTGGCTGCGCGCGCTCGACAAGGGGGGCATGGAGCTCACCGTGCTCTATCCCACGCTGGGGCTCTTCATGAGCTTCCTGCGCGACAAAGAGTGGGCGGTCGCCCTCTGCAAGGCCTACAACACCATGCTCCATGAGGAGTTCATCAAGGTGAGCCCGCGGCTCAAGGCGGTGGCCCTCCTGCCCGTGCAGGAGCCCGCCGCGTGCGCGGGCGAGCTGCGCCGCGCGGTGAAGGAGCTGGGGCTCTCCGGCGGGATGCTCCCCGCCGACGGCACCCATCTGCTCGGCGATGCCGCCTACGACCCCGTCTACGCGGAGGCGGAGCGCCTCGGCGTGCCGCTGGGCGTCCACGCCTCGGGCTCGCACCTGGGCGGGGCCGGCGTCGACATGTTCCCGCGCTTCATACAGGCCCACACGTGCTCGCACGCGTTCGGCCAGATGCGCCAGATCACCTCGATGGTCTTCGAGGGCGTGCCCGAGCGCTTCCCCCGGCTCAAGCTCGCCTTCCTGGAGGCGGGGTGCGGCTGGGCGCCCTACTGGATGGAGCGCATGGACGACGAGTACGCCAAGCGCGCGGCGGAGGCGCCCGCTCTCAAGAAGGAGCCCAGCGCCTACTGCCGGAGCGGCAACATCTTCTTCTCCTGCGAGGCGGACGAGTGGCTGCTGCCCCAGGCGCTGAAGCTCGTGGGCGAGAATCAGATCGTCTACGCCTCCGACTTCCCTCACTGGGACAACTCCTACCCCGGCTCCATCGACGAGATCCGGATGCGCGGGGACATCACCGAGGCGCAGAAGCAGAAGGTGCTCGGCGACAACTGCCGCCGTCTCTACGGCCTCTAGACCAGGGGAGACGCTGCCATGGCCCAGGATCTCCGCTCCTATCTCGACGCGGTCAAGCGCGCCAAGCCGGACGACGTCCAGGTCGTCACCCAGGAGGTGGACCCGGCCTTCGAGATCACCGCCATCGTGGTGAAGCTGGAGCGCGAGGCCAAGCGCCGCCCCGTCCTCATCTTCGAGAAGGTGAAGGGCACGCGGTTCCCCGTGCTCACCAATCTCCACGCGAGCCGGTCCCGCCTCGCCGCGGCCATGCGCTGCAAGCCCGACCAGATGCTGCGCACGTACCTGGCGGCCATGGACAAGCCCGTGCCCCCGCGGGTGGTGCCGAAGGGGCCCGTGAAGGACGTCATCCTCCGGGGCGACCAGATCGATCTCCACGACCTGCCCCAGATCGTCCATCACGAGGGGGACGCGGGCGTGTACCTCACCTCCGCCATCTCCTTCGCGAAGGATCCGGCGAGCGAGACGTGGAACTGCGCCTACAACCGGCTGATGATCAAGGGCCGCGACACCACCTCGATCCACCTCACCCTCGGCAAGCATCTCTGGGAGTTCCACAAGATCGCGGAGGCGCGGGGGGAGGCGCTGCCGGTGGCGTTCGCCATCGGCGTGCACCCCGCCATTGCCTTGGGTTCACTCGCCATCGGTTCGATCGACGAGGACGAGCGTGCCATCATGGGCGCCCTGCTCGGCGAGCCGCTCGAGCTCGTGAAGTGCGAGACCTCCGACGTCCTGGTGCCCGCCCAGGCCGAGATGGTGATCGAGGCGGAGATTCTCCCGGGCGCGCGCACGCCCGAGGGACCCTTCGGCGAGTTTACCGGCTACAGTCTCGGCCAGCGCGATCGGGAAGTCGTGAAGGTGAAGGCCATCACCCACCGCGCCGGCGCGTGGTTCCAGGACATCACGGTGGCCCACCTCGATCACATGCTGCTGTCTACCATCCCCATGGAAGCCAACCTCTATCGGGCCGTGCGCGCCATGGTGCCGTCGGTGAAGACGGTGCGCGTCCCCGGCCCCTTCACCTGCTACGTCTCGATCGAGCAGCGGCTGCCAGGCCAGGCCAAGAACGCGATCCTGGCGGTGCTGGGCGCCGACCTCTACATGAAGCGCGTGGTTGTGGTGGACCACGACGTGGACGTCTTCGACGATCGCCAGGTCAACTGGGCCATCGCCACCCGCTGCCAGCCCGACCGCGACCTCACCGTGATCACCCACGCGCGCGGGTCGGACCTCGACCCCTCGACCAAGGAGGACGGCTACTCGGCCAAGTGGGGAGTGGACGCGACGGCCAAGCCCTCGCTGGCCGCCTACACCCCGCGCCACCGGGTGCCGGCCGAGGTGGCGCAGCGGATCGACCTCAAGGCCTTCGGGCTCTAGCGATCGGGCGCGCGTGACCGACCTGCGTGTGCCCGGAGTGCTGGTCGCGCTCACCGCGGCCGCGCGAGACCGGCCGGACGAGGACGCCCTCTTCGAGGCCGATCGCGTCCTGACCTGGCGGGGCCTGGCTCGGCGGGCGGGCGGCGTCGCCCGCCGCCTCGCCGCCGACGGCATCGGCCCCGGCGACCGCGTGGCCATCACGCTCCCCAACGGCTGGCGCTTCGCCGTCGCGCTGCTCGGCGTCCTCGGCACCGGCGCCACCGTGACGCCGCTCAACCCGCTGCTCTCGGCGGACGAGCGCGCGCGCACGCTCGCCGATCTCCGGCCTCGGCTCACCCTCGACACGGTGGGCGAGGGCCAGGGCGAGATAGAGGAATCGGCCCGCCCGGTAGACCCGCGCGGCGGCGCGCTCATCCTCTACACCTCGGGCAGCACGGGACGGCCCAAGGGCGCCGTGCTCTCTCACGCGGCGCTGGAAGCCGCGCTCGCGTCCTGGGCCGGTCCGGTGATGGCGCTGACGCCGGCGGACTGCGTGCTCGCCGCCTTGCCTCTGTCGCACTCCTTCGGTGTCAACGGCGCGCTGCTGGCCCCGATTCTCGCGGGGGCCCGCGTGGCGATCGTCGAGCCCTTCACGCCTCCGGCCGCGCTCGACGCCATCGCGCGCCACCGCGTCTCCGTTCTTCCCGCGGTGGCCACGATGTTCCGGCGCCTCCTCGAATCGCCGGCGCTCGGCGCGACGGACCTCGGCAGCCTCCGTCACGCGCTGTCCGGCGCCGCCCCCTGCCCGTGGGAGCTGGCGGAGGAGTGGCGGAGCCGGACGGGCGTCCGCATCCTGCGCGGCTACGGCATGACCGAGCTGTTTCGGCCGATCTCGTACCTGGCCGGCGACGCGCGCGAGGTCCCCGAGTCGATCGGCCGCGCCGTGCCCGACGTGGAGCTGCGCGTGGTGGACGACGCGGGGCGCGTCCTTGACGCGGGCGCGACGGGCGAGCTGTGGATCCGCACGCCGGCCGCCATGGACGGCTACCTCGAGAATCCCGAGGAGACGCGCACCGTGCTCGCGGACGGCTGGTTCCGCACCGGCGACCTCGCCACCATCTCCCCGGAGGGCTTCGTCACCATCGCGGGCCGGAAGAAGGAGCTGATTCTGCGCGGCGGCTACTCCGTGGTGCCGGCCGAGGTGGAGGCGGTGCTGCTCGCGCACCCGGACGTCGCCGAGGCCGCCGTGGTGGGCGTGCCGCATGCCGATCTGGGCGAGGAGGTGGCGGCCTTCGTGGCGCTGCGTGGGGGGGCCGCGGTGGATCCGGCGGCGCTGATCGCCCACTGCCGCGAGCGGCTGGCGGGCTACAAGTATCCGCGCACGGTGACCCTGCTCGCGGCGCTCCCCAAGAGCGCGACGGGCAAGGTACTCAAGGGACAGCTGACGGCGCGCGGCTAGGGGTCAACCCCCCGCTCGGCGACCCGCTCGAGGTCGTCGAGGAACGGCGCCTGGCCCTTCAGGATCTTCTCGCGGGCTTCGGCAAGGGAGAACCAGGCCGCACGATCGATCTCGGGGAACTCCTGCCGGCGGCCCGAGCGCGGCGGCCACTCCATCTCGAAGCGGTTGCTCCGCACCGTCGCCGGGTCGAGGTCGCCCCGCATGGCCCACGCATGGACGACCTTCCCACTCGGCTGGCGCCGCGGCGGCAGCGCGATGGCGTCACCCTTCGGCCGCACGCCCGTCTCCTCTTCGAACTCTCGCAGGGCGGCCGCGAGCGGATCCTCCGCAGGGCCGACCTCGCCCTTCGGGATGGTCCACGCCCCAGTGTCCTTCTTCGCCCAGAAGGGCCCGCCCGGGTGCGCCAAGAGCACCTCCCGCTGTCCATTGGCGTCGCGAAACAGCAATAGGCCGGCGCTCTCCTTCATTCCGTCACTGATCGATGACCTGATCGGCTCTCAGCAGGAGCGACGGCGGAACCGTGAGGCCGAGCGCCTTCGCGGCCTTGAGGTTGATGACCAGCTCGAACTTGGTCGGCTGCTCGATGGGAAGGTCGGCCGGCTTCGTCCCCTTGAGGATCCTGTCCACGAGGAAGGCGGCCCGTCGATACAGGTCGGGAAAGTCCGGGCCATAGGCCATGAGGCCGCCGGCGTCGACAAACTCGCGAAAGCCGTACATCACCGGCAGCTGGCTCCTGATCGAGAGCTCGACGATCTGTTTCCGGTGAGAGGTGAAAATCACGTCGTCCAGCTGAATCATGGCGCCGGCCCCTCGAGCCTCGCTGAACACGCGCTCGAAGTCGCTGGCATCCCGGACGGCGACCAGGAGTAGCTGCACGCCCAGGGTCCGCGCGGCGTCTTGGGCCTGCTTCACATACTGCGCGTTGCCGGGGTTCGCCGCGTGCGATAGCAGGGCCACGCGCGAGAGCTTCGGCACGGTCTCGCGGACGATCTCCAGTCGCTTGCCCATCAGATCGGCGTGGACGCCGGCAAGGCCGGTGATGTTCCCGCCCGGTCGCGCCAGGCTGGCGACCACGCCGGTCCCGACAGGGTCGATGGATGCGATGAACACGATGGGAATCGTGCTCGTCGCGTCCTTCGCGGCGGGCACCGATGGCGTCCCCGACGCGATGATCACGTCGACCTTCCGACGGACGAGCTCGGCCGCCACCGCGGGAAGCTGGGCGGCGCTCTCCGCCAGGGCGTAGTCGATGCTCGCGCTTTGGCCCTCGATGTATCCGGCCTCGCGCAGTCCCTGCCGAAAGCCGTCGATGAACGTCGCCGGAGGCAGGCCGTTGCGCAGGAACCCGATGCGATGGACCCTCCCCGGCTGCTGCGCCTCGGCGACGGGAGGCCGGCCCCCCACGACACCCGCGAGGCAGGTCAGCAGAAAGCATCGGCGGCCCATGCGGGGGCGGCACATCTGGGGCGTGTGGCGCCGGGGGCTCTGCATGCATGGCCTCCAGTGCGTCCAGGCTAGTCCCCCCGGGGGGAGGGGTCAAGGACGGCACGCGAAGGCGCTACACGTTCTGATTGCCCGCGTCGATCTTCCGCTGGAGGAACCAGCAGAACCAGCCGCGGTAACGCTCCTGCAGCTCGCGCTTCATCCAGTCCTTGCCGGTAATGAGGCGGCGACAGCGCGGGCTCCCGCACCGGCACTCCATCTCGTAGTCCCCGTCGTCGGTGGTCGCCCAGTCGTGGGTCAGCTCCTCGCCGGGCGCGATGTCGCGCATGGCCACGAGGACGATCTGGCCCTGGATCGCGATGTTGGGATCGCAGGAGTGGTTGGTGTAGAGCATGGCGCCCGGCCGCTCCGCGGCGCTGACGGGGGCAATGACGAGATCCTCGGTGAGCTGTATCTCGGCGGGGCCGAGCTCGCGCTCGAGGGCCGCCCACTCAGCCCGCGTGAGGACATGGCCGCCCTTGACGGCCACGATCTCCCCCCGGGCGATGGGCCGCGCCGCGAAGAGCCCCTGCCCCTGGATGGGGCTCGGGCGCACCTCCGTTTTCGGCGAGCGGTACGTCAGGTCCATCACGGGGATCTTACAGTGGCCGCCGGATCAGCCGCGCCAGCTCGCCCACCACCCCGCGCCGGAAGGTGAGCACGCACACCACGAAGATGACGCCCTGAACCACGGTGACCCAGGCGCCGAGCTGGGCGAGGTAGTTCTCCAGCGCGATCACGATGAAGGCGCCGACCACGGGGCCGAACACCGTGCCGAGCCCGCCGAGCAGCGTCATGAGGACCACCTCGCCCGACATCGTCCAGTGCACGTCGGTGAGGGAGGCGAGCTGGAACACGAGCGCCTTGGTGCCGCCGGCCAGCCCCACGAGCGCGGTGGAGAGCACGAAGGCCATCAGCTTGTACTGGTCGGCCTTGTAGCCGAGTGAGATCGCGCGGGGCTCGTTCTCGCGGATGGCCTTGAGAACCTGGCCGAAGGGCGAGTGAATGGTGCGGTAGATCACGAGAAAGCCCGCCAGGAAGATCGCGAGTACCACGAAGTAGAGCGTCAGCGTGTGGCTGAGGTCGAGGAAGCCGAGGAGTCGGCCCCGCGGGACGGACTGGATGCCGTCCTCGCCGTGAGTGAAGGGCGCCTGCAGGCAGAAGAAGTAGATCATCTGGGCCAGGGCCAGCGTGGTCATGGCGAAGTAGATGCCCTGGCGGCGGATGGCGAGGACACCGATGGCGAGGCCCAGGACGGCGGCGGCGGCCACCCCGGCGACGATGGCGGCCTCCGGCGGCCAGCCCCACACCTTCGCGACATGCGCGGTCACGTAGCCCGCCGAGCCTAGGAAGGCGGCATGGCCGAACGAGAGCAGGCCGACGTAGCCGATGAGGAGATTGAAGGCGCAGGCGAAGAGGCCAAAGCAGAGGGCCTTCATGAGGAAGACGGGGTAGACGAAGAAGGGCGCCGCCGCGAAGAACGCCACCATGACCGCGAAGGCGACCCCCTGATGCCCGAGCCCGGCGCGCGTCATCTACTGGGCTCTCCCGAAGAGCCCCGCGGGCTTCACGAGGAGGACGAGCGCCATGATCACGAAGATGACCGTGTTGGAGGCCTCGGGATAGAAGACCTTGGTCAGGCCCTCGACGACCCCAAGGCCGAAGCCCGTCACGATGGAGCCCATGATGGAGCCCATGCCGCCGATCACCACCACCGCGAAGACCACGATGATAAGGTCGCCGCCCATGAGCGGGTTCACCTGGTAGATGGGCGCGGCCATCACGCCGGCGAGGGCGGCGAGCCCCACGCCGAAGCCGTAGGTGAGGGTGATCATGCGCGGCACATTGATCCCGAACGCCTGCACCAGCGTGGGGTTCTCGGTGGCCGCGCGCAGATAGGAGCCCAGGCGCGTGCGCTCGACGACGTACCAGGTCCCCAGACAGACCGCCAGCGAGAACCCGATCACCCACGCGCGATAGTTCGGCAGGAACATGAAGCCCAGGTTCTGGCCGCCCTGCAGCTGCGCGGGGATCGCGTAGGGCAGCCCCGAGGAGCCGTACTGATTGCGGAACAGCCCCTGGATGATCAGGGCCAGGCCGAAGGTGAGGAGCAGGCCGTAGAGGTGGTCGAGCTGATAGAGCCGCTTGAGCATGGTGCGCTCGAGCAGGATCCCGAACAGCCCGACGGCAATGGGCGCGATGAGCAGCGCCCACCAGTAGCCGAGCCCCGCGTACTGCAGGAGGAACCAGGCCGTGAAGGCGCCCATCATGTACTGGGCGCCGTGGGTGAAGTTGATGATGTTGAGCAGCCCGAAGATGACGGCGAGCCCCAGGCTCAGGAGGGCGTAGAAGGAGCCGTTGATGAGGCCGATGAGGAGCTGGCCGAACAGCGCCTGCGGCGGGATGCCCAGAATCGGAATCATCGGTTTGCCCCCTCGCCGGCCCTCACCTGGACGACGGGCGAGGGGGCGAGGGGTGGATCCGCTACTTCTTCACGAGGGGGCAGTCGCCCTGGTCGATGGGGCGGAACGCCTGCTCCGCGGGGATGGTGGCGCGCAGCTTGTAGTAGTCCCACGGCCCCTTGGACTCCGCCGGCTTCTTCACCTCGAAGAGATACGCGGGATGCACCTTGCGGCCGTCGGCCCGGATGGTGCCCTTGCCGAAGAGGGGATCGTCGGTCGGCAGCTCCTTCATCTTCGCGATGACCTTGGCTCCCTCGTCCGACTTGAGGGCCTCCACCGCCTTGAGGTAGTGGGTCACGCCCGCGTAGACCCCCGCGTGGATCATGGTGGGGTGGATGCCGCGATTGCGCTCGGCGAAGCGCTTGGCGAAGGCGCGCGTCCGGTCGTTCATGTCCCAGTAGAAGGTCTCCGTGAAGATGAGCCCCTGGGCGGTGGGCAGGCCGAGCGCGTGCACGTCGGTCAGGAAGACGAGGAGGCCGGCGAAGTTTTGCCCGCCCCGCACGATGCCGAACTCGGCGCCCTGCTTGATGGAGTTGGTGGTGTCGCCGCCCGCGTTGGCGAGCCCGATGATCTTGGCCTTGGAGGCCTGGGCCTGGAGCAGGAACGACGAGAAGTCCTGAGTGTTCAGCGGGTGCCGCACCTTGCCCAGCACCTTGCCGCCGTTCTTGAGCACCACCGCCTCGACGTCCCGTTCGAGGGCCAGGCCGAAGGCATAATCCGCGGTGATGAAGAACCAGCTGTCACCGCCCGTCTTGGTGATGGCGTTGCCGGTGCCGTTGGCGAGCGCCCAGGTGTCGTAGGTCCAGTGCACGGTGTTGGGCGAGCACGCCTTGCCGGTGAGGTCCGAAGTGGCCGCCGAGGAGACGATGAAGGCCTTGCCCTTGTCGCGCGTGATCTGGTTGACGGCGAGGGCGACGCCCGAGTTCGGCACGTCCACGATCACGTCCACCTTGTCGACGTCGTACCACTGACGCGCGATCGCCGAGCCGACGTCGGCCTTGTTCTGGTGGTCGGCGAAGATGATCTCGACCTTGAGGCCCTTGGCGGCGGCTCCGTAGTCTTCCACCGCCATGCGGGCCGCCACCACCGATCCCTGGCCGGCAAGGTCCGCGTAGAGGCTGGACTGGTCGTTGAGCACGCCGATCTTGATGACGCCGTCCGACATGTCGGCGCTGGCCGGTCCCGCGCGCGGCCAGGCACGCACCTGCCGCGAGGACGAGCATGGTTCTCGACGTGTCATGAATGGACCTGACTCCTTTCGTTGCGAGGAAGTGAGAATGCGAGCGCCGCATTATACCCCCAGGTAGTCGTGGAGCTTCGGCATGCTCGCGGCGAGATCGGCGTTGGCGATGACGTCGACCACCCGCCCGTGCTCCATCACGTAGTGGCGGTCGGCCACGGTGGCGGCGAATCGGAAGTTCTGCTCCACCAGGAGAATCGTGAAGCCGGCGCCCTTCAGGCGTCGGATGGTTGCCCCGATCTGCTGCACGATCACCGGCGCCAGGCCCTCGGTGGGCTCGTCGAGCAGGAGCAGGCGCGCGCCGGTGCGGAGGATGCGGGCGATGGCGAGCATCTGCTGCTCGCCCCCGGACAGCTTCGTGCCCTGGCTGCGCAGACGCTCCCGCAGGTTCGGGAACAGCTCGAAGATGGTGCCGCCGTCGAGGCCGCCCGGCGCCACCACCGGAGGCAGGCGGAGGTTCTCGTCCACGTTGAGGCTCGCGAAGATGCCCCGCTCCTCCGGGCAGAACGCCAGGCCCAGCCGGGCGATGGCGTTCGACGGCCGGTTGATCAGCTCGGCCTCGCCGAAGCGCACCGAGCCCCGGCGCTTGCGCACGATGCCCATGATCGCCTTCAGCGTGGTGGTCTTCCCCGCCCCGTTGCGGCCGAGGAGCGTCACCACCTCCCCCGCCGGCACGTCGAGATCCACGCCGTGCAGGATGTGGGACTCGTCGTACCACGCCTCCAGCCCGCGCACCGTGAGCAGCGCCGCCGCCTCGCTCACGTGCCCGGCCCCATGTAGGCCTGGATCACGTCGGGGTTGCGCGAGACGGTGGCGTAGTCGCCCTCCGCGAGCACCTCGCCGCGGGAGAGCACGGTGATGCGGTCGGAGAGGTTCTCCACCACGCTCAGGTTGTGCTCGACCATCAGCACGGTGCGATTGGCGGCCACGCGCTTGATGAGGGCCGAGATCCGCTCCACGTCCTCGTGGGCCATCCCCGCGGTGGGCTCGTCCAGCAGCATCATCTCCGGCTCCAGGGCCAGCGTGGTGGCGATCTCCAGCGCGCGCTTCCGGCCGTAGGGCAGCTCGACGGCGGGGGTGGCGGCGACGTCGCGGAGCCCCACCGCCTCGATGAGCTCGAGGGCGTGCCCGTCCAGCGCCTCCAGCACCCGCTCCGAACGCCAGAAGTCGAACGACGCGCCCGCGCCGGCGCTGGAGCGCGATGCGCACGTTCTCCAGCACGGTGAGGTGGGGGAACACCGCCGAGATCTGGAAGGAGCGGGCGAGGCCGAGGCGCGCGATGTCGGCGGGGCTCGAGCCGGTGATGTCCCGCCCCTGGAAGCGGATGCGACCGCGGGTGGGCTCGAGGAAGTGCGTGAGGAGGTTGAAGCAGGTGGTCTTCCCCGCCCCGTTGGGGCCGATCAGCGCGTGGATGCTCCCCCGCCGCACGCGGAGGCTCACGTCCTTCACCGCCACGAACCCGCGAAACTCCTTGGTGAGTCCCTCCGTCTCCAGGATGAAGTCGTCGCCATCCGCCATCGCACATGGACGGCGGCTCGGGCCGTCCCGGGGCGGAGGATAGAATCGCGCCTCCCGCTTCTCGACCCACGCCTGGTTCGCCTCGCGGATCTCCCAGGAGTCCATGCACTCCGCCTGGGCGCGCAGCACGTCCTCGATGATGACGCGCGGGTCCTCGTGAAAGGAGGCGTGCAGCAGGCGCTTGGCGTGGCCGGTGGCGGTGCGCGAGGCATTGAAGGCCTTGGCGACGACGCGGGCGAGCTCGGCGTCGAGGTCGCCGGCCGGCACCACCCAGTTCACGAGGCCCATCGCCCGAGGGCGGCCTCCGCGCTGATTTGGTCGTTGAGCAGGGTCAGCTCCTTGGCGCGCCCCAGCCCCACGAGCCGCGCCAGGCGCAGCACGGAGCCGTCGGGGATGAGCCCGTGCTGGGTGGCGCCGAGCCCGATGATGGCGTCGGCCGCGGCCAGCCGCACGTCGCAGGCCACCGCGAGCTGGAGCCCGCCGCCGATGGAGTAGCCGTGGAGCACCGCCACCGACAGCTTGTCCATGTCCTCGAGGCAGTTGAGCGCGCGCACCCAGTTCCGGTAGAAGGGCTCGCCGATCGCCGCCCGCCGACAGGGCCTTCCGGTCCATGCCGGAGGAAAACGCCCGCCCCGCGCCCCGCACCACCACCACCCACACCGCGGGATCGCTCGCCGCCGCCTCGGTCGCGTCGGCGAGCGCGGCGGTCAGGGGGAGATCGAGCGCGTTGAGCACGGCGGGGCGGTTCAGCGTGATGGTCGCCACCCCGCGCGTGACCTCGTACCGGACCGGCGACTCGGGCATGCGGCGGGCGCTCAGCGGAGGTCGAGGATGGCGCGCGCGATGACCATCCGCTGAACTTCGGAGGTGCCCTCGCCGATCTCGGTGAGCTTGGCGTCGCGGAAGATACGCTCGATGGGGAACTCGGTGATGTAGC
Organism: uncultured Acidimicrobiales bacterium; assembly: GCA_963802385.1. GTDB lineage: Bacteria > Actinomycetota > Acidimicrobiia > Acidimicrobiales > VFJN01 > ZC4RG19. Next base: position 236,840 of record CAWDIO010000004.1, on the reverse strand, counting down.
CGGCGCCCCCGTGGATCTGCAGCGCCTTGGTCGCCGCCTTCATGGCGACCTCGGAGGCGAAGACCTTGGCCATGGAGGCGGCGACCTTGACGGGCTTGCCCGCGTCCTTGAGCGCGGCGGCGCGCAGGGTCAGGAGCCGCGCCGCCTCCACCTCGGTGCCGATTTCCGCGATCATGCCCTGGAGGCCGTTGAACTCGGCGAGGGTCTTGCCGAAGGCGCTCCGCTGCTTCATGTAGCGTGAGCGCCTGGTCCAGGGCGCCCTGGGCGAGGCCCACCGCCATGGCGGCCATGGCGATGCGGCCGCCTTCCAGCACCTGCATGGTGTTGCACGAAGCCCATGCCGGGCTCGCCGCAGCAGGTTGCCGGCGGGGACGCGCACGTTGTCGAGGATCAGCTCGGCGGTGTTGGAGGCATGGAGGCCGAGCTTCCGATAGGGCGCGCCCGCGCTGAACCCCGGCATGCCCTTGCTCGACGATGAAGGCGGAGATGCCCTTCTTGCCGCGCGCGGGATCGGTCACCGCCATCACCACCGCCACCTCGGCCACACCGGCATTGGTGATGAAGGCCTTGCTGCCGTTGAGCACCAAGTCCTCGCCCTCCCGGGTCGCGCGCGCGTCTTCATCGCGGCGGCGTCCGAGCCCGAGCCGGGCTCGGTGAGGGCCCACGCGCCCAGCGCCTGGCCGCTGGCCAGCAGCGGGAGGTAGTTCCGCTTCTGCTCGGGCGAGCCGAACAACGCGATGTGGTTGGTGCACAGGGAATTGTGCGCCCACATGGTGATGCCCACCGAGCCGTCCACCCGGTTCAGCTCCTCCACCGCCAGCGCGTAGGAGACGTAGTCGAGGCCGGCGCCCGCCGTACTCCTCGGGCACCAGCGCGCCGAGGAGGCCGGTCCCGGCGAGCCGGTCGAGGATCGCGTGGGGGAACTCGTGCGTCTCGTCGTACTGGCGGATGACCGGAGCGATCTCGCGCTCGGCGAAGTCGCGGGCGAGGGTGCGGATCGCCTGCTGGTCGTCCGTCAGCGTGAAGTCCATGCCGCCGGGCCCGCGCTGCCGCTAGACCGCCGCGCGGATGTTCTCGCGCACGAAGCGGACGATGTCCTGCGTGGAGGTGCCGGGGGTGAACAGCTCCTTCACCCCCAGGGCCTTGAGGGCGGCGATGTCCTCGGCGGGAATGATGCCGCCGCCGAACACCGCGATGTCGTCCGCGCCCTTCTCCCGCAGCAGCTCGAGCACGCGCGCGAACAGGTAGTTGTGGGCGCCCGAGAGCACGCTGAGCCCGATGGCGTCCACGTCCTCCTGGATGGCGGTGGCCACGATCTGCTCCGGCGTCTGGTGGAGCCCGGTGTAGATCACCTCGAAGCCCGCGTCGCGCAGGGCGCGCGCCACGATCTTGGCGCCCGCGGTCGTGCCCGTCGAGGCCGGGCTTGGCCACGACCACGCGAACCTTGCGCTCGGCCATGCCGGGCCGCTCACTCTCGAGCGAGCGCCCGCAGGCGCTCGCCCGTTCTTCATGATCTGGTCGCGGTTGCCCGGCACCAGCTTCCAGTCGAAGCCCTTGCCGTCGCCGTTCCAGCGCGGGATCAGGTGCAGGTGGAAGTGCGGCACCGACTGGAAGGCGGCGGCCCCGTTGGCCTGCAGCATGTTGAGCCCGTCGGGCTTGAGCGCGTGCTGGATGGCCGCCGCCACCTTCTTGGCGGTCGCCATGGACCGCCTGGAGATCCTCCACGTCCGCCTCGAAGATGGTGGCGGCGTGGGCCTTGGTGGCGACCAGGCAGTGGCCCGGAGTTCAGGGGGTTGATGTCCATGAACGTGAGCGTGCGTCGTCCTCGTGGATCTTGAACGAGGGGATCTGTCCGTCCCGGATCTTGCAGAACACGCAGTCCATGGTCCCTCCCCTGGCGCGGTCTAGACCTCGACCGTCCAGCCGGTGCGGATCGGGGCCTTGCCGTACTGGATGCCCACGATGGCGTCGTACAGGCGCTGGGTCAGCGGGCGATCTGCCCGCCGTTGATCACCATCTTCTCACCCTTGTAGGCGAGCTCGCCCACCGGCGAGATGACGGCGGCGGTCCCGGTGCCCGAACACCTCCTCGAGCCGTGCCCGCCTTGTGGGCCGCCACGACCTCGTCGATGGAGATCTGCCGCTCCGCCGCCTTGACCCCCCAGTCGCGCAGCAGCGTCAGCACCGAGTCGCGCGTCACGCCGGGCAGGATCGTCCCGGCCGAGCGGCGGCGTGATGACCTCGTCGCCGATCTTCACCATGATGTTCATGGTGCCGACCTCGTCGATGTACTTCCGGTGCACGCCGTCCAGCCAGAGCACCTGGGTGAAGCCCTCGTGCTTGGCCTCTTCGCCCGCCATGAGGCTCGCCGCGTAGTTGGCGCCGGTCTTGGCCGCGCCCAGCCCGCCGTCCACCGCGCGCACGTACTTCTCCTCCACGCGGATCTTCACCGGCGCCATGCCCTCGGGATAGTAGGCGCCCACCGGGGAGAGGATCACGTAGTAGACGTACGACTTGGCCGGCCGCACGCCCGAGGAAGGCCTCGTTGGCGATGATCGCCGGACGCATGTAGAGCGAGGTGCCCGACCGTGCTCGGCACCCAGTCGCGGTCGATGCTCGACGAGCGTCACGATCGACGCAGGGCCAGGTCGGGATCCAGCGGCGGGATGCACAGGCGCCGGGCCGAGTTGTTCATGCGCTCGATGTGCTTCTGCGGCCGGAAGAGCCGCACCTTGCCGTCCACGCCGCGGAAGGCCTTGAGACCGTCGAAGATCGCCTGGGCGTAGTGCAGCACCGCGGCGGCCGGGTCGAGGGGCAGCGGGCCGTACGGCTCGACGCGCGGGTCGTACCAGCCCTTCTCCTCCTGGAAGTCGGCCAGGAACATGTGGTCGGTGAAGATCTGGCCGAAGCCGAGCTCGCTGTCCTTGGGCTTCTTCTTGAGCGTCGTCGCCTGGTTGATCGCGGATCGGCTCCGTCGTCATGGTCTGCTCTCCTCTCAGAAGATGATGGGCTCGCGATAGAGCCCGAACACCTGGCGGTACACGTCGGAGATCTCGCCGAGCGAGACGTAGTCCTTCACCGCGTCCACCAGGACCGGCATCACGTTGCCGCCGTTCGCGGCACGCCTCGGCGAGCTGCTTGAGCCGGCGCTCCACCTTGGCCGCGTCCCGCGCCGCCTTGACCCGGCCGACCCGCTCGACCTGCTCGCGCTCGATGGCGTCGTCGATCCTGAGGTACGGGCATCGGCCGCTCCTCGGCCATCGCGTACTTGTTCACGCCGACCACCGACCTTCTCGCCGCGGTCGTCCATGAGCTGGTAGCGGTACGCGGCGTCCGCGATCTCCTGCTGCGGATAGCCGATGCTCGATCGCCCGGCACCATGCCGCCCAGCTCGTCGATGCGCTGGATGTAGGCCATGGCCGCGCGCCTCCATCTGGTCGGTCAGGCGCTCCAGGAAGTAGGAGCCGCCGAGCGGGTCGACGGTGAGCGGCCACCCCGGTCTCCTCGGCGATGATCTGCTGGGTGCGCAGCGCCACCGTGACCGCCTCCTCGGTGGGCAGGGCCAGCACCTCGTCGTAGGAGTTGGTGTGGAGCGACTGGGCGCCCCCGAGCACCGCGGCCAGGGCCTGGAGGGCCACCCGCGCCACGTTGTTGAGCGGCTGCTGGGCGGTGGCCGACACCCCCGCGGTCTGGGTATGGGTGCGCAGGCGCATCGACTCCGGCTTCCGGGCCCCGAACCGGTCGCGCATGACGGTGGCCCAGATGCGCCGCGCCGCGCGGAGCTTGGCGATCTCCTCGAAGAAGTCGTTGTGGATGTCGAAGAAGAAGGACAGGCGCGGCGCGAAGTCGTCCACGTCGAGCCCGCGCTCGATGCCGGCCTCGCACGTAGCCGAAGCCGTCGGCCAGGGTGAAGGCCAGCTCCTGCACCGCGGTCGAGCCCGCCTCGCGGATGTGGTAGCCGGAGATCGACACGGGGTTGAAGCGCGGCACGTGCTGCGCGCAGAACTCGATGGTGTCCACCACGATGCGCACCGCCGACTCCGGCGGCGAGATCCACTCCTTCTGCGCGATGAACTCCTTCAGCATGTCGTTCTGCATGGTGCCGCCCAGCTGGTCCCAGGACACCCCCTGCTTGTCGGCCAGGGCCAGGTACATGGCCAGCGCCACCGACGCCGTGCAGTTGATGGTCATCGACGTGGTGACGCGGTCGAGCGGGATGTCGCGGAACAGGATCTCGAAGTCGGCGAGGGTCGAGATCGACACGCCTTCGCGGCCGACCTCGCCGCGCGCGCGCGGATGGTCGGCGTCGTAGCCCATGAGGGCGGGCATGTCGAAGGCGGTCGAGAGCCCGGTCTGGCCCTGCTCGAGCAGGTACTTGAAGCGGGCGTTGGTGTCCTCGGGGCGCCCGAAGCCCGCGAACATCCGCATGGTCCACAGCCGGCCCGCGGTACATCGACGGGTACGGCCCGCGCGTGAACGGGAACTCCCCGGGGTAGCCCGAGCTTGTCCTCGTAGCGCCAGCCCGCGAGATCCTCCGGCGTGTAGAGCGGCTGCACCGGGATACCCGACAGCGATCTCGAAGCGCACGGCGCCGCTCGGGCGACCGCGCCGACGAACGGCCCGTAGCGTCTCCTGCTCCCAGCGCTCCTTGTCCGTCGGCCTCCATCCGCTCCGCTCGGCTCCCGGGTCGACGCCGGCTGAGGAGGTGGCGCGCGATGACCAGCTTCTGGATCTGCGACGTGCCCTCGTAGATCTGGGTGATCTTGGCGTCGCGGAAGTACCGCTCGACCTGGTACTCCTTGATGAAGCCGTAGCCGCCGTGCACCTGCACTGCGTCGGTGGCGACCTTCATCGCGGTCTCCGCCGCGAAGAGCTTGGCCATGGCGGCCTGCGGCCCGTAGGGCGCGCCCGCGTCCTTGAGCGCAGGCCGCGCGCAGGGTGAGCAGCCGCGCCGCCTCGATGGCGGTCGCCATGTCGGCCAGCATCCACTGCACCATCTGGTGCTGGCCGATGGGCACGCCGAAGCTCTTCCGCTCGCGCGCGTAGGCCACGGCCGTCTCGTACGCGCCCACCGCGATGCCCACGGCCTGGGCGGCGATGCCGATCCGGCCGCCGTCGAGGGCCACCATCGCGATCTTGAACCCCTCGCCCTCCGCGCCGAGCCGGTTGGCCGCGGGCACCCGGCAGCTCGTCGAAGAGGAGCTCGGCGGTGTCGGAGGCGCGGATGCCGAGCTTGTCCTCGGTCTTCACCACCGTGAAGCCGGGCGTCCCCTTCTCGACCAGGAAGGCGCTGATGCCGCGATGCCTCTGTCGCGCGGTCGGTCTGGGCGAACACGAGGGCGGCCGTCGCCTCGCGCCCGTTGGTCACGAAGATCTTCCGGCCGTCGAGCACGTAGCGCATCGCCGTCGCGCGCGGGCCTGGACGTTCTGGTTGCGTCGCGTCCGAGCCGGCCTCGGGCTCGGTGAGGGCGAAGCAGCCGAGCTTCCGCCCCGAGGCGTACGGGCGTCAGGAAGCGCTGCCTTCTGCTCCGGGGTCCCGAACTTGTACACCGGCTCGCAGTAGAGTGAGTTGTTGACCGACATGATGACGGCGTGGGAGGCGCACACCCGGGCGAGCTCCTCCACCGCGAGCGCGTAGGCCACGGTGTCGCCCCCGCTGCCGCCGCACGCCTCGGGGATGGCGATGCCCATGAGCCCCAGCTCGCCCATGCGCGCGCACCGTCTCCCGCGGGAAGCGCGCCTCGCGGTCGATGGCCTCCGCGATCGGGCGCACCTCCTTCTCCGCGAAGTCGCGCGCCACCGTCCTGGATCAGCTGCTGCTCGTCGGTCAGCTCGAGTGTCATGACCATGCCTCCATGTCCCTGGTCACGACTCCGTACTTCTCCAGGAGCTTCTTGAACTCCTCGGTGAGCTGCGGCGCGACCTCGAAGAGGTCGCCGACGATGCCGTAGTCGGCGATCTTGAAGATCGGCGCCTCGGGATCCTTGTTGATCGCGCAGATCACCTTCGACGTGCGCATGCCGGCCAGATGCTGGATGGCGCCCGAGATGCCGAAGCCCGAGGTAGAGCTTCGGGGAGATCGTCCGGCCGGTCTGGCCGATCTGGAACCGGTGCGGGCCGCCAGCCCGCGTCCACCGCCGCGCGCGAGGCGCCCACCGCGGCGCCGATCACCTTGGCGAGCTCCTCCAGGATGACGAAGTTCTCCGGGCCCTTGAGCCCGCGCCCGCCCGAGACGACGATCTCGGCCTCGGTCAGCTCGGGCAGGCCCGGTGGACGACCTCCTCGCCGGCGCTCGACGAGCTTCATGCCGCGGCCTCGGCAGTGGCCACGCTCGGCCGCTCCACGCTGCGGCGCTCGCGCCGGCTGCGCGTCGGCCGGGCGGAACACGTTGGGCCGGAGCGTGGCGAGCCACGGGCGTCTTCGCCCACGTCATCTTGGCCAGGAGCTTGCCCGCGTAGACGGGCCGCGTCGCCACGAGCCTGTCGCCGTCGAGCGGCGAGCGCGACGGAGTCCGCGGAGAGCCCGGCGCCCAGGCGCGCGGCCAGCCGCGCCATCAGCTCGCGCTGCCGCGTGGTCACCGGCGCCGAAGATGGCCTTGGGCGACTCCTTGCCGGCCAGCTCGGCCAGCACCGGCGCCCACACCTCGCCCCGGTACGGCGCGAAGGCCGCGTTCTCGAGCAGCCAGCACGCGCTTGGCGCCCCACTCCGCCGAGCTGCTTCAGGCCCTCGCCTCGCTCGCCTTGTCGGTGAGCCAGACCGCCTCGGCCTGACCGCCGGCCTCGGCGGCGAGCCGCCCGGCCTCGCCCAGCACCTCGGCCATGACCTTCTTCGGATTGCCCTGCCGATCGTCCTCGACGATGCACCAGAACGCGCCTGCCATGTCGTCTCCTCGTTGGCTCCGTGCTCGCCTAGATGCGCCTCTCGGCGTCTTCGCGAAGGCGTCAGCGCAGCCAGCTTCCTTCCGAGCGCGCGGCGCTCGCGGCGGCCTCGCCCTGGATGATGCGGCCGGGCGGGCGCGGCGGGCAGCGGCTCGAGCGTGACGACGCTGAGCGCGGGCGGCTCGGCGGCGAGGCCGAGATCGGCCGGCCTTCACGTCCTTGATCTCCTTCTTCTTGGCGCCCATGATCCCCTTCAGCGTCGGGATAGCGCGGCTCGTTGAGCCCCTTCTGCGCCGACACCACCGCGGGCAGCGGCAGATCGAACACCTCGAGGCCGCCCTCCACCTGGCGGCCCACCCGGATCGCTCGTGCCGCCCGCGTCGACCGCCTCCTCCATGATCCAGGACGCGCAGGGCCAGCCCAGGAGCTCCGCGACCTGCGCCGCCACCGCGCCCATGTCGTCGTCGATCGCCTGACGGCCGAAGAGGGCGAGCGCCGGCGCCTCCTGCTTGATGCACGGCGGCGAGCGCGCGGGCGGTGTCAGGGTGTCGGCCGCCGCCCAGGCCGCGTCGAGGAGGTGGATGGCGCGGTCGGCGCCCATGGCCAGGCAGGAGCGCAGCGCCTCCTTCACGCGCTCGGGGCCGAGCGAGACCGCCACCACCTCGCCCTGACCGCGCTTCTCCTTGATCCGGAGCGCCTCCTCCACGGCGAACTCGTCGTAGGGAGAGACGATCCAGGTGATGCCCGCGGTGTCGATCGTCTTGCGGATCGGCGCTGATCTTCACCTGGGTCGCCGTGTCCGGCACCTGCTTGACCATGACCAGAATCTTCATGCGCTCGATCTCCTCTGGGGTGTCACGTGGCCGTCGACTCTGTGTTCGTAGGTGAGGTCGCGGGTGATGCGGAACCGGTCGCCCGGAATGAAGACGCGATCGTAGACGACTGCGGTGCCGTCGGCGGCGAGCGGAGACGCGGTCCGAGCGGAACGCGCGGCGATCCCGGGCCGGCAGCCCAGCTCCCGGGCCGCGCGCGCGCTCGAGCGGCACCGCCGACACCGTCTCGCGCGCCGCCGCGATCTCGATGCCGAGCTTGAAGGCCAGGACCTGGCGCAGCGGCGTCGACGCGCGAGGTCGGCCCGGGCGACCTCCTCGCCGAGCGCGGCGGGCAGGTAGGAGCGCCTGGAAGCTCATCGGGCGCGCCGCCCACGCAGCCGCAGCCGCTCGAGCACGAACACGCGCTGCGCGCGGGCGCAGGCCCAGCGCGCGCGGCCACCCGGCGGTCGGCGGCGCACGAACTGGCCCCGCAGGAAGCGCGTCGCGCACGTCCTCGCCCTGCGGCGGAGAGGTCGCCCGCGAAGCGCGCGCAGCTGCAGGATGTCGTAGTCGACAGAGCGGGCCGGCCACGAAGGTGCCGAGCCCGTGCCGCCGCGCGATGAGGCCCTCGCGCTCGAGCACCTCGAGGGCCTGGCGCAGGGTCATCAGCGTGACGCCGAACTCCGGGCGAGCCGGCGCTGGTTGTCCAGGCGCGTCGCCGGGGCGCAGCCGACCGCTCGCCGATGCGCTCGCGCAGGCGTCTGCGCGATCTGGTGATAGCGGGGCACGCGGCTCGTCACGCGACGACCTCCAGAACCTCGGTGTTCTAGAACTCCGTCGGCCGCTCGACGCCGTCGACGTCGGGACAGGATCAGGTCAGATACGACAGGCAGTTACTGCGACCAGGCCCCTCATAGTACCGGGTCGGGCTCGTCCCCGGGTCAATCGGGGTCCGGGTGGGGCCGCGGGCGGCGCCTCAGGCGCCGCGGGTCGGCGGCACAGACGCTGGGACAGGTCGACCAGCTGCGTCGAGCTTCCCAGCGGCGGCGCCCGAGTCGATCGACGCGGCGGCCAGTCCCACGCCCTCCTTGAGATCCCGCGCCCTGCCCCCCACCACCAGCGCCGCCGCCGCGTTCATCAGCACGATGTCGCGGCGGGGGCCCGGCTCGCCCGCCGAGGACGCGGCGGATGATGCCGCGCGTTCTCCTGCCGGTCGCCCCCCTGCAGGTCGCGCGATGGCCGCCCGCGGCATGCCGAAGTCCTCGGGCCGCACCCGGCGAGCGTCCGCACCACCCCCTCGTGCACCTCGGCGATCTGGCTCTCGCCGGTGTTCGAGATCTCGTCGAGCCCGTCGGCCCCGTGGACCACGAAGGCGCGCAGGGTGCCCAGCTCGGCGAGCACGCGGGCGAGGAGCTCGGTGAGGGGTGCGGCGTAGACCCCGATCACCTGCGCGTTGGCGCCGGCGGGGTTGGTGAGCGGGCCCAGCATGTTGAAGACGGTGCGCACGCCCATCTCGCGGCGCGCCGCCATCACGTGCTTCATGGCGGTGTGCAGGAGCGGCGCGTAGAGGAAGCCGATGCCCACCTCGTCCACGCAGCGGGCCACCTGGGCGGGCGTGAGCTCGAGGTTGATGCCGAGGGTCTCCACCACGTCGGCCGAGCCGCACAGGCGAGCGACACCGACGCGGTTGCCGTGCTTGGCCACCTTGAGCCCGGCCCCCGCCACCACGAAGGCGGTCGCGGTGGACACGTTGAACGTGCCGGACGCGTCGCCGCCCGTGCCGCACGTGTCGATCAGCATCTCGCGATCGGTCCCGGTGGCGCCGACGACGTCGCCGCGTGCGCGCGCACCTTGACCGCCTTCTGGCGCATCACCTGGGCGAAGCCGATCAGCTCCTCCACCGTCTCGCCCTTCATGCGGAGCGCGGTGAGGAAGGCGGCGATCTGCGCGTTGGTGGCCGCGCCCGACATGATCGCTTCCATCGCCGCCGCCGCCTCGATGCGGGTGAGGTCGCGGCGGTCGACGAGGGCGCGGACCGCCTCGGTGATGATGGGGCTCGTCATGGCGCGGGGGTCCGCGCCCAGATTCTACTCCCTCGGCCGGAGGGTGGCCAAGAGCGCCAGCGTCTCCTGGAGGCCGCAGCGGCTTGGTGAGCACCGCTGGACGCCGTGGTCCGCGAGCTCGTCGGGCGGCACCTCGACCCCGAAGCCCGTCACCACGAAGATCGGGCACGCGGAGCCCGGCGCGGAGATGGCGCGCGAGACCTCCCAGCCCGACAGCCCCGGCATGGCGAGGTCCGTGAAGACGACGTCGAAGGGCTCGGCCCGGAAGCGCTCGACCGCGGCGGCTCCGCTGTCCAGCACCACCGCGGTGTGGCCGGCGGACTCGATGATGTCGCCCAGCACCTCGCCCACCGTCCGCTCGTCGTCCACCACGAGGCAGCGCAGGGACACCGTCGCGGAGGGCATGGCGGGCGCGGGAGCCCGACTGCTCGGCGAGCGTCGTGCGCGGGAAGGTCAGGCGGAAGCGCGTGCCCTTGCCCTCTTCGCTCTCCACCGAGATCTGCGCGCCGTGGCGCGACAGGATGCCGTAGGTCATGGAGAGCCCGAGCCCCGTGCCCTGGGGCCCCTTGGTGGTGAAGAAGGGGTCGAAGATGCGCTGCCGGACATGCTCGGGCATGCCCGCCCCGGTGTCGGCCACCAGCAGCTCGACCCGCTGCACGTCGGCGGACGTGGCGAACGAGAGCCGCCCGCCCCCGGGCATCGCGTCCACCGCGTTGAGGATGAGGTTGATGAGGGCCTCGCGCAGCTCGGCGGGATCGCCCGCCACCGGCGGCAGGTCGGGCGCCAGCGCGGTGGCCACCTCCACCACGATGCCGCGGGTGCGCGCCTCGTCGCGCCAGCGCGATTCCGTGCTCTCGAGGGACTCCTGCACCACCCGGTTCAGGCTCACCGCCACCACCGGCTGGTCGCGACGGATGCGGGTGAACTCCTGGAGGCGCCGCACCGTCTGCGCGCCGTCCATCCCCGAGCGCTCGATGACCTCGATCCAGCGCCGGAGCTTGGGGTCGCGTACCTCGTTGAGCAGGAGCTGGGCGCGGCCGACGATGGCGGCGAGCACGTTGTTGAAGTCGTGGGCCACGCCTGACGCCATCTCGCCCAGCGCGCGGAGCTTCTCGGTGCGCACCAGCTGGTCCTGGGCGGCGGCGAGCTCGCCGTAGGCGCGTGACCGCTCGCCATAGAGCGCGGCGCTGCGGAGGGCGAGGGCGGCCAGGTCGGCGATGTTGCCGAGCAGGTGCTCGTCCCCGGAGGTGAACTCGCGGTCCCGACTCCGGAGGGCGAGCACGCCCAGCGCGTGCTCCCCCGCCCGCATGGGCACTCCCAGCCAGTAGGGTAGCGGACCCGGGCCCTCGATGGCGGCCACGCCGTGCCGCCGGCACTCCGCGAGGTAGTCACGGGTCCGGATCGCGCGGCTCGTGTCCAGGATCACCGACATGAGCCCAACGCCGTGGCGCGGATAGCGGCGGGGCAGAGCGAAGTCGGCCACGCCTCCCGCGGTGCGGAGGGCCACCTCGATCTCGTCGGTGACCTCATCGTGCAGCAGGAGGATGATGTGGTCGATCTCGAACACTCGCGCGATCTGCTGCTGGATGGTCGAGACCAGGCCCGCGCGGTCGAGGCGGCCGGTGACCGCGCGCGAGAGGTCGTGCAGCACCGACAGCTCGGCGACGCGCCGGCCGTTGTCGCGGAACAGGCGCGCGTTCTCGAGCGCGATGCCGGCCTGGCTCGCGAGGCCTTCCATGAGCCGCAGCTCGCCCTCGGGAAACGGGCGGCCCCGCTCGGCCCAGAACACCGTGAATCCGCCGATCATGCGGTCACTGGCCACGATGGGCACGAAGAGCTGGCTATGGTGGGGCACGAGGTCGGCGGCGGCGCCCCGCCAGCCGCGGGTCCTCCGACACGTCCGTCGAGACCATGGGGCGCAGGGTGCGGGCGGCCTCCGCGTAGAACGGATGATCGGCCACCCGGAGGCGCAGCTTCTGGAAGGCGGCGAGACGGTCCTTGGGGACGTGGTAGCCCATGAAGGGCTCGAGCCATTCGCCGGTCTCGTCGAGCAGCCAGATACCGGCGCCGCCGGCGCTGAGCGATCGGGTGACGTGACGGAGGAACTGGCGAGGCATCTCGTCGAGGTCGAGCGTGGAGGAGAGGGTCCGGCTCATCGCGAGCAGGGTCTCCGTCTCCTGGAGCTTGCGCGCCGTCTCTGCGCTCAGCTCGAGATTCTCCATGGAGAGGCCCACCTGGGCGGCGAGGCCCTCGATGAGGCTGATCTCCGCGGGGAGCGGCTGGCGTCCCGCGCCCCACCACACGAGGAAGAGCGCGCCGTGCGGCTCCCCGCGCACGGCGATGGGCGCGAAGAGGACGGAGTGAGGGTCGATCTGCTTGAAGAAGTCCGGGTCGAAGCGCGGATCGTTGGTCACGTCGCTCGCCCACATCGCGCGCCCCGCCCGCCACGCCGCCGTCATCCCCGACATCCGGTCGAACCGGAAGGGGCTCTCGAGGAAGCGCTCGAGGAGGTGCTTGGGGACGCGGTAGCCCGCCATCGGCACGAGGGCGTCGCGCGCGGCGTTCAGGGCGTAGATGCCCACCATGTCGGCTCCGAACGCGCGCCCCACCTCGCGGGCCACGCGCCGCATGGCCTCGCGCGGCTCGCCCGGCTGGGACAGGACCTCGCCCACCGCGAGGAGCGTGCTCGTCTCGCGCAGCCGCTCCCGGGCCTCGGCGTAGAGCCGCGAGTTCTCGAGGGACAGCGACGAGCTGCCCGGCGATGGCCACCGCGAGCTTGACCTGCCAGGGCGCGTAGGCGCCCGGCCGCTCGCAGTAGTCCAGGCTCATCACGCCGATGATCTCGTCCTGGCGGATGAGGGGCACCACCATCGTGCTCCGGAGCCCGTAGATGCGCGACCACTCGAGCGGCACCAGGCCCGACGAGGCCACGTCCTCGATGAGGACGGGGCGGCGCGTCTCGATCGCCCGCGCGTGGACGGGTACCCCACGCGGGGTCTCGGACGAGATGGAGGTGAACGCCTGCCACATCGTGGGATCGCGCCGCCCATCCGCGAACTGGGACATGAGGGGCAACACGCGATCGGCTTCCCAGCGCTCGATGGAGCAACGGTCCACTCCGCAGACCTGGGCGATCTTGATCGCGACGCGCTTGAGGAGGCGCTGGGGCTCCAGGGTGGAGTTGAGGATCTCGGTCACGTCGAGGAGGGCCCGCGTCTCCTCGAGGCTCCGGCGCGTCTCGGCGTAGAGGGTGGCGTTGTGGATGGCGATGGCGGCCTGGCTGCTGAGCGACTGGAGCAGGCTCAGATCCTCGTCGTCGAAGGGCCGGTGGGCTCGCACCGAGACGGCGAGGGCCCCCAGCACTTGCTCGCCCAGCATCAGCGGCATGCCCGCGAAAGAGATGATGCTCTCGGCGAGGATGCGCTCCGGGTTGTGCGCGCGGGGGTCCTGGCGCAGGTCGGCCACGAGGAGCGGGGCCCGGGTGGTGACGATGTGCCCCATCAGTCCCTCGCCTACCTTCAATCGCGTCCGCCCCTCGACGGCGGAGATCGCGCCCGCGCTGGCCCGGAGCGTGAGTCCACGGCCGTCATCGTCGACAAGCCAGAGCCGGGACACGCTCGAGCCGAAGAGGTCCACCGCCGACCGGGCCACGCGGTCGAGCACCTCCTCCAGGCTCAGAGTGGCGGTGAGCGTCTCCGTCAGTCGCGCGAGGGTGGCAAGCCGGCGGCCCCGATCGGTAGCCGCCTGGTAGAGGCGGGCGTTCTCGAGGGCGATGGAGGTCTGGGAGGCGAGGGCGACGAGCAGGCTCACCTGCGTCGGCTCCGGCGTCCGGGCGCCCCACCAGTACACCACGAGCACTCCGTAGGGATGGCCCTTGATGAGAATGGGCACGGAGAGGACCGCGCGATAGCCCTCCCGCTCGATGAGGCTCCGCTGCCGCTCCCCGAGGCGCAGCTGCCCGTCGGCGAGAATATCGCTCGTCCAGACCGGACGCTGCTCGAGATAGCTCCGCCCCGTCGTCCCTTCCCCGGGGCTCACGCGCAGGTGTTCGACGAAGTCCGGGGAGAGCCCGATGCCCCGGTCGTAGACGAGCGTCCCCGTCTCGCGGTCGAAGCGGAAGACGCCGGCCGCCCCCGCCCCGAGGAGGGCGCGGCAGCGGTCCACGATGATGTCGAGCACGCTCTGCACATCGAGGGTGGAGCCAATGGCGGCGGCCACCTCCACGAGCGCGCGGTACTCCGCGTTGAGGCCCTCGAGCCGCCGGGTGCGGTGGAGCAGACCCTCGAACGCGAGGTTCGCCATGATCGCGGCTCTAGGCCACGCGGCGCCGGCGAGCGTCCATGACCTCGCGCACCTTGCGCGCGAGGACGTCGGTCGAGATCGGCTTCTGGAGGAAGGTCATGTCAGGGTCGAGGATGCCGTGGTCCACCACCGCCCGGTCCGGATAGCCGGACATGTAGAGCACCGTGACGTCGGGACGCAGCGTGCCCAACCGCTCCGCGAGCTCGCGTCCGCTCATGCGGGGCATCACCACGTCGGTGAGGAGGAGGTGGATTCGGCCGGGGTGGGCGCCGGCCACGCGGAGCGCGTCGGCGCCGTCCCCCGCGATGAGCACGGTGTAGCCCTGCGCCTCCAGCACCTCGCGCGCGTATTCGCGGACGTCGCGATGGTCCTCCACGAGGAGTATGGTCTCCGAGCCGCGCGGCGTTGCGTCCGCCGGCGAGACGCTCCCCTCGTCCGGCACCGCCTCGGTGACCCGCGGCAGATAGATCTTGAAGGTGGTTCCCCGCCCCGGCTCGCTGTACACCCAGACGGTGCCGCCGCTCTGGTTCACGATGCCGTGCACGGTGGCGAGCCCCAGGCCTGTTCCCTCCCCGAACGGCTTGGTGGTGAAAAACGGCTCGAAGATGCGCGCGCGCGTCGCCTCGTCCATGCCCATCCCGGTGTCGGTGATGGCGAGGAGCACGTGGGACCCGGCCGCATGCCCAGCCGGCCGCGCACGGTCGCGGCGTCCAGCTCGACAGTGGCCGTCTCGAGAGTCAGGCGGCCCCCTCGCGGCATCGCGTCGCGGGCGTTCACCACCAGATTCATGATGACCTGCTCCATCTGGCCGCGGTCCGCGCGCACCTCGCCGAGACCGGCGGGCAGCGCGGTGCGGAGCTCGATGTTCTCGCCGATGAGCCGCTCGAGCATGGGGGCCAGCTCGCCGACCACCGCGCTGAGGCTCAGCACGCGCGGGGCCAGGACCTGCTTGCGGCTGAACGCGAGAAGCTGACGGGTCAGATCGGCCGCGCGCTGGCCGGTGGAGCGAATCAGCTCCAGATCGCGCCGGGCGGAGTCGGCGGGGGGCAGACGCCGGAGGAGGAGATCGCTCCGACCCAGCATCACCATCAGCATGTTGTTGAAGTCATGCGCCACACCGCCGGCCAGCAGGCCCACCGCCTCCATCTTGCGCGCCTGGGCGAGCTGGTCCTGGGCCTGGGTGAGCTCGTCGAAGGTCCGCTGGGTCTTCTGGTAGAGGCGGCTGTTCTCGAGCGCGATGGCGGCCTGGGAGGCGAAGACGGTCGCGAGCTCCACGTCGTCCGGCGAGAAGCCCTCTTCTCGCGTGGAGCGGATGGACAGCACCCCCACGACGTCTGTCCCCGTCTTGACGGGAACCCCGAGGAAGGCGCGCAGCCCCAGCCGGCGATAGCTCTCGCGATGCGTGGGCATCAGCCGCGGGTCGTCGATGGGATCCTGCACCACCAGCGGCTCGCCCTGGGCGGCCACGAGGCCGGTGAGGCTCTCGCCGATGCGGAGCCGTGATGTGGCCAGCATGTCCTCGGTGTGGCCCCAGCTGCCACACAGCACGAGGTGCTCGCCCTCGACGAGACGGAACGATACCGAGTTGGAGTTGAACAGGTGCGCGCACGCCTCCGCGATCCGGGCGAGCAGGGACTCCACGGGCTGGATGCGGGCGAGCTGGCGCCCGACCTCGAGGAGCGCCTCGAGCCGCGCCTGGCGGGTGCGAAGGGCGCCGAGCAGATTGATCTGCCGCTCGTAGAGCCGAGCGTTCTCCAGGGCCACCGCCGCCTGGTCGGCGAAGGCCTGGGCGAGCCGGATGGCGTCGGCGTCGAAGTCGTCGCCGGGGCCGCGCCCCACGCCGAGGGCGCCCACCACGCGCTCCTGCACGAGGAGCGGCACGGCCAGCGCGGCGCGACACGGCGACTCGCGGACGCGCGCCCGCTCCTCGTCGCTCATGACGATGCGCGAGTCCTCGAGCATGTTGCGCGTGACCACCGCGCGGCGCTCGGTGACGGCGAGGCCGGCGATGCCGGTGCCGCGCGCCCGCACGACCTTGCCGCCGTTGGCGGGAACGGCCTTCCCGGAGGCGGCGAGCAGGATCAGCTCGCCCGTGTCGGGATCGAGACGATAGAGGGCGGCGGTGAGGGCGCGGAGCAGCGTGCGGATGCTGTCCGCGATGCGCTGGCGGGTGTCCTCCGAGTCGAGGGTGCGGGAGGCGAGCCGCGCGACATCGGCGAGGGCCTCCGCCGCCTCGCGCCGCCGCCGTGTCTCGGTATGCAGCCGCGCGTTGTCGATGGCGATCGCGGCCTGCGCCGCGAAGAGGCCGAGGAGACGGATCTCGCGATCGGAGAAGGCGTGGCGGTGGCGCGAGAGGAGCAGGGCCACGCCCACCAAGCCGTCACGGCCGCGCAGGGGGAGGCCCGCGAACGACACGAAGCCTTCACCCCGCAGCCACTCGAGATTGTGCGCGCGCCGATCCGCGAGCAGGTCCTCGAGGACGAGGATCTCGCCGCTGCGCGCGACATGGCCGGTCAGGCCGTGCCCGAAGGCCAGCTCGGTGACGAGGCCGTCGCGCGTGGCCCGCGTGCCCCACTCGGTGGTGAGGACGAGCCGATCCCCCTCCACGACCCAGATGCGCGAGGCCGAGTCCGCGAGCAGGCTGGCCGCGGCCTGCGCGACCCGGCTCAGGGCCTCGCCCAGATCGAGGCTCGACGACACGGCCTGAATCAGCTCGGCCAGCGTCTCGTAGGCACGGTCTCCGGCGGTCTCGAGGGGGCCGCGGAAATTGTCAGACGTGGTGACGGGCAGGCTCCCGGCGAGGCCTCTAATGGGGACAGAACCCGCTTGCCGCCCCTGACCTTGCGGCAATGAATCCAAATACTTATTCGGACTGGTGGCGTCGGGCACGTCAGGTAGTTCTGCAACAAGTGAGCCAGCCAGCTTGCCCGCTAAATGCCCAGATAGGCCTGCTTGACGTGGGCGCTGGCCAGCAGCGACTCGCTCGTGCCCGAGAGCGCGACGCGCCCGCTCTCGAGCACGTAGGCGCGATGGGCCAGCCCAAGCGCGCGCCCCACGTTCTGCTCGACGAGGAGAATCGTGGTGCCCTCGCGATTGATCCGGGCGAGGTTCTCGAAGATCTGCTTCACGACCACCGGGGCGAGGCCCAGGCTCGGCTCGTCCAGCATGAGCAGACGGGGGCAGGCCATCAGGCCGCGACCGATCGCGCACATCTGCTGCTCGCCGCCGGAAAGCGTGCCCGCGAGCTGCCGCGCGCGCTCCGCGAGGCGCGGGAACAGCGCGAACACGCGGTCGAGCGTATCGCCACGCCGTGCGCGCGCCGCCGCGCCCGCCGCCCCCAGCTCGAGGTTCTCGCGCACCGTCATGGTGGGAAAGAGCTGCCGGCCCTCGGGGACGTGCGCGATCCCCCGTGCCACCACGCGCGCGGGGGAAAGCCCGTCCAGGCGCGCGCCCTCGAGCGTGATGGCGCCGCGCCGGAGCGGCAGCAGACCGGTGATGGCCTTGAGGGTCGTGGTCTTGCCGGCGCCGTTGGCGCCGATGAGCGCGACCACCTCCCCGACGCGAACCTCGAGCGACACCTCCCGCACCGCGGTGAGGACGCCGTAGCCGACCTCGAGCCCGTCAAGGCTGAGCAGCGTGGACATATTCCTCGCCGAGGTACGCCTCGATGACGCGGGGGTCATTGGCGATGCGGGCGGGCGGGCCCTCGGCGATCTTCTCCCCGAAGGACACGACCACCAGCCGGTGGGAGAGGGTCATCACCGCCCGCATGTTGTGCTCGATGAGCAGGACGGAGACGCCGTCGGCGTTGATGCCCGCCACCAGCCGGATCATCTCCGCGGTCTCGGTGGCGGTGAGTCCGGCCATCACCTCGTCGAGCAGCAGCAGCGTCGGCTCGGTGGCGAGGGCGCGGGCCAGCTCGAGGCGCTTGCGGTCGGAGAGGGTGAGGCTCCCCGCGGGGGCGTCGCGCTTGGCGTCCAGGCCCACCCGGGCGATCACCGTGCGCGCCCGCGCGTCGGCGGCCTCGATCTCGTCGCGGGCGTCGGGCACCAGGTGGGAGCGGCGGCTGGCCGACTCGAGGTCGGCGATGGTCTGCTCGATCTGGGCGAGCCGGCGCTCGGCGGCGGCCAGCTCGTCGGCGGAGGGCGGGGTGGGCAGCGCCTCGGTGATGCGCTCGAGCTCGCCGTCGACCTCGATCCACTCCCGGGCCAGCTCGCGGGCCACCAGGTCGGGCTCGTGGTTCTGGCTCTCGGCGTCGAAGGCGGCCAGCGCGTGGCGGACCGGCTCGGTGTCCGCCATCGGCGCCTCGATGCGGGCCACCAGGTCGGCCCGGCTGAACAGGATGTGGTCGCGGGTTGCGGCCCGGTTGGCCGCCTCCTGCTCGACCGCCCGCAGCGTCTCGGTGGCCTCGGCGTGGGCCTCCTCGGCGTCGCGCAGCCCGGCGTTGGCCGCCTCGAGCTCGCGGCGCAGCGAGGTCTCGTCCAGCTCGGAGGTCTCCAGCTCGGCCAGCTGGCGGGACGCGTCGTCGATCATCTGGCCCGCGGCCTCGCGCTGCTCGTCGACCAGCGCCAGCTTGCCCCGGGCGGCCTCGATCTCGGCCCGGCGGGCATCGAGGGTGCGGCGGGCCTCCTCGGCGGCGTTGGTCAGCTCGCCGGCCCGCTCCAGCAGCGAGTCGCAGTCGTCCAGGTGGGCGCTCATGCGCCGGGCGCGGGCGGTGGCCTCGTCCCGGCGGTTGGCCGTCACGGCCTGGAGCTCGCGGGCCCGGCGCAGCTTGGCGGCCAGCTCCCCCCGCACCCGCTCGTGGACCTCGACCCGGCGCACCGCCGCCTCCCGGCAGGCCGTGCTCAGGTCGCCGGGCCCCAACGCCACGCTGAGCTCGGTGGGAGCGTCGTCCTCGGCGTGCACGAGCAGCCGAGCCAGCTGCTCGGTGAGCGCAGCCCGGTCGCGCGGGTCCGCCGGGAGGACGGTGAGCCTCCCGTGGAGCCCCGGCAACTCGCCCGGGTTGCTGGTGTGCGTCGATGTGTTCATGAGTATTGGGACACAGCAGCCAGAATGGGGCTCGGGTCCCCAGTTGGCGGCCGCGCCGTCCGTCTCCGATCCCCAGGATCAGTTGGTCACGACGGTTCCGTTACGAACAGCATCGCGCGATCGTGCTGCCTTGCGCGCATTTGCCCCTGCGAGCAGGTGCTCACGCTCTCGTCGCGTGTCCGAAACAATCGCTTCACACGCGCTCTCTAGCGTTCGTCGGCGTGGAAACCTTCGTGATCCGCATCTGGTTGCCGGACCGCCCGGGCGCCCTGGGCCAGGTCGCCAGCCGCATCGGCGCGGTGCGCGGCGACGTCGTCGGCATCGACATCCTCGAGCGCGACGGCGGCCAGGCGGTCGACGAGCTGGTGGTCGAGCTGCCCGACGGCACCCTGGTGGATCTGCTGGTCAACGAGGTGCGGCAGGTCGACGGGGTGGCGGTGGAGGAGGTGCGGCCGGTGGCCGAGGCCCTCCACGACCCCCGCCTCGACGCCCTCGAGGCCGCGGCCCAGCTCGTGGGGGCCGACGACATCGAGGACCTCCTGGCCGCGGTGGTGACCCACGCCCGGCGGGTGGTCGGTGCCAGCTGGGTGGCGGTGGTGGACATCGACGAGCGGGGCGACGGTGTGCTGGCCGCGGACGAGAACGCCCCCAACGTGGCCTGGCTGGAGGCGTTCCTGGCCGGCAGCCGGGCGGCCGAGGGCGTGAACCGGGGGCGGGGCTCCGCGCGCTCGGACGTCATCTGGACGCCCATGGCGCACTCCGGGCTCGCCCTGGTGCTGGGGCGCCAGGGCATGGCCTACCGGTCCCGGGAGCGGCGGCAGGTGGCCGCCCTCGCCCGGGTGGTGGACACGAGGCTGCGCGAGCTGCACCGCGCCCGATCCCGGGCACGGCACCCCAGCCGCTGATCGTCGGGGGCCGGGCGCGGGGTGTCCCCTCCGCCTACGCGCCCAGACCCCGATGCCCCGGCGGCCGGCCCTTCCAGAGGGGGCCGGCCGCACGCGGGGCCGCAGCCTCGATCCCAGCCGCGGGAGCGCACCTCGATCCCAGTCGCGCGACGCTCGATCCAGTCGCGATCGACCTCAATCCCAGTCGCGAGCGCACCTCAATCCCAGTCGCGCGAGAGCGCACCTCAATCCCAGTCGCGCGAGCGCTCCACTGCCCGGCGCCAGCGGGCGTGGGCCGCGTCGGCGGCGGCGGGGTCGGCGGCGGGCTCGCAGCGGATGTCGAGGTGCCAGGCGGCGGCCACGTCGTCGGTCGAGGCCCACACGCCCTCGCTGAGCCCGGCCATGTAGGCCGCGCCCAGGGCGGTCGTCTCCTGGACGACGGGCCGGGCCACCGGGACCTGGAGCTGGTCCGCCTGGACCTGGAGCAGGAGGTCCATGGCCGACGCCCCGCCGTCCACCCGCAGCTCGGCGATGGGGTGCCCGGAGGCGGCCGCCATGGCCTCGACCACGTCGCGGGTCTGGAACGCCATGGCCTCGACCACGGCCCGGGCCAGCTGGGCCGCGCCGGTGCCCCGGGTGATGCCCACGATCGTGCCCCGGGCGTGCGGGTCCCACCACGGGCTCCCCAGCCCCACGAACGCCGGCACCAGGTAGACGCCGCCGGTGTCGGGCACGGACGCGGCCAGCGGCCCGATGTCGGCGGCCTCCCGGATGAGGCCGAGCTCGTCCCGCAGCCACTGGACCGCGGCGCCGGTCACGAAGATGGCGCCCTCCAGGGCGTAGGTGGCGCCCGGGTGGCCTTCTCTGGTCCAGGCGACGGTGGTGAGCAGGCCCTCGACCGGCGGCGGGCAGGTCTCGCCCACGTTCATGAGCACGAAGCTGCCGGTCCCGTAGGTGTTCTTGGTGAGGCCGGGCTCCAGGCAGGCCTGGCCGAACAGGGCGGCCTGCTGGTCGCCCAGGATGCCCGACACCGGGACCCCGGCGGGCAGCGGCGTGCCGGCCGCGGTCACGCCGAAGCGGCCGCCCGAGGGGCGCACCTCGGGCAGGCAGCCGGCGGGCACGCCGAACAGGTCGGTCAGCTCGGGCGCCCAGGCCAGGTCGCGGATGTCGAACAGGAGGGTGCGGGAGGCGTTGGAGGGCTCGGTGGCGTGCGCGACGCCGCCCGTGAGGTTCCACAGGATCCAGCTGTCGACGGTGCCGAAGGCCAGGTCGGGACCGGCGGCGACGCCACCCTCGGTGAGCAGCCACTCGAGCTTGGTGGCCGAGAAGTAGGGATCGAGGACCAGGCCGGTCCGGCGGCGCACCGCGTCGAGGTGCCCGGCCGCGGCCAGCGCCTCGCAGCGGTCGGCGGTGCGCCGGTCCTGCCACACCAGCGCCCGGTGCAGCGGACGCCCGCTGCGCCGGTCCCACACCACCGTCGTCTCCCGCTGGTTGGTGATCCCGACCGCGGCCACGGCCTCGCCGTCGAGCCGTTCGAGCAGGTCGGCCAGCGTGGCGGTGGTGGCCTCCCAGATGTCGTCGGGGTCGTGCTCCACCAGGCCGGGGGCGGGGAAGTGCTGGGGGAACTCGCGGTACGCGTAGCCGGCGGGCGTGCCGTCGTCCCGCAGGGCGAAGCTGCGGACCCCGGTCGTCCCCGCGTCGATGGCGATCACCACGGACATCGCCGGCGGACGCTAGTCCCGTCACGAGCGGGTCAGACACGCTGACGGCGATCGTCACCGTCGGTAACGTCGCAGCATGCGAGTGGCGATGCTCACCGGAGGCGGCGACTGCCCCGGCCTCAATGCCGTCATGCGGGCCGTCGTCCGCAAGGGCGAACGGGTCTACGGCGACCAGCTCGTCGGCATACGCGATGGCTGGCGGGGGGCGATCGAGGACAACCTCGCCCCCGTGTCCGTCGAGTCGTTCCGGGGCACGCTGCCCCGCGGCGGCACCATCCTCGGCTCGTCCCGGACGAACCCCTACAAGCAGGAGGGCGGGGTCGAGGCGGTGAAGCACACGCTGGCCGAGCGGGGCATCGACGCGCTCGTCGCCATCGGCGGGGAGGACACCCTGGGCGTGGCGGCCAGGCTGGCGGCCGAAGGGGTGCACGTGGTGGGCGTGCCCAAGACCATCGACAACGACCTGTCGGCCACCGAGCTCACCTTCGGCTTCGACACCGCGGTCCAGGTGTGCGTGGACGCCATCGACCGGCTGCACACCACGGCCGAGTCGCACGACCGGGTCATGGTGGTCGAGGTCATGGGCCGCCACGCCGGCCACATCGCCACGTGGGCCGCGATCGCGGGCGGCGCCACCATGCTGCTGGTCCCCGAGCACCCCTTCGACATCGACGAGGTGTGCAGGGTGATCCAGCGGCGCCACGAGCGGGGCCGCTGGGCCTCGATCGTGGTGGTGGCCGAGGGCGCCCAGCCCGCCGAGGGGACCCTCGCGCTGGTGTCCGGGGACGTCGACGCCTTCGGCCACGTCCGCCTGGGCGGCATCGGCGACACCCTGGCCAAGGCCATCGAGGAGCGCACCGGCTACGAGACCCGGCCCATCGTGCTGGGCCACGTCCAGCGGGGCGGCACGCCCACGGCCTTCGACCGGGTGCTGGCCACCCGCTTCGGGATCGCGGCCATCGAGGCGGTGCACGACGAGGCGTGGGGCACGATGGTGGCCCTGCGGGCGGGCGACATCGTGCGCGTCCCGCTGGACGAGGCCACCGGCGAGCTCAAGCTGATCGACCCCGCGGTCTACGACGTGGCGTCGGTGTTCTTCGGCTGAGGGAGGCTCACGGGGCGCCCTGGCCCTTGATGGACCCGGTGGCGGTGCCGCCCTCGGCGGACACGGCCACGCAGAAGCCGTCCTGGGTGCCGTCGTTCCACTGGTCCTCGCTGGGGACCACCGGCTGGACCTCGATGCCCGCGGCCACGGCCGCCTCGGCCGGGCCCCCGAAGTAGGTCGGCAGGTTGGCGAGGCACGCCTGTCCCACCAGGCTCTCGAGCGCGTCGGTGCCCGGGTAGTCGGCGGCCGAGTCGCCCGGGGGCGCCTCGAAGAACAGCTCGCCGTGGTGCGGCTCGGAGCAGTCGACGACGCTCAGGTCGGTGGGCTCGCCCTGGTAGCACTGGCCGACGTCGACGCCGGCGATCGTGTCCGGCTGGCTCTGGAGGTCCTGGATGATCAGCGTGGCGGCCACGGCCGCGATCACGAGCAGGACGCCCAGGGTGAGCATGAATCGGCGCTTGCGGCGCTCGCGCTTGCGCTTGGCGGCCTTGCGGTCCTCGGTCAGGTACCCGGGCGGGAGGTCGGCGGACGTCCCCGGCGCGGGCGGCATCTCGGCGGCGCGGTAGCCCAGCGACGGAGGCGGCGGCTCGGACCGGGCCGCCTCGAACGTGGGATCCATCCCGGGATACCCACCCGGCGCCCCGCCCCGGTACGGCGCCCCCGGCCCCCCGGGCGGCGGGGGAGCGATGCCGGCCCGACCCGGTGGAGCGGCAGCCGGCGGCGGGCCGGCAGCGCGGGCCCCGGGCGGTGGGCCGGCGGCCGTCTGCGGACCGGCTGGGCGGCGGTGGCGCCGCGGCGTAGCCCCCGGGTGGTGGGCCGGCGGACCCGGGCGGTGGGCCGGCGGCGTGGGCCCCGGGTGGTGGGCCGGCGGACCCGGGTGGCGGGCCGGCGGACCCGGGTGGTGGGCCGGCGGACCCGGGTGGTGGGCCGGCGGACCCGGGTGGTGGGCCGGCGGCGTGGGCCCGGGTGGTGGGCCGGGCGTCGTCTGCGGGCCGGTGGGCGGCGGTGGGGCGGCGGCGTAGGCCCCGGACGGTCGGCCGGACCCAGGTGGTGGGGCGGACCCGGGCGGTGGGCCGGCAGTCTGGCCTGCGTGCGGAGGCGCGTGGGCGGGCCTCGTGTTGGACGCGGGTGGGCCTGCGGCCATGGCGGCGGCCGCGGCGGGCGCCGCCATCGGGGCCGCGGGGCGGGTAGAGGCCGGCGGGGGCGGCAGGGGGACGCCGGCCCCCGGGCCGCCGGACGGGGCGGCGGCGGGGGCGCCCGCGGCGCGGGCGGCGACGATGGCCGCGCCCAGGGCGATGGCGTGCTTGGGGTGGGCGTCGACCGCCACCGGGCGGCCCAGGCGGGCCGAGACCAGCTCGGCCACCAGGGGGATGCGGGACGAGCCGCCCACCAGCAGCACGTGGTCGATGTCGGCGGGCGTGAGGTTGGTCGAGCGGATGGCCCGCTCCAGGGCGGTGACCGTGTCCGCCAGTGGGGGCCGGATCATCTCCTCCATCTCGGCGCGGGTCACCCGCACCTCCGTCTGGATGGTCGGCAGCAGCACGGGGACCGAGATCTCGGTGTCGAGCGACAGCGCTTCCTTGGCCTGCGTGCACTCGATGCGCAGGCGGGACACCGCGGCGAGGGCCTGCGGGTCTTCGGGGTCGAGCTCCTCGTAGGCGTCGCCCAGCGACGACGTGACGTGGGCGAACACGCGCGGCGTCCACGTCGATGCCGCCGAGGTGCTCGATGCCCTCGGGGGTGCCCAGCATGGTGAACCCGCCGTCGGGCTCCTTGCGCAGCACCGCGGCGTCGAACGTTCCACCGCCCAGGTCGTAGACCGCGATCACCGCGCCCTGCTCGACCCTGGCCTGCGACGAGTACGAGATCGCCGCCGCCTGCGGCTCGGTCAGCAGGATGGTCCGCCCGATGCCGGCCAGCTCGGCCGCCTTGTCCAGCAGGTCGCGCTTGAACGGGCCCCAGTTGGCCGGGTGGGTGAGCACGATGGACGACGGCTGCTCGCCGCCGCGGGCCCGCACCACCGTGTCCATCACCCAGCGGAGCAGGCGCGAGGTCAGCACTTCGGCCGGCAGCGAGGCATCGCCCACCACCAGGGGCGTGGGGTCGCCCAGCCGGCGCTTGAACTGGCGGGCGATGCGCTCGGGGTCGGTGACGGCGTGGCGCTCGGCGGCGTCGCCGGCCAGGAACTCCCCGCCCGGCTGGAGGCACAGGACGGACGGCACGGTCGGCCCGCGCTCGCCCAGGTTGACGACCTCCGGGCCGCGGCCGGAGTCGGGGTCGTAGACGGCGGCGGCCGTGTAGGTCGTGCCGAGGTCGATGCCGAGTTGGTAGGCCAAGTGTCCCGTCCCGCGTCCCGATGGCGCCCGGCCGGGCGGCGCCCGGTACGGGCGCGCAGGCTAGTGGTCACACGGGGGTCAACGGACGCGCGCGGTCAGCCGTTCGCGTCGGGGAACAGGTTGGCGTACGACGTGCAGGCCAGCGGGTCGTCGCTGGACTCGCCGTCGCCCTTGGGTGCCTGCCGGGGCCGGCCCTCGACCTCGAAGCGCACGGCCTGCACCTCGTCGAAGGCGTCGGCGGTGCACACGATCTGCCCGAAGGCCGAGCCGCGAGCCGTCGCCCCGGACGTTGTCGATGTTGGAGTTCAGGTCGACCACCAGCACGCCGTCCTCGTCGAGCTCGGGCGTGCTGGCGAGGGCGGTGTCGGGCGGGATGCGGGAGGCGTAGCCCTGGGTCTGCAGCGTCTCGCTCGGGGTGTACGACAGCAGCGTCTCCAGCGCGGTGGTCGGGCTGGCGTCTATGGCGGACGGGCCCACCGGGACCTGCTCCTCCAGCGGGGCCAGATACCTGACCGCCCCGTCCCCGCGTGTGAGGAACAGCGTGGCCGTCTCGGTGACCGCCGCGGTGGTGCCCTCCTCGCCCTCGTCGAGGTCGGGCGCCTGCTCCTGGGAGATGGCCCGGGGCTGGTCGTCGGTGGGCACCCCGCACGCGGCCACGACCGCGGCCACCACGGCCAGCGCGGCGGCCAAGGGGCGGGCTCGGCGTCTCATGAGGCCTCCGCGGGGAGCTCGATGACGAAGCGGGCGCCGGACTCGCCGTTGGCGCGGTCCTCCACCCACACGGACCCGCCGTGCAGCCGGATGTGCTCCGCCACGAGGGCCAGGCCGAGGCCGACGCCGTCGATGCCGCGCCGGTGCCCGGCGGACGAGCCCCGGTTGAACCGGAAGAAGATCGCCTCGCGGTCCTCGGGCAGGACGCCGGGCCCGTGGTCCTCCACCGCGATCAGCACCGCGTCGCCCGCCTTGCGCAGCTCGACCCGGGAGGCGCCGTCCCCGTACTTGGCCGCGTTGTCGAGCAGGTTGGCGATCACCCGGGACAGGCGGCGCTTGTCCGCCTTGACCACCACGCCGGCCAGGTCGGAGTCGATGTCGACGGTCACGTCCACGTCGGTCGAGGCGCTGACGGCCTGGATGACCAGCTCGTCCACCCGCACCTCCTCCAGGTCGAGGTGCATCACGCCGGCGTCGAAGCGGGAGATCTCCAGCAGGTCCTCCACCAGCTGGCGGAAGCGCTCGATGTCGGCCGCCATCAGGTCGAGGGCGGCCTTGGCCCGGTCGGGCATGTCGTCGCGCTGGTTCTGGAGGACCTCGATCGACGCGGCGAGGGTCATCAGCGGCGAGCGCAGCTCGTGGCTGACGTTGGAGGCGAAGCGGGCGTCGCGCTGGACCCGCTCCTCCATGGCCGCGGCCATCTCGTTGAAGGAGTCGGCCAGCGGGGCCAGGTCGGCATCTTCGCTGGCCTCGACCCGCGTCTCCAGGCGCCCGGTGGCGAGGGCGTGGGCGGCATCGCCGATGCCCCGCAGCGGACGCAGCACCCGGCGGGCGGCCCACCAGCCCACCGCGGCGCCGGCCAGGGTCGAGAGCAGAGCGGCGGCCAGCAACGAGATGCTGATCGACTCTAGCGTGCTCTCCAGCTCCTCCAGCGAGGTGATCTCGAAGTAGGCGCCGTTGATGGACTCCAGCGGCACCCCCACCGCCAGCTGGGTGACGCCGTCGTGGTCGAAGCGCATCCGGGCCGGCTGCCCGGAGCTGACCAGCTCGCGGAGCGAGGCGGGCAGCTCGTCCTCGCTGAACTCGGGCGTGAGCGGGTACCAGCGGTCGTCCTTGAGCAGGACCGGGTTGGAGCCGCTGGTCGTCTGGAGCGAGCTGAGCACGTCGGTGGGGTCGAAGTCGGGGCCGATGTCCTCGCGGCACCCCCTGCCACACCGCCTCGGCGTTCTGGTAGGCGCGGGCGGTGGCGCCCGACTCGCGCTGGTCCAGCAGGTTCTGGCGGGTGAGGCCGAGCGTGGCCCCGGCCAGCACGGCGGAGATCACCAGCGCGCCCACCGCGAAGGCAATGGTGATGCGGGCTCGGAGGCCGAGCGCGGGGGAGCAGGCGAGGGGGCCGCATGGGCTGCCCGGCGGGATCAAGCCTGCAGCTTGTAGCCGAGGCCCCGGACCGTCACGACGTGGCGGGGGTTGGCGGGGTCGGCCTCGACCTTGGTCCGCAGCCGGCGGACGTGCACGTCGACCAGCCGGCCGTCGCCGAAGTAGCCGTAGCCCCACACCCGCTCCAGCAGGACCTCGCGGCGAGAACACGCGGCCCGGGCTCGACCCGAGCTCGACCAGCAGGCGGAACTCGGTCTTGGTGAGGTGGATCTCCTCGCCGCCCCGGCGGACCACGCCCTCGTCGGGGATGATCTCGAGCTCGCCGAAGCGCAGGTGGCTGCTGCCCGAGTCGCTGCTGCGCACCCGGCGCAGCAGGGCGCGGATGCGCGGCGGACAGCTCCTTGGGGGCGAAGGGCTTGGTGAGGTAGTCGTCGGCGCCGGCCTCGAGCCCGGCCACGACGTCGTGGGTATCGGCCCGCGCCGTGACCATGACGATGGGCACGTCGGACGTGCGCCGGATGGCCCGGCACACGTCGAAGCCGTCGATCCCGGGCAGCATGATGTCGATGAGGACGACGTCGGCGGGCTGGCGCTGGAACGCGTTCGAGCGCCTCCTCACCGGTGCCGGCTTCTTCGACCGACCAGCCCTCGTCCTCGAGGGCCAACTTGACGGCGGTGCGTATGCGCTCGTCGTCTTCGACGGACAGGATGCGGGTACCCACGCTCAAGATCGTGCCTCATGGCGAGGCCGCGCGCGTAGACGCGGGCGTGTTCCGCCCCCGGGAGGGCCGTCGGTCACCCGGCCAGGGGACCGGCGTCGTGGTCGGTGTAGGCGGCCAGAAGGGCGTCGCGGCCGGGCCCACGGCCCGTGCGGTAGTGGAGGCCCTCGGGGAGCTTGGAGCCAAGGTCGCGGCACCCCACCAACGCCCGGGCGCCGGCGTCGGTGAACGAATCGAGGGCGCGCAGGTCGACGTCGATTCGGGAGGGCCCCGTGTCGAGCGCCGCGGATGCGGCCTCGAGCAAGGCGCCGCCGGCCGCCTCGTCGAGGCAGCGCACCACGGAGAGGACGACTGTGCTGCCCTCGGTCGTGATGTCGATGGGTGAGCGCATGGGGGACTCCGGGGGGGTGGGGAGGTTGGCGTCGCTACCGGCGGGGCCTGCCCCGGATTCGGAGGCGTTCGGCCCGGCGGTTGTCGCCCCAGGAGTGGAGGGCCCCTGTGTTGGAGCGGTCGCGGCGGTCATCAGTACAAGGATGCCGACAGTTCGTGTCGGTGGACTGTCCAAGCGCGTTGCGATCCGGTGACATGTGACCTTCTCGGTGACTCACGACACATCTTGTGCACAGAGAGAGCGCAGGACATCACTCAGAGCGGTGGCGACGCCGGGCGCGGACGCCACGACCGAGTCACCGACGACCGGGCCACCGTCTAGGGAGGAGACAACGGCGCCCGCTTCCGCCGCAATGAGACTACCCGCGGCGACGTCCCACCAGGAAAGGCCCTCGTTCGTAGTAGGCGTCCAGGCGGCCGCAGGCCACCGAGCACAGGTCCACCGACGCCGCCCCCATGCGCCGGATGTCGCGCACCCGCGGCAGCAGGCCGACGAGCACCTCGGCCTGGCGGCGCCGCCGCGTCGGCGGCGTAGTTGAAGCCGGTCCCGACGAGCGTCTCGGCCAGCACGGTCTGGGCCGAGCACGCGATGGGCTCACCGTTGCGCCGGGCGCCGCCTCCCCGGGTGGCGCTGAACACGTCGCGGTGGGACGGGTCGACGACGACCCCCGCCACCACGCCGTCGTCGTCCTCGGCCGCGATCGACACGCTCCAGCCCGGGAACCCGTAGAGGTAGTTGGTGGTGCCGTCGAGCGGATCCACCACCCAGCGCAGCCCGCTGATGCCGGCGCGGTCGCTGCCCTCCTCGCCCACGATCCCGTCGTCGGACCGGACCGCCAGCAGCTCGCTGACGATCAGGAGCTCCGACGCCCGGTCCATCTCGCTCACCATGTCGGTTCGGGTCGACTTGGTCTGGACCGACGTGCGCTCCCGGCCCTGGGCCTCGAGCAGCAGGCGCGCGGCCCGGGTGGCGACGTCGGTGGCCAGGGTGAGGAGCTGCTCGGGCGCGACAGGCCCCGGGGCAGCGGGGGGCACGCTCATGGGTGCGACGGTACCGTGCCCTGCGATGGCCGCCACCGCACCCGTCGCCCCCGCGATCGACCTCCGCAGCGACACCGTGACCCGCCCGACCGCGGCCATGCGCCAGGCCATGGCGGCCGCCGAGGTGGGCGATGACGGCTTCGGCGACGACCCCACCGTCAACCGGCTCCAGGCGCGCTACGCCGAGCTCACGGGCAAGGAGGCGGCCCTGTTCCTGCCGTCGGGGACCATGGCCAACCAGGTCGCCCTGAGGGTCCTGGCCCCCGCGGGCTCGCTGGTCGTCGCGGGGCGTCGCCAGCACGTCGTCACCCACGAGGGCGGGGCCTTCGGCCTCAACCAGGTGGCGCAGCTGCACGTGCTCGACGACGACGACGGCACGCTGGACCCCGCGGCCGTGGCGCACCTGGTCGAGGGCGCGGCCCACCGCTGGCCGGCGCCCGCGGTCGTGTGCGTGGAGGACACCCACCTGGCCTCGGGCGGGCGTCCCTGGCGGCTCGACCGGATGGCGGCGGTGGCCGAGGTGGGGGTGCCGGTCCACCTGGACGGCGCCCGCCTGTTCAACGCGGCGGTGGCCACCGGGACCAGCGTGGCGCAGCGCTCGGCCGGCGCCACCACGGTGACGTCCTGCCTGTCCAAGGGCCTCGGCGCGCCGGTGGGATCGCTGCTGGCCGGCCCCGCCGAGCTGATCGGCAGGGCCCGCCTGGAGCGCAAGCGCCTCGGCGGAGGCATGCGCCAGGTCGGCATCCTGGCCGCCGCCGGGCTGGTGGCCCTGGACACCATGGTCGACCGGCTGGCCGAGGACCACCGCCGGGCCCGGGTCCTCGCCGCCGCGGTGGCGGAACGCTGGCCGGACGCGGGCTGCGACCCCGCTGCGGTCGTGACCAACGTCGTGCTGTTCCGCCACGACGACCCGGTCAAGCTGCTGAGGGCGCTGGCCGAGCGGGGCGTGGGCGGGGTCACGCTGGGACCGGGCCTGGTGCGCCTCATGACCCACCACGGCATCGACGACGAGGCGCTGGCGCTGGCCGTCGCCGCCATCGGGGACGCGCCGTGACCGCCGCCCTGCTCACCGAGGTGCCGGCCCGGGCCATGGCGGTCTACGCCCATCCCGACGACCCCGAGGTGTCGTGCGGCGCCACGCTGGCCCACTGGACGGCCAAAGGGGCGGAGGTCCGCCTGGTGGTGGTGAACGCGGGCGACAAGGGCTCGCCCGACCCGGCCACCGACCCCGCCGAGCTGACCGAGCGGCGCGCGGGCGAGGTCCGGGCCGCGGCCGAGGTGCTGGGCCTGGCGGGCGTCGAGCTGCTGGGCCTGCCCGACGGCGAGGTCACCAACGACCTGGACCTGCGGGGGCGCCTGGTCGGGCTGGTGCGCCGGCACCGGCCGGAGATCGTGGTGTGCCCGGACCCCACCGCGGTGTTCTTCGGGGACAGCTACGTCAACCACCGCGACCACCGGGAGGTGGGCTGGGCGGTGGTCGACGCGGTGGCGCCCGCCGCGGCCAGCCCGCTGTACTTCCCCGACGCCGGACCGCCCCACCAGGTGCAGGCCCTGCTGCTGTCGGGCACGTTCGCGGCCGACGCTTGGGTCGACGTGTCCGACGCCGTCGACGCCAAGGTGGCGGCGGTGGCGTGCCACGAGAGCCGGGTGGGCGGCGACCCCGACCTGGTGGCCGACCTGCTGCGGGCCCGGATGGCGGAGACCGGCGCCCAGGCCGGCGTCGACCACGCCGAGAGCTTCCGCCGGCTGCGCTTCGCCTAGCCGCCCCACCTGCCGCCTCACCTGCCGTCGCCGTCGGGGCCGGGGCCAGGACGGTGCCGGCTGCGCTTCGCCTAGCTGCCGCCGTCCTCGCCGCTGCCGTCGCCGCCGGCCGAGCGGGGCGCCTGGCGGTGCTGGATGGTGCGCCACTCGCCCATGGCCCGCAGCGCCAGCACGGCCACCACGGCCACGCCCGCGGCGCCCGTCACCGCGCCGAGGAGGCCCACGATGCCGGCCAGGACGCCGCAGTCGCCCGTGCACTGGATGTCGACCAGCGCCCAGCCGATGAGCCCGCCGCACAGGCCGCCCAGCAGGATGGCGATGAAGGCCAGCACCCGGGCCGCCTGCGAGGGCAGGGCGCTGGGGGCGTAGTCGTCGGGCATGGGCATTTTCTACCGGTCGGGCACCCGCAGCGGGGCCACCCGGCCGCCGGTGACCCGCACCAGGTCGGCGGGGGCGATGGGGAAGACGTGGCGGGGCGTGCCCGCCGCGGCCCACAGCTCGTCGTAGGTCAGCAGGTCCTCGTCCACGAACGTGGCCAGGGGGCGCGGGTGCCCGAAGGGCGGGACCCCGCCGATGGGGTAGCCGGTGGCCGCCCGCACCCCGGCCGCGTCGGGCCGGGTCACGGGGGCGTCGCCGTTGCCGGCCACCTCGGCCAGCCGCCGCTCGTCGAGCCGGTTGGGCCCGCTCACCAGGGCCACGACCACCTCGCCGTCCACCGCGAACACCAGCGACTTCACGATCTGGCCGACGTCCACTCCGACGGCCCGGGCCGCGTCGGCGGCCGTGCGGGTGCCGTCGGGGAACTCGCGCACGTCGACGGCGAGCCCGAGGCCGGCGGCGGCCTCGACCACCGCCCGTGCGTTGGCGTGCAACGCGGGAGGTTCCATCGGCCCACGGTGCCACACTGTGCGGCATGCGACAGTGGCTGGTGGGAGGTGGCCTGATCCTCGGGGAAGGCGGCCTCCTGCTCGTGCGCAACCGGCGGCGCAACGGCGACCACGACTGGAGCCCGCCCGGCGGCGTCATCGACGAGGGTGAGACGCTCCTGGCCGGCCTCACCCGCGAGGTGGAGGAGGAGACCGGCGTGGTCGTGTCCGCCTGGCAGGGCCCGGTGTACGAGGTCGAGGTGCAGGCGCCGGGCCTGGGCTGGCACCTGCGGGTCGAGGCGCACGTGGCCGTGGACTACAGCGGCGAGGTGCGCGTCGACGACCCCGACGGCATCGTGGTCGACGCCGCCTTCGTCGACCCCGGGGCCTGCGGCGACCACCTCGCCACCTGCCGCCCGTGGGTCAGCGAGCCGCTGGGCGCCTGGCTGGCCGAGCGCTGGGACGCGCCCCGGCGCTTCCGCTACCTGGTCGACGGGGACGATCCGGCGCGGGCGGTCGTGACCCGGCGCTGACGGCCGAGCCCTGTGGGCGACGTCCGCACCATCCTCCACGTGGACATGGACGCGTTCTTCGTGTCCGTCGAGCTGCTCCGCCGCCCCGAGCTGCGGGGC
Source organism: uncultured Acidimicrobiales bacterium (assembly GCA_963802385.1). GTDB lineage: Bacteria > Actinomycetota > Acidimicrobiia > Acidimicrobiales > VFJN01 > ZC4RG19. Next base: position 204,215 of record CAWDIO010000004.1, on the reverse strand, counting down.
CGGCCGGTGGTGGTGGGAGGAACGGGCCAGCGGGGGGTGGTGGCCGCGGCCAGCTACGAGGCCCGCGCCTACGGGGTGTTCTCGGCCATGCCCAGCACCCAGGCCCGGCGGCTGTGCCCCCAGGCGGTGTTCCTGCCCGGCGACCACGACCGCTACGGCGAGGTCAGCGGCCGGGTCATGGACATCTTCCGCTCCTACACGCCGCTGGTGGAGCCGCTCAGCCTGGACGAGGCGTTCCTGGACGTGACCGGGGCCCGGCGCCTGTTCGGCGAGGGGGCCGAGATCGGCCGCGCCATCCGGGCGGAGGTCAGCGAGGGGGAGGGGCTCACCTGCTCGGTCGGGGTGGCCGCCACCAAGCTGGTGGCCAAGCTGGCCTCGGAGGCGGCCAAGCCCCGGGCGTCGCCCACCGGGCCGGTCGCCGGCGCCGGGGTGCGGGTGGTGGCGCCCGGCGAGGAGCACGGCTTCCTGCGGCCGCTGCCGGCCCGGGCGCTGTGGGGCGTGGGGCCCGCCACGCTGGCCAAGCTGGAGCGCCTGGGGGTGCGGACCGTGGGCGACATCGCGGACCTGCCGGACGCGGCGCTGGTGGGCGCCCTGGGGGCGGCCAACGGCCGCCAGCTGGGCCTGCTGGCCCGGGGCATCGATCCCCGCCCGGTCGAGCCCGACCAGAAGCTCAAGTCCATCGGGCACGAGGAGACGTTCGCGCACGACCACCACGACCCCGAGACGCTCGCCCGGGAGGCGGCCCGGATGGCCGACGCGGTGGCCTGGCGGCTGCGCCGCGCCGGTCTGGTGGCCCGCACCGTCACGGTGAAGGTGCGCTTCGGCGACTTCCGCACCGTGACCCGCTCGATCACCCTGGCGGCGCCGGTGGACGACGGCCCGGCGGTGACCCGCCACGCCCAGGCGCTGCTGGCCGGGCTCGACCCGTCCCCGGGCGTGCGGCTGCTGGGCGTGACCGTGTCAGGGCTGCTGGAGGGGGCCGGCCGCCAGCTCAGCTTCGACGACGCCGGCGCCCCCGCTTGGGACGAGGCCAGCGGCGCCATCGACGCCATCCGGGAGCGCTACGGGACCGGCGCGATTGGTCCCGCGGCCGCCGTCGGCCGGGACGGGCTGCGGGTCAAGCGGCGGGGCGACGGTCAGTGGGGCCCCGATGACGGGCCGTTGCCGCCCGGTTGACGCGAGATTGACAATTTCTCCCGCATTCACGCGTTGTCGTTCGCTCGACCCTGTGGAACACTTGATCGCACCGGTTCGGTCAGCCGGGCGACAAGGGGTCTGAGGTGCCGCTTTCCGAGGACGAGGAACGCATCCTCCAGGAAATTGCACAGCGGTTCTACGAGGACGATCCGTCCTTCGCGCGCGAGGTCAGCGAGACCACGCTGTACCGCCACACCGTCCGCCGCATGAAGTGGGCGGTGGTCGGATTCATCGCCGGGGCCGTGTTCCTGATCGCCAGCCTGTCCACGTCGTACCTGCTGTCATTTGCCGGGTTCCTGCTCATGCTGGCGTGCGCGCTGGTGTTCGAGCGGAACCTGCGCAAACTGGGCCGGGCCGGGCTCGACCAACTGACCCGCACCGTGCGGGCCAATGGCGTGCGGGACGCCCTCGGCGGCGCGGGCCGTCGCGTGCGCGAGCGCTTCAAGCGCGACGAGCCCGAAGACGACGAGTAGCCCGCCTCCGGGCCAGACCCGCAACCGCGCCTGCACCCCGCCGGCGTGACGCGCGCGCGTCCGCCTCAGCGGGGGCTGTGGGTGGCGAGCAGCCGGCCGGGACGGCCGCGGCGCAGCCGCCGGACGTCGAAGTGCTCCAGCAGCCGGCTCGTCCACGGCTGGCGGCGCTCCGCCTCGGCCACCACCGTCGCCGAGCCTTCCTCGGCCACGGCCACCTCCTCCTCGGTGGGTGGCAGCTCCGCGTAAGCGATCCGCTCCATCGTGAGGGCCATGCCCCGGGCCGCGTCGGCCGTGGTGGGCATGGCGGTGGCCAGGCGCTCGGCCGTCTCCGACAGTGTCAGGTAGCGTGGGCAGGCTGACGCCCGCATCGGTGGCGTGCTCGGTCGCGAGGCGCCACGCGAGCCGGACCCTGTCGGCCGGGGCGGACGCCCGTCGCCGGCGGGCCGCCCGCTGGGCCAGCAATACCAGCGGCACCATCACCGCGTAGGCCAGCACGGCGATGCCCAGCATCTGGAGGGCGGTCCTGACCGGGCCGGGGAGCAGCCCGCCGTCGGCCCCGGCGTCGCTGTTGCCGGCCCCGCCGTCCCCCTCGAGCTGCAGGTCGGGCACGTCGCCGGCAAAGACGTCCCCTTCGCTGCCCGAGCCGTCGCCCAGGTTGGGGTCGGAGTTGCCGTCGGGGCTGGTGGCGGCGCCGGCGCGTCCTCCTGGCGCTCCTGGACCCCCAGGAACTCGCCGGCCCCGGGCGGCCCCCGGGTGGGGGTGGGCTCGAACGGCACCCAGCCGTACTCGCCCAGGTAGACCTCGGGCCAGGCGTGGGCGTGGACGCCGCGCACCCGGTACACGGTCGGGTCGTTGGGGTCCTGGATCCCCGGGGTGAAGCCGACCGCCACCCGGGTGGGGAGGCCGGCGGCCCGGGCCATGGCCGCGAAGGCACCCGCGAACTGCTCGCAGTAGCCCGTCCTCGTGCCGAACAGGAAGGTCTCCAGGGCCTGGTTGCTGTGGCCAGGGCCCACATTGATGTTGTACTCGTAGTTGTTGCGTAGGAAGTTCTGGAGCAGGAGCGCCTTGTCGTAGGGGGTGCCACCGCCCGCGGTGACCTCCAGGGCGGTGTCCGTCACCCGCTCGGGGAAGTTGCTGGGGAGCTGGAGGAAGACGTCGTCGACGTCGTCGGGGACCTCGGGTGACGCCGCCCGCAGCTCGTCTGCCGTCCAGTGGGGCACGGCCGACTCGACGTCGTAGGTGTAGCCGTCGGACGTGTCCACCCGGCGGTCCACCAGCAGGGTGCTGGACCGCTCGTCGAAGTCGGCGGGCTGGTCGTCGTCGCCGGTGTCGATGGCGCGGGGCTCGAAGGCGGCCGGGAGCCACACCGAGCGAAGCTGGGTGATGGTGAAGGTCTGGTGGACGGTCTCGGTCTGCGACGCCGGGTCGAGCGCCTGGGGCAGCTCGCCGTCGGCGTCGTCGGTGCTGTAGGCCGACTTCCAGATGTCGCCGTCGAACGTCTCCAGCGAGGTCAGCCGCCAGTAGGAACGCTCCGGGCTGGTGACCGTGAACAGCTCGACGTTCCCCTGGTCGACCTGACGGGTCTGGAGCTGCACCATGGGGCTGCGCACCGTGCGGGTGGGCGTGTCCCGGGTGAGGTCGCGCCAGGCCAGCAGCGGGTCGTCGTCCGCCCCGGGGAGCAGGGGACCGGCGATGGCCCCGCCGATCACGGCCATGCCGATGAGCGCGCCGCCGGTGCCGAGCAGCGACCAGCGGCCCTGGGTCCGGTGCTCGCTGGCCCACCGCGAGGTGCGCTCCTGGTTGGACGTGCGCTGGAGCAGCACGAACAGCAGCGCGCAGCCGGCGAACAGCGCCGCGCCGGCCACCGGGCTGCCCGAGCCGCCCAGCGCGGCCGAGAACACGAACAGGGTGGTGGCGGGCAGCAGGGCCTCGAACGTGGCCATGACTCGGAAGGCGGCCCAGTCGGCCACGAAGACGATGAGCCAGACGGCGGCGACGCTCACGGCCAGGAAGCCGTTCTCCACCGGCGCGGGGGCCCGCACCTTGCCGAACAGGCGCCAGGCGGCCTGGAGGTCGTCGCCCGCCTTGGTGAGCGTGTCGCCCGTGGGCAGCAGCCAGTGGGTGGTGTCGGGGAAGCGGGTCCAGGAGATGAAGATGACGGCGAGCGCCAGCGTGGCGAGGGCGGCCGGCACCAGGTGGACCCGCGCCCGGCGCAGCGCGGCCACGCTGACGTGCGCCACGATGGCCGCGGCCACCAGCGGGCCGCGGTACGAGCCGTCGATGAACAGCCGGTGCATGCCCACGATGGCCGACACGGTGACGAGGCAGAGGGCGGCCTCGTTGGCCAGCAGCAGGTGGTCGCTTCGCTTGCTCATTGGCGCACCCTTCGGGATGCACCCAGTGAGCAATCGGCACTGCGTGCCGAGCAATGCACTGTGCTCATGGGTCTCTCACTGCGCTCGTTCACTGCCCGCTCCCCACCGGGTGCCCGACCCGCCGGGACGTGGACATGGCCAGATCCCAGGCCTTGGCGAAGGGCAGGCCGGCGGTGACCCGGATGACCGAGACGCCCGAGCCGGGCGCCTCCACGGCCTGGCGGGCCCCGGCGTCGACCCGCACGACCGCCACCAGCCCGAACTTCTGGCGCAGGCCGGCGGTGGCCCGCAGCTCGTCGCCGGTGGCCTGCGCCACCACCACGATCAGCGCGCCCTGGCCGTCCCGCTTGACCAGGTCGAGCATGGCCCGCAGGCTGGCGCCGCCGCTGGGCTCGACCACCGCCAGGTGCTCCAGCAGGGCCTGGACGTGCACGCTCCCCGACCCGAAGCCGGAGTCGGCTCCGTCGGTGGTGGCCAGGCGGACCAGGTCGCGGCGGGCGCCGTTGGCGGTCACGATGCTGGCGGCGGACGACACCGCGGCCTCGAACGAGGCGGCGTCGTGGGTGGCGCGGCGCACGTCCAGCAGCACGGTGGTGCGGCCCTGCCACGGCTGCTCCTGCTGGCGCACCAGCAGCTCGTCATGGCGGGCGGTGGAGGGCCAGTGGATGCGGCGCAGGTCGTCGCCCACCACGTAGGGCCGCAGGGCGTAGAAGTCGTCACCCACCCGGCCGAGGGCGTGGGGCTGGAGCGTGCCCGCCAGCGGGTCGTTGCCGGTGGTGAAGGGGACCGGGCGGATGTCCTCCACCGCCGGGTACACCGTGACCTCGACCTTGGGCGCCGCCACCGTGTGGACCTGGGCGAGGCCGAACGGGTCGCTCACCACCACCCGCAGCGGGCCGACGTGGACCAGCCCCCGGCGTTCGGTGGGCAGCCGGTAGGAAGCGGTGGAGGCCGCACCCTGGTCGAGCGGGGGCACCAGCAGCTCGGCGCCCGCGGTGCCCGACACCGGGTCGCGCAGCCGCAGGACCGGCGTCTCGGTGCGACGCAGGTTGCGGATGCGGACCTCGACCCGGCTGAGCTGGCCCGCGTGCACGTGCGAGGGGTGGACGCCCCGGTCGACCTGGAGGTCGAGGCGCGTCAACCGCACGTACAGCAGGGCCACGGCCAGCAGCCCCAGGGCCACCGCGCCGAACACGTAGAGCTCGCCGATGCCCAGCAGCCGGGCGAGCCCCAGCAGCGCGATCCCACCCCAGAGGCAGAGCCAGCCCTGGCGGGTCAGCACCCTCGCACGCCTCAGTGCGCCGCCGGGACCGGCACGGCCCGCAGCACCTCGGCGAGGGCGTCAGCCGGGCTGATGCCCTGGAGCTGTGCCTCGGGGGTGACGATGAGGCGGTGGGCCAGCACCGGCACGGCCAGCGCCTTGACGTCGTCGGGCAGGACGTAGTTGCGGCCCTCGGCCGCGGCGCGCGCCTTGGCCACCCGCTGGAGCGCCAGGGTGGCGCGGGGCGACACGCCCAGCGCCAGGTGCGAGCTGCGCCGCGTGGCCTGGGCCACGTCGACCAGGTAGGCCTTGAGGCTGGGCGCCACGTGGACCTGGCGGGTGGCCAGGGCCAGGCGCTCCACGTCCGAGGCGGCCACCACCGGCCCGATGTCGCGGAACGGGTCGTGGTCACCGTGGGCGTCGAGGATCTCGAGCTCGGCGTGGGGGGAGGGGTAGCCCACCGACACCCGCATGAGGAACCGGTCCAGCTGGGACTCGGGCAGCGGGTAGGTGCCCTCGTGCTCGATGGGGTTCTGGGTGGCGATGACCATGAACGGCTGGCCCAGCGGGTAGGTCTTGCCATCCACCGTCACCTGGTCCTCGGCCATGGCCTCGAGCAGCGCGGCCTGGGTCTTCGGGGACGCCCGGTTGATCTCGTCGGCCAGGACGATGTTGTTGAACACCGGCCCGGGCCGGAAGTCGAAGCTGTTCTCGCCCCGGTTCCACACCGTGAGGCCGACCACGTCGGAAGGCAGCAGGTCGGGGGTGAACTGCACCCGGCCGAAGCTGCACTCGATGGAGGTCGCCAGCGACTTGGCCAGGTTGGTCTTGCCCACGCCCGGAACATCCTCCAAGAGCAGGTGCCCCTCGGACACCAGGCACAGCAGGACCAGCTCGATCACGTCGCGCTTGCCCTGGATGACGCGCTCGATGTTGTGGGCGATCCTGTCGTAGTAGTCGGAGAAGGTTGCTCCCCGGGGCGCCGCGGTCTCAGTACTGGCCACAGCCTCGGTCTCCCTCCGTCGTCTGGGTGAGCCTCGTCAGGTTACGCCCTCTTTGCGTGAAGCTGACGACGGCAGGGCGCGTTAGGTTCAGCCGCCAGTGGAGACGGCGCTGGCGATCGACATCGGCGGCACCAAGCTGGCGGTGGCCCGCGTCGACGCGGAGGGCCGCCTCGAGGACCGCCACACCGCCCCGACCCCCGGCCAGGAGGGGGCCGAGGTCATGTGGGGCACGCTGGTCGACCTGGTCGCCGCCACCCGGCGGGGCGACGAGGCGGTGGTGGGCGTGGGCTCCGGCGGGCCGATGGCTCGCGGCGGGGTCACCGTGTCGCCCCTCAACATCCCGGCATGGCGGGACTTCCCGCTGCGGGGCCGCCTGGCCGAGCTGACCGGGCTCGAGGTGTTCGTCGACAACGACGCCAAGGCCCTGGCCCGGGGCGAGGGCTGGGTGGGCGCGGCCCGGGGCGAGCGCAACTACATCGCCATGGTGGTCTCGACCGGGGTGGGCGGCGGCATCGTGGTCGACGGCCGCCTGCTGGACGGGGCCGACGGCAACGCCGGCCACATCGGGCACGTCATCGTGGAGCCCGAGGGGCGCGTGTGCGCCTGCGGGGCCCGGGGCTGCCTGGAGGCCCAGGCGTCGGGCCCGTCGATCCTGGCCGCCGGAGGCCTCGATCCGGAGGCGGTGGGGGAGGACGTGCGCCGCCGCACCGGCATGCTGGTGGGCCGGGCGGTGGCGTCGGTCGTCAACCTGCTGGACCTCCGCCTGGCCGTGGTGGGCGGCTCGGTGGCGCTGGGATTCGGCGCGCCCTTCTTCGAGGCGGCCCAGGCCGAGCTCGACTCCCGCTCGCGCATCGTGTACGCCCGGGGCGCCCGCATCGTGCCCGTGGGCCTGGGCGACGAGGGCCCGCTGGTCGGCGCGGCCGCCGTGGGCTGGCACGGCCTCGGCCGGGACCTGTCCGGCGCGGCGGATGGCTGAGGCGGCGAGCGGAGCCGAGCGCCGCTGGGCGCTGGCGGCGGCTGTGGCGGTGGCGCGGCGTCCCTCGCTGTGGCTGACGGGGGCCCGCCAGGCTCTGGTGCTGGCGGCGCCGGGGTGGTGGCGGCGGTCGCCGTTCCTGCCCCTGCCGTCGCCGGAGTACCTGCGCTTCCGGCTCCAGACCGCGTACGGCGGGACCGGCGACCGGCCGCCGGAGCCGGACGACATCGTGACCTACCTGCGATGGTGCCGCTCGCTGGGCCGGGCCTGAGCCCGTATTGCACTTGCACAAAGTGCCGACCCGATGTGGTCCGGCGCTTGTAGCGTTGCGGCGATGAGTCGGGCGCTCGTGCTCAACGCCACCTTCGAGCCGCTCTGCGTCGTCAGCGACCGCAGGGCGGTCGTGCTCGTGCTGGGCGAGACCGCCGAGATGCTGCACGCCAGCGAAGCGCTCATGCACTCCGCCCGCCTCGTGATCGCGGTCCCGTCGGTCGTGCGCCTGCGCCGCTTCGTGCGGGTGCCGTACCGCTGGAACACGCCGCTCAACCGCCGGTCGGTGTTCGCCCGCGACAACCACCGCTGCCAGTACTGCAGCGGGCCGGCCGAGAGCATCGACCACGTGGTGCCCCGGAGCCGGGGCGGCGGCCACACGTGGGACAACGTGGTGGCGGCCTGCCGTCCCTGCAACGTGCGCAAGCGCGACCGGCTGCTCGAGGAGACCTCGATGCGGCTGCACCGGCCGCCGCACGCCCCCCGGGGCACGAGCTGGCTGGCCTACGCGGTCGGCCCCGTGCCCGACACCTGGACCCCGTACCTCCAGATCGCGGCGTGAGCCGCGCCGCCGGCGGCTGGGACGTCCGGCGGCTGGCGGGCCCGGCCGCCGCGCTGCACGCCGAGCCGGTGCCGGAGGATCCCGGGCGGGCGGTGTGGGTGCTGGAGGCCGAGCGCCCGGCGCTGGTGCTGGGCTCGACCCAGGGCCCCGAGCTGGTGGACCGGGCCGCGGCCGAGGCCCTCGGCGTGGACGTGGTGCGGCGCCGCTCGGGCGGCGGGGTGGTGCTGGTGGTGCCCGCGACCACGGCGTGGGTGGACGTGATCGTGCCCGCCGGGCGACGCCCTGTGGGACGACGATGTGGGCCGGGCCGCCCGGTGGCTGGGCGGGGCCTGGCAGGGCGCGCTGGCGGACCTGGGCGTGGCGCCGAGCGAGGTCCACGAGGGCGCCCTGGCCTGCGGGCCGCTGGGGCGGCTGGTGTGCTTCGCCACCGTGGGGGCGGGCGAGGTGACCACCCCGGACCGGCGCAAGCTGGTGGGCATCAGCCAGCGCCGCACCCGGGCCGCGGCCCGGTTCCAGTGCGCGGCCTACACCGCCTGGGAGCCGGACCCGCTGATGCGGCTGCTGGCGCTCGACGGCGACGGCCGCCGCGCGGTCGAGGGGGCCGCGGCCGGCACCGGCCGCTCGCCGGCCGAGCTGGTCGACGCCCTGCTGGCCCGCCTCCCGGCCTGATCCGGACGAACGCCAGTTCGTGCTCGCGCCTGCCCTGACGTGGGCGAATGCCTTGTTCAGGGGGGCGTAGTGGGGTACTTTCCCACGAAGTGGAGAGCAGTGGAGCGCCCGAGGCCCCCCGCACGGGAGCCGAGCCGGCCGCCGGCGGTGCGGTCGCCGCTCCGGCGCGCCCGGCCGGGCCCCGGCTCTTCACCGGCTCGTTCGACCACTCGGTCGACGACAAGAGCCGCCTGGTCCTGCCCTCGCCCTTCCGCCCCCGCCTGGCCGCCGGCGCCTATCTCGGGCCGCTCGACGGCTGCCTGGGCCTGTGGCCCGACGACGAGATGGACGCGGTGTTCGCCCGCTGGGACGACGGCGTCGCCCTCGGCCTCGTGTCGGAGGAGGCGGCCGAGGCGTTCGTGGCCTCCACCTTCCCCGTCCAGCCCGACGGCCAGGGCCGCATCGTGGTCCACCGCTCGCTGCGGGCCTTCGCCGACCTCGCCGGCCCGGTCATGGTGGTCGGTGCCCGCCACCGGATCGGCGTGTGGTCCCGCGACCGCTGGGACCGGCGCATGGGCGCCATCCCCGAGGGCCCCGACGCCGCCGTCCGCCAGGCCGCCAGGGATCTCAAGCTGTGACCGTCCCCCACGACACCGGTGCCGCCCCGCTCGCCCCGGCCCCCGCCGGCGCGACCCCAGGCTCCAACTCCGCTTGCCACTCGGCGCGCCCGTCCCGGGAGGCCGGCCGGTGAGCGGGGCGGCACCGTCGTTCTCGCACCGGCCGGTGCTGGTCGACCTGGTGGTCGAGCTGTTCGGCCCGGTGCCGCCCGGCGTCGTGGTCGACGCCACCGTCGGCGGTGGCGGCCACGCCGAGGCGCTGCTCGACGCCCACCCCCACCTCTCCCTGGTCGGCCTCGACCAGGACCCCGACGCGGTGGCGGCGGCATCGGCCCGCCTGGCCCGCTTCGGCGACCGGGCGGCCGTGCACCGCGCCCGGTTCGACAGCCTGGCCGACGTGCTGGCCGAGCGCGGGGTCGAGGGCGCCAGCGGTGCGCTGTTCGACCTGGGGGTGAGCTCGCCCCAGCTCGACCGGCCCGAGCGGGGCTTCTCCTACCGGGCCGAGGGACCGCTGGACATGCGCATGGACCCCACCCGGGTGCCGAGCGCGGCCGACCTGGTCAACGGGGCCGACGAGGCCGAGCTGGCCGCGCCTGCTGCGCGCCTACGGCGACGAGCGCTACGCCCGGCGCATCGCCCGTGCCATCGTGGCGCAGCGGCCCATCGCCACCACCGACCGGCTGGCCGAGATCGTGCGCGACGCGGTGCCGGCGCCGGCCCGCCGCCGCGGCGGCCATCCCGCCCGGCGCACGTTCCAGGCCATCCGCATCGCGGTCAACGACGAGCTGGCCATCCTGCCGGCGACGCTCGACGACGCCATCGACGCGCTGGTCCCCGGGGGCCGCTGCGTCGCCATCGCCTACCACTCGGGCGAGGACCGCATCGTCAAGGACCGGTTCCGCCACGCCGAGGCCGGCGGCTGGACCGGCCCGTCGCACCTGCCCGTGCCGCCCGACGTGCACCCCACCGTGCGGCTGCTGCGGCGCGGCGCCTGGCGCCCGTCCGAGGCCGAGGTGGCCGCCAACCCCCGCGCCGAGGCGGCCCGCCTCCGCGCCGTCGAGAAGCTGCCGGAGGTGGCGTGATGGCCGGAATCCGAGTCGTGGGCCTGCCGGGGGCGCTGCCCCGCCGCCGCACCGAGGCCGAGCCCCGGCGCCGCCACCTGCGGGTGGTGCGCCCGCCGCGGGCGGGCCTGGGGCTGTCGCTCAGCCCCCGGTTCGGGGTGATCCTGACCGTGCTGGCCTTCGTCGCCCTGTTCGGGGTGGCGGCCAGCCACGCCCTGCTCATCCAGAACCAGGCCAACGTCGACCGCCTCGACGACCGGGTGGCCGAGGAGCAGGCCCGCTACGAGGAGCTGCGCCTGGAGGTGGCCCAGCTCGAGTCGCCCCAGCGCATCGCCACCGAGGCGCAGCAGACGCTGGGCATGGTGCCGCCCGGCGAGGTCGAGTGGCTCACCCCCGACGAGCCCGCGCCCGCGGGCGAGCCCGCCGACGTCCCCGAGTCGACGGACACCAGCGCGGCCCGGGTCAAGCCCTACCTCGAGGCCGCTCCATGACGGGGCGGAGCGGCTCGCGGCAGCCCCCCGCCTCGTCGAGCCGTTCCCGCCGCCCCGCCACCACCAAGGGCAGCGCCACCAAGGGCACCACGACCCGCGCCCGGCGCAGCGCCGGGACCGCCAAGGGCAAGGGACCGTCCCGGCGCCGCGACGCCGGGGCGCCCCGCCGCACCGGGACCCAGACCCGGCGCACGGGCGCCGGGTCCCGCACCGCCGGCTCCGCCGATCCCCGGCGCCGCGCCCTCGGCCTGCTGGTCGTGGTGGTGCTGCTGTTCGGGGTGGCGGTGGTGCGGCTGGCGTACGTCCAGGTGCTCGGGTCGGACCGCTACGTGGCCTACGGCGAGGAGCAGCGCATCCAGCCCATCGAGCTGGCGGGCGGCCGGGGCTCGATCTTCGACCGGGGCGGCAACGACCTGGCCATCTCCATCCCCCAGACGACCATCGCGGCCGACCCCAGCGTGATCGCCGACCCGGCGGGCGCGGCCCCGCTGCTCGCCGTGGCCCTGGGCCAGGACCCGGCCGCGGTGCTGGCGGCCCTGGAGAGCGAGGGGCGCTTCGTGTACCTGGCCCGCCAGGTGGGCGACGACGTGGCCGACCGGGTGCGGGCGCTCGACATCGACGGGGTGCTGCTCTACGAGGAGCAGGCCCGCTTCAACCCCGCGGGCGACGTGGCCCGGGCGCTGCTCGGGCAGGTGGGCGTGGACGGGGACGGCCTGTCGGGCGTGGAGGAGGCCTACGACGACCAGCTCTCGGGCCGGCCCGGGCGCCTGCTGGTCGAGCGCGACCCCGACGGGCGCACCATCCCCGCCGGCCGCCACCAGATCGATCCCGCGGTGCCGGGCGACGACCTGGTGCTCACCGTGGACGGCAGCCTCCAGTACGCGGTGGAGAACATCCTGGCCGGCCAGGTGGCCTCCACCGGCGCCCAGGGCGGCATCGCGGTGGTCAGCAACCCCGAGACCGGCGAGATCCTGGCCCTGGCCAACGTGCAGACCAACCCGGCGACCGGGGTGGTGGGCAACACCGGCAACGACCTGGCCGTCACCGCCAACTACGAGCCCGGCTCGGTCAACAAGATGATCACGCTGGCCGGGGCGCTGGAGGAGGGCCTGGTCACGCCGGAGACGGTGGTGCAGGTGCCCAGCGCCCTCCAGGTGGCCGACCACACCTACTACGACTCCCACGCGGGCAGCCTGACCGTCACCGACATCCTCGCCAAGTCGTCGAACGTGGGCACCATCAAGCTGGCCCAGCAGCTGGGGCCGACCAAGGTGGACGAGTACCTTCGCCGCTTCGGGTTCGGGCGCTCGACCGGGCTCGGCCTGCCGCACGAGGAGAGCGGCGAGCTGCTCGACGTGGACGACTGGTCGGGCACGTCCATCGGCTCGATCCCCATCGGCCAGGGGATCTCGGTCACCGCCATGCAGATGCTCTTCGCCTACAACGTCATCGCCAACGACGGCGTCTACGTCCCGCCCGCCCTGGTCAGGGCCACGGTGGACGAGGACGGCGAGCGCCACGAGGTGGGGCCCGGCCGGTCCCACCGGGTGGTGTCGCCCGACGACGGCCGCCCAGCTGCGTGCCATGCTGACCCAGGTGATCACGTCGGGCACCGGGCAGGCGGCCGCCATCGACGGCTACACCGCCGCCGGCAAGACCGGCACGGCCCGCAAGCCCCAGCCCACCGGCGGCTACGAGGACGAGGCCGGCAACTACCACTACATCTCGACCTTCGCCGGCTTCCTCCCGGCCGAGGACCCGAAGCTGTCGATCATCGTGGTCATCGACGAGCCCACGACGTCGCCCTACGCGGCGCAGGTGGCGGCTCCGGCGTTCGCCGAGATCGGCCGGCACGCGCTGCGCCTGATCGGAGTGCCCCCGGCGACCGCCCCGGTGCGGGCGCCGCTGCGGCCCGAGCCCGAGCGGGTGCGGGCCACGCCCGCCGCCGGCCCCACCACCGTCCCGCCCACCACGACGACGCTCCTTCCCGACCCGACGGCGACCACGCCGCCGTGCCGACGCGGCGGCCACGCCAGTCCCGCCGGACGCGGCACCGTCTCATTGCCGCCGGACGCGGCGGCCGCCCTTCCGGTCGATCCTGCGGCGCAGGGGCCACCCCTGCTGGACTGACCGCCGTGCACCTCCGTCACCTCGCCGGCGCGGTCGAGGGCATCCGGGCCCGCCTCGCGGGCCCGGACCGCGACCCCGCCCTCACCGCCGTCGTCCACGACACGGGCGCGGTGGTCGAGGGCGCGCTGTTCTGCTGCGTGCGCGGCAGCCGGGTGGACGGCCACGACCTCGCCCCTGCCGCGGCGGCGGCAGGCGCGGCCGCGCTGGTCGTCGACCACGTGCTGGAGGTCGACCTGCCGCAGCTGGTGGTGGAGGACGTGCGGTCCGCCATGGGCCCCGTGGCTGCGGCGTTCTGGGGCCACCCGTCCCGCTCGCTCACCGTGGTCGGGGTGACGGGCACGTCGGGCAAGACCACCATGACCCACCTGCTGGCGTCGGTGTTCGCCGCCGCCGGCCGGCCGTGCGCGGTGGTGGGGACCCTGTCGGGCGCCCGCACCACGCCCGAGGGCCCCGAGCTGCAGGCCCTGCTGGCCCGCCACCGGGACGCCGGCCTGGCCACGGTGGCGATGGAGGTGTCGTCCCACGGCCTCGAGCTGCACCGGGTCGACGCCACCCGCTTCGCGGCCGGGGTGTTCACCAACCTGTCCCAGGACCACCTCGACTTCCATCCCACGATGGAGGACTACTTCGCGGCCAAGTCGCGCCTCTTCACGCCCGCCTTCACCGATCACGCCGTCGTGTGTGCCGACGACCCCTGGGGCCGGCGCCTGCTCGCGTCCCTGGCGGCCCGGGGCGAGCTGGCCCTGCACCCCTACGGCCTGGCCGATGCCGCCGACGTGGAGCTGGGGCCCGCGGGGGCGTCGTTCCGCTGGCGGGGCGAGCGGGTCGACCTGGCGCTCACCGGGCGGTTCAACGTGGCCAACGCGGTCGGGGCCGCGACCACGGCCGCGACCCTGGGCCTGGAGCCCGGCGTGATCGCGGCCGGGCTGTCCGCCGCGCCCCCGGTGCCCGGGCGGTTCGAGACCGTGAGCGTGGGCCAGCCCTTCACGGTGATCGTCGACTACTCCCACAAGCCCGACGCCCTCGACCAGGCGTTGCGCGCCGCCCGCGAGTTGGTGAGCCATGATGGGCGCCTCACGGTGGTGTTCGGTTGTGGGGGGGACCGCGACACCGCCAAGCGCCCGGTCATGGGGGAGGTGGCCGTCCGCCTTGCCGACCAGGTCGTGCTCACGTCCGACAACCCGCGTTCGGAGGATCCGCTGGCCATCATCGACGACGTGCACGCGGGCATGCCCGCCTCCTCGCCGGTCGAGATCGACCCCGACCGGCGCCGCGCCATCGAGGCGGCCGTGAACCGGGCCGGGCCCGGCGACGTCGTCCTCATCGCGGGCAAGGGACACGAGACGACCCAGGTGATCGGCGACCGCACCATCCCCTTCGACGACCGCGCCGTCGCCCGCGCGGCCATCGCGCGCGCCCTGGCGACGAAAGGCCCCTGCTAAGTGGTCTCCCTCCTCATCGCGGGCGGCATCAGCCTGGTGCTGTCGCTGCTCGGCACCCGCTACCTCATCGGCTGGCTGCGCGACCACAAGGTCGGCCAGCCCATCCACGAGGACGTCCCCGACGGCCACATCACCAAGGCCGGCACCCCCACCATGGGCGGGGTGGCCATCGTGGTGGCGGCCGTGGCGGGCTACGCCGCCGCCCACATCCGCGGCGGCCTCGTGTTCACCCGGACCGGCGTCCTGGTCATGCTGGCCATCGCCGGTGCCGCGGTCGTCGGGGCGTTCGACGACTGGGTCAAGGTCAGCCACGAGCGCAACCTGGGCCTGTCCAAGCGGGCCAAGATGGGCGGCCTGCTGCTGGTGGCGCTCGGCTTCGCGGTGGCCTGCGTGGCCTGGACCGACCAGGAGACCACGGTCAGCTTCACCCGCTGGGACCAGCCGGGCTGGAACCTCACGTCCGTGGGCTGGGTGCTGCTGGCCGTGCTGCTCATCGCCGCGACCACCAACGCGGTCAACCTCACCGACGGGCTGGACGGCCTGGCCGCCGGGTCCTCCATCTACGCCTTCATCACCATGACGGTGGTGGCGTTCTGGGCCTTCCGCCATCCCGAGGTGTACGAGGTCAACCACGCCCTCGACCTGGCGGTGATCGCCGCGGCCATGGTGGGCGGGATCACCGGCTTCCTGTGGTGGAACGCGCCGCCGGCCCAGGTCTTCATGGGCGACACCGGGGCGCTGGCCGTCGGGGCCGGGCTGGCCACGCTGGCCCTGACCCTCAACGTGATGCTCCTGCTGCCCATCGTGGGGGCGCTGTTCGTGTTCGAGACCCTGTCGGTGATCGTGCAGGTGGGCAGCTTCCGGCTGTTCCACCGGCGGGTGTTCCGCATGGCGCCCGTCCACCACCACTTCGAGCTGGGCGGCTGGCCCGAGACCACGGTGATCATCCGCTTCTGGATCCTCGCCATCCTGTCCATGGCGGTGGCGCTCGGCGTGTTCTACGCCGACTCCATCACGGCCGGGGTCACGGGGTGACCGTCCCCCACCTGCGGGCGCCGGTGGGCGAGGCTGGAGCGATGCGGTCGCCAGGCGGAGATGCGCGCCCCGAGGTGGTGCGGTGAGCACCGTCACCGAGTCCCGCCGGCGCCATCCCACCGCGGACGTGCCCGCGCCCGGGTCGGGCGGCTCACGCCTGTTCCTGGCCCTGGCCTTCCTGGTGGCGGTGTTCAACCTGCTGGGCCTGGTCATGGTGATGTCGGCGTCGTCGGTGGTGGCGCTGGACGAGTACGGCTCGTCCTGGTACTTCGTGTCCCGCCAGGCGGCCTGGGCCGCGCTGGGCACGGTGGCCCTGGTGGTGATGGCCAAGGTCGACTACCACCGCTGGCGCCGGCTGTCGGGGCCGTTCGTGCTGGTGGCCCTGGCCCTCCTGGCGGTCGTGCTGGCCATCGGCACCGGCACCCGGGGCGCCACCCGCTGGATCGGCGTCGGCCCGCTCACCTTCCAGCCCTCGGAGATGGCCAAGCTGGCGCTGCTCATGTGGGTGGCGGACCTGCTGGCCCGGCGGGCCGCCTACATGCACAACCCCCGGGCCACGCTGCGGCCGGTGATCGTGGTGCTGGCGGCCATGGCCACACTGGTGATGTTGGAGCCCAACCTGGGCACCACCATCGTGCTGGCCGCCATCGCGCTGACCATGTGCTACGTGGGCGGCGCCCCGCTGGGCCCGCTGGCCCGGTGGTCGACCTTCGGGATCGGCGCCGCCACCGCACTGGCGCTGGCCGCCCCCTACCGGCGGGCGCGGGTGCTGGCCTTCCTCGACCCGTGGGCCGACCCCATGGACAAGGGCTACCAGAACATCCAGTCCATGGTGGGCCTGGCCGAGGGCAGCTTCGCCGGCAAGGGCCTGGGGGCGGGCACCGCCAAGTGGGGCTTCCTGCCCCTCGCCCACTCCGACTTCATCTTCGCGGTGATCGGGGAGGAGCTGGGCCTGGTGGGCGCCACTGCGGTGGTCGGGCTGTTCGTGCTGCTGGCGGTGGTGGGGATCCGCATCGCGCTGCACGCCCCCGACCGCTTCGGGCTGCTTCTGGCCGTGGGCGTCACGTCGTGGTTCTGCGTGCAGGCGTTCGTCAACATCGGGGCCGTCATCGGCATCCTGCCCATCACCGGCGTCCCCCTGCCTTTCGTGAGCGCGGGCGGGTCGTCCCTTGTGTTCGGCATGGCCGCGGCCGGGCTGCTGCTGTCGGTGGCCCGCCAGGCGACCGACAGCGCCCCGAAGGCCCGGCAGTGAGCACGGGCGCGGCCCACGCCCGCCAGTGCTACGCCCTCATCGCCGGGGGCGGTACCACCGGCCACGTGCAGCCCGCCCTGGCGATCGCCCGGGCGCTGGTGGACCGGGGCCACAAGCGCTCCACCATCGAGCTGGTGGGCAGCGAGCGGGGCATCGAGGCCCGCCTGGTGCCCGAGGCCGGCTTCGAGCTGACCCTGCTGCCGGGCCGGGGCCTGCAGCGCAAGCTGAGCTGGCAGAACGTGAAGTCTCTGGGGGCGCTGGCGGTCGCCTTCGGCCGCGCCTGGCGCCTGGTGGGCCGGCGCCGGCCCCGGGTGGTGGTGTCGGTGGGCGGCTACGCCAGCGTCCCCTGCGCCCTGGCCGCGGCGCTGCGCCGCATCCCCATCGTGGTGGCCGAGCAGAACGCCACGCCCGGGGCGGCCAACCGGCTGGTCAGCCGGTTCGCCAAGGCGTGCGCGGTGTCGTTCCCGGGCACGCCCCTGCCCCGGGCGGTGGTCACCGGCAACCCGGTCCGGCCCGCGGTGCTGGCCATCGACCGGGCCCGCGACGGGGAGGCGGCCCGGGCCAAGCTCGGCGTCGAGGCGGGCCGGCGCCTGGTCCTGATCTTCGGGGGCTCGCTGGGGGCGCTGCGGATCAACCAGGCGGCGGTGGACGCGGCCCGGCGCTGGGCCGGCCGGCACGACCTCCATGCTGCGCCACCTGGTGGGCGAGCGGGACTGGGACGAGATCACCGGAGGGGGCCCGCCGATCACGTCCGCGGCGCCGCTGCGCTACGAGGCGCTGCGCTACGACGACGACATGCCCACGTCGCTGGCCGCGGCCGACGTCGCGGTCTGCCGGTCGGGGGCGAGCACCAGCTTCGAGCTGCTGGCCGCGGGCCTGCCCGCGGTGCTGGTCCCGTCCCCGTTCGTGACCGCCGACCACCAGACGGCCAACGCCCGCCACATGGCCGAGGCCGGGGCCGCGGTGGTGGTGCCCGACGCCGAGCTGGACGGCGCCCGGCTGGTGGACGAGGTCGACGCGCTGCTGGCCGCACCCGACCGGCTGGCGGCCATGTCCGCCGCCGCCCGGGCCGCGGCCCGGCCCGCGGCCGCCGACGACATCGCCGCCCTGGTGGAGGCCCACGCCCGTGGTTGAGGCCGCCGTGGTCGAGGTCATCGACCTGTCCCGCCCGCGCCGCCTGCACGTGACCAACGTGGGCGGGGCGGGGATGAGCGCGGTGGCCACGCTGCTGGCCGAGAGCGGCCACCGGGTCAGCGGCCACGACCCGGCGGCGGACACACCGTTCCTCGCCCTGCTGGCCGGCCTGGGCGTGGCCGTCACCACCGGTGCCGAGCGGCCGCCGCTGGACCCCGAGGTCGAAGCGGTCATCACCTCCACCGCCACCCCGGCCGACGACCCGGACGTGGTGGCGGCCCGGGAGCGGGGGACGGCCGTCGCCCACCGGGCCGCAGCGCTGGCCGCGCTGTGCGCGGGGCGGGACACGGTGGCGGTGGCCGGGACCCATGGCAAGACCACCACCTCCGCCCTGCTGGCCACCGTGCTGGCCGGCGCCGGGCGGGACCCGGGCTGGGTGGTGGGCGCCCGCATCGCCCAGCTGGGCCGCAGTGCGGCCTGGGGCGGGGCCGGCCCGCTGGTGGTCGAGGCCGACGAGAGCGACGCCACCTTCCTGGCCCTCGGGGCGGGCACCGCGGTGGTCACCAACGTCGAGCCCGACCACCTGGAGAACTGGGGCGGCGAGGCCGCGCTGCGCGACGGGTTCCGCCGCTTCGTGGCCGCGGTCCCGGGCCCGACCGTCCTGTGCGCCGACGACGAGGGCTCCCGCCGGCTGGTCGAGGCCGCGGCCACGCCGCTCACCTACGGCCTGGCCGAGGGCGCCGACTACCGCGTGCTCGATCCCGCCCCCGCGGGCAGCGGAGTGCGCTTCACGGTCGAGCACGCGGGCGAGCGGGTCGAGGTGGTGGTACCCGCCGCGCCCGGGGTCCACAACGCCCGCAACGCCACCGCCGCTCTGGCCGCGGCCCACACCCGGGGCGTGCCCCTGGCCGAGGGCGCCGCCGCCCTGGCCGGGTTCACCGGAGTGGCCCGCCGCTTCGAGCTGCGAGGCGAGGCGGCCGGGGTGACCGTGGTGGACAGCTACGACCACCTGCCCACCGAGGTGGCCGCGGCGTTGGCGGCGGCGGCCTGGGGCCCGTGGGCCCGGGTGGTGGCGGTGTTCCAGCCCCACCGCTACAGCCGCACCGAGTCGCTGTGGCGCGACTTCGCCGACGCCTTCGTGGACGCCGACCTGCTCGCCATCACCGGCGTCTACCCCGCGGGCGAGGCGCCCCGGCCGGGGGTGACCGGCAAGCTGCTGGTGGACGCGGTGCTCGACGCCCATCCGTGGGCGCACGTGGCGTGGCTGCCGGGCCTCGACGACGTCGAGCTGTGGCTGGGCTCGGTGCTGCGGCCCGGCGACCTGTGCCTGACGCTGGGGGCGGGGGACCTGACCACGCTGCCGCCCCGCATCGTGTCCCGCCTGGAGGCGAGGGCGTGAGCCCCGGGCCCGAGGCCGTGGAGCGGGCCGCCACCCTCCTCGGCGACCGGGCCCGCCGGGACATGGCGCTCGGCCCGTTCACCACCTACAAGGTCGGGGGACCGGCGGCGCTGCTGGTCCAGGCCGGCTCGGCCGAGGACCTGGCCGCGGTGGCCGCGGCGGTGGCGGAGACCGGCCTCGCCGTGCTGGTGGTGGGCAAGGGGTCCAACCTGCTGGTGGCCGAGGCCGGCTTCGGGGGCGTGGCTGTCGTGCTGGGCGACGCCTTCGCCGGAGTCGACGTCGCCGGCACCCGGGTGCGAGCCGGCGGCGCCGCCGCCCTACCAGTGGTGGCCCGCCACACCGTGCGGGCGGGCCTGACGGGCTTCGAGTGGGCCGTGGGCGTGCCGGGGTCGGTCGGCGGCGCGGTGCGCATGAACGCCGGCGGCCACGGCTCCGACATGGCGGCCAGCCTGGTCTCCGCCGAGATCGTCGACCTGGGCGCCGGGGGCGCGGCCCGCACGGTGCCGGCCGCCGACCTGGCCCTCGGCTACCGGCGGTCGGCCGTGGAGCCGGCGCAGGTGGTGGTGGCGGCCACCGTGGGCCTGGCCGTGGGCGACCGGGCCGCGGGGGAGCGGACGCTGTCGGAGATCGTGGCGTGGCGCCGGGCCAACCAGCCGGGCGGCCAGAACGC
Source organism: uncultured Acidimicrobiales bacterium (assembly GCA_963802385.1). Lineage (GTDB taxonomy): Bacteria > Actinomycetota > Acidimicrobiia > Acidimicrobiales > VFJN01 > ZC4RG19. Next base: position 184,221 of record CAWDIO010000004.1, on the reverse strand, counting down.
GGGCTCGGTGTTCACCAACCCGCCGGGCGACTCGGCCGGGAGGCTGATCGACGCGTCGGGGTGCAAGGGACTGCGCCGGGGCACGGCCTCGGTGTCGACCAAGCACGCCAACTTCTTCCAGGCCGACCCCGGCGGCTCGGCCGATGACGTCTGGGCGCTCATGACGGAGGTGCGCCGGCGGGTGGCGGAGGCGACCGGCGTCGAGCTGGTGCCCGAGACCCGGATGGTGGGCTTCCCGGCTGACTCTCAAGCCGAGATCGAGGGTTGAAAGTCCATGGCGGATGACGAAACTCCCGACGACAAGCCTGAACCTGTAGCTGAGACCAAAGGCGACGGTGGCGAGGCTGCGCCCGCAGCGTCGCCGACAGTGTCGCCGGCGCTCACGGTCGACCCCCGCATGCGCCGGCGGCGCATCGCGGTCCGCAAGGGCGAGGGCCGTCGCCGCCTGAAGCGCGCCACGCTGGTGCTGGGCGCGCTCGCGCTGGGCGTGGCCGCCATGGCGGCCACGCAGTCGCCCCTGCTGGACGTGGACCGGGTCACGGTGGCGGGCATCGACCACACGCCCGAGCGGGCGGTGCTGCGGGCCGCGGCCATCGCTCCGGACGCCCCCCTGGTGGGCGTGGACCCGGGAGCGATCGCCCGGCGGGTCGAGGAGCTGCCCTGGGTGGACCGGGCCAAGGTGACGCGGGACTGGCCCGCGACCGTGCGGATCCGGGTCACCGAGCGCTCGGTGGCGGCAGTCGTGCAGGTCACGGAGGCTCGCGCCGCCCTGGTGGACACCCGTGGCCGGGTGCTCAGCATCGAGCCGTGGGCCCCCGCCGCCGATCCGGCGGCGGACGGCGCGCCGCTGGTGCTGACCGGCATCGGGGGCCGGGTGGCCGAGGGGGAGCGGCTGTCGGGCGACGCTCGGGACGCTCTGGAGGTTGCGACCGCGCTGCGTGAGCGCCTGCCCGGGATGGTGGTCTCCGTGTCCACGGATCTCGACGCCGCGCTGGTGGACGGTGGCTCCGTCCGCTTCGGCTCGACCGAGCAGCTGGAGGCCAAGGTCACGGCGGTCAAGACGATTCTTTCCGACGTGGATATGTCCTGCTTGGAAACGCTGGATGTCCGGGTTCCCGGAAGTCCGGCCTTGACCCGTGACCAGAGGTGTTCGTAGTCTGCGGAGAACTACCAGAGGTTGAGGAAAAGTATCGACCTTAACTTGACATTGAGCCGGTGTCGAGGGGGGCTCCGGCCTTGGTAGTTTCAGGCGACCCGCCCGGGTGCAATGGCGGTCCGAGTGGGGGCTAGTTCTCCCCGGTGAACCCCTGAATGTGAGGTGGCACGACCCATGGCCGGCAATCCACAGAACTACTTGGCCGTGATCAAGGTGGTCGGTATCGGGGGTGGCGGCGTCAACGCCGTCAACAGAATGATCGACGCGGGGCTCAAGGGCGTCGAGTTCATCGCCGTCAACACCGACGCCCAGGCCCTGCTGATGAGCGACGCGGACGCCAAGCTCGACATCGGCCGCGAGCTCACCCGCGGCCTCGGCGCCGGCAGCGATCCCGAGGTCGGCCGTCAGGCGGCGGAGGAGCACCGCGACGAGATCGAGGAGATCCTCAAGGGCGCGGACATGGTGTTCATCACCGCCGGGAAGGGTGGCGGCACCGGCACGGGCGGCGCGCCGGTCGTGGCCGAGATCGCCAAGAGCCTCGGTGCGCTCACCATCGGCGTCGTCACCCGCCCGTTCTCCTTCGAGGGCCGGCGCCGGGCCGTGCAGGCCGAGCAGGGCATCCAGAAGCTCAAGGAGAAGGTCGACACCCTCATCGTCATCCCCAACGACCGGCTCCTCACGGTGTCCAACGAGAAGACGTCGATGGTCAACGCCTTCAAGATGGCCGACGAGGTGCTGCTCCAGGGCGTGCAGGGCATCACCGACCTCATCACCACGCCGGGCCTCATCAACACCGACTTCGCCGACGTGAAGATGATCATGAGCAACGCCGGCTCGGCGCTCATGGGCATCGGCTACGGCTCAGGCGAGGGCCGGTCGCTCGCAGCGGCCCGCAATGCCATCTCGAGCCCGCTGCTGGAGGCCTCCATCGAGGGCGCCCGCGGCATCCTGCTGACGATTGCCGGCGGCAGCGACCTCGGGCTGTTCGAGGTCAACGAGGCGGCCGAGATCATCCACGGCGTGGCCCACCCCGACGCCAACATCATCTTCGGCTCCATCATCGACGACGAGATGGGCGACGAGGTGCGCGTCACCGTCATCGCCGCCGGGTTCGACCGCTGGGACGACCGCGACACGTCGGCCGGGCACTCGCTGTCCCGCCATGTGAACGGGTCGAACCGCCTGGCGGTCGACGACGAGCTCGAGGCGCTCACCCGGGGGCCCTCGGTCGAGGACCTCGACCTCGACGGCGACGACGAGTTCGACGTGCCGTCGTTCCTCAAGTAGGGGGCGGCGGCGAGGCGACGTGGCCGTCACCGTGGCCCCTGATCTCGCGGCGCGTGTCGCGGAGGTGCGCGAGCGCATCCACGCCGCGGCGCCCGAGCCCGATCGGGTCACGCTGGTGGCGGTGACCAAGGGCTTCGGCGCCGAGGTGGTGCGCGACGCGCTCGCCGCCGGGCTGGTCGACATCGGCGAGAGCTACGTGCAGGAGCTGGTGGCCAAGGCGGACGAGCTGGCCGCCGAGGGCGGCGGGCCGCGCTGGCACGCCATCGGGCGGCTCCAGCGCAACAAGGTGCGCAAGGCGGCGCCGCACGTCACGCTGTGGCACAGCGTCGACCGCCTGGCGCTGGGCCAGGAGATCGCCCGGTTCGCCCCGGGCGCCGCGGTGCTGGTCCAGGTCAACGTGGCCGGAGAGGCGGCCAAGGGGGGGTGCGAGCCGGCGGAGGCGCCGGCGCTCGTCGACGGGCTCGCGGCCTGCGGGCTCGACGTGCGGGGGATCATGGCGATGGCACCGGCCGGGCCGCCCGAGGGCGCCCGCCCCGTGTTCAGCGCCGCGCGCGATCTGCGCGATCGGCTGGGGTTGTCCGAGGCCTCCATGGGGATGACCGACGACTACGAGGTGGCGCTGTCCGAGGGCGCCACCATCGTGCGCGTCGGCCGCGGGCTGTTCGGTCCGCGTCCCCTGGCAGGCGGGGCGCGACACTAGGGTTCACCCTCGGCCGGTGGAGGACACATGGCATCGATGTGGCGCAAGGCGATGCTCTACCTGGGGCTCGGCCCCGACGACGAGTACGACGACTTCGATGTCACCGGCGAGCACCAGCGGCCGGTGACGCCGCGCCCCACGGTGCGCCGCACCGGCGCGGGCGAGGCACAGCACGACCCCGAGCCGTCCGGCGCGGTGCGCACGCTGACCCCGTCCGCGGTCGACGACGCCGGCGCGCGCAACGGCAACGGCAGCGCCGGTGGCCACGCCGCGCGGTCGGGCGGCGATCCCGAGGAGCGCCCGGCCGCCCGCCGCACGCCCGCCACGCCCGGTGCCGGTGCCGCGTCCGAGCGGTCGTCCCGGGGCAGGGGCGCGGTGGTGCGCCCGCTCCCGGTCGGCACGTCCAAGCCCTCGGTCATCGGCCCGACCTCGTTCAACGACGCCCAGGAGGTGGCCGACAAGTTCAAGGTCAACGTGCCGGTGATCCTGAACCTGCAGGGCGTCGAGCGCGATCTGGCTCGCCGGATCATCGACTTCGCCAGCGGTCTCTGCTACGGACTGGGGGGCCAGATGGAGCGCGTCGCCACCCAGGTCTATCTTCTGACTCCCAGCGACGTTGAGGTCTCGCCCGAGGAGCGGCGCCGTCTCCGCGAGCGAGGCTACGAAGCCTGACGTCACCGTCCACGGCCGGGAGTACGACCCACCCATGCGCAGCCTCGTCTGCATCGCGATCCAGCTCTACATGGTCATCGTCTTCGTTCGCATCATCATGAGCTGGTTCCAGCCCACGCCGGGCACGACCTACGCCCAGATCTACGAGGTGTTCGACCGGCTCACCGAGCCCGTGCTGGCCCCCATCCGGTCGGTGCTGCCGCCGGTGCGCATGGGCGTCGCTGCGCTGGACCTCTCGCCCATCGTGCTGTTCCTGGTGGGCACGCTGCTGCTGCGCGCCATCTGCTGAGCCTCCGCCCAGCGGCCGCCTGCGCGCGGGGTGTCCCTATGCCCCCATCCGATCTTCGTTACTCTTTGCACATGGAACTGACTCCGCAGACGCTCCACGCCGTCGAGTTCCGCGAGGCGCGGCGGGGTGGCTACAACACCCGCGACGTCGACGACTTCATCGAGCGGGTGGCCGCCGGGGTCGGCCATCTGAACGAGCGCATGCGCGATGCCATGGCCCGCGCCGAAGCCGCCGAGGCTCGGCTGGCCGACGCGCAGCGGGAGGTGGACGAGGCCCGCCGCCGCCCGCCCGTCCCCGAGGCGTCGGAGACGGACGAGACGCTGCGGCGCACGCTGGTGCTGGCGCAGCGCACCGCGGACGCCACCATCAAGGAGGCCAAGGAGGAGGCCAACCGGGTCCTGAGCGAGAGCCGGGCCGAGGCGGCCCGCACCCGCTCCGAGGCCGAGGCCGACGCCCGCCGCGGCGCCGAGGGCGCCCGGGCTGCGGCTCAGGCGGAGGTCGAGGCCCTCATCGCCGACCGCGACAAGCTCAAGATCGACTTCGACGTGCTGACCAAGCGCCTCGGCGAGCAGCGGGCCAACCTGCGGTCCGGCATCGGCGAGCTGCAGCGCATCCTCGACGACCCGCACGCGCTCAAGCCGGTGGTCACGCCGGCCCTGGCCGACGTCGCGCGCCCCGCTCCCGAGCCCGTGGCCGGCGCGCCGGATGAGGGCACCAACGGCCAAGCCCCGGCCGACGCGGGGGCCGACAACGCGGGCGCCGGGTTCGGCGCCGAGGATGTCGCCGCCTTCCAGGAGCCGACGGCCGCGTCGCCCTACGCCATGCCCCCGGCCCCGCCGGCGCCCGACCTGGGCCCGCCCACCCAGCCGGTCCCCTTCGCCCTCTCCAACGACAACCGCGGCCCGTGGACCCCGTCCGAGCTGCGCCCGCCGGCCGACGAGCCCCTGGGTCCGCCGCCCGTCCCGCCGCCCCCGGGCGCGGGCAACGGCGCCCCCGGTCCCGACGCTCCCGGCGAATGGGGCAAGGCCGTGTTCGACCCGGACAAGGCCAAGGCCGAAGCCGACCGCACCCGCTTCGGCCGGCGCAGCTGACGCGGCACTGAGGCCCGGGCTCAGGCCCGGGCGATCGCCACGCGGACCCGCTGGCCGTCGATCTCGACGGCGTGCCCGTCGCCGGCCACGGGGCCCACGATCAGCTCGACCGCCAGCACCTCGGCCATGACGTAGTCGCGGTGGAGGGCGAGGGCGTCCGCCACCGCGCCGTCGGCCTCCAGGGTGAGGCTCACCCGGTCGGCGATGTCCAGGCCCGCCTCCTTGCGCAGGTCGTTGAGGCTGCGGACCAGCTCGCGGGCCACGCCCTCGCGGCGCAGGTCGGCGTCGAGCTCGAGGTCCAGGGCCACGGCCCAGCCGCCCTCCTCGGCCAGGGCGAAGGCGTCGTGGCGGGTGGCCCGCACTTCGACGTCGTCGGGCCCGAGCCGCTCGCCGGCCACCTCCACGAACCCATCCGTCTCCAGCGCCTGGGCCAGGGCGGAGCCATCGGCCTCCGCCAGGGCGGCCTTGACCTCGTTGACCTTGGGGCCGAGGCGGGGTCCCAGCACCCGGAAGTTGGGGACCACCGTCCACGACATCAGGCCCGACAGCGTGTCCACGTCGTCGAGGGCCTTGACGTTGAGCTCGGTGGCCACCTCGGCCGCCACCGCGGGATCGAGCGTGACCCCCGGGTGCAGCAGCATGGCCCGGCTGAGCGGCTGACGCACCCGCACCTCGGCGTCGTTGCGGGCGGCCCGCCCCAGCGCCACCAGCCGGCGGGCGGCGTCCATCTGCGTGGCCAGGGCCGGGTCGTGGGCGTCGCCCGGCACCGGCCAGTCCGACAGGTGCACCGACGAGTCGCCGGTCAGGCCCACGTACACCTCGTCGGCCAGGAACGGTGCGAACGGAGCCAGCAGCTGGGCCGTCACCACCAGGGCGTGGTGGAGCGTGGCGTGGGCCTCCGGGTCGCTGGCCTTCCAGAAGCGGGGCCGGCTGCGGCGCACGTACCAGTTGGAGAGGTCGTCGACGAAGCGGGCCAGGCGGGAGGCGCCGGTGAGGGCGTCGAAGCCCTCGAGCGCCCCAGTCAACTCGGCCACCGTGGCGTCGAGCTCGCCCAGCAGCCAGCGGTCGAGCACATGGGTGGGCCGTGGCGCGCCGCCGCCCACCGGCTGCCGCCAGCCGTCGAGGTTCGCGTAGGTCACGAAGAAGCTGTAGACGTTCCACAGCGTGAGCAGCGTCTGGCGGGTCGACTCGCGGATCCCCTCGTCCGACACCCGACGGGTGCCCCAGGGCTGGCCCGAGGAGAAGAAGTTCCAGCGCAGGGCGTCGGCCCCGAAGGTGGAGATGACGTCCCAGGGGTCGACGACGTTGCCCCGCGACTTGGACATCTTCTGGCCGTTGGCGTCGACCAGCAGGCCGAGGCACACGACGTTGCGGTAGGGGGTCGACCCGAACACCAGCGTGTTGACCGCCAGCAGCGAGTAGAACCAGCCCCGGGTCTGGTCGATGGCCTCGCAGATGAAGTCGGCCGGGAACGAGGCCTTGAAGCGCCCGTCGTCGCCGAAGGGGTAGTGGAACTGGGCCGACGGCATGGCCCCCGAGTCGAACCAGGCGTCGAGCACCGGCGCCAGGCGGCGGACCGTGCCCTGGCAGCCGGACTCGCCGCAGGTCCAGGTGACGTCGTCGACGAAGGGCCGGTGCAGGTCGAGGTCGGACAGGTCGCGGCGGGCCAGGGCGGACAGCTCCGCCACCGACCCGACGCAGGTGTCGCGCCCGCAGCCCCGGCAGCGCCAGATGGGCAGGGGCGTGCCCCAGTAGCGGTCCCGGGACAGGGCCCAGTCGATGTTGCCCTCCAGCCAGCGTCCGAAGCGGCCGTGCTTGATGTGGTCCGGGTACCAGCCGATCGTCTCGTTCTGGGCCAGCAGGTCGTCGCGGCGCTCGGCGGTGCGCACGAACCACGACGTCTTGGCCCAGTAGATCAGGGGCGTCCCGCAGCGCCAGCAGTGCGGGTAGCTGTGCTCGTAGGGCTGCTCCGCCACCAGCAGGCCGCGAGCCCGCAGGTCGGCGATGATCTCGGGGTCGGCGTCGCTGGACGAAGCGGCCGTTCCACGGGGTCACCCGGTGGTCGAAGCTGGCCTCGGCGTCCACCGGGTTGAGCACGGGCAGGTCCTCGGCCCGGCCCACCTGGGCGTCGTCCTCGCCGAACGCCGGCGCGATGTGGACGATGCCGGAGCCGTCGTCGTCGCTGACGTAGTCCGCCGTCACCACCCGCCACGCGTCCTTGCCCACCACCGGCTCGAGGAACTCGAAGGGCCGCGCGTAGTGCCAGCCGGCCATGTCCCGACCGGCCCAGCGCTCGGCCACGGCCACGCCGGGGTACAGGCGCCCCGCGGCCTGCTCGCCCAGGACCAGGTCCCGCCCGCCCTCGGGGTCGGCGATGCGGACGTAGCCCGACGCCGGGCCCACGGCCGCGGCCACGTTGGAGATGAGCGTCCAGGGCGTGGTCGTCCACACCAGCAGGTCGGCGTCGGGGGCGCCGTCGCCGGTGAGCGGGAAGCGGACGTAGATCGAGGGGTCGACCACGTCCTCGTAGCCCTGGGCCACCTCGTGGGAGCTGAGCGCGGTGCCGCAGCGCCCGCAGTAGGGGGTGACCCGGTGGCCCTCGTACAGCAGCCCCTTGTCCCACAGCTGGCGCATGAGCCACCACACCGACTCGATGTAGTCGTTGGTGAGGGTCCAGTAGGCGTCCGCGGTGTCGATCCACACCCCGGAGCGCGAGGTCAGCGCCGACCAGTCCTCGATGTAGCGGGTCACCGACTCGCGGCACCGGGCGTTGAAGGCCTCGATGCCGTAGGCCTCGATGTCGGCCTTGGTGCCCAGGCCCAGCTCTTTCTCGATCTCGAGCTCGACGGGCAGGCCGTGGGTGTCCCAGCCCCCCTTGCGCGGCACGTCGCGGCCCCGCATGGTCTGGAAGCGGGGGAACAGGTCCTTGAACGCCCGGGCCCACACGTGGTGGAGGCCGGGGCGCCCGTTGGCCGTCGGGGGCCCCTCGTAGAAGATCCACGGCTCGCCGCCCTCGCGGAGCCGGGCGGTCTCCTCGATCACCTTGCGCTCGCGCCAGCGCGCGAGCGTCCGCACTTCCAGGCGCGGGCAGGTCGAGATCGGGGTCGACGGGGCCAAATGGCATGGATCAAGGCTAGGGCGGTGGAACCACGGGAACGAACCCATAACCTGCACCGACCCGACCCTTGACCGCCCCGGGTGCGCGGCAATACCATCCGGCACCCTTTTCCCCCGAGGACGGCACAACTCATGCCCAGAGCCACGAAGGACGCTCCCGTCAAGGCCGCTGGCAAGAAGGCGGCTCCCGCTCGCAAGGCCGCCGCCAAGAAGGCGCCCGTCCTGGACAAGTTCCTCGCAGACCAGCTCGCGGAGCTCGAGCGCGAGCGGGCCAACTACCTGCGCCAGGCCGAGTCGCTCAAGGCCGAGGCCGACTCGCTCACCGAGGACCGCGAGCCCGGTGACGTGCAGTTCGACGAGGAGTCGGGCGAGGGCGACACGCTGGCGGTCGAGCGGGAGCGCGACCTGGCGCTGTCCGCGCAGGCCCGCGCGGCCATCGAGCAGATCGACCTGGCCGTCGAGAAGATCCATGCGGGCACCTACGGCCAGTGCGACAAGTGCGGCACCGCCATCCCCAAGGAGCGGCTCAGGGCGCTGCCCTACGCCGCCCTGTGCGTGAAGTGCAAGAGCGGGGGCCTGGGCCTAGGCCGTTGACACGGCTGGCCCCGGGCCGCAACGTGATCCCGTGAGCGACGTGACCGGTGAGGAGCTGACCACCGAGGGAGACTCACCGGCTGGCGTCCCGGCGCGGCTGGCGGGCGGCCGCTGGCCGCTGCTGCTCGGCACCGCCGCCGTCGTCCTGGCCCTCGACCAGCTCACCAAGTGGTGGGCGGTCGAGGTGCTCGACACCCGCACCATCGACCTCGTCGGCTCGCTGCGCCTGCGGCTCACCATCAACTACGGATCGGCCTTCAGCCTGGCCAACGGGCGGGGGCCGCTGATCTCGTTCCTGGCCATCGTCATCGTGCTGGTCCTGCTGCGCTCGGGCCGCCACGCCACCCGCCCCGCGATGGCCATCGCCATCGGCATGGTGCTGGGCGGCGCCCTGGGCAACCTCCTCGATCGGGCCTTCCGGGTCGGGGAGGGGTTCCTCGGCGGGGGCGTGGTCGACTTCGTCGACCTCCAGTGGTGGCCGGTGTTCAACCTGGCCGACTCGGCCATCGTGGTCGGGGCCATCGGGCTGTTCCTGCTCCAGTGGCAGGACGAGGACAAGGCGGGGGCGGAGCGAGCGGCGTGAGGGAGGTCGTGCCGCGGGCGCTCGACGGCCAGCGGATCGACCGGGTGGTCGCCCTGGTGGCCGCGTGCAGCCGGTCCGAGGCCGCGGCCCTGGTGGACGACGGTGCCGTGGCGGTGGGCGGGCGCGCGGTCACCGCCCGGGCCCACCGGGTCAGCGAGGGCGACGTCCTGGACGTGGCGCTGCCCGAGGCGGCGGCGGGCGACCGCGGCCTGGTCGCCGATCCCGCGGTGGTGGTCCCGGTGGTCCACGAGGACGCCGACCTGGTGGTGGTGGACAAGCCCGCGGGGATGGTCGTGCACCCCGGCGCCGGGCAGCCGTCGGGCACCCTGGTCCACGGGCTGCTGGCCCGCTACCCCGAGATCCGGGCCGTGGGCGAGCGCGACCGGCCGGGGATCGTCCACCGCCTGGACAAGGACACCTCCGGCCTGCTGCTGGTGGCCCGCTCGCCGACCGCCTACGACGCCCTGGTGGCCATGCTGGCGGCGCACGAGGTCGAGCGGCGCTACCGCGCCCTGGCCTGGGGCACGCTGGACGCCGCTACCGGGCTGGTGGACGCCCCCATCGCCCGCTCGTCCCGCGACCGCACCCGCATGGCGGTGAGCGTCCGGGGCAAGGAGGCGCGCACCTGGTACGAGGTCGTGCGCGCCTACGACGAGCCCGTGGACACCACCGAGCTGGTGTGCCGGCTGGAGACGGGCCGCACCCACCAGATCCGGGTCCACCTGGCCTCCATCGGCCACCCGGTGGTGGGCGACGCCCGCTACGGCGGCGCCCGCCAGTCCCTGCCGGCCCCCCGCCTGTTCCTCCACGCCGAGCAGCTCACGCTCGCCCACCCGGTCACCGGCGAGCCGCTGTCGTTCACCTCGTACCTGCCCGACGACCTGAGCGTGTTCCTGGGATCGCTGAGCTAGCCGGCTAGTCGACCGGGGCGACCATGGGCCACTCGCGCTCGCCGCGGGCCATGGTGGCGATGTCGGCGAGGGTGAGCTCGTCGAGGTGGCGGCGCATGTGGTCGCTGACCATGGCCCAGATGGCCAGCAGCACGCACTGGCCCTCGTGGTCGCAGGCGCCGTTCTGGTGGGGCTCGCCGAAGTCGCCCACCACGATGGGCCCGTCGACCGCGCTGACGATGTCGCCCAAGGTGATGGTGTCGGGCTCGCGGGCCAGCACGTAGCCGCCGCCCACCCCGCGCTTGGAGCGGACCAGGCCTGCGCCCTTGAGCGCCAGCAGGATCTGCTCCAGGTAGGGCTGGGGCAGCCCCGTGCGCTCGGCGATGTCGCGCACGGACGTCGGGCCCGACTCGACCCCGCGCAGCGCGAGGGAGAGCAGCGCCCGGCTGGCGTAGTCACCGCGCGTCGACACCTTCACGGAATGCCACTGTACGGCGTAGCTGGGACCGAACCTCGGAGCGGCTGCCGCTCGCCCGGGATGTGCGGTTACCGTGGGCCGAGGAGAAGGCAACAGGCGTGGTCGACGAACTCGTACTTCCTGACTACGGCGGGGCCTGCATCGCGAACATCGTTCCGGCGCTGCTGGGCCCCCCTGACGAGACACCCGCCTGGATGCCGGCGGGGGTCTCGGGCGCGCGCCAGGTCGTGCTGTTCGTGGTGGACGGCCTCGGCTGGGAGCAGCTCCAGTCCCGGCTGGACCGGGCGCCCGTCCTGGCGGCCATGGCCGGCGGGCCGGTGACGACCGTGGCGCCCTCCACCACCTCCACCGCCCTGACCTCGCTCACCACCGGCCTGCCCCCGGGCGAGCACGGCGTGGTCGGCTACCGCATCGCGGTCCACGGCGAGGTGCTCAACGTGCTGCGCTGGTCCACCGCGGCAGGCGACGCCCACCAGAGCATCCCGCCCTCCAAGCTCCAGCCCACCGCCCCGTTCCTGGGCGAGCGGCCCCCGGTCGTGACCCGGGCCGAGTACCGGCGCTCGGGCTTCACCGGCGCCCACCTCGATCCGGCCCGGTTCTGGGGCTACCGCACGCTGTCGACGATGGTCACGGAGATCGACCGGCTGGTCCGGGCGTCCGAGCCCTTCGTCTACGCCTACTACGACGGCCTGGACAAGGTGGCCCACGAGTACGGCCTGGGCGAGCACTACGACGCCGAGCTGAGCTGGATCGACCACACGATCGAGCGCATCCTCACCGCCCTGCGGCCGGGCTGCGCGCTGGTGGTCACGGCCGACCACGGCCAGGTCGAGGTGGGCGGCAACGTCGTCCCGCTGGCGGGGGACGTGCTGGCCCACATCTCGCTCCAGTCGGGCGAAGGCCGCTTCCGCTGGCTGCATGCCCGGGCGGGCCGGGCCCGGGCGCTGTGGGAGGCGGCCAGCGAGCACCACGCGGGCGACGCCTGGGTCCTGACCCGCGACGAGGTGGTCGCGCAGCGCTGGCTGGGCCCGGTGGTGAGCGAGGCGGCGCTGGCCCGGCTCGGCGACGTGGCCCTGGTGGCCCGCAACGACATCGCCTTCCACGACCCCCTCGACACGGGGCCCTACGAGCTCGTCGGCCGGCACGGATCGCTGACCCCGGCCGAGATGTTGGTGCCCCTGCTGGTCGCAACGCGCTGACGGCTGGCAGGATGGCTCCCTATGTCAGCCTCTGACGACCCGCAGCCGACGTCCCGTGAGCCGCTCCCGCTGCCCCCGGTCGAGCACCCCGAGATCGTGACCGCCGACGACGGCCAGGACCAGGCCGGCGAGGCGGTGGAGCAGCCGGCCAAGGTGATGCGGATCGGCTCGATGATCAAGCTCCTCCTCGAGGAGGTGCGCCAGTCCGACCTCGACGAGCCCAGCCGGGACCGCCTGCGGGAGATCTACGAGACCTCGGTGACCGAGCTGTCCACCGCCCTGTCGCCGGACCTGCGCGACGAGCTGGGCAGGCTGGCGCACCCGTTCGCGGGGGAGGCGGCGCCCAGCGAGGCCGAGCTGCGGGTGGCCAAGGCCCAGCTCGTGGGGTGGCTGGAGGGCCTGTTCCACGGCATCCAGGCCACGCTGTTCGCCCAGCAGATGGCTGCCCGCCAGCAGCTCGACGAGATGCGGCGGCGGCTGCCCCCGGGCGTGCCCTCGCAGTCCGGCGAGTCCGAAAGCCGGCCCGGCACCTATCTCTGAGCCTCTCCGAGCCGTACGGGGCGCCGTGGTGGGCCACGCGCGCTACGTGATATCTGGGCGCCAAACCGTAGCGCGTCGGACATGTAACCCCACCTGGACCTAGGCTTGTACCGATGGGGCAGGCCTTGACCAACCGGCTCACCGGCCTGAGCGCAACCAACGCCAGGCTGGTGGTCTCCACGGCGGCGACAGTCGTCGTCGGATTGGTCGCGGGCGTGATGGCGGCGGCGGGGATCGCCGACGGCGAGGTGGTGGCGACGGTCCTGTTCCTGCCCGTGTTCCTCGCCGCCCTCTATGTGGGTCGATCCGCGGGGTTCGTGGCCGCCGCCCTGGCCCTCGGGGTCTACGTGGCGGTGCGCCGGGACGACCTCTCGGCCGCCGACACGGCCAGCGCGGTGCTGCTCGCCGCCACCCGCGGCATCGCCTACGCCCTCGCCGCCTACCTCGGGGCGTGCGCCCGCCAGCTGATCGGGGGCCAGGCCCCGCCGGCCCTGGCCGGCGCCCCGGAGCGCCCGTCGCCGCGGGCGGAGGCCCCGACGCGGGCGGAGCCGGTCCCGCAGTGGACCGAGCCGGTGCACGCGGCCGCGCCCGACCGCGGTGCCCCGGTGCTCACCGGTGTCGGCGCCCGCACCTACGACGACTTCTGGGGCGAGCCGGCTACTCCGGTCACCATGTCCAACGCGGCCGGGCCGCCCCCGGCCGGTCCACCCTCGTGGGGCAGCCCCGGCCCCGGCCCCGCCCCGGGCCCGGGCTCCGGGCGGTCCGGCGACTGGCGGGCCGAGGACGGCGCCGCGGACGACTCGTGGGCCGCGGTCCAGGACACCTGGCGTCGCCAGCACGGCCTCCCCCCGGAGGACCCGCGGGCCGACGCCGGCGGCTCGCCCGCATCCGCTCCCGGCGAGGACGACACCGGACGGTGGTCGGCCCCTACGGCGCCCGCGGCCCCGGCGCCCGACTGGCCCGCCCCCGCCCCCGGCGGTCCCGGCTGGGGAGCACCCCCGCCCGCGCCCGACGCGCCGCCGCCGGCGGCCGGCAACGGCCGCATGCCGGCGGCGGACGGCTGGCCCGGCCTGGCCGGCGACGCCTGGCCCGCCCCGCCCCCCCGAGAACGGCAGCAAGGGCCTCGTCGACGACCTCTGGTCCACCGGGGGCGTTGACGACCACGGTCCCGCCACCGGCGAGACCTGGGCCGCGGTGTTCACCGACCCCACCACCGGCCGCGGCCCGACCACGGGCGAGCACAACTGGGGACCAGACTCCTGGCCGGCCACCCCCGCGGTCTCGCCCGACGGCTGGCCCGAGCAGCTGGCGGCGTCACCGGACGGCTGGCCCGAGCAGCTCGGGCCGTCATCCGGCGACTCCTGGTCGCCCACCCCTGCGGCCGCCCCGGATGCTTGGCCGCATCAGCCGGGTCCGTCGGCTCAGGATTCGTGGCCGGCTGCGCCTGCGGCGGCGTCGGATGCTTGGCCGCATCAGCCGGGTCCGTCGGCCAGGATTCGTGGCCGCCCGCGCCTGCGGCTGCGCCGGATGCTTGGCCGCATCAGCCGGGTCCGTCGGCCAGGATTCGTGGCCGGCTGCGCCTGCGGCGGGGCCGGATGCTTGGCCGCATCAGCCGGGTCCGTCGGCTCAGGATTCGTGGCCGCCCACCCCTGCGGCCGCCGCCGACGCTTGGCCGCATCAGCCGGGTCGCGTCGGCTCCGGATTCGTGGCCGCCTACCGCCTGCGGCTGCCGCCGACGCCTGGCTTCGTGCCGCCCTCCGCCTGCGGCCGCCGCCGACGCCTGGCCGCATCAGCCGGGTCCGTCGGGCCAGGATTCGTGGCCGCCTGCGCCTGCGGCGGGGTCGGATGCTCGGCCGCATCAGCCGGGTCCGTCCGCTCAGGATTCGTGGCCGCCCACCCCCGCGGCCGGCCCCGACGGCTGGCCGCACCAGCCCTCGTCCTGTCGCCCGACGCCTGGCCGCAGGAGCCGAGGCCGGCGTCCCGCGACTCGTGGCCGCCTACGCCTGCGGCTTCCCCCGACGCCACGTGGGCCGCCCTGGCGCCGCCCTCGGCCGGCGACTGGCCGTCGCCGCCGCCGCCGGCCCTGCCCGGCCGGCCGGGCGCATCGGTGCCGTCCCCGCCGTGGGCCGCGGCCGTGCCCGAGGCGGCGCCCGTCCACGGGGGCAACGGGTGGTCGCCGCCCGCGGGCCCGGCGCCGCCCCAGGACGACCCGGCGTCGCCCCTGCCCGCCGTCGATCCCGAGACCGGCCTGTGGACCGCGCGGTTCCTGCGCGACCGCTTGTCGGCCGAGCGGGCCCGGGCCCGGCGGTCCCGCCATCCGTTCTCGCTGGTGCTGGTGCAGGTGCCCGACGCGCCGCTGGCCTCGCTCCCGTACCGGCGCCAGCTCACCCTGCTGCGCGAGCTGGGCTACCAGTTCGTGGCCGGGGGAGTGGTCGACCACCTCGTCCATGTGCCCGACCAGGAGCAGCACTGGTTCGCGGTCATCCTGCCCGACACCGACCGGTCCGGAGCCCAGGTGCTGGAGCGGCGCCTGCGGCTCGGCATCGGGGGTTACCTGTCGAGCCGCGGCCTGCGCCTGAGCGAGCTCCAGAGCGCCTCGCTCACCGCGCCCGACGACGACCCGGCCATGTCCGCCATCTGGGACGCCCTCATCGGCCCCGATGAAGCGGAGATCGCGCCGCCGCCGTTCCCGAGTACTGATCCACTGGGTCCACCGGGCCCCGCCGCGCTGCTACCCTCCATTAATCACATCGGTGTGATTTGTCCACAGCCCTGTGGACGACTGGCAGGACGCACGATGGAGGGAGTGAGACCGGGTGACGGGTCGAGGAAGCTTCACCCACCTCCACGTCCACACCGAGTACTCGATGCTGGACGGGGCGGCCCGGATCGGCGAGGTGGTCGGCGCCGCGGTGGCCGACGGGCAACCCGCGATCGGCATCACCGACCACGGGAACATGTACGGCATCCTCGACTTCTACAAGGAGTGCCGTAAGCAGGGCGTCAAGCCCATCCTCGGCACCGAGGCCTACATGGCGCACGAGTCCCGCCACGAGCGGCCCGCCCGCCGGGGTCGGGTCGACGACACCGGGGGCGACGCCGACGGGGGCAAGAAGCTCTACTACCACCTGACGCTGCTGGCCGAGACCAACACCGGCTACCGCAACCTCATCCAGCTGGCCAGCCGGGCCTTCCTCGAGGGCTACTACTACAAGCCCCGGGTCGACTGGGAGACCCTGGCCGACCACGCCGAGGGCCTCATCGCCACCACCGGCTGCCTCGGCGGCCACGTGCTCCAGTCGCTGCTCCAGGGCGACATGGAGGGCGCGGTGGCCAAGGCCGGCCGCCTCCAGGACATCTTCGGCCGGGACAACCTGTTCGTGGAGCTCCAGGACCACGGCCTGCCCGAGCAGCACAAGACCAACCCCCAGCTCCTGGAGGTCGCCAAGCGCATCGGGGCGCCGCTGCTCGCCACCAACGACAGCCACTACGTCCACCGCCACGACGCGGTGGCCCAGGACGCCCTGCTGTGCGTGCAGACCGGGTCGCTGATGAGCGACCCCAACCGCTTCAAGTTCCACGGCGACGAGCACTACCTGAAGCCGGCGGCGGAGATGCGCGCGCTGTTCGACGAGGTGCCCGAGTCGTGCGACAACACGCTGTGGGTCGCCGAGCGGGCCAACGTCGAGATCGACTTCGGCAAGCCCCAGCTGCCCGCCTTCCCGCTGCCCGAGGGCTTCGCCTCCGACGGCGACTACCTGCGCCACCTGACCTTCGAGGGCGCCCGCGAGCGCTGGGGCGACCCGCTGCCCGACGAGGTGGTCGAGCGGCTCGGGTACGAGCTGACGGTCATCGGCGACATGGGCTTCAGCTCCTACTTCCTGATCGTCTGGGACCTGATCGCCCACGCCCGCCGCTCCGGCATCCGGGTGGGCCCGGGCCGGGGGAGCGCGGCCGGCTGCGCGGTGGCCTACTGCCTGCGCATCACCGACCTCGACCCCATCCGCTACGACCTGCTGTTCGAACGCTTCCTCAACCCGTCGCGCATCTCCATGCCCGACATCGACATGGACTTCGACTCCCGCTACCGGGACGAGATGATCCGCTACGCGGCCGAGCGCTACGGCCGAGACCACGTGGCCCAGATCGTCACCTTCTCGACGATCAAGGCCCGGGCCGCGGTGCGCGACGCCGCTCGGGTGCTGGGCCACCCCTACGGCGTCGGCGACCGGGTGGCCAAGGCCATGCCCCCGCTGATCATGGGCCGGGACACGCCGCTGTACGCCTGCCTGGACCCGCACCCGAAATACGAGGACGGCTACAAGATGGCCGGCGAGCTGCGGGAGATGTACGAGGCCGACCCCGACATCCGCCAGGTCATCGACGTGGCCAAGGGACTGGAGGGCCTGCGCCGCCAGGACGGCATCCACGCCGCCGCCGTGGTCATCACCCGCGAGCCGCTGACCGAGTACCTGCCCATCCAGCGCAAGCCGGAGAACGGCGCCGCCCCCGAGGACTCCCCGGTCGTCACCCAGTACGAGATGCACGGGGTCGAGGACCTGGGCCTGCTCAAGATGGACTTCCTGGGCCTGCGCAACCTCGACGTCATCAGCGACACGCTGGACGTCATCCGCGAGACCCGGGGCATCGACCTCGACATCGACAACGTCGACCTGGACGACCCCAGGACCTACGAGCTGCTGGCCCGGGGCGACAGCATCGGCGTGTTCCAGCTCGAGGGCGGCCCCATGCGCGCCCTGATCCGCTCGCTGGCCCCCACGTGCTTCGAGGACGTGGCCGCCCTGGTCGCCCTGTACCGGCCGGGCCCCATGGCGGCCAACATGCACAACGACTACGCGGACCGCAAGAACGCCCGCAAGCCGGTCGCCTACCTCCACCCCGACGCCGAGGAGATCCTCGGCGACACCTGGGGCCTCATGATCTACCAGGAAGGGGTCATGAGGATCGCCCAGCGCTTCGCCGGCTACAGCCTGGCCGACGCGGACAACCTCCGGAAGGCCTGCGGGAAGAAAGACAGGGCGCTCATCGCCAAGGAGCGAGAGAAGTTCATCGCCGGGTGTGACGCGAAGGGGTACGGGGCGGAGCTGGGCAAGCAGTGGTTCGACATCATCGAGCCGTTCGCCGACTACGCGTTCACCAAGTCGCACGCCTTCGGGTACGGGTACGTCGCCTACCAGACCGCCTTCCTGAAGGCGAACTACCCGGCCGAGTACCTCGCCTGCCTGCTGACCAGCGTGAAGTCCAGCCTGGAGAAGGCGGCCGTGTACCTGGCCGAGTGCCGGTCGATGGGCATCGCGGTGGACGTGCCGGACATCAACCGCTCGGCCTCGGACTTCATGCCGGCGCTGGACGGCGAGAACCTGCGCATCGTCTTCGGGCTGTCCGCGGTGCGGAACGTGGGGGAGGGGCTGGTCGCCCACATCGTGGCCGAGCGCGAGGCCAACGGCCCCTTCACCGACTTCTACGACTTCTGCCAGCGGGTCGACACCCAGGTCCTGAACAAGCGGACCGTCGAGTCCCTGATCAAGGCCGGCGCCTTCGACGACGTCGGGCATCCCCGCAAGGGCCTCCTGGCGGTGTTCGAGCAGATCGTCGACCACACGCTGGCCCGCCGGCGCGAGCGCGACATGGGGATCATGACGCTGTTCGGCGACATGGGCGACGACACCGGGAACGGCGACTTCGAGCGCAGCGCCATCCCCGACATCGAGTTCGCCAAGCGGGACCGCCTCGCCTTCGAGAAGGAGATGCTGGGGCTCTACGTCAGCGACCATCCGCTGCTGGGCGCCGAGGCGGCGCTGGCCCGGCGCTGCGACATCGCCCTCGCCGACCTGGCCGACGCGGAGGAGGGGGCGCTCAAGTCGGTGGGCGGGGTGATCACCGGGCTCCAACGCAAGTGGACCCGCAAGGGCGACCTCATGGCCGTGTTCACCCTGGAGGACCTGGGCTCGGCGGTCGAGGTGATGGTCTTCCCCCGCACCATGACCGAGCACGGCCACAAGCTGGCCGACGACGCCGTGGTGGTGGTCAAGGCCCGGGTCGACACCCGGGACGACGCCCCCAAGCTGATCGCCCAGGCCGTGGACGTGATCGAGGTGGCCGAGGGCGCGGTCGCCGAGCCACTGCGGGTGCGGGTGCCGCCCGCCCTGCTGTCGGAGGCCACGGTGGGGCGCCTCAAGGACGTCCTCGCCGACCATCCCGGGGATGCGCCTGTGCTGCTCCACCTCGGCGAGCGACAGATCGTTCGCCTGCCCGAACAGTGGAACGTCGACACCTCGAATGGCCTGCTAGGGCGCCTCCGCGAGGCGCTCGGACCGGGGGCGATCCTGTAGCGCATTGCGCGCTCCGCGCGTGCGTTCGGCTACCCGAGTTGCACACGTCGTGCGATTTGACTGGACTGGTAGCTCATTCCGTCGGCGCAGAACGGGGGCAGCACAGGAGATGTCGGTAGCTGTAGACACCAAGGACTGCACGGCGCTGAGCGACGCAGAGCTGGTCGAGATGGCCGATCTGTGTGCCGAGGGTCCCCACGGCCACGAGGTCGGCATGCTGTCCAAGCAGGGCGAGGCGTGGGTCCTCGTCACGCAGGCCCGGGAAGAGGGCCGGCTCAAGGGCTTCGCGTTCTGCACCCTCGAACGCATCGGCGGCACGCCCTGCGTGCTGATCGGCCTGGCCTCGGTGCGGCGCACGTCCAAGCGCGACACGATCCTGCGCGGGATCGTCACCGACCTGCTGCGCCGCGCCGTGCTCGCCTTCCCCGACGAGGACGTGCTGATCTCTGCCCGCTTCAGCCAGCCGGGTGGCTTCGACGCGTTCCGCCAGCTCAACGACATCGTCCCCCGCGCCGGCCACCGGGCCTCCGGGGAGGAGCGCGCCTGGGGCGGCCGCCTGGCCAAGCGCTACGGCATCGAGGCCAGCGCCTATGACCAGCGGGCCTTCCTGGCCCGCGGCGACGGCAGCGGGCACGCCCCGGTGTTCGATCACGAGACCCTCCACCGCCGAGGGGATCGACGACGAGGTCGCCGCCCGCTTCGACGACCTCCACGCCGACAAGGGCGACAGCCTGGTCGCCTTCGGCTGGGCCATGGAGGAGGAGCTGCGCAAGCTCGCCTGACCGGGACCCGGTCCCGGTGGAGCTGAGCGAGGCCGTCCGCCACCGGCGGATGGTGCGGTCCTTCGCACCGCGGCCCGTCGACCCCGCCACCGTCGACCGCCTGGTCGACCTCGCCCGCCGGGCCCCCTCGGCCGGCAACACCCGGGCCACCGCCTTCGTGGTGCTGGAGGGCGACGACACGGCGCGCCTGTGGGACGTCACCCTGCCCCCGGAGCGGCGGGCCACGTTCCGCTGGGCCGGGCTGCCGGCCGCCCCGGTGGTGATCGTCCCGCTGGTCGAGCCGGACGCCTACCCGCGGCGCTACGCCGAGGACGACAAGGCCGCCACCGGCCTGGGGGCCGGGCCCGACGCCTGGCCCGTGCCCTACTGGTGGGTGGACGGGGGCATGGCCGTCCAGACGCTGCTGCTGGGGGCGGTCGACGCGGGCCTGGGCGCCCTGTTCTACGGCCTGTTCGAGCACGAGGCCGCGGCCCTCGCCGAGCTCGGCGTCCCGCCGGGCTGGCGGGCGCTGGGCGCCGTGGCCCTGGGCTGGCCCGCAGCCGAGGAGGGCCCCGCCGGCCGGTCGGCCGGGCGCACGGCGCCGTCCCGTGCCGCGGAGGTCCACCGGGGCGGCTGGAAGCAGACCTGACACAGACCTGACAACTGACGGTGTCAGATAGGTTCCCGGCCGTGGAGCAGGAGACCACCATCGACCTCGCCGCCACCACCAACCGGCGCGTCGTGCTGCGCAGCCGGCCGGTGGGCCTGCTGCGGCCCGACGACGTCGCCCTGGAGGAGGCCGTGCCGCTGCCGGAGCTGGCCGAGGGCGAGGCGCTGATCGAGGTCGACTGGATCGGCATCGACGCCACCGTCCGCACCTGGCTGTCCCAGGCCGAGGGCTACCTGCCCGCGGTCGAGGTCGGCGAGGTGGTGCGGGCCAGCGGGATCGGCCGGGTGGTCGCCACCCGCTGCCCCACGCTGCCGCTGGGCCACGCCGTCTACAGCCTGCCCGGCTGGCAGCGCTACGCGGTGGTGCGGGACGACCCGCTGTCCACCGACCTGGGCCCCGAGGTCGACGCCCCCGCCATGCTCTCGGTGTACGGCGCCACCGGGCTCACCGCGTACATCGGGATGGTCGAGGTCGGCCGGGTGAAGGAGGGCGAGACCGTGGTGGTGTCGGCCGCCGCCGGGGCCACCGGCTCGCTGGCCGCCCAGATCGCCAAGCTCCACGGCTGCCGGGTGATCGGCATCACCGGGCGGGAGGACAAGGCCCGCTGGCTGACCGGCGAGCTCGGCCTCGACGGGGCCATCGACCACCGCCGCGACGACGTGCGGGCCAAGCTGCGCGAGCTGTGCCCCGACCGGGTCGACGTCTACTTCGACAACGTGGGCGGCCCCATCCTCGACGCCGTGCTCGACCGGCTGGCCATGCACGCCCGGGTGGTGCTGTGCGGCTCGATCGCCATCTACAACGAGACCCGGCGCCCGCCCGGCCCCGCCAACTACTTCCAGCTCATCAACCGCAGGGCCCGCATGGAGGGCTTCCTGTCCCTCGACCACTGGGACCGCTTCGCCGAGGTGTCGGCCCGCCTCGGGCAGTGGCTGGCCGAGGGCAAGCTGCGCTACCGCACCGAGGTCTACGAGGGCCTCGAGTCCGCGGTCGACGCCCTCAACGCCCTGTTCACGGGGGCGAACATCGGCAAGACCGTGATCCGGGTGTAGCCGGCCGCGGGCAAGTCGGTCCTCCGGGTGTAGCCGGCCGCCCGTCCAGGGCGGAGTCGGACGGGCGGCCGGCGGGTCCCGGCTCAGCCGGACGGCCCCGCCGCGGGCTGGCCGGCGCCGGGAAACGTCGCCTCTGGCGTGCTGCCCACCTCGTCGTCGAGGTTGTGGGACAGGGCCAGGGCGGTGAGAGGAGCTATCACGAGGGCCACGGTGAGGGCGGCCGCCACCAGCAGCGTCCACCACGCGCTGGGGCCGAGCCGGACCAGGGGGACGTCCGGCTCGGCGCTCGCTCTCCGCCAAGTGGGCTCCATGCCCCTATAGATGTCCGGCAGCCTGGTTTGGTTCCCGGGATCTTGCTTCACGCCCATCAGACGCGCCGGGAAGCGGCTGGGTTGACAGAAACTCAGGCGGAGGCGGCACTTTCTGCTAGCTGAGTGGCGAGGACGCCCGCCTCCGTGGCCGGCAGCCGGCAGGCGTAGCCGCGGCAGACGTAGGCCCGACCGTCGTCGCGGCCCTCCCACAGCGGCGAGTCGAAGCGCTCGCCCCAGGCCAGCACCGCCTGGGGCAGGTACCGGCGCTGGGCCACCGCCACCAGGTCGGGGCGCTCGCCCGCCACCACCACCTCGTCGACCCCGTGGACCGACAGCGCCACCGCGGCCAGCAGGTGCCCGAACGCGGTCGGGTGGCGGGCGGCCAGGGGCCCGGCGAGGCGCAGGATCTGCTCGGCGTGGTGGCGGTAGCGGTCCTCGCCGGTGAGGGCGGCGAGCCGCAGCAGGCCCACCGCCGCCAGGCTGTTGGCGCTGGGGGTGGCGTTGTCCATCAGGTCCTTGTTGCGGGTCACCAGCCGCTCGGCGTCGCTGCCGGTGGTGAACAGCCCGCCCCGCTCGGCGTCCCAGAACAGCTCGAGCAGGGCGTCGGCCGTGGTCCGCGCCTCGGCGATCCAGCGGGCCTCGCCCGTGGCCTCGGCCACCCGCACGAACGCGTCGACCAGGGCGGCGTGGTCGGCGGCGTAGGCCAGGTGGCGGGCGCCGCCGTCCGCCTGCCAGGAGCGCAGCCAGCGCCCGCCGGGGCGCCGCAGCTCCCGCACCAGGAACTCCGCGTTGGCCCGGGCGGCGTCGAGCCAGTCCTGCCGCCCGGTGGCCGCCGCCGCCTCGGCCAGGGCCGCCAGCATCAGGCCGTTCCACTCGGTGAGCACCTTGTCGTCCAGCCCGGGGCGGACCCGCTCGGCGCGGGAGTCCAGCAGCCGGGCCCTGGCCTGCTCGATGCGGGCCGGGCGGGCCAGCTCGCCCGGATGGGCCAGGCGGTTGAGGATGGTGGCGCCCTCGAAGTTCCCGCCCGGGGTCACGCCGTAGTACGCCATGACCTCGTCGGCCCAGTCCTCGTCGCCCAGGGCCGCGGTGATCTGCTCGGGGGTCCACACGTAGAACCGGCCCTCCACGCCCTCGCTGTCGGCGTCCTCGGCCGAGTAGAAGCCGCCCGCGGGGTGGCGCAGCTCGTCGAGCACGTAGCCGGCGGTCTCGTCCAGCACCTGGCGGTAGCGCTCGTGGCCGGTCACCTGCCAGGCGTGGAGGTAGGCGCGGGTGAGCAGCGCCTGGTCGTAGAGCATCTTCTCGAAGTGGGGCACCAGCCAGTGGGCGTCGACCGAGTAGCGGGCGAAGCCGCCGCCCAGGTGGTCGTAGATGCCGCCCGAGGCCATGGCGTCGAGCGAGGTCTCGACCATGGCCCGGGTCACGGCCGAGCCGGTGCGGGCCAGCGAGCGCACCAGCAGGTCCAGGCTCATGGCCTGGGGGAACTTGGGGGCCGCGCCGAAGCCGCCGTGGGTGTCGTCGTGCTGCTGGCGCAGCTGGCCGTAGGCGCTGTCGAGCACGTCGAGGCCGGGCAGGCCGTCGCCGGGATCGATGCCGGCGGTGCGGCCCAGCGCGGCCGTGAGCTCGCCCGCCTGGGCGTCGATGTCGTCGCGCCGGGTGCGCCACAGCTCGTCGATGCGCCGGCACAGCTCGGGGAACGAGATCATCCCGCCCCGCGACTGCTTGGGGAAGTAGGTGCCGCCGAAGAAGGGGCGGCCGTCGGGGGTGAGGAACACGGTCATGGGCCAGCCGCCGCTGCCGGTCAGGGCCTGGACCGCCTCCATGTAGATCTCGTCGACGTCGGGGCGCTCCTCGCGGTCGACCTTGACGTTGACGAACAGGTCGTTCATCAGCCCGGCCACATCCGGGTCCTCGAACGACTCGTGCGCCATGACGTGGCACCAGTGGCAGGCCGAGTAGCCCACCGACAACAGGATGGGCCGGTCGGCCTCCCGGGCCGCGGCGAAGGCGTCGTCGCCCCAGGCGTACCAGTCGACCGGGTTGTCGGCGTGCTGGCGCAGGTACGGGCTGGTCTCGGCGGCCAGGCGGTTCATGTCCTCCAACCTACGGGCGATAGGTTGCCGGTCCATGCAGATCAGGCTGGACGGCAAGGTCGCGCTGGTCACGGGGGCGAGCCGGGGGATCGGCAGGGCCATCGCGGCGGCGTACGCGGGGGCGGGGGCGTCGGTGATGCTGTCGTCGCGCAAGCAGGACGCGCTGGAGGCCGCCGCGGCCGAGATCGGCGGCGACACCGCGGTGTTCGCCGCCAACGTGGGCGAGCCCGACCAGGTGGCGGCGTGCGTGGCCGCCACCATGGACCGCTTCGG
Organism: uncultured Acidimicrobiales bacterium; assembly: GCA_963802385.1. Lineage (GTDB taxonomy): Bacteria > Actinomycetota > Acidimicrobiia > Acidimicrobiales > VFJN01 > ZC4RG19. The sequence continues at coordinate 160,115 of CAWDIO010000004.1, read as the reverse complement.
CGCAGTCGACATCCTGGTGAACAACGCGGCCACCAACCCGTACATGGGCCGGCCCATCGACATCGACCTGCCGCGCTTCGACAAGACCTGGCAGGTCAACTACCGGGGCCCGGTGGTGTGGTGCCAGGAGGCATGGCGGGCCTCGATGGCGGAGCGGGGCGGCGTGATCCTCAACGTGGCCAGCGTGGGAGGGATGTCGGTCGAGCCCGCCATCGGCCACTACAACGTGACCAAGGCCGCGCTGATCCACCTGACCCGCACCCTGGCGGCCGACCTGGCGCCCTCGGTGCGGGTCAACGCCGTGGCCCCGGGCCTGGTGAAGACGGACATGGCCCGGGCGCTGTGGGAGCCGGCCGAGGCCGCCATCGCCGCCCGCATGCCCCTGCGCCGCCTGGGCGAGCCCGACGACATCGCCAATGCCGCCCTGTTCCTGGCCAGCGACCTGGCGTCGTGGATCACCGGCCACACGCTGGTGGTCGACGGGGGCGGCATGCTGGGGTCGGCCGTCGGCTAGAGCCGGGCCCGGGCCAGCTTGCCCAGCGGCGTGCGCGGCAGCGAGGCCACCAGCACCAGCTCCCGGGGCGCGGCGTAGGCGGGCAGCTCGGCCTTCACCGCGTCCCGGAGGGCGGCGAGCGGAGGCGGATCAGCGGGGTCCACCGGCACCACCAGGGCCACCACCCGCTGGCCCCACTCGGGGTCGGGGCGGCCCACCACCGCCACCTCGGCCACCCCCGCGCAGGTCCCCAGCACCCGCTCGACCGCCGCGGGCCACACGTTCTCGCCGCCGGTGATGATCAGGTCGTCGACCCGCCCGAACACCGACAGCCGGCCTGCCTGCGCATCCCAGCGGCCCGCGTCGCCGGTCCGGTACCAGCCCTCGGCGTCCTTGGGGTCGGTGCCGTCCCGGTAGGCCCGCAGCAGCATCGGGGCCCGGACCTCGATCTCGCCACCCGTCCCGCCGGCCGCGCCGCCGGAGGCGCGCAGCTCCACGCCGTCGAGCGGCACGCCGTCGTACACGACCCCGCTGCCGGTCTCGGTGCTGCCGTAGGTGGCGACGGCCTGGGGCGGCAGGTCGGGCGGCATGGCCGACCCGCCCAGCACCACGGCCCGGAACCCGGACGGATCGATGCGGCGCAGCATGGTCGGCACCAGCGAGACCAGCGTGGCGCCCGACGCCTCCACCGCCCGGGGATCGAAGCCGTCCTGCACCACCAGCGGGGTCCCGGTGTGCACCGCCTTGGTGATCACGGTGAGCCCGCCGACGTGCGCCAGCGGGAGGCAGGCCAGCCACCGGTCCCGGGCCGGGTCGACGCCCAGGCGGGCGCTGGCGGCGCGGGCCGAGGCCTCCACCGCCGCGTGGGTCAGGACCACGGCCTTGGGCGGGCCCGTGGCGCCGCTGGTGGCCATGACCAGGGCGTCCCCGTCCTCGACCGGCTCGTCCGCCCGGGCTGCGGCCAGGACCCGGTCGCGGTCGGGGGGCGGCAGGCGGGGGTCGAGGGGCAGCACCGCGTCGCCGGCGTCCCACGCCCGGCGCAGGCGGTCGACGAAGGCGTCGGTCCCCCGGGCCTCGACGACGACCAGCCGGCGCATCAGGCGATTCTGGTTCATCCCCGCCCCCGGCAGCGTGCCAACCTGTGGCATGGCCGATGCTCCCGCCGCCGTCCCGCGCCCGGCTCCGGCCTGGCAGGACTGGGTGGCGGGGGCACGCCCCCGGACGCTGCCCGCGGCCATCGTGCCGGTGCTGGTCGGCACCGCCTGCGCCACCGGCCGGGTCGACATCATCGCCTGGCGGGCGCTGGCGGCCGGGGTGGTGGCGCTGGCCCTCCAGGTGGGCACCAACTACGCCAACGACTACAGCGACGGCGTGCGGGGCACCGACAGCGACGAGCGCCGGGTGGGCCCCGTGCGGCTGGTGGGGTCGGGGCTGCGCTCGCCGGGGGCGGTCAAGCGGGCCGCGCTGGCCGCCTTCGGGGTGGCCGGGGTGGCCGGCCTGGCGCTGGCCGTGGCGGTGGGGCCCGAGCTGCTGGTGGTGGGGGCGGCGGCCATCGCCGCGGGCTGGTTCTACACCGGGGGGAAGCACCCCTACGGCTACCTCGGGCTGGGCGAGGTCTTCGTGTTCGTCTTCTTCGGCGTGGTGGCCACCGTCGGCTCCCAGTACGTGCAGCAGGAGGACGTGGCGCTGCTGGCGGTCACGGCCAGCATCCCCGTGGGCTTCCTGGCCACGGCCCTGCTGGTGGTGAACAACCTGCGGGACATCCCCGGCGACACCGCGTCGGGCAAGCGCACGCTGGCCGTGCGGCTGGGCGACCGGGGCACCCGGGTGCTGTACGTGAGCCTGCTGATGGGGGCGGTGGTGATGATCCCGGTGATCGCGGGGCTGGGCAACCGCCCGGCGGCCATCGCCGCCCTGGCCGCCGTGCCGCTGGCCCGCAAGCCGGTGATCGAGGTGCTGGGCGGCGCGTGGGGCGGGGCGCTCATCCCCGTGCTCGGCGCCACCGGGCGGATCCAGCTGGTGTTCGGCGCCCTGCTGGCCGCCGGGCTCTGGATCTCAGCCCCCTAGCACGGCCGAGCGCATGGGGCGTTCGCCGCGGCCCACGCGTGGGGATTTGGCGGGCGACCACCGGCTCCACTGCTCGGCCGACAGGCAGCACTGTGATCCGCACGTCGCGCCGATGGTACGGAGCCTCAGCGCCCTAGCACCGCCACGAGGCCGTCCACCTCGTCGGGCGAGGTCACGATGCTCGGACCGGCCCGGACGTGCTCGGTGGCGTAGGGCGTCACGCTGGTGGCGAACCCGTCCCGCGCCAGCCGTTCGACCACCTCGGCGGGGGCGGCCCCGTCCACGTCGAAGCAGACGATCCCGGCCGACAGGTCGTCGCCCGGCGGTGTCACCACGCTCACGCCCGGGACCGCGGCCAGGCCCTGCTTGAGCCGGGCGGCCTGGTCGTGGGTGCGCTCCGCCACCCGGTCCCTGCCGATGTCGAGATGGAAGCGGAAGGCCTCGGCCAGCGCCCAGCGGTGCTCGAAGCTGTGGTAGCCCCCGGGCGTGAACCGGGCCCCATTGGTGGGCTCGGGGGGCAGCCCGTTGCTCCACTCGCCGAAGCTCGACGCCTCGAAGGGCGGGATGGTGGCCTCGACCGCGGCCCACGCCTCGGGGCGGGCCCACACGATGCCCGTGCCCCGGGGGCCGAACAGCCACTTGTGGGTGCCGGCCACCAGGAGGTCGCAGCCGAGGTCGTCCACCGGGACAGCCTCGACGCCGAGGCCGTGGACGCCGTCCACGCACAGCAGCGCCCGGTCCTCGGGCGCCCGGTCCGCGTTGAGGGGCGCCAGGGCCCCGGCCAGGTCCGGGATCGGCAGGCGCACGCCGGTGCCCGAGTGGACCCAGGTCACGGCCACCACCCGGGTGGCCGGCGTGACCCCGGCCACCAGCCGGGAGACGATCTCGTCCACCGACGCGGTGGCCGGATCGTCGTAGAGCCGGACCCGGCGGACCGCGGTGCCGTCGCGGCGGGCGCGCAGGGCCAGCGCCTGGTGGGTGGAGTAGAAGTCGTGCTCGGTGGTGAGGACGTCCTGCCCGGGGCGCAGGCGCAGCCCGCCGTAGACGAGCCCCAGGCCCTGGGTGGTGCTGTCGGTGAGGGCGATGTCGTCGGGCGCGGCCCCCAGGTACTCGGCGGCGGCGGCCCGCACGGCGGTGTCGGCGTCGGCCTCGGTGGCGGCCAGGTAGCCGTGGGTGTCGGCGTCGAGGCCGGCCCGGTGGCGCTCGATGGCTTCGGCCACCGCCCGGGGATGTGCCGCCAGCACGAAGGCCGCGAACTGGGCGGTGTCCGGGTCGAGGGGGAACTGGTCCCGCACCGAGGCCCAATCCGCCGGGTCGAACGCCGCCCCGGCCGGAGCGTCGGTGGCATCCGAGCCATCCCCGTCGCCCTCGTCGCTGCCACCGGCGCAGGCGCCGAGCGCGGCCAGGCCTCCGACGGCCGACGCCCCGCCCAGGAACGCACGGCGGGACAGCTCAGCCATGCCTGGCATCCTCGTTCACGCCCGCCCGGCCAGCCAGCCCCGCAGCGAGCCGGCGAAGCGCGCGGGTTGCTCCAGGTGGGCGCTGTGGCCCGCGTACGGGATAAGGCTCAGCTCGGTGCCCGGGCCGATGGCGGCACTGGTCCGGAAGGCGAGGTCGACATAGCGGGGGTCGTCCTGGCCCGCCACGAGCAGCACGGGCACGTCGATGGCCGCCAGCCGGTCCCACAGCGGCTCCTGGGACCCGGTGCCCGCCCGCTCCAGGCTGGTGGCCAGGCCCTCGGCCGTGTTGCGCCGGCGCTCGTCCTCGCAGCGGGCCTCGGCGGGCAGCCCGGCGAACAGCGGCAGGTCCAGCCAGTAGCGGATGAAGGCGTCGACGCCCTCGTCCCGGATGCGCTGCGCCAGGACATGGTCGTCGTCCCGGCGCCGGGCCCGCTCGGCGGCGTCCTCGATGCCGGGGGTGCCCCCCACGACCACCAGGCCCCGGACCACGTCGGGCCGGTCCACCGCCAGCTGGAGGGCCATGCGGCCGCCCATGGAGTAGCCCACGTACACGGCGGGGCCGCCCGCCTCGGCGATCAGCTGCGCGGTGGTGGGCAGGTCGACGCCCTCGCCGCCGGTGTCCCCGTGGCCGGGCGCGTCGAGGCGGACGACCTCGTAGTGCGGGACCAGGGCCGCGGGCAGGGTCCCCCAGCAGCGGGCGGTCTGGCCGAAGCCGTGGAGCAGGACGACCCGGCGCCCGGAGCCCTCGCGTTCGCTGTGGAGCCGCACGGCGAGCCAGTCTTGTCGCTGGCATGACCCCTCAGGACGCACAGGCCACGTTCGCGGCCACGCTGGTCGACGAGTGGGTGCGCGACGGCCTCAGCGACGCCGTGGTGTGCCCCGGGTCGCGTTCGACGCCGTTGGCTCTGGCCCTCGCCGATCACCCCGGCGTGCGGCTGCACGTGCACCACGACGAGCGCTCGGCCGGGTTCCTGGCCCTGGGGCTGGGGCTGGCCACCGGCCGGCCCGCGGCGGTGCTCACCACCAGCGGGACCGCCGCGGCCGAGCTGCATGCCGCGGTGGTGGAGGCGGACCTGGCGGGCGTCCCCCTGCTGGCCTGCACCGCCGACCGGCCCCCGGAGCTGCGGGACGTGGGCGCTCCCCAGGCCATCGACCAGGTCCACCTGTACGGGCGCTCGGTGCGCTGGTTCGGCGACCCCGGCGTCCCCGACATCGCGGGCGCGGACCGCTGGCGGCCGCTGGCGGCGCGGGCCTATGCCGCCGCGGTCGGGCCGCCGCCCGGCCCGGTACAGCTCAACCTGCCGTTCCGGGAGCCGCTGGTGGGCACGCCCGGCCCCCTGCCCCCGCCCCGGGAGGGCGGTGCCTGGGCCCGTCGCCCCGCCCGGGCCGCGACCGCGGCGGTGGAGATCCCCGACGGCGCCCGCCGGGTGCTGGTGGTGGCGGGCGCGGTGCCCGGCCTGGACGGCGAGCTGGTTCATGCCGCGGCCGTGGCCCGAGGCTGGCCGGTGGTGGCCGAGCCCCGCTCGGCCGCCTGGCTGCCGGCGGACACCACCGTGGCCCATCTCGACGCCATCCTGCGCTCGCCCCGGGCCGCGGATGCCCTGCGGCCGGAGCTGGTGCTGCGCCTGGGCGCGCCGGGCTCGTCCCGGGTGGTCAACGAGTGGCTGGCGGCGTCGGGCGGCCCCGAGATCGTGGTGGGCGCGCCGGGCTGGTCCGACCCCGCGGGCACCGCGGCGCTGGTGGCCTCGGGGGACCCGGCGGAGCTCCTCGACACCCTCCGCCGGGCGCCCGTCGACCCGGCCCGCCGGCTGGCTGGACAGCTGGCAGTCCGCCTCGGCCGCGGCGGCCAAGGCGCTGGCGGACGAGCTCGACGGCCTGACCGGCCCCAACGAGCCCGGCGTGGCCCGGGCGGTGGCGGCGTCGCTGCCCGAGGGCGCCCGCCTGGTGGTCTCGTCGTCCATGCCGGTCCGGGACGTCGAGCGCTACGCCGCGCCCCGGCCCGGGCTCGACGTCCTCGCCAACCGCGGCGCCAACGGCATCGACGGCGTGGTGTCCACCGCCCTGGGCGTGGCCCTGGGGGCGGGGGCGCCGACCGCGCTGCTGGTGGGCGACGTGGCCTTCCTCCACGACAGCAACGGGCTGCTGGGCGCGGCCGGGCGCCGGGCCGACCTGGTGTGCGTCGTGGTCGACAACGACGGCGGCGGCATCTTCTCCTTCCTGCCCCAGGCGAGCGCCCTGGCGCGGGACCGGTTCGAGGCGCTGTTCGGCACGCCCCACGGCCTCGACCTGGCGGCGCTGGCGTCCGCCTACGGCGTCGACGCCCGCCGGCTGGCACCGGGCGACGACATCGGTCCCGCGGTGGCCGAAGCGGTGGCGCGGGGCGGGGTGCGGGTGCTGGTGGTGGCGACCGACCGGGCGGCCAACGTGGCGGTCCACCGCCGCCTCGACGAGGCCATGGCCGCGGCGGTGGAGGCGGCGCTCGCCCCCTAGGGGCGGACCAGCGCGGACAGCAGCGCGCCCAGCTTGGCCCGGGTCTCGGCCAGCTCGGTGGGCGGGTCGCTGTCGGGGACGATGCCGTTGCCCGCGAACACCCGGGCATGGGGTCCGTCGAGCTCGGCGCAGCGCACCGACACCGCCCAGGTGCCGTTCCCGGCCGCGTCCACCCAGCCGCAGGTGCCTGCGTAGCGGCCGCGGTCGATGCCCTCGTGCCCGGCGATCCAGGCCACGGCGACGTCTCGGGGCCAGCCGGCCACCGCCGGGGTGGGGTGCAGCGCGGCCACCAGGTCCAGCACCGAGGGCGTGGGCCGGGACAGGCGCCCCTCCACCAGCGTGGCCAGGTGCTGCACGTTGGCCACCGCCACCACCGAGGGCTCGGCCTCGTAGTCGACGTAGGAGCACCAGCCCAGCAGGGTGTCGTGGACCATGTCGATGGTGACCTGGTGCTCCTGGCGGTCCTTGGCGGAGGCCAGCAGCGAGGCGGCCAGCCGCTGATCGGTGGCGGGGTCGCCGCCCCGGGGGGCGGTGCCGGCCATGGGGTGCGAGCGCACGACGTCGCCGGTCACCGAGACCAGCAGCTCGGGGCTGGCGGCCACGAACCCGCCGATGCCCACCAGGTGGCAGCCCGGGTAGGCGGCGCGCAGGCGCTCCAGCACCACCTGGCGGTCCAGCGCCACGTCGGCGGTGACGTCCACCTGGCGGGCCAGCACGACCTTGTCGAAGCAGCCCTCGGCCATGACTTTGGTGGCCCGTAGCGACGAGCTCGCACCAGGCTTCTCGGACTCATCTGCGAGCTCACCGTGTAGCTGCTGGGTTGGGGACCGGCATGACGCGGCCCCACCAGGGCGACCCGCCGGGGCCACGGTCGCGGGCCTCGCCGGGCACCAGCTCGGTGATCCAACGGGTCCCGTCTTCGGCGCGGCCCACCACCACCTCGGGCACCACCAGGCGTGGCCCCGCCGCCGGGGACGAAGGGCAGGGCACCGAACGCCACCGCGCCCGGTCCCAGGCACGCCCACCTGGTCGTCGGCCTCGATGCCGCCAGCGTCTCCGCCGCGCGCCGGGCCGCGGCGGCCGGGTCGCCCGCCGGCCAGTCGACCTCCAGGGCGCGGCCCCGGCCGGCCAGGCCGGAGCGGCCCTTCTCGAACACGAAGCCCTCGCGGCCCGCGAACGCCACCAGGTCGACGTCGGCGTCGAGCCGCCGGGTGCGGGCCACCAGCGCCGGGGGGGTGCTCACGGCGGTCCTCGTCCCCGTCACCAGCTGGGCGATGCCGCCCGACAGCAGGCGGCGCTCGACGCCGTCGAACCCGGCCGCGGCGATCATGGCCAGCATCTCCTCCGGCGGGGGCAGGTAGGCCACCGAGCGGGGCAGGTAGCGGTAGGCGGCGGGGTCGGACAGCAGCCCGCCGATCCACGGCACCACCTTGCCGAAGTAGAGCCCGTGGCCCCAGCGCAGCACCGGGTTGGTCGGGGTGGCCACCTCCAGCAGGGCGATGCGGCCCCCCGGGCGCACGATGCGGGCCAGCTCGGCCCACAGCGGCGCGAGGTCCACCAGGTTGCGCAGGGCGAAGCCGCAGGTCACCCCGTCGGCCGTCCGCTCGCGCACCGGCAGGCGCAGCGCGTCGCCCTGAACCAGCGGGGCGGTGGTGCGGGCCGCGGCCAGCATCCCGAACGACAGGTCGACGCCCACCGGCACGAGCGCCGCGCTTTGCAGCTCCCGGCAGAGGTCGCCGGTCCCGCAGGCGAGGTCGAGCACGGTCGAGCCCGGGCGCAGGGTCAGCGACCGCACCGTGAGCCGCCGCCAGCGCACGTCGAGCCGGAAGGTCATGATGCGGTTGACCAGGTCATACCGGGGCGCGATGGCGTCGAACATGCCGCGCACCGCGGTGGCCTTCTCGTCCCCTTCGGGCAGGGCGTCGGGCATCGAGAAGCGGGCCATCCCCCGGCATCGTACGGGTGCCCGGCGGCCCTTCCGGAATCCGGACCGGCCACGATGGATGACCGGGGCGGCGCCCGGCGCGCCTACGCTGCGGTGCGTGGCCAGGGCGCATTTCCGCATCTTCGGCATCCCCATCCGGGTCGAGCCCTTCTTCTTCATCGTGGTCGCGCTGTTCGGGATCAACCTCGAACCGCTGTGGACGGTGTTCGCCTTCGTGGCGGTGGCCTTCGTCTCCGTGCTGGTCCACGAGCTGGGCCACGCCGTGACCTACCGGCTGCTGGGGCAGCGGTCGGCGATCGTGCTCCACGGCTTCGGCGGTTTCACGGTGCCCGCAGGCGGCGGGCGCCGGGTGCTGTCCAAGCCCAAGTCGGTGATGGTGAGCATCTCGGGCGCGCTCACCCAGCTGATCCTGCTCGGCATCCCCTTCCGGCTGCTGGCCAACAGCGACATGGGCACCGAGGAGCACATCCGATGGTTCTTCGACGGCGGCTTCAGCTGGTGGCCGATCGCGAGCCTGATGGCGACCGTCAGCATCTGGTGGGCGCTGTTCAACCTGCTGCCCATCCGGCCGCTCGACGGGGGCCACGTGGCCGAGACGCTGTTCGGCTTCCAGGCCGCCTGCAAGCTGTCCATCGGGGCCTCCATCGTCGCCGCGTTCATCGGCTTCCGGTTGGGGTTCGGCCTGATCGTGCTCATGTACTTCGGCCTGTTCGCGTTCCTGAACTTCCGCGACCTGCGGGAGGACCAGCAGACCGGCACCTTCGACGTCGAAGCCCCCGACGCGGCCGGGGGCCGGGGCGGCGCGCGCGCCACCCGGCGCCGCAGCCGCGCCAACCTGTCGGTGGTGAGCGGGCGGGAGGCCATCCCCGACCTGACGCCCCGCCTGCCCCTGGCCGAGGCCGAGACCCGGGCGTGGAACGCCCTGCGCTGCGGGGACGGCAGCCGGGCGGCGTCGATCATGCGCCAGGCCGGCGATGGCGGGAGCCCCTTCCTGCGGGCCAGCATCGCCCTGGTCATCGGGCCGGTGGAGATGGCCGACGACCTGTTCGAGGCGGCCTACCAGGCCCAGCCGGGCGGCCCGCCCAACCTGGTGCCGGCCACCCTGCTGGCCGATGCCGGCCGCGCCGTCCCGGTGGCGGCCCGGCTGTGCGCCCTCGGGAGACGCGGGGGTGGAGGCGGCCAGCGGGCTCCAGACCCACCTGCACTACGCCGAGCGCTTCCGGGCCGCGGCCGAGGTCGGCGAGCAGGTGTTCGCGGCCGGGCCCCAGAGCCCGGCCCAGACCGCGTTCGAGGTGGCGTGCTCGTGGGCGCGGGCCGGCAACGCCGACGAGGCGCTGCGCTGGGTGGAGGCCGCGGTGGACGCGGGCTTCCGCGCCCCCGGCCTGCTGGACGGCGAGCCCGACCTGGCCCCGGTGCGGGCCCTGCCCGGCTGGCCCGCCGTCCGCTCCCGGCTGTCCGCTTAGCGCGGGCCCGGGAGGCTCACGAGTAGTAGCGGAAGACGTTCTCCGCCACGCAGCGCGGGCTTGGGCGCGCCCTCGCACTCGAAGCTGAAGCGCATGACCACCTGGGCGCCGCCCTCGATGTCGTCCACGTCCACAAGCTCGACGCCCACCCGCAGCTTCGAGCCCACCGGGACGGGCGAGGGGAAGCGGACCTTGTTGCAGCCGTAGTTCACGGCCATGGAGATGCCCGTCACGGCCACCACCTGCGGGACCAGTCGGGGGCCCATGGACAGCGTCAGGTAGCCGTGGGCGATGGGACCACCGAACGGGCTCTCCTTCCTGGCCCGCTCGACGTCGACGTGGATCCACTGGTGGTCGCCGGTGGCGTCGGCGAAGAGGTTCACCTGCTCCTGGGTGACCTCGACGTAGTCGCTGTAGCCGAGGTGCTGGCCCACGAGGTCGCGGAGCCCGTCGATTCCCTGCACGATGGTGGTCATGCCGGCGATGATGCCCCAGCCCACGGGGCCGTACCCAACCGACGTGTGCGCCGTGGTGCTGGCCGCGGGCGAGGGCGCCCGGATGCGCCCCCTGACCCGCCTGCGCCCCAAGGTGCTGTGCCCCGTGGGCGACGACGCCCTGGTGGACCTGGCCCTCGCCCGCGTCCGCACCGCCCTCGGGCCCGACGGCGCGGTGGCGGTCAACGTGTGCCACGGGCGGGAGGCGGTGGAGGCCCATGTGGCCGGGCGGGCCCACGTCTCGGTCGAGGAGGGCGAGGCGCTCGGCACCGCGGGCGCCCTCGGCCTGCTGCGGCCGTGGATCGACGGCCGCGGCGTGCTGGTCCTCAACGGCGACACCTGGGCCCCCGGGGACCTGGCCGGGTTCGTGGCGGGCTGGGACCGCAGCCGGGTGCGGGTGCTGGTGGCGGGGGAGGACCGGCTGGGGCCCGACAGCCGCACTCGCGGGCGCCCTCATGCCCTGGCCCGAGGTGTCCGGCCTGGCGCCGGAGCCGACCGGCCTGTGGGAGGTGTCGTGGCGCGACCGGCTGGCCGAGGGCCGGGTCGAGGTCGTGCGCTGGGACGGCCCGCTGGGTCGACTGCGGCACCCCGGCCCAGTACCTGGCGGCCAACCTGGCGCGCCTCGGGCGGGGCCTCGGTGGTGGGCGAGGGGGCCCGGGTGGAGGGCAAGGTGGACCACAGCGTGGTGTGGCCGGGCGCCCGGGTCCGCCCGGGCGAGAGCGTGGCCTATGGCATCCGGGCCGACGACTACGTGACCGTGCTGGTGCGCTGAGGGCGTGGGCCCAGCTCGACCCGGGCCGCCAGCTGACCGCAGGCGGCGTCGATGTCGGTGCCCCGGTTGCGGCGGACGGTCGCGTTCACGCCCAGGTCGTCGAGGCGCTGGCGGAAGAGGCGCACCCCGTCGGCCGGCGTGCCCCGGGTGCGGTAGCCGGGCGTGGGGTTGAGCGGGATGAGGTTCACGTGGGCGGGCAGGGGCAGCGAGCGGGACAGCTCGGCCAGCTCGCGGGCGTCGCTCAGGCGGTCGTTGGTCGCCGTCGATCAGCGCCCACTCGAACGACAGGCGCCGGCCCTTGGCCCTCAGGTAGTCGGCGCACGCGCCCATCAGCACCGACAGCGGGTAGCGCCGGTTGATGGGGACCAGCTCGTTGCGCAGCGTCGTCGTTGGCCGCATGCAGGGACACGGCCAGGTTGACCGGCAGCGGCTCGGCCGCCAGCCGGCGGATCCCCGGCACCAGGCCCACGGTCGACAGCGTGAGGTGCCGGGCGGACAGGCCCAGATCGTCGTGGATGCGGACCACCGCGGGCCACACCCGGTCGTAGTTGGCCAGGGGCTCGCCCATCCCCATGAACACCACGTTGCCCAGCCGGCGCCCGGACTCGCGGGCGCGGCGGGCGGCCCGCACCACCTGCTCCACGATCTCGCCGGTGCCGAGCTGGCGCTGGAAGCCGGCCTGGCCGGTGGCGCAGAAGCCGCAGCCCATGGCGCACCCCGCCTGGGTCGACACGCACACGGTGGTGCGGTCCCGGTAGTGCATGAGCACGGTCTCGACCCGGGCGCCTCCGTCCAGCTCGAACAGCCACTTCACCGTGTCCCCGCCGGGCGTGGCCGACTCGGCCACCGGGTGCAGCGCCGGGGGCAGCTCCCCCTCGAGGCGGGCCCGCAGCGCCTTGGGCAGGGTGGTGAGCTCGCCCGGCTCGGCCAGCTGGCGGTGGAGCCCGTCCCACACCTGGTCGACGCGGTAGCGCGGCTCGCCGGCCAGCAGGGCGGCGAGCGCGGCGCGGTCGAGGTCGTAGCGGGAGGGCACGGGGGTCGAGCGTAGGGCGGCCCGCCGGCAATGGATACCGTCGCGGCGTGGAACGACAGCGACGCAGCCCCGCTCCGGCGAGCGGCCCCGCATCCCGAGCACCATCACCGCGATGTCCAGGGCGGCTCGGCCCGCGCCGCGGTGTTCGGCGTGAGCGACGGGCTGGTGAGCAACATGGGCCTCATCCTCGGCGTGGCCGGGGCCCACCCCGCGCCCTCGGTGGTGCGCCTGGCCGGCCTGGCCGGGCTCATCTCGGGCGCCATCTCCATGGCGGCGGGCGAGTACAACTCGATGCGGGTCCAGTCCGAGCTGCTCCAGCGCGAGCTGGCGGTGGAGGCGACCGAGCTGCGGCGCCGGCCCGACCTGGAGACGGCCGAGCTGGCCGGGATCTACGAGCAGCGCGGGCTGGGCCCCGCCCAGGCCCGCCAGGTGGCCGAGGCCATGATGAGCGACCCCGACACCGCGCTGGAGGCCCACGCCCGGGAGGAGCTGGGCATCGATCCCGGGCAGCTGGGCTCGCCCCGGGGCGCGGCGGTGTCGTCGTTCCTGAGCTTCGCCCTCGGCGCGTCGGTGCCGCTGGCGCCGTGGTTCGTGGCCTCGGGGACGGCGGCCATCATCGCCTCGGTGGTCCTCGGCGTGATGGCCGCGGTGGTGGTGGGCGCATCGTGGCCCGCTCGACCGGCCGCCCGACCGGGCGGGGCATCCTGCGCCAGGTGCTGTTCACGGTGGTGCCCGCCGCGATCACCTTCGCCATCGGCAACGCCCTGGGGGTGGGCGTCAGCTAACCGGCGGTTCCGGCGTCGCCGGCGGGCTCCACGTCGGCGGCGTAGGCGCGGTCCACGTGGTCGAGCGTGAAGCCCAGGTCGGCGTACAGCCTGGTGGCGGGGGTGTTGTCGGCGTCGACGTACAGCATCCCGACGGCGAGGCCGCGTCCCGCCAGGTGGTCGAGCCCGGCCAGGACCAGCGCCCGGCCGAGGCCCCGCCCGTGGAACGCAGGGTCGACGGCGATGACGTAGATCTCGCCCAGCGGGGGGTCGGTGTCGGCGTGGACCTTGGTCCAGCAGAACCCGGCGAGGCGCCCGTCCACCTCGTGGAGCAGGAACCCGGCCGGGTCGAACCAGGGCTCGTCCTCCCGGCCCCGCACGTCGTCCAGCGTCCACCCGCTCTGCTCGGCGTGCCAGGCGAAGGCGCGGTTGTTGACCTCCAGCCAGGCCGCCTCGTCCCGGCCCACCACGAACGGCCGGGTCTCCAGCTCCCACGGCTCGCCCACGGGCAGGGGGCGCCGCACCTCCCACAGGTCCCGCTCGTGGCCGAGGCCGGCGGCCGCCGCCATGCGGTCGTCGGCCTCCTCGGGCCGGCTGATCCACAGGTGCGCCCGCCCGCCGCCGCCCTCCCGCACCCGCTCGACGGCCTCGGCGAGGGCCGCGGTGGCGGCGGCCCGCCCGTCCGCGTCGCGGTCGTAGGTCAGCTGGAGGTTCCAGCGCCGTTCCCCGTGGGCCACCCGGATCCGGGCCCGAGCGTGGTCGATGTCGAAGCTCACGGGCCGCAGGATACGGAGCACAACGGCGCCAGCCCCGCGGCGGGCGCACCGAGGGCGCCGACCGCGGCCGTGGTGCGGTCCCACGCCTCCTGCGCCCGGGCCCGGTCCGCGGGCGGCAGGGCCGGGTCGGCCCGGGCCGCGCCCGCGTCCACCAGTCGCACCGGCGGTCCCGGGGTGCGCACCAGCAGGGCCGCGTACTCGGCCCCGGTGGCGTGCCAGCCGGCCGGTCCCTCGGTGAACGTGAACCGCACCAGCAGGCCCTCCTCGTTGGCGGGGAGCACCGTGGCGTGGTCGGCCACCAGGTTGCCCATGCCGTAGACGATCCACTCGCCGCCGACGGCCTCGACGGGCTGGACCACGTGGGCGTGGTGGCCCAGCACCAGGTCGACGTCGGGCGAGGCCAGGATCCGGGGACCGAGGTCCCGCTGGGCGGCGGTCGGCTCGGACCGGTACTCCTCACCCCAGTGCAGCGCCACCACCACGACCTCGGCCCCCGCCGCCCGGGCCCGGGCCGCGTCGGCCAGGATCCGGCCCTCGTCGATGCGGGCCCCGCGCCAGTCCTCGCCCCCGGGGGCGGGCACGCCGTTGAACCCGAACGTGTAGGACAGCAGCGCCACGTCCGCCACCGGCGTGGGCACGCAGCGTGATCGCCTCGGCCTCGGCCGGCGTGCGCGCCGACCCGGCATGGCGGATCCCCGCTGCGTCCAGCGCCGCCAGCGTGCGGTCGATCCCGGCCGCGCCCTGGTCGAAGGTGTGGTTGGAGGCGGTCGAGCAGGCGTCGAACCCGGTGCCGGCCAGGGCCGGGGCGATCTCGGGCGGAGCCGAGAACAGCGGGGTAGCCCCGGTACGGCCCGCCCGGCGGGGCCAGCGGCGTCTCCAGGTGGCAGATGGCGACGTCCGCGCCCTGCACGATCGGGGCCACCCCGGCCAGCAGCGGCCGGAAGTCGAGGCCCCCGGTCCCCGCCGCGGCCCCATCGGCCTCCGCCTGCGCCCACAGCGGCTCGTGCAGCAGCACGTCCCCGCCCGCCACCAGCGTGAACGACCGCGGCCCGGCGGGCACCGGTGGCGCCGGCGGCGCCGCGGAGGGGCGGCGCTCCCGCCGAGGCCTCCCGTCGCGATCCCCGTGAGGCCCGCGGCCCGGGCTCCGCCGTCGCCCGGCACGAGAGCCACCGCCAGGAGGGCCAGCAGCCCGAACCCTCCCACCACGACCGACCTCGACCTGCGAGCCGGCCCGCCCGTCGCCCGCGGGAGGTCGGCCCGGTCCGGTGGCCGTGGTGTCGTCGGCGGCCATCCGCCGCAGTATGCCGCCGGGACCCGGCTCCCGCCCCGATAGTGTCCGCCCGATGGCCACCGGTCGCCCCCGCAGCCCCCGAGGCCGCGCCCGCGTCGTCGCCGACCGCCTGGCGGTCGAGTACCCGGGCAGCGCCAGCGAGCTGTGCGCGCTGCACCACGCCAACCCCTACGAGCTGCTGACCGCCACCATCCTGTCGGCCCAGACCACCGACGAACGGGTCAACATGGTCACGCCGGCGCTGTTCGCCAAGTACCCCCGCCCCGAGGACCTGGCGGCCGCCGATCCCGCCGAGGTCGAGGGGCTGATCCACACCACCGGCTTCTTCCGCAACAAGACCAAGAGCATCATGGGCATGGCGGCCGCGGTGGTCGAGCGCTTCGGCGGCGAGGTCCCGCACCGGATGTCCGACCTCGTGACCCTGCCGGGGGTGGGCCGCAAGACGGCCAACGTGGTCCGCAGCGTGGCCATGGACGAGCCCGGGCTTCCGGTCGACACCCACGTGCAGCGGCTGTCCAAGCGGCTGGGCCTGACCACCGAGACCGACCCGGTGAAGATCGAGATGGACCTCAACCCGCTGGTCAAGGCGGGCGAGCGGGGGGCGCTCAGCCTGCGCCTGATCCTGCACGGCCGGGCCGTGTGCAAGGCCCGCAAGCCCGCATGCGACGCCTGCGTGCTGGCCGACGTCTGCCCGTCGGCCTTCAAGGTGTGATGGCTGACCAGCCCGTTCGGCCGATTGTGAATGAACTGCAACGAAGTTCTTGCCCGGGCGCGCACCCTTGCCTACGCCGTAAGCGATAACGTTGGTGAAGACCAGGTTCCCGCCACCTGGTTCCATGCGACGCCGGGATCCGCCGCCTGGCGTCGCCGCGACGGCGCCCTACGGGGCGCCGTCGTCGTATTCCGGGACGCGTTAGCGCAATGACACCGCGCGTTGGCGCCATGACTCGTGAGTTAGCGCATCGACCGCTCCACCCGGTCGAGCTTGCGGGCCGCGGTGAGCAGCGACCGCTCCACCTCGTAGAGGTTGTCGGCCACGTCCCCTCGGGCCGTGCCCCGGAAGCGGTCGGCCATGGCGGTGATGCGGGTGGTCAGGTCCTCGAGGGTGGTGGCCAGGGCCGACAGCTCGGCGCGATCGCTCTCCATGCGGACCGTTCTACCCGCGCTATCGGATGGGGCCGTCCACCCGGCCGCCGGTAGCGTTGCGGGTCGTGCTCCGCCGACTCGACCTGCGCGGGACCGGCACCGGCGACCTGCGCCGCCGGCTGCCCCGCCCCGCCGCCCAGAGCGAACCGCCCGTGGACGAGGTCCGGGCGGTGCTCGCCGCGGTGCGCGAGCGGGGCGACGACGCCCTGCGGGAGCTGACCGAGCGCTTCGACGGCGTGCGCATCGACGACATCCGCGTCCCGCCGGAGGCGCTGACCGCGGCGCTCGACGCCATCCCCGCCGAGCTGCGGGAGGCGCTGGAGGTGGCGCACGCCAACATCGCCGCCTACCACGAGGCCCAGTGCGGCGACGAGGTGGTCCACCACAACGGCGCCATCGAGATCCGCGAGCTGGTCCGCCCGGTGGACCGGGTCGGCTGCTACGTGCCCAGCGCCGCGGCCCCGCTGGTGTCGACCGTGCTCATGACGGTGGTGCCGGCCAAGGTGGCCGGGGTGCCCGAGGTGGCGCTGGTGAGCGCCCCGGGCCCGGACGGCGCGGTGGCGCCCGGCATCCTGGCCGCCGCCGCCCTGGCGGGAGTGGACGAGGTGTACCGGATCGGCGGGCCCGCGGCCATCGCCGCGCTGGCCTACGGCACCGACACCGTCCGCCCCGTGGACGTGATCGTGGGCCCCGGCAGCGCCCGGGTGGCCCAGGCCAAGCGGGAGGTGGCGGGCTCGGGCCTGGTGGGCGTGCCCTCGGCCTTCGCGGGCCCGTCCGAGGTCGTGGTGGTGGCCGACGCCACCACGCCGGTCGACCACGCCGCCATCGACGTGATCCTCCAGGCCGAGCACGGGCCCGACGGCCTGGCCTGGCTGGTCACCTGGGACGAGGCCGTGGCCGACGCGGTGACCGAGGCGGTCGCCCGGCTGGTCCCCGCCTCGCCCCGCCGCCGCCACCTGGAGGCCACCCTGGCCGAGGGCGGGTACGCGGTGGTGTGCGACGACGCCGCCCAGGCCCTGGCCGTGGCCAACGCCATCGCCCCCGAGCACCTGGAGCTGCTGGTGGAGGGGGCCGCCGACCTGGTGCCGCTGGTCCGCCACGCCGGCGCGGTGTTCTGCGGCCCGCTGACCCCCGCCTCGATCGGCGACTACGTGGCCGGGCCCAACCACGTGCTGCCCACCTACGGGTCGGCCCGGTTCTCGGGCGCGCTGCGGGTCGACGACTTCCGCAAGCACGTCCACGTCGTGACCGTCGACGAGAAGGGCCTGGCCGAGGTGGCGCCCCACGTGGTGGCGCTGGCCACCTACGAGGGCCTGCCCGCCCACGCCGAGTCGGTCCGCCTGCGCCAGGAGGAGCGGGCATGACGGCGCCGCTGGCACCCCGGGGCGACCTGGCGCTGGTCGAGGGCTACCACTCGCCCCAGCTCGACGTGCGGGTCCGGCTCAACACCAACGAGGCCCCGGCCCCGCCGCCCGCGGGCTTCCGGGAGCGGCTGGCGGAGGCGCTGGCCGCCATCGACTGGCACCGCTACCCCGACCGCGCCTACCGGGGCCTGCGGGCCGCCATCGCCGCCCACCACGGCGTCGGGCCCGAGCAGGTGTTCGCGGCCAACGGGTCCAACGAGGTGCTGCAGACGCTGTGCCTCACCTACGGGGGGCCGGGGCGCACCGCGGCCACCTTCGAGCCCACCTACGCGCTGCACAGCCACATCGCCCGCATCACCGGGACGACCGTGGCGGTGGGCGAGCGGTCCGCCGACTTCTCGCTGGACCTGGACGAGGTGCGCGGCGTGCTGGCGGCCACGACGCCGGCCATCACGTTCCTGTGCTCGCCGAACAACCCCACCGGCATGGTCGAGCCGCCCGACCTCGTGCGCACGGTGGCGGCCGAGGCGCCCGGCCTGGTGGTGGTGGACGAGGCCTACGGCCAGTTCGCCCCCTGGTCGGCGCTGGAGCTGGTCGACGGCGAGCGCCCGCTGGTGGTCACCCGCACGTTCTCCAAGACCTGGTCGATGGCCGCGGCCCGGCTGGGCTACCTGGTGGGGCCGGCGTGGCTGGTGGCCGAGCTGGACAAGGTGGTGCTGCCCTACCACCTCGACGCGGTCAAGCAGGCCGCGGGCACGGCCGCCCTCGACTTCGCGGACGAGATGCGGGCCCGGGTGGCGGGCATCGTGGAGGAGCGGGGCCGGGTGACCGCGGCGCTGGCCGACCTGCCGGTCGAGCTGTGGCCCTCGGGGGCGAACTTCATCCTGTTCCGGCCCACGGAGCGGGAGGGCGGCCAGGTGTGGAAGGACCTGGTGGCCCGGTCGATCCTGGTGCGGGACTGCTCGTCCTGGCCTCGCCTGGAGGGCTGCCTGCGTGTCACCATCGGGACCCCCGACGAGGACGGCGCCTTCCTGGCCGCCCTGTCGGAGGTGCTGTCATGACCCGCTCCGCCCGCCGCCAGCGCACCACCCGCGAGACCTCGGTCTCGGTGGCCATCGACCTCGACGGCCCGCGAGGG
The DNA here is from genome assembly GCA_963802385.1 of uncultured Acidimicrobiales bacterium. Taxonomy (GTDB): domain Bacteria; phylum Actinomycetota; class Acidimicrobiia; order Acidimicrobiales; family VFJN01; genus ZC4RG19. The sequence goes on along the minus strand of CAWDIO010000004.1, from coordinate 141,419 downwards.
CAAGGTCCACGCCGCCACCGGGCTGCCGTTCTTCGACCACATGCTCGACCAGCTGGGCCGGCACGGCGGCTTCGACCTCACCGTCGAGGCCCAGGGCGACCTGCACGTGGACGGCCACCACACGGTGGAGGACGTGGCCATCGTGGTGGGGGAGTGCTTCCGGGAGGCGCTGGGCGACAAGGCCGGCGTCCGCCGCTTCGCCAGCGGCGCCTTCCCGCTGGACGAGGCGCTGGTGGAGGTGGCGCTCGACCTGTCGGGCCGGCCCTACGTGGTCATCGACCTGCCCTTCGGCGAGGTGCTGCCGCTGGGCGACCCGCCGTTCAACCCCGAGATGGCCGAGCACTTCTGGCAGTCGTTCGCCACCGCCGCGGCCATCACCCTGCACGTCAGGCTGCGGTCGGGCCGCAACACCCACCACATCGTGGAGGCCACGTTCAAGGGCGTCGCCCGCTGCCTGCGCGACGCCGTGCGGGTCGAGGGCGGCGGCGTCCCCTCCACCAAGGGCACGCTCTAGCCCCTGCGACGTCAGGTCCGCACCATCGGGGCCTCGGCCGCCTGCCGCTCCCGCAGCGCCCGGTCCCAGCCGCCGTTGCAGTAGCCGGTGACCTCGGCGATGCGCCCGTCGCGGACCTGGCACAGCCACACGCGGCGGGCCGTCACCTCGTCGCCGTCCACCCGCTGGTGCTCGACGTGCTCGGTCACGAAGCCGGTGGCGGTGGGGATCGTGCGGATGACATCGACGTGGACCGGCCCCGCGGCGATGGCGCGGAGCTGGTCGGTGAACGCCGCGCCGCCCTGGAGCTGGAAGCGCCACAGCGGGGGCAGCAGGTCGAAGAAGGCGTCGTCGGCGAACAGGTCGCCGTCGGCCTCGAAGGTCTCGAAGCACCGGTTGAAGCGCCGGCTCAGGTCGTCCACGGACATGCTTGCTCGCCTTCTGTCGGGTAGAGGGTGGTCAGAAGATCTCGACGTCGGGTTCGAGGCCGGCGAGGACGGCGCCGCACGTCGTGAGCGTGTCGTCCTTCACCAGGAAGTGCTGGGTCAGGGACCGGCTGTCGCGCAGGCGCCGTTGCAGCGGGCTGGAGTCGTAGATCGCGCTGCCGCCCGCCGCCCGGTAGGCGGCGTCGACCACGGCGGCCGCCGCGGTGACGGCGTGCACGCCGGCCGACCGGGCCCGGGCGCGCATCGGCAGGGTCATCTCCCCGCCCGCCTCGGTGGCGGCCCACACCGCGGCCGCGTCCGCCTGCAACAGGCTGCGAGCGGCGCGGAGCTGCACGTCCGCCTCGCCCAGCACGTGCTGGAAGCGGGGGTTGGCGGCGAGCGTGGTGGGCGACAGCAGCGGCGTCTTGCCGGCGGCGAGGTCGATGACGTCGTCGAGGGCAGCCTGGGCCACGCCGACCGCCAGACTCCCCATGAGCAGGGCCGCCGCCGCGGGCACCTCGATCCGGACCAGGGGCGAGTCGATGCATGGCGGGTCGGCGAACAGGGCCAGCGTCCGCTCCGCGGGGACGACGGCCCCGCGCACGACGACATCGTGGCTGCCTGTCCCCCGCAGGCCGGACACCGACCAGGTGTCCTCGATGCTGATCTCCTCGGGCGGCAGCACCACGATGCGGAGCTGCGGCTCGCCGCGGCTGGTGTCGACGCAGTTGCCGTAGAACCAGTCGGCGTGCTCGCACCCGCTGGCGAAGCCCCACCGCCCGTCGACGACGTACCCGCCGTCTGCCGGGCGGGCGGTGCCGGTCGGGTTGAAGACACCGGCCACGATGGTGTCGGCGCCCGGGGAGTAGATGGCGTCGAAGGTCTGGCGCGGCAACGATGCCAGGTCGATCCAGGTCGCTCCCCCGAGGAGGGTGACCCAGGCCGTGGAGGCGTCGGCCCGGGCCAGCTCCTCGTACACGGGCAGGGCCGCGGCGAGGCTGCAGCCGGCGCCGCCGTGGGACGCGGGCAGCAGCAGGCGGAAGCAGCCGGCGGCCTTGAGCCGGTCGAGCAGGTCGGCCGGTACCCGCCGTGCCGCCTCGATCTCCGCCGCCCGGGCGCTGATCTCGGGCAGCAGCGGCCGCAGCGCGTCGAGGACGTCGTTCGCCTGCGTCCGGGGGTCGTCGCCGACGATGGTCATGTGCGCTCCTCCCTGCCGGGCGGCGCCATGCCGCCCCGGAGGCGAACGTACGGGTGCGGCCGGGCCGCCGGCATCGCCTGCGCGTACCAATCCCGCCGGGCGCCCGCGTGGTCCGTTCGTGCCACGCGCTCCCGCCCGCCGCACCGGCGGGTGCGATCAGGCCAGGTGGTGGCGGACGGCGTAGGCGGTGGCCGCCGCCCGGGACGACACGCCGAGCTTGGCGAAGATGTTCTGGAGGTGGCGGCGGACCGTGTGGTCGCTGACGCCGAGCTCGACGGCGATCTGGTGGTTCGACAGGCCGCCCACCACCCGCCGGAGCACGTCGACCTCCCGGGCGGTGAGGCCGCCCGGCCGGGCCGGGTCCGCGCCCGGGCGCTCCCGCGCGCCCACGGCGGCCACGTCGGGCGCGGCCCGCAACGCCTCGAACGTGGCCCGCGCCGCGTCCAGCTCCAGCCGGGCGCCGTCGACGTCGCCGACGCCCTCGCAGGCGGCCGCCAGGAGCGTGCGGGCGCGGGCCGCCCCGTAGGGAGCGCCCAGCCGCTGCCATGTCGCCAGCGCGCCGCGGAGCGGGCCGAGGGCGCCGGCCGGATCGCCCTCGGCCAGCAGGACGGCGCCGCGGGCGTGGCCGGCCAGCGCGGCCAGCAGCGGGATGTCGCCCGCGCCCGAGCGCGCCGCGAGCTCGTCGGACGCGGCGCGGGCCGCCTCGACGTCGCCGGCGGCGAGCGCGATCTCGACCAGGGATGCCAGCACCGTGGTGCGCCCGATCTCGACGTGCACCTCGCCGGCCACCCGCCGGATCGACGCGCCCGCGGCGGCGACATCGCCCTGCGCCAGCCGGAGCAGCGCCAAGCCGGGCTGCGGCTCGCGCCCCCGCTCGTGGGCAGCCCGGTAGCCGGCTTCGGCGGCGTCGAGGTCACCCCGCAGCCGGTGCAGCTCGGCCTGCTGGTAGTGGGCGTCGCCCTCCGCCGGGCGGCCGGCCAGCGCCTCGCAGGCCCGCTGCGCCTCGGCCAGCGCCTCGTCCCAGCGGCCGTCGAGCTGCAGGACCTCCGAGCGGTGGACCAGGCATTGGCCCCGGTACGGCACGAGGTCCGGTTGGGCGTCGCACCAGCGGGTCACCGCCTCGGTCCACTCCCGGGCCCGGCGGGCGTCGAAGGTCTTGCGGCACTCGATCAGCACGGCGCAGTACACGACCCCGGCGATCGGGACCGTCACCTCGTCGGCGACGACGGCCACCATGGCCTCGTCGAGGTGCGCGGTACCGCCGGCGAGGTCGTCCCGGGCGAGGAGCACCTGGCCGCGGCCCAGCCGGCTCAGCGCCACCACGTCGGGGTTGGCGCACCGCTCGCCGATGGCGCCCGCCTGCTCGAAGGCCGCCTGCGCGGCGGCGAGGTCGCCGCTCCCGAGCCCGCTCAGCGCCTCCACCACCAGTAGCAGGCCGTCGACCGCGCACTCCTCGGCGCCGCCGTCGAGCAGGGTTTGGGCCCGGGCCAACCAGCCGGTCGAGCCCGCCATGTCGCCCCGGAACATGAGGTTCCAACCGAGCCAGAACGCGCAGCCGGCGGCCCGGCGCTCGTCGCCCGCGCCGAGCGCGACCTCGTGCGCCCGCAGCCAGGCGGCGTCGCTCTCGTCGTCGGCGCCCGTGAGGTAGGCGGCGACCGCGAGACGCTCCAGGTCGTCGACGGCCAGCCCGGCGGGGCCGGCCGCCCCGTAGGCCTCGCACACCGCGCGCCACTCGCGGCCCTCGAAGCCGGCCCGCGCCCGGGCCAGCAAAGCGTCGACGTCTGCCGGACGGCCGGATCCCATCGGGTGCGAGCCTACGATCGGGCAACCCCGATCCGGTCCGAGGTGCCGACATGACCCGTTCCGCTCATCGTCTGCCCACCGGCCCCGGGCGCGTGGCACGCGCGGCGCCCGCCGTGCTCTTGTGAGCATGGAGGACGGGGACCGCGGGGCGCGGTTCGGGGCCCTGTGCGGAGCGATCGAGCCCGGCCTGCGGCACGCGTTGGTGGCCGCCTACGGCCCCGATCTGGGCTCCGACGCGGCCGCCGACGCCCTCGCGTGGGCCTGGGAGCACTTCGAGCGGGTCGAGGCGATGGACAACCCCGGCGGCTACCTGTGGCGGGTGGGCCAGACGTCGGTGCGCCGCGCCGCAGGCCGGCGCCGCCCGTGGCCCGGCCCGGACGCGGCCGCGGCGGGCGACGACCACGCCTACGAGCCGGGCCTGGCGCGGGCGCTGGCCGGGCTCAGCGAGCGCCAGCGGGCCGCGGTGCTGCTGGTGCACGGCTACGGCTACCCGCTGGCCGAAGCGGCGGCCCTCCTGGGCTGCCGGGTGCGCACGCTGCGCAACCACCTCGACCGCGGCCTGGCCAAGATCCGCAGCACCCTGGGGGTGAGCGTCGATGCCTGACACCCACGACCTCGACGAGGCCCTGCGGTCCGTGGCCGCCGACCTCGACGCCCGCAGCCGCCCCGCCGACCCGGCCGCGGCCATGGCCGCGCGCCAGCCGGGTGCGCCGGGTCCCGCCCCGCCGGGCGACGGTGGCCGCCGGGGTGCTGGCGGCGGCCGTCCTGGTGGCGGTGGCGGCCGCCGCGGGCCTCACCGGCGGCGACGGCGGGCGGGCGGTGGAGACCGAGCAGTCCCCGCCCTCGACCCCGCCGCCCACCCCCACCGTGCCCTGGCAGCCCGCACCCACGCCGCCGGTCAGCGGGACGATCCCGCGCCCGTCGACCCAGCTGCCGGAGCTCCCGTTCGCGGGCCTCCCCGCGGCGGGCTTCGCCGACGTGACCGCCGACGGCGTCGTCCTGTTCGCCCTCGACGGCACCGAGCTGGGGACGGGCACCGGCTGGCCCGGTGGCGCACCCGCCCCGGCGACCGACCTGGTGGTCCGGGACGACCGGGGCGTCACCACCGTCGAGGCCGCGTCGCCCGACCCCGCCCAGGTCCCGGAGGGCTGCGACACGGCGGCCGGCGGAGGCGGCACCCGCCTGGCCGTGTGCGACGGCGGCGTGGAGATCGTGCGCGTCGATCCCGCGGGCGCCCAGACCCCACTGGCCGCGGCACCGGCGGGCTCGACCTGGGCCCGGGCGCTGCCGTCGCCCGACGGCGAGTGGATGCTCACCGAGGCGGTGAACGGCTGCGGGAAGGCCGAAGCCGGCCTCGGCGCCACCGACGGCTCCGGGAGCGTGACCACGGTCGTCGGCGACGCCCTGGCCGAGGGGCACGCCGTGGGCTGGCTGCCCGACGGGCGGGCCGTCACCCAGCTGGTCGGCGGTGGGTGTGGGCAGGCCGCCATCCCGGGGCGCGTGTTCGCCACCGAGCCCGGCGGCGACGACGCCGAGCTGCCGATCTCCCCGCGGGGCGTCGTGCACATGTGGGCCCGGGCCGACGGGGGGCTCAACGACGCCGACCGCACCTTCGAGCGGGCCCGGCGGGAGCTGGGGCTGGAGGCGTGCTGCGACGGGGGGCTCCACGGCTCCGACGTGTTCGGCGGCCTGGTCTGGGACGGCGTGCAGGTGAGCGTGACCGGCAGCGGCGACGGCCCGTTCCCGGGCCCCGACCTGCCGGGGCTGCACGCCGTCCGGGTCGACGGCGTCGACATCGTGGTGGCTCAGGGCGCGGGCGGGACGATCGCCACCTTCTCCTGCAAGTGGACCTGGCAGATCGGGGGCGAGCCCGGGGACGTCACGGACGAGGCCACCGTGGTCGTCGGCGGCGCTGGTACGCGAGGCCGCTGATCGCCCCACCCTCGTACTGCCTCGGTGGATCCGCCGCCCTAGGTCGACCAGCTGACGCAGTGGACCCCCGGGCAGCGCGGTGGGGAGGCGGTGCCAGGTGTCGCCGCTGTCCTCGGACACGTACAGCTCGCCGGTGGGGGTGCCCACGGCCACCAGGCCGCCCGCGGCGGCCAGCGAGAACGTGTCGACGTTGTGGCCGAAGCCGGCGGGCAGGTCGTCGTCGCCGGGACCACCGCAGCGGGTGAACGGGGCCTCGGGATCGCCCAGCGGGCGGCGGTAGACCGCGCCCTCCGTCGTGCCGGGACCGGTGGACGCCGTGGCCAGCAGCCAGCCCTCGGCGATGGCCGCGGCCCGGCAGTAGGACGCGTGCAGGCCCTCGTGGCTCCACGTCCAGGTCTCGCCGCCGTCGTCGCTCTGGCCCACGCCCACGGCGGCGGCCACCGCCACCCGGTCGCCCTCGGTCACCACCTGGTGGTTGTCGGCCTCGGCCGGGACCACCTCGATCCAGCCGGCCGCCTCCCGGCGCCACACCCCGCCCACGTGCACCCCGGCGTAGAGGCCGGCGGGGCCGATGGCGATGGAGCGGGTGTCGGGCGGCCCGCCCCAGGGCGTGGTCCAGCCGCTGCGGGTGGGGATGGCGTCGAACAGGGCGTCCCGGGTGGGGCCGTCGGGGCCGCCCACGTCGACCAGATGGGCGTCGCCCGTGCCCACCAGCGCGCGGCCGCCGTCCATGGCGGTGACACAGCGGGGGACCAGCCCGCCGGGCAGCGACGTGACCGTGCCCGCGTCCAGGGCCATGACCCAGCCGTCGGCGATGGCCCAGTCGCCGGCCACTCCCACCACGTCTCGCGCCCGGCATGGTGCGGCGTAATTCGCGCCCGTCCAGGGAAAGATCCAGCAGACCATCCGCGGTTCCGACCAGGAGCATCCGCATAGCATGCCGCAGCGTGGTCTGCAAGTCACTCCAAGCGCGCAGAGTGGTCGAGAAGGGACGCTCGTGACCCGGCCTGAGGTGTGGCTCGCCCGCCACGGAGAGACCGAGTGGAGCCGCGACGGCCGCCACACCAGCCGCACGGACCTGCCGCTCACCGCCCGGGGCGAGGCCGAGGCCCGGGCCCTGGCGGGCGCCCTGGCCGGCGTGCGCTTCGACCTCGTGCTGGCCAGCCCCCGGGCCCGGGCCGCGGTCACCGCCAAGCTGGCCGGCCATGGCCAGGCCGTGCCCGAGCCCGACCTGGCCGAATGGGACTACGGCGAGTACGAGGGCCTCACCACCGCCACCATCCGTGAGTCGGCACCGGGGTGGGAGCTGTGGACGCACCCCACGCCGGGCGGCGAGACCGAGGACCAGGTGGCGGCGCGGGCCGACCGGGTCATCGCCCGGGTGCTGGCCGAGGCGCCGGAGCGGGCGCTGCTGGTGTCCCACGGCCACTTCCTGCGGGTGCTGGCCTCCCGCTGGGTGGGCCGGCCGGCCCGCTTCGGCCGGCACCTGCTGCTGGCCACCGCGACCCTGTCGGTCCTCGGCTGGGAGCGGGACAACCGCGTCCTCGCCCGCTGGAACGCACCGGCAATCGGTTCGGGCCCCGGGGGCCCAGCGCCGTAGGATCGGCTTCTCATGGCCCCCCTCGTCGCCGTCCTGGACTACGGCATCGGCAACCTCCACTCGGCGCAGAAGGCGTTGCAGCGGGTGGGGGCCGACGCCCACCTGACGGCCGACCACGGGCTCATCCGGCAGGCCTCGGGCGTGGTGCTGCCGGGGGTCGGGAACTTCGGGCGGTGCATCGAGGCCCTGGAGCGGACGGGTCTGGACGAGCTGGCCATCGAGTGCGCCGCGTCCGGCCGCCCGTTCCTCGGCGTGTGCATCGGCATGCAGATGCTGTACGAGTCGTCGGAGGAGAGCCCGGAGATCCCCGGCCTGGGGGTGCTGCCCGGGGTCGTCCGCCGGTTGCCCGACGGGGTCAAGCGACCCCAGATGCAGTGGAACCTGCTGGTGCGCACGGCGCCGTCCGGCCTGCTCGACGGCGTCCCGGAGCCCGCCTGGACCTACTTCGTGCACTCGTTCGCGGCCGACAACGACGAGGGCGCCGTGGCCGTGTGCGACTACGGCGGCCCGGTGGTGGCCGCGGTCGAGCGCGACGCCCTGTGGGCCACCCAGTTCCACCCCGAGAAGTCGGGGAAGACCGGCATGGCCATCCTCGCCAACTTCGTGAACCGGGCGGCCGAGTGCGCCCGGGCCGCCTGAGCGCCGTGGACCTGTACCCGTCCATCGACCTGCGGGGCGGCCGCTTCGTGCGCCTCTACCAGGGCGACTACGGCCGCGAGACCGTGTACGGCGACGACCCCGTGGCGCAGGCGCGGGCGTTCGCCGAGGCCGGCGCCCCCTGGGTCCACGTGGTCGACCTCGACGCGGCCCGCACCGGCGAGGGCGCCAACCGGCCGCTGGTGGCCGCGATCGCGGCCGCGCTCGACGTGCCGGTCCAGGCCGGGGGCGGGGTGCGCGACGACGCCGCGGCCGACGCCCTGCTGGGGGCGGGCGTGCGCCGCGTCGTGGTGGGCACCGCCGCCCTGGACGACCCCGCCTGGGTCCGGCGGCTGGCCGGGCGCTACCCGGGCCGGGTGGCGGTCGGGCTCGACGCCCGGGGCCACGACGTGGCCGTGCGGGGCTGGGTCGAGGGGTCCGGGCACGATCTGGTCGAGGTGGCCCGCAGCTTCGACGACGCCGGCGTGGCCGCCCTGGTGGTGACCGAGATCGGGCGCGACGGCACCCTGAACGGGCCCGCGCTCGACCAGCTGGCCGACGTGCTGGCCGAGACCCGGCTCGACGTCGTGGCCTCGGGCGGCGTCGGTTCGCTGGCCGACCTCCGGGCCCTGGCCGCCTTCGAGGTCGACGACCGCCGCCTGGCCGGGGTCATCGTCGGTCGGGCCCTGTACGAGGGGGCGTTCCGGCTGTCGGATGCCCTCGACACCCTGTCCGAGGTGCGGCTGTCCGGCCCGGGGGCCGACGATGCGTAGCGTCCGGGTCATCCCCTGCCTCGACGTGGACGCGGGCCGGGTGGTCAAGGGGGTCAACTTCCTGGGCCTGCGCGACGCCGGCGACCCGGTCGAGCTGGCCGCCCGCTACGACGCCGAGGGCGCCGACGAGCTGGTCTTCCTCGACATCACCGCCTCGTCCGACGCCCGCGACACCATGGTGGAGGTGGCGCGGCGGGCGGCCGAGGAGCTGTGGATCCCCTTCACCGTGGGCGGGGGCGTGCGCTCGGTGGACGACGCCCGGCGCCTGCTGATGGCCGGCGCCGAGAAGGTGTCGGTCAACACCGCCGCGGTCGAGCGTCCCGAGCTGATCTCCGAGCTGGCCGAGGAGTTCGGCGCCCAGTGCGTCGTGCTCGCCATCGACGCCCGCCGCCGCACCGGCGTGGAGGGCGGGTTCGGGGTGACGACCCACGGCGGGCGCACGCCCACCGACCTCGACGCGGTCGAGTGGGCCCGGCGGGGCGAGGCGCTGGGCGCGGGCGAGATCCTGCTGACCTCCATGGACCGCGACGGCACCAAGGACGGCTTCGACCTCGAGCTCACCCGGGCGATCACCGACGCGGTCGGCGTGCCGGTCATCGCCAGCGGCGGGGTGGGCACGCTGGCCCACCTGGTGGACGGGGTCATCGAGGGCGGGGCCGACGCGGTGCTGGCCGCGTCGATCTTCCACTTCGGCGAGCACAGCATCGCCGAGGCCAAGGACACGCTGACCAAGGCCGGCGTCATGGTCCGCCCGGCCTGAACCGGGGCCTCCCCGGCCAGATCTAGCCTGGTGTGCCGTGGTCGCCGATCCCGCCTTACCTCCGGTGCCCGACGCGGCCGCCATCGCCGGCCTGCTGGCGGACGACGGGCGGCGGCGGGTGGTGGCCGCCCTGGTGCTGGGGTCGGCCACGGTCGAGGATGTGCGCCGGGCCACCGGGCTCACCACCCGCGAGGTGGCCGAGGCGCTGGCCCGGCTGGTGACGGGCGAGCTGGTGGTCAGGGGCGCCGACGGCGAGCACGTGCTGCTGGGCCAGGCCTTCCGGCTGGCCGCCATCGCCGCCGCCCCCGAGCGTCCCGCGCCCGACCCCACGGGCGACGCCCCGGAGGACGAGGCCCGGGTGCTGCGGGCCTACTTCCGGGCCGGGCGGCTCATCCAGATACCGGCCCAGCGCTCCAAGAAGCTGATCGTCCTCGACCGCCTGGCGCTCGAGTTCGACGTGGGCATGCGCTACTCGGAGCGCCAGGTCAACGGCATCCTGCGCCGCTTCCACCCCGACGTGGCCTCGCTGCGTCGCTACCTCGTGGACGAGGGCTTCCTCGACCGCGAGGCCGGGCGAGTACTGGCGGGCCGGGGGCACGGTCCTCTGAGGAGGGCCCAGGAGCGCGGCTCTCTGACGCTGGTCAGGACAGCCAGGCGGTGACGGTGGCGGCCACGCCCGCCGCCGCGCCGCCAGGAAGTGGTCGGCCATGGGCACGACCTCGACCGTGGCCGCCGGCCAGGTCGCGGTGGCGGCGCGGGTGCGCTCGGGCGGCGAGTAGGCGTCGTGCTCGGGCACCAGCACGAGGGCGGGCCGGGTGTCGCCCCGGGCGGGAGCGGGCGTCCCGCCGAAGCGCAGCGGCGGGGCCACCGCGGCCCAGCCGGCGTGGCGGGGGTCGTCCACGCCGAGGGCGACATCGGCCCCGAACGAGTAGCCCACCAGCCACAGCGGCACGCCCGGCACCTCGGCCGCCAGCCGGTCCAGGGCGGCCAGCACGTCGTCCTGCTCGCCCCCGCCGGCGCCCCGGAAGTCGAAGCGCAGGGCGGCGACCCCCGCGGGCGGCAGCGCCCGGAACAGGGCGTCGACCACGATGTTGTGGCGGTCGCCCCCGTAGGCGGGGTGGGGATGGCACAGCACGGCGCCCGCCCGGGGCGCCTCGGGCCGGGACAGGTCGCCCGCCAGGGCGGTCCCGTCCGCGGCGATGAGCGAGATCGCGCGCGTCGAGTCGTCGGTCATGAGGGGTGGACGGTAGCGTCGTTCTCGTGCCCGAGCCTGCGTCCGCCGCCCCGAAGATCGACGACAACGGTCGCAGCTCTGCCGACAAGCTGGCCATCAAGATGCTCAACGACCGCGTGCTGGTGAGCACGACGGGCGCCGAGGGAGAGCGCACGTCGTCGGGCGGCATCCTCATCCCCGCCACCGCCCAGATGTCGAAGCGGCTGGCGTGGGCCGAGGTCGTGGCCGTCGGCCCCAACGTCCGGGCCATGCAGGTGGGCGACCGGGTGCTGTTCAACCCCGAGGACCGCTACGAGGTCGAGGTCCGGGGCGACGACTACATCATCCTGCGCGAGCGCGACGTGCACGCGGTGGCCGCCTCCCGCCTGGGCGAGGCCTCCACCGGCCTGTACCTCTAGCCCGCGTCCGCCGGGACCGTCCCCAGCGCGCCGGCCAGCTCGAGCGCGGCCCGGGTGGGGTCGTGCTCCCACTGCGTGGGATAGCCGTCGACCAACCGCCAGCCCGCCGCCACCAGCGCGCGGTGCCGGGCCACGTGGGCCTCGGGCCCGTCGGGGTGGACCGCGGTCTCGACCGCCACCGCCGCCGCGCCCTCGCCTGCGCACAGGTCCACGATCCAGCGGCCCACCGGGTAGCCGGTGCGCACGGCCACGCCCGCCCGGTCCAGCTCGCGGGCCAGGGCCTCGCCCCACTCGCTGGGGCAGGGACCGGCACGGGGGCGGACGGGGGGCTGCTCCGCGTGCACCAGGTAGCGCTCGACCAGGCCGTCGGGCGGTCCCGTCGGCGTGGGCAGGGTGGTCACCACGACGCACGACCGCCGGGCCCGGGTGACCATGACGTTGAACAGGTTGGGGTCCTCCACGAAGCGGCGCCGCCCGGCGGGATCGCCGGCCGCCAGCCCCAGGACCAGCACGACGTGGTCGGCCTCGCCGCCCTGGAAGGCGTGGACCGTGCCCACCCGCAGGCCCAGGCGCTCGACGTCGTCCAGGTCGTAGCGGGCCAGCACCGCGGCCTGGGCCGCGTCGGCGACGTCCCGGAACGGGGAGATCACCGCGATGTCGGTGACGCCCTCGCCGGCCAGGCGGTCGACCACGGCCAGCGCCGTGGCGATCTCGTCCGCGCCGGGCGCCGGCCGCTCCACCGCGATGACGTCGGCCGCCTCGTTGGCCGGGTGGCGGGTGGCCACGTGCAGGCGGCCGTCGTAGAAGCGCCGGGCCGAGAACTCGATGAGGTGGGGCACCGAGCGGTGGTGCTCGTCCAGCCACACGACGGGCGCGGTGCCGGCGGCCACGTCGAGGATGCTGGTCCGGCGGACGTCGAGCCGGGCCGCCCACGGCTTGAGCTCGTGGCGAACGAGCGCCGTGGTGACCTGGTCGTCGGACACGAACGACACGTGGCGCAGCTGGTGCGGGTCGCCCACCACCACGGCCCGGCGCGCCCGCAGCAGCACGCCCGCGGCCGACGGCTGGTCGATCTGGCTGGCCTCGTCGAGGATGGCCAGGTCGAACAGCGCAGGTGTGTCGGGCAGCAGGTCGTCGACGTCCCGGGCGGTGCCCACCCACAGCGGGAGGGCGGTCACCACGCCGGCGCCGTCGATGTCCCGCAGCAGCCGTCGCCGCTGGCGGCGGCCCGCGCGCAGCGCGGTGCCGAGGTCGCCGATGGCCCGACGGCCCTGCCGGCGCCGGTCCTCGGCCGCGCCCAGCGCCTCCACCAGGCGCCCCGCCGCCAGCCGCAGGGCGGCGTCGGCCATGCCGAGCTGGGCCCAGGTGGGGGCGAGGACCGTGCCCCCGGTGCTCTCCAGCCGGGCCTTGGCCCGCCGGTCGCCGGCGCAGGTCAGGGCGGTCCGCAGGTCGGACAGCGGCGTCCCCGGCGCGGCCCCCAGGGCCCGCCGGAGGCGCCGCTCGGCCCGGCGCCGCCGCCACCGGGCCCACCAGCCATGTCCGGCCCCGGGATCGCCGGGCGGCGCGGCCCGGCCGGCCAGCTCGGCCAGCCCGGGGAGGTCGCTGGCGGGCTCGAACGCCCCGGGCGCCAGCGAGCCGAGGTGGCCCAGCAGCCCGTCCCAGCGCGCCGCGTCCTCGGCCCGGCGCTCCTCGCTCAGCGCCGCGGCGAGGGCGCCCTCGACCAGGCGTTGGTGAGCCAGGGCCTCGTCCCGGGCATCGCCCGCGTGGCGGATGTCGCCCGCCCCGGTGCCCTCGCTGGTCGCCTGGGCCACGATGTCGTCGGGCTGGACCTCCCCGAAGCGCACCGGGTCGGGCCCCGGCTGGCGGGCCAGCAGCTCGGACACGACCCCCGCGGCGTAGCCCGAGCGGGTGGCGACCAGCACCGAGCGCCCGTAGGCGACGGCGTCGGCCGCGATGGCGGCCACGGTGTGGCTCTTGCCGCTCCCCGGCGGGCCGGAGATGACCGTGACCGGCTCGTGGCGGGCCCGCACCACCGCGTCGCGCTGGGCGGCCGTCAACAGCAGCGGGCTCGTCACCTCCTCGTCGGGGACCGTGGCCGGGGGCCGGGCCGTCCCCGAGTAGAGGGCGCGACAGCGCGGTCGCCGGCAGGTCGGGCCGCACCGCCCACGAGCGCAGCGCCGCCTCGAGACTGGGCCGGAACGGGTCGCGCGTGAGGTACACCATCGCCCCCACGCAGGCCACCAGCCCCTCGTCCTTCCGGTGGTCCAGGGGGCTCTCGCTCGGCGGGAGCACCGCGCGGACCGGCGGGAGCCCCGCCGCGGCCACCACGTCGCGGATCCAGGACTGCAGGTGCGACAGCCGCGCGATGAGTCGCTCGTCGGCAGCTTCGGCCGAAGGCACCGGTCGGGCCGAGCGCCCCGCCTCCGTAGGCCGCGCCCTCCTCCAGCCGTGCCGCCACCGCCGGGTCGGTCACCAGCGGGGTCAGCTCGGGCGGGCCGGCCTGGACCAGGGCGATGTGCCACGGCCCGCGGGGCGTCCCGCCGAGCCGCACCGGATGGGCGATGAGGGGCAGGCACACGCTCACGGACCGGCCCTCGACCTCGACCGTCCCCGCGATCGTCACCCAGCCCAGGCGCAGGACCCGCTCGGTGGGCTGCAGCGCGTCGACCGCGGCCAGGCGGCGCAGGGCCGGGGTGGAGCGCAGGGTCGCCGCGATGTTGCGGGCCGCGTACCGCCTCCAGGTGCTGGGCGGCGATGGGCATGTCCACGGCGAGGCCGAGCCACACCGGCTGCTCGCCCGCCCGGGTCACGTCCAGGGTCTCGGGCGTGCCGCCCTCCGGCAGCAGCGGGTGGTCCGGTGCGGCGGTGGCCGCCATGTCGGCCAGGTAGGACAGGAGCGGGGACGCGGCCACAGCGGCAGCGACCGTAGTTGGGCGGCGATACCGATTCGGCCGCTCCTGCGACCGGCCGTAGCATGGCGGGGTGCCCGAGACACTGGACGTGACCCCTACGCCCATCGCGGTGACCGACGAGCAGCTCGCGCCGCGTCACCTACGACGCGGCGGGCCTGGCCCCCGCCATCGTGCAGGACGAGGCCACCGGCCAGGTGCTGATGGTGGCCTGGGTCAACGAGGAGACGCTGCGCCTGAGCCTGGCCGAGGGCCGCACCGTGTTCTGGAGCCGCTCGCGTCAGGAGGTGTGGCGCAAGGGCGACACGTCGGGCGACGTCCAGTGGCTGCGCGCCGCCTACTACGACTGCGACGGCGACGCCCTGCTGTTCGTGGTCGACCAGCAGGGGGCCGGCGCCTGCCACACCGGCGAGCGCACATGCTTCTTCCGGGCCTTCGGCCCGGAGGGCGACGGCCCCGCCTGAGCGGGAGCGGCCCGTGATCCGGCCCACGCTCGACGAGTTCCGGGAGCTGGCCCGCACCCACACGGTCATCCCCGTGTGGCGCGAGCTGCTGGCCGACCTGACCACACCGGTCGCCGCCTTCGCCCGCCTGGTGGGCGACGAGACCGGCTTCCTGCTCGAGTCGGTCGAGCACGGCGAGGCCCGCTGGAGCCGCTGGTCGTTCATCGGCCGCAACCCGCTGGCCACCCTCACCGCCCGGGGCAACGACGTGCAGGTGACCGGGGCGGTGCCCGCATCGGTGCCCCGCGACCGGGGGATCCTCGCCGCCCTACAGGCCCTGCTGGCCGAGTGGCACGCGCCCGCGCTGCCGGACCTGCCGCCGCTGCACGGCGGCGTGCTCGGCTACCTGGGCTACGACGTGGTGCGCGAGGTCGAGCACCTGCCCGACGTGCCCAAGGACGACCAGGGCCACGCCGACGCGGTGGTGTCGGTCATCGGCCAGCTGGCCGCCTACGACCACTGGCGCCAGCGGGTGGTGCTGATCGAGAACGTGCTGCTCCCGCCGGAGGTGGACGAAGCCGGGATGGAGGCCCGCTATGCGGCGGCCGTGGCCCGCCTGGACGACCTGGCGGCCGACGGCGCCCTGCCGGTGCACGAGCTGCTCGTCGACCCGCCCGATCCCGGCGAGCCACTGCCGCACGTGGTGTCCACCATGGGCAGCGACCTGTACGGCCGCGCGGTGGAGGCGGCCCGCGAGCACATCCTGGCCGGCGACATCTTCCAGGTCGTGCTGTCGCAGCGCTTCGACTTCGACCTCGACGCCGAGCCCTTCGACGTCTACCGGGTGCTGCGCCAGGTCAACCCCAGCCCCTACATGTACTTCGTGCGCCAGCCGGGGCTGACCCTCGTGGGGGCGTCGCCGGAGCCTCTGGTGCGCCTGACCGACGGCAAGGTGATCTCGCGGCCCATCGCCGGCACCCGGCGCCGGGGCGTGACCGACGAGGACGACGCCCGCCTGGCGGGCGAGCTGCGGGAGCACCCCAAGGAGATCGCCGAGCACGTCATGCTCGTCGACCTGGCCCGCAACGACGTGGGCCGGGTGGTGCGGTTCGGCACCGAGCAGGTCGACGAGTACCTGACGCTGGAGCGCTACAGCCACGTCATGCACCTCACCTCGCAGGTGTCGGGCACGCTGGCCGAGGGGCGCACCGCCATCGACGTCCTGCGGGCCACGCTGCCCGCAGGCACGGTGTCGGGGGCGCCCAAGGTGCGGGCCATGGAGATCATCGACGCGCTGGAGCCCACCAAGCGGGGCCCGTACGCGGGGGTCGTCGGCTACATCGACTTCTCGGGCAACATCGACACCGCCATCGCCATCCGCACCATGGTGGTGGACGACGACGGGCGGGCGTCGGTCCAGGCCGGGGCGGGCATCGTCGCCGACTCCGTCCCCGAGCACGAGGACCTGGAGTGCCGCAACAAGGCCCGCGCCCTGCTGGCGGCGGTGCCCGCGGCCCGACGCATGTCCGCGGCCCGCCGCGCCGGCCCTACTCAGCCCGGGCCGTAGGTCCAGTCGGGGCGCTTGAGGGCCTGGCGCTCGTCGTAGGCGGCCGCGCCGCCCGCCAGGTCGACCAGCTTGGGCAGGACGAAGCCCCGCGCCGGCAGGGGAGTGCCGTCCAGGGCGGCGTTCACCTCGTCGGTGAAGGCGGCGAGGATGCTGCCCACCAGGCGCTGCTCCTGCACCGGCAGGTAGCAGCGGTTGCCGTCGGTGACCGTGCGCAGGCGGTAGGCGATGGTCTCGACGTCCTCCGGCGTGGCCTGGGACGCCGCGAGGCGGTCGAGCCCGTCGGTCACCGCGCCACAGCCCAGCTTGCAGGCCGGGCACTGGCCGCACGACTCGACGTAGAGGAAGCGCGAGAAGGCCTGGGCCACCTCGACCATCGAGGAGGTGTCGTCCAGCACGAGGAAGCCGGCGGCGCCCATGCCCGAGCCCACCGCCTCCAGGCCCTCGTAGCTGCAGGGGGCGTCGAGCGCGCCGGCGGTGATCACCGGGTTGGCCGCCCCCGGCAGCACCGCCTTGATCGAGCGGCCCGGGACGACGCCCCCGCCCACCCGGTCGATCACCTCGCGCAGCGGCGTGCCCAGCTCGACCTCGCCCACCCCGGGCCGGACCACGTCGCCCACCACTGTGGCCACCACCACCCCGGGCGACCGCTGGGTGCCGAGCGCCCGGTGCCACTCCGGCCCCCGGGCCAGCACCAGGGCCACGGTGGCCAGCGTCTCCACGTTGTTGACCACCGTGGGGTTGGAGGCGGCGAACTCGGTGACGACACCGCCGGGCGACGCGCTCCAGCCGCTCGACGGCACGGTGGCGAACAGGCCCTCGATGTAGGGCGGGACGATGCGGGGCAGCGGGGCCTCGCCCTCGATCACCTGCAGCAGGCCCGTCTCCTCGCCGAACAGGTAGGCGTCGGGGCCCAGCACCACCTGGACGGTCACGTGGTCGAGCAGGCCGGCGGCGGCCATCTCGTCCACCGCCGCGGCCAGGCGCTCGCACTCCGGGCCGAAGCGCTCCTTCACGCCGATGAAGGCGCGCTCGGCGCCCACCGCGAAGGCGGCGATGGCCACGCCCTCGACCACGGCGTAGGGGTTGGCCCGCATGATGGCCCGGTCCTTGAAGGTGGCGGGCTCGCCCTCGGCGCCGTTGCACACCACGAACGTGCGGTCGCCGCCGGCCGCGTCGCTGACGGACTGCCACTTGCGCCCGGTGGGGAACCCGCCGCCGCCCCGCCCCCGCAGGCCCGACAGGATCACCTCCTGGATGGTGGCGCCCGGCCCCAGGCTGCGGGCCCGCTCCAGCCCGGCGCCCCCGCCCCGGGCCCGGTGATCAGCGAGGTCGGCGACGGGCGGGTCCACCAGCAAGACCGGTTCCATGGCCCCACCCTAGGACCGGCCGGATCCGCTCCCGGGCTGCCAGACTGCAGGCCATGACCACCGCACTCCCCGACCTGCGCGCCACGCTGGGGGCGACGGAGATCGCCCGGGACGTGGTGCGGGTGGCGGGCCCCGAGGCGATCGCCTACCTCCAGGGCCAGCTCAGCCAGGACGTCGAGGACCTCGACGTCGGCTCCACCGCCTGGTCCTTCCTCCTCCAGCCCACCGGCAAGGTGGACGCCTGGCTGCGGGTCACCCGCACCGGCGCCGACGAGGTCGTGCTCGATGCCGACGGCGGCCACCGCGACGCCGTGGTGGCCCGGCTGCGGCGCTTCCTGCTGCGCACCAAGGCCGACATCGACCCGCTCGACTGGCGGGCCGTGGCCCTGCGGGGCCCGGGCGCCACGGCCGCCGCCACGGACGCTGTCAAGGTGGCCGAAGTGGAGCTGCGGGTGCCCGCGGGGTGGCCCGGCGTCGAGGGCGCCGACCTGCTGGGGCCGCAGGCGACGGTCCCCGCGGGCGTGGCCGCGGTGGGCCTCGACGCCTACGAGTCGCTGCGCATCCGGGCGGGCGTCCCCCGCCTCGGCGCCGAGCTGACCGAGGCCACCATCCCCGCCGAGGCCGGGCAGTGGGTGATCGCCGAGTCGGTCGACTTCACCAAGGGCTGCTTCACGGGCCAGGAGCTGGTGGCCCGCATCGACAGCCGGGGCGGGCAGGTGCCGCGGCCGGTGCGGGGCGTGGAGCTGCCCGGCGGCGATCCGCCGGCGGTGGGCGCGGCCGTGACGGTCGACGGGAGCGAAGTGGGGCGGCTGACCTCGCTGGCCCCCCGGCCGGGCGGCGGGCACGTGGCTCTCGCCGTGGTGGGCCGGGCGGTGGTGCCCCCGTGCGCCGCCCGGGTGGGCGGTGCGGACGCCACCATCGTCGAGCTGCCCTTCGAGGACTGAGCGGCGTGGCGCGGACCCACTACGAGGTGCTGGGGGTGGATGTCGCCGCCTCGCCCGAGGAGGTGCGGAGCGCCTACCGCCTGCGCCGCGCGCGACCACCACCCCGACGCGGGCGGGGATCCCGTTCGCATGCGGGACCTGAACGCCGCCTGGCACGTCCTCGGCGACCCCGCCCGCCGCGCCGCGTACGACCGCGAGCTGGGCCGGCCGCCGCAGCCGGACGGCGCCGGGGAGCCGGTCGACTTCGAGATCGTCGACTTCGAGCTGGTCGACCCCGACCTCGCCTCGACCGCCTCGACCCCGACCTGTTCGACACCCGGCCGCTGGGCGAGACCCGGGCGCTGTCGGGCTGGTGGGCGCTGCTGCCGCCGGCCACGGTGATGGCCGCCATCGCGCCTTCTGCGCCGCGTTCGTGTTCCGCGCGCCGAGCTTCCTGGCGCTGTCGGGCGGGCTGTCCGTGCTGGCGCTCGGCCTGTTCGTGCTGGCGCCGCTACGGGCGATGAGCCGCAAGCCGTGACCCACTAGGGTCGCCGCGATGGCTGACCTTGCGTACATCGTGAAGCTGACCGCGGCCCCGGGGCGCCGGGACGAGGCCCTGGCCGCGCTGGGCAAGCTCGCGGACGCGGCCGACTCGGAGCCGGGCACGCTCGTCTACGTGATGCACGCGGATACCACCGATCCCGACCTGATCTGGTTCTACGAGCAGTACGCAGACCAGGCCGCCTTCGAGGCCCACACGGGCAGCCCCACCATGGCCGAGATCGGCGGTGCGCTGGCCGGCCTGCTGGCGGACATGCCCGACATGCGCCCGGTCGAGATCGTGCGCCGCAAGGGCTGAGCCCGTCCCGGACCGCGATGGCCACCTACCTCGACCGCATCCTCGCCGCCCACCGGGCCGCGGCGGAGGCGGACGGCCGGGCGCTCGGCCCGCTGGTGGCCGAGGCCCTGGCCCAGGCCCCGGCCCGGGGCTTCACCGCCGCCCTGCGGGGCGGGGGCGGCGTCGGGGTGGTGGCCGAGGTCAAGCGGCGCTCGCCCTCCAAGGGCGACCTGGCCGCGGGGCTGGACCCGGCCGCGCTGGCGAGCGCCGTACGAGCGGGGCGGCGCCCGCTGCCTGTCGGTCCTCACCGACGGGGACTTCTTCGGCGGCTCGCCCGACGACCTGCGGGCGGCCCGGGCCGCCACCGGGCTGCCGGTGCTGCGCAAGGACTTCACCGTGGCGCCCGCCGACGTGTGCGACGCCCGCATCATGGGGGCCGACGCGGTGCTGCTGATCGCGGCGGCGCTGGACGACGACGAGCTGGCCGAGCTGCACACCCTGGCGCTGGACGTGGGGCTCGACGTCCTGGTCGAGGTGCACGACGAGCAGGAGCTGGAGCGGGCGCTGGCCGTGGGCGCCGCGCTGGTGGGGGTCAACCAGCGCGACCTGGTCACCTTCGAGGTCGACCACGAGCGGGCGGTCCGGGTCGGCCGGGCCATGCCCGACACCGTGGTGCGGGTGGCCGAGTCCGGCATCCGCGGCCCCGACGACGCCCGCCGCCTGGCCGCCGCCGGGTTCGACGCGGTGCTGGTGGGGGAGTCCCTGGTCACCGCCCCCGACCCCTCGGCGGCGGTGGCCGCCCTGCGCTCGGCCGGTTCCTGAGACGGCGCGGTATTCGGTGCGGGGCGGGCGCCGTGGCCCCGGTAGCCTGCCTGCGTGTTCGTCAAGGTGTGCGGGATCACGAGCGAGGAGGACGCCCTGGTGGCGGTGGCCATGGGCGTCGACGCCGTCGGCTTCGTGTTCTCGCCCTCGACCCGCCAGATCGCTCCCCAGCGGGCGGCCGAGATCGCCCGGCGCCTGCCCGCCGAGATCGTCACCGTGGGCGTGTTCCGGGACGAGACCCGCGAGCGGGTCGTCGACGTGATGTACCAGGCCCGCCTGCGGGCCGCGCAGCTCCACGGGCACGAGTCCAGCGCCGACTGCCACTGGGTGCGCCAGCGGGTGCGGTGGCTGATCCGGGCCTTCGCCGCCGGCGACCCCCACCTCGACCAGGCCGACGAGTACGGCGCCGACGCCATCCAGATCGACTCGTCGGCCCCCGGCTCGGGCGAGGTGTTCGACTGGTCGCTGGCCGAGGGCGCCCCCTCCAACCGCCGCATCATCCTGGCCGGGGGCCTCACCCCCGCCAACGTGGCCGACGCCATCCGGGTGGTCCGGCCCTGGGGCGTCGACGTGTCCACCGGCGTGGAGTCCGCCCCCGGCCGCAAGGACGCCAGCAAGATCCGGGCCTTCGTGGAGGCGGCCAAGGCCGCGGAGCCGCCCGAGCCTCCGGCACAGGGCGACCGCGACGTCCGGCCTTTCGACTGGATGGTCGACGAGCGCCCGTGATCGACTGAGGGACCCCGCGCATGACCGACACCACGTCCCCCGCGCCCGTGATGGGCGATCCTGGCCCGTCCGGGCGCTTCGGCGACTTCGGCGGCGTCTTCGTCCCCGAGACGCTGGTCCCCGCCTGCCACGAGCTGGACGAGGCGTTCACCGCCGCCTGGGCCGATCCCGGCTTCCGGTCCGAGCTGGACCGCCTGCTGCGCGACTACGCCGGCCGCCCGTCGCTGCTCACCGAGTGCGCCAACCTGTCGGCCGAGCTGGGCTGCCGGCTGCTGCTCAAGCGCGAGGACCTCAACCACACCGGGTCGCACAAGATCAACAACGTGCTGGGCCAGGCGCTGCTGGCCAAGCGCATGGGCAAGACCCGGGTGGTGGCCGAGACCGGGGCGGGCCAGCACGGCGTGGCCGCGGCCACCGCGGCCGCCCTCATGGGGCTGGAGTGCACGGTCTACATGGGCGACGTGGACATGGAGCGCCAGGCGCTCAACGTGTTCCGCATGCGCCTGCTGGGCGCCGAGGTGCGGGCCGCGTCGTCGGGCAGCCGCACGCTCAAGGATGCGGTCAACGAGGCGCTGCGCGACTGGGTCGCCACCGTGGAGACGACCCACTACCTGCTGGGATCGGCGCTGGGGCCGCACCCCTACCCGTACATGGTGCGCGAGCTGCAACGGGTGATCGGCGACGAGGCCCGCGAGCAGTGCCGGGCCCTGCTGGGCCGCGACCCCGACGTGGTGGTGGCGTGCGTGGGCGGCGGGTCCAACGCCATCGGCATCTTCTCCGGCTTCGCCGAGCTGCCCGACGTCGAGCTGGTCGGGGTCGAGCCCGCGGGCGGGGCCGCCATCGGCCACGGCATCCCCGGTGTGGTGCACGGCTCCAAGTCGTTCCTGCTCCAGGACGAGGAGGGCCAGGTGGTGGAGGCGCGAGTCGGTGTCCGCCGGGCTGGACTACCCGGGCGTGGGGCCGGAGCACTCGCACCTGGCGGCCATCGGGCGGGCCCGCTACGTGCCCGCGGCCGACGCCGAGGTGCTGGCGGCGTTCGAGCTGCTGGCCCGCACGGAGGGGATCATCCCCGCGCTGGAGCCGGCCCACGCCCTGGCGTGGGTGACCCGCGAACGGGCCGCCCTGAGTGGCAGGGTGGTGCTGGTGAACCTCTCCGGTCGGGGCGACAAGGACGTGGCGCAGGTGGCGGAGATCCTCGCCGCCGGGGCGCCGGGCGCGGAGCGGGCATGACCGTGCTCAGCGAGGTGGGCCGGCTGGAGTCGAGCCTGCGGCGCTCCCGCGACGCCGGCCGCAAGCTGCTGGTCCCGTACGTGACCGGCGGCCTGGGAGGCTGGGAGCGCACCGTGGAGGCCTGCGCCGAGGCCGGCGCGGACGCCATCGAGGTCGGCATCCCCTTCTCGGACCCGGTGATCGACGGGCCCACCATCCAGGAGGCCTCGGAGCGGGCCCTGGCCGCGGGCGCCACCCCCCAGGGCATCGTGGGCGCCATGGGCGGCATCGAGACCGGCGGCGTCCCGCTGGTGGTGATGACCTACTACAACACCGTCCACCGCTACGGCCACGAGCGCTTCGCCGCCTCGCTGGCGGCTGCGGGCGTGACGGGTGCGATCGTCCCCGACCTCCCGCTGGAGGAGGTCGGGCCCTGGGCGGCGGCGGCCGACGAAGCGGGCGTGGAGACTGTCCTGCTGGCCGCGCCGACGGGCTCGGACGAGCGCCTGGCCCGCATCTGCGCCCGCTCCCGGGGCTTTGTCTACGGCGTCGGGCTCCTGGGCGTCACCGGCGAGCGCCAGGAGCTGGCCCGCAGCGCGCTGAGCATCGCCCGGCGGCTCAAGTCGCTGACCGACAAGCCGGTCCTGGTGGGCATCGGGGTCTCCAACCGGGCCCAGGCCGTCGAGGTGACCCAGGTGGCCGACGGCGTGGCGGTGGGCTCGGCGCTGGTCCGGCGCCTGCTCGACGGCGGCGGCCCCGAGTCCGCGGGTGCGTTCGTGGCCGACCTGCGAGCCGGCCTGGACACCCGATGAGCTACGACGACCCGCCCCCCGACCCCGGCGGCCAGGACCCCCAACCGCCCGTGTACGGCCACCCGTCCGGCGCCCACGGCCATCCCTCCGGCGGCGGCCGGCCCGGCGACCCCGGCCACCCCTCGGGCGGCGGCCGGCCCGGCGACCCCGGCCACCCCTCGGGCAACGGCCAGGGTGCGGGCGCCTACGGCCATCCGTCCGGCAACGGCCACGGCACGGACGCCTACGGCCATCCGTCCGGCAACGGCCAGGGCGAAGGATCCTTCGGTCCGTCACCCGCCCCGGGCCCGCCAGGCGCCTACGGCCAGCCGGGTGCGTATGGCCCGCCGCCTGCAGGAGGCCAACCGCCCGCGTACGGCCAGCCGGGTGCGTACGGCCCGCCGCCTGCCGGGGGCCAACCGCCCGCGTACGGCCAGCCGGGTGCGTACGGCCAGCCGGGTGCGTATGGCCAGCCGCCTGCCGCGGGCCCGCCCGGCGCGTATGGCCAGCCGGGTGCGTACGGGCAGCCGCCTGCCGCGGGCCTGCCGGGCGCCGTGGTATGGCCAGCCGGGTGGGTATGGCCAGCCGGGTGCGGTACGGCCAGCCGGGTGGGTACGGCCAGCCGTCAGCCGGGGGCCAGCCGGGTGCTTACGGGCAGCCTCACGCCTATGGCCAGCCGCCGGGCGCCTACGCTCCGCCCGGCGCCGGGTGGGGTGCTTCGAACGTGTACCCGCCGCCGCCTGCGCCGCCCGGGTACCCGCCGGGGTACGGCGGTCAGTGGTATCAAGCGCCGCCTTCGCCGCCGCGCCGGGCCCGGGGCCCGATCGTCGCCGTGGCCGTGGTGGCCGTCATCGGGCTGGTGGCGGGCGGGGCCGTGGTGCTCACCGCGGGCAGCGACTATCCGGACGAGTGGGACTCTCGGGTGACCGACCTGGTCGCCTTCGTCGAGTCCGAGCGGGGCCTCGACTACGACCATGCCGTGCCCGTCGAGTTCCTGAGCGAGGCGGAGTACTCGGCCGAGACCCGGGTCGACGAGTCCACCATCACCGACGCCGACCGCACCGCCATGGAGGAGGGCTCCGCCGCGCTGGTCGCCCTGGGGCTCGTGCCCTCGGACCTCGACCTGCTGGACGCGGGCAACGACCTCACCGACAGCGGGACGCTCGCCTTCTACGACCCGAGCGCCGAGCGGGTCGTGGTGCGGGGCGAGGAGCTGACGCCCGCCCTGCGGGGCACGCTGGTCCACGAGCTGACCCACGTGCTCCAGGACCAGCACTTCGACCTCAACGAACCGCCGCCGGAGGACACCGCCCAGGCCTACGAGGCCCAGGCCGCCGTCATCGAGGGCGACGCCATGCGCATCGAGTCCTCGTGGGTGAACACCCTCTCCGCGGCCGACCAGGACGCCTACTGGAACGACAACCTCTCCGCGGGCGATGCCAGCGAGGAGGAGCTGGCCGCCGTCCCGGGCGCCCTCCAGGCCCAGTTCGCCGCCCCCTACGCCTTCGGGGAGCCGCTGGTCACCCTGCTGGCGCTGTCCGGGGGCAACGACCAGGTGGACCAGGCGTTCGAGGACCCGCCGGTCACGTCCGAGCAGTTGATCGACCCCCGGGCCCTGTTCGCGGGGAACGAGGCCATCGACATCGACGCCCCCGACCTGCCCGACGGGGCCGACCGCCTGGGCCGGGCGAGCGAGCTGGGGGCAGCCACCCTGCTGGTGGCGCTGGCCGAGCGCATCGACGCCTTCCAGGCCCTCGATGCCGTCGACGGCTGGGGTGGCGACTCTGCCGTGGCTTACAAGCTCGACGGGCGCACCTGCCTGCGCGGCCGGCTGGTGGGCGACACGCCGACCGACACCGACGAGCTGCGCACTGCCCTGGACGCCTGGGCGGCGGCCGGCCCGCCCGGCGTGGCCAGCGTGGCCATGGAGGGCGACCAGATCGCCCTGGAGGCGTGTTCGCCCGACCCGGGCACGGGCGCCGCCCCCGGCAGCACCCGGTCCCTGGACGTCCTCGGGGCGGTGTCGGCCCGGTCGTTCGTCATGGCCCAGGCGGAGAACGCCGGCTACGACCACGACGTGGCCTTCGGGGTCGGGAACTGCGCGGTGCGGACCGCCACCATGGACGTCCTCACCTCCGACGACGAGCAGGCGGGCGTCACCTTCCAACATGCCATCGACGAGTGCTGGCCGGACGACTGAGCGTGGTTTTCGGCCTTGACGGTCGGCCCGGCCGGGCATAGAAAACGAGCGCTTGGTTTGGTTGTCGGCCGGGACCCTCTACACCTGCTTCACCTCCGAGGAGGAGCTGTTGGGCGTGCTGGCGGACGAGGTCTTCTAGCGCACCGGGAGCGAGATGGGCGACGGCGAGGCGGGTTGGGCCGACCCGGCCGAGCTGCTGGACCGCCTGGCGGCCGAGGCCGTGGCCGCTTCGAGCGGGTGAACGCGGCCCGTTCGAGCGGGTCGGCAACGTGGCCCGCTTCGAGCGGGTCGGCAACGCGGCCCGGGCGCTCGTGGCCGCCGGCGTGCCGGAGCCGGCCCGATGAGCGTCACCCGCAGCGTCGACCAGGTGGACATGGGGCTGCCCGCCAGCTTCGTGTGGAACTACGACGACAGCCGGCCCGCGGTGGCCCGCCTGTACGAGCGGGCCAAGGCGGGCCAGTGGAATGCCGCGGTCGACCTCGACTGGATGGTCGAGGTCGACCCGGGCGCCGAGGCGCCGCCCGAGGCCCGCGGCGGGGTCGACTGGAGCCAGGTGGCCGGCCCGCTAGCCGAGCGCCTGGCCGCCGACCGGGTGCTGCGCCGCGAGTTCGTGGCCCAGCAGCACGGCTGGCTGATCAGCCAGTTCATGCACGGCGAGCAGGGGGCGCTGCTGGCCGCGGCCAAGATCTGCGCCGCCGCCGACTCGCTCGACGACAAGCTGTTCGCCGCCGTGCAGGTGGGTGACGAGGCCCGCCACGTCGAGGCCTACCAGCGCTACCTGGACAAGATCGGCATCAGCTACCCGTGCAGCCCCCCGCTGGCGGAGCTGCTCGGCCAGGTCATGCGGCACCGGCACGTCGACCTCACCTACCTGGGCATGCAGATCCTGGTGGAAGGGGTCGCCCTGGCCGCGTTCGGCGTGGGCGGCTCGCTGACCGCCAACCCGCTCATCGCCCGCCTCACCGAGCTGGTCCGCCGGGACGAGGCCCGCCACGTTGCCTTCGGGGTGCTGTCGCTCCAGGGCTTCTACGACGACCTGGACCCCGTCGACCTGCGCGAGCGCGAGGACTTCGTGGTCGAGTCGTGCGCCCTGCTGCGGGACCGGCTGCTGCCGGTCGAGGTGTGGGAGCACTTCGGGCTCGACACGACGGTGGCCAGCGCCCGCTTCCTGGAGTCGCCCGAGGCGCAGGGGTTCCGCTCGCTGGTGTTCTCCAAGGTCGTGCCCAACCTGCGCAAGCTCGGCCTGCTCACGCCGAGGGTGCGGGACGACTTCGAGACGCTGGGCATCCTTCGCTACGAGCAGTACGTCGACTCGGCCACCGAGGGCGGCGAGCTCGCCGCCAGCGAGCTGCGGGGCGCGGAGGCGCGCGACCCGCTGAAGGCGCTGCGGGACTCGCTGCGCACCGTGGACGTCATCCCGCCCGAGCCGGTGCTCGCGGTGTTCACGAGCCTGGCGGACCACTCGAAGCTCACGTGCGTGACGCCCACCCGGATCCGCCTGCGGGTCAGCGGCGTGAAGGAGGGCGACTGGCTGCTCACCTTCGGGATCGGCGCGGTGAAGTACCGGATGCTGCGGCCCATCGAGGGCCCCGAGGTGGCCGACATCACCATCGACCTCGACGCCCACACGTGGACCGACCTGGTGGCGGGCCGGATGGCCTGGTACCGCGCGGTGATCGACGGCCGGGTGCGGGTCGAGGGCGACATCACCCGGCTGCTGCCGCTCGACAACCTCCTCTGACCGCGGGGGCTCAGCCGCCGGCTGTGGTCCCGTCGAGGTGGGCGCGCAGGAACGCCAGGGTGCGCTCCCAGGCCAGGGCGGCGGCGGGCTCGTCGTAGGCGGGCCGGTCCGCCTCGAAGAACCAGTGGCCGGTGCCCGGGTAGTGGTGGAACGTGACGTCCTTGTCGAGCACGTGGAGGTCGGCCTCCAGCAGCGTGAGCTCGTCGCCGTCGACATAGGGGTCGGTCTCGGCGAAGTGGCCGAGGAAGGCCGAGATGGCGGGGGACATGTCCACGCTCTGGGTGCCGTAGAACGCCACCGTGGCCGCCACCAGCTCGGGAGTGCGGCTGGCCAGCCACAGGGCCCATGACGCCCCCATGGAGAACCCCAGCGTCCCCACGGGGGCGTCCGGGGTGGCGGGCATGGCCCGCAGGGTGATGAGGCTGGACCGGACCAGGTCCAGCGTGGCGTCCATGTCGGCCTCCGCCAGCATGGCCTCGGCCTCGGCGGGGTCCTCGGCGGTGCGCCCGGCGAACAGGTCGGGGGCCAGCGCCACGAACCCGGCCTCGGCCAGCCGGTCGCACACTTCCTTGAAGAAGGGGGTGAGGCCCCACCACGCGTGGAGGACCAGCACGCCGGGGCCCTCGCGTGCATCGGGCAGGGCGAGGTAGCCGGATCCGGCGGAGCGCGGCGCCATGGGAGCCGACCGTACCGGGCACCGGGCGGTGTCCCAACCGGGGCCGCGGCGGGCGGTCGGAGGGCGGGTGCCGGGCCGGTACGCTCGCCCGGTGCCCGCCGGTGAACGACACGACACGTGCCTGCTGTGCGCAGCCGAGCGCATCACGCCCTGGTACCACGAGGACGACGTCTGCTGGATCGCGGACTGCGAGATATGCGCCACCCCCATGGTCGTGTGGCGCTGGCACGGCACCGACGTCCCCGAGGCCGACCACGCCCACATGATGGGACGCCTGGCCGCGGTGGCCGACACCGTCTTCGAGGGGCACTACGTCGACGACAACATGCGCAACATCCCGGACCACTACCACGCCCACGCCCGCCCCGCGGGCGGGTTCTTCGGCCACGGCTTCCGCCTGGACGGCGGGCCCGGCGGGAGCGGGAGGTGACCGGTCCGGACGCCGGCGGCGAGCCGCGGGAGGGCGGTCCCCGCCGCACCATACCGGTGGGAGGACAGGTGGGCGCCTCGGGCGAGGCGGTCCCGGTGGTCAACATCTACGACGCGGTGGGCGGCCAGCCGTTCTTCGACGAGCTGGTCGAGCGCTTCTACCGGCGGGTGGCCCTCGACATGGTGCTCCGCCCGCTGTACCCGGACGACCTCACGGGGCCCAAGCGCCACCTGGCCCTGTTCCTGGGCCAGTACTGGGGCGGGCCCAGCACGTATTCCGACGAGCGCGGCCATCCCCGCCTGCGCATGCGGCACGCCCCCTTCGTCATCGGCGACGCCCAGCGCGACGCCTGGTTGCGCCACATGGCCGCCGCGGTCGACTCCCTGGTGGTCGAGCGCGACGTGCACCCGGTGGTCGAGGCCCGCCTGCTCGAGTACTTCGCCATGGCGGCCGACGCCATGATCAACACCCGATAGGGTCCGTCGAGCGTTTGAATGTCTATACGGTACGCGGACTGTATATACTGCCGACATGGCGAAGCACCTGGTGGACATCGATGAGCAAGCGCTGAGTGCCGCCAGGGCGGAGCTCGGTACGCAGACCATCCGCGACACCGTGAACGAGGCGCTCAACCGGGCAGCGAGCAGGCGATCGGCAGAGGTGAAGCGCTCGCTCGATCGTCTTGCTCGTCTCGAGCTCGACGATCGGAACGAAGCGTGGCGCTGACGCACCTCGTCGACACGAGCGTCCTGACCAGGCTCCGCCACGAGGTGGTGCGCTCGGTCGTCGAGCCCCTCGCCGCCTCGGGATCTCTTGCTCGGGCGGGGATCACCGACCTCGAGGTGGGCTACTCGGCGCGAAGCGCGAAGGAGTGGGACCAGGCTGTCGATGCACTCGACGCCTTCGAGCTGATCGAGACCTCGGCCGATCACGCCCGTCGTGCCGCGTCAGGTGCAACGGCTTCTTGCGGCGAAGCATCAGCGGGGTCGGAAGGTTCCCGACCTGCTGATCGCCGCTGCGGCTGAGGCGAACGACCTTGCAGTCCTGCACTACGACGCGGACTTCGATCGCATCGCGAGAGTCACCGGCCAGCGCGTCGAATGGATCGTGCCGGCGGGCACGGTCGACTGAACTCAGTCTGACCCATCTGGGATGGCGGTGAAGAGCGGATCTCGATGAAGCCCGGTCCGACGAGGTCGATTGCGTCGCGATCCCACAGTTCCATCTCGACGATGCGCCAGCGCCCCTCGATCTTCACGAGCCGCACTCTCGCTCGCGCGGCGTATCGTCGAGCACATGCCGCTCAAGCCAGGTGACAAGGCCCCCGACTTCACACTGCTCGATCAGAACGGCGAGCCGTTCCACCTGGCGGAGTCCATCGAGAACCGCAAGTCATGGCACCTCGTGTACTTCTATCCCAAGGCGGACACGCCGGGGTGCACCACGCAGGCGTGCGGCCTGCGCGACATCCTCGGCGACATCGGCGACACGGTGGTGGTGGGGATCAGCCCCGACAAGCCGGCCAAGCAGAAGCGGTTCGACGACAAGTACAGCCTGGGCTTCCCGCTGCTGGCCGACGAGGACCACAGCGTGGCCGAGTCCTACGGGGCCTGGGGCGAGCGCTCGATGTACGGCCGCAAGTACATGGGCATCATCCGCTCGGCCTTCCTGGTCGACGAGAACGGGGTGCTGGTGGCGGCCTGGCCCAAGATCAGCCCCAAGGACACCCCCACCAACCTGCTCAAGGCGCTTTCGGGCTGATCGATCTCACAGGGCCGTCCCGGGGAGCGTTGTCCTGGCGGTGACGCTGCCCCCCTTCCAGGCGGTGCTCGACGAGCACGCGGCCGACCTCCACCGCTTCCTGGCGGCCTCGGTCGGGCCCCACGACGGTGCCGACTGCTTCCAGGAGACGGTGATCTCGGCGCTGCGGGCCTACCCGGGCCTGCGGCACGCCGGCAACCTGCGCGGCTGGCTGTTCACGATCGCCCATCGCAAGGTGGTCGACCATGCGCGCCGTGCCTCCCGCCGGGCCCTCCCGGTGGCCGAGCTGCCCGAGACGGGCACCCTCGACCCCGACGGCCTCGCCGACCGGGATCTGTGGGGAGCGGTGCGGGACCTCCCGCCCAAGCAGCGCACGGCCGTCGTCCAGCGCTACCTGCTCGACCGGCCCTACGCCGAGGTCGCCGACGTGATCGGCTGCAGCGAGGCGGCGGCCCGCCAGAACGTGCGCGCCGCCCTCCAACGCCTGCGGGCCGAGCTGCCCCAGGAGGTGAGCACATGAGCATCGACGACGCCGACCTCGTGGCGCGTCTGCGCCGCGAGCCCCCGGGCCCGGCCGACCTCGACGCGCTGGTGGCCGCAGCGCTGGCCCGGGCCGACGCCGACGACCTCGTCGACGTGGCGTGGGCCGTGCAGGACACGCCCATCGGACCCCTGACGCTGGCGGCCACGCCTTCGGGCCTGGTGCGCGTCGGCTTCGGCGGCGAGGACCGGGTGCTGGACGAGCTGGCGGCCGAGGTGTCGCCCCGGGTCGTGCGCCTGCCCGCCCGCCTCGACGGCCTGCGCCACCAGCTCGACGAGTACTTCGCCGGCCGCCGCCACCACTTCGACGTAGCCCTCGACCGGCGGCTGTCCCACGGCTACCGGCGCCAGGTGCTGGAAGCGCTCAGCGAGGTCCCCTACGGCGAGACCGTCAGCTACAAGGACCTGGCCGTGCGCACGGGCAACCCGGGCGCCAGCCGGGCGGTGGGCAGCGCCATGGCCACCAACCCCATCCCCATCGTCGTGCCCTGCCACCGGGTGCTGCTCAGCGGGGGCGCCATCGGGAACTACGGCGGGGGGGTCGACGTGAAGGTGTGGTTGCTGCGGCTGGAGGGCTCGCTGGCGCTCTGAGGGCCCTCCCCGTCGCCGTCGTAGCGGCCGATGCCGAGGCGGCGCTCCCGTTGGTCGAGCATGCGGGCGCGGTAGACGACCAGCCCGCCGAGGGCGGCGGCCACGAGAAGGAGCAGCAGACGGCGCATGCGGGCAGGGTACGCTCGTCACCCTGCCCGGATGGCGGAATGGCAGACGCTGATGGCTCAAACCCATCTGCCCGAAAGGGCGTGCGGGTTCGACTCCCGCTCCGGGCACGCCCCAGGACCGGTGTGACTAGGTTGGAGGCCGGTCGGGAACGGGGGAGAGGTCGACCCCGACCGGCCCGTGCGGCGGGCCGCCCGCCGGGCCGCCGCACGCGGGTCAATGCTTCCCGAGCGCGTGGGACGCCTGGTCGACAGCCGTACGACGGGAGATCGACAGCGCATCGACAAATCTACGGCCCGCCCACCAGGGCATCTTTCCGTCATGGTCGGTAGCGCGTGGACTCCTTTTCGTGTGGGTCGTAGCCTGTCGGTCTGTGGGGCACGTGGGGGTGCGATTTCGGGTGCTCGGCGCCTTCGAGGCGCACGGGCCTGAGGGCCTGCTCGACCTGGGCGGGCCCAAGCGGCGTGCCCTGCTGGCCCTGCTCGTGCTGCGGGCGGGGCGGGCGACCTCGGTCGAGGCCATCGTCGACGCGCTGTGGGGCCCGGCCGCGCCCGCGGGCGCCCCCCGCACGGTCCGCACCTACGTCTCCCAGCTCCGCAAGCAGCTCGGCGCCGCGGCGGGGCGGGCGCCGTTCGCCTCAGGGTCCGGGGGCTACGAGCTGCTGGTGGCCGACGACGTCGACGCGGTCGAGTTCGAGCAGCTGGTCATGGCGGGCGTCGACGAGCCGGACCTGAGCGATCGGGTGGCGGCCATCGACCACGCGCTGGAGCTGTGGCGGGGCGACCCGTTGCCCGACTTCGCCGGGGCCGGCTGGGTCGAGCAGGCCACCAACCACTGGCGCCGGCTCCACCGCATGGCCCAGGAGGGCCGCACCGACGCCCTGCTCGCCCTCGGCCGCCACCGCGAGGTCCTGCCGCTGCTCGAGCGGCTGGTGGTGGACGAGCCCCTGCACGAGCGCTACTGGGCTCAGCTGGTGGTGGCCCGCCACGGGGCCGGGCGGCGGGCGGACGCGCTCGGCGCGGCCCGCGAGGTGCGGCGCCTGCTGGGGACCGAGCTGGGCATCGATCCCGGCAGCGAGATCCTCGACCTGGAGCGCCGCATCATCGACGGCGACGACGACCTGCTCACCGCCGCCTCGCTGCGCTCCCGGCCCGGCTCGCGCGTGGTGGTGGACGTGACCTCCCGCGGCCAGAGTGGCGCGAGCGGTCCCCACGGCGGCGGGGCGGCGCCCGCGTCCACCCGCCTGGCCCCCCGCCCGCCGGCGGTGGTGCCCCTGCCCATCGACGTGACGCCCCTGCCCGCGGTGGCACCTCCCCGCCAGCGCCCGTTCGTGGGCCGCGACCTCGACCTGGCGAGCATGCGCTCGGCCGTCGACCGGGCCTGCGTGGGCGAGGGTGGGGTCGCGCTGGTGACCGGCGAGCCCGGCATCGGCAAGAGCCGCCTGCTGGAGGAGGCCACCCGCGACTGCACCAGCCGGGGCGTTGCGGTGTTGTGGGGCCGGGCGTCGGAGGCGGGCGGGGCGCCCGCGTTCTGGCCGTGGTTGCAGGTGCTGCGCAGCTCGGCCGACCAGGCCTCCGCCGACCTCGACGACACCGGCGACACCGGCGAACCGGGCGACGCCGGTCTGCTGGCCCGCCTGGTGCCGGTGCTCGGCAGCGCCCGCCGGCCCGAGGCCCTGCTGACCAACGACGACGGCGCCCGCTTCCGCCTGTTCGACGCCGTCTGCCGCTTCCTGTTGCGCCGGGCCGAGCGCCAGCCCACGGTGGTCGTCATCGAGGACCTCCAGTGGGCCGACGAGTCGACCCTCCTGCTGGTCGAGCACCTCACGCCGCTGCTGCCGAACTCGCGCCTGTTGCTGGCGGTGACGTGCCGCGAGGTCCATGTCGACCGCCACGACCGGCTCAGCACCACGCTGGCCGAGCTGACCCGCACGGCGGTGGCGACCGTCCGGCTCCGGGGCCTGGACGGGCCCGAGGTGGGCGAGCTGCTCTGCTCCATCACCGGCGACGAGCCGGGGCCGGCCATCGTCGAGCGCATCACGGCCCGCACCAACGGCAACCCGTTCTTCGTGGGCGAGATCGCCCGGCTGCCCGACGACCGGCTGCCCCCCGACCATCACCGCGGTGGTGCGCAGCCACCTCCGCTCGCTCAGCGACAGCCAGTTCGACATCATCGCCACCGCCGCGCTGATCGGCCGGGACATCGACCCGGCCCTGGTGGCCGAGGTCATCGGGGCCCCCGTCGACGAGGTGGAGGAGGCGCTCGACGCGGCCGAGGAGGCCAACATCGTCGACTCGCCCGGGCGCTCGCTGCGGTTCGTCCACGCCCTGGTGCGGGAGGTGCTGGTCGACGACCTGCCGCTGCACCTGCGGCGCGAGCGGCACCGGCGGGTCGCGCGGGCGCTGTCGTCGGCCGACGACCACCGGCTCGACCAGGCCGCTCACCACTGGTTCGTGGGCGCCCGGCCCGGCGACGTCGACGAGGCCGTGCCCGTGACGCTGCGCGCCGGGGCCCGGGCCACCTCCCTCCTGGCCCACGGCGAGGCCGCCCGCCACTACGAGCACGCCGTGTCGCTGCTGGCCATGGACCCGGCCGCCGACCGCCGGCGCCGGTGCGACGTGCTCCACGCCCTGGGCGAGGCCCGCATGCGCAACGGCGAGCTGGCCCCCGGCCAGGCGCCGGTGCTGGAGGCGATCGAACCTCGCCCGGGAGCTGGGCGACGGTCCCCGGCTGGTGCGTGCCGCCCTCGCCTACTGCGGACCGCCCCGCATCGCGCGGCGCGACGAGCTGGCCGCCTCGCTGGTCCACGAGGCGCTGCGCTGGGTCGACGCCGAGATGCAGCCCGCGGTGGCCGCCCGGCTGCACGCCAACCTCGCCACCATGCCGGCGGTGGAGTTCCCGGCCGCGGGGCACGCGGCGCGGGCCGTGGCGCTGGCCGAGCGCACCGGAGAGCCGTCGGTGCTCGCCACCGCGCTGGGCTCGCTGTGGTGGCGCTGCTTCGACACCGCGGACGTGGGCCGTGCCGCCGAGACCGCCCGCCGCCAGCTGGGCGCAGCCCGGGCCGCGGCCAACCCCGAGCTGGAGATCGAGGCCGAGGTCAACGCCCTGGAGGCCGCCTGGTTCCTGGGCGACCGCGAGGGCCGCACCACCGGCCTGCGGGCCGTGCGCCGCCTGGCGCAGAAGCTGCGGATGCCCTGGTACGAGGGGGTGGCCGCCATGTACGAGGCTCGCCAGCTCATCGCCGAGGGCGACCTGGACCAGGCCGAGGCCCGCGCCGACCCGCTGCTGGACGTGGCGCTGGCCGAGGGCCAGAACATCGGCGGCGTCTACGGCGCCCAGCGCTTCGCCATCATCTCCTTCCAGGACCGGGAGGTGGAGATCGAGCCGGTGGTGCGCTCGATGGTCGACGCCACCCTGGAGGAGCTGCTGGTGGTGGACGTGTCCTACCGGGCCGCCCTCGCCCGGCACTACGCCGAGGTGGGCCGCACCGACGAGGCCGGCTGGTTCTTCTCCGGGCTGTTCGACGAGGAGTTCGAGGCCCCCGGCCGCCTCTACGGCTGCCACCAGGCCGTGATCCTCGGCCTCATCGCCGAGGCCTGCGTGGTCATCGGCTCGAAGGCCCACTCGCCGATGCTCCACCGGCTGCTGCAGCCGTGGCTGGGGTTGCACCTCCAGGTGACGCCGTCGCTCTACCTGGGCCCGACCTCGCTGTACGTCGGGATGCTGGAGGAGGTGATGGGCCGGCTGGACGACTCGGTCGCCCACCTGGAGCAGGCGGTGGACGAGGCCCGCGCCGCGGGCATCGTGGCCTGCCGGCCGATCCAGCCCGAGGTGGCCCTGGCCCGGGCGCTGGCCCAGCGCCGGGCGCCGGGCGATGTGCCCGCGGCCACGGAGCTGCTGGCGGCGGCCCGCCGCTCCGCCCAGCGCCACGGCATCACGCGGTTCGTGCACCAGTGCACCGCGGCCGAGGCGCTGGTCGCCGGTCCCCGCTAGGCCCGGCACCCCTTGCGCGGGCGTGTCGCCCGCGCCTAGACGGGGAACACTTCGCCCATGCTCGATCACTTCGCCGACCGCCGCGACGCGGGCCGTCGCCTGGCCGCCCGGCTCGCCGACCTGGCGGGCCGGGACGTGGTCGTGCTCGGGCTGCCCCGGGGCGGCGTCCCGGTGGCGGCCGAGGTGGCGCGCCCCCTGGGCGCCCCGCTGGACGTGCTGGTGGTGGGCAAGATCGGGGTGCCGGGGCACGAGGAGCTGGCGCTGGCCGCGGTGGCCGACGACGGCCGGGTGGCGCTCAACCCGGGCGTGATCGCCGCCACCGGGCTGGCCGCCGAGGAGGTCGACGAGCTCGCCCGTCGCCACGCCGCCGACCTGGCCCGCCGGGGCGGCGAGCTGCGGGAGGGCCGGGCCCCCGAGCCGCTCGAGGGCCGCATCGTGGTGGTGGTGGACGACGGCATGGCCACGGGGGCCACCATGCGGGTGGCGCTCGACGTGGTGGGCCTGCGCTCGCCCCAGGCCGTGGTGGCGGCGGTGCCGGTGGCCGCTCCCGAGGCGGTGGCGGCGGTGGCCGCGGTGGCCACGCGGGTCGAGTGCCTCCTGGTGCCGCCGGAGTTCCGCGCGGTCGGGCCGTGGTACCGGGACTTCACCCAGGTGAGCGACGCCCAGGTGCGCGAGCTGCTGCGGGCCGGGGTCTCAGGGCCGCTGTAGGGCGCCGGCCACCCGGGCGAGGAGCGGGTCGGTGAACACGTCGGCCAGCGGGAGCGGCAGCGCGAGCTTCCAGTTGGGGCGCTCGTCGAGCGTGCCCGGCAGGTTGGGCCGGAGCCGCAGCGCCAGCGCGTCCTCCAGGGTGGCGGCCACCAGGGCGCTGGGCGCCGACGCCAGGCGGGCGTGCGCCGCCACGATCAGCTCCTCGACCGGGGCCTCGGGACCCAGGCCCGTGAGCCCGATCAGCTTGCCCTTGAGCCGCTCCAGCGCCGCCTCGTCGGGCTCGATGCCGGCGGCCCGCTGGTCGGCGGCGTCGTCGCCCGACCACACGCCGGCCACGGTGGGCAGGTCGTGGGTGGTGAGCATGGCCAGGGCCTGCGCCGGATACTGCTCGGGCGGGGCATCCTCGAACCACGCCACCCGCGTGGACAGCACCCCGGCGCCGGCCAGCGCCGCCTTCACCTCGGGCTCGACCGTGCCCAGGTCCTCGCCCACCACCACCGCCCCCGCGCGCACGCTCTCGACGGCCAGGACGGCCAGCAGCTCGTCGCCCCGGTAGCGGACGTAGGCGCCGTCGCCGGGGCCGCCGCCCGGCGGGATCCAGAACAGCCGGAACAGGCCCATGACGTGGTCGATGCGCAGCCCGCCGCCGCGGCCCATCGCCGCCCGCCACAGGGCCGCCAGCGGCGCGTAGCCCGCGGCCTGGAGGGCGTGGGGGACGAAGGGCGGCAGGCCCCAGTCCTGGCCGCGGCGGTTGAACGCATCGGGCGGCGCCCCCACCCGCACCTCGCCGGCCAGCATGTCCTGCAGGGCCCAGGCGTCGGCCCCGTCGGGATCGACGCCGACGGCCAGGTCGCCCAGCAGCGGCAGCGGCTCGGCCGCCCGGGCCAGCTGGTCGTCGGCCAGGAACTGCACCCAGGCCCAGAACCCCACGCGCTCGGGATGGGCGGCGGCGAAGGCGACGACTCCGGGCGCGTCCGGGATGGCGGTGCTCGGGAGGCCAGGCGCGCCAGCCCTGCCCGTGGTGCTCGGCCAGGGCGCAGAAGCGGGCGTAGGTCTCCAGCTCGTCGCCCTGGGCTTCCCGCCAGCGCTCGAAGCGCAGGTCGGGGCCGAGGTCGTCCCACAGGGTGCCGAGGGCCTCCCGCTTGAGCGCCCACACCCGGTCCCGGTCCAGCAGCGGGGCGGCGTTGAGGCCCCGGGCCTCGGCCCCGGCCGCGGCGATCTCGGGGCGGGCGGCCGCCCCCGGCAGGTCCTCGATGCGCAGCGCCAGCGGGGTGAGCCAGCGCCGGCTGGACGGGAAGTACGGGCTGGGCTCGACCCGGGCGATCGGGAGCGGGGCGTGCAGCGGGTTGACCGCCACCATGCCCGCGCCGCGGCCTGCGGCCCAGGTGCCGATGGCGCGCAGGTCGGCGAAGTCGCCGACGCCCCAGCTCTCGGCCGAGCGGCACGCCGAGAGCTGGACCGACAGGGCCCAGGTCCGCAGGTCGTCCGGCAGGGCGCAGCGGCCGGGCGTGACGATCAGGCGGGTGACCGGGCCGCCGTCGAGCGGGTGGAGATCGTGGTAGCCGATGGGCAGGTCGGGCGGCAGCGCCCCCTCGGCCCGGGCCGTGGTGCCGTCCTCCAGCCGCAGCTCACAGGGTCCCCACAGCGGTTCGGCCGCGCCCGCCCGCACCACCCAGAGCGGGTGTGGGGGCGGCGGGGGACCTTCGTCGCCGCCGTCCGGGCCCGCGCCCATGGCGGCCCGCAGGGCGGCGCGCGTCTCGGGCGACGTGGCGTGCCAGTGGCCCTCCACGTCGAAGTACCCGTCGTCGATGCCCCAGGGGTCGGTGGCCATCGCCGCGCACGGTACCTGTCGCTGCCACGCAGGGTCACTGGGTGGCGGGCGAGGGCGCCCGCAACCGCACAGGTCGCGGGCGAGGGCGCCCGCAACCGCGTCACTGGGTCGCGGGCGAGGGCGCCCGCTCCGCTGCCGGGCGCTTGCTGTTGACCGCAGCGATCCCGGCCACGGTCAGGGCCCCGCCCACGAGGAGGCGCCACTCGAACGGCTCGTCCAGCACCACGATGCCGACGACGACCGCGATCACCGGGATGATGTAGGTGACCAGCGACGCCTTGGTGGCCCCGAGGTCGGCGATCACCCGGTAGCTGAGGACGTAGGCCCAACCGGTGCCGAGCGTCCCCAGCAGCACGATGGCCAGCACCCGCGTGGGGGTGAGGTGGATGCCGCCCACCGCGGAGGTGACCGCCGCCACCGGGAACAGCAGCAACGCGCCGGTCGTCAGCTGGCCGGTGGCGGCCACGATGGGCGGGATCGACACCAGGTGCATCCGCATGTACACGAAGGCCACCCCGTATGCGGCCCCGGCCAGGATGGCCGCCAGCGCGCCGGCCAGCGACGAGCCGGCCAGGTCCGCCGCCCCGAGGCCCGCGGCCACGGACACGCCCACCACCCCCACGGCCAGGCCCAGGAGCTGGACCGGCCGCAGGCGCTCGTGCAGCGCCACCGCCGCGAACAGGGCCGTGAACAGCGGGGTCGAGGCGTTGAGGACGGCGGTGAGCGCCGAGGTGATGTGCTGCTCGCCCCAGGCCAGCAGGGTGAACGGCACGATGTTGCCGGCCAGCGTCACGATCGCGAAGTGCCTCAGCATGACCCGGTCGGTGGGCACCCGGCCGCCCTGGCTGCGCAGCACCAGCGAGAGGACCAGGGCCCCGAGGGCGATGCGGGCCCAGGCCACCGTGGTCGGGGTCAGGCCCTCGACCGCCACCTTGATGAAGAGGAACGACCACCCCCAGATGAAGGCGAGCAGGAACAGCCGGCGCATCCGGGCAGTCAACCAGCCTTCCCGGGCCACCTACACTTCATTACATGTCCAAGTCGTTGGTCGAGCGGCGCCTCAGCCAGGTCGCCGGGCGGCTGAAGCAGTTGCGCGAGGAGCTCGCCGTCAGTGCCGAGCAGCTCAACCACCTGGCCGATGCCGCCGACGACGCCCGCCTGCGCGCCCTGGTGTCCGAGACGCCGGTCGCCGACCACGACCACCGCGAGGCCGAGCGCCATGCGGAGGCGATGCGGCGCCACCAGGCCAAGGTGCTCGACGAGATCGCCCGCCTCGAGCGGGACCAGGACGAGCTGCTCGACCGGCTGTCGGCCGAGTCGAAAGCGCGCTAGACGTAGAGACCCAGCGAAAGGAACGCCCTTGGCTACCCGCGTCGTGATTGCCGAGGACGAGGCCATCATCCGCCTCGACCTGAAGGAGACCCTCGAAGAGGAGGGCTACACCGTCGTCGGCGAGACCGGACGGGGCGACGAGGCCGTCAAGCTCGTCGCGCGAGCTCGAGCCGGACATCGCCATCCTCGACATCAAGATGCCCGGGCTGGACGGCCTGGCCGCGGCCCGCGAGATCGCGGGCGAGCGCCGCGCCGCCGTGCTGATCCTCACCGCCTTCTCGCAGCGCGACCTCATCGAGCAGGCCCGCGACGCCGGCGCGCTCGCCTACCTGGTCAAGCCGTTCGAGCGCACCGAGCTGGTCCCCGCGGTGGAGGTGGCGCTGGGCCGCTTCCGGGAGCTGCGGGCCCTGGCCGACCAGACGGCCAGCCTGGAGGAGCAGCTCGAGACCCGCAAGATCGTCGACCGGGCCAAGGGCAAGCTGATGGACGAGTTCGGGCTCAACGAGAGCTCCGCCTTCACGTTCATCCAGCGCCGGGCCATGTCCGAGCGGGTGACGATGCGGGACGTCGCCCAGCGCATCATCGACGGCGAAGTCACGCCGACCGCCTGACCCCCAGACGTGGCCGGCGACCCCCTCCTCCTCATCGACGGCAACTCGCTCACCTACCGCGCCTTCTTCGCCCTGCCGACCGACCTCACCACCGCCTCGGGCCAGGTCACCAACGCGGTGTTCGGCTTCACGTCGATGCTCATCAACCTGATGCGCGACCACGGGCACCGGCGCATGGCGGTGGCGTTCGACCGGCCCGAGCCCACGTTCCGCCACGCCCAGGTGTCGGACTACAAGGCGGGCCGGGCGGCCGCCCCCGACATCCTGCGCCAGCAGATGGGCCTGGTGCGGGAGGTGGTGGAGACGCTGGGCATCCGCACGCTGGACCTGGCGGGCTACGAGGCCGACGACATCATCGCCACGCTGGCCACCGAGGGCCGCGACGCGGGGCTCGACGTGATCATCGTGACCGGGGACCGCGACGTCTATGCGCTGGTGGAGGACCCCCACGTCAAGGTGCTGTACAACCGCCGGGGCGTGTCCGACTACGTGCTCTACGACGAGGCGGGCATCGAGGAGCGCACCGGGGTGACCCCTGCGCGGTACCGCCAGTACGCGGCGCTGCGGGGCGATCCCTCCGACAACCTGCCGGGCGTGCCCGGGGTGGGGGAGAAGACCGCGGCCAAGCTCATCAACGCCTACGGCGGGCTCGACGGCATCTTCGAGCACCTCGACGACCAGACGCCCAAGCTGCGGGCCAGCCTGGCCGAGCACGAGGCGCAGGTCCGGCCAGAACGCCGAGGTCATGAAGCTGGTGCTCGACGCCCCGGTGGGGGCGACGATCGACGAGCTGGACCGCCGCCCGGCGGATGTGGCCGAGGTGCGCCGGCTGTTCGACTTCCTCGAGTTCCACAGCCTGGCCGAGCGGCTGACCGAGGCGCTGGGCGAGGACC
Source organism: uncultured Acidimicrobiales bacterium (assembly GCA_963802385.1). Taxonomy (GTDB): domain Bacteria; phylum Actinomycetota; class Acidimicrobiia; order Acidimicrobiales; family VFJN01; genus ZC4RG19. Next base: position 101,139 of record CAWDIO010000004.1, on the reverse strand, counting down.
TGGGTCTGGGCGGCGCCCCGGCCGAGGTGCTGGAGGCCGAGGTCAGCGAGGCGAGCACCCCCGCCGAGGCGGTGGCGGTGCTGGAGTCGGTCCGGGCCGCGGGGGACGGCGCCCCGCTGGCGGTGGCCGCGGCGTGGACCGGCGGCGAGGGCCGCACCCCGCTCGAGGGCCTGGCGGTGGTCACCGACCCGGCCGCGGGCGAGGTCGCCTGGCTGCCCAACGAGGTGCTGGTCGACGACGGCGTGCGGGCCGCGCTGTCGGCGCTGGTGGCCCTGCCCGCCGCGGGCGGGCGCCCGCTGGCGGCGCACCAGGCCAAGGCCGTCATGCGCTCCCTTTCAACCTGGGCGTCGACGTGCGCTGCCTGGGCCTGGACACGGCCATCGCCGCCTACCTGCTGGACCCGGCCGAGTCCCGCTACCTGCTGGACGAGGTGCTGCGCCGCTACGCGGGCGCCGAGCTGCCCACCGACGGCGCCGCGGCCGAGGGCCAGCTGGACCTGGACGGCTCGGGGGTGAGCGCGGCGCTGCGCACCGCCCGCTACGCGCTGGCGGTCGAGCGGCTGATCGAACCGCTGACCCGGGCGCTCGACGACCAGGCGCTCCGGGGGTTGAACGACGACATCGAGGTCCCGCTGGTGCGGGTGCTGGCCCGCATGGAGCACCTGGGCGTGGGCGTCGACGCCACCGAGCTGCGCACGCTGCGGGACCGGCTGTCGGCCGAGGTCGAGAGCCTGCGGGCCCAGATCTGGGAGGACGCGGGCACCGAGTTCAACGTCAACTCCACGCCCCAGCTACGGGAGATCCTGTTCGACAAGCTGGACCTGGCCCCGCAGAAGAAGACCAAGACCGGCTACTCGACCGACGCCTCGTCGCTGGAGAAGCTGGCGGGCCAGCACCCGATCATCGACCACCTGCTGGCGTACCGCGAGGTCGAGAAGCTGCGCTCGACCTACGGCGACGGCCTGCTGGTCGAGGTGGCGGCCGACGGGCGCATCCACGCCACCTTCAACCAGACGGTGGCCCGCACCGGGCGGCTGTCGTCCGACCAGCCCAACCTGCACAACATCCCGGTGCGCAGCGAGATCGGGCGCACGTTCCGCCGGGCCTTCATCCCCGCCCCCGGGTGCGAGCTGCTGGTGGCCGACTACAACCAGATCGAGCTGCGCTGCATCGCCCACCTGGCCGAGGACCCGGGCCTGGTCGAGTCGTTCCGGGCCCATCGGGACATCCACACCGAGACCGCGTCCCGCATCTTCGGGGTCGAGCCGGGCGACGTCACCATCGAGCAGCGCTCCAAGGCCAAGATGGTCAGCTACGGCCTGGCCTACGGCATGGAGGCCTACGGCCTGGGCCAGCGCCTGAACATCCCCACCGAGGAGGCGGCCCTCATCCTGGCCGCCTACTTCGAGGCCTTCCCGGCGGTGCGCGACTACATGGACCGCACGGTGGCCGAGGCCGCGCCAGCGGGGCTACACCGAGACCCTGTTCGGACGGCGCCGCCAGATCCCCGAGCTGTCGTCGCCCAACTTCCGCATCCGCCAGGCGGGCGAGCGCCAGGCCATGAACGCCGGCATCCAGGGCCTGGCCGCCGACATCTTCAAGGTGGCCCTGGTGCGCATCGAGACCGCGCTGGAGGAGACCGCCATGGACAGCCGGCTGATCCTCCAGGTCCACGACGAGGTGCTGCTGGACGTGCCCCCCGCCGAGCGCGAGGCCGCCGCCGAGCTGGTGGTGGCGGCCATGTCCGGCGCGGTCGAGCTCAGCGTGCCCCTGGAGGTCAACCTGGCCTTCGGTCCCACCTGGGCGGACGCCAAGGGCTGATGCCCGGCCCCGAGCACTGGTTCGAGCCGGTGGCCGACCACCTCGGGGCCGCCTACCTGCGGTACTCGTTCACGAAGGGCACGGACCAGGAGGTCGGCTTCCTGGTGGAGGCGCTGGGGCTGGCGCCGGGGATGCGGGTGCTGGACGTGGGCTGCGGGCCCGGGCGCCACGCCCATGCCCTGGCCCGGTGGGGCTGCGAGGTGGTGGGCGTCGACATCAGCGAGCGCTTCGTCGCCCTGGCCTCGGCGGACGCCCCGCCGGGGGCCACGTTCGTGCGGGCCGACGCCCGGGCCCTGGCCTACGACGCCGAGTTCGACGCCGCCATCTCGCTGTGCCAGGGCGCCTTCGGACTGGCCGGGGGACCGGGGGCGCCGCTCGACGCCGACGCCGGCGTGCTGGCCGGGATCGCCCGAGCGCTGCGGCCCGGAGGCGTGGCCGCGGTGTCGGCGTTCTCGGCCTACTTCCAGGTCCGGTGGCTGGAGGACGCCGACACGTTCGACGCCGGTGCGGGTGTGAACCACGAGTTGACCGAGGTGAGGAACGAGGACGGCCGGGCGGTTCCCGCCGAGTTGTGGACCACCTGCTTCACCCCGCGGGAGTTGCGCCTCCTCGCTGCCCGGGCCGGCCTGGAGGTCCGCGACCTCTGGTCGGTCACCCCCGGGGCCTACTCGGCGGCGCCTCCCACGGTCGACAGCCCCGAGTTCCTGCTCGTCGCCCGCCGCTCCTCCTAGTTCACTGAGAGTGATGGCCGAAGCTCACAGTAAGGTGGCGGATGTGGCGGAACGCTCACTTCGAGGGCCTGACGGCGCCCTCTCCCCTGGAGCTCAGTGGCCACCACCCACCCGGCGCGGCGCCGGCGCCGGGTCGGTCCCGGATAGCGCGCCCGGCACCTCCGGCTGTGTCAAAGTGCCGTCACGGGCCGTAGCGGCGGTACTTGGGGGACTGCTAACCTGGCACTCCGCGCCATCCGGCGCGTCCTGACGCCGTCCTGTGCAGCACGGCGGCGGTCTTGAGAGTCCTTGCCCCCAAAGAAAGCAACTTGTTCGTGTCCGACGCCCCGACCACCGACCCTACCGCTCCCGAGCCCGACCCCGCCGAGGCGCCCGCCCCGGCCGAGGCCGAGACCGCGGAGAGCGCCTACACCCCCCGCCAGATCGTCGACGACGACCTCGGCGTCAGCTTCGCCGACGCCATCGACGCCACCCTCGTCTCCGTGGAGGACGGCGCGATCGTGACCGGCACGGTGGTGCGGGTCGACCGGGACGAGGTCCTGCTGGACATCGGCTACAAGTCCGAGGGCGTGATCCCCTCGCGTGAGCTGTCGATCCGCAACGACGTCGACCCCAACGAGGTCGTGTCGCTGGGCGAGGAGATCGAGGCCCTGGTCCTCACCAAGGAGGACAAGGACGGCCGGCTCGTCCTGTCCAAGAAGCGGGCCCAGTACGAGCGGGCCTGGGGCGACATCGAGCGCGTCAAGGAAGAGGACGGCGTGGTGTCGGGGCCGGTCATCGAGGTGGTCAAGGGCGGCCTCATCCTCGACATCGGGCTGCGCGGCTTCCTGCCCGCCTCGCTGGTCGAGCTGCGCCGGGTGCGCGACCTCCAGCCCTACGTGGGCAAGTCGCTCGAGGCGAAGATCATCGAGCTCGACAAGAACCGCAACAACGTGGTCCTGTCCCGCCGGGCCTGGCTGGAGGAGACCCAGCGCGAGCAGCGCGAGGACTTCCTCGCCAACCTCAAGCCGGGCGAGGTCCGCAAGGGCGTGGTGTCGAGCGTGGTCAACTTCGGCGCCTTCGTCGACCTGGGCGGCATGGACGGCCTCATCCACGTGTCCGAGCTGTCGTGGAAGCACGTCGACCACCCCGGCTCGGTGGTGGCGGTGGGCGACGAGGTCGAGGTCCAGGTGCTGGACGTCGACCTGTCCCGCGAGCGCATCAGCCTGTCGCTCAAGGCCACCCAGCAGGACCCGTGGCAGGAGTTCGCCACCAGCCACCGCGTGGGCGAGCTGGTCTACGGCCGGGTCACCAAGCTGGTGCCGTTCGGCGCCTTCGTCCAGGTGGGCGACGGCATCGAGGGCCTGGTGCACATCTCGGAGATGTCGGCCCACCACGTCGACCTCCCCGAGCAGGTGGTGACCCCCGGCGAGGAGCTGTGGGTCAAGATCATCGACCTGGACCTCCAGCGCCGGCGCATCAGCCTGTCCATCAAGCAGGCGGCCGAGGGTGGCATCGTGGCCGCCGAGTACCAGGAGCACTTCGGCGAGCACGCCTACGACGACCAGGGCAACTACATCGGCCCGTCGGTCGAGCACTCGCCCGAGGCCGACGAGGCCTGGGCCGAGTACTACGCCGAGTCGGGCGAGGCCCCTCCGGCGGCCGAGGCCGCCGAGGCCGCGCCCGCCGAGGCCGCGCCCGTCGAGGGCGAGCCGGCCGGTGAGGGCCAGATCGAGGCCGCCGAGGGCGAGATCGAGGGCGGCGACGAGGAGTAGCCCTCCTCGCCGTCCCCCGAAATCCCACACGTGCTGGTCATAGGTCTCACCGGGGGCATCGGGTCGGGCAAGTCGACGGTGTCGGCGCTGCTGGCCGCCAAGGGTGCCGTCATCGTCGACGCCGACGCCATCACCCGCGAGGTGCAACAGCCGGGCACGCCCACGTTCGCGGCCATGGTCGACCGCTTCGGCGACGGCATCGTGGCCGCCGACGGCACGCTCGACCGCGACGCGGTGGCCGACATCGTGTTCCGCGACCCCGACGTCGCTGGCCGACCTCACCCGCATCGTCCATCCCGCGGTGGGGGCCGAGATCGCGGCCCGCATGAAGGCGCTGGCCGAGGGCGACGACGTGGTGGTCCTGGACGTACCGCTGCTGGTCGAGTCGGCCCGGGCCTACCCGGTGGCCGGCCTGCTGGTGGTGGACGTCGATCCCGAGGTTGCCGTCGAGCGCCTGGTGGCCCAGCGGGGCATGCGGGAGGACGACGTCCGCGCCCGCATGGCCCGCCAGGCCACCAGGGACGAGCGGCTGGCCCGCGCCGACCGGGTGATCGACAACTCGGGAGGCCACGACGACCTGGCCCGCCAGGTGGACGAGGCGTGGGACTGGGTGGGCGGGCTCCGTCAGAGCGGCGCCACGTCCACCGACACCGTCAGCTCCTGATCGGCCGGCGGCCCGAACACCACGCCGCGCACCGGCACCACGTCGGTGTAGTCGCGGCCCCAGCCCAGCGTGACGTGCCGGTCCGGCTGGACCAGCCCGTTGGTGGGATCGAGGTCGACCCAGCCGTGCCCCGGCACGTACAGCCCCACCCAGGCGTGGGAGGCGTCCGCCCCCACCATGCGGGGCTCTCCCGGCGGCGGGGCCGTCTCCAGGTAGCCGCTGACGTAGCGCGCCCCCAGGCCGAGCGAGCGCAGCGCGCCCGCCAGCACGTGGGCGAAGTCCTGGCACACCCCCCGCCGCTCGGCCAGCACATCGAGGACCGGCGTGGTGACGTCGGTGGCACCGGGCACGAACTCGAAGTCCCGCTGGACGCGCAGGGTCAGCGCGGTGGCGGCCTCGCCCAGCGGCCGCCCGGGGGTGAAGTCGGCCGCCGCCAGGGCGGCCAGGTCGGGGTGGCGCGGCACGAGCGGTGAGTCCATCCGGCACAGCCGGGCCAGCAGGCCGTCGTCGGACCCGTCGGTTGTGGTGGCGGCCACTGCGTCCGCCCACGGCCCGGTCCACGCCCCGCCGGGCACGGCCCGGGAGTCGATCGCCACCTCGCTGGTGGCGGTGACCACCAGCCGGTCGTGACGCTCGTCCACGGCCACGTAGGTGACGACGTTGCCCAGCCCGTCGAGGTGGCGGTGGGTGCGGGTGGGCGTCGGGCTGACCTCGACCGCGTCGGCCAGCACCCGCTGGTGGGGCAGGTCGCGGGGCACGACCCGGGCGATGGTGTGGCCCACCACCGGCTGGCCGTAGCGGTACTCGGTGCGGTGGGTGACCCGATAGCGCCGCGTCATCGGATCCGCCGCAGCCGCTCGCTGAACCAGCCGGAGGGGACCAGGTCGCCCACGGCGAGGATCGGCTCCCGCACGGCCAGCACCAGCGCGCCCACGTCCGTACGGCCGAGCGGGAGATGGGCCTCCAGCGTGCGCTGGGCCCGCCGCACCCCGGCGATCTGGTTGCGGCGCACCGACCGGTCGGGCAGGTCGTGGAGGTCGAGGACGAGCTGATCGAGCTGGAACCGGACCGAGCGCGGGTTGTCCCGGTCGGCCAGCAGCAGGTCGCCCAGCGCGTCGAGCGTGATGTCGCTGCGGTGGCGGCGCCGGTAGGCGACCAGGCTCTCGCAGGCGGCGAGGGCCACGTCGCCCCGCACCGGGCTGGTCCGGTCGGGACCGTCGCCGTTTCCGTCGCCGCCGACGTCGCCGCCCATCGCGGGCTCGAACAGCGCCTCCAGCAGGCCGAGGACCAACAGCGAGCGCTCGATGCGCCGGCCCACGTCGAGGAAGCGCCACGCCGGGCCGCGCACCACGCTCTCGTTGGCGAGGCCCGCCAGCGCCGCCAGCGGCACCAGCACCCGGTCGAGCGCCTCGGTGGCGTCGAAGGTCACCAGCGCAACCGGGCTCCCATCGCCGCCGGCCAGCTTGTCCAGGGCCACCGCCTCGGCGTCGAGCATGGCCAGCAGGCGCCACGTGCCCGCCGACAGCAGCTGGCGGGCGCTGCGCGCGTTGGCGGTGGTCGCCCGCAGGCTGGCCACCACCGAGCCGGTCCGGCCGGTCAGGGCCCGGCGCAGCTCGGCGTCGAGGTCGGTCGGGCCGTCGCCCAGCGCCGCGGCCAGCCCGCCGGCCACCGCCCGCAGCGCCCGTCCCACCGCGGCGAGGTCGGCCGCCTCGGGCTCGGCGCCGGCCAGGCGGGTGAGGCAGACCAGCACGGTGCGGGCGGCCATCTCGGCCCGCTCGGCCGTCCGGCCCGTCCAGTACATGGCCTCGGCCGCCCGGGTGGGCAGCGAGCGGCGCAGGTCGACCTGGGGGATGGCGGGCGGGGCCGGGGCCGCCCGCACCCGCTCGCGGCGCACGGGGTCGAGCACCCACACGTCCTTGCCGGTGCCGCCCGGGCGGGCCGCCAGGGGCAGGCCCGCCTCCACCAGTCGGCCGTGCCCGCCCGGCAGCACCACCGGGCCGTCCGGGGTGAGCAGCACCTGGCTGCGGATCGAGACCGGGGCGGCCTGCAGCTCGCCGCCGCAGAGCCGGGGCGCACCGGCCAGGCGGACGACCTCCTGGGCCACGTAGCGCTCGGGGCGGGCCTCGATCTGGGCGGACCAGGCCGTCACCTCGGCGTCGGTCAGCTCGGCGCCCACGGCCGGCGGCTCGGTCGCCCGCGGGTCGGTGTCGTGCAGGACGTAGCGCTCGGGCGCGGCCAGCACCGCGGCCCGCCGGTCGGGGTCGCCGCACCACAGGCTCGGGACGGTCGCCAGCCGCAGGGGCCGGCCGGTCAGGAACCGGGCCGCGGCGTCGAGGAACGGCTGGACCGCGAGCGAGGAAGCGATCCCGGAGCCGTAGGGGTTGACCACAGCGACCCCCTGGTCCCGCATCGCCTCGACCACCCCGGCCACGCCCGCGCCCGGCACCCGGTCGTCCTCCACCGGGTCGAGCCCGGTCTCGGCCACCCGGCGCAGGAGGACCGCGATCGGCTCCAGGCCTTCGAGGGAGCGCAGCCACGCCCGCCCGTCCCGCACCACCACGTCTGCCGCCTCCGCCAGGCTGTAGCCGAGCTGGGTGGCGAGGTAGGCGTTCTCGACGTAGCCGGGCTCGTCCGGCGGCCCGGTCACCACCACGGTCCGGGGGCTCGCGATGCCCGGGGGCGCGGCGGTGGCCAGCGCGGCCCGCAGGGTGCGGGTGTAGGCGCCATGGTCGGCGAGCCGGAGCTCCGGGTCGGCGCGGGGCAGCACCCGGGTGCTGATGGACCGGGCCAGCAGCGCGTGCCCGTCCCCGCCGGGCACGTCGGTGGCGTCGGCCACGACCCGGACCTCCCCGGCCGCGTCGACCACCACGTCGGCCCCCGCCACCACCAGCGGCGGCGCGCCCTTCGGGTACCAGGCCGAGCGCAAGGTGGTGCCGTGGCCGGCCAGGGCCTCGACCGGGATCACGCCCTCCCGCAGCAGCCGCCGCGGGCCGTGCAGGTCGGCGACCACGGCGGCCAGCAGCTCGGCCCGCTCGGCCAGCCCCGCGGCCAGCTCCGCCCAGCGGGCCGCGTCGATCACCAGCGGGACCACGTCGATGCGCCACGGGCGCAGGGTCTCGTCGCCGTCCTCGTGGAGCACGACGCCCGCGCCCTCGGCCAGCATCAGCCGGTCGGCGGCGCGCTGCCGGCGGCCGAGCTCGTCCGGCCCCAGGGCCACCAGCGGCGCCAGCACCCGGTCCCAGCCGGGCCGCGGCGCGCCGGTCGGGCCCACCGCCAGGTCGTAGCCGTCCGCCCCGCGGTAGCCCACCCCGTCACTCCTTCCGGGCCACGCGGCGCACGTCGAGCGTCAATTCCTTGGGCGGGGGCGGCGGCGGGAAGTAGGTGGCCTCCACCTCGTCGTGCACCGCGGCGAGGGCCTCCTGCACCTGGTCGAGGTCATCGTGCAGCCGCTCCAGTGGGTCGTTGACCACCGCCACCAGCGTGCGCAGGGCCGACCGGGCGGCCATGTCCACCGCCTCGGAGCGGGGGAGCCCGGCGGCGAGCTCCTCCACCTCGGCGAGGCAATGGGCGATGGAGCCGGGGAAGTCGGGGTCGCGCAGCAGGAACGCCACCGTGGGGTGGCCGCTCGCCGGTCCCCGCCGGCGGCGGTGGTAGGCCTGGAGGCCCGAGAGCGAGCGCAGCACCGCGGCCCACTGGACCTCGTCGTGGCGGAGGGTGCCGTCCTCGTCGTCGTGCTGGTCGTCGAGCAGGGCCACGGCCCGGACGTCGAGCACCCGGCTGGTCATGTCGGCCCGCTCGATGTGACCGCCGATGCACATCATGACGTAGGCCTCGTCCCGGCTCATGGCGCCGGCCAGGATGCCCGCGAACCGCCGGCACTCCGCCACCACCTTGTCGAGGAACCGGCCCCGGCTGGGGCGGTCGACGGCCTCGGCGTGGTGGCTGGTGGCGTAGAGGTAGAGGTCGTTGAGCGCCTGCCAGGCCTCCCGGGGCAGCACCTCCCGGGTCGAGCGCAGGTTCTCGCGGGCGGCCACGATGCACGACAGCACGCTGGACGGGTTGTCCCGGTCGGCCAGCAGGAAGGCGATGATGTGGCGCTCGATCGCGGCGGGGTAGCGCCGGTCGAACTCGGCCCGGGCGCCGGCCACCGCCAGCAGCGGCTCCCACGTCAGCGGGACCGACGTGGGCAGGTCGACCAGCAGGTGGGTGTGCTCGGCCACCACCCGGGCGGTGTCCTCCGCCCGCTCGACGTAGCGGGCACCCCAGTAGAGCTGCTCGGCGACGCGCGACAACAGCACGCCGTCAACCCCGCGTCAGCACTCGACGACCCACGTGTCCTTGCTGCCGCCCCCCTGCGACGAGTTGACCACCAGCGAGCCCCGGCGCAGGGCCACCCGGGTGAGCCCGCCCCGGGTCACGTAGCTGGTGCGCCCGGTGAGCACGAACGGGCGCAGGTCCAGGTGGCGGCTCTCGATGGCCCCGTCGCACAGCGTCGGCGCGGTGGACAGCGCCAGGATGGGCTGCGCCACCCAGCGCCGCGGGTCGGCCTCGACGGCCCGTGCCACCTGGGCCAGGTCGTCCTCGCTGGCCCGGTCGCCGATGACCAGGCCGTGGCCCCCGCTCTCGTTCGCCGGCTTCAACACCAGCTCCCGCAGGTGGTCCAGCACGTGGCGCCGCTCCGCCTCGTACAGGCAGCGGTACGTGGGCACGTTGGGCAGGATCGGCTCCTCGTCCAGGTAGTAGCGGATGAGGTCGGGCACCCAGGCGTACACCACCTTGTCGTCCGCCACCCCCGCCCCCGGGGCGTTGGCGATGGCCACGTGGCCCGCCCGCCACGCCCGCATCAACCCCGGGACCCCGAGGGTCGAGTCCGGGTGCAGCTCGTCGGGGTCGAGGTACAGGTCGTCGACCCGCCGGTACACGACGTGGACCTCCTGGGGACCGGCCACCGTCCGCATGTAGAGGCGGTCGTCGGGCCCGACGAACAGGTCCCGCCCCTCGACCAGGGCCACGCCCATGCGCTGGGCCAGGAAGCTGTGCTCGAAGTAGGCCGAGTTGTAGATCCCCGGGGTGAGGACCGCCACGGTGGGGTCGGCCACACCGTCGGCGGCCAGCGAGGCCAGCAGCCGGAAGAGCTGGTCCGGGTAGTCGTCCACCGGCTGGATGCTCTGGTGGGCGAACAGGTCGGCGAAGGCCCGCTTGGACACCAGGCGGTTCTCCAGCAGGTAGCTGACCCCGGACGGGACCCGCAGGTTGTCCTCCAGCACGTAGACGGTGCCGTCGCGGTCCCGCACCAGGTCGCTGCCGCTGATGTGGGCCCACACCCCGAAGCGGGGGTGCACGCCCCGGCACTCGGGCCGGAAGTTGGCCGCGTCGGCCAGCAGCTCGGCCGGGAACACGCCGTCCGTGACCACGTTCTGGTCGTTGTAGACGTCGTCGATGAACCGGTTGAGGGCCGCCAGCCGCTGCGTGAGCCCGGCCTCGATGCGGCGCCACTCGGCCGCGTCGATGACCCGGGGGATGACGTCGAAGGGCCACGCCCGGTCGATGCCCCGGCCGTCCGAGTACACGGTGAACGTGACGCCCATGGCCAGGATGTCCAGGTCGGCGGCGTCCTGGCGGGCCTGGAGCTCGGCCACGCCCAGGCCGTCGAGCAGCTCCATGAGCGGGGCGGCCGCCGCGTCTCGGCCGGCCGTCCGGGCCGATCAGCTCGTCCCAGTAGGCCTGGTGCACCCGATGGTCCGCGAGCGTCATGGCCGCAGTCTCCTGTCGGCGTGTGTCGCGGCTGTTCGCCTCGTGTGACGCCCGTGTGAACCGGGGGCGAGCGGAAGTCGCGGCAGAAATGGATGCGGGTCGCCGCGGCCGACCCTGCTTGAGTGATCGACATGCTACCGGCTCTGTTGACCGGGCTCGGGCTGGGTGCTCTCGTGGCCGCTCAGGTCGGCCCGGTCTCCCTCCTCTGCATCCGCACCACCCTGCGGTACGGCTTCGCGCCGGGCCTGGCGGTGGGCGCGGGCGCGGCCACCGTCGACACCCTGTACGGCGCCCTCGGCATGGCGGGTGCGGCCTCGCTCATCGGGATCACCCCGGTGCGCATCGCGCTCGGTGCCCTGGGCGCGGCTGTGCTGGTGCTCATGGGCGCCCGGACCCTGCGGACCGCGCAGCGGGTGCGCATCGGCCTGGAGGTCCCGGCCGAGGTCGTCACCCCGGCCCGTGCCCTGCGCACCGCGCTGGCGGCCACCGCCTCGAACCCGCTCACCATCGCCTCGTGGGCCACCGCCTTCGCGGCCGCGTCCACCGCCTCGGTGGTCGGGTCCTGGGGCGATGGGCTGGCGCTGCTGGCCGGCATCGGCACGGGCAGCATCGGCTGGTTCGCGGTGCTGAGCGCGGGCGTGGCCCTGGCCGGCCGCCGCCTGGGCGACCGGGCCGTCCAGGCCGCCGACGTCGTGGCGGGCGCGGGCCTCGTGGGCTTCGGCGCCCTCCTCGGCTTCCGCACCCTCCACGACGCCTGAGCGGGGTGGCGCCGGGCCCCACCCCTCGGGCTCGTGCGTCAGAGGGCGAGCGCCAGGTCGGCCACCCCCACCATCGGCAGGCCCCAGCGCAGGGCGAACCGCTCGAGGTCGGCCACGCCCGCCATGCGCCCGTCCGGGTTCATGACCTCGCACACGACGGCCACGGGTGCCAGGCCCGCGGCCCGGCACAGCGCGACCCCGGCCTCGGTGTGACCGCGCCGCTCGGCCAGCCCGCCGTCGCGGGCCCGCAGCGGGAACACGTGGCCGGGCCGGAGGAAGTCGTCCGGGCGAGCCGCAGGGTCGGCCAGCCGGCGCACGGTGGCGGCCCGCTCCTCGGCCGACACGCCGGTCCCGGTCCCCGCGGCCAGGTCGACCGAGACGTGGAACGCGGTGCCCTGGCGGTCGCCGGCGCCGGGCATGGGCGGGATCTCCAGCCGGTCGAGCACCTCGCCCGCGCAGGGCACGGTGCTGTGGCCGCACGCCTGGGTGAGCAGGAAGGCGAACGACTGCGGGCGCAGGCAGGCGCCGGCGAACACCACGTCGCCCTCGCCCTCCAGGTCCGGGTCCCACACCACCACGCCCCCGCCCGCGGCGATCTGGGCCACGGCCTTGTCCACCCCGACGCGGCCTTCCAGGCGCCCGGCCCAGGGCAGCGAGCCGACCACCGAGGCCAGGGCCACGGTCGGCGCTGACGACCACTGCCGGGCCATCACGCCCACGACGTCGGCCTCGAGGTTCACCCGGCGGCCCTCCTCCAGGGACCCGAGCGTGGTCTCGGCCAGCGTGGTGGGGATCAGCGCCACCGAGAAGCGGTCGCGCACCACCTCGGCCACGGTCAGGCTCACACCGTCGACCGCCACCGAGCCCTTGGCCACGATCTCGGCCAGGAACCGCTGGGGCGGCCGGATCCACACCCGCCGCCCGCCGCCGTCGTCCCGGCCGCCGACGACCTTGCCCACCGCGTCGACGTGGCCCTGCACCAGGTGCCCGTCCAGCGGGTCGCCGGCCCGCAGCGGCAGCTCCAGGTTGACGAGGTCGGCCGGCCGCCACTCACCGGCCACCGACCGCCGCCGGGTCTCGCCCACCATCTCGGCCCGGAAGCCGTCGTCGCTGATGTCGGTGGCGGTCAGGCACACGCCCGACACCGCCACCGAGCCGCCGAGCTGCAACCCGGCGGCCGTCTTGGGCGCGGCCACGACCACACCCTCCGTGTCGAGCTCGACGATGGCGCCGATCTCGCTGATCCGTCCCGTGAACACGATGGTCACCTCCACGCTCGCTGCCCGCGGCAGCACGAGGGGAGAGGAGGGCGGGTTGCCGTCCTCGGGGAGCGGGGTGTACCGCGTGGCCCCGGAGTTCCACCGGGTCGTCCCGCCAGCGGCAGGACCGGCGGGCTGTGACCGCCGCACCTGGGAGTTGCGCCACCCCCAGGTTACCGTGCGGTCAGCGGCCCTGTGGAAGACTCGGGGACGATGTCGCTGGGGGTGACCGGGGAGGCGACGGGAGGGACGGCGGCGCCGTTGGACGGCCGCGCACGTGCCCGCCGACGCGCCGACGACGTTCGACGGCGGGCCTCGCCTGACCCACCGGCCGGCACTCGACGGCCTGCGGGGCGTGGCCGCGGCGGTGGTCGTGGTGTTCCACCTCAACCGCATGCAGGGCGGGTTCCTGGGCGTGGACCTGTTCTTCGTGCTGTCCGGGTTCCTGATCACCTCGCTGCTGGTCGTCGAGCACTCCCGCTCGGGGCGCATCCGGCTCGCCCGGTTCTGGGCCCGGCGGGCCCGGCGCCTCCTCCCGGCCCTGTTCGTCCTGGTCGGCGGCGTGGCCATCCTGCTGGTGCTGTTCACACCCGGAGGGCGTGCGCCCCGACTTCCGGGGCAGCGGCATCGGGACGCTGCTCTACGCCGCCAACTGGGAGCGCATGACCTCCCCGTTCACGTACTGGGACATCTTCCGCCAGCCGTCGCCGTTCGACCACACCTGGAGCCTGGCGATCGAGGAGCAGTTCTACCTGGTGTGGCCCCTGGTCACGGTGGCCGTCTTCCGGTGGCTGGGTCGCGGCGACGCCCGCCGGGGCATCCGGAGCCTGGCGGTGATCGCCGTCCTCGGCGCCGTGGTGTCGTTCACCGAGCTGTGGGTGCTGTTCGACCCGCTGGCCCCGAACCGGGCCTACTTCGGGACCGACACCCGGATCGGCGCCACCCTGGTCGGCGCCGCCCTGGCCGCCGTCACCCTCCTGCGCCGGCCGCCGCAGCCGGCCGCCGGTGCGGGGCCCGAGCCGCCCGCCTCGGGCCCTGGGGCCATCGACCGGGCCATGCCCACGCTGACCGCCGTCGCCGGGCTGGCCGGCGCCGCCTGGATGGTGGTCTGCGTCCTCAGCATCAGCGGCCTCGGGGCCAGCTACTACCAGGGCGGTCTCGTCAGCTTCGCCCTGGCCGCCGCCCTGGTCATCCACGCCACCAACGTGGGCCCCGACACCGTGCTGGCCCGGGCCCTGTCGCTGCGACCGCTGCGCTACCTGGGCCTCATCAGCTATGGCGTCTACCTGTGGCACTGGCCCGTCATCGTCTACATGACCCCGCAGCGCATGCCGGTCGACGGCCTGGCCCTCGACGCCGTCCGCGTGGCGACCACCCTCGGGGTGGCCACCCTGTCGTACCGCCTGGTGGAGATGCCGATCCGCCGGGGCGCCCTGCGGCCCGCCCGGGCCGGGGGAGCGGCGGTGGCCGCCCTGGCGCTCACGCTGGGCGCGGTGCTGGTGGTCACGGTCCGCCCGAGCGACACCGTGGGCGCCAACGGCACCGGCTATCCCGGCTCCTTCCCGATGCACTACCAGCCGGCGACCATCCCGGCCGGCGGCCTCCGCGTGCTGCTGGTCGGCGACAGCGGCGCGCACCACCTGGCGCCGGAGCTCGTCCGCGAGGCCGAGCGCCAGGGCGGCGCCGTCGAATCGGTGGTCGGCATCGGCTGCACGGTGATCAACCCGCAGGGCGTGACCCGCTTCTCCGACGGCCAGATCGTCCGCTCGCCCCCGGGCTGCAACCGCGCAGCGCCGCCAGATCTGGGAGGCCGTCCGCGACCGCTTCCGGCCCGACGTGGTCGTGTACTACCTCGCCAACGCCGGCGGTATCGGCGAGGTGCTCGTCGACGGCAGATGGGAGGACGACTGCAACGTGGGCTACGACCACATGATCGAAGGCGAGCTGGGTCGCGAGGTCACCATGCTGGGCGGTCGGGGGGCGTCGGTGCTGATCGCCACCACCCCCTACAACGGGTTCTCCGACATGGACGCCACGGCGTCCGACCGGATCGACTGCCGCAACGCCACCTACCGCCGGGTCGTCGAGCAGCACCCCGGCACCGCCATCGTCGAGCTGCAGACCTACGTCGACGGTCTGCGCCACGACGGCATCGAGCCCATGCAGGACATCGTCCACTTCAACCAGGCCACCGCCCGCCGGATCTCGCGCTGGCTCTGGCCGCAGCTCCTCCAGACCGTGCCCCCCGCCGACACCGCCACCACCGCGCCGGGCCCGACGACTCCGGCGACGACTCGTCATGCCCAGCTTCGGCTCCGGCCGCGCCGACGTCCTCTACCTGGTCACCTGCGCCGCCCCACCTGCCCGCCAGCGCCCCGACGCTCGTGCTCGGTCAGGCGCACGCGTGGCATCGGCGCCTCGTGCTCAGCCGCTCAGTCGCGTGGTGAGACGAGGCCGTTGCTGGGACCGGATCGGTCCCGGTCGGCGCTCCGGGGCCATGGGTCGAGTGCCGGGGCGACGCCGTGCGGTGGCGCCCGACGTTCAACAGCCTACGTGCGCTGCCGGCATCAGCGACGCTCTCGCTCTCGCACTGAACGCCGTCCACGTGGTTGTGGGCCGCCGTGACCGGTTGATCGGCCCGCCGACGGAGTTGTCACACCCCGCCGGTACAGTCGGTCTGCGATGGCCTTGAAGAACGTCCCCTTCAAGATGGTGTCCGATTTCGAGCCGGCGGGCGACCAGCCGGGGGCCGTCGCCGCGCTCAGCGAGGGCATCGTCAACGGTGAGCGGTACCAGACGCTGCTGGGCATCACCGGGTCGGGCAAGAGCGCCACGGTGGCGTGGACCATCGAGCAGGTCCAGAAGCCCACCCTGGTCATCGCGCCCAACAAGTCGCTGGCCGCCCAGCTGGCCAACGAGTTCCGCGAGTTCTTCCCCGAGAACCGGGTCGAGTACTTCGTCAGCTACTACGACTACTACCAGCCCGAGGCCTACATGGCCTCGTCCGACACCTACATCGAGAAGGACTCGTCGGTGAACGACGAGATCGACCGGCTGCGCCACTCGGCGACGTCCGCCCTGCTCACCCGGCGCGACGTCATCGTGGTGGCCTCGGTGTCGTGCATCTACGGCCTGGGCTCGCCGGAGGAGTACCGCGACAACCTGCTGTTCCTCCAGCGGGGCGAGGAGATCGACCAGCGGGCCGTGCTGCGCAAGCTCGTCGACATGCACTACGACCGCAACGACATGAACCTCACCCGCGGCAAGTTCCGGGTGCGGGGCGACACCATCGAGCTGCACCCCGCCTACGACGAGACGGCCGTGCGCATCGAGCTGTTCGGCGACGAGATCGAGCGCATCACCGTGGTCGACCCGCTGACCGGCGAGCAGATCCGCACGCTCGACGACCTGGCCGTCTATCCCGCCACCCACTACGTGGCGGGGGCCGAGCGCATGCAGAAGGCGATCGCCCGCATCGAGGGCGAGCTGGCCGAGCGGCTCGCCTGGTTCGAGAAGCAGAACAAGCTGCTCGAGGCCCAGCGCCTGCGCATGCGCACCCAGTACGACCTCGAGATGATGCAGGAGGTCGGCTTCTGCAACGGCATCGAGAACTACTCGGCGCCCATCGACGGCCGGAGCGCGGGCGAGCCACCCAACACGCTGCTCGACTTCTTCCCCGACGACTTCCTGTGCGTGATCGACGAGAGCCACGTGGCCGTGCCCCAGCTCCACGGCCAGTACGAGGGCGACCGCAGCCGCAAGGAGCAGCTCATCGACTACGGCTTCCGGCTGCCCTCGGCGGCCGACAACCGGCCGTTGCGCTTCGAGGAGTTCGTCGAGCGGGTCAACCAGGTGCTGTTCCTGTCGGCCACCCCGTCCGACTACGAGATGCAGGTGTCGTCCCAGGTGGTCGAGCAGATCGTGCGGCCCACCGGGCTGGTCGACCCCGAGGTCGTGGTGCGGCCCACCAAAGGCCAGATCGACGACCTGCTCAGCGAGGTCCACGGCCGCATCGAGCACGACCAGCGGGTGCTGGTCACCACGCTCACCAAGAAGATGGCGGAGGACCTGAGCGACTACCTGCTGGAGCAGGGCCTGCGGGTCCGCTACCTGCACTCCAACATCGACACGATCGAGCGCATCGAGATCCTGCGCGCCCTGCGCCTGGGCGAGTTCGACGTGCTGGTCGGCATCAACCTGCTGCGGGAGGGCCTGGACCTGCCCGAGGTGTCGCTGGTGACCATCCTCGACGCCGACAAGGAGGGGTTCCTCCGCAGCGAGACGTCGCTGATCCAGACCATGGGCCGTGCCGCCCGCAACGTGGACGGCCAGGTGATCATGTACGCCGACTCGGTGACCGACTCGATGCGCCGGGCCATCGGCGAGACCCAGCGGCGGCGCCAGCTCCAATTGGCGTACAACGCCGAGCACGGCATCGAGCCGCAGACCATCCGCAAGGCGGTCAACGACATCCTGGCCCACCTGCGGCCGGCCGAGGGAGCGCCGACGCCCGGCGACGGGCGTCGGCGGGGCCGGCCGGGCGCGGCCAAGCGGCTGCGGGACGAGCTGGTCGACCTGCCGCCCACCGAGTTGGGCCGGCTCATCCAGACACTGGAAGAGGAGATGCACGAGGCCGCCGCCGACCTGCGCTTCGAGTACGCAGCCCGGCTGCGTGACGAGGTCAACGAGCTCAAGCGCGAGCTGCGTGAGGCAGGTGTCTGAGCCGGCCCTCGCCGTTGCTGCCCAGCACCGCCTCGGGCACGCCGAAGACGCCGTGCAGCACCTCGTGACCGGCCTCGGTGACGCCCAGGGTGCGCCCGGCGCGCCGGCGCACCCAGCCGGAGCGCAGCGCGGTGGCGGCGATGGCCGCGCCCAGGGCGCCCGCGACGTGGGGGCGCCGCTCGGTCCAGTCGAGGCAGGCGCGGGCGAACGCCCGCCGGCCGGCCCGGGCGAGCGCCACGTCGACGCCCGCGGCCAGCAGGCCCGCCTCGCCCGCGGGGCTGAGCTCGTACGACTCGCCGGCGGGCACGATCCAGGCCCGGGCGACCAGGGCGTCGGCCAGGCCCACGCCCACCTCCCCGGCCAGGTGGTCGTAGCAGGTGCGGGCGTGGCCGAGGGCGGCGCGCTGGGAGGCGTGGCGCAGCGAGCGCACCGGGGTCGGCGGGCAGATGCGGGCCAGGGCTTCGAGCGCCTCGGCCACCTCGGGGCCGGCCAGCCGGTGGTGGCGCTGGCGGCCGCGCACGTCCACGGCCACCAGGCCGCCGTCGACCAGCCGGGCCAGGTGCTGGCTGGCGGTCGACGGGCCGACGCCCGCGGTGCGGGCCAGCTCGCCGGCCGTGACCGGCTCCCCGCTCATCAGCGCGTCGACCATCGCCGCCCGGGCCGGGTGGCCCAGCAGTCCGGCGACGACTGCGAAATCCGTTCCCATGGAGGCGACGGTAACGCCGTGACGTTTCGGTCCCGACCGAACCTTCGCGCTCCGTACCGTCCGGGCATGTCGAGCCCTGCCGAAGCGACCAACCCTGCGTCCGCGCTGGTGCCCGCCGTCGAGCGGGTCCTGGCCCTGGCCGCCACCTGGCTGGCGTGGGACGGCCGGCCCCGGCTGGCCGGCGACGGCAGCCGGGCCTACACGCCCCACAAGGCGATCCGGCGCACGGCTGACCACATCGTCGACCACCTGGCGCAGGTGGAGGCGCAGCTGGCCGGCGTCCCCGGCGAGGAGGACGGGTGGCACGCCAGCGCGGTGACCCTCGACGCCGATCGGGCCTCGTTCAGCGAGGCCGACCTCGCGGAGGCGGGCCAGCGCCTTCGCCGCCTGGCCCGTACGTTCGAGCTGCGCTATGCGGCGGCGGGACCGGAGGCCTGGGACGCCCCGCGCGGCGACGAGTGGACCCTGCGCCAGATCGCCGAGCACCTGGCCGACCCCTGGTACGCGGAGCAAGTGGGCGACCTGTCCTGACGGAAGTGCCGGCCGGTGCTGGCCGAAGCCTGCGGCGAACATGCGTTCCTATGGTGACCCGAGACGCTAGCCTGGCGCGCCGTGGCTGATTCGCTGGTCATCCGGGGTGCCCGCGAGCACAACCTGCGCAACGTCAGCCTCGAGCTGCCCCGGGAGAAGCTGATCGTCTTCACCGGGCTGTCGGGCTCGGGCAAGTCGTCGCTGGCGTTCGACACCATCTACGCGGAGGGTCAACGCCGCTACGTCGAGTCGCTGTCGGCCTATGCCCGCCAGTTCCTGGGGCAGATGGACAAGCCCGACGTCGACTTCATCGAGGGTCTGTCGCCGGCGATCTCCATCGACCAGAAGAGCGCCTCCCGCAACCCGCGCTCCACGGTCGGCACCATCACCGAGGTCTACGACTACCTGCGGCTGCTGTTCGCCCGCATCGGCGTGGCCCACTGCCCGGAATGCGGGGCCGAGGTCACCCGCCAGACCCCCCAGCAGATCGTGGACCGCATCATGGAGCTGCCCAAAGGCACGCGCTTCCAGGTGCTGGCGCCGGTCGTGCGGGGTCGCAAGGGCACCTACGAGACCTTGCTGGCCGACCTCGCCGCCCAGGGCTTCGCCCGTGCCCGGGTCGACGGCGAGGTGCGGGAGACGTCCGAGCGGGTCGAGCTGGCCCGCTACGAGCAGCACACGATCGAGGTCATCGTCGACCGGCTGGTCCGGCGGGACGGCATCGAGCGGCGGCTGACCGACTCGCTGGAGACCGCGCTCAAGCTGGCCGACGGCGTGGCCGAGGTGCAGATCGTGCCGCGCAACGGCGACGGCGCCGACCGGGTCCCGGGGGGCGGGGAGAGCGACCACCGCGAAGCGGGCGAGGACGACGGCAGCGGCCCCGAGACGCTGACCTTCTCGCAGCACCTGGCCTGCCCCAACGGCCACGGCAGCTTCGACGAGCTGTCCCCCCGCAACTTCTCGTTCAACTCGCCCTACGGCGCCTGCGAGGTCTGCGACGGGCTCGGGACCCGCTTCGAGGTCGATCCCGAGCTCATCGTGCCCGACCCCGACCTCAGCCTGGAGGAAGGGGCCGTCGCCCCCTGGGCCGGCGGCCACCAGCGCTACTTCCAGCGGCTCGTGGTGGCGGTGGCCGAGGAGGTGGGCATAGACATGGACGCCCCCTTCGGCTCGCTGCCGGCCAAGCACCGCCAGGCCGTGCTGTACGGCAAGGGCGTCGACCGGGTGTGGGTGAAGTTCAAGAACCGCTACGGCCGCGAGCGCACCTACCACGCCAACTACGAGGGCGTGATCCCGTACCTGCAGCGGCGCCACGCCGACGCCGAGTCCGACAGCGCCCGCGAACAGGTCGAGGGCTACATGCGCGAGGTCCCCTGCGCGGCATGCGGCGGCGCCCGGCTCAAGCCGCTGTCGCTGGCGGTGACCATCGACGGCTACACGATCGCCGACGTCTCCAACCTGTCGATCGGCGAGTCGGCCAAGGCGCTGGCCGCCCTGCAGCTGTCCGAGCGCGACCGGCTCATCGCCGAGCGGGTGGTGAAGGAGATCAACGCCCGCATGGGCTTCCTGCTCGACGTGGGGCTCGACTACCTCACCCTGTCCCGCTCGGCCGCCACCCTGGCCGGCGGCGAGGCCCAGCGCATCCGGCTGGCGTCGCAGATCGGCTCGGGGCTGGTGGGCGTGCTCTACGTGCTGGACGAGCCGTCGATCGGCCTGCACCAGCGGGACAACCGCCGGCTCATCGACACGCTGATCCGCCTGCGCGAGCTGGGCAACACCGTGCTGGTGGTCGAGCACGACGAGGACACCATCATGGTGGCCGACCACGTGGTGGACATCGGCCCGGGGGCGGGAGAGCACGGCGGCGAGATCGTCCACACCGGCAGCGTGCAGAAGCTGCTGCGGAACCGGCGCTCGCTGACCGGCCAGTACCTGGCGGGCAAGCGGTCGATCCCGGTGCCGGAGAAGCGCCGGCCCACCGGCGACCGCTGGCTCAAGGTGCGGGGCGCCCGCGAGCACAACCTCAAGAACATCGACGTCGAGTTCCCGCTGGGCTGCTTCGTCTCGGTCACCGGGGTCTCGGGCTCGGGCAAGTCGACGCTGGTGAACGACATCCTGTACCGGTCGCTGATGCAGAAGGTGTACCGGTCCAAGACGCCACCCGGCCTCCACACGGGCGTGGACGGCATCGCCTACCTCGACAAGGTCATCGACATCGACCAGTCGCCCATCGGGCGCACCCCGCGGTCGAACCCGGCGACCTACACGGGCGTGTTCGACCACATCCGCAAGCTGTTCGCCCAGACGCACGAGGCCAAGGTGCGGGGCTACCTGCCCGGCCGGTTCAGCTTCAACGTCAGCGGCGGCCGCTGCGAGTCGTGCGCGGGCGACGGCACCATCAAGATCGAGATGCACTTCCTGCCCGACGTGTACGTCCCCTGCGAGGTCTGCAAGGGCGCCCGCTACAACCGCGACACGCTCGACATCACCTTCAAGGACCGCAACATCGCCGACGTGCTGGCCATGAGCTGCGAGGAGGCGCTCGACTTCTTCGGCAACCAGCCGGCCATCGCCCGCCACATGCAGACGCTGGTGGACGTGGGCCTGGGCTATGTCCGGCTGGGCCAGCCGGCCACGACCCTGTCGGGCGGCGAGGCCCAGCGGGTGAAGCTGTCGAGCGAGCTGGCCAAGCGCTCGACGGGCCACACCATCTACATCCTCGACGAGCCCACCACGGGCCTCCACTTCGAGGACATCCGCAAGCTGCTGACCGTCCTCTCCCGCCTGGTCGACCAGGGCAACTCCGTGCTGGTCATCGAGCACAACCTCGACGTCATCAAGACCGCCGACTGGATCGTCGACCTGGGCCCCGAGGGCGGCAACGGCGGCGGCATGGTGGTGGCGACCGGCACCCCCGAGGAGATCGCGGCCGAGTCAGCCAGCTGGACAGGCCAGTTCCTGGCCCGGCTGCTACCGGCGGCCGCACCGGAGTGAGTCGAGCGCTCGCCAGGCATCCGGTGCCCGCCCGGGCGGTGCCGGCGCGAACCCGCTTCCTGGTCCCGCTCCTGTCCGGTGGCCGTACCGGGGTGAGCTGAGCACCTGCTAGCGGCCCGGTGTCCATCCGGGCGGGGCGAGCTCGAACCCGTCGAAGTCTGAAGCCGGGGGACACGGTGCAGCCGACCAGCGTCCACGCCCCCGTGGGCTCGGCCGACTGCCACGCCCCGGCCGGCACGACCGCCTGCGGCCGCTGCCCGCCGAGCACGTCGGGCCCCAGTGTCACCGTCTCCGTGGGCTCGTCGCCCACCTGCATCGACAACCGCATCGGCCCACCGGCGTAGAAGTGCCACACCTCGGCCGCGTCGACCCGGTGCCAGTGCGACCGCTGCCCGGCCGCCAGGAGGTAGTAGATGGCGGTTCCCGCGGGCCGCTCGCCCTCCGCGGCCGCGTGCCGCCAGGTCTCGCGGTACCAGCCACCCTCGGGGTGGGGCACCAGGCCCAGCCGCTCCACCAGGCCCGCCACAGCATCGGTCTCGGAGGTCACCGCCCGATTCTGCCCTGCACCCAGCGCCGGCCCGTCCGCCGCTAGCGTCCGATGCCGCCATGCACCCGGCCGCCTCCGACCGCCCCCCGACCGCCCCGCCCCCGTCCCACCGGTCCCTCGTGCTGGGCAGCGCTCGCGGCGCTGGCGGTGGTCGCCCTGGTCGTGGTGGTCCTGATGGCCGTCTCCGGCCGCGGCGACGGCGCCGGCGACGAGGATGCCGGCAGCGTGGACGAGTCCGCGGGCCAGGCCCTGGGCTCGGCCATCGGCGGCACCGTCCCCGGCAACGTCGGCACCGCGGTCCAGGAGACGACCACCACCGCGCCCATCACGGGCCCACGTTCGGACATGCCGCCCGTCACCATCCCGGCCACTTCGTCTCCGCCCACGACCATCCCCGGCAGCGAGCCGGCCTCGGTCCCGGGCGGCGACGGCGACCTCCCGCTGTTCGCCCAGCTCATCGTGGACGTCGACCCCGGCGGCTACCAGGACCTCGCCGTCTACCTGCGCCAGGACCAGGAGCTCCAGCTCCTGTCCCTGGCCGACGACGGCATCATGACCGAGATCGAGGTCTTCGCCCCCGACGGCTCCAGCGAGGGCAGCTGGCAGGGCGGCGAGCCCGGCGTCGTCAACGGCCTGGAGTGGTTCGGAGACGAGCAGCTCCCGGCCACGGGCACCTACGTCATCCGCGTGATCCACACCGGGGGCAGCGACGACCGCTTCGTCCTCGGCTTCTTCGGCGACGCGTAGCCAATGTCGTGGACAGCGGGCCGCGGGGCGGGTAACCAGACGGTGTGCTCGGACTTCCCCCCGAGGTTGGTGCGCTCCTGTTCGACCTGGACGGCGTGCTGACCCGCACCGCCACCCAGCACGCGGCGGCCTGGAAGGAGATGTTCGACGACTTCCTGGCCGGGCAGGTCGACGCGGGCGGGTCGCCCCAGCCGCCGTTCACCGAGCTGGACTACGACCGCTACGTCGACGGGCGGCCCCGGCTGGACGGGACCCGGGCGTTCCTGGCCTCGCGGGGCATCACGCTGGCCGAGGGGACGCCGGCTGACGCGCCCGGGACCGCCACGGTCCACGGGCTGTCCAACCGGAAGAACGACCTGGTCCTGGCCCTGATGGCGAAGGACGGGGTCGAGGTGTATCCCGGCTCGGTGCGGTACGTGGACGAGGCGCGGCGGGCGGGGCTCAAGGCCGCGGTCGTGTCGTCCAGCGCCAACGCCCGGGACGTGCTGGAGAGCGCGGGGCTGGCCGGCCGGTTCGACGTCGTGGTCGACGGGCGGGTGGCCAGGGAGCAGGCGCTGGCCGGCAAGCCGGCGCCGGACACGTTCCTGGCCGGGGCCCGGGCGCTGGGGGTCGGCCCGGGGCAGGCGGCCGTGTTCGAGGACGCCATCGCCGGGGTGGAGGCCGGGCGGGCCGGGAACTTCGCCCTGGTGGTGGGCGTCGACCGGGTGGGCCAGGCCGCCGAGCTGGTCCGGCACGGGGCCGACGTGGTGGTGGCCGACCTGGCGGAGCTGCTCGACGAGCCCGCACCCGCCCCGGCCGCCGGCACACCCGGGGAGCCCGAGCCCGGAGGCCCGCACGAGCCCGACCCCGAGCCCACGCAGGCGGAGGCGGCGGGGGAGCGGGGCGAGCGGGGCGAGAGCGGCGGGGGGCCGGCGTGAGCGGGTCCGGGCGGGTGTTCTCGGTCGAGCCGTGGAGCGTGACCGAGCATGGGCTCCACCTCGATGCGCTGGGCCGGACCGAGTCCGTGTTCGCCCTGTCCAACGGGCACATCGGGCTGCGGGGGAACCTGGACGAGGGAGATCCCCACGGGCTCCCGGGGACGTACCTCAACTCCGTGTACGAGCTGCGTCCCCTGCCCTACGTGGAGGCCGGCTACGGGTACCCCGAGTCCGGGCAGACGATCATCAACGTCACCAACGGCAAGCTGCTCCGCCTGCTGGTGGACGACGAGCCGTTCGACGTCCGCTACGGGACGCTCACCTCCCACGAGCGGACGCTCGACCTCCGCGACGGCGTCCTGCGCCGCAGGGTGGAGTGGCGCTCGCCCGCGGGCGACGCGGTGCGGATCAGCTCGACCCGGCTGGTGTCCCTGTCCCAGCGGGCGGTGGCCGCCATCCTCTACGAGGTCGAGCCGGTGGACGACTCGCTGCGGGTGGTCGTGCAGTCCGAGCTGGTGGCCAACGAGGAGCTGCCCGACCTAGGGCGGGACCCCCGCACCGCCGCCGTGCTGGAGCGCCCGCTGGTGGCCGAGGAGCACACCGCCGAGGGCACCGAAGCGGTCATGGTGCACCACACCCGCCAGAGCGGCCTGCGGATGGCGGCGGGCATGCGCCACAACATCGACGGCCCGCCCAACACCGACTCCGACCTGTGGGCCTCGCCCGACGTGTGCCGGCTCACCATCGCCACCCGGCTCGCCCCGGGCGAGAAGCTGCGCATCGTCAAGCTCCTGGCCTACGGCTGGTCCAGCCAGCGGACCCGGCCGGCGCTGATGGACCAGGTGGTGGCGGCCCTGGCCGCCGCCCGGCTCACCGGCTGGGACGGGCTCGTCGCCGAGCAGCGGGCCTACCTCGACGAGTTCTGGGGCCAAGCGGACGTCGATCTGGAGGGCGACGCCGAGGTGCAGCAGGCGGTGAGGGTGGCCCTGTTCCACATCCTCCAGGCCGGCGCCCGGGCCGAGCAGCGGCCCATCCCCAGCAAGGGCCTCACCGGGCCCGGCTACGACGGCCACACCTTCTGGGACACCGAGACCTTCGTCCTGCCCGTCCTCACCTACACCAAGCCCAAGGTCGCGGCCGACGCCATCACCTGGCGGCAGCTGACCCTCCCCATCGCCAAGGAGCGGGCCCAGGAGCTGGACCTGGCCGGGGCCGCCTTCCCGTGGCGGACGATCCGGGGGCGTGAGTCGTCCGGCTACTGGCCGGCCAGCACCGCGGCCTTCCACATCAACGCCGACATCGCCGACGCCGTCGTCCGCTACGTCGACGCCACCGCCGACGAGGACTTCGCGCGGGACGTGGGCCTCGAGCTCGTCGTGGAGACGGCCCGGCTGTGGCGCAGCCTCGGCCACCACGACAACGAGGGCCGCTTCCGGATCGACGGCGTGACCGGGCCCGACGAGTACAGCTCGATCGCCGACAACAACGTCTACACCAACCTCATGGCGGAGCAGAACCTGCGGGCGGCGGCCGACATGTCGGCCCGCCACCCCGAGCGGTGCAGCGAGCTGGGCGTGACCACCGAGGAGATGGCGTCGTGGCGGGACGCGGCCGACGCCATGGTCGTGCCCTACGACGAGAAGCTGAACGTCCACCCGCAGAGCGAGGGCTTCACCGACCACGCCGTGTGGGACTTCGCCGGCACGCCGCCGGACAGGTACCCGCTGCTGCTCCACTACCCGTACTTCGACCTGTACCGGAAGCAGGTGGTGAAGCAGGCCGACCTGGTCCTGGCCCTGCACCGGCGGGGTGACCGCTTCAGCTTCGAGGAGAAGGACCGCGACTTCCGCTACTACGAGGCGCTGACCGTCCGCGACTCGTCGCTGTCGGCCTGCACCCAGGCGGTGGTGGCGGCGGAGCTGGGCTACCTGGAGCTGGCCCACGACTATCTGGCCGAAGCCGCGCTCATGGACCTCGAGGACCGGGCCCGCAACACCCGGGACGGCCTCCACATGGCCTCCCTGGCCGGGGCGTGGACCGCGCTGGTCGAGGGCCTGGGCGGCATGCGGGCCCAGGACGGGCGGCTGTCGTTCGCGCCCCGACTGCCGGCGGGGATCGGCCGGCTGAGCTTCCGGGTCTCCTACCGGGGAAGCTGCGTGGTGGTGACCACCGACGGGCGGACGGCCCGCTACCGGGTGCAGGGGGGGCCGGCCATCGAGCTGTTCCACCACGGCCAGGCCGTCGAGGTGGGCGAGGACGAGGTCGAGCGCGCCATCGAGCCGCTGCCGCCCCGGCCCCGGCCCCACCAGCCCGCGGGCCGGGAACCGGAGCGCCGGGGCCAGCAGGGCTGAACCCGCACCCGCCGGAGGCTCAGGTGATGTCGAGCATGCGCTGGAGGGCGATGCGGGCCCCCTCCGCGGTGTCGGGGTCGACGGTGATCTGGTTGACCACCCTGCCCTCGACCAGCTCGTCCAGCACCCAGGCCAGGTGGGGCTCGTCGATGCGGTTCATGGTCGAGCACGGGCAGATCAGCGGGTCGAGGGACACCACGGTCTTGTCCGGGTGCTCCTGGGCCAGCCGGTTGACCAGGTGGATCTCGGTCCCGATCGCCACCGTGGACCCCGCGGGCGCGGCGTCCAGCGCCCGGATGATGTAGTCGGTCGAGCCCACCTGGTCGGCCAGCACCACCGTCTCGTGCGGGGCCTCGGGATGCATCGACCACGATGCCGCCGGGGTGCTCGGCCCGGAAGGCCTCGACCTGCGCGGGCCGGAACCGCTGGTGGATCGAGCAGTGGCCCCGCCACAGGAGGAACGTGGCCGCCTTGGCCTCCGCCTCGCTGAGGCCGCCCAGGTCGTAGCGGGGGTCCCACACGGCCATGTCCGACAGCTCGTAGCCCATGGCCACGCCGGTGTTGCGGCCCAGGTGCTGGTCGGGGAAGAACAGCACCTGGTCGGCGTGACCGTCGCCCAGGGCCCAGTCCAGCACCGCCCGGGCGTTGGTCGACGTGCACACGGCCCCGCCGTGGCGCCCGACGAACGCCTTGAGCGCCGCCGAGGAGTTCATGTAGGTGATCGGCACCACCCGGTCGATGTCCACCACGCCGGCCAGCGCCTCCCAGGCCTCGCTGACCTCGTCGATGTCCGCCATGTCGGCCATCGAGCAGCCCGCGTTGATGTCGGGGAGGATCACGCTCTGGTGATCGGCGGTCAGGATGTCGGCCGACTCGGCCATGAAGTGGACGCCGCAGAACACGATGTACGACGCCTCCGGGCGCTGCTGGGCCAGCACGGAGAGCCGGTAGGAGTCGCCGCGGGCGTCGGCCCAGCGGATGATCTCGTCGCGTTGGTAGTGGTGGCCGAGGATGAACAGGCGGTCGCCGAGCGTGGCCTTGGCCGCCGCGATGCGGCTGGCGAGGTCGTCCGGGGACGCCGCCGTGTACCGCTCGGCGAGCGGGGTCTGGAGCCGAAGCATGAGTTGGGAACCTCCATCGGGTGGTTCCGGTTATGGACGGTGGGGACAGCCCGGTCGCCTCTCCCACGGGGATGTCGTCCCCGGAACCGATATGCAGCCGGAATGCCGGGCCGGCTTGCCAGAAAGTGTACGGGGTAAGGAGGTCAGCAAGGCGACTCGGAACCGAAACCGACCGGACACTTCCCGAGGGCGGACCCTCTAGCGTGCAGAGCGTGGTGCAACGCCCGGCCGCCGGCACGATCCCCGAGGCCCCGGGGTCCTACCAGTTCAAGGACGCCGAGGGCCGCGTCATCTACGTGGGCAAGGCGCGCTCGCTGCGCCAGCGGCTGTCCAACTACTTCCAGGACCCGCGCCACCTGCCGCCCCGCACCGCCTCGATGGTGGCGGCGGCCGAGACCGTCGAGTGGATCCAGGTCCGCAACGAGGTCGAGGCGCTCATGCTCGAGTTCAGCCTCATCAAGACCCACCGGCCCCGGTTCAACATCCGGCTGCGGGACGACAAGAGCTACCCGTTCCTGGCCGTCACGGTGGAGGACGAGTGGCCCCGGCCGACGGTGATGCGGGGGCGCAAGCGCAAGGGCGTCCGCTACTTCGGTCCGTACGGCCACGCCTACGCCATCCGGGAGACGCTCGACCTGCTGCTGCGCACGTTCCCCCTGCGCACCTGCTCGGACAACAAGTTCCAGCGCCACGAGAAGCTGGGCAAGCCCTGCCTGCTGTTCCACATCGAGAAGTGCTCGGGCCCCTGCGTGGGCGAGGTCGACCACGAGACCTACGACCGGCTCACCCATGATCTGCTCGACTTCCTCGACGGCGACACCGACACCATCGTCCGGCGGCTGGAAACCCAGATGCGGGAGGCCGCCGACGCGCTGGAGTACGAGCGGGCCGCCCGGGTGCGGGACCGGCTCACCAGCGTGCGCAAGGCCATCGAGCGCCAGCAGATGGTGGCCGACCGCAACGAGGAGCTGGACGTCATCGGCGTCGCGGAGGACGACCTGGAGGCCGCGGTCCAGGTCTTCTTCGTCCGCCGGGGCCGGGTGGTGGGCCGCAAGGGGTTCGTGCTCGACAAGGTGGAGGACGTGACCCCGGGCGAGCTGGTGGGCGACATCCTCGAGGGCCTGTACGACGACCCGCCCCTCGGCGTGCCCCGCACCGTGCTGGTCCCCAGCGACCCCGACGACCCCGAGCTGTACGCCGACTGGCTGTCGCTGCTGCGGGGCTCACGCGTCGAGGTGCGGGTCCCCCAGCGGGGGGCCAAGCGCGAGCTGCAGGCCACGGTGGCCCGCAACGCCGGCGAGGAGTTCACCCGCCACCGGCTGCGGCGGGCCAGCGACCACAACGCCCGGGCCAAGGCGCTCAACGAGCTGCAGGACGCGCTCGGGCTGCCCGAGGCCCCGCTGCGCATCGAGTGCTACGACATGAGCCACATCCAGGGCACCGACTACGTCGGGTCCATGGTGGTGATGGAGGACGCGCTGCCCCGCAAGTCCGACTACCGGCGGTTCAAGGTGCGCAGCGTCCCCGGCAACGACGACTTCGCGGCCATGGAGGAGGTGCTCACCCGCCGGCTGACCGCCTACCTGGACGAGCGGGACCGGCCGGTGAGCGACCGGCCCGGCAAGTTCGCCTACCCGCCCCAGCTGCTGCTGGTGGACGGGGGCAAGGGCCAGCTCAACGTGGCCGTCCGGGTGCTGGAGGAGCTGGGGCTCGCCGAGGAGATCCCGGTGGCGTCGCTGGCCAAGCGGTTCGAGGAGGTCTACGTCCCCGGGCTGGCCGACCCGGTGCGGGTGCCCCGGGGGTCGGAGGCCCTGTACCTGCTCCAGCGCATCCGGGACGAGGCCCACCGCTTCGCCATCACCTACCACCGCCAGCTGCGGGGCAAGCGGATGACGGCCTCGGTGCTCGACGGCATCAAGGGCCTGGGGCCCGCCCGGCGGAAGCGGCTGACCAAGGAGCTGGGCAGCGTGGCCGGGGTCAAGGCCGCCTCGCTGGACGACCTGCGGGCCCTGTCCTGGCTGCCCGACGACGTCGCCGTGGCCGTCTACGGCAAGATCCACGGCCCCGGCGTGGCGGTGCCGGCGCGGGGGCGGTCGTGAACGAGCCGGAGATGGACCTGGCGGGGGTGTGGGAGCGGCACGCGGCGTGGTGGCAGGCCGAGTTCACCGGTGGGGCCGACGTCGAGTACGAGGAGCAGATCCTGCCGCTCGCCCGGCGCCTGCTGGCCGGGGCGCGGCGGGTCCTCGACCTGGGGTGCGGTGAGGGGCAGATCGCCCGGCTGGTGGCGGAGGCGGGCGGGACCGAGCGGGTGGTGGGCATCGACACGTCCATCGCACAGCTGGCCACCGCCGGGCAGCGGGGCGGGGGCGTGGCGTACGTCCGGGGGTCGGCCGCGGCCCTGCCGCTGGCGGCCGGATCGTTCGACGCGGTGGTGACCTGCCTGGTCCTGGAGCACCTGCCCGACCTGGACGGGGCCCTCGACGAGGTGGCCCGCGTGCTGCGGCCCGGCGGGCGCTTCGTCATCTTCATCAACCATCCGCTGTTCCAGACGCCCTCCAGCGGCTGGATCGACGACCACGTGCTCGACCCGCCCGAGCAGTACTGGCGGATCGGGCCGTACCTGCCCGAGTCGGTGTCGGTCGAGGAGGTGGACGCGGGGGTGCGCCTCCCGTTCTTCCACCGGCCGCTCGGCCGCTACGTCAACGCCCTCGCCGACCGGGGCCTCTACCTCACCCGCATGGTCGAGCCGGCGCCCCCGCCCGGGTTCCTGGCCCGGGCGCCGCAGTACATCGACGCCGCCACCGTCCCCCGCCTGCTGGTGCTGCGGGCCGAGCGGCACTGACCGCCACGCTCCGTATCATCCAGGGCGGATGGAAGAGTTCGTCGTCATCACCGGCCTCTCGGGCGCCGGCCGCAGCCTGGCGGCCGACGACCTCGAGGACCTGGGCTGGTTCGTCATCGACAACCTGCCGCCCGAGCTCGTGCCCAAGGTGGTCGAGCTGGCGCAGACGCCGGGCTCGGCCGTCCACCACGTGGCCCTGGTGGTGGGCACCGGTCACTACCAGGACGAGATCCTGCCCACGCTGAGCTGGCTCCGGGCCACCGGGGCGGCGGTGCGGGTGCTGTTCCTGGAGGCGGCGACCGACACGCTGGTCCGCCGGTACGAGTCGAGCCGGCGGCGCCACCCGCTGTCGGGCGGCAGCGACCAGTCCCACCTGGTGGCGGCCATCGAGCGCGAGCGGGCCCTGCTCGACCCGGTCAAGGCCGACGCCGACGTGGTGATCGACACCAGCGTGCTCAACGTGCACGAGCTGCGCCGCCGCATGCGCACGCTGTTCGCGGGGGACGAGACCACCGCCACCATGCAGACCACGCTGCTCTCGTTCGGCTACAAGAACGGGCTGCCGCTCGACGCCGACCTGGTGTTCGACTGCCGCTTCCTGCCCAACCCCCACTGGGTGGACGAGCTGCGGCCCTTGACCGGGCTGGACGCGCCCGTGCGCGACTACGTCCTCGGCCAGCCGGCCACGGGGCCGTTCCTGGACCACGTGGACGGGCTGCTCACGTCGCTGCTGCCGGCGTATGTGGCCGAGGGCAAGGCGTACCTGACCATCGCGCTGGGATGCACGGGCGGGCGTCACCGCTCGGTGGCCATCGCCGAGGAGCTGGCGCAGCGCCTGCGCCGCCACATCCAGCGGGTGGGCGTCGTCCACCGGGACGTCGACAAGTGACGCCGGCCGGCGGGCCGCGGGTCGTCGCCGTGGGCGGGGGCCACGGGCTCGCCGCCACCATCCGGGCGGTGCGGCGCTACGCGGCGAGGACGACCGCGGTGGTGGCCACGGCCGACGACGGCGGATCGACCGGCCGGCTGCGGGCCGCGCTCGACCTGCCCGCGCCGGGCGACGTGCGCCACTGCATCGCGGCCATGGCCGAGCCCGGGGGCGGGCCGCTCGCGGGCGCCCTCGGCTACCGCTTCGACGGCACCGACGTCGCAGGTCACGCCCTCGGCAACCTGCTGCTGGCCGGCCTCGTCGTCTCCACCGGGGACTTCCTGGGCGCGGTGGACGAGCTGTGCCGGCTGGTGGGGCTCGATCCCGAGCGGGGGTGGGTGGTGCCCGCCACGCAGGAGCCGGTGGCGTTGCGGGCGGTGACGGCCACGGGGGACACGGTGTGCGGCCAGGTCGCCATCGCCGGGACCGTGGGCATCGAGCACGTCTCGGTCGAGCCGGCCGGGGCCCGGGCGCCCGCCTCGGCCCTCGATGCCCTGGCCGCTGCCGACCAGGTGGTGCTCGGCCCCGGCTCTCTCTACACGTCCGTGCTGGCCGCGGCGGTGGTGGACGACGTGCGCGAGGCGCTCAAGCAGGCCCCCGGCCGCCGCATCTACGTGTGCAACGTGCGGGCCGAGGCGGGCGAGACCCGGGGCTATGACGTGGCCGCCCACGTCGACGCCCTGCGGCGCCACGGCATCGAGCCCGACGTGGTGCTCGTCCAGCCGGGGGCGCTGCCGCGCGGCGACGTGGGCGCGGAGCTGGTGGAGGCCGACGTGGTGCGTCCCCACGGGCTGGCGCACGACCCCGAGAAGCTGGCGAAGGTCCTGCACGCGCTGGGCCGTTGAGCAATTCCCTCCCAGCGCGCTCCGCTCTAAGGTCGCACCGGACAACCAGGTCGGCACGAGACAGGAAGGCGCAAGAGATGACCATCCGCGTAGGGATCAACGGTTTCGGCCGCATCGGCCGCAACCTCTTCCGGGCTGCCAAGCGGGCGGGGGCGGACATCGACTTCGTCGCGGTCAACGACCTGGGGTCCGTTGCCACCATGGCGCACCTGCTCAAGTACGACTCCGTGCTGGGGCGGCTCGACTACGACATCGAGGCCACCGCCGACGGCATCAAGGTGGAGGGCGACACCCTCCAGGTGCTGGCCGTGCGCGACCCCAAGGAGCTGCCCTGGTCCGACCTCGGGGTGGACGTGGTGGTCGAGTCGACCGGCCTGTTCACCAGCCGGGACAAGGCCGCCGCCCACCTCGAAGCCGGGGCGCCCTTCGTGATCGTGTCGGCGCCGTCGTCGGGTGCGGACGCCACCTTCGTGATGGGCGTCAACGACGGCACCTTCGACCCGGACGCCCACAAGGTGGTGTCCAACGCCTCCTGCACCACCAACTGCTTCGTCCCCATGGTCAAGGTCCTCGACGACGCCTTCGGGGTGGAGAAGGGCCTCATGACCACCATCCACGCCTACACGGGCGACCAGATGCTGGTGGACGGCCTCCACAGCGACCTGCGCCGGGCCCGGGCCGCGGCCATCAACATGGTGCCGTCCTCGACCGGCGCCGCCCGCGCCACCGGCCTGGTGCTGGAGGCCATGCAGGGCCGCCTCGACGGCCAGTCCATCCGGGTGCCGGTGCCCGACGGCTCGCTCACCGACTTCACCGGGGTGCTCGGCCGTGAGGTGACCAAGGACGAGGTCAACGACGCGTTCAAGGCCGCGGCCTCCGAGGGGCCGCTCGCAGGCGTGCTCGACTTCTCCGAGGCGCCCCTGGTGTCGTCCGACATCGTGGGCTCGCCCGCCTCCTGCACGTTCGACTCGCTGCTGACCCAGTCGATCGGCAACATGGTCAAGGTGTTCGGCTGGTACGACAACGAGTGGGGCTACTCCTGCCGGCTCGTCGACCTGGTCGAGATCGTCGGCGCAGCCAACCAGCGCTGACGCCACCGTGACCGCTGTCCCCACGCTGGAGGACCTGCCCCCGCTGGACGGGAAGCGGGTGCTGCTCCGCGCCGACTTCAACGTCCCCCTGCGCGACGGCGAGATCGCCGACGACCTGCGCATCCGCGCGGCCCTCCCCACCATCGAATGGCTGCTCGCCCAGGGGGCGCAGGTCACCGCCTGCACCCACCTGGGCCGGCCCAAGGGCAAGCCGGACCCGAAGTACTCGGTGGAGCCGGTGCGGGCCCGGCTGGCCGAGCTGGCGCCCGGCGTCGAGCTGGCCGAGAACCTGCGCTTCGACCCGGGCGAGGAGGCCGACGACCCCGCCTTCGTGGCCCGCCTGATCCAGGGCTTCGACGCCTATGTCAACGACGCCTTCGGCGCCTCCCACCGGGCGCACGCCTCCATCGTGGGGCCGCCCCGGTTCCTGCCCTCGGCGGCCGGCCGGCTGCTGGCCCGGGAGGTCGAGGTGCTCCTCGGCCTGCGCACCAGCCCGCGGCGGCCCTTCGTCGCCATCCTCGGCGGCTCCAAGGTGAGCGACAAGCTCAAGGTCATCGAGGCGCTGCTGGGCGTGGCCGACGAGCTGCTCATCGGCGGCGGCATGTGCTTCACCTTCCTGGCGGCCCGGGGCGCGTCGATCGGGGACAGCCTGTGCGAGGAGGACATGGTGGGCACCTGCCGCTCGCTGCTGGACGAGCACGGCGACCGGCTGGTCCTGCCGTCCGACATCACCGCGCTCGGCCCGGGCGGCGAGCTGATGCGGCCGGACGCGGGCGGCGACGTCCGCCAGGTCGGCACGAGCGTGCCCGGGGGGTGGAAGGGCGTGGACATCGGCCCCGGCACCGCGGCCGACTTCGGCGACCGCGTGGCCGAGGCCCGCACCGTGTTCTGGAACGGGCCCATGGGCGTGTTCGAGGACCCCCGCTTCGCGGCCGGCACCCGGGCGGTGGCCCAGGCGGTGGCCGACACCGCCGCCTTCACGGTGGTGGGCGGGGGCGACAGCGCGGCGGCGCTGGCCCAGTTCGGGCTGGCCGAGAGGGTCGACCACGTGTCGACGGGCGGCGGCGCCTCGCTGGAGCTGCTGGAACAGGGTGACCTGCCGGGCCTGGCGGCCCTGCGGGGCGAGTGGAAGGCCTGAGCGACGATGCCCGCTGCCCCCCGCAAGCCGCTGATCAGCGGCAACTGGAAGATGAACCTGAACCACTTCGAGGCCACCACGCTGGTCCAGAAGCTGGTCTACGAGCTGGGCCCCGAGGACTTCGCCTCGGCCGACGTCTCGATCCACCCGCCCTTCACCGACATCCGCGTGCTCCAGACCTACTTCCTGGCCGAGAAGCACCCGCCGCCCATCGCGCTGGGAGCCCAGAACTGCCACTGGGAGGAGAAGGGCGCCTACACCGGCGAGGTGTCGCCCGCCATGCTGGCCAAGCTGGACGTGGCCTACGTGATCGCCGGGCACTCCGAACGGCGCGAGCTGTTCCGCGAGACGGACGAGGATGTCAACCTCAAGGTCAAGGCCATCCTCCGCTGGGGCATGACCCCCATCATGTGCGTGGGGGAGACCCTGGACGAGCGGGAGGCCGGCACCACCGAGGCCAAGGTGACCGGCCAGATCGACGCCGGCCTGGCGGGCCTGACCGCCGAGCAGGTGGGCGGGCTGGTGGTGGCCTACGAGCCCATCTGGGCCATCGGCACCGGCCGCACCGCCACCCCCGACGACGCCCAGGCCGTGTGCGCCACCGTCCGCGCCCGCGTGGCCGAGGGGTTCGGGGCGGAGGCGGCGGCGTCGCTGCGCGTCCAGTACGGCGGCTCGGTCAAGGCCGACAACGCCGCCGACCTGATGGCGTGCCCCGACATCGACGGGGCCCTGGTGGGCGGGGCCAGCCTCGAGGCCGACTCGTTCGCCGGGATCGTCCGCTTCCGCGACCGCACCTGAGCCGTCGCCGCTCCGCCGTCTTTCGACCAGAGGCGAAAGTAGGCCCACCAGGCGTGTGACCGTCGCCACAGCGTGGTAACAACGGGGAGGGTGGGTGGACGCCCGGAGAGGCGCCGGGACGGTCGGAATACAGGTTGTGTGACGATGTGGCGACAGGCTGATGAAACTGCCCAGGGAACCCGTGCCCTGGGCGACACCGTCGTCACCGAATCCGCGTTGCGCCAGACGTTCCTGCTAAGTTCCTTCCGTTCACCGGTAGCGGGTTGCGAGCTACCGGGTGCGAACACCGCAGGGAGAGTCGCCGTGACGACAGCCATGGCTCGTTTCCCGGGGGAGCACCGATCCGTCGGCGCGTCCCCGGACCGCCCGCCGCCCCGCCCGGTGCCCCGCGGTCATTCATGACCATCATCAGGAGGTCCTAGTAGTGAGACGACAGCGCAGGAGCTTCAAGCTCCTTGCTCTCATCCTGGGTCTCTCCCTCGTCGCCGCCGCCTGTGGTGGGGACGACGACGACGAGACGACGAGGGAGCGACCGACACGCAACCCGAGGGAGAAGCGGGCGGCGACCTGGTCGACCTGCAGAACTTCGCCCAGGGCGAGCCCGACCACATCGACCCCGCTCTCGCGGGCGTCCTGCAGGGCGCCCAGATCGGCGAGCTCCTGTACGACGGGCTCACCGATTTCGACTTCAGCGGCGACGGCGATCCCGAGATCAAGGGCGAGGTGGCCGAGAGCTGGGAGAGTGAGGACGGCCAGACCTGGGTGTTCACCCTGAAGGACGGCCAGAACTTCTCGGACGGCACCCCGGTGCTGCCCAGCTCGTTCAAGAAGGCGTGGAGCGCGCCGCGAGCGACGACCTGGCCTCCGAGATCGGCTACTTCTTCGGCCCCATCCTGGGTGCGACCGAGGTGACCGAGGGCACCGCCGAGGAGATGGAGGGCGTGACCGCCGACGACGAGGCCAACACCCTGACGGTCGAGCTGGTGGAACCGTTCTGGGACTTCCCGGCCGTGGTCAGCCACGCGGTGTTCTCCCCGATGCCCGAGGCCGTGTTCGAGCTGGAGGACTCCACCCAGTGGGAACAGGGCGTCATGATCGGCAACGGCCCCTTCAAGCAGGAGGAGCCCTGGGAGCACGAGGTCTCCATCAAGGTGGTCCGCAATGACGACTGGGCCGGTGGCATCTACGGCGAGGGCACCAAGGCCAAGCTGGACTCCATCGACTTCCGCCTCTCGGCCGACCTGGACTCGGCTTACGCGGACTTCGAGGCCGGCAACGGCGACACCGGCTACATCCCGGCCGGCCGCTTCGCCGAGGCGACGGAGACCTACAACCATGCCACCGAAGGCAACATGGGCCTCTACGACTTCATCGTCAACCAGGAGTCGCAGCTCGGCGGCGACGAGAACCTGAAGCTGCGCGAGGCCATTGCCAAGGGCATCGACCGCGAAGCCATCAACCAGACCGTCTACGACGGCTCGCGGCGGCTGCCCACGGGCATGACGCCCGACGGCGTGCCCGGCTACGAGGACGGGTTGTGCGGTGACCTCTGCACGTACGACCAGGAGGCGGCCACCGCCCTGGTGGAGGAGTGGAAGGCCGACGGGGGCACCCTCGACCATCCCATCAAGATCAACTTCAACACGGGCTCCGGGCACGAGGATGTCGTGGCCATCGTCCAGCAGAACCTGCAGGACATCGGGCTCGAGGCCGAGTTGGACGGGCGTGACCCGACCACCTACTTCACCGAGATGCGCCAGGGTGCGTGCGAGTTGTGCCGCTCCGGCTGGATCTGGGACTTCCCGGTCTACGACAGCGCCATTTACCCGCTGCTGACGACCGCATCTATCGACGGTGACAACATCGCCCGCTACAGCAACCCCGATGTCGACGACATGATCAATGAGGCCCGCTCCACCGAGGACGCCGACGAGCGCAACGCGCTCTATCGGGACGCCGAGGCCCAGGCCCTCAAGGATGTCGCGTACGTGCCGATCAACTGGTACAACGGCGCGATCGTCTACTCGGATGACGTGGGCAACCTTGTCCAAACCCCGCTGCAGTTCGTGCTCTACGAGAACGTGACACTCGCTAGCTGACACAACGCGAAATCGGTGGGCGTTGGGCCCCGTCCCCGGCCGGGGCGGGGCCCTCGCCACCCGCCGCCACCAACCACAGCTGAACTCACCCGTGAGGTGACATGACCGGGTACGTCATCCGTCGCCTGTTGCTTGTGATCCCGGTCGTCTGGGGCGCCCTGACGATCCTGTTCATCCTCTTCTTCATCGTCCCCGGCGACCCTGTGGAGCTGATGGCGGGGGCGAGCGGCCGCGCCGTGCCGGAGGCGACCCGCACGGCCATCGAGGAGGAGTTCGGGTTGAACGACCCGATCATCGTCCAGTACGCCGACTTCTGGAAGCGCACGCTGACGGGCGACCTGGGGACGTCCTACGCCTCACGCCGCCCGGTGACGCGACATCCTGGGCGAGACCTTCCCCAACAGCCTGCGCCTGGCCATCTGGGCCATCATCATCGAGACGGTGATCGGCATCTCGGTGGGGGTGCTCTCGGCGATGAAGAGATACTCGCTCGCCGACAAATCGACCACGGTGGTGACGGCACTGGCCGCCTCCATACCCGTGTTCGTGCTGGGTTCATCGCGCAACAGATGTTCGGAGTGTTCCCCAATCAGCACGACTGGCCGCAGTGGGCCCGCCTGCCGGTCCAGGGCACCCCCGAGCACTGGAACTTCTTCCTGTTCCCGTCCGACTGGCGCTACCTCATCCTGCCCATGCTGGTGCTGGCGTCGGTCGGCACCGCGCTGGTCGCCCGCATGACCCGCACCACCATGCTGGAGGTCAGCCGGGCCGACTACATGCGCACCGCCCGGGCCAAGGGCCTCCACGAGCGCAACGTGGTGATGCGCCACGGTCTGCGCAACGCGCTCATCCCGGTCGTGACCCTCATCGGCCTCGACCTGGCCAACCTCATCGGTGCGGCCATCATCACCGAGACGGTCTTCAACTGGCGGGGCATGGGTCGCCAGATCGCCACCTCCATCTTCCGTCGCGATGCGCCGGTCGTGCTGGGCCTGACGCTGGTGCTGGTGGTGGCGTACGTCCTCATCAATCTGTTGGTCGACCTGAGCTACGGCTTCTTCGACCCCAGGGTCCGCATCGGCAAGGAGAAGTCCTGATGGCCATCAGCGTCCCGGACCGATCGCTCGCCGAGGAACACATCGGCGGCGCCCCCACCGAGCCGGCGGCCGACCACAGCGTGGCGCCCGCCACTCCGAAGGGCGACGTCTGGCGGCGGTTCAGGCGGAATCGGCTCGCGATGATCGGCCTGGTGCTGATCGTGCTGATCATCCTGGCCGCCATCCTCGCCGACTTCCTCACCACCGCGCAGCCGGGCACGGTCAACCCCGGCGACGCCAACCAGCGGCTGTTCAGCCCCGGCCACCCGCTGGGCACCGACCGGGTGGGCCGCGACCTGTACACCGACGTGCTCTACGGCGCCCGGGTGTCGCTGCGCATCGGCCTGTTCGCGGGGCTGATCGCGGCCAGCATCGGCATCGTCGTGGGCGCCATCTCGGCCTTCTACGGGCGCTGGATCGACAGCTCGATCATGCGCTTCACCGACATCCTGCTGTCGCTGCCCTACATCCTCATCGCGCTGGCCATCATCACCGTGGTGGGCCCCGGCGAGCGCACGGTGATCCTCGTGCTGGGGCTGTTGGGCTGGATGGCCATCGCCCGCGTGCTGCGAGCTTCGATCCTCCAGGTCAAGGAGACCGAGTACGTCGACGCGGCGCGGGCGCTCGGCGCCAGCAACCGCCGCATCATCTTCCGCCACATCCTGCCCAACACCATCCAGCCGGTGATCGTGTACACGACGCTCTTCATCGGCGCGGCAGTCCTGTCGGAGGCGGCGTTGTCGTTCCTGGGCGTGGGCGTGCAGCGCCCTACGCCGGCCTGGGGGCTGATGGTGGCCGAGGGCCGCCGCTCACTCGCCAACTACCCGCACATGCTCTTCGTGCCCGGCCATCGCGCTGTCGATCCTGGTCACGGCGGCGGTGTTCGTCGGTGACGGCCTGCGCGACGCCCTCGACCCCAAGCTGAAGTGATGGAACCGCTCCTCATCGTCGAAGACCTCCACACCGGGTTCCACACCGACGGTGGCTACGTGCAGGCGGTCGACGGCATCTCCTACGAGATCTACCCGGGCGAGACCTTCGCCATCGTCGGCGAGTCCGGCTCGGGCAAGTCGGTGAGCGCGCTGACCATCATGGGCCTCATCGACGTGCCGCCGGGGGAGATCAGCGCCGGCCGCATCATGTGGCAGGGCCGCGACCTGCTGACGCTGCCCGAGGACGAGCGCCGGGCCATCAGGGGCAAGGAGATCGCCATGATCTTCCAGGACCCCATGACCTCGCTCAACCCGGTGCACACGATCGGCCGCCAGATCGGCGAGATGGCCCGCATCCACGAGGGCGCCTCCAAGAAGGAGGGCCGCCAGAGGGCCGTGGAGCTGCTCGACCTGGTCGGCATCCCCCGGCCCGACGTGCGGGTCGACAACTACCCGCACGAGTTCTCGGGCGGCATGCGCCAGCGGGCCATGATCGCCATGGCCATCGCCTGCAAGCCCGCCCTGCTCATCGTGGACGAGCCCACCACCGCGCTGGACGTGACCGTGCAGGCCCAGGTGCTCGAGGTCATCCACGCGATCCGCGACGAGATCGGCTCGGCCGTCATGCTCATCACCCACGACCTGGGTGTGGTGGCGGGCATGGCCGACCGGGTGATGGTCATGTACGCGGGCCGCGCCGGCCGAGCTGGGCACGGCCGACGAGGTGTTCTACGAGCCTCGCCACCCCTACACGCTGGGGTTGCTGGCGTCGCTGCCCCGGGTGGACGACGCCGGCATCGAGCGGCTGGTGCCGATCATCGGGCACCCGCCGTCGCTCATCGACAAGCCGCCGGGGTGCGTGTTCCACCCGCGCTGCCCCTTCGTCGAGGAGATGTGCCGGACCACGGTGCCCGAGATGCGCGTCGGTCGAGGGCGACGCGGCACATGTCGGCGTGCCACTACGCCGAGACGCTGCGCGAGGTGGGCGCGAGCGAGCTGAGCGCCCTGGTCGAGGAGCTCGAGGAGCTGGCATGACGGCCACCGAGGACACGATCGAGGACCGGCCCACGCCCGACGACGGCCCCACACCGCAGGACGCCGTGGCGCCGGTGGACTCGCCCGACGGCGACGACGGCGAGGTCGTGCTGGAGGCCCGCCACCTGGTCAAGAACTTCCCCATCCACGGGGGCGTGCTCCAGCGGGTGCAGGCCTACGTGCAGGCGGTCAGCGACGTGAACTTCAAGCTGGCCCGGGGCGAGACCCTCGGCCTGGTGGGCGAGTCGGGGTGCGGCAAGTCCACCACCGGGCGCATGCTGCTCAACCTCATCCGCCCCACCTCCGGCGAGGTGCTGTTCCGGGGCCAGGACATCACCGAGCTCTCCACGAAGGAGATGCGCAAGCTCCGCCAGGAGCTGCAGATCGTGTTCCAGGACCCGTACGCCTCGCTCAACCCCCGCATGACGGTCGAGGCCACGCTGTCCGAGCCGCTGCGCATCCACGACCGCTGGGACTCCAAGACCGGCTCCGACACCGTGAGCGGGCTGCTGGAGCGGGTGGGCCTGGCGGCCGAGCACAAGCGGCGCTACCCGCACGAGTTCTCGGGCGGCCAGCGCCAGCGCATCGGCATCGCCCGGGCGCTGGCCCTCGGGCCCTCGGTGATCGTGCTGGACGAGCCGGTCTCGGCCCTCGACGTCAGCATCCAGGCCGGCGTGGTCAACCTGCTGACCGACCTCCAGGCCGAGATGAACCTGTCCTACGTGTTCATCGCCCACGACCTGTCGGTGGTGCGCCACATCAGCGATCGGGTGGCCGTGATGTACCTGGGCAAGATCGTCGAGATCGGCGATCGCCGCCAGGTCTACGAGTCCTCCGGCCATCCCTACACCCAGGCCCTTCTGTCGGCGGTGCCGCTGCCCGACCCCAAGCGGGAGCGCGAGCGCGAGCGGATCATCCTCTCCGGCGACGTCCCGAGCCCGGTTGACCCCCCGTCCGGCTGCCGCTTCCGCACCCGGTGCTGGCACCGGCAGGCGCTGGAGGAGGCCGGCGTGGACACCAACATCTGTGCCGATGAGGAGCCCCTCCTGGAGATCCGGCCGTCTGTGGGGGTCGACCACCCGGTGGCGTGCCATTTCACCGAACAGCGCACCGTCGTCTGACCCGTCCGCCTCCGCTCCGGGGTCGACCGCGCACAGCGCGGAACGACCACGGGTTCGTTCCGATCATGCAAGAATCAGCCAGCGTCGCCACGTGTTGATCGCCAGATCGCGTCTCCCACGGCGACCACGACAGCAAACCTCAGGGGGAAGAAGCATGAGACACCAACGTTTCCGTTGGCTCGCCGCCCTGCTCGCACTCGGCCTGGTGGCCGCGGCGTGCGGTGGGGACGACGACGACGACGCCAGCGACGACGGGGACACGGAGGCGAGCGCCTTCGAGGGACTCGCCTTCGACGAGAGCGCCGCGTGCGGCACCGACACCTACGCGGGCAACCTGGCCAAGCTCGAAGCGGTCGACGAGCTGACAGTGAAGTTCACGCTGTGCAACCCGGACGTGGCCTTCCCGGCCAAGGTGGCGTTCTCGGCGGTCGGCATCTTCTCGGCGGACCAGCTCGAGGAGAGCGGCGGGGCGCCCATCGACGACCCGATCGGCACCGGTCCCTACAAGCTCGACGCCTGGGAGCGCGGCAACCAGATCGTGCTCAGCGCCAACGAGGACTACTGGGGTGACCCGCCCCCCACGCAGACCGTCGTGTTCCGCTGGGGCGAGGAGTCGGCGCAGCGGCTGGTCGAGCTCCAGTCGGGCAGCGTCGACGGCATCGACAACGTGGGCACGGAGGACTTCGCCACGGTGGAGGACGACTCCAACCTCCAGCTCATCGAGCGCGACCCGCTCAACGTCTTCTACCTCGGCTTCAACGTCGACAAGCCGCCGTTCGACAACGAGAAGCTCCGCCAGGCGATCGGCTACGCCGTCGACAAGGACCGCCTCGTCGACAACTTCTACCCGCAGGGCTCGCTGGTGGCCGACCAGTTCGTCCCGCCGGGCATCCCCAGCTACCAGGACGGGGCCGACGGCTACACCTACGACCCGCGAGATGGCCCGCACGCTGCTGACCGAGGCCGGCTACCCCAACGGCGTCGACCTCGGCGTCCTGAGCTACCGGGCCGCGGTGCGGGGCTACCTGCCCCAGCCGCCCCAGGTCGCCAGCGACATCCGTGACCAGCTCGCCCAGGTGGGCATCACGGTGGCCCTGGACCAGCAGGAGGACGGGGCGTTCATCGACAACGCCAACGCCGGCAACCTCGGCTTCTACATGCTGGGCTGGGGCGCCGACTTCCCGGACGCCACCAACTTCTGGGACTTCCACTTCGGCGAGGGCGCGTCGCCCCAGTTCGGCACCGGGTTCGACGAACTGCACGACGTGCTGTCCGAGGCCGGCTCCACCACCGACGAGGACGCCCGCAACGAGCTCTACAACCAGGCCAACGAGATGCTGAAGCAGCATGCCCAGGCGCTGCCCATCGCCTACGGCGGCTCGGCCGTCGCGTTCAAGGCGTCGGTCGACGGGGCGCACGCCAGCCCGCTGTCGAACGAGCAGTTCTCGGCCATGTCCATCGAGGGCCAGGACCAGATGGTCTGGATGCAGAACGGCGAGCCGTCCGGCCTCTACTGCGCGGACGAGACCGACGGTGAGGCCCTGCGGGTCTGCGAGCAGATCAACGAGTCGCTGCTCGCCTACGAGGTGGGCGGCACGGAGACGGTTCCGTCGCTGGCCACCGACTACGAGTCCAACGACGACCTGACGGAGTGGACGTTCAACCTGCGCGAGGGCGTCAAGTTCCACGACGGCAGCGCCTTCGACGCGGACGACGTGGTCAAGAGCTACCGGGTGCAGTGGGACGCCGAGGATCCGCTGCACGTCGGCCGGGAGGGCCTCTTCACCTACTGGGGGGCCCTGTTCGGAGGATTCCTCAACCCGCCGCCTGAGCCTGCCGCCTGAGGAGGGCTGAGCCAGATCGGCCAAAATGCGGGGGCCGGTGACCGCCCACCGGCCCCCGCGGCCACCCCTATCCCATGTTGCGCTTCATCCTTCGCCGGCTCGTCAGCGCCATCCCGGTGCTGTTCGGCATCCTGCTGGCCACGTTCGTCATCGCGCGGATCATCCCGGGTGACCCCTGCCAGGCCGCCCTCCAGGAGCGGGCCACGCCGAGGCCTGCGCCGACTTCAACGAGCGCTACGGCTTCAACGACCCGATCATCGTCCAGTTCGCGGACTACGCCGGCGACGTGTTCAGCGGCGACCTGGGCGAGTCCATCCGCCTGCGCCAGCCCGTGACCGACCTGCTGATCGAGCGGCTGCCGGTCACGCTCCAGCTGTCGGCGGCGGCGCTGTTCATCGCCGTGATCGTGGGGGTGCCGCTCGGCGTGCTCGCCGGCCTCCGGCACAACTCCAAGACCGACGTGGCCACGGTGATCGGCGCCAACCTGGGCGTGTCCATCCCCGTGTTCGTGCTCGGCCTGATCCTGCAGTACATCTTCGCCCTGACGCTGGCGGACACGTTCCTGGCCCTACCCGCCTCGGGCCAGCTCACCGCGGGCGTGATCCCCGACCCCTTCTACGAGGTGTGGGGCCTGCCGGAGAACCCGGCCTTCCAGTTCATCTCCAACATCGACACCGTCAACGCCGTCCTGATCTGGCGCTGGGACATCTTCTGGGACGCGGTGCGCCACCTGATCCTGCCCGCGATCGCCCTGTCCACCATCGCCATGGCGGTGATCGCCCGCATGACCCGCTCCAGCCTGCTCGACGTGCTGGGGCTCGACTACGTGCGCACCGCCCGGGCCAAGGGCCTGCGCGAGCGGCTGGTGATCGGCCGCCACGCCCTGCGCAACTCGATGCTGCCGGTGGTCACCGTCATCGGCCTGTCGCTGGGCACGCTGCTGGGCGGGGCCATCCTCACCGAGACGATCTTCAACATCACCGGGGTGGGCAAGACGCTGTTCGATGCGATCTCGGGCGCGGGACTACTTCGTGATCCAGGGCTTCACCCTGGTCGTGGCGGTCGCCTTCGTGGTCATCAACCTGCTGACCGACATCCTCTACGGGGTGCTCGACCCCAAGGTCCGGGTGGGCTGACGTGGCCATCGAGGAGATCCCGCTCAGCGAGGCCCAGGCCGCCGAGGTCGTTCCCGGCCGGGGCCGGGAGCGCGGCCTGTGGCGCGACGCGATGCGCCAGACGTTCCGCAAGCGCTCGGCCCAGGTGGGGGCCGTCATCCTCGGGCTGCTGGTGTTCATCGCCGTGTTCGCCCCGCTGCTGGCCCCGTACGGCGAGCTGGAGGTGCTGATCGCGACCGAGGGCCTGCGGCCCCGCGCGGAGCCCTGCATCCACGTCAGCGTCGAGTGGATCCCCGAGGTCCCGGTGCTCAAGCAGGCCAAGTCCTTCCTCGAGGCGAACGGCTTCTCGTGCTCCAGCGACCAGCCCCAGCACCTCATGGGGCTGGACGGCAACGGCCGGGACGAGTTCAGCCGCATCCTCTACGGCTCCCGGGTGTCGCTGGTGGCGGGCGTGGCCGCGGTGTCGTTCGCGCTGCTCATCGGCACCTTCGCGGGCCTGGTGGCGGGCTTCATCGGCGGGCGCTTCGACAACGGCGTCATGCGGGTGATGGACGTGATGCTGGCGTTCCCCGCCCTGCTGCTGGCCATCGCCATCGTGACCGCCCGGGGGCCCGGCCTGTTCAACGCGGTCATCGCGGTGTCGGTGGTGACCATCCCGGTCTACGCCCGGGTGGTGCGGTCTCGGGTGATCTCCGTGCGCGAGCAGGACTTCGTGAC
Source organism: uncultured Acidimicrobiales bacterium (assembly GCA_963802385.1). Taxonomy (GTDB): domain Bacteria; phylum Actinomycetota; class Acidimicrobiia; order Acidimicrobiales; family VFJN01; genus ZC4RG19. The sequence continues at coordinate 56,161 of CAWDIO010000004.1, read as the reverse complement.
CGCCGACCGGGCGCTGGGCGTGAAGGGGCGCCGCATCCTGGCCCACCGGGTGCTGCCCAACTCGATGACCCCGCTGGTGGTGCAGGCCACCCTCGGCATCGCCACCGCGGTGCTGGAGCTGGCCGCCCTGTCGTTCGTGGGCCTGGGCGGCGACCCCGACCGGGCCGAGTGGGGACGCATGCTGGCGCTGGAGCGCAACCAGCTGTTCACGTCGCCCCACCTGGTCTTCTACCCGGGGCTGTTCATCATGCTTAACGTGTTGGCCTTCAACCTCATCGGCGACGGCCTGCGCGACGCCCTCGACCCCCGGTTGAACAAGTGAGCGGGGCCACCGAGGTCGTGGAGCCGGAGCCCAGGGACGCCCCCGGCGAGCCGCTGCTGGAGGTGAGCGGCCTGCGCACGTGGTTCTTCACGGCCGACGGCGTGGTCAAGGCGGTCGACGGCGTGGACCTCACCGTGCAGAAGGGCGAGGTCCTGGGCCTGGTGGGGGAGTCGGGCTCGGGCAAGAGCGTGACCTCCCTGTCGGTCATGGGCCTCGTGGACCAGCCGGGCCGGGTGGTGGACGGCAGCGTCACCTTCGACGGCCGGGACCTGCGGGCCGCGTCGCCCGACGAGCTGCGGGCCCTGCGGGGCAGCCGCATCGCCATGATCTTCCAGCAGCCCATCTCGTCACTGAACCCCTCCTACCGGGTCGGCTTCCAGATCTCGGAGGTCTACGAGGTTCACGAGGGGGCCAAGCGGGCCGTGGGCTTGGAGCGGGCCCAGGAGATGCTGGCCAGGGTGGGGATCGCCGACGCCCGCGAGCGGTCCCGCGCCTACCCGCACGAGATCTCGGGGGGCCAGGCCCAGCGGGTCATGATCGCCATGGCCCTGGCCGGCAACCCCGACCTGCTCATCGCCGACGAGCCCACCACGGCGCTGGACGTCACCATCCAGGCGCAGATCCTCGACCTCATGCGGGAGATCCAGGCCGAGGTGGGGATGGCCATCGTGCTCATCACCCACGACCTGGGCATCGTGGCCGAGCTGTGCGACCGGGTGGCGGTCATGTACGCGGGCCAGATCGTGGAGGAGACGTCGACCCGCACCCTGTTCCGCGACACCCGCCACCCCTACACCCAGGGGCTGATCGGCTCGGTGCCGGTCATCGGCCGGCGGCGGGACCGGCTCGACGTGATCCCCGGCCGGGTGCCCAACCTGATCGACCTGCCGCCGGGTTGCCGCTTCGCCCCCCGGTGCCGGCCCCGGGAGGAGCACGGCCTGACCCGCTGCACCGAGGCGCTGCCGGCCCTGGTGGAGGTGGCGCCGGGCCACAGCGTGCGCTGCTTCCTGCACAGCGACGCCGAGGAGGCGCCGATCGAGGTCGCGGTGGAGGTGGGGCGCCGGTGAGCGACGGCGACGGCCGGGCCCCGGTGCCGGAGGACGCCGTCGCGGCGGTGTCCGACACCGCGACCGCCGAGCGGGCGCCGCTGCTGTCGGCCCGGGGTGTGGTCAAGATCTTCCCCGTGCGGGGCGGGCTGTTCGGCCGGGCGGTGGGCCACGTGCGGGCGGTGGACGGGGTCGATCTCGACATCTTCCCGGGGGAGACGCTGGGGCTCGTGGGCGAGTCGGGCTGTGGCAAGTCCACGCTGGGCCGAGTGCTGCTGGGGCTGCTCGACCGCCGACGAGGGCACCGTCACCTTCGACGGCCGGGACGTGGTGGGGGCCAAGGGTCGCGACCTCCAGGCGCTGCGCCGCGAGATGCAGATCGTGTTCCAGGACCCGTTCTCGTCGCTCGACCCCCGCGCCACCGTCGGCGACTCCATCGCCGAGGGCCTCCGCGCCCAGGGGGTGGGGGCCGCCGCCCGCCGGGACCGGGTGGCCGAGGTGCTCGACCTGGTGGGGCTGGAGCCGTACCACGCCCGCCGCTACCCCCATCAGTTCTCGGGCGGCCAGCGCCAGCGGGTGGGCATCGCCCGGGCGCTGGCGGTCGAGCCCCGCTTCCTGGTGGCCGACGAGCCCGTGTCCGCGCTGGACGTGTCCATCCAGTCGCAGATCCTCAACCTGCTGCGTGACCTCCAGGCCCGGCTCGACTTCACGCTGGTGTTCGTGGCCCACGACCTGGCGGTGGTGGAGCACCTGTGCGACCGGGTGGCGGTCATGTACCTGGGCCGCATCGCCGAGATCGGCACCCGGGACCGGGTGTTCGGCAGGCCCGAGCATCCCTACACCGAGGCTCTGCTGTCGTCCATCCCCGTGGCCGACCCCGAGCGCCCCGGGTCCGCCACCGGCTCAAGGGCGAGCTGCCCAGCCCGCTCGACCCCCCGGCCGGGTGCTCGTTCCACACCCGCTGCCCGCTGGCGGTCACCGGCGTGTGCGACGAGGAGGTGCCCCGGCTGCTGCCCGCCGCCTTCGACCCCGACCACCTCGCGTCCTGCCACCTGCGCACCGGCGCGCATCAGGACCTGGACCGCCCCGGACGCAGATCTGCGTAGCCTGGTCGGCTGACGCTACGCTGACCTGCCGGTCAACCCCGCAGGAGAGTCGACGACCGTGATCACCGCCATCACCACGATCCTCAACGTGACCGCCTCGCTGCTCATGATCGTCCTGGTGCTGCTGCACAGCGGCAAGGGCGGCGGGCTGTCCGACATGTTCGGCGGCGGCATGGGCGCCAGCGCCATGGGCTCCACGGTCATGGAGCGCAACCTCGACCGCATCACGGTGGTCGTGGCGCTGGTCTGGAGCTTCACGGTGGTGGCCCTGTCCCTCATGCTCGGCTAGCTCCGCGCCATGAGCATCCTCGGCAACCGGGTCCTGCGCGTCGAGGACACGCGCCTGCTGACCGAGGGCGGCCGCTACGTGGCCGACCTGGACGATCCCCGCCTCGCGGGGCGGTGCACGCCACCTACGTGCGCGCCACGCTGGCCCACGCGGAGATCGCGGGCATCGACGTCGCCGAGGCCCTCGCCGCGCCCGGCGTGGTGGCCGTGGTAACCGGGCCGGATGTCGACCTGCGGCCGCTCCCCGGGCAGGCCAAGCGGGAGATGAGGCGCCCGCTGCTGGCCCGTGACCGGGTCCGCTTCGTGGGTGAGCCCGTGGCCGTGGTGCTGAGCGAGACCCCGGAGCAGGGCGCGGACGCCGCCGAGCTGGTGGTGGTCGACTACGAGCCGCTGCCGGCCGTGATCGACCCTGGACGCGGCTCTGGACGGCGAGGTGCTGCTGTTCCCCGAGCTGGGCACCAACCAGGTCCTGGCCTTCGGCGACGCACCGCCCGAGGGCGAGGGGCCCGAGGCGTGCGAGGTCGTGGTGCGCCAGGCCATCGTCAACCAACGGGTGGCGGCCTGTCCCCTGGAGGTGCGGTCGTCGGCCGCGGCCTGGGTCGACGGCCGGCTGATCCACTGGTGCTCGACGCAGAGCGCCCACGGCCTGCGTGACGCGCTGGTCGCCACCTACAGGCTCGAGGCCGACCAGGTCCGGGTCATCGCCCCCGACGTGGGCGGCGGGTTCGGGGCCAAGGCCGGCGGCCACCCCGAGGACCTGCTGCTGGGCTGGCTGGCCCGCCACTGCGGCCGTCCGGTGCGCTGGGTCGAGACCCGCAGCGAGAACATGATGGCGATGGCTCAGGGCCGGGCCCAGCACCAGGAGGTCACCCTGGGCGGCCGGCGCGACGGCACCATCGAGGCCTACCACCTGGCCATCACCCAGGACGCGGGCGCGTACCCGGCCATCGGCGCCCTGCTGCCCGGCCTCACCCGCATGATGGCGGCGGGCACGTACGACATCGCCGGCGTGACCTGCACGGCCCGGTCGGTGGTCACCACCACCGTCTCCCACCGCCGCCTACCGGGGTGCCGGCCGGCCCGAGGCCACCGCCGCCCTGGAGCGGGCGGTCGACCTGTTCGCGGCCGAAGTCGGCGCTCGACCCCGCCGAGGTGCGGCGGCGCAACCTGCTGCCGGCGTTCGACGAGCCCCACACCACGCCGACGGGCACCACCTACGACTGCGGCGACTACCGGGGCACGCTGGAGGCGGCGCTGGCCGCCGCGGGCTACGACGAGCTGCGGGCCGAGCAGCGCCGCCGCCGCGAGGCGGGGGAGACGTTGGCGCTGGGCATCGGCCTGTCGACCTACGTCGAGGTCACCGGGGGCCCGGTGGCGGGCTCGGAGTTCGGCCGGGTGGAGGTCCACCCCCGCGACGACGGCGACGGCGTCGAGGTCGTCGTCTACACCGGCAGCTCGCCCCACGGCCAGGGCCTGGCCACCGTGTTCTCCATGCTGGCCGCCGACCAGCTGGGCGTGCCGCTGGAGCGGGTCCAGGTCCGGCACGGCGACACCGACCACGTGGCCCGGGGCGTGGGCACCTTCGGGTCGCGCTCGCTCCAGCTCGGGGGCTCGGCGGTGCGCGCCGCCGCCCTGGAGGTGGTGGAGGAGGCCCGGCGCCGCGCCGCCGACCTGCTGGAGGCGCCGGCCGAGGACGTCGTGCTCGACAGCGACCGCGGCGTGTTCCACGTGGTCGGGACGCCCACGGTGGCCCGCTCGTGGGCCGAGGTGGCGGCCTCGCGGCGACGGGCTGGCGGCCGAGGCCGACTTCGACGCCGAGCAGCCCACCTTCCCCTTCGGGCACGCACGTGGCCGTGGTCGAGGTGGACACCGAGACCGGCGAGGTCCGCCTGCTGAGGCTGGTGGCGTGCGACGACGCCGGCCGGGTGCTGAACCCGCTGCTGGCCGAGGGCCAGCGCCACGGCGGGCTGGCCCAGGGCGCGGCCCAGGCGCTGTTCGAGGAGGTGGCCTTCGATGCCGACGGCAACCCGCTGACCACCAACTTCGCCGACTACGCGTTCCCGTCCGCGGCCGAGCTGCCGTCCTTCGAGCTGGTGCGACTTCGCCACCCCCACCTGGGTCAACCCGCTGGGGGCCAAGGGCATCGGCGAGTCCGGCACCATCGGCTCGACCCCCGCGGTGCAGAACGCGGTGTGCGACGCCCTCGCCCACCTGGGGGTGCGCCACGTGGACATGCCGTGCACGCCCGAGCGGGTGTGGCGGGCCATCCGGTCCGCCTCTGCCTGAACGGCGCTGGAGGACCTCACGGGCATTGCCGGGCGTGGAGGTACTGCCGGCACTCGTCGTCGGTGAGGGTGCGGGTGAGCCCACGCTCGGCCGCGTCGACGAGCTCGTCGAGGTCGAGCGCCCAGACGCGCACGGTGCCGTCGGCGCCCGCCGAGGCGAGCCGGGAGCCGTCCGGACTGAAGGCGACGGCTTCGACCGGGCCGGTGTGGCCGCGCAGGACGAGCTGCTCCGATGCGTCGCGTGTAGGGGTCCCAGATCCGGACCGTGCCGTCCTGGCTGGCGGTCGCCAGGCGGGAGCCGTCCGGGCTGAAGGCGGCGCCGGGTCACGCTGCCGCTGTGGCGGAGGGCCCGCAGGTGCTCTCCCGTGCCCCAGTCCCAGACCTCTGCGACCTGTGAGCCCGCCGTGAGCTCGTTCAGCGGCGTGGACACGAGCAGGTCGGCGCGGGGGCTCAGCACCGCCTCGTACTCCGCCGTGTCGATGCGGCGCTCGAGCTGTCCACCCTTCCAGTCCCAGATCGCCACCTCCCCGAACGGGGCGTCGAAGATCGCGATGGGCGAACGTGACCCGATGAGCCGCTCGCCGTCGGCCGTGAAGGCGATCGAGCGGATCTGCACCGATTGGCTCCTCGTCGGGCAGGAAGGCGACCTCGTCACCGGACCGGTCGACGATGGCCAACGACCCCTGGATGATCTGGCTGCTCGCGCCGTCGGCATCCTCGGTGTAGGTTGGATGGTGGCGATGGCGAGCAGGTCGCCATCGGGGCTCCAGGCCACGTCGTCGACGAAGCCGCGGGCTCGGGTGCGGAATGCCTCCTGCCCGGTCTCGATGTCCCAGATCCGGAGCGACGAGCACCAGGGAAGACTGGTCGAGTCGCGCGATGGCGGCCGCGACCAGGCGCCCGTCGGGGCTCACGTCGAGCGCGCTGACCTGCAGGCCGGTGGCGTCCGGCGGGTCGATGGAGTCGTCGCTCGGCCCGGAGCTCGGAGGCCGGGGGTCCGGGGTGCCGAGCGTGCGTACGTTCGTGAATGTCTGCGCGTCCCAGACCGCTGACCCCGCCGGCCGCGTTGCCGGCGAGGAGGTACCGGCCGTCGGGCGTGAAGGCGGCCGTGCTCCGAGCCGCCGACGGCGGCCGGGACGCTGGTCAGCTCGGCGTCGCCGGCGATGCTCGACGTCCCAGACGATCGCCGCCCTGTTCTCGACATCGCCCGTGACGATGCGGGAGCCGTCGGGCGAGAAGGCGGCCTCGGCGATGCCGCCGCGGGTGGCCTGCGCGGACAGCGTGAACAGCTCGCGCCCGCCGTCTCCGGTGACGGTCCAGACCTTGGCGGTCCCGTCGTCGCTGGCCGTCACGATCCGGTTCCCGTCGGGGCTCCAGTCGACACCGTTGACGCGGTTGCCGTGACCGAGCAGCACGAAGCGTTGCTGGCCGGTGCGCGCGTCGAAGATGCGAACGCTGCCGTCGCGGTGAGCGGTGGCGATCGACGTCGCCGTCCGGGCTCCAGGCCGCGTCGGTCGCCCCGTCCACGCCCAGGTCGAGCACCTCGTCACCCGATCGGACGTCCACGACGACGGCCGTGCCGCTCTCGCAGCGCCACCACGATCCGGGCACCGCTCGGGTCGCTCGGGTCGAACGCGAGGCTCCGAGGGCGGCCGCTGTCGGAGTCGGACCCGATGTCGCGCACCGTCCGCCCGGTGGCGAGATCCAGGACGCGGACGAAGCTCTCGTTCACCCACGCCGCGGCGAACAGCGAGCCATCGGGGCTGAACGAGGGCGCCAGCGGCGTCACGTCCCGCCGGGCTCGTCCAACGCGTGCAGCTCCGTCCCGGTCTCCAGGTCCCAGACCTTGGCGTAGCCGTCCTCGCCCGTGGTGCCGAGCAGGGCGCCGTCGGGGCTGAAGGCGATGCCGTTGACCGGGGCGTCGTGGGCGGCGATCGCCTGCACCGCCTCGCCGGTGGCGGCGTCGTGGACGACGACGGTGCCGTCCGGGCCGGCGGCGGCGAACCGGGTGCCGTCCGGGCTCCATGCGACGGCACCGCCCACGCCGGGCACGCTGCAGGACCGCCCGTGAGGCCGTCACCGCGTCGTGCAGCGCCTGCTCGGCCTCGGGCAACACGGCACCGTCGCCGGATCGGGACCGGTCGACCGCGGCGAGCGCGAGCAGGACGCTGCGTTCGGGGTCGACGTCGAGGTTGGCGTTGGCGGCGGCGGCGAGCTCCCGGGCGGTGGCGATGCGCCCGCTGCGCGGTGGCCCGGTCCCGCTGGCGGACGGCCACGACCCCGACGACCAGGGCGACGACGAGCGCGATGCCGAGGGCCGCGAGCTGGGCCCGGAGCCGCCGGTTGGCTCGGGCGGTGCGCTTGAGCTGGTCCGCCTCGCGTTCGCCGCTGGCGGTCGCGTTCGGTCCGGCTGGCGTCGAGGAACGTTCGCTCGAGGGCGTTGAGGTCGGGTGTGGCCCGGTCGCGCCACTCGACCGCCTGGTCCAGCCGGACGCCGCGGTAGAGCTCGCTGTCCGGTCGGCCCATGGCGTCCCACGCCTCGGCGGCGGCGCTGAGGTGCCGCCAGGTCCGTTGCCCTTCGACGTCGTCGTCCAGCCAGCCGCGCAGCCGGGGCCAGGCGCGGGCGAGCGCCTCGTGGGCCAGCTCCACCACGTCCTCGTCGCTGGTCACCAGCCGGGCGGAGATGAGCTGTTCGATCGATCTGCTCGCGTTCGGGGTCGGTGGCGACGACCCGGCGAGGGACCCGGGAGCGCACCGGCTCGCCCGTCGGGGTTGGGCGCCACCAGGCGCAGCAGGAGGTCACGCAGGATGGGGCGCTGTTCGGGCGGAGCGCTCCTCGTAGAGCTGTTCGGCGGTCTGGGCGACGGCGCCGCGGATGCCGCCCGAGGCCTGGTAGCCGGCGACGGTCAGCGTGCGGCCCTCGCGCGCTGCCAGGTCTGGCGCAGGGCGTGCGAGAGCAGCGGCAGCGCGCCCGGTTCGCCTTCCACGTCCCGCACCAGCAGGTCGACCAGGCCGGGTTCGAGGCGCAGCCCGGCCTGGCGGGCGGGCCCCTCGATCGCGGCCCGCAGGTCGTCCTCGCCCATGCCCTGGAGCAGGAACAGGCCCCGCTCGACGATCCGTGCCATCCCCGGGTGTGCGGACAGCTCGCCCAGCCGGTCGGCCCGCAGCGCCACCACGAGCGGCGCCCGCTCGCGCGTGCTCGGTCAGCGCCGCGAAGAACGCGGCCGCTCGTCGGGTCCGTGCACAGGGTCACGGCCTCCTCGCACTGGTCGACCACCAGCACCGATCCCCGAGCGGACGTGCGGTAGCGCCGACAGCGCGTCCATGGGCCGCGCACCCGGCGCGACGGACGACGACCTGGCGGCCGTCCCGCTCGAGCGCCGCCGCGATCCCGGCCCGCACGACCGAGGACTTGCCGGAACCGGAGGGGCCGACGACGGCCAGCACCCCGGCGTCGGCGAGCCGCCGCAGGCACTCGGACACGGCCGGGTCCCGACCGAAGAACGCGTCGGCGTCGCCGACGTCGTAGGGCACCAGCCCCATGTAGGGACACACCGGGCTCGGCTCCGGCGCGCTGGTCGGCGACCAGCGACGGGTCCTGGCGCAGGATCGCCTCCTCCAGCGCCACCAGGTCGGGGCCCGGGTCCAGACCCAGCTCCTCGGCCAGGACCCGGCGGGCCCGGTGCAGGGTGCGCAGCGCATCGCCCTGCCGGCCCGCCTGGTACTGGGCCACGCGCCAGCAGCGTCCAGCGGTGCTCTCGCAGCGGCTCCTCGGTCACCCGTGCCTGCGCCTCGGCGAGGACCGCACGGGACCGGCCCGCCAGCGCCATCGCGTCCAGGCGCAGCTCCTCGGCATCCAACCGCAGCTGCTTCCAGCCGCGTCGCCTCGACCCGTCCCGGCTCCCAGCCGTCGAGGTCGACCAGCGCCCGGCCCCGCCACAGACCCAGCGCCTCGTCCACCACGTAGGCCGCCCGATCCGGCTCGCCCAGCGTCAACAGCTCCCGGGCACGAGCGACGTGCCGCTCGAACCGGCACGGCGTCGACCTCGTCGGCCGGCACCACCAGGCAGTAGCCCTGCGGCCGGGTCTCGATCGCGGCCGCGCCCAGCACCTTGCGCAGCTGCACCAGGCACCCCTGCAACGCCTTCGTCCACGTCGCCGGCACCCGCTCGCCCCACCAGGCATCGGCGAGCGTCTCCGCGCTCACCACCTCGCCCCGGCGCACGGTCAACGCCGCCAGCACCACCCGCTCACGCGGCGGCAGCTGGCCATCCGCCCCATCCACCTTCACCGGGCCCAAGACCCCGATCCGCACCGCCGGAGTGTCCGCCCCTTCGTGACCTGCGTCAACCGGGCCGTTACCGCGCCGTTACCGGCCCTGCACCCACCCGTTACCGCCCCAGGGGACCGTGCCGGCATCGCCAAGCGCTGCCCACGGCAGCCGAGACGGAGGAAACACCTTGGCATTCAACACCGACACCATTCCCACCGAGACCAGCACCATCGCCCGTGAGGCGGACCGGCCGCGCAAGGCCGGACGCGGCGCTCTCACCTGGGCCGCCGTCATCGGGGCGTGCATCGCAGTGGTCGCGTTCGCCGTGGCCACCCTTGTCGCCCAGGACGGGACCGACGGGCAGCCGGCGACGACCGACCAGGTCGACACGCCCGAACCCGGGTTCCTTCCGGGCTCGCCACAACGTGCCCCTGGGGTGATCCACGGCATACTCCCGGCCCAGGGGGATGCTGTCCGGCTCCTGTGCCGGCCGGCGGCGGAGCATGGCCGGCCCGGCCGCAGGCGGTCGCTCCATGGCCGGAATTCACGATTCGGCAAGCAAGCGGCCCGCAGAGCGGGCAGGATGACGTCCGTCACAGCCGGAGTCAGGCATCACGGGAGGGGTCCACGTGAGAATCACCGTGTCCGTCAACGGCGAGGAACGGTCGAGCGAGGTCGAGCCCCGCCGGCTGCTCGTCCACCACCTCAGAGACGACCTCGGTCTCACCGGCACCAACGTCGGCTGCGACACGTCGTCGTGCGGGGCCTGCACCGTCCTGCTCGACGGCGAGTCGGTCAAGTCGTGCACGGTGCTCGCGGTCCAGGCCGACGGCCACGAGGTCACCACCATCGAGGGCCTGGCCGCCACCGCCGGCGCCGTCAACGGGGACGCCACGCTGCACCCCATGCAGCAGGCGTTCCACACCGAGCACGGGCTGCAGTGCGGGTTCTGCACGCCGGGCATGGTGATGGCCGCGGTGTCGCTGCTGGCCGAGAACGCCGCATCCCAGCGAGGCAGACGTGCGCGTCGGCCTCGAGGGCAACCTGTGCCGCTGCACCGGCTACCACAACATCGTGCGGGCCGTGCTGGCCGCCGCCGGCGACGAGGTCCCGGCATGACCGCCACCGACGAGACCGCCGCCGCTTCCGGCGGAGCCTTCGGCCAGCGGCTGCTGCGCAAGGAGGACGCCCGGCTGCTCACCGGCGAGGCCCGCTTCGTCGACGACCTCGCCATCCCCGGGGCGCTGTGGCTGGGCATGGTCCGCAGCCCGTTCGCCCACGCCCGCATCGGCAGCATCGACACCAGCGCGGCGCTGGAGATGCCGGGCGTGCGCCAGGTGCTGACCGGCGAGGACCTGCGGGACGCCTACCTCAGCCCCATGCCCTGCGCCTGGCCGGTCACCGACGACATGAAGGCGCCCGAGCACTGGCCGCTCGCCACCGGCAAGGCCTGCTACGTGGGCGACATCGTGGCCGTGGTGGTGGCCGACAGCCGCTACGGGGCGGCCGACGCGGTCGACGCCGTGGTGGTCGACTACGACCCGCTGCCCGCGGTGTCCGACCTGGAGGAGGCCGCGAGCGACAGCGTGGTCATCCACGACGCCCTGGGCACCAACCGCAGCTACACCTGGACGCTGTCGCCCGACCCCGCCGCGGTCGAGGCCGCCTTCGCCGGCGCCGCCCACACCGTCGAGCGAGACCTACGTCCAGCAGCGGCTGATCCCCGAGGCCATGGAGCCCCGGGGCGTGGCCGCGGTCCCCGGCGTGTACGGCGGCGACCTCACCCTCTACTCGGCCACCCAGATCCCGCACATCCTCAAGGTGCAGATCGCCGCCGTGTGCGGCGTGCCCGAGCACAAGGTGCGGGTGGTCGCCCCGTCGGTGGGCGGCGCCTTCGGGTCCAAGCTCAACGTCTACGCCGAGGAGCTGATCGCGGTGGCGGTGGCCCGGCCGCCTGGGCGTGCCGGCCCGCTGGACCGAGAGCCGCTCCGAGAACGCGGTGGCCACCATCCAGGGCCGGGGCCAGATCCAGCACATGGAGCTGGCCGCCGACGCCGACGGCAAGGTCACGGCCGTGCGGGCCAACCTCACCGCCGACATGGGCGCCTACCTCCAGCTGGTGACGCCCGGCATCCCGCTGCTCGGCGCCTTCCTCTACCACGGCGTCTACGACGTGCCCCGCCTACCACTTCGAGTGCACCGGCGTGTTCACCAACCGCACGCCCACCGACGCCTACCGGGGCGCGGGGCGGCCCGAGGCCACCTACGCCCTGGAGCGGGCCATGGACGCCCTGGCCCGCCAGGTGGGGGTCGACCCGGCGCGGAGATCCGGCGGCGCAACTACATCGCGCCCGACAAGTTCCCCTACGCAGTCGATCGCGGGCCTGACCTACGACTCGGGCAACTACGCGCCCACGCTGGACCGGGCGCTGGAGCTGGTCGGCTACGACGACCTGCGGGCCGAGCAGCAGCGCCGGCGGGACGCGGGGGAGACCAAGCACCTCGGCGTCGGCATCTCCACCTACGTCGAGATGTGCGGCCTGGCGCCCAGCCGGGTGCTCGGCCTCGCTCAACTTCGGCGCCGGCGGCTGGGAGGCGGCCACCGTGCGGATGCTGCCCACCGGCATGGTCCAGGTGGTGAGCGGCTCCACGCCGCACGGCCAGGGCCACGAGACCACGTGGTCGCAGATCGTGGCCGACCGCTGGGCGTCGATCCCGACAGCATCGAGGTGCTGCACTCGGACACGGCCATCAGCCCGCTCGGCCTCGACACCTACGGCAGCCGCTCGCTGGCGGTGGGCGGCGTGGCGGTGGCGATGGCCACCGACAAGGTCATCGCCAAGGCCAAGGCCATCGCCGCCCACCGCTGGAGTGCGCCGAGGACGACCTCGAGTTCGTCGACGGCTCGCTGCGGTGCGGGGCACGCCCGCCAAGGCCATGCCCATCCAGGAGATGGCGTTCGCGGCGTTCACCGCCCACGACCTGCCCGACGGCATCGAGCCCAACCTCCAGGCCACAGTGACCTACGACCCGCCCAACTTCGTGTTCCCGTTCGGCACGCACGTGGCCGTGGTCGAGATCGACGAGGAGACCGGCCGGGTCGAGCTGCGTCGACTACGCCGCGGTCGACGACTGCGGGCCCCAGGTCAACCCGATGATCGTCGAGGGCCAGCTGCACGGCGGCATCGTCCAGGGCGTGGCCCAGGCGCTGTGGGAGGAGGCCGTCTACGACGACGACCGGCACCCTCCGCAACGCCACCCTGATGGACTACCTACGTGCCGAGCGCGGCCGAGATGCCCAGCTTCAAGCTCGACCACACGGTGACGCCCAGCCCGACCAACCCGCTGGGGGTCAAGGGCATCGGCGAGGCCGGCACGATCGGCTCCACGCCGGCGGTCATCAACGCGGTGGTCGACGCGCTCTCGCCGCTTCGGCATCACCGACATGGCCATGCCGGCCAAGCCCGAGCGGGTGTGGTCGGCCGATCCAAGCCGACGGCAAGAGGAGGGAGACGCATGATCCCGGCACGCGTTCGACTACCAGCGGGCCGGCTCGGTGGACGAGGCGATCGGCGCTGCTCGCCGAGCACGGCGACGACGCCAAGCTGCTCGCCGGCGGCCACTCGCTGCTGCCGCTGATGAAGCTGCGCCTGGCGGCGCCCAGCGTGCTCGTCGACATCGGCCGGCTCGCGCGACCTGTCCTTCGTGCGGGGCGAGCCGGCGGCGACGTGTGCGCATCGGGGCGCTCACCCGCCACCACGACCTGGCGACGTCCGACCTGCTCACCGAGCAGGTGCCGCTGCTGGCCGCACGTGGCGGGCCAGGTCGGCGACCCCCAGGTGCGCCACCGGGGCACGATCGGCGGCTCGATCGCCCACGGCGACCCTGCCTCCGACCTGCCCGCCGCGCTGCTGGCGCTGCGGGCCACGCTGGTCGCCCGGGGCCCCGGCGGCGAGCGGAGATCGCGGCCGACGACTTCTTCACCGGCTTCCTGGAGACGGCGCTGGCGCCCGACGAGGTGCTCACCGAGATCCGGGTGCCGGCGGTGCCGGGCGTCGGCTGGGCGTTCGAGAAGTTCAACCGCCGGGCCCAGGACTGGGCGATCGTCGGCGTGGCCGCCGTGCTGACCGACGGCGCCGGCGGCCCGGGCGTCGGCCTGGTCAACATGGGCGTCGCAGCCGCTGCGGGCCGCCGGGGTCGAGGACGCCCTGCGGTCGGGCTCGGCGGTCGGCCGACGCCGCGGCCCGGGCCGACGAGGGCACCGAGCCGCCCGGCGACCTCAACGCCTCGCCCGAGTACCGCCGCCACCTGGCCCGAGGTGCTCACCCGCCGGGCGCTCCAGGCGGCCGGAGCCTGACGCGGCCGGCCCGGGGCACTCGCCCGTAGGCTGCTGCCCATGTACAGCCCGCCCGCCGATCGACCGACGTCGCGGCCGTCGTCGGCGGCCTGGCGGCGTACGACTACCTGGCCGACGAGGGCCTGGCCACCGTCGTCTTCCTCGCCCTGCGCCTGCAGCGCCCGCTGTTCCTCGAGGGCGACGCCGGCGTGGGCAAGACCGAGGTCGCCAAGGCGCTGGCCGCCTGGACCGGCGGCCGGCTGGTCCGGCTCCAGTGCTACGAGGGCATCGACGCCGCCCAGGCCGCTCTACGAGTGGGACCACGCCCGCCAGCTGCTGCACCTGCGGGCCGCCGAGGCCGCGGGCCGGGCCGCGGCGACCGGCGCCGAGGCGCTGGAGGGCGAGCTGTACGACGAGCGCTTCCTGGTGCGGCGCCCGCTGCTCCAGGCCCTCGTACACGCCCGACGGCGACCCGCCGCCGGTGCTGCTCATCGACGAGATCGACCGGGCCGACGACGAGTTCGAGGCCTTCCTGCTCGAGCTGCTGTCCGACTGGGCGGTCACCATCCCCGAGCTGGGCACGGTCCGGGCCGAGGTCCCGCCGGTCACGTGCTCACCTCCAACCGCACCCGCGACGTGCACGACGCCCTCAAGCGCCGCTGCCTCTACCACTGGGTCGAGCAGCCCGACGTCGAGCGCGAGGTCGCCATCGTGCGGCTGCGGGCGCCCGAGGTGCGCCGGGCGCTGGCCCGCCAGGTGGCCGCGGCGGTCGAGCGAGATCCGCACGCTCGGGCTGTACAAGCCGCCGGGCGTCGCCGAGACCATCGACTGGGCCCGGGCGCTGGCGACTGCTGGGCCGGGCGACGCTCGACGCCGCGGCGGTCGACCGCCACCCTGGGCTCGGTGGTGAAGTACCGCGAGGACGCCGAGCGGGTGCGCGAGCCGGGGCATCGACGCCCTGGTGCGGGAGGCGGTGGCCCGCAGTGCCTGATGCCGGCATCGAGCTGGCGGTCGCCGTTCGTCCGGGCCCTGCGCGGCGCGCGGGCGTGCCCGTGCCCACCGGGGCGACCGTCGTCTACGCCGCGCGCGCTGGCCGCCGTCGGGATCCGTCGCCCGGCGGCGCCTACTGGGCGGGCCGGGCGACGCTGGTCCGCCGGCCCGAGGACGTCCCCGCCTACGACCGGGCCTTCGCCGCCGTGTTCGGCGGCCGGGCGCCGGTGCGCGACCGCCGGTGCTGCCCACGGTGGTCGAGGTCCGTGCTCGATGGCGACGACGACCCGGCGCCGGGCCCGACGAGCGGCGACGGAGCCGGCCCGCGACGGCCGACGTGCGGTCGCTGCGCTGGAGCGCCACCGAGGTCCTGCGCCACAAGGACCTCGCCGCCTGCACGCCCGACGAGCTGGCCGAGGCCCACCGGCTGATGGCCGACCTGCGGGTCCACGCCGCGCCTGCGCCGCTCGCGCCGGCGCCGCCCGTGCGCCCGCCGGCCGGGGCCGCCCGACCTGCGGCGCACCGTGCGCCGGTCGCTGCGCACCGGCGGCGAGGTGCTCCGGCCCGGCCGCCACCCGAGCCCGGCGACCGGCCCCGGCGGCTGGTGCTGCTGCTGCGACGTGAGCGGGTCGATGGAGCCCTACGCCCGGGCGCTCGCCCGCTTCGCCCACGCCGCGGTGGCCGCCCGGCGCCGGGGCCAGGTCGAGGTGTTCGCCCTCGGCACCCGCGTCACCCGCATCACCCGCGAGCTGGCCACCCACGACCCCGACGAGGCCCTGCGCCGGGCGGCCGGCGCGGTGGCCGACTGGTCGGGCGGCACCCGGCTGGGCGAGGGCCTGCGGCGCTTCAACGACCGCTGGGGCGTGCGGGGCCTGGCCCGGGGCGCGGTGGTCGTGATCCTGTCCGACGGCTGGGACCGGGGCGACCCCGAGGTGCTGGGCGAGGAGATGGCCCGGCTGCGCCGGGTGGCCCACCGGGTGGTGTGGGTCAACCCGCTCAAGGCGTCGCCCGGGCTACGCCCCCCTGGCCCGGGGCATGGCGGCGGCCCTGCCGCACGTCGACGAGTTCGTCGAGGGCCACTCGGTGGCCTCGCTGGAGGCGCTGGCCGAGGTGATCGCACGATGAAGGAGGACGCACCGCATGAGAGACCTGCTCGACGACCTGGACCGCTGGCGCGCCGAGGGCGTGGGGGTGGCCATCGCCCGGGTGGTCGACCTCGACGGCTCGGGGCCCCGGCTGCCCGGGCGCGGCCATGGCCGTGAACGAGCGGGGCGAGGTGGTCGGCTCGGTGTCGGGCGGCTGCGTCGAGGGCGCGGTGGTGACCGAGGCGCTGGAGGTGCTGGAGACCGGCGAGCGCAGATGGTCACGTTCGGCTACAGCGACGACGACGCCTTCGCCGTCGGCCTGACCTGCGGCGGCACCATCCACCTCTTCGTGGAGCCGCTCGACTGGTGAGCGAGCCGTCCCTGTACGACGACCTCGCCGCCGCGGTCCGCGCCGACCAGCCGGTGGCGCTGGCCACGGTGATCGCGGGCCCCGGCGCGGGCGCCAAGCTGCTGGTGCGCCCGGGCGACGCCGCCGGTCGGGCACGCTGGGCGACCCCGACCTCGACCGGGTCGTGGCCCGCGACGCCCTGGGCGAGCTGGCCGCGGGCACCACCGCCGTGCGCCACTACGGCGACCACGGCGAGGCCCGCGAGGCGGTGGTGGCGGTGTTCGTCGAGAGCTTCGCCCCGCCGCCGCGCATGCTGGTGTTCGGGGCGGTCGACTTCACCGCCGCCCTGGTCCGGGTGGCCAAGGTGCTCGGCTACCGGGTCACGGTGTGCGACGCCCGCGAGGTGTTCGCCACCCGGGCCCGGTTCCCGCAGGCCGACGAGGTGGTGGTCGACTGGCCCGACCGGCTGCTCGGCCCAGGTGGGCCCGACGCTGACGGCCCGGGACGCGGTGTGCGTGCTCACCCACGACGCCAAGTTCGACGTGCCGGCGATCGTGGCGGCGCTGCGGACCGACGTCGGCTACCTCGGCGCCATGGGCAGCCGCCGCACCCACGCCGACCGGGTCGAGCGCCTGCTGGAGGCGGGCGTCGACCGACGCGGCCCTGGCGCGGATCCGGGCGCCCGATCGGCCTCGACCTCGGCGCCCGCACCCCGGAGGAGACCGCGGTGTCGATCTGCGCCGAGATCATCGCCCACCGCACCGGCCGGGCCGACGCCCGGCCGCTCCGCGACACCGAGGGCCCGATCCACCACTAGCTCGATGACCACCGCGGCGATCGTCCTGGCGGCCGGCGGGGGGTCCCGCTTCCGGGCGTCCGGCGGTGACGGACACAAGCTGCTGGCGCCCTACCTGGGGCGCACGGTGGTCGAGTGGTCGATCGAGGCGGCCGGCGTCCGCCCAGCTCGACGCCACGTACGTGGTGCGGGGCGCCACCGACCTGCCCGTCCCCCCGCTGGTGGCCGACACGGTGCGGTTCGTCCGCAACGACCGCTGGCGGGAGGGCATCGCCACCTCGCTGCAGGCGGGCGTCACCCGGGCCCGGCGCGACGGGCACGCGGCGGTGGTGGTCGGCCTGGGCGACCAGCCGCTGGTGCTGGCCGACGCCTGGCGCCGGGTGGCCCGGGCCACGACGCCCCCGGTGGCGGTGGCGACCTACAGCGGCGAGCGGGGCAACCCGGTGCGGCTGTCGTCGCATGGTGTGGCCGCTGCTGCCCCGGGGAGGCGACGAGGGAGCACGGGTGGTCATGAGGCGACGGCCCGACCTGGTGGTGGAAGTACCGTGTCCGGGTCGGGCCGCCGACATCGATACGGTGGACGACCTCCGCGAGTGGAGCTGAGGCCGAGGTGAGGGCATGGAACTGACGAACGAGTTCACGGTGGGTGTGCCGGTGGAGCGGGCGTGGGAGGTGCTCACCGACGTCGAGCTCATCGCCCCGTGCATGCCCGGCGCCCAGCTCCAGGAGATCGAGGGCGACGAGTACCGGGGGATCGTCAAGGTCAAGGTGGGCCCGATCACCGCCCAGTACAAGGGCGCGGCCCGCTTCCTCGAGCAGGACGAGGCCGCCCACAAGGCGGTCCTGCGGGCCGAGGGCCGCGAGACGAGGGGCCAGGGCAACGCCAACGCCACCATCACGGCCACCATGACGCCGGAGGGCGACGGCACCGCAGGTCACGGTGGTGACCGACCTCACGATCACCGGCCGGGTGGCCCAGTTCGGCCGGGGCGTCCTGGCCGACGTGTCGCGCAAGCTGCTCGGCCAGTTCGTCGACTGCCTGGAGTCCAAGCTCCTGTCCGAGCAGCCGGCGTCGGGCTCGGACGCCTCCGCTTCGGACGGCTCCGCCTCCGCCTCGAGCCGGCGCCGACCGCGGCCGCGGCTGCGGCGCCGCCGGCGCGCCGCGCGGCCCACGGCCCGCTCGACATCGCCTCGGAGGGCGCCGCCGCGACCCGCAGCCTGGAGGAGGCGAGCCCCGAGCCGCCACGCCCACGCGCCCCGGCCCCGCCGCCGCACAGGACGCCCGCCTCAACGGCACGTCCGGCCCCGCGGTCCGGATCGTGGACGCCCCCGAGGCCGAGCCGGTCGACCTCCTCGACGCCGCCGGCGCCCCGATAGCCAAGCGCCTGGCCCCCGCGGTCGTCGGCCTCACGATCCTGTGGCTGCTCAGCATCTTCCTGCGCCGCCGTCGCCGCAACCGCTGATTGGGCTGCTCGAGGGCCGGCGCGCGCTAAAGTGTTCCGCCTGCCCGGCGCACCGGGCAGCCACGTCGGAGTGGCGGAATTGGCAGACGCGCTAGGTTGAGGGCCTAGTGCCCGTTAAGGGCGTGGGGGTTCAAGTCCCCCCTCCGACACGAACCCTGAGTACACGGCCACCCGCGCCGACCTGCAAGCTTCCGTCCGGGTGGTAAGTGAGGTTCACGCCCAGTTCGTCGTAGATCGCGCGTTTGTCCGCGAGGTTCGCGTTGGCTAGGACCGCGACGATGTCTTTGAGCTGGCGGACGAGGGCCTTGATCTCGCGAGCAGATAACCGAGTCCGCCGGCCGACTCGATTGCCCAGGTTCGAGCCTGGAATGGCCCAGCCCACGCCATGAGTTGGTCGACCTGGGCGCCACCGGCTCGCACCTTCTTGCGGTCGAGCTCTTCCTCTCCGCCGTTGATGACGACGGCCGTGTGGGTCGCCTCGTGCGGGTCGACGCCGATGATCACTGGCATGGGTTCCTCCGTGGTCTTGTCTGATGGGACCGCGGAGTGGCACTCCTGCTTCGGGTTGGTCGTCCGCGTTCCTCTTTCGAGCCACCCCGCGGC
This sequence comes from uncultured Acidimicrobiales bacterium, assembly GCA_963802385.1. GTDB lineage: Bacteria > Actinomycetota > Acidimicrobiia > Acidimicrobiales > VFJN01 > ZC4RG19. The sequence goes on along the minus strand of CAWDIO010000004.1, from coordinate 37,219 downwards.
GAGACCCTGACGGGACGCTCTTCGTTCGACAGCCAGACCGACAGACACGCCGATCGGCAGGCACTTCGAGAGCAATCCCGCCAGGACCTCTGGACGCTACGGAACAACCACAACGCCCCGCCCGAAGTCTCAAGCAGGCACCTTGGGGGCATGTCTCATGTCGACATGTGCGCACGTTCGGGGACGTCTGCGCTCGTGGGTGCGCGCCCCCAGGCTGTCGTTCGGTGCCCCACCCTTTGTCCCCTGCCGGCGACAGAAGCGCCGTTCGGTGTGCGGTGGCGCGTTCGGGGCGATGCCGTTCGGTCGCGGAGTTCTGTACGTAGTCTCGGGGTGCAGCTCGCCGATCCCACTCGACGTCCATCGGCACGAACATACGTTCGCAGACCGAGCTCGTCCACGGGTCTGGAGCTCACTCGACTCGCACGCGGTGACCGACTCTGGCGGGCGCAGTGTGGATTCTGACCCTCGGGATGCCGGAGGGCACCACTGTGCTGAGAGAGGTTCTCAGCCGCCGGGTCGTCTCAGCGTTCTCTCAGCGCCTGTTCGTCATGGTGCCGATCGTTCGCATGACCGTTCGGAAACAAGAGGAACGCGAATGGCTGAAGACACCCACCAGACGACGACGCTGGTGCTGGGCGGGACGGGCAAGACCGCACGCCGCATCGTCGAACGGCTGACCCGGCAGGACCGGCCGGTCCGCGTCGGCTCGCGCTCGGCGGGGCTGCCCTTCGACTGGGACGACCCGGCGACCTGGGAACCTGCGCTGCGGGGTGTGGGCGCGGTCTACGTGTCCCACTATTCCGACGCCGTACCCGGCGCCTCTGACGCCGTCGCCTCGTTCACCGACGTCGCGCTGGGGTCGGGCGCCCGGCGCCTGGAGGCGGTGCCGGCGCGGGTGCCGAGGTTACGGCGACGAGTGGGGGTGTGGCGATGACGGCGTTGGAGATGCGCGGGGTGTCGAAGGTCTACGGCGAGGGGCCGACGGAGGTGCGGGCGTTGAGCGGCGTCGACCTATCCGTCGAGCCCGGTGCGCTGGTGGCAGTGATGGGGCCGAGCGGCTCGGGCAAGAGCACCCTGTTGACGATCGCCGGCAGCTTGGAGGACCCGACCGGCGGCGAGGTGTTCGTCGATGGCCGGGCGCTGTCGGCGATGTCACGCGGCGATCGGGCTCGGCTGCGGCGCCGCTCGATCGGCTACGTGTTCCAGGATTTCAACCTGCTCGCGGGGTTGACGGCGCTGGAGAACGTGTCGCTTCCGCTGGAGCTCGACGGGATACCGGCGAAACGGGCCCGGGTCGCCGGCGTGGAGGCCCTCGAACGGCTCGGGGTGGGCGACCAGGCCGCTCGCTTCCCCGATGACCTCTCGGGCGGTGAACGCCAGCGGGTCGCGATCGCCCGCGCCGTGGTCGGCGAGCGCCATCTCATCTTGGCCGACGAGCCCACCGGGGCGCTCGACTCGGTCAACGGCGAGGGGGTCATGCGCCTGGTGCGGGCAGCCTGCCAGCGCGGGGTGGCCGGTGTGATCGTGACCCACGACGCCCAGCTGGCGTCGTGGGCGGATCGGATCGTGTTCCTGCGCGACGGACGAGTTGTCGACCAGACCGCGCCACCGCCGGGCCCCGAGTCACTACTCACGCCTCGGTCGATCCGGTGAGCGCCGACCCGTTGACGCCCGACTCGACCGGCACCGGTGGCGTGGCGGCGCGGCGGGCGGTGGTCCGATGGGCAGTACGAATGCTCCGCCGCGAGTGGCGTCAACAGGTCCTGGTGCTGTCGCTGCTCACCCTCGCCGTTGCCGCCGCCATCGGGTTCGCGACGGTCGCCTACAACGCGGCGCCGGCGCCGGGCAACGCCGAGTTCGGCACCGCCAACCATTGGCTCCGGTTCCAGGGCGACGATCCGGACGCCCTGCAAGCCGACGTGGACGCCGCCGAGGAATGGTTCGGCACGATCGACCTCATCGGCCACCGCGCCGTCTCGATTCCCGGCCGATTCGAACCAGTCGACCACCGGACCCAGGACTCCCAGGGCGCCTACAGCGCGCCGATGTTGGCCCTACGGTCCGGGCACTACCCCACTGCAGCCGGCGAGGCCGCGGTGACCGACGCGGTGGCGCAGGACTTCGGGCTCGACGTGGGCGCGCCGGTCGCGCTCGACGGCACCACCCGGACGGTCGTGGGCGTGGTCGAGAACCCCAGCGACCTGAGCGACGAGTTCGTCCTGCTGGCCCCCGGGTTGGATGGCACCCAGGACAGGGTGAGGGTCCTGGTCGACGCCAGCTCCGAGCGGGTCCAGGGGTTCCGGCCGCCGGGGAGCGGCAATCGGGAGACAAGCGAACGGGCAAGCGACGAGGGCGTCTTTGCCGCGGTCGGGGTGCTGGGGGTCGCCACCGTGGCCCTGGTGCTGGTCGCCCTGCTGGCGGCCGCCGGTTTCGTAGTGGTCGCGCAGCGCCGGCTGCGCCAGCTCGGCATGCTCGCCGCCATCGGTGCCACCGAGAGGCACCTCCGCCTCGCCATGGTGGCCAACGGCCTTGCAGTCGGTGTCGTCGCCGCGGTCGCCGGTGCCGCCCTCGCCCTCCTCGGCTGGATCGCGGTGGAACCCCGGCTGGAGACCGCCCTGGGCTACCGCATCGACCGGTTCAACGTGCCGGGGTGGCTGATCATCACCGGCATGCTGCTGGCGCTGATGACCGCCATCGGGGCGGCATGGTGGCCCGCACGGGCGGTCGCCCACACCTCGATCGTGGGCGCCCTGTCGGGCCGACCGGCGCGCCCGCGCCCGGTGCACCGCTCTGCGGCCCTGGCCGGGGCGCTCATCGTCGCCGGCGTGGTCTGCCTCGCCGTGGCCGGCGACATCGCCGACGACGACACCGTGCACTGGAACAACGTCATGCTCGTCGTCGCCGGCACCCTGGCGACCGTCATCGGGGTCCTGCTCGCCAGCCCGCTGGCCATCAGAGCGCTCGCCGCGTGCGCGGCGCCGTTGCCGGTCGCCGGTCGCCTCGCCCTGCGCGACCTGGCCCGGTTCCAGGCCCGCTCGGGATCCGCGCTCGCAGCCATCAGCCTGGTGCTGGGAATTCCCGTCGCCATCGTGGTCACCGCCACAGCCGCCGAGCACACCGCCGACGAGGGCAATCTCGCCGACAACCAGCTGCTCATTCGGGACGCCGATTTCGACGGACCGTTCGTCCCCGAGGCCGCCGAGCTCGACCGCGCCCAAACCCAGGTCGACCGCATCGTCGCCACGCTCGACGACCCCACCGTCGTGGCCATCGACGTGGCCATCGATCCCGACGTCGAGCCAGATCCCCAGTACGGACTGCCGGCGATCTCGCTGGGTGAACCGGTCGACGACGGCTGGAACGACAAGAGCCCCGTCTATGTCGCCACGCCAGAGCTGCTCGAGCCCTACGGCGTCGACCTCGACGCGCTCGACCCGGACACCGAGTTCATCACCACCGAAACCGGCGACCTCGACATCCTCGGCGTCGCCCAGGCGCCCGGCAGCAGGCAACGCCAAGCCGAGACCGTCACCGACGTCGAGAGAATCGCCCCCAGCTACACATCGCTGCCGGGAACATTCATCACCCCCGATGCCCTGCGTCGACGAGGCTGGGAAGCAACCGGCTCCGGCCGGTGGCTGGTGCAGACGAGCCAGCCCCCCACCGCCGACCAGCTCGCCACCGCCCGCGACATCGCCGCTGGCGCCGGCCTCACCATCGAAACCCGCGACGACCAGGCAGGCCTGACCAACCTGAAATCGGGCGCCACCGCCATGGGCGTGCTCCTGGCGCTCGGCGTCCTCGCCATGACCATCGGACTCATCCGCAGCGAGACCGCCGGCGACCTGCGCACCCTCACCGCCACGGGAGCCACCGGAACAACCCGCCGCGCCCTCACCGCCGCAACCGCCGGCGCGCTGGCCTCCCTCGGCGTCGTACTCGGCGCGGCCGGCGCCGTCGCCATCCTGGCCGCCGGCTACCTCGACGACCCCGGCACGCTGAGCCAGTACCCCGTCCTGAACCTGCTGGTCCTCGCCATCGGCACACCAGTCGCCGCCGCCCTCGCCGGCTGGGTGCTCGCCGGCCGAGAACCAGCAGCCATCAGCCGACAAGCCATGGCGTGACGTCCTTGGTAGCGAAGCGGCGGCGAAACCAGATCGACGGCGTTCCCCGCGAGAAGCACTTCATCGCCAAGCCGGAGATTGATCCCACCGCAGGTGAGTTGGCCCTCGGAGCCGACCCCACGCGCTGACGGCCTGACGAGGCGATGAGTTTGGGCGAGTAGCTCCGTCTACCTAGCATCGGCACGCCCCGCTGAGAGGAGATGGGCGATGCGACGGATCGCAAGCCGCACCGACGACGACCCTGGTCGAGTCCACGTGCCGAAGCATCCCCGGCTCCGCCGAATGGACTCGGCGTGATGGCTGGTTCGATCCGGAGCTGGGACGGCCCTCGATTCCGATCGAGACGTACCTGCGATTGATGTTCCTGAAGTACCGCTTCCGGCTTGGCTACGAGACCTTGTGCGTCGAGGTGGCGGACCCATTGACCTGGCGGCGGTTCTGCCGGATCCCGATCGATGAGTCGGTGCCGCACCCGTCGACGGCCTCTGGCCAGATCGACCGTAAAGCATCAGGTGGGCCTCGATCGGGGAGGGACCAGCAGCAGGCGCTGTGCTCTGCCGAATTTGGCTCTAGGAGGTCAAGCGGCGCCGGCGGAGCCGGCGCCGGCCTGAGGCACGGTGCGACGCTAGCGCTTGCACGCCGATCGGCAGATCTGGCGTGCGGACGCCCCAGCCCTAGCCAAGCTGACGATGTAGCACGCGGCCCGGGCCACGTACGGGCCACAGACCCCGGCCGGACCAGGCTGCCGCAGGCCACCACGGGCCGAGCCCTCCCCACGTGGGCGATCTGCCCGCGATATCGAGGCCCGGTTCCCAAGCTGACGATGCCGGCCCCGGATCAACCCCGCGTCTGCCCGCGACGCCAACTGGTCTCCGAGGTCCGCCGCCGTTCGCACCATCGATCTGGCCAGCGCAACCGTCCGCACGGGGTCGTCCTGATTCGACCGGCCAATCTTCGGGACGCAGAAATCACGAGCGCTCCCAGGTTCCATGCCTGCGAACCACGGCCGCCGCCGTCGTCCGACCACGGTCTGACCCCGGTCCCCGGTCCTCCGGTCCGCCGCCTCGGCGACCGGTACTGTCGCCGCCGATGGAACGCATCGATCCGGGTTTCTCTGGCGACGAGCTCACCATGCTGTGCGAATACCTCGACTACCACCGGGCCACGCTCCACAACAAGGCCAGCGGGCTCGACCGGGCGGCGATGGGCACCCGGATCCCGACGACGGAGCTGACGCTCGCCGGGCTGGTCAAGCACGCGGCGCTGAACGAGGGCCACTGGTTCGGCGTCGTCCTCCGCGGCCAGCCGGCTCCGGACTGGTACGCGCACGTCGCGTGGGAGGACGACCCGGACTGGGAATTCCGCACCGCCCTCGATCAGGAGCCGGAGGACCTGCTCGCCCTGTACGCCGCGGCCTGCGACCGCAGCCGGGCCAACATCGCCGAGGCGGCCGCCGAGGGGGGCCTCGACACCCGTTCGGTCGGGCTGTCACGCCGCACGGGCGAGCAGTTCACGCTGCGGTGGATCCTCCTGCACATGCTGGAGGAGACGGCCCGCCACAACGGCCACGCCGACCTCCTGCGGGAGGCCACGGACGGCCAGACCGGGGAGTAACCCCGCGCTTCGCCCGGCGAACGCTCATGTGAGCTGCATGCTCTCCGGGGCCGTGAGCGCCTTGATGTAGTCGTCCCGTCCGACACTCGAGGCACGCAGTCCCACGATCCTCCTGGACGTTGATCGGGCTACCAGCTCCCAACGGATCGGCCGAGTCAACACCGTGACCAGCTCGGGCCAGCGCTTCCTGCTCGTCGTCCGACCGGTCGGGTGTCGCGGATGGTGGCCTCGAGATGTGTCATCAGGGGATAGGTGCGGTGATGTCCCTGCCCTTTCGGTGATCGTCGCGAAGGATGACGGCGTGTGGACCGTCTGAGCGGGCAGCCCGAACGGTTATGATCGCGCCGCGATGGCCTCGAAGATCGAGCTCGGGTCGGTCGGTGCGGTGGTACAACCGAGTGGGGACGATGCGTTCGTCGAGGCGGCGGTGCAGCTGGAGCAGCTGGGCTTTCCGGCGATCTGGGTGATTGGAGGTCCGCTCGAGGGCCTCAGCCAGCTTCGGCAGCTGGTCGAGGGGACGGAGACGGTTCGCATCGCGAGCGGCATTATCGCCGCCGACCGGTTCGCGGTCGACGACGTGGCCGCCTTCTACGCCGAGATCGAAGCGGCCCATCCCGGACGGTTCGTCCTCGGGCTCGGGGGCGCCCGCGGGCCCGACTCGTTCGCCACCCTGAACGCCTACCTCGATCGGCTCGACGAGCTGGGCGTGCCGGCCAGCGCCCGGATCATGGCCGCGCTCGGCCCGCGCTCGCTGGACCTCGCCCGCAACCGAGCGGCCGGTGCGTTTCCGGTGCTCGTCACCCCCGAGTACATCGCCCGGGCCCGGGAGCGCTTGGGCGACGGTCCCACGCTGGCGGTCGAGCAGTTCTGCATCATCGAGGCCGACGCCGAGCCGGCTCGGGAGATCGCCCGCGGCGTCCTGGCCTTCATGAGCAAGCTTCCCTTTTACGAGGCGAGCTTTCGTCGGCAGGGCTTCGACGACCGGGAGATCGCCGACCTCGACGACCGGCTGGTCGACGCCCTCGTCGCCTGGGGTGACATTGACACAGTCGCCGCGCGCATCGCCGACCACCACACGGCCGGTGCCGACCACGTCGCCGTCATCCTGCTGTCGGCCACGCCCGACTTCCCCGTCGACGGCTGGACCGCCCTGGCCCGAGCAGTGCTCTCGTAGCTCCGGACCACATTCGGGCGCGTTTGAGGCGCCGACTGTCGGGAGCGTGTTCCGAGATTGGCCGCCGTTGACGTGGATAGGTCAGCGAGTCGTGGCTCTACAAGTGGAAGGACCGGCCGCCGACGGCTCGTGAGCGGCGGCAGGTCGAGCAGGGCGCTGCGGGACGGGTGGCGGCGATCAAGCAGTCGGTGGGGAAGGCCTACGGCCACCGGAGACGCACGATCGTCGAGCAGATCTTCACGGCGATCGACCGCTCTCTGGCCGACCTCCGCCGGGTGCAGGTGCCGGCGCGCGCCGCCGGCCAGCGGCCCGCCGCGCAGACCGTCACCGACGCTCGACCAGCTGATGGCAGCCCTCCGGGACCTGGTGACCCGCACGCGATCAGGTTGGCTGCGGTGCTGGAGGCATCGTCACGTCACTCGAACCCGATCGTGAGCACCACCACATCGCGAACACCGGGGTCAGGGGCCACAGTCGACACGACTATCTCAAGGCAAGTAGCTAGGGCGACCCTTCATCCAAAGGCACTCCTGTGCCGCGGGAACGAGACGTCGCAGCGCCAGAGTCGGCTGAAGGCACCTGGATGCCTGTCTGATCGAATCCAGAACAGCAGCGTCGTGCCCGTACGCGGTCCCGCCGCTATCTGTGGGGTCGTCTCTCTGGTCACGGACCGGCTTGCGCTGGAACCTGGGGCCAACCGCCAGAAGGTGGCCGCGAAGCCGGAAGCGGGGGAGTAGAGCAATGAACAGGAAGTCACGCGTCGGGGTGCTCGCGCTGAGCATCCTCCTCTTGGCCGCCTGCGGTGACGACGATTCGGACACAGCCGACTCGTCGGACGGGTCGTCCGCGACACCCACGTCCTCGGGCGCGGTGGAGGCGACCGGTGACCCGATTCCGGTCGGCTTCATCAACATGGAGGGCGGCGTCGTCTCGTTGCCTGAACATCGAATCGCGACCGAGGTCGCGGTGGACCACATCAACGGCCAGCTTGGGGGCGTGAACGGTCGTCCGATCGAGCTCGTGCGTTGCGATACCGATGGGTCGCCTGAGAAGTCGATCGATTGCGCGAACCAATTTGTCGAGGCCGACGTCGTGTATGTGCAGGAGGGCGTTGACCTCGGGATCGACGCAGCGCTACCGATCCTCGAGGGGGCGGGCATTCCTGTCATCGGGCATGAGCCCTTCACCCCAGGCGCGCAGTCGGCGTCGAATGCGTTCTTCCTTGGTGCGGCCTTCGAGGCGACCGCAGTGGCGCCGCTTGCCTACTACGCCGACCAGGGCATGGAATCGGTCACGTTCTTCTTCCAAGAGAATCCGGCGAGCCACGCCTTTACTGACGATCTGCTCGAGCCGGCGGCGGATGACCTCGGACTCGAGTATCGGACGATCTACTACGACGCCGCGGCGCCGGACTGGAACGTCCTCGCCGCCACCGCCCTGGCCGACAACCCCGACGTGATCGGCAGTAGCTCGGCGCCTGAGCAGGACTGCGTCGGGTTCGTTGGCGCACTGCGCTCGGCCGGATTTCAGGGCCCGATCCTCGCTGCCGTGTGCAGCGACTTCATCTCGACGCTCGGCGATCAGGCGGTCGGTACGGACATCTGGGACACCGTGTACCGGGCCGACGTCCCGTCAATCGTGCCCGACGACAAGCGAGAGGACATGGACACTTACATCGACGTGATGGAGGCTGCAGGACGCGCCGACGACATGAACGTCGGGACGGCGACGTTCTTCTCGGACACGATGAACATCTGGCGGATCCTGTCGGACGTCGATGGTCCGCTCGACCGCGCCGCGGTGTCGGCCGCGATGAGCGCCACGGTCGACTTCGAGAGCTTCATCGGACCGACCATCAGCTGCGACGGCAGCGCGTGGCCTGGGTCGACCGCCTGCGGCAACTCGATCATCTTCTATCGAGTCGGCGATGGAGGCGCGATCGAGCCGGTCGGCGACGGGTTCATCGATGTCTCGGAGTTCGCGACCCCCTGAGACGACCACATCCGGAACCGCCGGCCGTGCGCCGGGGAGCTAGGTAGATGTCCTCGCATCTCATGTTCCTACTCATCGGTCTCGGCACCGGCGCCACCTATGCGGCTCTGGCCCTCGGTTTGGTCACGGTGTTCAAAGGCACCGGCGTCGTGAACCTCTCGCAGGGTGCCTTCGCGATGTGGGCAGCGTTCGTGGTGGACGAAATCCGCTCGTCCGGTGACTTCGTGCTCCCCGTCGGTCGTGTCCAGGTTGGGCAGAGCCTCGTCACGGCGCTCGTTCTTGGGGTGCTGTCCGCCGCTGCGCTTGGCTTTGCTGTCCATCTCCTTGTGTTCCGCCCCCTGCGGCGCGCGCCAGCGCTCGCGAAGGTGGTCGCATCCGTGGGTTTGATGATCACGATGCAGGCGGTCGCAGTCCTCCGCTTCGGGACGGAGTCCCGGGCTGCGGCACCGGTGCTGCCGAACGAGGTGGTGCGCTGGGGAAGCGTGTCGTTTCCACGCGACAGGCTGTACCTGGCCGCGATCGTCGTAGCCCTCACTGCGGCACTGTGGGCGTACTTCCGGTTCACCCTGATGGGTCTTGCGACCCGCGGAGCTGCCGAGGACGAGGAGGCGGCCTCCCTCGCCGGCTACTCGACCGATCGTCTCGGCGGGGTGACATGGATTTTGGCGACGGCGGTCACTGGCGTCGTCGCGGTGCTGGCTGCGCCGTCGACTGGGCTCAACACCGTCAACTTCACACTGCTCGTGGTACCAGCCCTCGCTGTCGCCGTCGTGGGCCGGCTCAGCTCGCTGGGCATCGCCTGCGGCGCAGGTCTCGCACTGGGAGCCGTCCAGTCAGAGATCGCGCTGCTGAGTTCGAAGCCGTGGTGGCCCGACTGGGCCGGCGTCGGCGTGTTCACCACCGTGCCCCTCGTCCTCATCATCGCCACACTCTTCGTCACCGGCGACAGGCTGCCGGTCCGAGGCACGCCGGATGTCGAGCGGCTGCCCGCGGTCAGACCGGCGCACAACCGTCCGGTGGTCGTCGCCGGGGCGACCCTGGCCGCCCTGGCCGCCATCGTGCTCACCCAGGGGAGCTACCGCTTTGGACTTGTCAGCTCCATGATCCTGGCGATCGTAGCCCTGTCGCTCGTCCTGCTGACAGGCCTCATCGGCCAGATCTCGTTGGCGCAGGCCGCTTTCGCGGGTGTCGCCGGATTCACCTTGTCGAAGCTCACGACGCATTGGCATGTGGCGTTTCCGCTGTCCCTCCTGTTCGCTGGGCTAGCGGCGACGGTCGTCGGAATCGCGGTCTCCCTGCCGGCCCTCCGGATACGAGGAGCGCAGTTGGCAGTGGTCACCCTCTCGTGCGCCGTGACCGTCGAGCAATTCGTGTTCAGGAATCCTTCGTTCTCACCGCCTAGCGGTAACCCCATCGAGGATCCGTCACTCCTCGGAATCGACCTTTCGGTCCGGAGTGGCGAGACACTCGCGCGAATCCCGTTCGCGGTAATGGTCCTCCTGACGTTGGTGCTCATCGCCGTCGCCGTCGGCAACCTCACCCGCAGCAACACTGGGAGGGCGTTCCTGGCGGTCCGCTCCAATGAGCGCGCGGCTGCGGCCATCGGGATCAACGTGCCGGGAGCGAAGCTCATCGCGTTCGGCTTCTCCTCCTTCATCGCCGGCGTCGGTGGTGCACTCATCGGCTACAGCCGCGGGCAGCTCTCGGTCGACTCGTTCACTGTGCTCGTCGGACTCTCCGTACTGGCGTACGCATACCTCGCCGGCATCACGACCGTGTCCGGCGCGCTGATAGCCGGTGCGCTCGGTCCACTCGGAGTGGTGTATGTCTTCCTCGACCGAAACGTCGACATCGGCAAGTACTACCTGCTGGTCTCCGGTCTGAGTCTCGTACTGACGGCCGTCTTCAATCCATCAGGCATGGCGTCGCAGTTCCGAGCGTTCTGGGATGCGACGCTGCGTCACCTCAAGCAGATGAGGTCTCCGGCGAGCCGATCGTTCGCTGCCGGTGACCTCACGCCTGCCGTCGCCCAAGAAGAGGCACCTAGCCATGCAGGCTGAACGATGACCCCTGTCCTTCACACGCGCGACCTCGTCGTTCGTTATGGGGGGGTGGTTGCCAACGATGCCGTGTCACTCGAGGCCCACAGCAGTCGCATCACGGGGTTGATCGGACCGAACGGAGCCGGCAAGACGTCGTTCGTGGACGCGCTGACGGGCTTCACCCCCAGCACTGGCGAGATCCTGTTCGCTGGGCGCGACCTATCGGGCCTCCCGCCCCATCGCCGGAGCCGCCTCGGCCTCGCTCGCACATGGCAAGGCGTCGAGCTGTTCCACGATCTCACCGTGCTCGACAACGTGCAGGTGGCATCGACTCGGCTAACGCTGACCGCTGCTCTGATGGACCTCGTGCGGCCGAGCCGCTCCAAGCGGGCCGAGATCGTGATGGAGGCGCTCGAGCTCGTCGGGCTCGACAACCTGGCCTCGCTTTCGCCCGACCAGCTGTCGCTCGGCCAGCAGAAGCTGCTCGGCATCGCCCGAGCGCTGGCGTCGAAACCGTTGCTGCTCCTACTCGACGAACCAGCCGCAGGACTGGACACCGAGGAAAGCAGGCAATTCGGCATCCAGCTCCGTCATCTGGTCGACACCGGCGTTGGCATCCTGTTGATCGACCACGACATGAACCTCGTGCTCGAGGTGTGCGACGACGTGTACGTCCTCGACCACGGCAAGGTCATCGCCCACGGACCGCCGGCCGACGTTCGTTCAGACAGCAAAGTGATTCAGGCCTACCTCGGCAGCGACGACCTTGCGGAAGGGCGACCGCGATGACGGCCATCGAGCTTCGAGGTGTGACAGCCGGGTATCACGGAGTGCCGGTTGTCCGGGACCTCAATCTCCGCGTCGAGGAAGGCGAGGTCGTCGCCCTGCTCGGCGCCAACGGCGCAGGGAAGACAACGACGCTCAAGACCATCGCGGGCGTCTTGCCTACGCTCGGTGGCGAGATCGTGGTCCTCGACGAGCCAGTCACGCGGACATCGCCTCATCGCCTGGCGCGCCGCGGATTCGCTCTGGTGCCAGAGAACCGCGGGATCTTTCGTCAGCTCACTGTCGGAGAGAACCTGCGCCTCGGACGACGGACTCGTCGGGGCTCGAACGCCGAGATCGTGAGCTACTTCCCCGCGTTGCAGCAGCTCATGAAGCGACGTTGCGGGCTGCTGTCTGGCGGCGAGCAGCAGATGCTCGCCGTGGCCAAGGCATTCGTGTCCGATCCGCGGGTCCTCGTGATCGACGAACTGAGTCTCGGGCTTGCGCCAGTCGTGGTGCAGCGACTTCTTGCCACGGTCCGGCGCGTCGCGACCGAACAGTCCATGGCACTACTCGTCGTCGAGCAGCACGTCGGCCTGGCGTTGCAGATCGCCGATCGCGCTCATGTCCTGCGACACGGGCGACTCGCAGCGGAAGGCACGGCGGTGGACCTGTTGAGTCGGCCCGAGGTGCTCGAGAGCAGCTACCTGGGGTGAGGTGCTACTCGGATGAGTCAGGACCAGAGGGTGTGACAGAGAGGAAGGGCATGACATCCGAGCAGAGCATCCCGTCGATCATTCGGCGACTGGCCGTGGAGGATCCATCCCGTCCATTCATCACGTGCGCGGACGAGACGATCACGCGCGTCGAGTACGACCGCCGTTCGAACCGCATGGCGCGCGCCCTCGACGCGATGGGCGTCGGCGTCGGCGACCTCGTGACCATCGGGCTGCCGAACTCAATCGAGTTCTTCGTCGTCGCCGCGGCGGTATGGAAGCTCGGAGCAGTGCCGCAACCGGTTTCGTCCAGACTGCCGCCGCGCGAGCGGCGTGCGATCGTCGAGCTCGCGGACCCGAAGGTCGTCATCGGCGCGTCTCCGGCGGATCATCCTGGGCGAACCTGCCTCCTCACCACGTTCGAACCTGCCAGGGCGCTCTCCGATGAGTCCCTACCCGACCGCGTCTCTCCGACGCTGGCAGTGATGACATCCGGGGGCAGCACCGGACGGCCCAAGCTCATCGTGTCGGGGCAGCAGGCCAGGCTCGACCCGAGAGCGGGGGCAGACCTCCTCTGGATGGAGCCGTCGGACCGCCAGCTGGTTCCGGGTCCGCTCTATCACAACGCGCCGTTCCTGCAGTCACACCTCGGGCTCTTCCTGGGCCAGCACGTCCATCTGATGCCGCGGTTCGACGCACACGCCGCGCTCGACATCATCGAGCGTGCGCGAATCACATGGCTGAACCTCGTACCGACGATGATGCTGCGAATGCTCCGCTCGATGGATGAGAGGGCGCGCCCTGTCGACCTCTCATCGCTGCGACTCGTGTGGCACATGGCAGCGCCATGTCCGGCATGGGTGAAGGATCGATGGATCGAGCTCGTTGGACCGGAACGCCTGATGGAGTTGTACGGCGGCACGGAGTCTCAAGCCTTGACGCGCATCAGCGGCGCGGAATGGCTCGAGCACCGGGGCTCGGTTGGAAGGCCGTTCCGCGGCGAGATGATCGTTCTCGACGAGGACGGTCAACGGGCCGCGCCCGGCGAGATCGGTGAGATCTTCATGCGGGCCGGCGATGGCGTGCCGCGCCCGTACCACTACATCGGTGCGGACGTGCGAGAGCGGGACGGCTGGGACTCCCTCGGCGACATGGGATGGATGGACGACGACGGCTACCTGTACATCGCCGACCGCCGTAGCGACATGATCGTGAGCGGTGGCGCCAACGTCTACCCCGCGGAGGTCGAAGCGGCGATCTCGGAGCACCCAGCGGTCTTGTCATGTGCTGTCGTCGGCGCCCCCGACGACGACCTCGGAAACCGGGTGCATGCCGTGGTGCAAACCACGCGTCCGGTCGAGATCGGCGACCTGGTGCGACACCTCGAGGAGCGTCTCGTCCGCTACAAGATCCCCCGCACGTGGGAGCTCACCGATCGATCACTTCGCGACGACGCCGGCAAGGTGCGCAGGTCAGCGATCCGCGACGATGTCATCCGACGTCAAGCCATCGGGGCCACCGAGCAGCCCGCGTGACCGCGTCCGCCGCCTCGGCCCACCTCACGCTCGGAGGCTGAAGTGAGGGTTTCCCCTACTCCCTCTGGCGTCTTGGTGAGCGATGCTCGCAGAGTGTGGAGGAGTGATCGGGCAGATCGTCGGTGAGATCGGCCGTCATCATCGACGCGGTTCGGACGCCGATCGGTCGCCGGAACGGTGCGCTCGCAGGTTGGCACCCGACCGATCTGTCTGCCGTCACGTTGCGAGCGCTCTTTGACCGCAACGACGTCGATCCAGCCGAGGTCGACGACGTCGTGATGGGCTGCGTGACCCAGGCCGGCGAGCAGGCCGCCAACGTTGCGCGGTACGTGTGGCTCGCGGCCGGGCTGCCCGAGTCCGTGCCGGCAGCCACCGTCGATCGCCAGTGTGGTTCGTCGATGCAGGCGACACACTTCGCGGCGCAGGGCGTCATGGCCGGGGCCTATGACGTGGTGGTCGCCGCTGGTGTTGAGTCCATGTCACGCGTACCGATGGGTGCCGGTCTCGTCAACGGACCCGGGCAGCCGTTCGGCCGCGGCGTGACCGAGCGCTACTGGTCGGACGGCCGGCCCGGACTGCTCGATCAGGGCATGTGCGCGGAGCTCATCGCCGAGAAGTGGCACATCTCGCGAGACGAGATGGACGACCTCGGTTACGAATCACACGTCCGGGCTCTGCGGGCGCAGGACGAGGGCCGCTTCGATCGCGAGATCGTTCCGGTGGCGGACGGTATGGACGGGACCACACTCGGATGCGACGAGGGTCCGCGCCGGGACATCGACCGCGAGCGAATGTCCTTGCTCCGGCCGGCCTTCAGGCCGGACGGTCGAGTGACGGCAGGAAGCTCGTCGCAGGTCAGCGACGGCGCAGCAGCGATGCTCCTGATGAGTGAGACGCGCGCCGAGCAGTTGGGACTGACCCCTCGGGCTCGGATCCGGCAGTTCTCCGTGGCCGGCGCCGATCCGGTCGAGATGCTCACGGCGCCAATTCCGGCGACAGCAAAGCTCCTCCGGCGCGCCCGGATGACAATCGACGATATCGACCTCGTGGAGATCAACGAGGCGTTCGCCGTGGTCGTCCTCGCGTGGGCCCGCGCCACGGGTGCAGATCTCGCCAAGGTGAACGTGAATGGAGGCGCGTGCGCACTCGGGCATCCACTCGGTGCGACTGGCGTGAGGATGACGGCGACGCTGCTGAACGAGCTCGAGCGCACGGGTCGACGACTCGGAATGCAGACGATCTGCGAGGGCGGCGGCCTCGCGAACGCAACCCTGATCGAGCGAATCGACTGACCGGCCGGACGCCAGCGGCCGCCTCCTCGGGTTGGCATCGCCGCCAGCAACCCCTGGCTCGGCGGCGAGGCCGCTCGACAATGTGCGCCACTACCCTCGGGCCCATGCCAGAGCAATCGCATCGCTACTCTGACAGGTCGCAGCCGCACTCGGAGGGGACCTTTGCACGTCCGTAGCTCGACCGGGATCGCCGCGAACGTCTACCAGTGTTTCGTCGGTCGCCAGGCGGAGCTCGACAAGGTCGCGGAGTGGTTGACGAGTCACGGGACGCGGGTGCGGGGCGGTGCCGTGATCGTTCGCGGGCCGGCCGGGATCGGCAAGACGGAGATCCTTCGCCGGAGTGGCCGGGCGTTGGAGACGCTGTCCTGGCACGTGGTCTATGTCGCCTCCGACGAGATCGATCGTCGGGTGCCGTACGCCGCAATCAGCAGAGCGATCTCCACGACCGAGCTCGCCGCTCCGGCGCTTCGTGAGCTGCGCGACGACGCCGTCACGGCGTTGAGCCTCGTCGACAGAGAGGCCGTGTCGTCGATTCATGCAGCGGCGGGACGATTCTTCGCGTCACTCCGCGACGACCGCGCCACGCTGCTCGTGCTCGACGACTTGCATCTCCTCGACGACGACTCGGCCGTGCTCGTGGCGTCGCTCTTGCGGGGTGTCGCCGACCGCCCGCTTGTGCTCCTGGCCAGCATGCGACACCCCGACATCGAGCAGCGACCCGTGCTGACCCAGCTGCTCGATCGCTTCGAACGAGACGGGCGCACGCGGACGCTTGATCTCCAGCCGCTCGACGAGGGCGACGTCGAGACGCTCGTCAGCGAGATGTTGCGACGCTCACCTGACGACGCACTGGTGACAGTCGTGCGCCGCCAGAGCGACGGTAATCCCTTCTTTGCCGTCCAGACGTTGTTGAACCTCGTCGAGTCAGATGCTGTCGTGGCTGACGACCAGAGCTGCTGGCTGTCTTCACCGGATCCCCCGTTCTCCGTCGACCGGAGGCGGTCCTTCCTGAACCGGGTCCTCGACATCGGCGGCGACACCCGCGCCGTCGGCCGCGCCGTGGCACTGCTTGGATGGGTTGCGGCTGGCCGCGTCGATCTCGGTCGCGTCGATCGCGGGGATGGACCTCGACGAAGCCTCGGATGCGATCGACCTACTCGTCGACCGTGGGATCCTCTACGCCCGCGACGACGGCACGCTCGGCTTCTCCCACCAGCTGATCAGAGACGCCCTGTACCAGGAGATCGGCCCGGTCGAGCGGTGGCGCACACATCGCGCCGCGGCGGTCTGGCTCGCGTCGCTTCCCTCGTCGCCGTCCGTTGACGTGGAGGTTGGCGCGGCACGTCCGTGAGTGCGCCGAGCCCGCCGACGAGCTCGCGATCGAAGCGCTGTCGAGGGCCGCCGAGCGGGTCTGCATGTCCGCGCCGCACTCGTCAATCGAGTGGTACCGAGCCGCGGTGTCCGTCACGCCCGACGGCGACGCGCGGCATGGCGAGCTCATGGCACGTCTCGCGCGCGCGTTGTTCCTCGCCGGGCACCCTCGTGATGCCGCCGACGTCGGGCGCGCTTCGCTCATGCGAATCGCGCCCGGCGACGTGCGCCAGCGGTTGACGAACCTGGTGATCGAAGCACTGATCGAGATCTCCGCGTCCCAAGAAGCATCCGAGCTGATCGACCTCGGGATCGGATCCGGTCTCCGCTACACGGCACAGAGTGCACACATCCTCGCCCTCATCGGCCGACTCGACGACGCACGCCGCGCCGCCGAACAGGTGTTGCACGAACTGGATCAAGGCACGACCACCGACCAGGTGATCTCCTTGGTGCACCTCGCCCACATGCGATGTGTCGAATCGAACTACGGCGCCCTGCCACCGATACTGGATCGTCTGTCCGCGGTGGCGGCAGGGGCGCCGGCCCCTGCGCAGCTCAGTGCTCACATGGCGTTGGGCTACATCCTGGCGTGGATTGGCGAGCCGGCTCGCTCCGCCGAGTCGATCGCTCGTACCCAAGAGCTCCTTGCGGCGTCGCGATGGACGCTCTTCCAAGCGGAGGTCGCCGTCGCGCAAGTGATGAACGCAACGAATGTCGGCGACTGGGACGCCGCACTGTCGATCATCGGCGCGAGCGCAGCGCAGCTCGAGGAGACGGGCTCGCTCCTGCACCTCACCGTGCTACGCGACTACGAGACGGAGATCCACGCTCATCGTGGCAACTGGGCGGCGGCGCGCCGCGCCGCCGACCGACCCATCTCGACTCATCCGCCTTGGGCCGCACTGCAGGTGTGGGCACGAGCCGGGATGGATCTCGCGAGCGGCGATCTGGAGGCTGCACGAGCGAGGCTCGTCGAGTTCCTCCAGCAGTCACACATCTCCGGTTCCGGAAGAAGCCTCCTTCTGACCCGGCTCGCCGACGTCGAGCTGGATGCCGGTCAACCCGAGGTCGCGTCCCGCGTGCTGCAGGACGTCGCAGCGCTCGGTTCCGCGGAGCTTGACCACCCCACGCTCGTCGCGGCACGCCTGGCGCACGGGCGAGCAACAGCTGACGTGGCGGTCCTCGCGGAGGCGCGTGATCTGGCCGACCTGCGCGGACTCGTGCCGCTTGGTGCGAAAGCCCGACTGTTCCTCGGGTCGTTCGACGAAGATCCAGAACGCCATCTCACCGATGCTCTGCGAACCTTCCAACGACTCGGCGCCGCACCGTGGCGCCGGCGCGCCGTCGCGGAGCTCCGCAGGCGTGGCCTCAGTATCCCTCGTCATCGCGCGCCGTCTCCGACGCTGCTCACGGACACCGAAGCGCAGATCGCGCGCGTCTGGTGCACCAAGGAAGGCCCAACCGCGACATCGCGGTGGCGGTCTCGCTCAGCGTGAAGACCGTCGAGGCATACCTGAGCCGGATCTACCTCAAGACGGTCTGCTCGAACCGCCTCGAGCT
Organism: uncultured Acidimicrobiales bacterium; assembly: GCA_963802385.1. Lineage (GTDB taxonomy): Bacteria > Actinomycetota > Acidimicrobiia > Acidimicrobiales > VFJN01 > ZC4RG19. The sequence continues at coordinate 19,031 of CAWDIO010000004.1, read as the reverse complement.
CGCCCGCGCGATCGACCAGGGCTTGCTGGACGTCGACCGGGCTACGGACCCAACCTCGCCCATGGGTGGCTCGCGCGATCAGTGAGCCGTCTCGGACAGCCACATCGACGCCACATGACCAACGGCCGGATCGACCCGTCCATTGATGACATCTCCGTAGAGGGCGAGCACCGCATCGGGACCGGAATGCGCTTCAACGCGGAGCCATGCCGGCGCGTCTGCGACGAACTCCTGCCAACCCGCGGCGACACGCTCCTCTAGCACATCAGCTCCCCATTCGGCGGTGCGGCGTTCGATGTAGGCGGGTGCGGCGAACAGCTCGGGCGTCGGTCCGGGTAGCGGCTGCTCCGGCTCCTCCTCGGCGTCCCAATGTGTTGCCCCGATGGTGATGCTGGCGACGAGCTGCTCGGCCATGCGCTCGTGGACGGCGCGGCGCACGGTCTTGTTGCCGGCGACGTCGACGAACAGGACGGGGGCGCGATCGGGCAGCTCGTCGATCTCTCCGTATGCTGCGATCTGGTCGAACAGGCGCAGCCGCTCGACGAAGTCGAGATTCGGGGCCGAGGTGAGCCCAGCCAGTCGCACATCTCGCCGCCGAAGCAGCTTCGCGACCGCGATCGACGTCTTGCTCGAGGCGCTCGACAGGACCACAGTCTGCGCGCCGTGGAACGCGGCTTCGACGAGGGCGTCGTCGAAGAGGTACGCCGTATAGAAGAGCGGCCACAGAAGGAGCTGGTACGGCTCGTGCTCCGCCGCGTACATCGGGTCCACGGCGAGACGTCGGTACCGGTTGTACACCGCGGGAAGCCAGGAGCGGTGGTCGGCGCTGTCGACAAACCCGCCATCGTCCGCGTCGCCGACGTCGACCGTGTAATGGGTGGACGTCGGCAGGTAGCCGAACACACGCTCACCAGCCTGTACGTGGCCCGCGCGGCTCGCGATGACGGTGGCGAACCCCCACACCGGCACGCTGCCGCTGCGTGCATCCACGGGGAAGTAGCGCCAGTTCCCGAACGGACGCGCCGCGGCGATATACGTCACGTTGTTCGAGCTGAGGCCGAATTGGTCGACGCTCAGCAAGAGCTGCCCCGACTCGAGGTCGGCAAGCTCCGTGGTGTCAAGGCGTGCAGCGCGGAGATCGTCGATCTGCACGTGAAGGTCGTGGCGCCGTGTCGGCGTGCTCACACGAGCATCCTCGCGATGATGTCGGCCTCGTCGTCCATGCTCGCCGGCACCACGAAGCCGTCGACGGCGCTGATCTCGTCCAGATGGTCACGGACGTCCTCGACGGACACCGCTCGCGACGGGCTCTGCCAACCGGGTCCAAACCCGATGAAGACCCGTGCGAAGCGCCCTCCGCCCGCCGAGAAGATCTCATGCGTCAGGCGACACTCCTGCGAGACGAGGTAGAGCGCCAGCGGCGTGACGAGCTCCGGTGCGAGCTCCTGGGCATGGTCGGCAAGCCGCTCGGCCGTCAGCCGCGAGAAGGCGGTCGGTGCGATCACGTTCGACGTGATGCCATGCCGCGCACCTTCGAGCGCGAGGACGTTGGACAGCCCGACGAGCGCAGCCTTGGCGGCGCCGTAGTTCGTCTGGCCAATGTTTCCGAACAGTCCCGACGATGACGACGTGAACAGGAACCGGCCGTAACCGTTCTCCCTCATGACGCGAAACGCCGGCTGGGAGACGTGGAACGCGCCGAGCAGGTGCACGTCGAGCACTGCGCGGAGGTCATCGATCCCGAGCTTGTGGAACATACGATCGCGAAGTATTCCCGCGTTGTTGATCGCGATGTCTACTCGGCCGAATGCATCGAGCGCGGTCCGAACGATGGCGCCGCCTCCCTCGGATGTCGCGACCGACTCGTGGCTTGCCACCGCGACACCGCCCTCGGCAGTGATCTCGTCGACGGTGCGGGTGGCGACGAGCTTGCTTCCCCCCGTGCCGTCGGCGTTGCCTCCGAAGTCATTGACAACGACGTACGCGCCGCGTCGGGCGAGCTCGATGGCATAGCTCCGACCCAGGCCACCGCCGGCGCCTGTCACCACGGCGACCTGGCCGTCGAATCGGATCTCCGTCATGGCTGTGAGACCATCTGTGGCATCGGCGCGGCGCGCCAGTCGACGATCCCGTCCGCCTCGCGCGCCGCAGGAAACCCGTCATCGTGGAGCTCCGCCCAGTGAGCGTGGTTGAGCTGGTGGAGGCTGAAGCAGGCTGCGAGTGCGTTCTGGAATCCCATGTTGTCGACGCTGCGGTTGACCGACTCCTTGATGAGTAGCGCGGTCATCGTTGGCAGTGCGGCGATTCGACGAGCGAGCGTCGTCGTGAAACTCTCGAGCTCGGGCTCGGGAACGACCCGGCTGACCATCCCGATGCGGTGCGCTTCCTCGGCGTTGATGGCGTCGCCGGTGAGCATGAGCTCCTTCGCACGCCGGGGGCCGAGTTCCCACGGATGAGCGAAGTACTCGACTCCGCACATGCCGAGTCGGGTTCCGACGACGTCGGCAAACACCGTTCCTTCGGCGGCGACGATGAGGTCGCAGGCCCACATGAGCATGAGGCCCGCCGACCACACCGAACCGTGGACCTGCGCGATCGTGATCTTGCGAAGGTCGCGCCATCGCAGGGTGTTCTGGTAGAAGTAGCGCCACTCCTGGAGCATCCGCTGCTCGGCCGCCAATCTTGTACCGCCGTTCCTGGTGTAGGACGGATGCTGATCTGGGCCGGGTAGCGCCTCCGACAGGTAGGTGGGCGATCCGAGGTCGTGACCGGCGGAGAACAGCGGCCCGGCGCCGGACAGCACGACGACGCGGACGTTGTCGTCCTCTTCGGCCCGGATGAACGCTCTATCGAGATCGGCGAGGAGCCCGCGGTTCTGGGCGTTGCGGGCCTCGGGTCGGTTCAGGGTGATTCGCACGATGGTGCCGTCATCGAGACGGTCGTATCTCACGTATCGGAGGTCGTCTGTCGCCATGCCCGCTCCTCTCCGCGTCATCCGAGAGCACGATCGTGACGCCAGGTGTCGTTCGCGGACAGAGAGAGGTCCCTCGATCTAACCCAGAACGGAGAGGGCATGCTCAGCGAAGTCGTCGACTCGGCGGGCGTCGTGACGGGCGGCGCCATCCGTCGGCGAGGCTTCCAGCCGCCGTTCCAAGAGTTGCTGGACCGCGATGGCCGTGCGCCATCCCGCGAACGCCGTGTACCAGTCGAGGCGCTCGAGGTCGAGTCCGGTCCGCTCGGCGTAGCGCTCGCTGAGACGCCTGGGCGCGGCCACGGGGAGTTGGAGCTCGGCGATCGTTGTGGCCCAGTAGCTGAGGAGCGTGCCGAGGTCGGCGAGCGGGTCACCCACGGTCGCCATCTCCCAGTCGAGAACCGTCGTGACGTGATCTGGGTCGCCCGGAGCGAACTGGCAGTTGTCGAGCTTGAGGTCGTTGTGGGTCACAGCGGCCCGCTGAGTGCGCGGCACCCTCGATCGCAAGCGGCGCCCGAGCGCGTCGACCGACGGCACGGGATGGACGTGCCTGCAGCGCTGCCATCGGTCGGCCCAACCGGCGAGCTGGCGATCGACAAACGTCAGGCCCCTGGCAGCATCGCCGAGGAGACCGGCGTCGACGGAGTGCAGTTCCGACATCGCATCGACGAGCGCGAGCGATGCCCGCGTGGCCGCATTCGGCTCACGCGCAAGTGACTCCGGGACGGTTTCGCGGATGGTCACACCTTCGCGGTACTCCTCCACCAGGAACGGACTGCCGATGACGCGGTCGTCCTCACAGAACAGGAGCGGCCGAGGGGCCCGCGGATAGGCGACGCAGAGCGCCGCGAGCACCCGGTGTTCGCGGCCGACATCGTGCGCGCCCGGTGGGAGCGTGCCGAACGGAGGCCGTCGGAGCACGTAGCGCGTCGCGCCGAACCGGAGCTCGTAGGTGAGGTTCGCGTTGCCGTGCGCGAAGCGACCCACCTTCATGGTCGCTTCCGGCAGGACCAGCCGATCACGGAGATGGCATTCGAGCGCGCCCCAGTCGAGCGCGTCGGAGGAGCCCACGGGCTTGACCTCATCGCTGGACGGGATCACCGTGCGTCGCGGCTGGCTTGAAGCACGTCGCGATGCTTCGATTCGGCGCGAGCCCGCAACGCCGGCAGGTGATGGCTCGGGAACGGCCCGGGCGCGGGCGTGCAGCGATCGAGGACGTCGCGCTGCGAGCGTCACCTTGTGAACCTCCGTCGGGCCGTCGGCCAGCGCGAGGTGGAAGGCGTTGACGACCATGGAGACGAACGGCATCTCGTCGGAGATGCCCAGGGAGCCATGGATCTGCAGCGCACGCGAGGCGATGTTTCGCAGTACCCCTGGCATCGCAGCCTTGACCGCAGCAACGTCGGCACGGACCGCGTTGTAGCTCCCACGCTGGTCGATCTTCCACGCCGTCTGAAGGACCAGGAGTCGCAGCTGCTCGAGCTCGATCCACGAATCGGCCACCATCTCCTGGACGAGCTGCTTCCGCGCCAGGGGCTCGCCGCGAGTCCACCTGCTGACCGCTCGTTCGCACAGCAGCTCGAACGCCCGACGAGCCATCCCGACTGCGCGCATGGCGTGATGGACCCGGCCGCCGCCCAGCCGTCGCTGCGCGACGGCGAAGGCCTCGCCGGGTTCGCCGAGCAGGTGGTCTGCCGGCACGCGGGCGCCTTCGAACCGGATATAGCCGTGGCTGCCTTCGCCGGCGGCATCCCATCCCGCGACACCGACGTTGCGGAGGATCGACACACCGGACGTCGGGAGCGGCACGATGAACATCGAGTGGCGGTGATGGCGGGGACCGTCGGGGTCCGTGACGGCCATGACGATCAGGAACGACGCGTACCGCGCGTTCGACGTGAACCACTTCTCGCCGTCGATGACCCATTCGTCGCCGTCGCGCTGCGCCACCGTGGTGAACTGCTCCGGATCCGAGCCTCCTTGTGGCTCCGTCATCGAGAAACCGGAATAGATGAGCCCGTCGACGAGTGGGCCGAGGTACCGCGCCTGCTGCTCGGGTGACCCGTAATGAACGAGGATCTCGGCGTTGCCGGTATCGGGGGCCGTGCTCCCGAACACGACAGGCGCGAACAGGGATCGGCCGAGCACCTCGTTGAGCAGCGCGAGCTCGACTTGGTCGAAGCCCCGGCCGCCGAGCTCTGGCGCGAGGTGCGTCGCCCACAGCCCACGGGCCTTGACCGCGTCCTGAAGTGGAGGGATCAACGCGTTCCGGACGGGATCGTTCTGGTCGAACGGGCTGACGACCAGTTGCTCGATCGGGAGGATCTCGTCATCGACGAGCGCCAAGGCCCACGTGAGATCCTCGGCGGTCTCGTCATCAACAGCGAACGAGATCACCGCGCCCTCAGCGAACGCCGCGCCACAGGGCAACCTCGTCTCCGAGCGGATCGTGGAGCACCTCGATCGTGTCCCCGAAGTCGAGGACCGGTCTCTCGTCGGGGTCGTGTCGCGGCCAAGCCGGAAGCTCGGGCGTGCCGGGGTCACCGGTCGCGACGAACGACACCCACGAGCGATGCATCGCGCGGGCGAGACCCGTCGGGGCGCCAGCGCCGGTGAGGGCTTCGCTGAGCGGGTTGTCGAGCGCGTCGAAGGTGAAGGGCAGATCCAATGCGTGCCCAGCACCGACCCGACCGTCGAACGCTCTGGACTCCCACGAGAACCGGTAGAACCACGTCCTGGCGTTGCGGCCCACGTGAGCGTCCGCGAGCCGAACTGCCGGGATACGGAACATCCGGTCCGTCTCGAGTGCCGCCAAGAGCCCGACCTCGTCGGCGTCGGGTCGGTTGGCGCGATAGCGCTCGAGCGCCTCGCTGGCCGAACCGAAGACGCCCTCGTACGTGCCGACGACCGCGTCCATGTCGGCTGTGACATATCCCAGGCCGTACTGGAGGCGGAACTCGTCGCGGGTGTGACCGATCAGGAGGTCGACGTCGGTCGCTGCGCCTGCGGCGACTGCTTCGAGCGGATGCTCGGGCAGCACCTCGCCGCCGATGACCGGTTGGAACGCCATTGTCGACGCGGCCGGGCCCTCGCCGAACCGGTCGGTGTCGCGGGTGATGGCGAGGTCATTGCAGAGGGACTCTTGGACGGCGACGATCTTCGAGGACGGCCAGGTTCGCAGCTCGTCGGCGGTCGAGATGCCGGCTGCCTTGATGAACTCCCTGGTGACACGGTGCGCATCTTCGACCGTCAGGACGTGATGGGCTGCACCGCTCTGGGCGATCGCACGTCGGAACATCCCCTTGGCGCTCGGTGCGCCGAGGAGAGCGCTAACGCACATGGCGCCGGAGGACTGGCCCCCGACGGTCACGTTGTCGGGATCACCGCCGAACGCCGCGATGTTGTCTTGCACCCACGTGAGAGCAGAGAGTTGATCCAACAGCCCGAGGTTGCTCGCATCGCCTCCGAGCTCGAGGAAGCCAAGTGCGCCGAGTCGGTAGTTCATGGTGACGACGACGATGCCGCTCTGAGCGAACGACGCCTTGTCGATGAGGGGATCCGAGCTCGCGCCGAGCATGAACCCTCCACCGTGGATCCAGACGAGCACCGGGAGACGTGCGCCGCCCCGCTCGGGGGTCCACACGTTCAGGCTGAGACAGTCGTCCCCCTGCGTAGCGACGGCGAGAAGAGCTCGCCCATGATGCCGGGCAGGACGTGCTGGGGCGCGATCGGGCCGTATCTGGTCGCGCTCCGTGCACCATCCCATCGATCTAGCTCTACTGGTGGTCGGAATCGGCGTGGCCCGACGGGGGGCTGCGCATACGGGATGCCACGGAACGCCATGAAGGTGCCGCAGTCGTCGCCCGCGACGGCTCCGCGTTCGGTCTCCACGATGCATTCCATGCCCGTCACACGCTCGTTCATGGCCGGCTCCGTGCCTATCGGGACGACCCCCGACATAACAAGCTCCGGCCGCACCGTAACGGCGAGGGATGCTGCTGCTATCACGGGCGCGGCCTCTTCGCATCGTCGGGCGTAATGGACCGAGCAGCCTGCGCACCGACACCAGTCGGTCGCCATTGACTTCGTTCTCGACTGCGCGCAGGGCTGCTCGACGCCGCCGGCCGTCGTCTCGGTGCAGACGGTTCGATCGTCGATCCGGTCGAGATCCCCTGGACGCGGGGGTGTGTGCTCGTCACGCCGCCCGGCTTCTGGCACGCGCACCGCAACACGTCCAGCTGTGAGGGACACGTTTCCCTTGCAGGACGCCGGCCTGCACACCTATTCGGGACGTTGGACATTCGGTTGGCGGCGACGCCGACGAGTGACTGTCACAGCACGACGGTGGCATCGACATAGCCGAGCTCGATCAGGACCGCATCCGGGACAGCGCGGGCGAGCTCGGCTCGTATCGGCTCGATGTCGGTGTCAACGGAGAAGCCGGGCAGCCAGTCGTCGTGATGGCTCAGCACGATGCTGCGCGGTTGCAGGAGACCAGCTTGGCGACCCACGAACTGCGCCAACGATCCCTGGATCGGTTCGCCGTCGACGTTGCCTCGCCCCGCTGCCGCCAGGATGGCGACGTCCGGTCGGAGGTCGCCAAGGACTCGACTCCAGTGGCCGGAGGTGTCCTGGTAGAGGATCGAACCATCGGGTGTCTCGAACACATAGACGAGCGCGCCGCCGTCGCCTCTCGCGCCCTGGTCTGTTGCCTGCAAGTGAGCGAGGACCGAACTCTCGAGCCCCTGGAAATACGTCACGAGGTCCGCGAGCCGTGCGTTCTGTTCCTGCCACGTGGCGCCCAGGTCGCCGAGACAGACCTCGTGGGCCCGGGGCATCTGACGGTGGGTCCAGACGCAGGAATGCTGGCTTGGGTAGGCCGAGACGGTCACCCCGTCGCCGAGCGCGATGCGCTCGCCGCCCGCCACGCAGATCATCCGGTCGAGCGGCACGCCACACGCCTCGAGGACGCGCACGGTCTCGTAGCTGCCGATGATCCGGCAGTTGGTGTTGGCCGCAATCCGCTCTGCTCCGAAGATGTGGTCGAAATGCGAGTGGCCGGTCACGATCCAGTCGCATTCGTCGATGTCGTCTGCCCTCATCCCGGAGCCGGGTGCGCCCTCGACGCGATCGATGTACGCATCCAGGAGGATCGTCAGGCCAGCCGAGCGCAGTCGAAATGTTGCGCACCCATACCAGTCCAACGTCGCAGTCATGGCCGAGCGCGCATCGCTCGGTCGACCCGAACGGGGCGACGGTGCAACACCCAGTCCTCGATCTCAGGTCGTAGCCAGAGCTTCGGGCGGCCAACTCCGAGGTCGAGCACGGGTCGAGGCATCTCGTCGTGTCGGCGCTGGTACAGGCTGACGCTGTTCGGATGCGCCAGGCCGACCAGTTCGGCAACCGTATGGGCGTCGATCAGCAGGTCGGTGTCGACCATCGGGGCCATCGGCGTGACCCTAGCTGTCTCTACCTGTAGACACCAGCGTCGTCGAAACCGTAGGAGAGCCTCATTCCAACACCGAGGCCTCCCTTCGGGTTCCGAGCCGAGCGTACCGGCGCGGGATCGATCAGTACGCCACAGCGTCCCAGAACGCGCAGCCACCATCACCGACTCCCGCGCGGTCCAGATGGCAGAGTGAACGCGAAGCCGGACGTAACGCTGAGGGGTCACGAACGGCTTCGCGTTCACTCTGACACCATGTCTGACCTGGGACGACGGCGGAAATCTCGGTGGTTGGGGTGAGCTGCTGCGAAGATTCGGTGACTGCTGTGAGGCCGGCCCTTGGGAATGTTGCGGTCGGTTGAGCGCGGGCGGGCTGGTGCGGCTCGGGAGGCGAGGGCCGCGCACGGTTCGGTGCACACCGCCGAGATGCGTAGGTGGGAAGCTGGGGGTGATGCCGCGAGCGGTTGGCAGACCGGATGTGGCGGCGCTTGTGAGGGCGTACGTCGATGACCACCACTCGATCCCGGCTCTGGCGGTCCAGTTCGGAGTTGCATCCCAGACGGTGCACAACTGGCTGGTCGCCGCCGGTGTGCCCCGTCGCCACAACGCGGTCGCGCCTCGCGGCGACGTCGACGACAATGAGATCAGGCGGCTCTACTGCGATGAGCATCGCAGCGGTGCGGAGATCAGCAATCTGCTGGGCTGCAGCGCCAGTCTCGTGTACTTCCGTCTCGCCCGGCTCGGCATCGAGCGTCGCTCCCCGGTTGCTGAGCGACTGGGTCCGTCTGACGACGAGCTCGCCCACCGCTACACCGAGCGCGGGCTCAGCCTCAGAGATATCGGCGAGCAGCGCGGCGTCAGCACCCAGACGGTGCGGAGATGGTTGATCCATGCCGGCATAGATCGCCGCCGCTCGGCCCCGGGGCCAGCCCAGGGTGCCCCAGACGAGTGCGTCGAGCTGTACCAGGCCGGCTGGTCGCGCATGACATCGCCTACCACCTGGGCTGTTCGTCGGCGACCGTGTACCGCCGCCTCGAGGTCGCCGGCACGGCTCGACGACAGCCAACATCACGCGTCTCACGTGTTGCGCTTGTCGCCGGGCTTGAGCGGGGACTGTCGGCCCCGGCCATCGCCGCCAGCCTCGACGTGAGCACATCCTGCGTCTGCCGAGCCCTGGCCCGCGAGGGCCTCATGACCGCTTCGCAGACCTCGAAACACCGGCGTGCGCTTCGCCGAGCTGTAGGACAACACAGGGACCACTTGATGACTGCAGCGTCGGACTCCAAGGACCCGTCAGCGAACACGGAGGACCGATCGGCGCCACGACTAGAAGATCCTGCCGATCCACCTCTGGTCAGACGCCTGGCTCAGCGCGACCCAACCGGGAACGCGGCGGGTGCGCACTAGACGTCCGAATGTGACCCCTTGCTCGCAAGCACATGCAAAGTGTCCGTGCGTGATAGCCGTGCCCTCCAACGGCACATGGGTGACACTCGGGGAGACCGCTACGACAGACGTTATGGGGGCACCAAGGTGCACAAGAGGCCGGGTATGTAGTGGTCGGGGCGCTTCTTCTCACCTGCTGTTATGCGTGGTGTGGGCTTGTCGGGCGGAGTCAGGCGGCCGTCGGGCCAGGACCGTTCTTGCGTTGCGTGGCTGCTTCGAGACACCGAGCATGGCCGCGATCTCTGACCAGCTCCGACGGGCCAGACGCGCCCGGCGGACGGCCTCGGTGGGTTCGAGGTCGAACGACCACTCGCCGTTCGGCGAGCTCGGCGATATCTCGAAGGGTGGACATGTCGACTTCACGCAGTTCATCCTCGGTAGATCGTCGGCCCACCGTTCGAGTACCGCGGCCCGGTCCGCTCGGCTCGTCACGGCGCCCACCATCCCCTCAGGAACTCCGGTCGTCTGGCGTGCGCGGCTGTGCTCACGTGTCGGGCCGCCGGGCACGCGCACGCTCATTCGACGAGGTAGGTCTCGTAGATCACGCCGGCGGCCTGGCGGCCGGCGACGCTGATGAAGACGCCTTTGTTCAGCCAGTCAAGATCAGGGGCCGAGGTCTCGATCTGCGTTGATGTCCGGAAGGTGTACTCGCTGGCATCAACCTCCTCACCGCGCCCGAGACGAGCGAGGACCTCGGCGCTGCCGTGGCGCACGCCTCGCGACTGGACGTAGAGTAAATCGCCGCCACCGGTTTGGAGCGTGTAGCGGATGTCGCCGAGTGCGGTACCGTCAGGCAGGACGATCTGCCAGTCGGCACTGGCGCCCGGGAGCAGCGTTCCGTTGAGCTCGGGACCGGTGAACGTCCCGCCCGTCAGGGGCACAATGCGCCGATGGCCCTGGGCGGTCTGGCCGAGATCGAATGGCTGGGCGAGGGTGGCCTCCAAGCGGTAGACGTGGGTGAGGCGAGGGTCGGGAAGCCGATGGATCATGGCTGGCTCCCCACCGGCCCCGAGGTCGGTCGCCCGGGCCACCGCCGGGTCGTTTGGATGAGCCTCGAGGGCCGTGACGGTGATGTGCATCCATTCGAAGAGCGGCAGAGCGGCGAGCAGACCGTCGAGCTGAGTTTCACTGTCGGCGCTGTAGAGGCCAAGGACTTTGGTCTCGCCGGGTGCGACGGGTCGCTTCCACACCCGGAGAAGATGTCCTTCGTCCACCAGCTTGGCTGCGACGGACGCCTCGGCGTGCTCACGGTTCTCGACCTCAGACTCCGGAGTTCCGTCCGGAACGTTGATCTCGAATTCGACTAGGAAGTCCACAGTTGTTCTCCTTCTCGACCTCGAACCAATCTTCGAGGCCCCCCCTCTTCCCGCTCCCCTCCGAGAGCGCCCCTCGCTCCTCTCAGCAGGTGCTCCAATATGTTTATGCCGATGGGTGTTGGCCCCTCCCCCTGCGAACGAGTCCGGAGTACCGCCACTCAGACTTCTACGAGATCTCGGACAACCTCGTCGAGCCCGCAGTCGTGAGTTCGAGTGGTTGGAGGATGCGGTGGGGACGGAACAGCGCACAGGTCACGCGGTCGTCGCGTAGCGCCAACTCGGCTCCGGGCCCAGGTCGGATCTCGACGTCGCCTGGCTCGGGAACGACTCCGCATGTGGGGCATGCGCCGGCAGCGTCGAGATCAGTGCCGCACTCGACATGAGCGAAGACGCGGCGGCGACCGGCGCGAGGGGCTGCCTGCCGATCGCCCCACTCGGCTAGGGAGTGGAGAATCGGCCAGAGGCTCAGTCCCCGATCGGTCAAGAGGTATTCGTTGCGGCCGGGGCGGTACTCGCGTTGTTCGAGCATCCCTTCGATGACGAGGCGGTCGAGCCGGTTGGCCAGCACGGCGCGTGGGATGTCGAGGTGGGCCAGAAAATCGTTGAAGCGGCGTACGCCGAGAAAGCAGTCGCGGATGACGAGGAGCGTCCAGCGCTCGCCGACGAGTTCGAGCGTGCGAGCGATCGGGCAGTCCTGGAGCTCGTAGTCCTTCCCTAGGGCCATACCGGTCACTCTACCGCATCGGTCTTGTCATTGAACCGATGATCGTGTACGGTTCAGTGAACAGACCGTCGGGAGTCCGTCGAGGGCACCGGGCATCCGCTGATCACCAAGAAGGGGAGCCCCCCATGACGGCAACGATGAGCGAAACGATCCAACCGCGGTTCCGCACGATCGATGGATTGTCGATCCGGTTCGCCGAGAGCGAGGATCGGGGCGATGATGCGCTCCTGCTGAGCCCGTGGCCGGAGAGCCTGTTCGCTTTCGAGCCGATGTGGGCGCGACTGGCCGAGCACGCGCATCTGGTGGCGGTCGACCTGCCGGGTTTCGGTCATTCCGAGCGTCGTGACGAGCTGCTGTCGTCGCGAGCGATGGGTGAGTTCGTGATCCGCCTCGTCGACGCGTTGGGGCTCGAGCGTCCACACGCTGTCGGACCTGACATCGGCACCTCGGCCCTGCTCTTCGCCGCGGCCGCAAATCCAGGTCGCTTTCGGAGCCTCGTCATTGGCAGCGGCGGCGCCGCTTACCCGCTCCAGCTCGGTGACATCGTGAAGGAGGTGGTCGAGGCCCCGGACACCGAGGCCTTCCGCAGCGCCGACCCGCGGGAGCTCATCGCCGGCGCGCTGAGCCAAAACATCACGCGCTACGCGCTGCCCGAGCCCACCCGCGAGGACTACCTCTCGTCCTACGAGGGCGACCGCTTCGTCGAGTCGATGCGCTACGTGCGCGCCTACCCGGCCGACCTGCCGGTCCTCGCCGACCTGCTGCCGGGGATCCAGACCCCAGTGCAGATCATCAACGGTGCGCACGACCCGGCGGTGCCGCTGCTCAACGCCGAGTACCTCCACCAGCGGCTGCCGAAGAGCAAGCTCGACCTGCTCGATTCCGGGCACTTCGCCTGGGAGGACCGAGCCGACGAGTACGCCGCGCTCATCACGAGCTGGTGGGCCGGCGGCGACACGACTGTCTGAATCTAGGAGACGACGATGGACGAGCTGCTCCGCACGCCACCGATCCCTGGCTCGGAGTCTCGCGACGCGTTGGCGCCGCCGCGCAAGACCACACCGTCCGGCGGCGTGGCACCGGGCAGAAGTGGAGCCGAACATGAGTGACTTGCTCGACTTAGTCCTCGACGCGCACGGCGGGCTCGAGCGGTGGTTGGGCGTCAGCACGCTCACCGCCAAGCTGGACGTCGGCGGCCCGTTCTGGGGACAGCAGGGATTCCCCGACGGGTTCCTGGACGAAACGCTCACGATCGACGCCCGCCGCCAGCACGCCGTCTTCACCCCCTGGACCGCGCCCGGTCAGATTCTGACCTTCGACACCGACCCTGAACGGGTTGTTCTTCAGACGGCGGACGGCCAGACCATAGACAGCCGGACCAGCCCCCGCTCCTCCTATGCCGGCTCCGACCTGTCCTCGCCGTGGGATGCCCTGCAGGTCGGCTACTTCCTCAGCTACGGGATGTGGAACTACCTCACCACCCCGTTCCTGCTCACCTACCCCGGCGTCCAGGCTGGCGAGGCCGGCCCATGGCACGAGGACGGCGAGACCTGGCGCCGGCTGAACGTCACCTTCCCCGCCAGGATCACCACCCACAGCTCCGAGCAGGTCTTCTACTTCGGCGCCGACGGGCTGCTCCGCCGCTTGGACTACACCACCGAGGTCAATGCCGACGACCGAGTCGCTCACTACACCGAGGGCTACAAGACCTTCGACGGCCTGGCCTTCCCCACCCGTCGCCGCGTCTACCGCCGCAACCCCGACGGCACCCCCGATCGCAGCGTGACCGCCATCACGCTAGATATCCACGACATCACCGACGCCTGACCTCGAGGAGCTGCAGCCGGGCTTCACGCGTCCGGGCGGGACATCCGAAGCGATTCATTCTGAAGGAGGAAGTCATGATCCTGGCAACGACGACCGTCGAGAACGTCGACCGATTCCTGGAGTTGTTCAGCACGAAGGCCGCCGAAAAGCGCGCCCTCCACGGCTCGAAGGGTGTGACGGTGTTCCGCGATCCCACCGAGGAGAACCGGGTCTGGGGGCTGTTCGACATGGACGAGGAGGGGTGGGCGAGGTTCGTCTCCGACCCGGCGTCCCGCCGATCCTCAAGGAGGCTGGAGCCCTCGGCAAGCCCGAGGCCGCGCTGATGCTCGGCTCTACGAGGCGTGAGGAGCCCACGATGACCACCATGATCGACCGTTCCGCCGCGGACGCACACGGCGGCGGAGTTTCAGCAGCTACGCACTACCGGACGGCCACGATTGACGGACTGAACATCTTCTACCGCGAAGCCGGCCCGAAGGATGCGCCTGTGGTGCTTCTGCTGCACGGCTTCCCCTCGTCGTCGCACATGTTCCGCAACCTGATCCCGCAGTTAGCTGACGCCTATCACGTCATCGTGCCGGATTACCCGGCGTTCGGGCACAGCGACGCCCCTGACCCGTCACGGTTCACATACAGCTTCCACCATGTCGCCGAGGTCATCGACGATCTGCTCGATGCGCTAGGCGTCCGCCGTTTCGCGCCTTACATGATGGATATCGGCGCGGCGATCGGATTCCGGCTCGCCGTCAAGCATCCCGATGCTGTCTGGGCCATCGTCGCCCAGAACGGCCCGCTGTACGGCGAGGATGGCGGAGAAGAGTTCTTCGCGACGATGGCGGGCTTCTGGCAGGACGGTTCGGAGGAGCACCGGAACGCCATCCGCGGATTCCTGACGCCAGAAAGCACCAGGGCCCAGTACCTCGTGGGTGTGGCTGACCCGTCGCTGGTAGACCCGGACAGCTGGCTGGTCGATCAGGCGCTGCTGGACCGACCGGGCGTCGACGAGATCATGCTCGACCACTTGTTCGAAGTGCGGAATCGCCCCTCCACGATCGACGGGCTGCTCGAGTTCTCCGGGCTCACCAACCTCCCGCGCTCATTGCCACCGGCGCGAACGACGGCTTTTTCCGGAAGCGAACATGCGGCACTACCTGGACGACCTGCCCGATGCCGAGTTCCATGCCCTCGACACCGGGCATTTCGCGCTCGAGGACAAGGGAGACGAAATCGCCGCGCTGATGCGCGATTCCTCGAACGGGTTCTCGCCAAGGACCCCAGCAAGACCGTCAAGGCAACCCAGGCCCGGAACGCCAGGGCGAGTACCGGAGAACCCACGTCACGCACGCACGTGTGGGGAGCAACCGTGATCGCTCCCTCATACTCACAGTGCCGGAACAAGGACCTGTACCAGCCTCCGGGGGTGAGTGACGTCACGGCCGCAGCACGGCACGAACCTCCGCCCGCACTCGACTTCGGGTGGTGGGCCTCCAATGGTCCGACCGCGGGCTACCCGTTCCGTCTTGCTCTCGAGGCGGCGCCGAGGCACGACGCCACGAAGTCGGCCCGTCGAACGACGGGCAGGTGCTCGGTCCCGCCACGGCGGGCCACGACCGCACCGAGACCTCCACGGCAGCGGGGTCGATGGCCTCGAGCTCACTGCGGTCGCCTTCGCCCAGCGTCGAACCTTCGCCACTGCCACCGTTCTGGCATCGGCTTACCAGGGACCGAACAGCGTGGCAGACGCACAGCCCCCGCGGGGCCCTCCTGCAGCGGTCTACGCCCCGATGAGCACGCCGTCGCCAACGCTGCCGCCGGTCACCGCGGATTCGAGTACCGCCCCGTCTCCGTGGAGCGCTCGACCCGCGACTTCCTCTGGATCTCGCCTATGGACCCATCACTCGGCGGACACCTCCTCGTCGTGTCGGCGATCGACTGCTGGTACCCGGCCCATTTCATGAGCGTGTACCGTGCCCACCTGGAACGGGCGGAGCTGTGCTCGATCAACCTGCGCCCACATCGCTGGTGGCGGCGTCGATGTCCGTCACCGCGCCCGACGGCTCCTACGACGAGGTCGTCGACCTGCTGCTGGCGAGCGAGTCGTCCGCTGTCGCCGACGGTCATTTCTTTGAGCGCAGCGAGGTCTGGTCGTCCCGCGGCGGCTTCTCCCCACTGCAGACGTCCTGCGCCGCGCCGAGCACGCTGAGGAGCGATCGTGAAACACATCCAGCCCATCGATCTGCCGGCGTCGGAGGACCTCAGCTCCTTCATGATCGCGACCCGGCTGGCGAAGACCAGGCGACGACGTGCCGGGTTCGGGGCCACATGGACCTCGGGTCGGAGCATCACACGCCTTGGGGCGTCGTACACGGCGGCGTCTACACCACCGCCGTCGAGACGCCGCCAGTATCGGCGCCAGCGTCGCCGTCCGCGAGGACGGGATGTTGGCCGTCGGCCTCACCAAACCACCCAATTCCTCCGACCGATGACCGCAGGTCGCGTCACCGTCGAGGCGAGCGTCCTCCACCAAGGCCGAACGCAGCAGCTGTGGCAGGTCGACGTCGTCGACCTTGACGGCCGGCTCGTCGCCCACGGCGAGCTCCGCCTTCAGAACCTGCCGCTCCCGTCGTCGCCGACCACCTGAAAGCCCACCAACGAAGAAGCGGAGCCACCCCATGCGTGACGCAGTGATCGTCGACGCCGTGCGGACCCCGATCGGCAAGGGCAAGCCCGACGGCGCGCTGTCGGAGGTGCACCCCGTCGACCTGTTCGCCCACTCGCTGCGGGCGCTGGTCGAGCGCACCGGCGTCGACCCCGCCAGCGATCGACGACGTCATCGGCGGCTGGTCGACCAGGTCGGCGAGCAGGCCGTAACATCACCCGGTACGCCGTGCTCGCCGCCGGCCTGCCCGAGTCGGTGCCCGCCACCACCGTCGACCGCCAGTGCGGGTCGTCGCAGCAGGCCGTCCACTTCGCCGCCCAGGGCGTGATCGCCGGCGCCTACGACATGGTCATCGCCGGCGGGATCGAGTCGATGAGCCGGGTCCCGATGTGGTCGAACGTCCCCGGCGGCAAGGACCCGTGGGGACCGCATCGCCGCGCGCTACCCGGCGGGCCTGGTCCCCCAGGGCATCAGCGCCGAGCTGATCGCCGCCAAGTGGGCGATCAGCCGCCGCGAACATGGACGAGTTCGCCGCGGCCAGCCACCAGCGGGCGGCCGCGGCCACGCCGAGGCGGGCCTGTTCATGCCCGAGGTCGCACCGGTCGCCATCACCCGCGAGGACGGCACCTCGGGGTCATCGACCGTGACGAGGGCATCCGCCCGCGACACCACGCCTCGAGGTCCTCGCCGGCCTCCGCCCCGCGTTCTACGACGAGGGCTACGCCGCCCGGTTCCCGCAGATCGCCTGGAACGTGACGGCCGGCAACGCCAGCCAGGTCAACGACGGCAGCGCCGCCCTCCTCATCACCACCAGCGAGACGGCCGCCGAGCTGGGGCTCACCCCAAGGCCCGGCTCCACAGCTTCGCCGTCGTGGGCGACGACCCGACTTGACATGCTGACCGCCGTCATCCCCGCCACCGACAAGGTGCTGCGCCGGGCCGGGCTTCGCTCGACGACATCGACCTGTTCGAGGTCAACGAGGCCTTCGCCAGCGTCGTGCTGGCCTGGCAACGCGAGCCCGGCGTCCGACCTCGACAGGGTCAACGTGAACGGCGGGGCCATCGCCCTCGGCCACCCCCTCGGCGCCAGCGGCGCCCGCATCATGACCACCCTGGTCCACGCGATGGAGCGCGCGGCGCCCGCTCGGCCTCCAGACCATGTGCGAGGCCGGCGGCCTCGCCAACGCCACCATCCTCGAGCGCCTGTAGACCCCCTCTCGACGAGGATTTGCCGCCGATGAGTCCATCGGAATCCCACGGCCCCGGTGTACGTGGGCCAGGAGGTCTAGCCAATGCTCGCCACGATCGCGGCGTGGGCGAGCGCTGGCTGACCGGGCCGGAGGGCACTCCGCTCGTGCTGCACCACACCAGCTGCGGCCACGACTTGCACAGGATCGTCGTGTGCAGCGAATCCGACGAGCCGATCGACGTCCGCAACGTCGGGGCGAAGGCCGGTCCGGGCGATCCAAGGGAGACGGCGACGACTCGTGACGATTGGCTCGAGGCGTTCTTGAAGCCGCTGGCGCCAGCGCGCCAACTGCTGACGACATCGATGCGTTGCTCGAGCTCGCCGGCGTCGCGGCGCACGCTGTCTCCCCGTCACCGCGGCGCCGATCAGTTGTTGGATCGCGGCGGTGGCCGGACCTGCCTGCCTACGTGCGCCGTTTTTAATCGATTCCTTCGGTCGACTGACGGGCGCACTCGTCAGAGCTCGAAGGCCAGGAAGTCGTGGACCGATCGGACGGCGGCGGATCCTTCGCCGACTGCGGCAGCGACGCGTTTGGTCGAGCCGGTGCGAAGGTCGCCTACGGCGAACAAGCCCGGTTAGCTCGTCTCGAACGGCAACGGGCGGCGACCTAGCGTGCTGGAAGGCTGTTCCGCCCAGAAAATCTTGGCTGATCCACAACTTGTCGGCGCGACGCCGGCAAGCAGCGTTTCGACCCGGCATTTGGCGACCCGGGGTCGAGACGCCGTTGTTCTTCACGCCGCTTGGTTGACCGCGCTTGCCATGGCGGCCTCGCTAACGACGCCTGCGACGAGGTCGGGCTGCGACCTCATGAGGACGTGGGAGGCGCCTTCGACCTCGGTGACCGTCGAGCCGGCGCGGTCGTAGGAGAAGCGGTGGAGCTCCGGAGCGACCGGGTAGTCGGCGGTGCCGAACACGGCCCAGCACGCGGCTTCGTCCGCCAGGCGGCGGCGGTGGCGGGATCGTCGAACGCCGTGGCTGAGACCGTCGGCTGCGAGGTCGCCATGAACGCCGCTTGGTGGCCGGGATGTCGGCGCGGAAGAGATCGTGGAACCGCGTGGGGTCGATCGAGACCTCCACAGTGCCGTCGGACGACGACAGGGGGTGCACGATCGGGCCCATCGTGAGCGACGGAAAGTGCCCCTGGAGGTCGTTGACGGACTCACCCTCGTGGGGCGCGACGTCGGCGACGTATACGAGTCCTGCGACCTTGTCCGAGCTGCCGGCGACCGTGATCACGGCACCGCCGTACGAGTGGCCCACGAGGAGGGCGGGGCGGTCGAGCTGGTCGATGACCGACTCCGTGTATGAAGCGTCGTACGGGTAGCCCGCTGGTTCGGCGGCGCGTGAACGGTGTGACCTTCGCCGACGAGCCGCTCGAACACCGGCTGCCAGC
>CAWDIO010000003.1:0-65795 GCA_963802385.1 uncultured Acidimicrobiales bacterium | reverse complement strand
GCCACCGGCATGCCGTTCTTCGGGCCCCGCCTGGCGGCCCAGCGCCTGGCGCTGGCCGCCCTGGTGGACCGGCTGCCGGCCGCGGCCCGGGACCTGGCGGCCTGCGAGCTGGGTGCCTTCGTGGACACCCTGTTCCCCGATCCGCCCGCCGTCCCGGCCCGCACCCGCTTTGCCACCACGTTCGGCCTGGTGCACCGGGCCGAACACCCCGGCGAGCTGGCCGGGCTCAAGGTGTACGGCAACGTCGGCATCGACCCCGCCGCGCTGGCGCGCCTGGGCGACCGCTGGCCCCCGCTGGCGGCGCTGGCCGGCCGGGTGGACGGCATGCCGTTCCTGGTCCCGCACTTCGCCACCGTCGAGGTCGACGCCGCCGGCCGGCTCGGCCACAAGCTCTATTTGCGCACCGTTGGCCGGGCCAACGCCGCCTCGATCTCGGTGGTGGCCCGCCGCTTCGACGCCTGCGCCGCCGATCTGCTGGACGAGCTGGCCGAGCACGGTGCCGCGCCGGTCTGGCACCGCATGGTCTTCCTGTGCTGCGAGAGCCGGGCCGAGGGCGACGCCCGCCTGTCGGTCCACCTGCCGGCCCGGGCGCTGGACCTCGACCCTGCGGCGATGCTGGCGCTGGTCAGGGCCCTGGCGGCGCGTCACCACGGCACCACCGTCGCGGTGGACGCCCTCACCGGCGCGGCCGCCCTGGCCGGCGGGGCGTGGACAGCCACCGTGGTGGGCGCCGGCCTCACCCCCGGTGGCGGCGTCGGAAAGCTCAACGTCTACCTGGCCGCGGGAGCCGCCTGAAGGCTCGGGGGGCGCGTACCGCACGCTCCCGGGGTCCACTAGCTTCGCCCGGGTACAGATCCGTTCGCCGGGCGGGTAGGAGGCGGGCGCTGGGTGCCCTGGTCAAGTTGATCCCTGTCGTTGCGCTCCTTGGCGCGCTCTTCGCGCTCGGCATCGTCACCGCGGCGGTGGCGCTGCGTCCGGTGCAGCCGGGCGAGGTCGCGCCGCGCCGCCTCTCCTCCCAGACCGACCTGTCCCAGCTGGTCGAGAACTTCACGCTGCGCCTGGCGCTCGGGCTGGGCGCGGCCGTGGTCATCGGGGCCCTCACCTTCTGGCCGATGGCGGCGGTGTGGGCCGCCATCGCCGGCTTCATGGCCCCGAGCCTCCTGGGCGGGGGCACGGCGCGGCGCGAGCGGTTGGACCGCACGGAGGCCATCGCCGCCTGGGCCGAGATGCTGCGCGACACCATGGCGGGCTCCGGCGGCCTCGAGCAGTCGATCATGGCCACCGCCGCCGTCGCCCCCCTGCCCATCCGGCGCGAGGTGGTGCGCCTGGCGGCCCGGCTCGAACGGGACCGCCTGGCCCCGGCGCTCCGCGAGTTCGCCGACGAGATCGACCAGCCCAGCGGCGACCTGGTGGTGGCGGCGCTCATCCTGGCGGCCGACAAGAGCCCCAAGCGGCTGGGCGACCTGTTGGGCCGGCTGGCCACCTCGGCCCGGGCCAACGTCAACATGCAGCTGCGCATCGAGACCAGCCGCGCCCGGGTCCACACGGCGGTGAAGGTGATCACCGGGTTCACCAGCGGGTTCGCGCTGTTGCTGCTGGTGCTGAACCGCAACTACCTGACGCCCTACGGCACCTTCTTCGGCCAGGTGGTCTTGGGCGTGGTGGGCCTGTGCTTCGGGGGCGCCTTCCTGTGGCTGGCCCGGGCCTTCCAGTACCAGGACGAGGAGCGCTTCCTGCGCACGGAGGCGACGCAGCCGTGATGTCCCACGTGCGGTGCCAGGACGAGGAGCGCTTCCTGCGCACGGAGGCGACGCAGCCGTGAGTCCCCACGTGCGGTACCAGGACGAGGAGCGCTTCCTGCGCACGGAGGCGACGCAGCCGTGATCGTCCCCATCGTGCGGTACCAGGACGAGGAGCGCTTCCTGCGCACGGAGGCGACGCAGCCGTGATCGTCCCCATCGTGCTGGGCGCCGTCTTCGGGGCGGGTGTGCTGGCGTCGTGGCGCCTGCTCTTCCCGTCGGCGCCGCCGCTGCAGGCGGCCATCGACCGGCTCCAGCGGCGCAACGCGCTGGCCAGCCTGCCCGCCGACGTGCAGGGCGGGGGCGTGACCAACCTGCTGGGCCGCACGGTCGGCGACTCCGTCGCCGGCCTGCTGCGCACCCTCGGCTTCAACATGAAGGCGGTCGAGGCCGACCTGCGGCTGGTGGGCCGGTCGCTGCAGCAGCACGTGGCCCAGAAGGTGTTGTGCGCCCTGTTCGGCTTCATGCTGCCGCTGCTGCTGAGCCTGGTGGGGGCCACCAGCGGCGTGGGCTTCCCGGTCTACATCCCGGTCGGCGCCTGCATCGCGCTGGCCGTGCTGTTCTTCTTCGTCCCTGACCTCGCCCTGCGCGACGAGGCCGCGGAGCGGCGCGACGCGTTCAAGCACGCGCTGGGGTCGTTCCTCGACCTGGTGGTCATCTCGCTGGCCGGCGGGGCCGGGGTCGAGAGCGCCCTGCGGGACGCGGCCGCCATCGGCCGGGGCTGGGCCTTCGCCCAGCTGCACAACGCGCTGGAGGTCACCGCGCTCACCGGCGAGACGCCGTGGGCGGTGCTGGGCCGCCTGGGCACCGAGCTCGGCATCGCCGAGCTGGAGGAGCTGTCCTCCAGCCTGTCGCTGGCCGGCACCGAGGGCGCCAAGGTGCGCGAGTCGCTGGCGGTGAAGGCCGGCTCGCTGCGTGACCACGCCCTGGCCGAAGCCGAGTCCAAGGCCGAGTCCAGCACCGAGAAGATGGCCGTTCCGGTGGTGCTGCTGTTCCTCGGCTTCCTGATCCTGATCGGCTACCCCGCGGTCGACGCCATCCTCAACTCCGTCTAGGTCCACCACAAGGAGAGAATTGACATGCTCGGCATTCTCATCCCCTTCATCCAGCTGCAGTGGTCGCGGCTCCAGCAGGCCCGCGAGGACGACCGGGGCATCACGGTCGAGACCCTGCTCATCACCGGCACGCTGGCGGCGGCCGCCATCGCGGCGCTCGTCGTGATCGTCCCGGCCATCCGTGGACGCCAGAACCAGGTCGTCACCAGCCTCAACACCGAACCCCTGATGCGCCATCGCCGGCTGCGCGGCGACGCGGGGGTGGCGACCACCGAACTGGTCATCGCCACCCCGGCGTTCCTGTTCCTGATCATGATGATCGTGCAGAGCGGCCTCTACTTCCACGCGGTCGCCCTGGCCAGCGCGGCGGCCCAGGACGGTGCGCGCACCGCGGCGGTGGGCGGCACGCCCGCGTCCGTCATCGAGGGTCAGAACGAAGCCACCCAGATGCTCGACGACCTCGCGCCCACCCTGCTCCAGAATCGAGTGGTCCGACGGCGACCTGGTCAACGGCGAGACGGTCCAGATGCAGGTCGACGCGGACGTGATCCCCGTGTTCGTCTTCCCGGGGGCCACCGTGAGCTTCCACGTGCAGGAGGTCGCCGTGTCGTCGGTCGAGCGCTTCCGGCCGAACCAGCCGTGACCCGACCCCGGCCGCCGCACCGCGCCCCCGGCGACCGGGGCCTGATCACCACCGA
Organism: uncultured Acidimicrobiales bacterium; assembly: GCA_963802385.1. GTDB lineage: Bacteria > Actinomycetota > Acidimicrobiia > Acidimicrobiales > VFJN01 > ZC4RG19. Next base: position 62,243 of record CAWDIO010000003.1, on the reverse strand, counting down.
GATGGTGATCGTGCTGCCCATCCTGGTGTCGTTGCTGTTCCTGCTGGTGCTGGCGGGCCGGCTCACCGACGCCCGCAGCGACATCGTGGGCGCCGCCAACGACGCGGCCCGGGCGGCGTCGCTCCAGCACAGCCTGGGCGCGGCCCAGGTGCAGGCCCAGGCGGCGGCGGAAGACACGGTGCGCAACGAGCGCCTCTTCGTGCGACGGCGGGCATCCCAACGTCGCCGTCGCCTCGGTCGTCGCCATGACCGACGTGCCGACCAACCAGTTCGGGCGCGGGACCGACGTGAAGGTCACCGTGACCTGCGTGGTGAACACCAGCGACCTCAACTTCCTCGGCGTGGGCACCTCGGTGACGCTCACCGAGGTGGCGTGGGAGCCGATCGACCCCTACCGGAGCGAGCCGTGAGGCCGCCGCGGGACGAGGGGGTCGTCACCGCCTTCGTCGTGATCTTCGCGATGGTGCTGATCTTCATGTGCGGGCTGGTGCTGGACGGCGGCCGCACCCTGGTCGCCTACCGGGAGTCGCGCAACGTGGCCGACGCGGCCGCCCGGGCCGGGGCCCAGGCCATCGACGAAGAGGCCATCCGCAACGGCAGCCCCGATGTGCTCGACGACCAGCTGGCGCACGACCGGGCCTGTGCCATCGTGGCCCACTCCGGCTTCACCTGCGGGGTCGACGCCGACCGTCACCACCGCCGACGACTCGGTGACGGTGACCATCCAGAAGGACGTCGACATGTGGCTGCTCACCGGCGTGACCTCCACCCTCGACGTGGACGGCTCGGCATGCGTGGCCATCGGCATCACCGGGGCGGAGCCGACGGCCCAGTGCTGACGGCCCGGTGCTGACGGCGCCGCAGTCGACGGCGCTGCGGGCAGGCTGGCGCCCGTGACCCCCGAAATCGACGACGACCTCGCCCTGGCCCTGCGCCTCGCCGATGCGGCCGACGAGATCAGCCTCGGCTACTTCACCGGAGATGCCGTCGCCCACGACCTGAAGGCCGACGGGAGCCCGGTCTCGGCGGCCGACATCGCGGTCGAGCGCCGCATCTGCGAGCTGCTGGCCGAGGAGCGCCCGGGCGACGGGGTGCTGGGCGAAGAGGTCGGTGAGGTGGTCGGCGAAGAGGTCGGTGAGGTGGTCGGCGAAGAGGTCGGTGAGGTGGTCGGCGCGGTGGTCGGTGAGGAGGTCGGTGAGGAGGTCGGTGAGGTGGTCGGCGAGGACGGGCCCGAGGGCCGCCGCTGGATCCTCGACGGCATAGACGGGACCGTCCTGTTCGTGGCCGGCCGCCTCGGATGGGCCACCGAGATCGCCCTGGAGGTCGACGGCGAGGTGCTGGTGGGCGTGTCGACCTGCCCCATCGGCGGGCGCCGCTACTGGGCGGCCCGGGGCCGGGGAGCCTGGCGGGCCGGCGCGGCCGGCGGGGCGGACCGCGTCCGGGTGAGCGACGCCGGCGGCCTGGCGGGAGGCCGCTACAGCGCCATCCCCCCGATCGACGTGCTCGACCCCGGGCGGCGGGCCGTGGCGGAGCGCCTCGGGGAGGCGGGCGCGGCCTGGGTCCCGCCCGTCGAGCACGGGGCGCTCTTCGTGGCGGACGGGCGGGCCGACGCCTGCATCCAGCTGGGCGGCGGGCCCTGGGACTTCGCCGCGCTGGCGGCCATCGTCACCGAGGCGGGCGGGTCGTTCAGCGACCTGAGCGGGCGCTGGGACATCCACGGCGGGGGTCCCGTCCTCTTCTCCAACGGCCGGGTCCACCGTGCCGCCCTGGCCGCGCTCGGTGGTCGCGGCGGGATGAACCAGGGGTAGCGCGCAGTTGGCCCGCGCGGGCGCTACAACGGTGTCATGAGCGAGCGTCCTCTCTCGGCCATAGTTCTCGCCGCCGGGCAGGGCACGCGCATGCGCTCGGTCCGGCCCAAGCCCCTGCACCGCCTGTGCGGCCGCCCCATGGTGCGCTACGTGATCGACGCCGTGGCCGGCTCCGGGGCCGACCGGGCCGTCCTGGTCGTGGGCTACGCAGCGGAGCGGGTGGTGAAGACCCTCCAGCAAGAACCGGCGCCGGTCCCCGTCGAGTACGTCGAGCAGCGGGTCCAGCGAGGCACGGGCGACGCGGTGGCGGTGGGCCTCACCGGCCTGCCCGACGACGACGACGCCGACGAGGGCGACGTCATGGTGCTGCCCGGCGACACCCCCCTGGTGCGGGCCGAGACCCTCACCGCCCTGGTGCTGGAGCACCGCCTGTCGGGGGCCGCCTGCACCCTGCTCACCGCCCGCTTCGACGATCCCCGGGGCTACGGCCGGGTGGTCCGGGACAAGGACGGCCGGGTGCGCCGCATCGTCGAGCACCGCGACGCCTCGCCCCAGGAGCTGACCATCGACGAGGTCAACACCTCGATCTACGTGTTCCGGCGCGGCCTGCTCTCCCCGGCGCTGCGCCGCCTCACCCCCGACAACTCCCAGGGCGAGCTGTACGTCACCGACGTGGTCGAGGTCCTCGCCGCGGCCGGGCACCCGGTCGTGTCGCTGGTGGCCGACGACCCCGGCGAGATCCAGGGCGTCAACGACCGCGCCCAGCTGGCGGTGGCAGAGGCCGAGCTGCGGCGCCGCACCAACGACGCGTGGATGGAGGCGGGCGTCACCATCGTCGACCCCGCCGCCACCTACGTCGACGCCACCGTGAATCTGGCGGCCGACGTCACGCTGTTCCCCGGCACGATCCTGCGCGGCGCCACCACGGTCGGCGCGGGCAGCGAGATCGGGCCGTCCGCCCGGCTCACCGACACCCGGGTCGGCGAGCGCTCGAGCGTGAGCGACACGGTGGCCACCCACGCCGAGATCGGTGACGACGCGGTGGTGGGGCCGTTCGCGGTGCTCGAACCGGGGGCGCGGGTCGTTTCCGGGGCGCGAACAGGGCCGTTCTACACTGGAGGGACCGGGTAGGCACCCGCCACCGGGAGCGGGGGAGGAGGGTCGATGGAGCTCGTCACCAAGAAGAAGCTGCACCTCGTGTCCGGAAGGGCCAACCGCCCCCTGGCCGAGGAGATCGCGGCGTGCCTGGGCGTCGAGCTGGGCGAGGCCAACATCGAGGACTTCTCCAACGGCGAGATCCACTGCCGCTTCGGCGAGTCCGTGCGGGGGATGGACGTCTTCATCATCCAGAGCCACGGCGCCAGCGGCGACATGTCGATCAACGACTCCATCTGGGAGCACCTGGAGATGGTGGACGCGGCCAAGCGCGCCTCGGCCAAGCGGATCACGGCCGTCATGCCCTTCTACGGCTACGGCCGCCAGGACCGCAAAGCCGAGCCCCGCGAGCCCATCACCGCCAAGCTCGTCGCCAACGTGTTCACCGCGGCCGGGGCGGGGCGGCTGCTGTCGGTCGACCTGCACAGCGGCCAGATCCAGGGCTTCATCGACAACCCGTTCGACCACCTCACCGCCATGCCCGTGCTGGTCGACTACATGCGGGCGCACATGGGCGACGACCTCGTGGTGGTGTCGCCCGACGCGGGCCGGGTCAAGGCGGCCGAGCGCTACGCCAACGCCCTCCACGCCGACCTCGCCATCGTGCACAAGCGCCGGGTCAAGGGCGCGATCAACACGGTGGAGGCCAAGGAGGTGGTCGGCCAGGTCGAGGGCCGTACATGCGTGCTGGTCGACGACATGATCGACACCGGCGGCACCCTCGTGGCCGCGGCCGAGGTGCTGGTCGAGCGGGGCGCCAGCCAGGTGTGCGCGGCCGCCACCCACGGCGTGCTGTCCGGCCCGGCCATCGACCGCATCAAGAACTCGGTGATCACCAAGGTGGTGGTGACCAACACCCTGCCGCTGCCCCCGGAGAAGCAGATCGACAAGATCGAGGTCCTGTCGGTGGCCGAGATCATCGCCGACGCCATCGACGCCGTGTTCGAGGACACCTCGGTGAGCGAGATCTTCGGCGGCGCCAACGAGAGCTGACCCGGCCGGGGCGGTTGCCGGGTCAGCGCGGGGCGCCGCTAGGCTGTCCCGTCCCCACATCGCTGCGCTCCGGCGCGACGTCAGAAGTAGGAGAACCCGATGGCTGACGACATCACCCTGGTGGCCGAGGTCGGCCGCCCCACCGGCACATCCGCGGCCCGCCGGCTCCGGGCCACCGGCAAGGTGCCGGCCGTGCTCTACGGGCGGGGGGCCGAGCCCCGCGCCATCACCGTCGACTGGCGCGAGCTGCGGGTGGCCCTGACCACCGACAAGGGCCTCAACGCGCTGATCAACCTGGAGGTGGACGGCACCCGCACGCCCGCCATCGTCAAGGAGATGCAGCGCCATCCCGTGCGGCGCGACGTGCTCCACATCGACTTCCTGTCCGTGGACGTGGACAAGCCCATCGCCACCGACGTGCCGATCGTGCTGGAGGGCGAGCCCATCCTGGTGCTGCGCGAGCAGGGCGTGGTCGACCAGATCATGAACGCCATCATCGTGCACGCCAAGCCCGACCGGATCCCCGGCCACCTCTCGGTCGACGTCTCCGCGCTGGAGATCGGCCACACCCTCACCGTCGCCGACCTGGTCCTCCCCGAGGGCGTCACCATCGACGCCGACCCCGAGGAGACCATCGTCATCGCCCAGCTCACCAGCCTGGCGCTGGCCGAGGAGGAAGAGGAGGCCGAAGGCGAAGAGGGAGAGGGCGAGGAAGGCGAGGGCGAGGGCGCCGAGGGCGAGGGCGGCGACAGCACCCGGGCCGAGCGCGAGTAGGGCGGCCCCACGCGCTCGCCCACCATGTCGCTGTTCGGACGGCGGGGGGCCGCGGCCGAGCGCCGGGGCACCCCGGCCGACCTGCTCGTCGTCGGCCTGGGCAACCCCGGCAGCGAGTACCAGTCGTCGCGCCACAACGTCGGCGCCGAGGTGATCGAGCTGCTGGCCCAGCGGCACGGGGGCACGCTCAAGCGCACGCGCGAGCGGGCGCTGGTGGCCGAGGTCCGCATCGAGGACGACCGGGTGGCGCTGGCCTTCCCCCAGACCTACATGAACCTGTCGGGCGAGGCGGTGGCGCTGCTGGTCAAGCGGCACGGGATCACCGACCCCGACCGCATCGTCATCGTCCACGACGAGCTCGACCTGCCCCTCGGGCGCATCCAGGTCAAGCGGGGCGGCGGCCTGGCCGGCCACAACGGGCTGCGGTCCATCAAGTCCCACCTGCACACCGACGAGTTCGTGCGGGTGCGCATCGGGGTGGGCAAGCCGGTGACCAAGGAGCAGGGTTCCGACCACGTGCTGCGGCGCCCCGGCAAGCGCGACCGCCTGGAGCTGGACGTGTCGGTCAACGAGGCGGCCGACGCCGTCGAGCTGATCCGCTCCGAGGGAGTGGACGCGGCCATGAACCGGGTCAACACGCGGCGATAGCCCGCTCCTCGCGGGCCGCGGCCCGCTGCTCGGCCCGCCACCACTGGCGGACCACGATCGCCGCCACGGTCACCGTGAACAGCTCGCCGGTGCCCCAGAACAGGCCGGCCGCGGTGCGCTGGTCCGACAGCAGGGGATAGGCGTCGGGGGCCACGGGCGTGTGCGCGCTGAGCAGGGCCAGCCCCACCACCGCGTGGAACGGCACCGCCACCAGCAGCGCCAGCAGGCGGGCCGCGTGCGGCGGGCGTCCGGGCAGCGGGTCCACGCCCACCAGCACCGCCAGGAACAGCGTGCCCGCGATGACCACGTGCGCGTGCACGGCCAGGTGGACTGCCTGGTTGCGGGTCGACAGCTCCAGCAGCGGGGTCAGGTAGATGGCGATCAGGCCCCCGCCGAACAGGCACCAGGCAACCACCGGGTGGGTCAGGATGTGGGCCGGCCGGCTGCGCAGCGCCGTCCTCAGGCCCCGGCGGGTGGCCGGCCCCCCGGTCTGGAGCGCCAGCGTCAGCGGCGCCGCCAGCACCATGAGCAGCGGCACCACCAGCCCGAGCAGCGTGTGCTGCACCATGTGGACCCACATCCGGTCGTCCTCGAACCGGGCCACCCCCGACTGGGTGGCCACCACCCCGACGGCCAGCGCCCCCGCCAGCGCCGCGCTCCGCCCCGGCGACCAGCGCCGTCCCCGCCGCCCCAGGTCCCGCACCCCCCGCCAGTACAACGCCCCCACCAGCACCACCGGCACCAGCGCGACAGGATCGAGCCGCCACCGGAGCACCAGGTCGCCGAGGTCGGGCGCAGCCACCGACCCGACGGTACCCGCCCCTCCCGCTCGGGGACCCCTGCCGCACGGCGGGTCGCCGCTCTGCTACAACGACACCCGTGTCGGTGACCGCCCAGCCGACCCCTCCTCCGGCTCCGGCGCCCGACACGTCACTCGACGGGGCGCCCGGCGGTCCGTCGACCCTCGGGGTCGGGGTCGTGGTGTGGCTGGCGTCCGAGCTGATGTTCTTCGCCGGCCTGTTCGCCGCCTACTTCACCCTCCGCTCGATCAACGACGTGTGGCCCGCAGAGGGCGTCGAGCTCGAGACGGCCCGCACCTTCGCCGCCACCGTGGTGTTGGTGGCCTCCAGCGGGGCCGTCCACTTCGCGGTGGTCGCCGCCCGCCGCGGGGATCGGCGCGGGGCCGCCCGCTGGCTGGGCATCACCGCGCTCATGGGCGCGATCTTCCTCAGCAACCAGGTCGTCGAGTATGTGCAGGCCGAGTTCCGCATCGACGACCACGCCTACGGCTCGATGTTCTACCTGATGACCGGCTTCCACGGCCTCCACGTGCTGGCCGGGCTGATCTTCATGGGCGCGGTCGTCGCCGCCGTGGTGGGCTCGTCCCGGGCGCCGACCTACGAGACCGTCGAGGTGTGTTCCTACTACTGGCACTTCGTCGACGTGGTGTGGGTGGTGATGTTCTCGACCATCTACCTGCTGCGATGACCGGGCGACTCCACCGGCTGCTGGTGGCCGCGCCCCTGCTGGTCACCGCGCTGGCCACGCCCCTGGCGGTCGCCGCCGCGCCCGGCCAGGACGAGGGCGACGACGAGCTGATCGCCGAGGGCCGCGAGCTGTACCTCACGGGGTGCTCCAGCTGCCACGGGCCCGACGGCGAGGGCGTCGACGCCCCCGAGGGCACCCGCGGCCCATCCCTCGTGCGGGCGGGCGAGGCGGGGGCCTACTACTACCTGTCGACCGGGCGCATGCCGCTGGCCGACAGCGAGGAGCAGCCCACCCGCAAGGAGCCGGCCTACACGCCGGAGGAGATCGACGCCCTGGTGGCCTACGTCGCCTCCCTCGACAGACGGCCCCCGGCTGCCGGACGTCGACGCCCGCGAGGGTGACCTGGCCCAGGGCGGGGAGATCTACCGGGCCAACTGCCAGGCGTGCCACAGCGCCTCGGGCAGCGGGGGCGCCCTCAGCTACGGGCGGGCCGCGCCACGCCTGTCGGAGGCGACGCCGACCCAGATGGGCGCGGCGGTGCGCAGCGGCCCCGGCCAGATGCCGGTGTTCGGCCCGGAGGTGATCACCGACAGCGAGCTCGACGACCTGGCCAGCTACGTCGAGTACCTCCAGGACCCGGCCGACCCCGGCGGCATCCCCATCGGCCGCACCGGGCCGATCCCCGAGGGCTTCGTGGCCTGGATCATCGGGATCCTCGTGCTGCTGGCCCTGGTGAGCTGGATCGGCACCCGCAGCCCTGTCCGCCGAGCGGCCACGGCCGAGGACAAGGTCGAGGACGAGGATGACTGACCTCACCGAGCCCGACGTGACCGGCCCCGATGGTGCCGAGCCCGCACCCGACGAGGACGGGCGGCGGGCCGAGCTCGGCGCCGCCGCCTGCTTCGTGGTGGCCATGCTGGCCGCGATCGCCCTGGCGATCGTGTACTGGGAGGGCGGCCAGGCCCAGGCCGAGGGCGTGCTGCTCGCCCTGGCGCTCGGCGGCATCGGCGTGGGGATCGTGCTGTGGGCCAAGCACTTCATGCCCGCGGACGAGGTGGCCGAGGACCGCCACCCGCTGGAGTCCAGCGAGGAGGAGATCGCCGAGTTCAGCGCCGACTTCTCGGCCGGCCAGTCGAGCCTGGGACGGCGCCGCATCCTGGTGGCCACGGCCGGCGGGGCGTGCGCGGCGCTGGGGGTGGCGCTGCTGTTCCCCGTCCGCTCGCTCGGGCCGCGGCCGGGCCGGGGCCTGAAGGAGACGCCCTACAAGAACGCGCCGATCCGGGTCGTGCTCGAGTCGGGCGACCCCGTGCGCCCCGCCGACCTGGAGGTCGACGGCTTCATCACCGTGTGGCCCGAGGGGTACACCGACGCGGCCGACGCCTCCACGCTGCTGATCCGCTTCCGCCCCGACCAGGGCTTCGAGCCCGAGCCCGGGCGGGAGGACTGGACCGTCGACGACATCGTCGCCTACTCCAAGCTGTGCACCCACGTGGGCTGCCCCGTGGGGCTGTACCAGGCGGAGCTGGGCCTGCTGCTGTGCCCGTGCCACCAGTCGACCTTCGAGGTCATGGAGGGGGCGCGGCCGATCTTCGGGCCCGCGGCCCGGCCACTGCCGCAGCTCCCGCTGGCCCTCGACGACGACGGCTTCATCATCGCCACCGGCGACTTCTCCGGCCCCGTCGGCCCCGGCTTCTGGGACCGGGGCCGGTGAGCGACGCGCCGGCGCCGGGCCCGGGGACGCCGCGAGCGGACGCGCGCCGGCGGCGCGGCCCCGAGCACCTGCTGACCCACCGCCTGGCCCGCTGGATCGACAGCCGGCTGGGCACGGCCAAGCTGGCCCGCACCGCGCTCAACAAGGTGTTCCCCGACCACTGGTCGTTCATGCTGGGCGAGCTGGGCCTGTACTGCTTCGTGGTGCTGGTGCTGACCGGCATCTACCTCACGTTCTTCTTCGACGCCAGCCAGAACGTGGTGGTCTACCGCGGCAGCTACGGGCCCCTGCGGGGCGTGGAGATGACCGAGGCCTTCCGCTCGGCGCTCCAGCTCAGCTTCGACGTGCGGGCCGGGCTGGTGATGCGCCAGATCCACCACTGGGCCGCCCTGCTGTTCCTCGCCTCCCTGGCCGTGCACCTGGCCCGGGTGTTCTTCACCGGCGCCTTCCGCCGCCCCCGGGAGCTCAACTGGATCATCGGCTGCACGCTGCTGATCCTGGCCATGCTCAACGGCCTGTTCGGCTACTCGCTGCTCGACGACCAGCTGTCGGGGACCGGCCTGCGCATCGTCTACTCGGTCACCCTGTCGGTCCCGCTGGTGGGGACGTGGCTGGCCTCGCTGCTGTTCGGGGGCGAGTTCCCGGGGCCGGACATCATCGCCCGCCTCTACGTCATCCACATCCTGCTGGTCCCCGCGGTGATCATCGTGCTGCTCACCGCCCACCTGGCCATCCTCGTGCGCCAGAAGCACACCCACTTCGCGGGGCCGGGGCGGCGGGAGGACAACGTGGTGGGCGAGCGCATGTGGCCCACCTATGCGGCCAAGGCGCTGGGGCTGTTCTTCCTCACCTCCGCCGTGCTGGCCTTCCTGGGCGGCGTGTTCCAGATCAACCCCATCTGGATCTACGGCCCGTTCGACCCCGCCGAGGTGTCCTCGGCCAGCCAGCCCGACTGGTACATGGGCTGGCTCGACGGTGCCCTGCGCATCATGCCGCCGTGGGAGATCCGCGCCTTCGGGTTCGAGATCCCCAACCCGTTCTTCCCCGGCGTCCTGCTCGCGGGCCTGACCTTCGCCCTGCTGTACGCGTGGCCGTTCCTGGAGGCCAGGGTGACCCGCGACCACGCCGAGCACCACCTGCTGGACCGGCCCCGGCAGCGTCCGGTCCGCACCGCCCTCGGCATGGCCACCATCTCCTTCTACACGGTGCTGTTCCTGGGCGGCGCCGCCGACGTGCTGGCCACCAGCTTCGGTCTCTCGGTCAACGCCATCCTGTGGACCTTCCGGTTCCTCGTGCTGCTGGCGCCGCCCGTGGTGGGCTGGGTGGCCTACCGCCTGTGCAAGGAGCTGGCCGCACGGGACGGCGTTCCCGTCGCCTCCGCGGTCACCGTGCGTGAGATTCCGGGGCGACTGCGGCGCCGCGAGGAGCTGGACGAGGAGCCCGAGTCCCAGGCCCTCGGGTCTTAACAGGAAGTTCTCAGCAACTTCTCGACAGTTGTCGCGACAACCAGTCGCTATTCGTGCGGAAGTCAGCGAGAATTGTGGTCATGAGGATGTTCGCCGCGATCCTCGGGGGGGTCCTGCTCGTGTCCGCACCAGCCCTCAGCGGCTGCGCGTCGGGCTATCAGTACATCAAGAACGACGACATGGGCGTCTACGCCCGGGTGCCCGACGGCTGGGCGGTGTACGACGACGGCCGACCTCAGGCCCGGAGACACCGAGCGGGAGCTCGAGCGGCTCGAGCAGGTGCGGTGGGTCCGTACGTTCCACGGCGGCGACGGGCAGCACGACGTGCAGGCCTCGACGGTCCCCGAACGGGCCCGTGCCCGCGGGCGGGGTGCTGATCGAGGCGATCGGCCCCGAGCGGCGGGAGGTCCTCGACCTGAGGACCATGCGGGGCGGCGGCAACGCCGCCCTCGACCCGATCACGCTCGAGTCGCAGCCGCCCGCCGAACGGGTCGACCTACACGGTGCTCCAGGACGAGCCGGTCGAGTTCGACGGCGGCTACAGCGGCATCCACACGATCTGGGCGGTCACCAGCCAGGGCCAGACCTTCATCACCGAGCAGACGGTGCTGCGCGATCGCGCCCTCGACGCGCATGTTCCTCTTCACCGTCAGCTGCGACGAGCAGTGCTACTTCGAGACCTACAAGGACCAGATCCAGGATTTCGTTGACTCGTGGACGATCCAGGAGGTGCCCTCGTGACCACCCCGACGCCGGACCAACCGGGCGAGGCCGCGGACGTGCCGCAGGACGGGCCCGTGACGACCGAGCCGGGGGCAGAGGTGGTCCCCGCCAGGATCGTCCACGAGGCGAGGGCCGAAGGAGGTGCCCCTGACCCGCCGGCCCATGGCGCGGTGGGACCGGGTGAAGTTCCTGCTGCTGATCTTCCTCCTGTTCTGGTTCTTCGTCTGGGCCGAGTACGCCGACGCCAACCCGTTCAACACCTTCGGCGACGCCCTGCGGGACACGTTCGAGACCAAGTGGTTCCTGGAGCTGCTGTTCGTCGCCGAGGCGCTCCGCCAGGTCCACTACCTGATCTCCGAGCACTCGAAGCGCTATCACCGGTTCTGGACCAAGTCCGTGTTCGGTCGCTTCGAGAGGCGCACCGGGCGGATGAACGACTACACGCGCTTCCGCATGTCGCGGGCGCTTCAAGGTCGTCCTCGGCATCGTGATCATCAGCATCATCGCCGGGACCATCTGCGACGTGCCGCCGGCCACCGCGCTGGTCGAGCTGCCGTCGCGGGTGTGGAGCTTCCTGCCGATGGTGCTCCAGCTCGTCCTGTTCATGTTCTTCGCGGTCGGCCAGATCTTCGCCATCTTCTACTTCATGTCCCGGGGCGGCGTGGACACCTACATGCCCGAGGAGGTCGAGAGGCGCTTCAGCGACGTGTGGGGCCAGGACCACGTGCTCGACCGGGTCAAGGAGAACGTCGTCCTGATGGAGAAGCCCGACGTGATCGAGGCGAAGGGCGGGCAGGTGCCCTCCGGCCTCCTCCTCTACGGGCCGCCGGGGACGGGCAAGTCGCTCATGGCCGAGGCCGTCGCCGGCGAGACGGGCAAGCCGTTCGTGTCGGTCGACCCCGGCGCGTTCATCAACATGTTCATGGGCGTCGGCATCCTCAAGGTGATGGCGCTGTTCCGCAAGCTGCGCCGGCTGGCGCTCCGCTACGGCGGCGTGATCGTGTTCTTCGACGAGGCCGATGCGCTGGGCAGCCGGGGCGCCGTGAACCCCGGTCCCGCCCAGCGTCGCCCCGCTCCGTGGGCCGATGGCGTCAGCGACCATCTGCGCTGGGCCTCACCCGCGGCGCGTGCCGTCGTCCTGATCGTCCGGCCAGGCACGCGCCGTCCACGCCCGACGAGACGCCGGGCCGCACGCGTGCCGGCATCATCATGGGCGGCATGGGGGGCGGCGGCGGTGGCATGGGCACCCTTCAGGCCCTGCTCTCCCAGATCTCGGGCCTCAAGAAGCCGCGGGGCATCATCAACCGCTACGGCCGCCGGATGCTGGGCATGAAGCCGAAGCCGCCGCCCAAGTACCGGATCCTGATCATGATGGCCACCAACATGCCCGAGGCCCTCGATCCCGCCCTGCTGCGGCCGGGACGCATCGACCGCATGTACAAGGTGGGCTATCCGTCCAAGGACGGCCGCAAGCGCACGTTCGAGGGCTACCTCGACAAGGTGTCGCACGAGCTGACCGACGAGGACGTCGAGAGGCTCGCCACGATCACGCCCTACGCCACCGGAGCCAGCATCCAGGACCTGGTGAACGAGGCGCTGATCAACGCCATCCGCGAGGGCCGCGAGGTCGTCACCTGGGCCGACGTCATCGCCGCCAAGCACCTCAAGGAGCTGGGCCCACCGGAGGACGTGGAGTACATCGAGCGTGAGCGCCACGCCATCGCCGTGCACGAGGCATGCCACGCCGTCACCGCCTACCGGACGCGGCGGCACGATGACCATCGACCTCGCCACCATCGAGAAGGGCGGCAACTACCTCGGCATGGTGTCGAGCGTGAAGCCCGAGGACCAGTTCACCGAGCTGGCGCAGCGAGTACGAGTCCGACATCAAGGTCTTCCTGGCCTCGCTGGCGGGGGAGCGGCTGTTCTTCGGCGGCGACAACTCGTCGGGCGTGATGGGGGACCTCGAGCAGGCCACCTCGCATCGCCGTCATGATGGAGGGCTACTGGGGCATGGGGCAGACGATCGCCTCGCACGGCGTGAACCGCCGGCTGGGCGTCGGGGGCGGAGGGGCGGCGGGCCCGAAGCCCGACGACGAGGACGACGAGCAGCAGGACCTGCTCAAGGGCAACCTGGGCCAGCGCATCGAGTCCAACCTGGCGCGGCTGCTCAACGAGGCCGAGACGCTTGCTGATCGATCATCGGGCCGAAGTGTTGCGGTTGGCGCACGCGCTCGAGACCCACAAGACCATCGCCGGCGAGGACGTCGTCGCCGTCATCGAAGGCCGGGCGGGCCCGCTCATCGACGGGAGCGTCTACGCGAACGACGAGTTCGTGGACGCCATGGAGGCGTTCCACACCTCGGTGGTCTTCGCCCACACCGCGCACGAGCCGGTGGCAGTCCCGCTGCCCGGCGCCAATGGCCAGCACCCCGAGGAGGAGCCTGTCGCGACGATGGCGCCCGGCGGCAACGGCTCCGTCGGTGCCGGCGGGCGTGCCGGTGGAGGACAGCCCAGCCCCAGCCCCGCCCGGCGCCGGGAGGGAACGGGGCGGGCTGAGCCCGCCGCGCTCACACAGGGCGGTGCGTCGCGCTCACACCTTCACGGTGTGGTGCGTCCCGGGGTCGGCGCTGCTGCCCACGTGCAGCCGCACGGTGCCGCCCGAGCGCCCGGTGGCCCGGCCCAGCACGTCCGGGCCCAGCTCGAACTCGACGTTCGCCACCATCCCCGGCGCCACCGTGACCCGGCGGAAGGCCCGCAGCGTGCGCAGGGGCCGCGGGTCCGATCCCAGGGCCTCGTCCAGGTAGACCTGCACGACCTCGTCGCCCGGGCGGGTCCCCGTGTTGACCACCGGCACCGTGAGCTGCACGCGGCCGTCGGGCGTCTCCCGGGTGGTGATGCGGCCGTGCTCGAAGGTGGTGTAGGTCAGCCCGTAGCCGAACGGGTAGGCGGGGGAGCGGCCGGTCGCCTCCATCAGCCGGTAGCCGTGCAGCGAGCCGAAGCGCACGGTCCGCCCCGAGCCCAGCGGCGGGAGCTGCTCCGCCGCCCGGGGCCAGGTGCAGGGCAGGCGCCCGCCCGGGTTGACCTCGCCGAACAGGGCCCGGGCCACCGCGTGGCCGGCCTCGGCCCCCGGGTACCAGGCCATGAGGATGGCGCCCGCCTGCTCGCGCCAGGACTCGGCGACGACGGGCGCGCCGCCCACCAGGACCACGATGGTGCGGGGGTTGGCCGCGGCCACGGTGCGGATCAGCGCCTCCTCGCCGGGCGGCAGGGTCAGGCTGCGGCGGTCCCGCCCGCGGCGCACCGGCCATTCGCCCGCGTCGCGCACCTCCGGCCCCGCCACCACCACGGCCACGTCGGCCGCGGCGGCCGCCAGCCGGGCGCCCTCCAGGTCGCCGCCGGCCCGGTGGTCGAGCTTGATGACCCAGCGGTCGGACATGGCCCGCAGCCCGTCGAGGACGCTCACGCCGGGCGGCTCCCCGCCGGCCGGGTCCGCCGCCGTCGTCTTGCGCCCCTGCCCGGCCCGCCGTCAGCGGGGCGTCCGCCATCGTCCCGAGCACCGCCATCGACGCCACCTCGGCCCCGTCGAGCGGCAGCACGGGATGGCCCGCCGCCGGCCCGATGCGCACGGTCTCGTTGCGCAGCAGGACGAGGGAGCGCTCGGCCACCTCGCGGGCGAGCGCCCGGTGGGCGGCCCCGCCCAGCGCCGCCGGGGTGTAGCGGTCGGGCTCGCCCGCCTGGCCGGTCCGGTCGGCGAACCACACCTGGCGCCGCACGACCCGCAGGGCGGCGTCCTCGACCCGCCCCGACGCCAGGCGGCGGAAGCGCACCTGCCGGGCCAGGTTGCGGAACCGCCAGGCGAACGGCATCTCCACGTCCAGGCCCGCGGCCATGGCCTGGGCCGAGCGCACGCCCAGCACGAACCCGCTGACGGTGAAGCCGTCGAAGTCCCACTCGTCCTTGAGCAACTCGGTGAGCAGGCGGCGGTGATGGCCGCAGCGCTCGCCGTCGAGGCGGTGGTAGGCGGTCATGACCGCGGCCACGCCCGCCTCCACGCAGCGGTGGAACGGCGGCAGGTAGTGGTCGCGCAGGTCGTCCTCGTCGATGTGGACGTCGAGCCGGTAGCGCCCGTCCTCGACGGACGCGGCCACGAGGTGCTTGGCGCACGCCATGACGTGGCGTTGGGCGCCCCGGATGAGGGCCGCGCCCATCTCTCCCACCAGGTGGGGATCCTCGCCGAACGTCTCGTGACCCCGGCCGCCCGCCGGGTGGCGCAGCAGGTCGACGCACACCCCGCCGAACAGGTTGGCTCCCAGGGCCCGGCACTCGACCCCGAGCGCGTCGCCCACCCGGGCCTCCAGCCCGGGGTCGAAGGTGGCCGCCCGCCCGATCGGGCACCGGGAAGGCGGTGGCCCCGGGCGCGTCGACCCCGCCGGCCCCGTCGACGTAGCGCAGCCCGGGCACCCCCAGCCGGGCCACCTCGCCCGCCACCCACACGTGCTGGTCGCCCCGGAGCATGGGCCGCAGCCCCCGCCGGAGGGACACGGCCCCGGTGAGCAGCTGGACCTTCTCGTGCTCGGTCATCTGCTCCAGCAGGGCGCGGGCCCGGGTGTCCACGTCCCCGCCGCCCGCGGCCGACGCCGGGTCGTCCAACCGGCCCCAGACCGCCGGCGGCGCCGGGGGAGGCGCCTTCGCCTCCGCCCGCTCCGCTACGAGCACGGGATCGGCCACGAGCGCGTCGAGATCCTCGGGCGCGCCGGACATGTCGGACGCGTGCACTTCCCCAGAGGCCACGCCTCCGAGGGTACGCCCGCCACACCCCCCGCCGCGCCCCGACCGGGAAAGGCGAGGCAATAGGGGTCGCGGTCCGGCGCCGGAGGCAATAGGGGTCGGGGGCCGGTCGCTATTGCCTCCGGGCTGCCGCGGTGGCCCCTATTGCCTCGGGTCCGCCCACGGCCGAGCCGTGGCCGGGGCGGCCCGTACACTCCGGCCATGGCCGACGCCCCGGGCCCGCCCGGTCCGCTGCCGCCGCCGACCAACGTGGTGGTGGTGCTGCTCGACTCGCTCAACCGCCACATGCTGGGCAGCTACGGGGGCACCGAGTTCGCCACGCCCCACCTGGACGCCTTCGCCGCCCGCGCCACCCGCTTCACCCGCCACGTGACCGGCTCGCTGCCGTGCATGCCCGCCCGCCACGACATCCTGTGCGGGGCGCTCGACTTCCTGTGGAAGCCGTGGGGCTCGATCGAGCTGTGGGAGCGTCCCATCACCGCCGACCTCCGGGCCGCGGGGATCACGACCATGCTGGTCAGCGACCACCCCCACCTGTTCGAGACCGGGGGCGAGAACTACCACACCGACTTCGCGGGCTGGGACTACGTGCGGGGCCACGAGGGAGACCCCTGGCGCACCCACGTGGACACGTCCTGGGTGGGAACGCCCGCCCCGCCCGCCCGGGACGGGGGCTGGTTCTTCCGCAAGACCTGGGGCGACGAGGTCCGCGTCGAGCGGGCCTATGACCGCAGCCGCACGTTCTTCCGGGCCGAGGCCGACTACCCGGGCCCCCGCACCATGGCCACCGCCGCCGAGTGGCTCCGCCACGCCGCCCCGCAGCACGACCGCTGGCTGCTGTTCGTGGACGAGTTCGACCCCCACGAGCCCTTCGACACGCCGGCCCCGTGGCTCGGCCGCTACGAGGACGAGCCGTGGCAGGGCGACCTGGTCATCTGGCCGCCCTACACGGTGGGCGGGGTCACCCGGGGCCTGATCAGCGAGGCCGAGGCCCGCCACATCCGGGCCAACTACGGGGCCAAGCTGTCGATGATCGACCACTGGTTCGGCCAGGTGGTGGCCGCGCTGGACGAGGGCGGGCTGTGGGACACCACCGCGGTGGTCCTCTGCACCGACCACGGCCACTACCTGGGCGAGACCCGGGAGGGCGCCGACATCTGGGGCAAGCCGGGCGTCCCCCAGTACGAGCCGCTGGGCCACGTGCCGCTGCTGGTCCACTGGCCGGGCGTGCCCGGGGGAGCGACCTGCGACGCCCTCACCACCAGCGTCGACCTCCACGCGACGCTGGCGGACGTGTTCGGCGTCCGTCCCGGCCATCGCACCCACGGGACGTCCCTGCGCCCACTGGTGGAGGGCACGGCCGGCCACGTCCGGGACTGGGCCGTGGGCGGGGTGTGGGGCAACTGGGTCCAGGTCACCGACGGTCACCGCAAGTACGCCCGGGCGCCGCGGCCGGGGAACCGGCCGCTGTCCATGTGGTCGAACCGCTGGTCGACGATGCCCCTGCATCTGGCAGGCGTCGAGGACCTGCCCCCGCCGGACGAGCGCGCCGAGCTGGCGTTCATGCCCGGATCCCGGGTGCCGGTGATCCGCCAGCCCTACGGCCCCGGGGACCGGCTGCCCTACTGGGCCGCCGGCCGGGACCAGTCCCACCACCTCTACGACGTCGACATCGACCCCGACGAGGCGGAGAACCGGGCCGGCGAGGCCAAGGTCGAGCGCGACATGCTCGACCTGCTCCGCACCGCGCTGGGCGAGCTGGAGGCGCCCGCCGACCAGTACGCCCGGCTGGGGTTGGGCTGACTAGCCCAGCGGCTGGGGCCCCCGCAGCAGCCGGCCGGGACGGGCGCCGGTGGACTCGTCGTCCTCCCGCACCACGACGCCCCGCTTGACGGTCGCCGCGTAGCCGCGGGACCGCTGGATGATCCGGCGGCCGCCCGCGGGCAGGTCGTAGACGATCTCGGGCGCCTCGATGCTGAGGGCGTCGAGGTCGATGACGTTCACGTCGGCCAGGTAGCCCGGGGCCAGCAGGCCGCGGTCGTCGAAGCCGTAGAGGGCGGCGGTGCGCCGGGTCTGCAGGTGGACCGCCTGCTCCAGGCCGAGGCGGTCGCCCCGGGACCGGTCCCGCACCCAGTGGGTCAGCATGTACGACGGCAGCGAGGCGTCGCACAGGATCCCGCAGTGGGCGCCGCCGTCGCCGAGGCCGAGCACGGTCGAGGGATGGACCAGCATCTCGTGCAGGGCGCCGAAGTCGCCATGCGAGTAGCCGAGCAGCGGCAGGTAGAGCAGGCCCGCTCCGTCCTCGCTCAGCATGTGGTCGTAGGCCACGGCCTCGGGCGTGGTGCCCTGGCGGGCGGCGACGGCCTTGAGGCTGTCGCCGGGCGGCGGCTCGTACTCGGGCGGGTCCCCGAGCGGGAACAGCTTGTGGTACGAGGACGTGAGGAAGGCGGCGATGCCCTCCAGCTGGGGCTGCTCGGCCAGCATGGCGTCGCGCACCTCGGGGGTGCGCAGCCGGGCCAGGCGCTCGTCCCGGGGCAGGCCGGCGATCGCCTGCCAGGCCTGGTGGAACAGGAACGGGTGGGCGGTGGTGTCCCAGCCCAGCAGCACGCAGGCGGGCCGGCCCGCGACCTGGGGGACGATGCGGGCGCCCTCGGCCCCGGCCTGGTCGGCCAGCTCGATGAGCCGGCGCCAGTGCTCGGGCCGGATGTCGTCCTGGAGGCAGTTGAACGTGACCGGGCGGCCCGACTCGCGGGCCACGGTGGTCATCCAGGCGAACTCGGCGTCGGCGTCGAACATGTCGCTCGCCATCTCGAACACGCCCGCGCCCGGCGCGGCCCAGGCCCCGCCCGATGGCGATCAGCTCGTCCGCGCTGGCCAGGGTGCCCTCGGCCAGCTCGCCGTCCTTGGCCCGGTGCAGGATCGTGCGGGTGGTGGAGAACCCGGCGGCCCCGGCCTCGACGGCCTCCTGGACCAGCTTGGCCATGAGCTCGATCTCGTCGGCGGTGGCCTCGGCGTTGGCGCCGCCCCGCTCGCCCATCACGTAGGCCCGCACCGCGCCGTGGGGGACCAGCGCGCTGACGTCGAGGACCCGCGGCATGCGCTCGATCTCGTCGAGGTACTCGGGGAAGGTCTCCCAGTTCCAGGTCATGCCCTCGGCCAGGGCGGTGCCCGGGATGTCCTCGACGCCCTCCATGAGCTGGATCAGCCACTCCCGCTTGGCCCGCTGGGCGGGCGCGAAGCCGACGCCGCAGTTGCCCATGACGATGGTGGTGACGCCGTGCCAGCTCGACGGGGTGACCTCGGGATCCCAGGTGACCTGGCCGTCGTAGTGGGTGTGGATGTCGACGAAGCCGGGCGTGACCAGCCGGCCGCCCGCGTCGATCTCCCGCCGGCCCTTCGCCTCCACCTGGCCCACGGCCGTGATGCGCTCGCCGTCGATCGCCACGTCGGCGGTGCGGGCCGAGGCCCCGGACCCGTCGACGACGGACCCGTTGCGGATGACCAGGTCGTGCATTAGCCGCTCCCCCTTCGCGAACGCCCTGACACGGGTGTCATCGACAGCCAACACCACCTTGACCGGCCGGTCAAGCCGGAGTGGCCTCGCGCACTGCCCGAAAGTGTCACACCCCGTTCGTATCGTCCGGGCCATGGACTTCTGGTCCCCTTCACCGAACCAGCCCCACCTGTTCGAGTGGTGGTTCCCGCTCGTGCAGGCCGGCGCGCGGGCCCGCTCGGAGCGCCTGCCCTGGCCGGTCCACATCGACGAGTTCCGCCTGGTCGGCCGGGTCAGCCGCCCCGACGAGCGCGACGTGTGGATCTACGAGCACATGCCCAACGGTGGCTCACTGTGCGTCGACCTCGCCGGCGAGGCGTATCGGTTCGTCAGGGGCGGCGACGACCCTCTGCAGGGCAAGTTCGTGCCCTGCAAGCTGGCCACCGCGCTGCGCCGGGCCGGCGTGCCCCGGTTCGTCACCCCGGTCCGCTACGCCGAGCCCCCGGCCCGGGCGGCCGCAGTGCCGGAGTCGCCCCACGGCGAGATGACCCCGCCGCGGGTGGTGCGGCGCGGCCACCTCACGCTCATCTAGGCACGAGATGACCGGCCGGGATCTCACCACCCTTGCCAGCCTCGCGGGCCTGGTCGCCGTGGCCCCGCTACTGGCCGAAGTGGCCGGCCGGGATCTGGCCCATCTTGCCCGACTGGTAGTCCTCGAACGCCTGCGCCAGCTCCTCCCGGGTGTTCATGACGAACGGGCCGTACTGGGCCACGGGCTCCCGGATGGGCAGGCCGCCCAGCAGCAGCACCTCCAGGTTGGGCGTGTGCGAGTCCTGGGTGGCGTCGGCCGCCAGCACCAGGTGGTCGCCGGGCCCGAAGGCGGCCAGGCGACCGGTGCGCACCGGCCGGCCCTCGCTGCCCACCGTGCCCTGGCCGGCCAGGACGTACACGAGGGCGTTGTAGTCGGGCGACCACGGCACCACCACCCGGGCCCCGGGGGCCAGTGTGGCGTGCACGTAGGTGATGGGCGTGTGGGTGATGCCGGGCCCCTCGTAGTCGCCCAGGTTGCCGGCGATGAGGCGCAGCACGGCGCCACCGTCGGGCGAGCGCAGCAGCTTGACCTGGCCGCCGCGGATGTCCTGGTAGCGGGGGTCGACGAACTTGTCGGCCGCGGGCAGGTTCACCCACAGCTGCACGCCGTGGAACAGGCCGCCGCTGGCCACGAGGTCCTCGGGCGGGCGCTCGATGTGGAGGATGCCCCCGCCCGCGGTCATCCACTGGGTGTCGCCGTTGGTGATGAGGCCGCCGCCTCCGGTGGAGTCCTGGTGCTGGAACGTGCCGTCGATCATGTAGGTCACGGTCTCGAACCCCCGGTGGGGGTGCCAGGACGTGCCCCGGGGCTCGCCCGGCGCGTAGTCGACCTCGCCCATCTGGTCCATGTGGATGAAGGGGTCGAGCAGGTGACGGGGCACGCCGGCGAAGGCGCGCCGCACGGGGAAGCCCTCGCCCTCGAAGCCGGAGGGCGCGGTCGTGACGGACAGGACCGGCCGCTCGACCGATGTCTGCGGGTCGGGCTCGGCCAGGGCGGGGAGAGTGAGGGGATCGTCGACGGTGATGGCAGGCATCTGGTCTTCCTCCTGATCTGCCCTGACAAGAACAAATTGTACGCGCAACTATTCCGTCGCGGCAGGGGCGTCAGTCGCGGCGCCGGGTCTGGCGCACGAAGCCGCCGAGGCCGAGTGCCAGCAGGGCTGCCCCGGGCACGATCACCCAGAGCCCGAGGACCAGCCCGTTGGCCAGGGTGGCGCCTCCCAGACCGATGGCGAACGGCCACACGCTGGCGTGCGGGAGGTAGTGCTCGTGGGCCTCGGCCGGAGGCTCGGCGGCCGTGGGGCCCTCGCCCCGCAGGCCGAGCCACAGGTACAGCGCCACCCATCCGGTCAGGGCCACGGTCAGCACCAGCAGCACGAGCCCGCTGTGCTCGTCACGGGCCACGTACCAGTAGATCGCCGCCATCACCGCCACGATCACGGCGATGGCGACGAACACCCGCCACGGCACCGCCCGGTCGTCCACCCTCGGCCGGGCCCCGTGCCCCTGCGGCCCCTCGGCGCCCCGCGCGGTGGGCTCGCTCATGTCGACCTGCCCCCACGGGTGAGCGCCGCGCCCGTCTGGCCCGTGGCTCGGGCCCCGTCCCGGGTGCGCCGTGGGCCCGGTCATGGCTGGCCCGTCCCCGGGCGTGGCGGACGGGCGCGGAGCCTCGGCGTGGTGCAGGTCCCAGACGGGTCGCGGCGAGCGGATGGGCGGGAGCGGTCCGGTGAAGTTCTCCGGCGGGGGCGGTGACGTCGTGGCCCACTCCAGCGTGTGCCCCTCCCAGGGGTTGTCCCCGGCCACGGTGCCCATCCGCCCCCGCAGCGTCTGCAGCACGTTCCACAGGAACGGCAGGGTCGACGCCCCCAGGAGGAAGGCGCCCAGCGTGGAGATCTGGTTGAGCCCGGTGAACCCGTCGTCGTCGAAGTAGTCGGCCACCCGCCGAGGCATTCCCTCCAACCCGAGGATGTGCTGCACGAAGAACGTGAGGTGGAAGCCCACCAGCGTCATCCAGAAGTGCACCTTGCCCCAGCGCTCGTCCAGCAGCCGGCCGGTGACCTTCGGCCACCAGTAGTAGATGCCCGCGTAGAGGGCGAACACCGATCCGCCGAACAGCACGTAGTGCATGTGGGCCACGACGAAGTAGCTGTCGTGCACCTGGAAGTCGATGGGGGCCGAGGCCAGCATCACGCCCGTCAGCCCCCCGAGCAGGAAGGTGAACAGGAAGCCCAGCGTGAACAGCATGGCCGTCGGGAAGACCAGGCTGCCGCCCCACATGGTGCCGATCCAATTGAAGAACTTCACGCCGGTGGGCACGGCGATCACCATGGAGAAGCCGATGAAGAACGGGTTGACCACCGCCCCGGTCGTGAACATGTGGTGGGCCCACACGCCCACCGAATACGCCGCGATGGCGATGGTGGCGAAGACGAGGCTGGCATAGCCGAACACCGGCCGGCGCGAGAACACGGGCAGGATCTCGGTGACCACGCCGAAGTAGGGCAGCACCAGGATGTAGACCTCCGGGTGCCCGAAGAACCAGAACAGGTGCTGCCACAGGATCGGCGCCCCGCCGTGGGTGGCGTCGTAGACGTGCGCTCCGAGCTGGCGGTCGGCGAGCAGCATGGCCGCCGCGGCCGAGATCACCGGGAACACTGTGAGCACGAGGATCGAGGTGACCAGCATGTTCCAGGTGAAGATGGGCATGCGGAACATGCGCATCCCCGGTGCCCGCATGCTGATCACGGTGGTCACGATGTTGACCCCGGTGAGGATGCCGGACACGCCCGTGAGCGCCACCGCGATGATCCACAGGTCGTTGCCGAGGCCCGGCGAGTACAGGCTGTCGGACAGCGGCGTGTAGCCGGTCCAGCCGAAGTCGGCGGCGCCGTCGGCGGTCAGGAAGCCGGTGAGCATGGTGATGCCGCCGAACAGGTAGAACCAGTACGACATGGCGTTGAGCCGGGGGAACGCCATGTCCCGGGCGCCGATCTGCAGCGGCACCAGGTAGTTGGCCAGCCCGAAGGCGAACGGCCCCAGGAACAGGAACAACATGATGCTCCCGTGCATCGTGAACATCTCGTTGTAGCGGCCCTGGGACACGATCTGGGTGCCCGGCTCGGCCAGCTCGGTGCGGATGACCATGGCGAGCGCGCCGCCCGCCAGTAGAAGGCGAACGCGGTCACCATGTACGCGATGCCGATGCGCTTGTGGTCGGTGGTGGTCAGGAAGGCCAGCAGGCCCTGGGCGCGGCGCTCCGGCGGCGGCTCCTCGGCGACCAGCGGCCGTTCCTCGACGGTCGTCACTCTGCCGCCGCCTTCTGCTCGTCGAGCCAGTCCTCGTACTCGTCCTGGTCCACGACCCGGACCGAGAAGTTCATGCGCCAGTGGTCGAGGCCGCAGAACTCCGCGCACCGGCCGACGTACTCGCCGGTCTCGGTGGGGGTCACGTCGATCACGTTGTCGACGCCGGGGATGAGGTCCCGCTTGGACAGGAAGTCGGGCACCCAGAACGAGTGGTTCACGTCGTCGCTGATGAGGCGGAGCTGCGTGGGCCGGCCCAGGGGGATCACCATCTCCGGGCCCCGTCCGGGCTCACCGGTGATGGTCAGGTCCTCGTCGGGATAGTGGAACTGCCACGACCAGCGGAACCCGACGACGTCGATCTTCACGGCCGGATCGGCCGAGAGCGCGGTGACCTTGTCCTGGGCCGCCCAGCTCACCCCGAACAGCACCACCACGATCAGGATGGGGATGGCGGTGTACACGACTTCCAGGGGGATGTGGTAGGCGGTCTGGCTGGGAACCTCGTCGCCGACGCGGCCGCGCCGGTAGCGCAGGAGCACGAAGATGAGCAGGCCCCACACGATCAGGCCGACGACCATGGCGGCCACGAAGAACCCCTGCCACAGCGAGAAGATCGTCTCGCCCTGCTCGGAGCGGGGCTCGGGCGCCCCGAACCCGGGCAGCGAGCAGCCCGTGGCGACCGTGACGGGGATGGCGGCGGCGGCGAGGCGCCACGCTCCGAGGGGACGGCGCACGGCTGCGACGGTAGCCGACGTCCTCCGGTCCGTGGTCGTATCCGACCCGCCCACCGGGCGAGCCCTGGATGCCGCGCCAACGCACCGTCGAACCGGCTCGGAGCGCGCGGTTCGGGCCGAGCCGGTCGGCCCGGGCCATCTCCTGGTCGAGCGGTGCACCGCGACCTCGAGCGGCCTCAGGCGAGCGGGCGACCCGACACCCCGGTGATCACCAGCTCGGGCACCGGCGGCTCCCCCGCGGCGGCTGCCCGGGCCGGGAAGTCGAACACGCCCAGCATGAGCTGCATCGGGTAGTCGGGCGCCTGGTCGAGCCTGCGCACGACGTCGCCGTCGATCGAGAACGCCAGCGTCCCCGGCCGCCAGTCGACGCCGTAGGTGTGGTCCTCGGCGACGTCGATCGCGATCCGCTCGGCGGCGAACTCCTCGGCCAGCGCCGGGTCCCGGAACCGGTGGACGCCCATGCCGACGGCCACGCTCCCCTCGCCCACCGAGTCGCCGAACATCTCGGCCACGCACACCTCGCCCGAGCGCTCGCGGCGGTCCTCGATCCCCGCCAGCCAGAACGCCACCATCGACCGGGACGACACGGCGCCGCGCATCCGCACCTCGATGGTGCCGAAGTGCGGCGTGTAGCCCCACATCACCGGCTGCTCCTCCCGGACGACGAGGCCGTCCCGGAACGGCTGCTGGCCCACCGGGCTGCCGAGCGGGCCCGCGAAGCTGCCCGTCTGGACGCACGACACCCGCAGCGGCTCCTCGTGGATGTCCGGGCACCACAGGCCCTGTTCGGGCGGGATGCGCAGGCGGAGCTCGCCTTCGCCCACCGTGTACGTCGCCGCCGAGCCCTCCCGTGAGCTCCAGTGCGGGAGGTAATACGGGAACCACACGTCGGGGTCGAGCGCCGGCCCCGCGAAACGCTCGTCCAGTGAGGTGCGCGCCGCGTCCATGACCGGATGTGTACCCCGCCCCGGTCAGCTCGAGCTACGGGCGCCGAGGCGGGCCGCGTCGCTCGGCCGGATCCGTGGTGGTCAGCCCCGCTTCGGGCCCACGATGATGCCGACCAGCACGCCCGCGAGGCCGCCCACGCCCAGCCACACCCCGAACGCCGGGCTGGGCGCCCCCGAACCGCTGAACACGACCCACAGTGCGGCCGCGTGGGCCATGGCGGCCACCACCACCAGGGAGCCGGCCAGGCCGCGCATCCCGACGAGCGACCCCAGCACCGCAGCCAGGCCCACCGCGCCGGCCACCACGATCCAGATGATGTCGCTGTACATCTCGAGGTAGCGGGACCGGCCGGAGTCGATGGCGTCGGCGGCCGCCTCGGCCGCGGCCTGCCGGGCCTCGGTCTCGATGGCGTCGGTGATCTCCTCTTGCGAGGGGATGCCGGCGCCCGGGTCGATGGTCGAGGGATCCAGCGTGGTCGTGTCGGTGCCGCTGTCGGGCAGGAGCGTCCCGGGATCGGTCTCGGCCAGCGTGAACGCCGACCGCATGTCCGACAGCGTGACGCCCTCGCCCGCCACCTCGAACCACGGCAGCACGATCAGCGCCACCAGGAAAGCTGCGAGGCCGGCAAGTCCGAGCAGAGCCCCCAACCCGAACGGGAACCCGCCTCCGCCACGCCCGCCGCGGGCCTCGCGGTCGGAGCCACCCGGCTCGGGCCGCCGACCGGCCCCCTGCCGCCGGTCGCCGTACCCAGGCGGCTGCGCATAGCCGGGACGGCCACGCTCGGGCGCCGCGGGCCGCGCCCCATAGTTCGCCTGCCCGTACCCCTGCGGGCCCGCCACCGCCCGGCCCATACCCCGGCTGGCGCCCGCCCGATCCGTAGCCGGACCGGTCGTAGCCGGCCTGGCCGCTGCCCTGCCCGTAGGCCTGGCTGCCGGGCTGCCCGTAGCCCTGGCTGTTGCCGTAGCCGGACCGGTCGTAGCCGGCCTGGCCGCTGCCCTGCCCGTAGGCCTGGCCGCCGGGCTGCCCGTAGCCCTGGCTGTTGCCGTAGCCGGACCGGTCGTTGCTCGCCTGGCCGCCGCCCTGTGGGTAGCCCTGGTTGGACCCGTAGACCGACCGGTCGTTGCTCGCCGGGCCGCCGCCCTGTGGGTAGCCCTGGTCGGACCCGTAGACCGACCGGTCGTTGCTCGCCTGGCCGCCACCCTGCCCGTAGTCCGGTCCGCCCGACTGTGCGGAGGCCGGGTTGCTGCCGTAGCCGGATCGGTCGTAGCCGGTCCGGCCGCGGTTCTGCCCGTATCCCTGGTTGTTGCCGTAGGCGGACCGGTCGTAGCCGGCCTGGCCGCGGTTCTGCCCGTAGGCCGAGCCGGGCTGGTTGTTGCCGTACGGCCGGTCCGCCCGATGGTCCCGGGGCCTGGCCGTAGACCGCGGTGTCCTGAGGACCGGGGGCGGGCGGTGCCTGCGGGCGGGCGGGACGGTCGAAGACGCTGGCCGATCCGTCGGCTTCCGGGTCGAACACGGACCGCCCGTTGTTCTCACGGCGGCCGGGGCCACCGGTCGATTCGCTCACCTGTCTCACCCCCAGCGCCGGGATGAGCGCGACTCTACCGGTCCCCGCCAGGCAACATGCCGCGCCGGGCTGCCCGGCCCTCACCGGGAAGTCGGCTGCCGGACTCCCGGTGGCCGACCAGCGCTCACCCCAGTGTCACACCCACCCGGTAGCGTTGAAGCGGCTATGACCCCCGCCCCTGCGAACACAGGGGCGCGCACCCGCGCGCCCCTCCACCACCTCGCCGAGCTCGTGCGCGCCGAGCCCGCGCTGGCCCAGGTGCTGGGGCGCACCAGTGCGACCCTGGCCGTGCCCGAGGCGGCGCGGGCCCTGGCGACCGCGGGTCTGGTGGGCCTCACCCAGAGAAGGCCGGTGGTGGTGGCCGTGCCCACGTCCACCGAGGCCGAGCGGGTGGCGCGGGACCTGGCCGTCTACCTGGGGGAGGAGCGGGTCGAGCTGTTCCCCGCCTGGGAGACGCTCCCGTTCGAGCGGGTCAGCCCCGGGGTCGAGACCATGGGCCGCCGGCTGCGGGTGCTGTGGCGCCTGCGCGACCCCGAGCGGGCCCCGGATGTGGTGGTCGCCTCGGTGCGGGCGCTGGTGCAGCGGCTCGGCCCGCACGTCCAGGACGTCGAGCCCATCACCCTCCGGCCCAACCAGCAGCTCGACCGGGACGACCTGGTGGCCGACCTCGTCTCGGCGGGCTACCGCCGCGAGGACATGGTCGAGCACCGCGGCGAGGTGGCCGTGCGGGGCTCGATCGTCGACGTGTTCCCCTCCACCGCCGACCGCCCGGTGCGCGTCGACCTGTGGGGCGACGAGGTCGACCGGCTCACCGAGTTCTCCGTCAACGATCAGCGTTCGGCCGGCGACCTGGCCGAGGTCGCGATCTTCCCCTGCCGTGAGCTCCTCCCCACGCCCGAGGTGCGCGAGCGGGCCGAGCGCCTCGTCGGCATCGAGCCCTGGGGGCGCGAGCAGTGGGAGCGGCTGTCCCAGGGCCTGGTGTTCGACGGCATGGAGTCGTGGCTGCCGTGGCTCACCCGCGACGAGCACGTGCTGTCGGACGTGGTGGGCGACGGCGCCCAGATCCTGCTGTGCGAGCCCCGCCGCATGCGGGACCGGGCGGCCGACCTGCTGGCCGAGGAGGCCGACCTCGCCTCCACCCTGGCCGTCACCTGGGGTGCGACCGAGGAGCGCAGCGCCCAGCACGGCTTCCCCCGGCTCCACCTCGACTTCGACCGGCTGCTCAGCCACACCCGCGCCCCCGCCTGGCACGTGGTGGGCGTGCCCGACAGGCCCGACACGCCCCAGGTGCAGGGCTCGGCCTGGGACCCGGTGGTGGGCGACGGCAGCGGCCTGCTGTCCCGCCTGGGCCGGCTCCAGGCGGAGGGCTACCGCATCGTGGTCGGCGCCGACGGCGAGGGCTCGGCGCAGCGGGTGCGCGACCTGCTGGCGTCCGAGGGCGTGTCGGCCGAGGTGTCGGTGGCACCGCTGGAGCGGGGCGCGGTGCTGCGCTCCATCAAGCTGGCGGTGCTGGCCGAGTCCGACCTGACCGGGCGCCGCCGCGCCCACCGGCGGGCCCGGCCCCGGCGCCGCGACGCCGAGGGCTTCTTCGACGACCTCAAGGTGGGCGACTACGTGGTCCACCACCAGCACGGCGTGGCCCGTTACGGCGGGATGGTCAAGCGCGCCATCGGCGGCGTCGACCGCGACTACCTGTTGCTGGAGTACAAGGGCGACGACCGCCTGTACGTCCCGTCCGACCAGATCGACGCGGTGCGGCACTACACCGGCGGCGAGAGCCCCACGCTCAACCGGCTGGGCGGCGACGGCTGGCAGCGCACCAAGGCCAAGGTCCGGGCGGCGGTGGCCGAGATCGCCCAGGAGCTGGTCGTGCTCTACCAGAAGCGCCTGCAGGAGGGCGGCACCGCCTTCACCCCCGACACGCCCTGGCAGCACGAGTTCGAGGACGCCTTCCCGTACCAGGAGACGCCCGACCAGGCGAAGGCCATCGCCGACGTCAAGGCCGACATGGAGGAAGCCCGGCCCATGGACCGCCTGGTGTGCGGCGACGTGGGCTTCGGCAAGACCGAGGTCGCCATCCGGGCGGCGTTCAAGGCGGTGCAGGACGGCAAGCAGGTCGCGGTGCTGGTTCCCACCACGCTGCTCGCCCAGCAGCACTTCCAGACCTTCAGCGAGCGCTTCGCCGGCTACCCGGTGCGGGTCGAGGTGCTGTCCCGCTTCCTCACCCCGGCCCAGGCCCGCAAGGTGGCCCGGGACATCGAGGCCGGCACGGTCGACATCGTGATCGGCACCCACCGGATCCTGTCCGGCGACGTCACCTTCAAGGACCTGGGCCTGCTGGTGGTGGACGAGGAGCAGCGCTTCGGCGTCAGCCACAAGGAGCAGATCAAGAGGTTCCGCACCGGGGTCGACGTCCTGACCCTGACGGCCACGCCCATCCCCCGCACGCTGGAGATGAGCCTGACCGGCATCCGCGACCTGACGCTGCTCAACACCCCGCCGGCCGAGCGCCAGCCCATCCTCACCTACGTGGGCGAGCAGGACGATCGGGCCGTGGCCGAGGCCATCCGCCGCGAGCTCCTGCGCGAGGGCCAGGTGTTCTACGTCCACAACCGGGTGCAGGACATCGACCGTGTGGCGGCCGAGCTGCGGGACCTGGTGCCCGAGGCCCGGGTGGCGATCGCCCACGGCCAGATGGACGAGGGCACGCTGGAGCGGGTGGTGCTCGACTTCTGGGAGGGCGAGTACGACGTCCTCGTGTGCACGACGATCATCGAGTCGGGCATCGACATGCCCACGGTCAACACGCTGGTGGTCGACCGGGCGGACCTGCTGGGGCTGGGCCAGCTGCACCAGATCCGGGGACGGGTGGGGCGCTCGGGCCAGCGGGCCTACGCCTACCTGTTCCACCCCCGGGACCGGGCCCTCACCGAGGAGGCCTACGAGCGGCTCAAGACCATCGGCGAGGCCACCGAGCTGGGCTCGGGGTTCAAGATCGCCATGCGCGACCTGGAGATCCGGGGCGCGGGCAACCTGCTCGGCACCGGCCAGTCCGGCCATGTCGCCGCGGTCGGCTACGACCTGTACTGCCAGATGGTGAGCGAGGTGGTGGCCGAGCTGAAGGGTGAGGAGGTGCGCGAGCCGGCCGAGATCAAGCTCGACCTGCCCCTCGACGCCAACCTGCCCAAGACGTACGTGCCCAAGGAGGAGCTGCGGCTGGAGGCCTACCGGCGCCTGGCCGCGGTCACCACCGAAGCCGAGGTGGACGACATCCGGGCCGAGTGGGAGGACCGCTACGGCCCCGTCCCCGACGAGGCCGCGGCCCTCCTCGACGTGGCCCGCCTGCGAGCCGAGGCCGCCCGCCTCGACATCCGCGAGCTCAACGTCGTCAAGGTCACCGGCATCGGCGCCGCGGTGTGGACCGCCCGCATGACCCCGGTCAAGCTCAAGGTCTCCGAGGAGATCCGCCTCAAGCGCCTGGTCCCCCGGGGCCTCTACAAGGCCGACATGGGCCAGCTCGTCATCCCGGTCAAGGGCGGCCGCGGCGTCGCCACCGAGCTGGTCGACATCCTCTCGACCCTGTTCCCGGCCAAGCAGGCGGCCTAGCGCACCGGCGTCGGGTCGAAACGCAGGCCCGCTCGTGGGGATCCCGGCCCGCCTGCCAACCGGCCGCATAGCCGATCGAGAAGGTCGTCCGATCGCTGCCGTCGTGACACGGGCTCAGCCCGTCCGTGGCGTCGCACCATCCTTCGTAGTACCCGCGCCACCAAGCACCGTCGACGTCGATCAGCTCGCAACAACTGCTCGGTCTTCGGTCTGTTCGAGTTCATGCCGTGAGGGGAGCACTACGCTGCGAGTGGCGGTAGCTGGCACCGCTTGCCTGCGATCGACCGGGTGAGCGGCAGATCGGAGCAACATGAGCGACGGGTCACCGCACCCCGAAGGTGGCCTCATTCGCGTCGAACGGGCGCGGCGGGGCTGGTCGCAGGATCGCCTGGTCCGTGAGCTCCGCCGGACCGCGCTGCGTCTTGGCGAGGACGACATCGGCGCGACCGTCTCGATGGTCTCCCGCTGGGAGAACGGCAAGACCAGCCCCGGCCATCGCTACCAGCGGCTCCTCGAGCGAACCTTCGCCGATACCCTCGGACTGGCCGACGACAGCTGGGAGGATGACATGCAGCGACGGGCCTTCCTCACGAATGCGGCGGTGGCGGGGCTGGCGTTGCTGGGGATGGCGCCCGGTGACGAGCCGTGGCAGCGGTTGGGAGCGGCACTGCGCCGGCCGCAGCGGGCCGACAGCCGGACGGTCGATGACCTGGAGGCGGTGACGGTCAGCTTCCAGGGGCTCTACCAGCGGGTGGCGCCGTACGCGGTCCTGGCGCCGGCGCGGTCGCACCTGGCCACGCTGACGCAGCTGCTCGAAGCCGGCGGGCAGCAGGAGCGCACACGGCGGCGCCTCGCCTCGCTGGCCGGGGAGACCGCGATCCTGATGGGGTGGCTGACGTCCGACGACGGCGACCACGCCGCCGCGCAGGGGTACTACCAGGCGGCGCTCGCTGCGGCGCGGGAGGCCGGGGATCGCGCGCTCGGGGCGTACGCAGTCGGCAGCGCCTCGACCCTGCCGGCCTTCCGGGCGAGCCCGGACCACACGCTGTACCTCCTGGCGGAGGGTCGCCACGGGTTCCGGGCGGCGCATGCCACGGCGAGCACCCGGGCGTGGCTCGGCACGCTGGAGGCCGAGGCGCACGCCACCGCGGGGCGGGAGGCCGAGGCCCGTCGGGCGTTGGACCGGGCGGCCGAGGCGCTGGGCGAGGCGGTGGGGGACGAGCCGCGGCCGCGGGTGCCGTTCTTCGACCACGTGCGGCTGGCGGGCGAGCGGGGAGTGATCGCCGTCCGGCTCGGGGCGGCGGACGAGGGGCGGCGGGCGCTGGACGAGGCGCTGCGCGACCTTCGGCCGAGGGGCTGAAGATCGAGTCGCGGCTGCTCACCGGCCTGGCCCGGGCCCATGCCGGGCAGGGCGACGTCGAGCGGGCGTGCCACGTGGCGCTGGACTCGCTGGCCGTCGCCACCGCCTCCGAGACCGCGCCGAGCCTGCGGGATCTCCACCGGCTGCGGGCCGAGCTACGCGCCTGGGACGGGTGCGCGCCCGTCCAGGAGCTCGATGCCGCGCTCCGGGCGCAGGCGCCCGGATGACCGGCTGACGCTCATTAGGAACCGGATGTTTCCCCGGTGGTAGCTTCCCGGCCGTGGGGGATCTTGGGAAGGAGCCCAGACCGGCGTCGCGCGCGCTCGCGGCGCTGGCGCTCGTAACCGCTTGCACACTCGCGTTCCAGGTGGTGTTCACCCGGATGATGTCGTCGGTGCTGGCGTACCACTTCAGCTTCATGGCCGTGTCGCTGGTGCTGCTGGGGACCGGGGCCGGGTCGCTGCTGGTGTACCTGCGGCCCGAGTGGTTCGACCGGCGGCCGCTGGAGCTGACCCTGGCCCGGGCCAGCGTGGCCTACGGGCTGGGCCTGATCGTGACGCCGCTGATCCTGGTGCGCATCGACTATGAGATCACCGCGGGCGTCGACAAGGTGTTCATCACCAAGTTCACCCTCGCCTGCCTGCTGGCCACGCTGCCGGCGCTGGCGGCGGGGGCCGTGGTGGCGCTGGCCATCCGGGGCTGGTCGGGCCACGTCGGGCGGGTCTACGCCTGGGACCTGATCGGCGCGGGCTTCGGGGCCCTGGTGATCGTGCCGCTGCTGCACTTCCCGGCCCCCGACCTGCTGGTGGCGCTGGGCGTCGTGGCCTGCTTCGCCGGGGCGCTGTTCGCGTGGCCCCACCGCCGGGCCCGGCGCCGCAGCCTGGCGGTCGGCGGCGTCGGGATCGCCCTGGTGGCCGTGTCCCAGGTGAGCACGCTGCTGTGGCTGCCCATGCCGCCCACCCAACACGACGAGGCCACCGCCGACGTGTGGCACCCGCTCAGCCGGGTCCAGGGCACGGCCAAGCCGGGCGCGGCCTACAGCCTGCTGTTCTACGACCGGGTCTACGCCCCCGTCCCCAACGTCGAGCGCGACGACATCCCCGACTGGCGGGACCTGAAGCTGGGCCCTGCCAGCGTCGGCTACGAGCTGACCGGGCCGGGCCACGCCCTGGTCATCGGCGGGGGTGGCGGCCGCGACATCTGGAACGCCCTCTCGGCCGACCAGACGGTCGACGTCATCGAGCTCAACTCGGCCATCGTGGACGTGGTGGACGGGGCCCTCGGCGACGCGTCCGGCGCGCCCTACACCGCCCCCGGGGTGTCGACCAGCGTGGGCGACGGCCGGGCCCTGCTGGCGGCGCGCGACACCAAGTACGACCAGATCCACATCGGCTTCACCGACACCCTCAGCGCCAACGCGGCCCAGGGCTTCGCGCTGGCCGAGAACAACCTCTACACGCTCGAGGCGTTCGACGAGTACCTCGACCACCTGACCCCCGAAGGCATCCTCAACGTCTCCCGCCTCGAGCGCCTGGTGGGCGACGAGGCCATCCGGGCCACCGTCCTCACGCTGGCCGCGCTGGAGCGGAAGGGCATCGAGCACCCCGAGCGGAACATCGCGGTCATCCGCGGCCAGGACGCGATCGGGCTCGAAAAGTTCCCCTACGAGACGATCCTGGCCCGGCTCACGCCCTGGACCGAGGACGAGCTGCGCACCATCCGGGTGCAGGGCATCCACAGGGGCGACGGCGTGGCCTACGTGCCCGGCGGCCCCTACTACGGGGCCTGGGCCGACCTGGCCGAGGCGTCGAGCTGGCAGGACTTCTGCGCCGGCTACCCGCTCGACATCTGCCCGCCGACCGACGACCGGCCGTTCTTCTTCAACATGCGGCGCTTCGTCGACGTGCTCGACGAGCAGTACGGCTACCACTACGGCGTCGACCCCTACCAGATGCTGCTGCTGACCCTGGTGGTGCTGGCGGCGCTGGCGCTGGTCGGCTTCATCGCCCCGCTGCGGCTGTCCCGCTCCGGCGAGCGGCCCGAGCTGCGCAGCCTCGGCTACTTCGGTGCCCTGGGCCTCGGGTTCCTGCTGCTGGAGACCGTGCTGATCCAGCGCTTCGTGCTGTTCCTCGGGTTCCCGACCTACGCGCTGTCCGTCGTGCTGTTCGCCCTGCTGATCTTCACGGGGATCGGCTCGGCCATCGCGGGCCGGCTGCCCCAGACCCGCCGCACGCTGACCACGCGTCCTGTGCGTGGCCCTGGGGCTGATCCTGGCGTCGGCCTTCACGCTGCAGCCGCTGCTGCGGTCGCTGATCGGCCTGCCGTTCGGAGCCCGGGTGGCGGTGGCCATCGGGCTGCTGGCCCCCGTGGGCCTCACGCTCGGCATGCCCATGCCGCTGGGGCTCGGCCGGTTCGCCCGGCGGTACCCGCACAGCGTGGCCTACGCCTGGGGCGTCAACGGGCTGGCCTCGGTGCTGGCGTCGGTGCTCGGGGTCGCGCTGGCCATGAACTTCGGCTACGCAGTCGCCTCGCTGGTGGCCGGCGCCTGCTACGCCTTCGCCCTGGTGCACGCGGCCGCGGGCCGCTGGGCCGCGGCCGAGCCGGCGGCGCCCGCCGGGCCGGGCGAGCCCACGCCGGACGAGCCGGCCCAGGCGACCGAGCCCGTTCCCGCCTGAGGTTCGTGCCGGGGGCGGCCAGTCCCTACGATCGGGCGCGTGCATCGACGCCTCCTTCTGCCCCTCGCCGCCGTCGCCGCCGCCGGGCTGGTCGCCGGCGGGTGTGCCCAGCAGTCCGCGGCTGTGCGGGTCGGGGACCAGACCGTGTCGCAGCAGGAGCTGTTCGACGAGCTCGAGCTGATCGTGACCGACTCGGAGTTCCGCGGCATCACGTTCGGCCCCGAGGAGCGCACGCCCGTGGCGTCCCTCCAGGGATCGCTCGGCCCCGAGAGCTACTCGCAGTTCATGATCGGGGCCGTGGTCAACCAGCGGGTGGAGTACCTGGTGGCCGGGGACGTCCTCGCGGACAACGACATCGAGATCACCGACGACGACCGGGCGTCCATCGAGGACGCCATCAACCAGGCGCTCAGCGGGGGCACGGAGAGCCTGCCGGCCGGCTACCGCGAGGACCTGGTGGAGGGCCTGACCCGCCTGCGGGTGCTGCAGCGGGAGCTGGGCGACGACGAGTTCCAGCGCCAGATGACCGACGCGCTGGTCGAACGCGGACGTCGAGATCGCCTCGCACTTCGGGACCTGGGACCCCGATCAGGGCGGCGTGGTGCCGCCCCCGGGGCCGGTGACCGCGCCCGGGTCCGAGTCCGACGGCGGTGGCGGCGACAGCGGCGGGGCGGGATCCGGCTCGTAGTGACGGCCACGCCTCCCCGCCGGCCCCGGGTGGTCGTGTGCGGGCTGGGCCCGGCCGGGCCCGAACTGGTCACCGCCGCCGTCACCGCGGCCGTGGCCCGGGTGCCGCACCGCTTCGTGCGCACGACCCGCCATCCGGCGGTCAGCGTGGTGGGCGAGGCCACCGCCTTCGATCCCCTCTACGACGCCGCGGACCGCATCGACGACGTCTACCCGGCCATCGTGGAGGCGCTGGTCGAAGCGGCGCAGCGCCACGGCGAGGTGCTCTACGCGGTGCCCGGTTCGCCGGTGGTGGCGGAGCACACCGTCGAGCGGCTGCTGGCCGACGAGCGCGTCGAGGTCGAGCTGGTGGCCGGGATGTCGTTCCTGGACCTGGCGTGGGTGCGCCTCGGCGTCGATCCGGTCGAGCGCGGGGTGCGGCTGGTGGACGGCCACCGCTTCGCGGTCGAGGCCGCGGGCGAGCGGGGACCGCTGCTCGTCGGCCAGTGCGACGACCGCGACGTGCTGTCCGAGATCAAGCTGGCGGTGGGCGACATCGTCGACCGGGGCGACGCCGGCGGCACCGGCGCCGGGAGCGAGCCCACCGTCGTCGTCCTCCAGCGGCTGGGCCTGGCGGGCGAGGCCTGCGTCGAGGTGCCGTGGCACGAGCTCGACCGGGTGGTGGAGCCGGACCACCTCACGTCGGTGTACCTGCCCCGGCTGGCGGCCCCGGTCGCGGGCGAGGTGGCGGCCTTCGTCGAGGTGGTCCGCCGGCTGCGGGCCGAGTGCCCGTGGGACCGGGAGCAGACCCACCACAGCCTGCGCCGCCACCTGCTGGAGGAGGCCTACGAGGTGCTGGAGGCGCTCGACCACCTCGACGCGGAGGCGGGCGAGGGCTTCGACGCACTGGAGGAGGAGCTGGGCGACCTGCTGTTCCAGGTGGTGCTCCACTCGCGGCTGGCGGCCGAGGAGGGGCGCTTCACGCTGGCCGACGTGGCCCAGGGCGTGAGCACCAAGCTGATCGGGCGCCATCCCCACGTGTTCGGCGACGCCGCCTACGGCAGCGCGGAGGAGGTGGCGGCCCACTGGGAGCAGATGAAGAAGGACGAGAAGGGCCGGGCCAGCGTGATGGACGGCATCCCCGCCGCGCTGCCGGCCCTGCTCTACGCCCACAAGATCCAGCGCAAGGCCGCATCCCAGGGCGTGGACTGGCGCGAGCTGGTGGCGGGCGACGACCGCGTGGGCCCCACCGCCTGGCGGCTGCTCGACGCGGTCGACGCCGCCGGGCAGGCCGGGGACGACGCCGAGACCGAGCTGCGCATCGCCGCGGAGCACGTCCGGGACCGGTTCCGCGAGAAGGAAAGGCGCGGATGATCCACGTGAGAGCCTGATCCGCAAGTAACGTGAACCACACTCGCAACAGGAGCAACAGGCACGATGTCGAGCATCGAACACGTCGTCGGCCGTGAGGTCCTCGACTCACGGGGCAACCCCACCGTCGAGGTCGAGGTCTACCTCGCCTCGGGGGCCGAGGGCCGCGCCATCGTGCCGTCCGGCGCCTCCACCGGGCAGTTCGAGGCGGTCGAGCTGCGCGACGGCAACGCCCGCTACGGCGGGAAGGGCGTCGCGACCGCCGTCGAACACGTGAACAACGAGATCCGCGACGCGCTGATCGGCTACGACGCCATCGAGCAGCGTGAGGTCGACACGCAGATGCGCGACCTCGACGGCAGCGACAACAAGGGCCGGCTGGGCGCCAACGCAATCCTCGGGGCGTCGCTGGCCGTGGCCCGGGCCGCGGCGGACGAGCTGGCCCTGCCGCTGTACCGCTACGTGGGCGGCGCCAACGCCCACGTGCTGCCCGTGCCCATGCTCAACGTGCTCAACGGCGGTGTCCACGCCGACAACAACGTCGACTTCCAGGAGTTCATGATCCTGCCCGTGGGGGCGGCCAGCTACCGCGAGGCGCTGCGCTGGGGGGCCGAGACCTACCACGTGCTCAAGTCGGTGCTCCACGAGCGGGGCCTGTCGACCGCGGTGGGCGACGAGGGCGGCTTCGCGCCCGACCTCAAGTCGTCCGAGGAGGCGCTGCGCTTCCTGATGGAGGCCATCGAGGGTGCCGGCTACACGCCCGGCGACGACATCGCCCTGGGGATGGACGTGGCGTCCACCGAGTTCTACGCCGACGGCCGCTACCGCCTGGCGGGCGAGGGCCGCGAGCTGTCGTCGGACGAGATGGTGGGACTGCTCGGCGAGCTGTCCGGGAAGTACCCCATCGTGTCGATCGAGGACGGCTGCGCCGAGGAGGACTGGGACGGCTGGGCCAAGCTCACGGCCAGCCTCGGCGACCGGGTCCAGCTGGTGGGCGACGACCTGTTCGTGACCAACGTCGAGCGCCTCACCCGCGGGATCGAGGCGGGGGTGGCCAACAGCATCCTGATCAAGGTCAACCAGATCGGCACGCTGACCGAGACGCTGGACGCGGTGGAGCTGGCGGCCCGGGCGGCCTACACGAGCGTCATGTCGCACCGGTCGGGCGAGACCGAGGACACCACCATCGCCGACCTGGCGGTGGCCACCAACTGCGGCCAGATCAAGGCGGGCGCCACCGCCCGCAGCGACCGGGTGGCCAAGTACAACCAGCTCCTGCGGATCGAGGACGACCTGGGCGAGGCCGCGGAGTACCGCGGACGGGCCGCCCTGGCCCGAGCGGGCGGCGGCATGCCATGACCCGGCGCCGGCGGCGGGACGGCGAGCGAGAGGACGGCGTGGGCCCTGACGCGGGCGGGCCCAGCGAGCCCCGGGTGCAGGGCGCCTGGGAGACCCCGGCGGTGGTGGTCCGCGCCCCCGACGGCTCGATCGTCACCCCGGGGGCAAGCCGGCCCCAGCGGCCCAGCCCGGCCCGCCTGCCCGGCGCCGCAACGCGGCCGGCGGGGAGCGAGCGAAGGCGAAGCAGGAGCCGGAGGGGAGGGACGGCGACAGCGGGCCCGGCCGGCCGGCAGGGACGCGCGCGCGACCGCGGCCGCGGCGCATCCCGGGGGCGCCCGGGTCGGTGCTGGTCACCCCCACGCTGCGGCCCGACGCCGCGGATGGACGGCTGCAGCGGCGCCAGCGGCGCCTGGAGGCACCGAGCGCCAGCGTCACCCCGCTGCCGCCCCGGCCGCAGCCGCGGGACGAGGAGCACGAGGCGACGCCGGCCGCACTGCGCCCGGTGGGGAGCGCCCGGGGTCACGTGTCGGGGCGCGGGGCCCGGGGGCCCACGCCGGCCCGGCCCGGCGAGCCCCGGCGCCAGCGGGTGCTGGAGGCCGTGGCCGCGCTCAACTTGAACCTGGATCGCCTGCTGCCGGCCGACGGCGAGGCACGGCAGCGCCGCCTGGCCCGCCTGCGCCGGGTGGGCATGCGGGTCGCCTCGCTGACGCTGGCCGCCATGCTGCTCTACGCCGTGTTCCCGGTGCGCACCTGGCTGAACCAGCGGGCGGCGACCGAGCGGGCGCGGGAGCAGGTCGAGGTGCTCAGCCGGGAGAACGACCGCCTGGAGCAGCGCGCCGACGACCTGCGCGACCCCGAGACGGTCGAGGAGATCGCCCGCAGCGAGCTGGGCTGGGTGATGCCGGGCGAGGAGTCCTACGGCATCCTGCCCGCGCCCGAGGAACCGGCCACCACCACGACCGTCCCCGGTCAGTAGCCCCTTAGACGGGCTCGGGGACCCGCGTATCGGCCTCGGCATCGGCCTCCAGGCGCTTGCGGGCCTGGCGCCGGCCCGCCTTGCCGATGCGGTCGATGCGGGTGACCAGGGCGTCGCGGGCCCGCTCGGCCTCGGGGCTGAGGCCGGTCACGTCCTCCACCGCCCAGTGCCGCAGCACCACCGGCACGAGGATCTGGCCATGGTGGATGCCGAAGTCGTAGATACCCGCCCGGGCGATGGCGCGGGCGTGGGTGTCGAAGTCGACGATCCCGGTGCCCGGCATCTCGAACTCCCGGACCTCGCGCTCGATGGCGAGGATCATGCCCGACGGGTCGAGCTCCAGCGCCGCGCCGGCCAGGTCGCGGTAGAAGAGGTAGTGGCGGTTCTCGTCTGCGGCCACCCGCTTCATGACCTCGTAGCCCACGCCGTCCTCGAGGAGCTTGCCGGTGTTGTGGTGGGCGATGCGGGTGGCCAGCTCCTGGAGCGCCACGTAGACCAGCACGCCCTGCGGTGTGTCCGGCTCGGGGACCTGCCCCGTGCTGACCTGGGCCATGCGGGCCCGCTCCAGCGCCACCGGGTCGATCGCCCGGGTGATGGTCAGGTAGTCGCGGATCACGATGGAGTGGCGGCCCTCCTCCGCGGTCCAGCGCCGGTTCCACTCGCCCCAGGCGGCGTGGCGGCCGAACGTCGACTCGATGGCACCGAAGTAGTAGGGCAGGTTGTCCTCGGTGAGGAGGTTGACGAACAGCGAGGAGCGGACGGTCTCGGGGATCGTCGTCTCCTCCGGCGACCATTCGTAGCCCTCGGCGAAGTCGCGGCCCTGGCTGTAGGGGACGAGCTGGTGGGGGAACCACTCCTTGGCCTGGGCCAGGTGGCGGTCGAGCAGCCGGGCGACCACCGGCTCGAGCTCTGACAGGACGGCGGCGGGAGGCATGGGAGCGGCCATCACCAGAGCCTACCGACTGGTCGGTAGACAAGCGAGCAAAACGTGACCGATGTCTCGGGTCGCCCGACGCGGGAACGTCAGCGCACCCCTACGGGCGGCGCGAAACTGTCGCACATGAGCGATCCGGGGGACGAGCGCGTCGGCGATGCCGAGCGGCAGCAGGTGATCGACCTGCTTCGGGCCCACACCGGCGCGGGGCGCCTCACCCTGGACGAGTTCTCCGACCTCGTCGGCGAAGTGTTCGAAGCCCGCACCCGGCGCGACCTGGACAAGGTGCTGGAGGACCTCCCTCCGGGCGTGGACAGCACCCCGGCCGCGGCGCCGGCCTCCGCCCAGACCCCGGCCTCGGCCCAGACCCCCGCCTCCGCCCAGACCCCGGCCACCGCGGCCGGCTCCGGCACCGGGCGCCGGTGGCTGGTCGGCATCATGAACGGGCGCAACACCCGGGGACGCTGGCGCGCTCCGGCCCAGGTGACGGCCTTCGCCTGCATGGGCGCGGTGAAGGTGGACCTGCGCTCGGCGGTGATCGAATCGCCGGTCGTCGACATCTACGCGTGGGCGATCATGGGATCGGTCGACGTCGTGGTCCCGGCGGGCGTGGCGGTCGAGCTCGACGGGATGGTGGTCATGGGCGGCAGCGGCGACCGGACCCAGCCGGGTGACGTGCTGCCGGGGACGCCGCTGGTCCGGGTGCATGCCCGCGGCCTGTGGGGCGCCGTGGGCGCCCGCACCGGCAAGCCGCGGGGCTCGCGCCGTGACCGTGACCGCCGGCACGAGCACGGGCGCCACACCGTCTGGCCGGGCTTCGACCCACCCCCGCCCCCGGGGGTCCCGGGGCCGCCGCCCGGCCTGCCGATGCCCGACCTGTCCGGCCTGATCCCCAAGATCAACATCGACATCGGCCCCCGGCACCGCGAGCGGATGCAGCCCCACCCCCGCTACCGCAACAACGGCAGCGACGGCCGATCGGACCGCTCGCGCTCCCGGGCCCGCGACGTCCCCGAGGACGCGCCCGCCGCCGAGGCGCCGGCCGGCCCGAGCGGGACGCTGACGATGATGGTCACCGACGTCGTCGGCTCCACCCGCCTGGCCGAGGAGCTGGGCGACCGCCGCTGGATGGAGCTGATGGCCGACCACAACGCCCTGGTGCGCGAGCAGGTGAGCCGGCACCAGGGGACCGAGGTCAAGGCCCAGGGCGACGGCTTCCTGGTCGTGTTCGCCAGCGCCCGGCGCGCCATCATGGCCGCGGTCGACGTGCAGCGGGCGCTGGCCGTGTACCGGGACCAGCACCCGGGCGACCACCCGCTCGACGTCCGCATCGGGCTGCACACGGGCGAGATCGTGGACGTCGACGGCGACGTGTTCGGGCAGAACGTGGTGGTGGCCGTGCGCATCGCCGACCACGCGGCGCCGGGCGAGATCCTCGTGTCGGGCCTGACCCGCGACCTCACCCAGGCGGGCGGCGACCTGTCCTTCGACGACGGCCACGAGCTCGACCTCAAGGGCCTCTCCCAGCCCTGGCGGGTCCACCGGGTGTCCTGGAGCACCGAGCCGGCGTGACCCGGCCGGCCGCCGACCCAGCCGATCGCGCTGCCGATCACGCCGCTCATCCCGACCGTGATCATGATGCAGTTCACGACCGTGATCACGATGCCGTCGAGCGCCTGCTGGGCCGCCGGCCGCAGGGCGCCTACGAGGTCGTGGTCCGCCACGCCGACGGCTCCCCGCTCGTGATCCGCAACGCCCCGCTGCTCGACGACGGCACGCCCATGCCCACGCGCTGGTGGCTGGTGGGCGAGCCCGAGCGCACCCGGGTGTCCCGCCTGGAGAGCGAGGGCGGGGTGGACGAGGCCGAGGCGGCGGTGGGCCCCGCGGCGCTGGCCGCCGCCCACGCCCGCTACGCGGCCGAGCGGGACACGGCCCTGCCCCCGGGCCACACCGGTCCCCGCCCCTTCGGCGGCGTGGGCGGCACCCGGGTGGGGGTCAAGTGCCTGCACGCGCACTACGCCTGGTTCCTGGCGGGGGGCGACGACCCGGTCGGCCGGTGGGTCCACGATCGGCTCGGATAGTTTCCGGGGGATGAGCACGGTCGCGTCCATCGACATCGGTACCAACTCGACCCGCGTGCTGGTGG
The DNA here is from genome assembly GCA_963802385.1 of uncultured Acidimicrobiales bacterium. Taxonomy (GTDB): domain Bacteria; phylum Actinomycetota; class Acidimicrobiia; order Acidimicrobiales; family VFJN01; genus ZC4RG19. The sequence continues at coordinate 20,979 of CAWDIO010000003.1, read as the reverse complement.
CGCGGCCGGACGGGGACGGCAAGCTCGACATCCTCGACCGGCGCAACACCATCACCCGGCTGGGCCAGGACGTGGGCGCCACCGGACGCCTGGCCGACGCGGCCGTGGAGCGCACGCTGGACTGCCTGCGGGGCTACCGGGAGGTGCTCGACCGGCACGGCGCCGAGCGGGTGCGGGTGGCGGCCACGTCCGCCTCCCGGGACGCGGCCAACCGCGACGAGTTCTTCGACGCCGTGGAGGAGGTCGTGGGCACCCGCCCCGAGCTGCTCAGCGGGCCCGAGGAGGGCCGCATGTCGTTCCTGGGCGCCACCGGCGACCTCGACCCCGCCCTCGGGCCGTTCCTCATCGTGGACATCGGCGGCGGCTCCACCGAGTTCATCGCGGGCACCGACGAGGTCGAGGGCGTGATCTCGGTGGACGTGGGCTGCGTGCGCCTGACCGAGAAGTTCTTCGAGCACGACCCGCCCCAGCCCGAGGAGCTGACCGCGTGCATCAGCTTCGTCGACGCCCACCTCGAGGACGTGGCCCGCGAGGTCCCCGCCGCGGCCGAGGCCCGCACGCTGGTCGGCCTGGCCGGGACCATCACCACCGTGGCCGCGGTGGAGATCGGGCTCGTCGACTACGACCGTGATCGCATCCACCACTTCCGCCTCACCCGCGACGCGGCGGAGGACGTGTTCCGCACGCTGGCCACCGAGCCGTACGACCGCCGCATCCACAACCCGGGCCTGGAAAAGGCCCGCGCGGACGTGATCGTGGGCGGCTGTTGCGTGCTGGTCGCGCTGTTCCGGCGCTTCGGTTTCGACGAGATGATCGTGTCGGAGGCCGACATCCTCGACGGACTGGCGCTGAGCCTCCTCGAATGACCTACCGTCAGGGCCACACATGCCGCTGAGCGACCGCGTGTTGATGGGGCCGGGGCCCTGCAACCCCTACCCCGAGGCCGTCGCGGCCTTGGCGCGCCCCATGCTCGGCCACCTCGATCCCGAGTTCGTGGCCGTGCTGGACGAGACCTGCGCCCGCCTGCGGGCCGTGTTCCGCACCGCCAACCCCATGACGCTGCCCGTCTCGGGGACCGGTTCGGCGGGGATGGAGGCGGCGTTCGTCAACCTGGTGCGCCCGGGCGATCCGGTGGTGATCGGCGTGAACGGCGTGTTCGGCGCCCGCATGTGCGACGTGGCCGCCCGCTGCGGGGCCGAGGTGGTGGCGGTCGAGGTCCCGTGGGGCCGGCCGGTCGAGCCGGAGGCGCTGCTGGCGGCCCATCCGTCGCCCACCGTCATCGCGGTGGTGCACGCCGAGACGTCCACCGGCGTGCGCTCCGACATCGCCCCGCTGGGCGAGGGCAAGGGCGACGCCCTGCTGCTGGTCGACTGCGTCACCAGCGTGGGCGGCATCGCCCTCGACGTCGACGGCTGGGGCGTGGACGTGGCCTACGCGGGCACCCAGAAGTGCCTGGGCGTGCCGCCGGGCCTGGCGCCGCTGACCGTGAGCGAGCGCGCCCGGGAGCGCCTGGTCGAGCGCAGCCCCAGCTGGTACCTCGACCTGCGCATGATCGGGCGCTACACCGGCCCCGCCACCGGGGCGCGCGTGTACCACCACACCGCGCCGGTCTCCATGATCCAGTCGCTGCACGCGGGCCTGGGTGCCGTGCTGGACGAGGGGCTCGACGCGGCCATCGCCCGGCACGAGGAGTGCGGCCGGCTGCTCCAGGACGGGCTGGAGGCGCTGGGCTGCGAGCTGTTCGCGGCCGAGGGCCACCGCCTGCCCGAGCTCACCACGGTGTGGGTGCCGGAGGGCACCGACGACGCCAAGGCCCGCGCCACGCTGCTCGACCGCTACGGCATCGAGATCGGCGGCGGCCTGGGCGAGTTCGCGGGGCGGGTGTGGCGCATCGGCTGCATGGGCCACACGGCCCGTCCCCGCAACGTGACGCTGCTGCTGGGCGCACTGGCGGAAGTCACCGGCGCCCCATGAGCGTGCTCACCGGCCGCCGGGTCAAGCTCCGACCGCTCGTCTCCTCCGACTTCCCGGCGTGGCAGGAGGTGCGCCGCCGCAACGCGGCGTGGCTCACCCCATGGGAGCCGGCCCGCAACCCGAACCTGCCCGACGTGGTCGAGTCGGGCGAGGCGTTCGCCATGCGCTGCTCGGCCCGGGAGCGCGAGCGTCAGCTGGGGACGGGCTTCGGCTTCGGGATCTTCGTCCCCGACCCCTCCGGTGGGTTGCGCCACGCCGAGCGCTTCTGCGGCGAGATCAACCTGTCGTCGGTGCAGCGGGGACCGTTCCAGTCCGCCTACGTCGGCTACTGGATCGACCAGGGCCAGGCGGGCCACGGCTACATGCCCGAGGCGGTGGTGCTGCTGGCCCGGTTCGCCTTCGAGCAGGTCCACCTGCACCGCATCCAGATCTCCATCATCCCCCGCAACTACCGCAGCCGCCGGGTGGTGGAGAAGCTCAAGCTGCGCGACGAGGGTGTCGCCCAGCGCTACCTGGAGATCAACGGCGTGTGGGAGGACCATCTGCGCTACGCGCTAACGGTCGAGGAGTGGCAGGACCGGCGCGACGAACTGACCCGCGAATGGCTGGCGTGATCTTCGCAGGACGCGGCGCGGTGGGCGTTGCGCTGGCGCTGGCGCTCGTCGTGGCGGCGGTGGCGTGCTCGGGGGACGACGACGGCGAGACCGCGGACGAGACGCCCGCGGGCAGCCAGGCCGCCACCACGACCACGATCAACACCGGCGGCATCGAGGTGCCCGCGCCGGAGGGCTGGACCGCCATCCCCGTGCCCGACCTGGGCATGGGCCTGGCCGTGCCCCCGGGCTGGGAGGCGACGCTGCTGTCGCCCGAGGGCCTGGCCACCCTGGCCGGAGCGTCGCCCGCGGTGCCCGGCTTCGTGGACCTGGCGCACAGCGCGGCGTCCCAGGGCGGCCTGGTGTACGCGGCCGGGCAGGACACGGCCGGCGGGATCAGCGACGTGGTGGTGCGGGCCACGCCCCAGGCCGGGGTGGCGACGGCCGACGACCTCGGCTACGCGGCCCAGCTCATCGCGGCCAACGCCGGGTCCGATCCCGCCACCGTGCAGATGGTCGACGGGGCGGAGTACCCCACCGCGCTGGTCCCGTTCACCGTGGGCGGCGGCGCCCCGGGGGCGGAGGGCTCGGCCAAGGCCACCAACGTGGTGGTGGCGGGCCCCGGGGACATCCTGTGGGAGATCACGGTGACCAGCGACGACGCCGCCTCGCACGACCAGCTGGTCGAGGCGATCCGCCAGACGCTGACCTTCAGCCCCTGAGCGGCTGGTTCCGTCGTCCTGGGGAGCCGTTGCCGTGCTGCTAGTCGGGCTCGCAGGCCGGCCGGTGGTCAACCGCCAAATCGCGGACAGTTGGGCCGTGGCGAGCGCCCTATCCGCTCGCCCGATCAGCCCCGGGACGTGATCCGGCGCTGGAGCGCCGCCAGCCGCTCGGCGAACGCCGGCTGGTTGATCGACCACACCTGAGGGTCGAGCTCCAGGTCGACCGCGGCCTCGTGGTCGTCGAGGCTGCGCACGGCGACCATGGTGGCCTTGATGCGCTCCACCAGGTCGCGGGGTGCGGCGGCCGCCACGCCGGCCAGCTCACGGGCGTGGTCCAGCAGGTCGTCGTCCTCCACGCAGGACCAGGCCAGGCCGGCGCGCTCGGCGGCGGGGCCGTCGAGGACACGGCCGAACAGCACCATGGCCGCCGCGGCCTGGGGGCCGACGCGGCGCTGCAGCATCCAGGTGTGCCCGCCGCCGGGGTGCAGGCCGAGCTGGAGGAAGCGGGTGTCGAAGCGGGCCGTGCGCCCGGCGACGATCACGTCGCACACCAGCGCCAGGTTCACCCCGGCGCCGACCGCCGCGCCGTTCACCGCCGCGACGCTGGGCAGGGGGGACCGGCCGATGCGCAGGAACCCCTCGTAGATGCGGCGCAGGCCCTCGCGCTGGCTCGCGCCGAGGTGGGACAGGTCGGCGCCCGCACAGAACGCCGGGGCGGTCCCGGTCACGACGAGGGCGCCCACGCCCTGGTCGGCCTCCGCCGCGTCGAGGGCGGCCTCGATCTCGCCGACCATGTCGAGCGTGAGCGCGTTGCGCCGGTCGGGGGCGTCCAGGGTCACGACGGCGACGCCGTCGCGGATGTCGGTGAGCACCTCGGCCATGGGCCGCAGTCTGACACCGGCGGCGGGACGGCTCCGAATGGCGTGATGTATCGGCCGGGCCGCGGTTTTGTTACGGTCTCGTGTCGACCCGAAGCAATCCGCCGAACACCCTGGGGAACATGTGACGCGGAGCCTCCCCCGCTCCCGATACCTACGCCTGCTGTCTGCCGCCCTCATCGCGGGGGCGCCGCTGGTGGCGCCCGCCCGCGGCGAGGCCCGGCCCGGCCAGGAGCAGCCGACCCAGAGCGACGAGGTGGGCCCCCCGCCGGCCGGCGATCCCTTCGACAGCGTGCTGCGCGTCACCGGCAGCCCCGCCGACGTCCTCGCCAACCTCGACGACCTGGAGGCCGGCGTGGAGGCCGAGGTGGCCGCGGTGACCACCGCCCAGGTGGCGCTGGACGGGGCCCGGGCCGAGGTGGACGCGGCCCGTGCGTCGGTGGCCGAGACGAAGGCCCGCATCGCCGATCTCACGGCCCAGAGCGACGCGGTGGTGGTCGACGCCTTCATGAACCCGCCGAGCATCTCCGCCCTGGACGTGCTCGACGCCGAGTCGCTCAGCGACGCCACCGTGAAGCAGGCCATCCTCGACCGCCAGGCCCAGGCCGACGCCGACGTGCTGGAGCAGCTCCAGCAGGCACAGGCCCAGCTCGACCGCGAGCGCGCCACCCGCGACGAGGCGGTGGCCGCCGCCGAGGACCGGGCCGCCGAGGCCGACGCGGCGCTCGAGGACCTCATCGCGGCCCAGTCCGACGCCTCGCGCTTCGTGCTGGCCGTGCAGAACGCGGTGGCCAGCGGGCTGGCCGAGGCCGAGGCCCTGGACTCGATCGACCCCGCGGCCGCCGAGGCCATCCGCCAGCGCCAGGGCGAGGTGGCGGGCAAGCTCAACGAGGTTCTGGCGGCCCGCCAGCAGCGTGAGGCCGAGGCGGCGCTGCGCCAGGCCATGGAGCAGGCCGCGGCCCAGGCCGCGTCATCCAGCGCCCGCCGCAGCGCCCCGGTGCCCCGCAGCAGCCCGGTGGGGGCGTCCGGCGGGCTGGGCACGGTGTCCTGCCCCGCCGGCGGTTCGATCACCATGGCCGCGTCGGTCACCGGCAGCCTCCAGTCCATGCTGGACGCGGCCTCGGCCGACGGCCTGAACATGTGCGGCGGCGGCTACCGCGACCCGGCCGACCAGGTCGCGGTCCGCCGGGCCAACTGCGGCACCAGCGACTACGCCATCTACGAGGCGCCCGCCTCGGCCTGCTCGCCGCCCACCGCCCCGCCCGGCACGTCCCAGCACGAGCAGGGCCTGGCCGTCGACATCACCTGCGGCGGCGGCACCATCAGCCGGGGCAGCGCCTGCTTCAACTGGCTGGCGGCCAACGCCGCCGGCTTCGGCTTCTACAACCTGCCCGCGGAGCCGTGGCACTGGTCCACCACCGGCAACTGAGGCGGGGTGCAACGAAAAGGCGGGCTCAGGCGACGTAGCAGGCTGTGAGTGAGCTGAACACCGAGCCGCCGCTCGCCATCGAGCAGGTCTTCCGGGACCAGCGTGTGGCGCTGATCCGCCTGGCGTACCTGCTGACCGGCTCGCGGGACCAGGCGGAGGACATCGTCCAGACCGCGTTCGCGGCCGCACACCGGCGCTGGTCGGGGCTCGACGACCCTCTCGCCTACCTGCGCCGGGTGGTGGTCAACCGGGCTCAGGACCTGCACCGGAGGCGCTTCCGCCGCCCACCCCCGCCCGACGTCGCCGTCACCCACCAGCCCGAGATCGACGAGACCTGGGCCGAGCTGGTGCGGCTCCCCGCCTCCCAGCGGGCCGTGGTCGTGCTCCGGTTCTACGAGGACCTGCCGCTCACCGACATCGCCCGGCTGCTCGACCGCCCCGAAGGCACCGTGCGCTCCGACCTGCACCGCGCCCTGGCCCGGCTCCGGAGGACCCTCGCATGACCAGCACCGACCCCGACATCGACGACCGCCTCGACGACCACCTCCGGCGCACCCTCCGGGCGGTGGCGGCCACGGTCACCGACGACGGCGACCCGGGTGCCGTGATCGCCCTCACGCCCCGCCGCCATCCCGCCCGGCGCGGTCTGCTGCTGGTGGCGGCCGCCGCGACCGTCGTCGCCGCGGCTGTCGCCGTCGTGCGGCCGTTCGATGGCCCCGACGTGGCGACGGACGAGACGGACGTGACGACCGACGCTGGCCGAGCCGGCCGACGGCCCGCCCCACCTGCTCGTCACCGCGCCCGGGTGGCAGGTGACCCGGGCCGACGAGCCCCGTGGCGGGGAGGGCGAGATGACCTTCACCGGGCCCACCGGCGAGGCGGGCCTTACCTGGGGCGCTCAGGGCTACTACGAGGACCGGCTGGAAGAGTGGACCTCGGACGGGGAGCCGCGGGACGGTACGACCATCGCCGGCCACGAGGCCGTGGTGTTCCAGTCCGGTGGCGAATTCGTCGCCCTGTGGCGGGACCGCGGCTACGGCGTCGAGCTGCGCGCCCGTGTGCCCGATGCCGACGCGTTCCTGGCCCTGGCGGCGTCGGTCGAGCGCGTGGGCGCGGAGGAATGGCTGGCGGCCTTGCCCGCCAGCGTGGTGCGGCCCGCCGACCGGGCGGCGGTCGCGGAGCAGATGCTGGCTGACATCCCCCTGCCCGCCGGCTTCGACACTGCGCCCCTGCTGCGTGACGACGGCCTGGTGACCGACCGCTACCAGCTCGTGGCTCGGGTCACCATGCCCGTCACCTGCGCGTGGGTCGGCCAGTGGGTCGACGCCACGGCCGCCGCTGACGCGGCCGCCGCCCAGGAGGCGGTCGACGCCATGGCCACGTCGTTCGACTGGGACGCCCTCCGGGAGATACAGGACGAAGGTGGCCTGTCGGGAGTCATCTGGGAGCTGGCCGTCGCCATCGCCACCGACGGCACGGTCGACGGGGGCGCCCCCGACATCCCCGTGGCCGACGTCTACCGCGAGTCGCTCGGCTGCGACCGCTGGAATCTCTAGGTCCGGGCCGTGACCTGGAAGGCCCCGGTCTTGAGCTGACCGGCGAGCACCGTCCCGGCCATGTGCTCGCGCTCCAGGTCCGGAGCCGTCACCACGAACTGGTCGAAGAACAGCGTCCGCGCCGCGAGGCCGGGGAACGACGGGTGCCGGCCGAGCACCTGGCGCAACCCCGGGACCCGCAGCACCGCCGCGAACCTCGAAACCTAGATCGCCCCGTGGCGGCCGGCGTGTCAACCTGAGCACCTCCCGGCGCGTTGGACGGGCGGATGCGACGAACCACAGGCGACCGGCCCACCTTCGAGGACCGCTTCACCGCCCTGGCGGCGCGGGCCTACAAGGTGGCGTACCGGCTGACCGGCGACCGGGCGGAGTCGGAGGACCTGGCCCAGGAGGCGCTGGCCCGCGCCTACCTGCGCTGGGCCAAGGTGGCGGCCTACGACGAGGCCTGGGTGGCCCGGGTCACCACCAACCTGGCCATCGGGCGCTGGCGCAAGCACCGGCGCCTGGTCGTCACCGGCCCGGGCGAGCCCGCCTTCGGCTCCTCGCGGGCCGTGGCCGGGGCCGGGGTGGCCGATCCGCTCGACCGCTTGGAGCTGATCCGGGTCCTGCGGTCGCTGCCCCGACGCCAGCGGGAGGCCGTGGCCCTGCGCTACCTGGCCGACCTGCCCGAGACCGAGGTGGCCGCCCTGCTCGGCTGCTCGGTGGGGGCGGTCAAGCAGCACACCCACCGCGGGCTGGTCGCCCTGCGCCGTGACGAGGAGGCGATGCATGTTCGAGCATCTTGACGATCCCCGGCCCCCGGCCCTCGGGGCCGGCTTCCGGCACACGGTCGTCCGGCGGGCGCACCGGCGCCGCCGCCGCCAGGTCGCGGGCGGGGTCGGCGTGGCCGCCGCCACGCTGGTGGCGGGGGCGGGCGGGCTCTACGCCCGGGCCGCGCTGCGGCTGAACGACATCGAGCGCACCCAGGTGGGCAGCACCGACGAGGTCCCCGCGGGCGAGCCGGTCACGTTCCTGCTGCTGGGCGACGACTCCCGGGAGCCGGCCTTGGCAGGTCTGACCGACGCCATCATCCTGGCCCGGCTCGATCCCGCCGCGGGCACCGCCTCGCTGCTGTCCGTCCCCCGGGACCTCATGGTCACCGATCCCGGCACCGGCGAGGTCCTGCGCATCAACGCCCTGGCCCAGAGGGACCTGTCCGGCCTGGTCGCCGCCATCGAGTCCCAGGTGGGCGTACCGGTGGACCATGTGCTGCGGGTCGACTTCGACGGCTTCACGTCGCTCGTCGACCTGGCGGGCGGCGTCCATGTGCGGGTGGGTGCGCCGCTGCGGGACCGGCAATCCGGGCTTTTCATCGACGAGCCCGGCTGCGTGGCGCTCGACGGCGCGCAGGCCCTGGCCCTGGTGCGCGCCCGGCACGTGGAGGTCCGGCAGCCCTCGGGGGAGTGGGTCACCGACCCCCGGGCCGATCTCGGGCGCACCGCCGACCAGCGGGCCGTCCTGATCGCCGCCCTGTCGGACCTGGCGCACCGGCCCGACCCGTTCACGGCCAACCAGCTTGCCGATTGGCTGGTCGACAACGTGACGGTGGACGACGCGCTCGGCGTGGGCGAGGTCGCCCGCCTGATCGAGGTCGCCCTCACGCTCGATCCCGCCTCGATCAGCGAGGCCGGGCTGCCGGTCGTCCTCTACGCGCCCGACCACAACCGGCTGGCGATCGACCCGGATGCGGCACCCGCGACGGTCGCGGCCTTCCTCGACGGGCGCCCTCTGCCCGAGGGGCCACCCGTGGCCGGCCTGCCCGCTGCGCCCCTCGGCGGGGACGTGACCGCCTGCTGAGGCGGGCTGCGCGCTCGGCGTGTCGGGGCGGGACCATCACCCCGGTCGCGCCCTGAAACACGTAATTTTCTGCCCGTCCGCGTATGACAGACATCGCGCGAACCGTTACATTCCCTCCAACTGCCGGACGCGGGCGTGAAGGTTGGGGGCCCGCAGCCGTCTCGTCGCCTTGGGGAACGCCGTTGACGCTCGCACGCCATCGCACGCTGGCCGCCGTCTCGCTGCTCGTCGCGCTCGTGGGCACGATGGTGTTCGCCACCGGTACCAGCGGGGCGCAGGAGGACCCGGCGTCCGAGAGCGACCAGGTGCGCGACCGCCAGGCCCTGGTGGCGGTGGACGTCGACGTCCTGACCGCCGAGGGCGACACCGTGCTGGCCGCCCTCGGCGACCTGGACGACAACGTGGAGGCCCAGAAGCACCTGCTGTCGTCCGCCGACCTGGCCAACGCCGCGGCCCAGGCCGACCTGACCGCCGCCGAGGCCGCCCTGACCGACACCCAGGGCCGCCTGGCCGAGGTGTCCGGCCAGGCCGACGCCATCGTGGTCGACGCGTTCATGAACCCGCCGAGCGCCTCGGCCCTCGAAGCGCTCACCGCCGAGTCGCTGGAGGACGCCACGGTCAAGCAGGCCATCCTCAACATGCAGGCCGACGCCGACGCCGAGCTGCTCACGCAGTACGAGGTGCTGCTCGACCAGCTGGAGGTCGAGCGGGACGCCCGGCAGGATGCGGCGGACGCGGCGGAGGCGACCCAGGCCGAGGCCGAGGCGGCCTACGAGGACGTGGAGTCGGCGGTCGGCCAGGAGGCCCAGTTCGCCATCGAGGTCCAGCGCCGGCTCGACCACCGGCTGTCCGAGGCGGACGCGCTCCAGGACGTCGACCCCGCGCTCGCCGAGCAGATCCGGGCCCGCGAGATGGAGATCGCCGCCGCGCTCAACAACCTGGACGAGCAGGTCCTGGCCGAGCGGGCCCGGGCCCGGGCCGAGGAGCTGGCCGAGCAGGCCGACGCCAACCGCAACATCTCCGGCATCAAGCCGGTGCCCGGCGGCGTCGTCGAGGTGTCGTGCCCGACGGGCGGCGTGATCGAGGTCGCAGGCGACATATCCGGCAGCGTCCAGCGGCTGCTCGACGACGCCAACGAGGCCGGGATCACCATGTGCGGCAACGGCTACCGCGACCCGGCGGAGCAGATCCGGGTCCGGCGCGAGAACTGCGGCACGTCCAACTACGCCATCTACCAGGCGCCCTCGTCCGCGTGCAGCCCGCCGACCGCCCGCCCGGGCGACTCGATGCATGAGCAGGGCCTGGCCATCGACTTCACCGTGGGCGGGCGGACCCTCGGCTCGGGCACCGCCGCCTACCGCTGGATGAAGGCCAACGCCGCCAACTACGGGCTCTACAACCTGGCCGGCGAGCCCTGGCACTTCTCCGTCAACGGCAACTGACCGCCGCCGCGTGAGCCGCGCGGCGCGTAGGCCGAACAGGCCGCTCATGAGCGAGCGCTGCACGCGTCCTACCTGCGACAACGCGCGAAATGTGTTGCGACAGCATGACAACGCCGGGCCGGTTCGTTACCTTTCCGGGCACTTTGGACGCGTTCAGGTAGGAGGAGTCGTGCGATCCGCTCGGCGCGTGAGGATGTTCAGGAGGCTGCTGGTGGCCGTGGGCGTCACCACCGCGCTCCTGACGCCCGCGACCTCCGACGCCCAGACCGGGCCCAACCCCATCGAGACCGAGCGCCGGCTCGGCGAGGTGCGGGCCCAGCGGGGTGAGGTCGACCTCGACGTCAGCGCCCTGACCGCCCAGGACGCCCAGCTCCAGGCGGCGCTCGACACCCTGGAGGCCAACGTCTCCACCCAGCAGGCCGAGCTGGACGAGGCCGAGCGGGCGGTCGACGAGGCCGACGCGGCGCTGGCCGAGGCGACCACCGCGGTCCAGAACCAGCAGGCCCGCATCGACCTGCTGGGCACGGCCACCGACGCGGTGGTGGCGGACGCCTACATGAACCCGCCCGCCAACACCGGCCTGGACGCCTTCCGCGGGTCCGACTCGCTCAGCGACGTGGCCGTGAAGCAGGCGCTCATCGAGATGTCCGCCAACGCCGACGCCGATCTGCTCGACCAGCTGGAACAGGCCCAGGAGGACCTCCAGGTCGACGAGGCCAACAAGGAGGCCGCCGCGGCCGACGCCGAGGACCGCCGGGTCGAGGCCGACGCGCAGCTCACCGAGCTGCAGAACGCCCTCGCTCAGCAGCAGTCCTTCGCCGCCGAGGTCGAGGCCCGTCTCAACGCCAAGCTCGCCGAGGCCGAGTCGCTCCGGTCCTTCGACGCCGCGCTGGCGGATCAGCTCGTCAGGGAGCAAGCGGCGCTGGCCGCCTGGGTGAGAGGCTTGCAGGAAGCCGCCGAACGCCAGCGCCAGGCCGACGCCGCCGCTGCCGCACGGGCCGCGGCAGCCAACCGACCGGCCCCTTCACCCCGCTCGGGCGGCGGGGGCGGAGGCGGCGGCGCCGCGGCCGACCCTGCTCCCGCGGCCATCCTCCCGGCGCCGGGCGGCCTGGCCACCGTCACCTGCCCGTTCGGCGGGTCGATCACCGTCGCCGGGTCCATCGCCGGCAACGTCCAGGGCCTGCTCAACGCGGCGGCCTCGCAGGGCGTGTCGTTGTGCGCCAGCAGCGGCTACCGCAGTCCCGAGCTCCAGATCCAGCTGAGGCGCCAGAACTGCGGCACGTCCAACTACGCCATCTACTACGCCCCGCCGTCGTCCTGTAACCCGCCCACGGCCATCCCCGGTTCGTCCATGCACGAGCGGGGCCTGGCGGTCGACTTCAGCTGCAACGGGGGCGGCGCCATCCGCCGGGGCAACGAGTGCTGGAACTTCCTGGCCGCCCACGCGGACAACTACGGGCTCTACAACTTCCCCGAGGAGCCCTGGCACTGGTCCACCAACGGGCGCTGACGGCTCAGATCAGAGGCGGCGCAGCTTCTCCGGGTTGCGGACGGCGTCGATGCGGGTGATGCGGCCGTCGCTGACGACGAACGAGAGCGCCGCACGATGCCCGTCGCCGCTCGGGAGCACCAGCCCGAGCCGCCCGTTGAGCTTGACCTCGATCGGTTCGTGCAGGGTCCTGCGCCTGAGCGCGACCCATGCGCGTGCGACCCGCGTCCCGCCGCGCTGCGGTTTGCGCGCCGCGGTCGCACGCCCGCCACCGTCCGACGTCCACACGACATCCGGGTCGAGCACTGCGACAAGGCCCTCGAAGTCGCCCGCGGCGACCGCCTGCGCGAACGCTCGCACGGCGCGATCGTGCTCGTCTCGCGAGGCCGTGAAGCGCGGGCCCTCGCGGGTGACGTGGCGGCGGGCGCGCAGGCAAGCTGCCGCACCGCTTCGGGCGTGCGGCCGACCACCTCGGCGACGTCGCCGAACGGCACGTCGAACACGTCGTGCAGCACGAACGCGGTGCGCTCCGCGGGCGAGAGCTGCTCGAGCACGGTCAGCAGCGCGTAGCTGACCGACTCGTCGAGCGTGACGCGGTCCGCCGGGTCGTCCGAGACGACCGGCTCCGGGAGCCACGGGCCGACATAGGTCTCCCGGCGGGCGCGAGCGGACCGCAGGCGATCGAGCGCGAGTCGCGCGACGACTGTGGTCAGCCAGCCGTCGAGGTTCTCGATCGCCTCCGCATCCGTGCGCTCCAGCCGCAGCCACGCCTCCTGCACGACGTCCTCCGCCTCGCCGACGTCGCCGAGCTCGCTGTACGCGAGCCGCAGCAGCCGCGGGCGCGCCTGCGCGAAGCGCTCCGCGGTGGTCATGTCGCGATCCGGGCCCAGATGCCCGTGCCCGCGCGGAGGCGCGGCGCCCAGCCGCTCGCCTCACGCAGCCGGCGGCTCGACACGCGCTGCGAGCGCGCCAGCGGCCCGTCCTGCGGCGCTCGCGTGCGCAGGGCTTCGACCCCGACGGCGGCGGCCAGCGCCGCATCGATCTCGGCGTTCGTCGGCGGGTCGGTGTCGGCGACGTTGTACGTCCCGGCCGGGGCGCCCAGGGACGCGGCGATGGCTACCGCCGCGTCGTCCAGCCAGAGCGTCGGCCGGTACGCGCCCGGAGGTCCGAGCGCGAGCGAGGCGCCGCCCCGCGCCGCCTCCAGCGCGGCCCGCGTGGACCCGCTGTCGGGTCCCATGAACAGCCCGAAGCGCAGCACGACGGTGTCGCCGTCGAACAGCTCCCGTGCGTTGCGCTCGGCCTCCAGAGCGGTCGTCGTCACGCCACCGCCGGCGACCGGCGCAGCCTCGTCGAGCCACGCGTCGCCGCCCTCGGCGTACACGAACGCGATCGACTCCTGCACCAGCCGTGGCACGCGCGCGGCCCGGGCGGCGCGCGCGATCGCCGCCGACGCCTCGGTGCGGACGCGGTCGTTCTCCTCCCAGGCGGACGGGTCTGCCATGCGATCGGCGCGGGGGACGTGGGTCAGCATGTTGACGACGGCATCCGCGCCGTCGAACGCGCGGCACAGCGACGCCTCGTCGAACACGTCGGCCTCGACGGCGCGCGCCCCGAGACTGTCCAGCCGCGCGCGGCCGCGCGCGGAGCGCGTGACGCCCGTCGACGCGGTGACCGGCGGCGAGCAGCTCGCGGACGGCGCGCCGCCCGACGACGCCCGTGGATCCGGTGATCACGATCTCGTTCATGCCGTACTGACGGCATACCCCGCTTGATCGTGACATGCGACTGCCGGGGTCCCGACCCCTGTCGCGGTCCGCTCAGCCGGGCGTCTTGTCCCGCACCACCGCCGGGGAGTGGCGGAAGAAGTTCTCGACGTCGCGCTCGTAGCGGTAGGCCCGCGGCCGGCCCACCGTGCTGCGCAGGCGCGAGGCCTCGGCGAAGGCGTGGACCGCCCCCGCGGAGGTGTGCTCGTAGGTGAAGCCCGCCTGCTTGAGCCGCCGGTTGTCGGCACCGCGGCCGTAGGTGAGCAGCTCGATGAGCTCCAGCGGCATGTCGACGCCCAGCCGGGTGAGGGCGCTCGCCACCAGCGTCCGGCCCACCGGGGGCAGCGGGACCAGGCGCTTGGCGCAGATGGCGGCCACCTCGCTCCACGGCAGCAGGCCGTCGCCGGCGACGTTGAAGATGCCGCCGAGGTCACGGGCGAGGACGAACATGATGGCCCGCACCACGTCCACCTCGTGCACGAACTGGAGCCGGGGGTCGTAGCCGAACACGGCCGGCACCAGGGGCAGGCTCAGCGCCTTGGTGATGGGGGTGACGATGTCCTCGCCCAGCACGTTGGAGAACCGCAGCAGGCTCACCGCCACGTGCGGGTTGTCGGCCGCGTAGTCCCGCACGTAGCCCTCGACCTCCAGCAGCGAGCGCTCGACCCGCAGGCGGGGGAAAGCGGGCCGGCGGGTGTCCTCGCTGAACCACACCGGGTCGGCGTGGGTGGAGCCGTAGACCAGGGTCGAGGACTTCACCACGACGTTGCGCACCCGGCTGTCGGGCTGGCTCGCCGCCGCGAACAGGTTCATGGTGCCGATCACGTTCACCTCGTGCATCTGGCGCGACGACACCTGGTTGGAGTCGACCACCAGGAAGCTGTGCACGATCGTGTCGACCTGGGTGGCCCGCACGATGCGGGACAGGATCGAGTAGCTCTCGTCCACCCGCACGTACTCGGTGCGGTCGAGCTGCACGCTGGGCTCGCGGGTGTCGAGGCCGATGATGACGTCGACCTCGGGGTCGGCCTCCAGGGCCTGGGCCACCCGGCCGCCCCAGAACGACCCCAGCCCGGTGACGAGGACGCGCTTGCCCATCAGCCGAACCAGACGCTGCGGCGGCGGCTGAGCATGTCGTACAGCTCGGTCTGGATGGCGTGGCGGATGTCCTCGGAGGTGTCCATGATGCGGCTGCGGGAGTAGCGGGGCTGGTCCGGCGGCACGTCGAGGTGGACGGGGTCGAGCACGCGGATGCGCAGCTTGGCCGGCAACGGGATCAGCGCGCCGAGCGGTCCCAGCGCCAGCATGTTGGCGGTGATGGGGAAGTAGGGCAGGCCCAGGGCCTTGGCCAGCGTGGGGAGCTTGAGGACGATGGGCATGGTCTCCTCGTTGCCCACGATGGCCAGGGGGATGATCGGCACCCCGGCCCGCATGGCGATCTGCACGAACCCGCCCCGGCCGAAGCGGCGCAGCTGGTAGCGCTCGCTGTAGTGCTTGCCCGGGCCCTTGGAGCCCTCGGGGAACACCATGACCAGCTGCTGCTGCTCCCGCAGCAGGCGGTAGGCGTTGTCGGGGTGGGCCTGCACCCCGCCCAGGCGGGACCAGCCCAGGTTGACCAGCGGGATGCGCTTGAACACGTCGTCGGCCAGGCCGTACACCGGCCGGTCCAGGTCCCGCTCGATGCCGTGCATGATCGAGGGAGCGTCGGCGGGGATGGCCCCGGCGTGGTTGGCCACCATGAGCGCACCGCCCTCGCGGGCAGCTTGTCGAAGCCCTCCCATTCGACCCGGAACCAGTGCTCATAGAGCGGGTCGTACAGGCGGGCCAGGATGTCGCGGAGGTGCTGGGACCGGCCCCACTCGTCGACGTCGGACAGGCGCAGCCCGTCGTCGGTGCCCGCTGCCTCGCCGGCCACCGGCGCGTGCACCTGCTCGTCGCCGCCGCCCGGATGGGGGACGGCCACCAGCGCGGGGCGGGCCCGCCTGGCGCGTGGTGACTTCTCGGCCGCCATGGTGCGCATGCTAGGACGCTTCACTGTCACAGGGCGCGGGGATGATGGGGTCGATGGAGCCGACGTCCCTGCGCTTCGCCCGCCTGGCCCGAACGCTGGGCGAGGCCGCCCGGGCCCAGGGCCTGCGCGCGCCGTTGTACCGCAGCCCGCCACGCCTGGCGGGCGTGTCCCGCTCCATCGTGCGCCGCGGCCCCGGCGTCACCGTGGCGGTGGCCCTGCGCGATCGCCCGTGGGGGGCCGTGGTGGCCGACATGGTCGAGGGCGTGGTCGTCGCCAACCGGCTGGCGGGCGTGGCCGCCGACCACGCCCGGGCCGCCCTGTGGGAGGCGGCGACCACCGGCCGCGAGCTGGCCGCCTGACCGGCTGCGCGCCGTCATGCGCCTTCAGCGGGGCTCGTGGCCGGCCGGCCCGCCTCCGTTCACACTCCGATCACTTTGTTCACTACTGGGGCTACACAACGCACTCCGGATGCGTACCATTGTCTGTAGCGGTTACTTCACTGTGCGCCGTGGACAATCGAGGGGGGTTCGCCATGCCGGGACCGAGAGCGCTGGGTCTGCGCCGAAGGGCGGTGGTCATGGCGATGGCCTTGGCGGCGCCCATCGCTCTGTGGGGGTGCGGTGGCGATGACAGCTCCAGCGGTGCCGCCAACCTGACCTGGTACATCAACCCCGACAACGGCGGCCAGGCCACGCTGGCCAAGCAGTGCTCCGACGACTCGCAGGGCGCCTTCACCATCGAGACCCAGGTGCTCCCCAACGAGGCCGACGCCCAGCGGGAGCAGCTGGTGCGCCGGCTGGCCGCCCAGGACTCCTCCATCGACCTCATGAGCCTCGACCCGCCGTTCGTCGCCGAGTTCGCCAACGCCGGCTACCTGCTGCCCATCACCAACGCCGACGACGTCGCCGAGTTCACCCAGGGCGTGCTCGACGCCCCGCTGGAGACGGCGTACTGGGACGACCAGCTCGTCGCCCCGCCGTTCTGGGCCAACACCCAGCTGCTGTGGTTCCGCAAGTCGGTGGCCCGGGCCGCGGGCGTCGACCCCACCGCCCCCGACTTCACGTGGGACGAGATGATCCAGGCGGCCGAGGACGAGGGCAAGCGCATCGGCGTGCAGGGCCGGCGCTACGAGGGCTACATGGTGTGGATCAACGCGCTGGTCGTGTCCGGCGGCGGGGAGATCATCGAGAACGTCGACCAGGGCGCCGACGCCGACCCGTCGATGGCGGGGCCCGCGGGCGACGCGGCCGCCGACATCGTCGGCACGCTGGCCCGCTCGTCGGCCGCCCCCGCCGACATCTCCACCGCCGGAGAGGAAGAGGCCCGCTCGGTGTTCCAGAGCGACGCCGGCTCCTTCATGGTCAACTGGCCCTACGTCTACAGCGCCGCCAAGGAGTCGGTGGCGGCGGGGGCCATAGACCAGTCGGTGGTGGACGACATCGGCTGGGCCCGCTACCCGGAGGTGGCCGCAGGGGAGCAGAGCGCTCCGCCGCTCGGCGGCATCAACCTGGCCATCGGCAACTTCACCAAGCACCCCGACGAGGCGCTGGCGGCGGCCAAGTGCATCACCTCGCTGCCCAGCAACGTCCAGTACATGGTCGAGTCCGGCAACCCGGCGGCCCGGTCGGCCGCCTACGACGACCCCGAGGTGCGGGCGGCCTTCCCGATGGCCGACCTGATCCGTGACTCGATCGACAGCGCCGGGCCGCGGCCGATCACCCCGTACTACGGCGACGTGTCCACCTCGGTGCAGCGCACCTGGCACCCGGCGTCGAGCGTCAACTCGCCCTCCACGCCCGAGGACACCGACAGCTACATGTCCGAGGTGCTGAGCGGGGACCGGCTGCTGTGACCGCCACCGTCGAGACCGCACCGCCGCCCGTCGCGGAGCCCCCGCGCAGGCCCAAGTACTCCGAGCGCACCGCGCACGAGCGCCGCCTCGGGCTGACGCTGTCCGCACCCGCGTTCCTCGTGATGGTCCTGCTCACGGCCTACCCGCTGGGCTACGCGGTGGTCATGTCCACCTACCAGTACCGGCTCACCGACCCCGCAGGCAAGGAGTTCGTGGGGCTGGCCAACTACGTGACCGTGCTCACCGACCCCATCTGGTGGAGCGCCTTCGGCACCACGGCGATCATCACCCTGTTCAGCGTGGCCATCGAGCTGGTGCTCGGGTTCGCGTTCGCCTGGGTGATGTACCGCATCATCCGGGGACGCGGGTTCATCCGCACCGGGATCCTCATCCCCTACGGGATCATCACCGTCGTCTCCGCCTACATCTGGCGCTATGCCTTCCAGCTCGACTCCGGCTTCGTGAACCAGTGGTTCGGGCTCGGGGACTTCAACTGGTTCGGCGAGCGCTGGTCGTCGCTGTTCGTCATCACCTTCTCGGAGATCTGGAAGACCACGCCGTTCATCTCGCTGCTGCTGCTGGCCGGCCTCGTGCAGATCCCCGGGGAGCTGACGGAGGCGGCCACGGTCGACGGCGCCACGGCGTCGCAACGGCTGTGGAAGGTGATCCTGCCCAACATGAAGGCCGCCATCATGGTGGCGCTGCTGTTCCGCACGCTGGACGCGTGGCGGATCTTCGACAACCCGTTCATCATGACGGCCGGCGCCAACGACACCGAGACGCTGTCGTTCCTGGCCTACCGGCAGAACGTCACGCTGGTGAACCTGGGGGCCGGCTCGGCCGTGAGCGTGCTGCTGTTCTTCACGGTCGTGCTGATCGCCTTCGTCTTCATCAAGGGCTTCAAGACCGACCTGTCGCAGGTGAGGGGGGACTGAGCCATGGCCAGCCGCCGATCGGCCAACTGGTGGACGCTCTGGGGCGTGCTCATCCTGGTGTGGGCGCTGTTCCCGCTGCTGTGGATGGTGTCGCTGTCGTTCAAGGACCCGGGCACGTTCCGCAACGCGAAGCCGAGTTTCTTCCCGACGGAGTGGACCTGGAAGAACTACGACACCGTGTTCTCGGACTCGCTGTTCACCTCGGCCCTGCGCAACTCGGCCGGCATCGCGCTGATCGCCACCGGGCTGTCGGTGATCGTCGCCATGTTCGCGGCCTATGCCATCGCCCGGCTCGACTTCCCGGGCAAGCGGGTCATCCTGTCCGTGGCGCTGGCCATCGCCATGTTCCCGCAGGCCGCGCTGGTGGGCCCGCTGTTCAACATGTGGCGGGGGCTCGGCATCTACGACACCTGGATCGGGCTGATCATCCCCTACCTGACCTTCGCCCTGCCCCTGTCGATCTGGACGATGTCGGCGTTCTTCCGGCAGATCCCGTGGGAGATGGAGCAGGCCGCCCAGGTCGACGGGGCCACGGCCTGGCAGGCGTTCCGCAAGGTCATCGTGCCCCTGGCCGCGCCCGGGGTGTTCACCACCGCCATCCTCACGTTCTTCTTCTGCTGGAACGAGTTCCTGCTGGCCATCTCGCTGACGTCGACCGACAGGGCCCGCACGGTGCCGGCCGCGCTGTCGTTCTTCACCGGCGCGTCGCAGTTCGAATCCCCGATCACCGCCATCATGGCCGCGTCGGTCGTGGTCACGATCCCGATCGTGATCCTGGTGCTGGCCTTCCAGCGCCGGATCATCGCTGGGCTCACGACAGGTGCCGTCAAGGGCTGACCGGAAAGGGGCCACGGGCCGTCATGGCCGAGATCATCATCAAGAACCTGGTCAAGGAGTACGGCGACGGCTTCCTCGCCGTGGACGACGTCAGCCTCGACATCGCCGACGGGGAGTTCATGATCCTCGTCGGCCCGTCCGGCTGCGGGAAGTCGACGCTGCTGCGGATGATCGTGGGCCTGGAGGACATCACCTCCGGCGACCTGGAGATCAACGGCGAGCGGGTCAACGACAAGAAACCGCGGGATCGCAACCTGGCGATGGTGTTCCAGAACTACGCGCTCTACCCGCACCTCACCGTGTTCGAGAACATCGCCTTCCCGCTGCGGCTGCGGGGCGGGATGTCGAAGGAGGAGATCAAGGCCAAGGTCGAGGAGGCGGCGGACACCTTGGAGCTCACCGAGCACCTCGACCGCAAGCCCGGCCACCTGTCCGGCGGCCAGCGCCAGCGGGTGGCCATGGGCCGGGCCATCGTGCGCCAGGCCGACGCCTTCCTGTTCGACGAGCCGCTGTCCAACCTCGACGCCAAGCTGCGGGGCCAGATGCGCACGGAGCTGCTGCGCATGCAGCGGCGCATGGGCACCACGACCGTCTACGTCACCCACGACCAGACCGAGGCCATGACGCTCGGCGACCGGGTGGCGGTGCTGCGCCGCGGCATCCTCCAGCAGGTGGCGACGCCCCGGGAGCTGTACGAGCAGCCGGTCAACATGTTCGTGGCCGGCTTCATCGGGTCGCCGCCCATGAACTTCCTGCCCGGCACCGTCGAGGACGGCAGCCATCACGCTGCCGTTCGTGACCTACGAGCTGCCGCCGGAGCACCGCGAGGCGGTCGGCGATCGGACCTTCGTGTTCGTGGCCATCCGCCCCGAGCGCTTCGAGGACGCCGCCCTGGCCGACCCGGCCAAGCGGGCCTCGGGGGTGACCTTCCAGGCCACGGTGGACGTCATCGAGTGGTTGGGGAACGAGCAGTTCGCCTACATCCCCTACGAGGCCGCGCACGAGCTGGAGGCCGAGCTCCACGAGCTGGAACGCGAGCTCGACAGCGAGCGGATGCGCAGCCAGCTCGTCGTCGCCCTCGACCCGTCCAGCAAGATCACCGACGCTACCGAGGCCGAGCTGTGGTTCGACCCGCGCCGCACCCACCTCTTCGACCCCGAGAGCGGCGAGAACCTCACCCTCGTCACCCAACCCGCGGTGGCCGACGCCACCCACTAGCGGCCGCGTCCATGAATCGGTGCCCCGCGGGATGGCTACGCTGCCCGCGGTGCGCTGGACGCGGATGATGGTGGAGCGATTGCAGGTCGGCGACGCCGACCTCGGCGTCTCCTACGCGGACGTGTTCGTGGTGGTGCGCGAGGGTGAGCCGGGCCCGGGCCCCAACGACTGGGAGGTCACCCTGCGCACCTGCGACCCCCACCACCTGGAGCCCGGCGAGCACGACTTACGCCTGGAAGCCGCCGACGGCTCCCACCTCGCGGGCCGGGCCCTGCTCCGCTACAGCGACGGCAGCCGCCACCTGTTCCGCGGCGACGGAGAGCTCTCGGGCTACGACGATCCCGACCTTGCGTAGCCTGCACCCAGGCCCGGGTGGCGGAACTGGCAGACGCGGAGGGCTTAAACCTCTCCGGCCTCACGGCCGTGTGGGTTCGACTCCCACCC
>CAWDIO010000002.1:0-18074 GCA_963802385.1 uncultured Acidimicrobiales bacterium | reverse complement strand
TGGGCCCGGTGGGGATCGAACCCACGACCAAGCGATTATGAGTCGCCTGCTCTGACCACTGAGCTACAGGCCCGGTCGGGTGATTACATCACGTGGGCGGGTGGATCACCTCCGGGCCCGCCCGCGCGACGCGTTTGTGGCGCGGTGGCGGGAATCGTGCGGTGACGGCCGGGCGGGGGGCGGGTAGCCTGCGGGCGGGTGGGTAGCCCAGAGGCGGAAGGGGAGGTCGATGTCCACCAGCACGGAGCCTGACGAGGAGCTGATCCGAGAGCGATTCGAGGCCAGCCTCGACGAGGACATCCCGACCCGGCTCACGCGGGGCGTGGTGGACGGGTTCACCGAGGCGTCCGAGGCGTTCTCGCACCGAGCTGGCCGGGACCAACCGGTTTCCTGACCTGATGGGGCGGTCCGTCGCCGGGGTGATCCGGGCCAACGCGCGGCTGCTCGACGAGCTGGCCAACGTCGTGCGGCAGATGTCGGACGACCGCAGCGCCCGGGCGCAGATGGTCGTCGTCACCGCCGAGCGACGCCGACGCCGACGGAGACGTCGGCATCGACTACGAGCGGCTGGCGGACCTCGTCGCCGAGCGGCTCCAGGGCGGGAAGGGCGCGGGGACGGCCGCGTCACCGGCGGCCGAGGCGGCGGGGCGCAACCGGAAGTCCTAGCCCAGCCCTAGCCGGCCTCGCCCGACATCGACCGCATCAGGTTGCTCAGGACGAGGACGGCGAACAGGCCGATCCCGATCGCCGGCCACGGGTTGTCCTCGATCCGCAACAGGAACCGGCCGAGCGCGCTCTCGTCCGAGAAGTTCGGCTTGAGCACGGCCAGCCCCACCGCGCCGACGACCGCGGTCAGCGCGAGGCGGCGCAGCAGGCGCAGCGTGTAGGGGATCAGGCGCTCGCCGGCCGACAGGGTGCGGAGGGTCTGGCGGCCGATGTCCGGTAGCCGCCGCATCACCCACTCCATGGTCTCCGTGGCGGCCATTGGGGCGCGGGCCACCCGGTACCAGGTGTACGGCGACGTCGCGGGGTCCTGGACGGCCCGCCTCAACAGGTCCGTCGAGAGGTCGCGGAGGAACCGGCGCAGATGGCCCCGCCAGTCGATGGTCGGGTACAGCCCGAGCATCACGATGTCGGCGACCAGGATCGTCCGGTAGAGCTGCACGGTGCTCGACATCATCGGCAGCCGGTTGCGGCGCAGCGTGGCCAGCGTCCTGAGCAGGAAAACGCCCGTGCTCTTCTGGGCGAGAGGCGCTCCCGTGTCGCGCGACGCGATGAGGAAGTCGCTCAGGATGCGCTTGATCTCCTGCTCGAACCGGGAGAGGTTGCCGTACGGCAGCGGCTCCATCCCGTCCAGCAGCGCGACGTACGCGCCGTGGATCTGCTCGTGGGCGATGGCGTCCCGGAGCCGCATCTGCTGGTCCCACTGGCGCTCGTCGATCCACCCGACGGCGCCGAAGTCCACCCAGTTGAGGGTGCCGCCGTCGCTGACGATCAGGTTCGACGGGTGGGGGTCGGCGTTGAACGACCGGTAGCGCATGGTCTGCTCCAGCACCGACCGCAGGAGGATCACCGCGGTGCGCTGCGGCGTGATCCCGCGGGCCGCCCACTCCTCCAGCGCACCGCCGTTGCCGTTGGTGGTGGCCCTCAGCATCTCGCGGACGGTGACGCCGCGGATGCGCTCGAGGGTGAGCACGTTGCCGCGGGACAGCTCGCGGTAGACCCGCGGGGCGTAGTGGTCGATCGGGTCGGCCACCATCAGCTCGCGGATGTACGCGGTGTACATCGCCTCGCGTGCCAGGTCGAGCTCCTCCCGGACGGTGCGCGACAGGTCGTCGACCAGGCCGGTCACGTCCATGCCCCGTAGCACGGGCAGCAGGTCCAGCGCGGCGCGGTGACCTGCAGGAACCTGAGGTCGACGCGGACCCGGTCCCCGATCCCCGGCTTCAGCACCTTCACGACGACCTCGTCGCCGCTGTCCAGCACCGCGCCGTGGACCTGGGCCAGCGAGGCGGTGGCCAGCGGCTGCGACTCGAACGATGCGTACAGCTCCGCCACCGGCCGGCCCAGGGCCCGCTCGATCTCCCGGGTGATCCGGCGGTGGGCACCGGGCGCAGCGAGTCGAGGAGCCGGCTCAGCTCCTCGGTGTACTCGGCCCGCAGGAGGTCGTACCGGGTCGCCAGCAGCTGCCCGATCTTGACGTAGCCGCCCCCGCAGGCCTCGAAGTACCAGCGCAGCACGCGGGGCCCGGTGTGCGGCCCGAGCAGGTTGCGGAAGAGCAGCACCGGCGTGACCAGGACCGTCAGCACCGCGAGACGGCAGAGGCGGCCGACGGCCAGGACCAGGCGCGAAAGCTGGCCGCGCATCAGGAGGGGCCGCCGGTCACGCCGGCGATGTTACGCAACTCCTAGCTGGGCGTCGGAGCCGGGGGTTGTGGCGGCGGTGCCGCGGGTGGCGGCGGTGCCGCGGGTGGCGGCGGTGCCGCGGGTGCCGGCGCCCCTGCGCCCGGCTCGTCGACCACCACCGGCCGGGCACGGGCACGGTGGCCCGCCACCACGATGGCGCCGAACCCGACGACGACCGCGGCCAGGCCCACGAGGCCGCCCAGGAAGGGGATCAGCGCGATGACCCGGAGGATCCCCCACCCGGCCAGGAAGGCGAGGATCGGCGAGGCCGTCCGGGCGACCCGGCGGCCCAGGACCCAGGCGCCCGCGACGTACCCGATGCTGTAGATCAGCCCGAGCGCCAGCAGCAGGCCGATCCCCAGCGGCAGCCCCACCAGCGTGAGGCCGGCGACGACGGCGAGGATCGGCAGCCCGATCAGGAGGACGATCCCCCACAGGATCACCCGCCCGGTCTCACCCCCGGCGTCGCCCACCGCCTCGGCCGCCCGCGGGACCAGCAGCCCCAGCAGCAGGCCGAGCACCAGCGTCGACACGCTGACCGCGACCCACAGGGCCAGCCAGCCGACGATCGACGTGGCATCGCTCCACGCCTTCGGGTTCCAGCGCTCCCACGATCCCCCGAGGCTGCCGTCACCTTCCACCACCGGCCGGTGACGGGACACGACGTCGCCCTCGACCCGGCCGCCGGCGGCGATGACCACCCGGCCGTCCACTGCGACGACGTCGTCCTCCGCGGTGCCCCGGATCAGGACGTCCCCGTGGAGCGCCACGAGCGCATCGTGGACCGTGCCGTCCACCACGACAGGGCCGTCGGCGATGAAGACGTTGTCGACGGTCTCGCCCTCCCGGACCTCGGCCCGTCCCGTCACCACCACGATGTTGTCGGGCTCGTCGTCCGCCTGCGCGTGCGCGGCGGGCGCCCCGGCGACGAGCGCCGAGGCGGCGAGCACCATCATGAGGACCATTCGGCTGAACCAACGCATCACGGCACCTCCTCCCCTGTCATATCCCCCGTATCACGCTCCTCAACCGGGCGCGTCGGGGCCGGGCTCGGCCGCCTCCGGTCGCCCACCAGCTCGGCGCGGTGGCGGCGGAGGGTGAGGGTGGTCTCGACGATCGAGTTCACCAGCAGGCAGAGGAGCAGGACCACCCCGGCGTCGTCGTCGCCATCGGAGTCGATCTGGCCGGCGGCCAGGGCGGCGTCGCCGCAGACCCGCACCGCGGCCAGGCCCTCGACCGCCTGGGCCGCGAGGTGGCCGCCCTCGGCCAGCTCCGCCACCCGGCCGTCCACCGTCGGCGCGGTGGCGCCCAGCGACGAGAGCAGGCGGTCGACCAGCAGGCGGAGCAGCGCGGCCGCGGCACGGGCGGAGATGGGGGCCACCGCGCGGGCCTCGTCGTACAGCGGGCGCAGCTCGGGCGGGAGGTCGGGGGACGCAGGGACGCCGAGCGTGGGGCTCGGCCACGCCATCTGGGCGTCGATCCAGTAGCTGCGGGCGCCGCACGACAGGCACTGGGCCCGCTTGAGCGCCTTGTCGACCTCGCCGGTGCCGCGGGCCGGGAAATCCGCGTCCTGCCAACGCTGCTGGGCGTCGACCCCGCAGTGGGGGCAGACGAAGTGCGGCGCATCGAGCGCCGGAGGGACGCCGGCCCGTGTCATCACGTGGCTCCGGGGGTGGGGCTCGAACCCACGACCCGCGGATTAACAATCCGCTGCTCTGCCAGCTGAGCTACCCCGGAAGGGAACCAGTTGAGGATAGTGCGCTCAGGCGCCCTCGAGATATTCCCGCAGCTTCTGCGAGCGGTGCGGGTGGCGGAGCTTGGCCAGGGTCTTGGACTCGATCTGGCGGAT
Organism: uncultured Acidimicrobiales bacterium; assembly: GCA_963802385.1. Classification (GTDB taxonomy): domain Bacteria; phylum Actinomycetota; class Acidimicrobiia; order Acidimicrobiales; family VFJN01; genus ZC4RG19. Next base: position 13,820 of record CAWDIO010000002.1, on the reverse strand, counting down.
GCGCTCCCGGGTCACCCCGAACTGCTTGCCCACCTCTTCGAGGGTGCGGGGCTGCTCGTCGTCGAGCCCGAACCGCATGATGACGACTTCCTTCTCGCGGTCGTTCAGCTCGTCGAGGACCTTGCGCACCTCGTTCTGGAGCATCTGCCGGGTGGCGGCGTCGTCGGGCTCCTCCGCCCCGTCGTCCTTGATGAAGTCGGCGAGGTACGAGTCGTCCTCCTCGCCCACCGGCGAGTCGAGCGACAGCGGGTCGAGCGAGATGCGTTGGATCTCCCGCACCCGCTCGGGCGTCATGCCCACCTCTTCGGCCAGCTCGTCGACCGTGGGCTCGCGCTCGAGCTGCTGCACCATCTGGCGCTGCACCCGGTGCACCCGGTTGATCGACTCGACCATGTGCACCGGGATGCGGATGGTGCGGGCCTGGTCGGCGATGGAGCGGGTGATGGCCTGCCGGATCCACCAGGTGGCATAGGTCGAGAACTTGAAGCCCTTGGTGTAGTCGAACTTCTCGACCGCCCGCATGAGCCCCATGTTCCCCTCCTGGATCAGGTCGAGGAACTGCATGCCACGGCCCACGTAGCGCTTGGCGATCGACACCACCAGCCGCAGGTTGGCCTGGATCAGGGCGCTCTTGGCGTCGTCGCCGTCGTCGGCCAGCGCCTGGAGGTCGCGGGACTCGTTCACCGGCAGGTCGCCCAGCGAGCCGGCCGCGTCGAGGTCGGCCAGGCGCTCGGACGCCTCGGCGCCGGCCTCGATGCGCTTGGCCAGCTCGACCTCCTCGGCCGCCACCAGCAGCGGCACCCGGCCGATCTCGCGCAGGTACATGCGCACCGGGTCGGACGTGCCACCGCCGCGCTCGGCGGCGCGGTCGGCGTTGAGCCGGGTGCGGCGCCGCATGGTGGCGGACAGGCGCCGCAGGTGGGCCCGCTCCGGCCCGCGGGCCAGGGCCTCGGGCGGGAACATCACGACCGTCGGCGTGCCGTCGTCGACGACGAGGTCGGCTCCCGGCAGCATCGGTTCGTCAACCACGGCTGCCACGGCCTCCTCCGGATGGCCGAGGTCGAGGTCCTCGGTCTCCTCCACGACGATTCCCTTGGCCGCACAGCGGCGGTAGATCTCGGCCAGGACCTCGGGGGTCATCTCCACGTGGGCCAGCGCCTGGACCAGATCGTGCTGGGTCAGCCGGCCCGACTTCTCCGCATGCGCGACCAGGCGGTTGAGCTCGTCCTCTGCGGAGCCGCTCCAAGCGTCGAGCGCCGATGGCACGTGAATCAAGCCCCCTTCCTGTCCCGATGCTCCAGCCAGGCTAGCAATCTGTCGGCCGACTCGGATGCCGTTTGGCTGCTGCGCAGGCCGTCGATGACCCGCGCCAGCGTGTCCAGGTCGGTGAGCGCCTGCGTTCCGTCGGCCGCGGTGGCCGCCGCCAGCTGGACCGTTGCGATCTCCCGCCGGGCCACCTCCATGCACAGCAGCCGCACGGCGTCGAAGGGCTCGGACGACGGCTCGTCGACCATCAGCCGCGCCAGCAGGTCGGCCACCTCGGGCGGGGCGGACGCCAGCGCCGCCGCTCGGGTGTCGGCCGCCAGCAGCGCGTCGTACGTCCCCAACAGGACCGGGTCGTCGAACAGCGCGGCATCGAGCCACGGGCTCACCGCCTCGGGGTCGTGCACCGCGTGGCGCAGCACCTCCAGCGCCGGACCCTCCCGACGCGGCGGGTGGTGGCCGTTGGCCGGGCCGGGCGGCGGCGCGTCGCCGTCGGGCCGGTTGTCCACCACGCGGCCGCTACCCCGGGGCGCAGGCGCCCGCTCCTCCCGCTCGCCGCGGGACGAGGGCCGGCGCCGGGAGGCGGGCCGGGCCCTTACCCGTTCGAGTTGCTCGCGCAGCCGGCCGGGCTCGATCCGGCAGTGGGAGGCGACGTCCATGACGTACTGGTCGCGCACCAGGTCGGCGGGGTGCTCGGCCACGATCTCGAGCGCCCGCTCCGCGGCCCGGGCCCGCCCCTCGTTGCTGGACAGGTCGGCGCTGGCGAAGGCCCGGTCGAGGCGGAAGCGCAGGAACGGCGTGGCCCCGTCCACGGCCGCGGCCAGCCGGGCCGGGTCGGAGCGGGCCACGTCCGCCGGGTCCTGGCCCGGGGGCAGGTCGGCCACCGCCACCTCGACCTCGTGCTCGCGCTCCCAGTGGTAGAAGCGCTCGGCGGCGGCCTGCCCGGCGCTGTCGGCGTCGAAGGCCAGGACCAGCCGCCGGGCCGCGAACCGGCTCAACAGCCGCACGTGGTCGTCGGTCAGCGCCGTGCCGCAGGTGGCCACGGCCAGGGGCACGCCCGCGTGGTGGAAGCCGATGACGTCGGTGTAGCCCTCGCAGATCACCGCGGTGCCGGCGGTGACGATGGCGGCCTTGGCCCGGTCCAGCCCGTAGAGCACCTTGGACTTGTTGTAGAGCGGGGTCTCGGTCGTGTTCTTGTACTTGCCCTGGTTGCCCGGCCCCTCGCCCCCGGGGAGGATGCGCCCGCCGAAGCTGACCGGGTCGCCGCGGTCGTCGTAGATGGGGAACAGGATGCGGGCCCGGAAGTGGTCCTGGAGCCGGTTGCGGCTGTTCCGCCGGGCCAGGCCGGTGCCGGCGGCCAGGTCGTCGTCGAGGCGCAGCGCCCTGGCCAGCTCGTCCCAGGAGTCGGGCGCCCAGCCGACGGCGAACTCCCGCACGACCGCGCCGTCGAGCCCCCGCGACCGGAGGTAGCTGCGCGCCGCCCCGCGTCGGCCCCCGTCAGCAGCCGGTCGTGGTACCAGGCCACGGCCCGGGCCATGGTGTCGACCAGCCGGGCGCGACGCTTGCGCCCCTCCCCTGCGTCAGGGTCGTCGTAGCGCAGGTGGATGTTGGCCTTGGCCGCCAGCCACTCGACCGCGCCCACGAAGTCGAGCTGCTCCTTCTCCTGCACGAAGGTGATCACGTCGCCCTTGGCCTGGCAGCCGAAGCAGTAGTACACGTTCAAGCCGGCGTTGACCGAGAACGACGCCGTTCGCTCGGAGTGGAACGGGCACAGCCCCTGCCAGCGCTGTCCCACCCGGCGCAGCGGGGTGTACTGGCTGACGATGTTCACGATGTCGGACGCTGCCCGCACCGCGGCAACGTCCTCGTCGTGGATGCCCATCGAGGCGAGGTTACCGGCGGGGCCGCTTCCCCTTGAGCTGGGCGACCACCTCGTCGCGCATCGCCTTCATATCCTCCCGCACGTCCTCCTTGGCCGCATTGGCCTCGGCGGCCGGGCGGCGGGCCTGCGCCTTGAGGTCGTCGCGGATGCGGACCAGCTCCTCGCGCAGGTAGCGGAGCTCCTCGCGGTGGGCGTCGAGGTGCTCGCGCCAGCTGCCGCCCATGTCCCGGCCCTCGCCGGCGCGGGCCCGGAACTCGCGGGTGCGGTGGGCGGAGGCCCGGCGGACGTTGGCGCGCATGCCGGGCGCCCTCAGCAGCTCCTCGTCGTAGGAGGCCTGGGCCGCGGCCATGGTGGTGAGCAGCGTGGCGAGCGTGGTGCGCTCCTCGGCGGTGAGCGCCTTGAACCCGGCCCGGGGCCCGTAGACGACCGCGGCGGCGTGGTCGCGCGCCGCGATGCCCTGGTCGGTGAGCTGGACGGCCTTGATGCGGCGGTCGTGGGGGGCGACCCGCCGCTCGGCGAAGCCGCGGCCCTCGAGCCCGTCGACCACCACGGTGACGAAGGACGCGTCGCAGCCCCACCGGTCGGCCAGCTCCCGCATGGGGAGGGCGTCGCCGGGGTCCAGCTCCAGCAGGCCCTTGAGCATGGGCGGGGTGAGGCCCAGCTCCGCTGCGGTGTCGTGGAACACCGCCTGGTTCTCGGCGGAGAAGAACAGCTCGCTCACGGCCTGGGAGATCAGCCGTGCGGCCTCCTCTTCGGTCACGGGCCAGATGTTACCCGCGCAAGCACTTCGTTGCACAGGATCAACCTTTTATCCGAAAAGAAGGTTGACTCAGATCAAGTATCTTTGCCAGCATGGCCCGCATGGCATCCCCCACCCTGCATCACGCCCCCCCGGGCGTCACGGCGATAAACGTCGAGGGCCTCACCAAGAGCTTCGGCGACGTGCAGGCGCTCGCCGGCATCGACCTGGCCGTGCCCGCGGGCACCGTCCTCGGCCTGCTCGGGCCGAACGGGGCCGGCAAGACCACGGCGGTCCGCATCCTCACCACCATCCTCCACCCCGACGCCGGCCGGGCCGAGGTGCTCGGCATCGACGTCACCGCCCACCCCCAGGCGGTGCGCGAGCGCATCGGCCTGGCCGGCCAGTACGCCGCGGTCGACGAGAACCTGACCGGACGCGAGAACCTCCGGCTCATGGGCCGGCTGACCCACCTGCCCCGGGCCAGCATCGCGCCCCGTGCCGCCGAGCTGCTCGACCGCTTCGGGCTCGGCGACGCCGCCGACCGCACGGCCAAGACCTACTCGGGCGGCATGCGTCGCCGGCTCGACCTGGCCGCCGCCCTGGTGCACCGGCCCACCGTCCTGTTCCTCGACGAGCCCACCACCGGGCTCGACCCCGCCAGCCGCAGCGACCTGTGGCAGGTCATCGAGGAGCTGGTGGCCGACGGCTCCACCGTCCTGCTCACCACCCAGTACCTGGAGGAGGCGGACCGGCTCGCCGACCGCATCGCGGTCATCGATCAGGGCCGTGTCATCGCCGAGGGCACCTCCGCCTCGCTCAAGTCCGACCTGGGCGGCACCGTCGTGAGCGTCACCCTGAACGACCCGGCCGTCGCCGCCCGGGCCGCAGGCGTGCTCACCACCTGGTTCAACGCCCGGCCCACCACCAGCGGCAGCACCGTCGAGCTCACCGTCGACGACTCGGCCACCGTGGTCGAGGTCGTGCGGATCCTCGACAACGCGGGCCTGGCCCCTTCGGCCCTGGCCGTGCGCGAGCCCAGCCTCGACGACGTGTTCCTGTCCCTCACCGGCCACCGGGCCGAGGCCGTCGAGGCCGAGCCCGTCCCCGCAGCGCGAGGTGCCGCATGACCGCCACCACCTTCCCCTCCCCCACCCCCGGCCCCTCCCCGGCCACGAGCCCCTCTCCCGCCCTCACCCCGTCGCTCACGCGGGGCCGCTGGAGCTACGCCGTCGCCGACGCCACCGCGGTGATGTGGCGCAACCTGCTGGCCTACGTGCGCCTGCCCGAGATGGCGGTGTTCTCCTCGATCCAGCCCATCATGTTCGTGCTGCTGTTCCGCTACGTGTTCGGCAACTCGATCGTGCTGGCCGACCCCTCGATCGCCTACGTCGACTACCTGATGCCCGGGATCATGGTGCAGACCGCGGTGTTCGGGGCCATGGCCACCGGCATCGGCCTGGCCGAGGACCTCCACAAGGGCCTCATCGAGCGCTTCCGCTCGCTGCCCATGGCCCGCTCCGCGGTGCTGGCCGGGCGGACCATGGCCGACTCGGTGCGCAACGTGTTCGTGATGGTGCTGGTCACCGTCGTGGGGATGATGGTGGGCTTCCGGATCCACGACGGGCTGTTCCGCTTCCTGTTCGCCATCGCGCTGGTGCTGCTGTTCGCCTTCGCCGTGTCGTGGATGGCGGCGACCGTCGGGCTGGGCGCCCCCAACGCCGAGGCGGCGCAGGCGGCCATGTTCCCGCTCATCTTCCCGCTGATCTTCGCCTCGTCGGCCTTCGTGGACACCGCGTTCATGCCGGGCTGGCTCCAGGCCTTCGCCAACCACCAGCCGGTCACCTACACGGTGAACGCCGCCCGTGACCTCGTGCTGGGCCTGCCCGCCGGCGGGGACGTGCTCGCCTCGATCGCCTGGTCCGTGGGGATCCTGGCGTTGTTCGTCCCGCTGGCGGTGCGGCGCTACCGGCGAGCGGCCTGACCCCCTGCCTGCCAAGCTGACCGGGCGATGACGACCACGCCCGTGTCGATCTCCCCCACGCCCCGCCCGGTGGCGGCCTCGATCGAGGAGCTGATCGAGGGAGCCACCGGGCGCCGCGCGTTCCGCAACGCCGACGGCAAGTCGGGCTCGTCGTTCGAGCGGGTGGAGATCGACGGCGAGCGCTACGTCCTCAAGACGATGCACGTCCACGACGACTGGCTGGCCCGCGGGCTGGGTGACCTGGGCTGCTGGCAGGTCACCGTGTGGGCCGCGGGGCTGCTCGACCTCTACCCGCCGTCGCTCGACCACACCGTGGTGGGCGCGGCCCGGGGCTTCGGGCCGGGACGCTGGGGCGCGGCGCTGCTCATGCGCGACGTGGGCCCCCACCTGGTGCCCGAGGGCGACGAGCCCGTCCCCCTGGTCCAGCACGCGGCGTTCATCGACCACATGGCCGAGCTGTCCGCCCGCCTGTGGGGCTGGACCGACACCGTGGGGCTCATGCCGCCGTCCATCCGCTGGAGCCTGTTCGGCGAGGACATGCTGGCCTGCGAGCGCGACCGGGGCTGGCCCGACGAGGTGCCGCCCATCGCGGCCCGGGGCTGGCGGGCCTTCTTCCAGCGGGCCCCGGCCGACGTGCGCGACGCGGTGCGGGAGGCGCGCCGGGCGCCGTGGGTGGTGGCCGACGCCCTGGCCTCCACCCCGTCCACGTTCGTGCACGGCGACTGGAAGATGGGGAACCTGGGCAGCCACCCCGACGGCCGCACCATCCTGCTGGACTGCGCCTACCCGGGCGAGGGCTCGGCGTGCAGCGAGCTGGGCTGGTACCTGGCCATCAACCGGTCGCGGCTGCCCGAGACCAAGGAGGCGACCATCGAGCGCTTCCGGGCCGGGCTGGAGCACCACGGGGTGGACACCGCCGGATGGTGGGACCGGCAGCTCGACCTGAGCCTGTTCGCCACCCTGGTCCAGTTCGGCTGGGAGAAGGCGCTGGGCGACGACGCCGAGCTCGGCTGGTGGGTCGAGCGGGCCCGCCGGGGCGCGGGCCTCCTCTAGCCCCCGGGCGGCTCCTCAGGGCCGCGGCCGCACGTCCTCGGGCTCGGCCACCTCGGCTGTCGTGCCGGCCGCCGCCGCGGCCGCCTGGTCGCGCCGGTCCTTGCGGATCGACAGCAGGATGGCCACCGTCAGCACCAGGGCGATGACTCCCAGGCTCACGGCCGTGGGGATGTGGTACCACTCGGAGATGATCATCTTGACGCCCACGAAGGCGAGGATGATCGCCAGCCCCTCCTGCAACAGCGCGAACTTGTCCCGCAGGTCGGCGAGCAGGAAGTAGAGCGCCCGCAGGCCGAGGATGGCGAAGGCGTTCGAGCTGAACACGATGAACTGCTCGCGGCTCACGGCCAGGATGGCGGGGATCGAGTCGACCGCGAACACCACGTCGCTGGTCTCCACCACGATGAGCACGGCCAGCAGCGGCGTGGCCAGCAGCTTGCCCGCGTGGCGCACGAACAGGCGCTGGCCGTTGTACTCGGTGGTGGAGGGGATGACGCGGCGCACCAACCTCAGCACCGGGTTGTTCTCCGGGTGCACCTCCCCCTCGTCGTGGCGGAGCATGCGGAGGGCGGTGATCAGCAGGAGCGCCCCGAACACGAACAGCATCCAGTCGAACTGCTCCAGCAGCGCCACGCCCGCCCAGATGAACATGAAGCGCAGCACCAGAGCGCCGAAGATGCCCCAGAACAGCACCCGGAACTGATAGGCGCGCGGCACGGCGAAGTAGCTCATGATGAGCGCCCACACGAACACGTTGTCGACGCTGAGGCTCTTCTCGATCAGGTAGCCGGAGATGTACTCGGTGGCGGCCTGGCTGCCGTGCCAGAAGAACATGACCCCCGTGAAGGCCACGCCGATGCCGATCCACACCGCCGACTCGATGGCCGCCTCCTTCGTGGTGGGCGCGTGCGGGTTGCGGTGAACGATCAGCAGGTCGCCGATCAGCAGCACGGTGATGAACGCCAGGAACGCGAACCAGGCCCACAGCGGGACGTGGAAGCTCGCGAAGTCGCCGTCCGACGAAGACTCGGACGCCACAACGGCGAGAGAAGCGAGCACCAGTTACCTCCGGCTGTATGCCACTCAGGACTTCCAGCCGAAGGTCTCGCCCGCCACGGGGGCTGTGATCACCGGGCCTAGTGCCGTGATGACGATGATCACATCGGGGGCTACTCCCCTCCGGTTCGGGTGCAGTGTAACGATCCGCGCGCGGATGTCCGAACCTCGGGGGACGCGGCCTCCCGCGGCGGGCTCAGCGGGTGTCGGACCCGGCGGTGCCCACGATGGCCTGAGCCGACGCCAGCCGGGCCACCGGGACCCGGAACGGCGAGCAGGACACGTAGTCCAGCCCGACCTTCTGGAAGAAGCCCACCGACGCGGGGTCACCGCCGTGCTCGCCGCACACGCCCAGCTTGAGCTTGCGGTTGGCGGCCCGGCCCCGCTCGACCGCGATCTCCACCAGCGCGCCCACGCCCCCGACGTCGATCGTCTCGAACGGGTTGCGGCGCAGCAGGCCTTGCTCCAGGTACGCGGGCATCAGCCGGGACTCCACGTCGTCGCGTGAGAAGCCGAACGTCATCTGGGTCAGGTCGTTGGTGCCGAAGCTGAAGAAGTCGGCCACCTCGGCGATCTCGTCGGCCCGCAGGGCGGCCCGGGGCGTCTCGATCATGGTGCCGATGGTGACGTCGAGGCGCCGCCGTGACCCCTTCAGCGCCTGCGAGATGGCCTCGGTGACCCAGCCGCGGGCCACGACCATCTCCTCCCGGCTCACCGTCAGCGGGATCATGATCTCGATCACCGGCTTGCCCCCGGCCTTGGCCCGGTCCAGCGCCGCCTCCATGAGCGCCCGCACCTGCATGGCGTAGAGGCCGGGCTTGATGACCCCGAGGCGCACGCCGCGGGTGCCGAGCATGGGGTTCTGCTCCCGCCACAGGCGGGCGGCGCCCAGCAGCTCCTTCTCCTCCTTGCTGAGCGAGCCCGTCGCCTCCTTGACCTGGAGCTCCTCCACGCTGGGCAGGAACTCGTGCAGCGGCGGGTCCAGCAGCCGGACCGTCACCGGCAGGCCGTCCATCGCCTCCAGGATCTCGACGAAGTCCTCGCGCTGGGCGGCCCGCAGCTTCTCCAGCGCGGCGGCCTCCTCGTCGGGCGTGTCGGCCAGGATCATCTCCCGCACGATGGGCAGCCGGTCGTCGCCCAGGAACATGTGCTCGGTGCGGCACAGGCCGATGCCCTCGGCGCCCAGCGAGCGGGCGTTGGCGGCATCGGCCCCCGTGTCGGCGTTGGCCCGCACGGCCAGGCGGGCGCGCCGGGGTTGCGGCCGTGGCGGATGGTGTCGGCCCAGCCGAGCAGCGTCTCCAGCTCGGGGGGCGCGTCCGAGGAGGACAGCTCGACCTCGCCCAGCACCACCTGGCCCGTGCTGCCGTCGAGGGAGATGACGTCGCCCTCGTTCACGGTCACGCCGCCGGCGGTGAAGGACCGGCCCGAGATCTTCACGCTCTCGGCGCCCACCACCGCGGGGATCCCCCAGCCCCGGGCCACCACCGCGGCGTGGCTGACCAGCCCGCCCCGGGAGGTGAGGATGCCCTCGGACGCCTGCATGCCGTGCACGTCCTCGGGCGAGGTCTCGTTGCGGACGAGGATCACCTTGGCGCCCGTGGCCGCGGCCTCGGCCGCGTCGTCGGCGGTGAAGTACGCCTGCCCCACCGCGGCGCCCGGCGAGGCGGCCAGGCCGGTGGCGATGACCTGCATGTCGGACGAGGCGAACTGGGGGTGGAGGACCTGCTCGACGTGGTCCTCGGTGATGCGCAGCAGCGCGTCCTGGCGCGAGATCTTCCAGCCGCGGCGGCGCTGGTTGGTCATGTCGACCGCCATGCGCAGGGCGGCGCGCCCCGTGCGCTTGCCCACCCGGGTCTGCAGCATCCAGAGCTTGCCCTGATCGATGGTGAACTCGGTGTCGCACATGTCGCGGTAGTGGGCTTCGAGCTTGGCGAAGATGGCCAGCAGCTCGTCCTTGACCCCGGGGAAGTGCTCGCCCAGGTCGTCGATGTTCAGCGTGTTGCGGATGCCGGCCACCACGTCCTCGCCCTGGGCGTTGACCAGGAAGTCCCCGTAGGGCCGGTCCTCGCCGGTGGCCGCGTTGCGGGTGAAGCCCACCCCGGTCCCCGAGGTGTCGTCGCGGTTGCCGAACACCATGACCTGGACGTTCACCGCGGTGCCCAGATCGTGCGGGATCTTCTCCCGGTCGCGGTAGGCCCGGGCCCGGGGGCTGTCCCACGAGGCGAACACGGCCTCGATGGCGCCCCGGAGCTGGCGCTGGGGGTCCTGCGGGAACGCCCGGCCGGTCCGCGCCTTGACGTGCTTCTTGTAGATGACGCAGAGGTCGCGCAGGGCCTCGGCGGGCAGGGCGGCGTCGCTGTCGACCTTGGCGTTGCGCTTGGCCCGGTCCAGCTCGGCGTCGAACTCCTCGCCCTCCAGACGCAGCACGATGCGCGAGTAGAGGGCGATGAAGCGGCGATAGGAGTCGTAGGCGAAGCGCTCGTCCGAGGTGACCAGGGCCAGGCCCTTCACGCTGCGGTCGTTGAGGCCGAGGTTGAGGACGGTGTCCATCATCCCGGGCATGGAGAACTTGGCGCCCGAGCGCACGCTGACCAGCAGCGGGTCGGACGGGTCGCCCAGGCGGCGCTTCATGGTCTTCTCGACCCGGCCGACATGGCGGGCCACCTCGTCGGTGAGGCCCTTGGGCCAGCCGGACCGCATGTGGTCACGGCAGGCGTCGGTGGTGATCGTGAACCCCGGGGGCACGGGCAGCCCGAGGACCGAGGTCATCTCGGCCAGGTTGGCTCCCTTGCCGCCCAGCAGGTCCTTCATGTCCATCGGCGGCCGTGGATGGCGGTGATCGAAGGCGTAGGCGTACGGCACGTTGCGAGCCTACGCCCCCCCCCTACCCACTGGGACCGAAGCGCTCGACGCGTATGCGCTCGACCGGCACGCCGGCGTCCATCAGCAGCCGGCCGGCGGCCTCGACGAACCCCGCGGAGCCGCACAGGTAGGCCGTGCCGGCGGGGTCGAGCGCGGGCAGCAGGTCGGCGACGGCCAGGCGGCCCGGGGGCCGGGCCTCGCCCGGAGGCGCCTCCCGGGTGTAGACGACGCTGACCTCGGGGCCGGGCAGCTCGTCCGCGTAGTAGAGGTCCGCCTGCGAGCGCACCGAGACGACCAGCCGCACCAGGTAGGAGCGGTCCAGCTGCCGGGCGAGGCGCAGCATCGACATGAGCGGCACCAGCCCCGACCCGCCCCCTACGAGCAGCGCGGGTGCCTCGGCGTCCCAGGTGAACCAGCCGCCGATGGGGCCGCGCACGTCCAGGCGGTCGCCCGGCTCCACCACCTCGTGCAGGTAGCCCGAGACCTCGCCGTCGGCCAGGCGCTCCACGGTGAGCTCGATCTCGCCCGACCCGTCGGGTGCGGAGGCCACCGAGTACGAGCGCGAGGCCGTGTACCCGTCCGGGGCCGTGAGGCGCACCACGTAGTGCTGGCCCGCCCGGAACGGGGTGGGGCGCTCCAGCGCCAGGCGGAACGTCTTGGCCCGATCGGCCTCGCGGCGAACGTCGACCACGATGGCCGCCTGCCAGGCGGTGGCCCGATCAGCGCCGTCAGTCACCCTGGTACCGCTGCTCGAGCCAGGGATCGCCCCGGTCGTGGTAGCCGTTGCGCTCCCAGAAGCCCGGCGTGTCGTCGGCCAGCAACATGAGCCCCGACACCCATTTGGCGCTCTTCCAGAAGTAGAGGTGCGGCACGAGCAGGCGGGCGGGGCCGCCGTGCTCGGCCGGCAGCGGGCCGCCCTCGTAGTCCCAGGCCACCCAGGCCTTGCCCCCCGTGACGTCGGCCAAGGGCAGGTTGGTGGTGTAGCCGGTGTGCGAGCGGGCCATGACGAAGCGCGCCTCGGGCAGCGGCCGGGCCTCCTCCAGCAGCGTGTCGACCGACACCCCACCGAAGTGGACGTCGAGCTTGGACCAGGTGGTCACGCAGTGGATGTCACCCGAGAACGCCGCCGGTGCCAGCGAGTGGATCTCGTCCCAGGTCCAGGTGGTGGGCCGCTCGACCAGGCCGTCCACGGTGAAGGTCCAGGTGGCGGTGTCGAGGTGGGGCGTGACCTCCGCGCTCAGCACCGGCCAGTCGGCCCCTGTGTCGTACTGGCCGGGCGGGAGCCGGTCGCCCGGCGGCCGCCGCCCCCGCCCGAAGAAGCCACGCGTGGGTGAGCCCATCGCCGCAGGCTACCGGCGCCCGGACGCGCCACTGGCGTCCATCCGTGTCCCCGTTGACACGGACGGACGCCTCGCGGCCGGGGAGATCGGGTCAGGGCAGCTCGGGGACCGTGAACGGAGCCGACGGGGTGCCCGGGGGCGAGTTCTTGCCGAAGTGCAGCGCACCGTCCTTGCCGTCGGCCGGGGTGACCAACACCCAGGTGCCGGTGGCGGTGGAGCCCTCAGGGAGGTAGTCGCCGTTGAGCTCCGGAATCGGGTCGGCCCGCTCCAGCTCGATGCCGTCGATCGAGAGCCGCACGTCGTCGGAGCTCATGAAGTGGCCCTGGCCGGTACCGAACAGCACGTCACCAGTGACGACGATGAAGCGGGTCCCCTCCTCGGCCCGCTCGCCCGCGTAGTCCAGGGTCACGGTGCCGTGGATGTTGCTGATCGTCGCAGGACCGCCGATGACCTCGCCTGCCGCCGAGGCCGGCATGGTCAGGTTGAGCGGGTAGGCCGGCTCGGGCAGGGTCCCCGACAGCGGGATGGGAGCCGGCTCGTAGCCGTCCTGGCCCACCTGGAACGCGTAGTCGGCCAGGTCGTCCTCGGTGGCGTCCTCGTCGAGCGGGATCGTGGCCTCGAAGTCGCCCTCACCGCCGAACACCACGGTTGCCATCTCGATCGACTCGTAGTCGGCCGGGATGCGAGCCCCGTCGCCGTCGAGCAGCGACAGGTAGGTGTCGTCGACCGTCAGGTCGTGGCCGCCCTCGCCGGTGTTGGCCACGCTGAACTGGACGATGGCCTGGGGCGGGGCGTCGAGGCCGAACTCGTCGACGCCCGGCCCCTGGTAGGACACCTCGGTCACCGTCCAGGTGGCCGAGGCGTAGTCCGCCGAGCGTGGCAGGTCGAGATCGACCACCACGGGCTCGGGCGGCGCCTCCGCCTCCTCCTCGACCGTCGTGTCCGTCGACTCCTCGAAGTCGTCGCCCAGATCGTCGAGCAGGTCCTCGACCTGCTGGTCGGCCGTCTGCTGTTCGTCGTCGCCGCCACCGCCACACGCGCCGAGCGCCACCACCATGGCAATCGCCGCCGTGAGACCGATGCCGCCGTATCGGTAGGAAGTCATTTGGGGGTTCACCTCCGCAGGTCCATCCGCCTGGATGCCTGTCCGGATGGTGAACGAGCCCTGGCCTGCGGGGACCGGGCATCCCCCCGGTTGTTCCCGGGCCGCGCGTCGCCGCGGTGCGCGGGCCCGGGTCACCTCCCGGGGTGCCGGGATGTTCCCTGCCGGCTACCCGAGGGGGCCGGTGTCCCAGGGGCCGGTGATGGCGAACGTGACTCCCGGGGTCTGGATGTTCACGAACAGCCAGTCGCCGTAGAACGTCGCACCCGCGAACTCATCGAAAGACATCGGGGTTGTCGTACCGGGAATGGTCCCGGGCCGGATGTTGGCGGCCAGGTCGAAGAGCTGCCCCTCGTCGTTGACGCCTCGCAGGAACGACTGGCGGGCCCGGTCCGGGTCCTCGCACAGCAGGATGCCGCCCTGGGGGCTGACGGTGATGTTGTCCGGCTTGAGCAGCAGGTCGGACGAGGGCGACTCGTACACCAGCTCGACGAACTCCTTGCCCCGCTGACGGAACCACGCCCACACCTGGCCGGCCG
>CAWDIO010000001.1:0-160217 GCA_963802385.1 uncultured Acidimicrobiales bacterium | reverse complement strand
GGGTCATCGAGCCCGGCAGCGTGTCGGCTGGCACGTAGGCGGCGGACACGAATGCGAGCGTGATGACCAGGCGGCCCCAGGAGCGTGGTGACCTGCCCGAACTGAGCGACCAGGTCGAACCCGTCGAGCGCCCGGACATCGCCGATGTGCTTGGTGTGCCCTCTCGCCTCGATGACGGCGGTCATGGGTCCTCCTTTCGACCAGGCGTCAGGGGGTCCCACTGACAGACCTACCCAACGAGGGCGGGTATCAATCAAACAAGATTGATGGAACATCGTCCCGCCGATGTTGCTAGCCCGCCGGGTCATGCGGACGTGTCGCTGGTCGTCCGGGGGCCGGCTCGCTTGCTCGATCCGGAACGAGGTCGGACGGAGGGCGGCAGCCAACGTCCGGCACCGAGAACAGCGATGAACGCTGGGGGTGGACCACGAGACCGCGTCGAGCTCAGCGCCGAGCTCGGGTCGGACGTCCTAGATGCGGGCGGCGACGAGTGCAGCGGCGAGCACCGGGAGGCCCCACGACAGGGCGCGCAGCGCGGCTTCCGGGGGGTCCAGCAGCAGCTCTTCGTGTGCGGTCCGCTCGGCGCCATCCTGCAGGTCGAGGGCGATGTCGACCCGGCTGGTCTGGCGGCGGACGAACCGGACGCTGCTGCTGAGGCTTCGTTGCGCTCTGGACAGGGCGTACGCGGCCAGGGCGGCGAGCAGCGCGGGCACGGCGAGCCGTTCGGCCTGGGCGACGTAGGCGGTGAGCACGGGGAAGGCGCCCCACGCGGCGGCGAACGCCGCGTCGGTGTGGAACCGGCCGTCGAACAGTTCGAGGTTGTACGCGGCGACCAGGAACGCGCCAGCGACGATGAAGGGCACGAGCACGAGCCCGGTGCGCGTGACGCCCACGGCGCCGATGACGACGGCGCCGGCGAGCGCGGCGGTGGCGGCGGCGGCGAGCACCGGGGACGGGATCGAGGTGCGCAGGGGTCGGCCGTGCAGCTCGTCGAGGGCGTGCGCGGCGATCCCCACGGCGAGGAAGAAGGCGAGCAGGGTGGCGACGAGGCGCTGGGCGTCGAGCCGAGGTGCCAGGGCGGCGCCGATGGCCACGTAGGAAAGGTGCCACGCCGTGTACGGCGGGTGCAGGAGCGTCCACCACTCCCCCGCCGGGCCGGGCGCAGCGTAGAAGGCAGGGCGACGGTCAGTCATCGACGCGGCGCCCCCACATCACCAGCCCTCCCCCGACGCTCATGACACGGACGCCGACGTCGGCGACTCCGGCACGCAGCCAGGCGTCGACGGTCGTCGTGAGGGGGTAGCGGTCGTAGTGGGCGGAGATGCTGGGGCCGAGGAAGCGCCCGACGCGGTACCACTCCCGGCCCGCCAGCCCTCCCAGGACGGGCAGGCCCACGCGGGTGTAGAGCCACCAGGCGCCGCGCCACAGCCGCCGGGGTGGGACGTAGAACTCGAGGCTGGCGATCGTGCCGCCCGGACGGACCACGCGGACGAGCTCGGCGATGGTGGCGGCCGGGTCGGCCACGTAGCGCAGCAGGTAGGTGAAGGTCAGCGCGTCGAAGGTGGCGTCGGGGAACGGGAGCCGCTCGGCCTGCCCGCCGACCAGCACGATCCGTTGGTCCAGACCGTGGTGCAGGACCGAGGCCCGGCCACGGCGCAGCATCGCCTCGGTGACGTCGATCCCGGTGACGTGTGCCCTCGTCCGGCGGGCGAGCTGGAGGGCGACGCCGGCCGTGCCGGTGGCCACATCGAGCACCGTGGCGGGGTCGCCCTCGACGACGCTGTCGACCATGGTCCGGCGCCAGCGCCGGTTCTGACCGAACGACAACGCCTCGGCGAGCAGGTCGTAGCGCTGGGGAAGGCCGTCGAACAGCTGCTGCGCGAACCTGGTGGGGTCCTGACGCGACCGGGTCAGCACAGGCGCCTCCCGCACATCGGGCGTTTGTCGACTGTACCCACGGGAGGGTGGGGTGGTGCCTGCGGAACGTGCTGATGTCGCGGTGATCGGCGCCGGACCGGCCGGCAGCGCGGCCGCCCTGGTCCTCGCCCGAGCCGGTGCACGTGTTCGCGCTCGTGGACAAGACGGTGTTCCCCCGGGACAAGGCGTGCGGCGACCTCGTCGGCCCCCGGGGAGTGCAGGTGCTCGCGGACCTGGGCGTCCAAACGGCGGGAGCGGAGCCGGTGGGAGACATGCGCGTGGTCGGCCCTACCGGGCGGTCGGTCCGGCTGCCGTGCCGACCCGGCCGGACCTATCCGGGTCACGGTGTCGCGCTCCCCCGTGTCCAGCTCGACGAGACGCTCCGCACCGCCGCCCTCGACGCCGGCTGCATCGCGCGCACGGCCGCGCCGGCGCACCCCTACTTGACGACGGGCGGTTGGCGGGCTTCGAGCTGTCGGACGGGACCAGGTTGCACGCCGACGTCGTGATCGGCGCCGACGGGGCGACGAGCCGGGTGGCGACGGCGGCCGGCCTGGTCGACCCGGACCGGGTGCTGTGGGGGTTCGCGCTGCGCTCCTACCTCGACGCTTCCGTCGACCTGCCGACGATCGTGTTGTGGGACGAGACCCGCTGGCGCGGCTTCCCCGGCTACGGCTGGGTCTTCCCCGGGCCCGGGGGGCGCGCCAACCTCGGCGTCGGGGTCGGCGTGCTCGGCGACCGGGCCGCGGCCGGCCATGCAGCCCGGTCGTTGGGTGCCTTCGTCGGTGTGCTCCACCGATTCGGGCTGCTCGATCGAACCGCCCGCATGCCCGCCGCGCGGCTCGGCGGCTGGCTCAAGATGGGGATGGTGGGAACAGTCCCGGCGCGGGTCGCGTGCTGCTGGTCGGGGACGCGGCCGGACTCGTCAACCCGCTCCAGGGCGAGGGGATCTCCGAGGCCCTGGCCAGCGGGCGGGCAGCCGCGGAGGCCGTCCTCGCATGCCCGGCCGCTCCGGCCACCCCCTACCGCTCGTTCCTGGCGCAGCGCTACGCCACCTTCCACGCGTCGAACGCCGCCATCCAGGCCGCGCTCGTGCGGCGAGCCACCGTCGTCGCCGCGACGGGCCGGCTCCTCACCGCCCCTGTCGTCGGGCGTGCCCTCGCCAGCGGCTGGGCCGTCTACTGGAACGAGCTGCTCGACGGCGCTACCCCGGGAGCGGCCCGGAACACCGCCGCGCTAGCCAGCCGGATCGCACGGGCAGCCACCAGCCGCAGCCGAATCCGGCGCTCCGTCACGAGCGCCCTCACCAGTGGCACGTGAACGAACTGCGTGCTGAGTCAGCGTCAGCCGTCGGACCCTGATCCGATGAGACCCGTGGCGTCAACGAACCGACGTGTCATTGCCGGAGCACGGGACCGTCGGTCGCTCGCCGCCCGCCGCGGCGTTCAGGTGATCGATGCCTCGAAGATGCTGGCGATCGAGTCGTTCAGCCGCGCGTCGAAGTCCTCGTCGCTCTGCTGGACCGAGAGACCCTCGGTGAGCGCCCGGGAGAAGCTGGCGATCACGCCGTGGTTATGACGAAGACGGGCGTTGGCCTCCTCGCGGCAGTAGCCGCCCGACAGGGCGGCAACCCGCACCACCCTGGGGTGGATCACCAGGTCCGCATAGAAGCCGTCGAGCTCGGGCAGCGTCAGCTTGAGCATGACGCACTGGTCGGAGCCGAGCTGACCGAGCTGCTCGAGGATGGCGGCCTTGAGCAACGCCTCCGCCTCGGCCTTCTGCGGACTGTGGATGTCGATTTCAGGTTCGATGATCGGCACCAGGCCGGCCGCCAGGATCTGGCGGCCGAGGTCGAACTGCTGATCCACCACCGACTTCACGCCGGCGTCGTTGGCGAACTTGATGACCGAGCGCATCTTGGTGCCGAACAGACCCTTGTCGGTCGCCCGGGCGAGGAGCGCGTCGAGGCCGGCAATCGGCTTCATGACCTGGACGCCGTCGTCCTCACCAGTCAGGCCCTTGTCGACCTTCAAGAAGGGGACGACCTGCTTGACGGTCCAGAGGTACTCGGCGGCGTCGCGCCCCTCGATCTGGCGGTCCATCGTGCTCTCGAAGAGGATCGCGCCGAGGATGCGGTCGCCGTTGAAGCTCGGGCTGGTGACGATCCGGGAACGCATCTCGTGCATAAGAGCGAACATCTCGTCGTCACCCGTGTAGGCGTCTTCAGGAACGCCGTACTGCTTGAGGGCCTGAGGCGTGCTGCCACCGCTCTGGTCCAAGGCGGCGATGAAGCCGCTCTCGAACTTGACCTTCTGGAGCTGCGGTTCGTTCACGTCAGGGCCCGTCCAGTCATTGACACTTGCCTTGCGCGGAAGGTGCCGGCCCGCTTGATGTGCGTCAACGACGCTATCAATCGACAGGCCCGGAGCTGGCCGTCCGTGAGCGGTTCGAGGTTGCCAGCCGCGTTGTCGAGACCAGGGTCGAGACGGACGGCGGAGGGCAGACGACCACGCCGACCGGGCCCTCCCTGGTACATCGCGAGCACGGGGTGGCGCTCGCCCGCGATCGGGTCTGGCGGAGTCTCGACGGTCAGTCGCCAGGCGCCTGCACGGAAGCGCTTGTGACCTGCCATGAGAGGGCGCCGTACTGGCTCTCGCGCCCGGTCCGTTGGTTTTCCGTTGTTGGCGGCCGACGAGCGGAGACCCAGAAGACCGCCTCTGAGCAGGGTGGGCGCGGAGGGAGTCGAACCCCCGACATCTGCCTTGTAAGCAGTGTGAGGGCCAGATTCGGCGGACAGCGACGGACGACCGTGCTGGTCGGGCGCGGTGCCGCACTCCCCCGGCACCGGTCGGACGCTGCGGGACGCGGGATGAACGCGGGATGGCTGGGCGCTGGACCCTGGTCGTGGGCCGGGGTTCTGTGCGCGGCCGTCGCACTGGCAATCCGGCGGCCCGTGAGGGCGAAGCCGAGCGCATCCTCCGCCAGGGCGCGGACAAGGCCCGTGTGATCTCCGCCGTCACCCTACCGAGTGGCACGCGGGGGCCACACCTGGTCCTAGCGGTCGGTGCTCGGCGGCGTTATCCCTGGTCTATGGGGTTCGTTACGGATACGGACACCAACGGCGGAGGGGCACATCTCATGCGGAAGCGGTTGACACTGTCACTGGCGCTGGCTCTCACGGCGCTCCTGACCGTGACGGGCTTTGTCGTCTACGGGGATGACTGGCGGGGCCGCTATTCGGCAAGGCACGACTTCGTCGGACCCATCTACCGGGTCGCGCCAGGAGACCATGTCCACGAGCGCAGAACCGGCGGCTGTGGGGACGGTCCAACCTGTGGAGGCCTCGGGAGATCCGATGGAGCACTGCCAGCTGCGCAAGCTCCAGAGCCATCGGATGGTGGCTGCAACGCAGCAGCGCTGCGCGACGCGATTGCTGCCTCCGGTGCGGTCAGCGATGACGTGACGTTCGAGATCAGCTACCTCAACTGCGGCGAGGGCTATGGCTGGGCCCAGATCGTGGCTGACTACGGCGAAGGTGCGACGGTGCTGCTCAAGGGGTCGGGCGCGGACAACCCGTTGTTGAACCTGGGCAGTTCGGTGTGCGCGCCTCGACTCGGGGATGCCGGCAAGCACCGCCGACCGACTGGCCCCGCCCGGCTCGCACTGGCTTGGGGAGTGCGGCCTCTGAGCGACGACGGCCGAGCTACGTGTCGCCAGTAAGGATCCGGCGGGCGAGGACGTTCTCGGCCGAAGTCTCAACAGACAGAACACGCGAGAGATGCGGTCACCAGGGCAGCTCCGCAGCCGAGCGAGCCGGGCCGCCTGGCGCCCGGCCTTGGCCGGGCGCCTTGACCGAGTGAAGAAAGTTCACACCAGCCAGTCACGGACGTGCTGTCCGATTCCGCATCATGGGTGACGCCGCGGCTTTCAGTTGATGGGTGACGCTCTTGTCGGGGAATTATCTGCCTGATGACGGCCACGTGCGCTCCAACCGCTGACAACAAAGCGTGCGACAGCGGAAGGTCCAGCATCGTGGGGATGCCCACTGATCCGGCGGTAGGTGACAGCCCTTGGTTACCCGAGGGGCGCCAGCGTGCCCTGGTTCAGCGGCGGCGCTCGTAGCGGAGGAGGGTGATGCCCGACGGGAACGGTGTCGCCTCGATGAGGTCCAGGTCGAGGCGCCGGGCGCCGGCCAGGACGCCCGCCCCGGCTCCGATGAGCACGGGATAGACGAAGAGGCGGTACTCGTCGACCAGGTCGGCGGCCAGTTTCTAGCTGCTGGGCCAATCTGGATGCCGCCGGTTACGCCCAGCCGTCCGGGTCGGTTCTTTAGCGCCTGAACCTCGGCGAGGGTCGCGCAGGCATCGTCGTGGGATACCAACCGGGGTCCTGCAGCGTCGTCGAGAGCACGTACTTCTGGACCCGGTTCAGGTGGTCGGTGATGCCGGTGGTGTCGTCGGTCTGCTTCGGCCAGTAGCTCCGGGAGGCTCTCGAAGGTGCTGCGGCCCAAGGAGCAGGGCGTCTTGCTCGACCATGTGTGCCTGCGTCGCCGCCACCAGCTGGTCGTCGGTCTGGTCGGCGGGGACGAACCAGCCGGCGGCCATGTCGATCACACCGTCTGCGGTGCAGTTCTCGGTCAGCACGATGTGCATGCGTGTCCTCCTCGTCGAGCTCGCCATCCGCTTGGACCGGATCGGCCGCCCCGAGTCATCGGTCCACGACGCGGTGGCGGCCCGGCCCACCGCGAAGTCCCGAAGGGTGCCACGACCCGGCGATTAGGGATGGTCACTAGGTCAGTCTTTACGGTTCGTGTCAGGTCATCGAGGCCCCGCGGGGCGGGCACCGGACCGCCGTTGAGCGGCCGCGGAGACCGAGCGTGCGCATCGCCCGCCCTATGGGGGCAGTTCGCTTGCCCGGTTGCCGCGGGTAGTGGTCGCGCAGGATCGGGGTGACCACCTCGACCTCGAAGCCGGTCAAGTGCAAAGCCCTGGCCAGGCCACGGCGGTTTAAGACAAACCACTCACTCCCGTCGCGGCGAGTGTCCAGGCGAGCGACGGGAGCGGGCAGCAGCGACAGCGGGCGACTAACGGTGTCCAGCACGATGAGATGACCGCGGCACACACGGCGTAGCGCCTCCAGGCCACGTAGCGGGTCGCGCAACAGTTGGAGCACAAAGCCCATGACGACGACGTCGAACTCACCGATTTCGCCCGGCTCCAGGTCATAGACGCTCAGGTCGAGATGACGTGCCTTCGACCCGAGCAGCTCGGCTGCCACAGCGAACGTCCGACCCCGCAACAGCTCGGGTGGCGTCGACCGGCACTGTCGGCCGTCCGGAAACGGATCCTGGCGGGCGGGGTCGACCAGGTCGATCGCAATCACCTCGGCAGCGCCGCGCCGCTCCATCTCGAACGCCCAGAAGCCGTCCATCGTGCCCACGTCGAGACAGCGGACTCCCTGCAGCGACTGTGGCCAGGGCATCCTGGCGGCCGTCGGCCTCAGGTCCCACGAGCCCGGCGTCGTCATCCCGGGAGCGATCTCGATCACGTCCCACCAGCTGAGACCAGCCATGATCCGCTTCGCACTGGCAACCCGGGCCGCGTTGCTTACGCGTGCAGGCTGTCACACCGTTCGACACGACCACGACCATCTGGGAAGTGCCGAAGGGCGTACCTCACGGTCCCGGCGTTCGGTGACGTGTGCCCGGCGCAGGCCTGCCGTGTGTTCTGTGACACCATTCGGTGCGTCCGTACCGGCACACGACGCCGAGTATGTGCTGTTGGTCGGCTCGGCGGTGGTTGACGCGTCCGATCATTTAGTCCGTCACCGGGGCCATCGCGGTCTGGGGCACGTGCCACTCGCTGAGGAAGCGGTCCAGCTCGCCGAGGAAGAGCGGCCACGCAGGCTCGTCTCGGGTCAGGAGGTGGTTGCGTCCCGGGAGCAGCACGAGGCGGCTGCCGGGGATCAGCGCGGCCAGCTCGCGGGCAGCCGAGGACGGGACGCGGTGATCGTCGCGGGCGTGGAGGATCAGGGTTGGGCAGCGCACCTGCGGCGCCTCGGCCGTGACGTCGATGTCGGCGAAAGTCTCGAGGAAGCGCACGGCGTTTTCCGGCGAGGTCGTCCGGCGTTGCAGTTCGTTGAATGAGTCCCAAGCGGCGCGGCTGCCATCGGGGAGGAACTGCGACGTGAACACCTGGCGGAAAGACGGGTCGTCGCGGCCCCAGCCGATGCGTGCCAGCTCGACGTCAAGCGCCGCTTCGCTCCGCTGGCCCTGGCTCTCGGCGCGCCGCCGCCGGCCGCGGGCGTAGGAGCCGTAAAGCACCATGTGGCTCACTCGCTCGGGATGGCGGACGGCGAACGCCACGGCCACCGCGCCGCCCTGCGACGCGCCGAGCAGCGGGAAGCGGTCGAGCTTGGCGCTGTCGACCACAGCCTCGAGGTCTTCGACCCAGGCGTCGAAGTCGAAGCGGTCGACGTTCCAGTCCGACATCCCGCACCCGCGCTCGTCGTAGCGCAGCAGCGCGACGTGCGAGGGCGATGTCCTCGGTCCAGTGCCGCCGCAACGGGCTCTCGTGGTCGTAGTCGAGATGGGTCATCCAGTTCGCCGCCCTGACGAGTGGCGGACCGGACCCGACGATGCTGTAGGCGATGCGTGTCCCGTCGGTGGCGTAGACAGAACCGGATCTCCTGCTCGGGTTCAGATACGTGCTCAACCGGTGCGTTCTCGACCGTTGCGACCGGCACCGGCATCAGCGACCGGCCCGGGGCGGCCCAGTCCAGTTCCGGCTCGTGGCGCAGGATCGCTCCCTCGAGCCGCCCCAAGGCGAGGTTCGGGTCGATGCCCAACTGCTCCACAAGCGCCTCACGTAGGTCGGCGTAACCCCGCAGCGCCTCCGCCTGCCGGCCGCATCGGTAGAGCGCAACCATCAACTGGCCCGACAGCCGCTCGCGCAGCGGGTGCTCGCGGACGAGCTGCGCCAACTCACCACAAAGACGGCCGTGGTCGCCAAGGGCAAGTTCGCTTTCGATACGGTCTTCGAGCGCGGCGAGTCGCAACTCGGTGAGCCTGGTGATCTCGGACTGAGCGAACGGCTCGAAGGTGAAGTCGGCCAGCGGCTCTCCACGCCACAGCGACAGCGCAGTCCGCAGCCGCGCCGCTGCGATGTCCGGCGTGTTGTCCAGGACCGGGCGCGCCTCCCCGACCAGCCGCTCGAACCGGACCCCGTCGAGCTTGTCCGGATCTACAGCGAGGACATAGCCAGGGTCCTGGGCGATCAGCACCCGACTCCGCTGGCGTGGCGCACGGTCAGGCTCGAGGCTGCGGCGCAGATGCGAGACGTAGGTCTGCAACGTGTTGGCTGCCGTGGCCGGCAGCTGGCCCCGCCACAGGAACTCGAACAGCCGGTCCGTCGACACCACCCGGTTGGCGTGGACCACGAGCGCAGCGAGCAACAGCCGTGCCTTGCCGCCAGGCACCTCGATGGGGCCGCCCTCTCCCACGACCTCAAGCGGACCGAGGATCCGCATCTCGATGATCGGCCCTTGATCGGCTCCAGCTGTCCTCAAGCGTTCTTCCAGTCCGACCGGGATACTCCGGGCAGACGGTAACCCTACGGAGGAGGAACGGCAGACGATGACCACCCTCCCGCGACAATCGGATGCTGGACCCACCGCGGAATCCAATGCCCGCAGTGACCACGACATCTACCGCCTCACTCCGAGCATGGACGCAGCGGTGCTGGAGACGATCGCCGCCCGCCTGGAGTCTCCGAGGCAGACGACGAAGGCTACATCCGGCTGTCGCAGGCCTACTTCGCACGCCTGCCGCTCCCACGTGCCGGGCGGATACTGGCTCTCGGCTGCGGCACCGGGTGTCGAGGTACGCGCCCTCAAGCGCCTGACCGGGCCGGACACCGCCATCATCGGCGTCGATCAGAGCCTGGCGTTGATCGATGCTGCCCGATGTGTGACCGCGGATGAGGGACTGTCTGACAATGTCACCTACGAGGTCGGCGATGCGCACCACACGCCGTACGGCGACGGCGAGTTCGACATCGTCACCCTGCACACCCTCGTCAGCCACGTCGACGACCCGCCGCAAGTGCTCCGCGAGGCTCGCCGACTCGTCCGGGTCGGCGGAACGGTCGCCGTCTTCGACGGCGACTACGCCTCACTCACCTTCGCCTACCCCGACCACACGCTGGCCAAGACGATCGAAGAGAAGCTGATCGAGCTGATCGTCGCCAATCCCCGCATCATGCGCGATATGCCGCGTTCGTTGCGTGAGGCTGAGCTGGACCTCGTCGAAACTGACCGAACGCTCTACGCGGAAATCGGCAGCAGTTGCTTCTGGGTGAGCGCCGCGGATTCGTACGGCATGCTGCTCGCCCGCTCCGGCCATCTGCCCGACGAGGTCGTTGACGATTGGCGTGCCTTCCAGGCCCGATCCGCCTCAGAAAACACCTTCTTCGGTGCATCCAACTACTACACCTATCTCACTCGGCGAGCCGACTAAGCCTCGATCCACCAACCGGCGCAGCTCAGAATCGTCTCTCCCGAGATCGCCGCGCCGCCTACCCGACGTGGCTGGCGATCCTGGAGGGCCCCGCTCAATACCCACAAGCAGACGAACGCTGCACCTTCACCTGGCGTTTCGCGGGGTCTGACCGGCGCGGACGTTGACGCGTTCGTGTTTGTGGCTCCGGGTGGCGGGCCGCTGCACTACTCGAACTGGCTCCGACGGGTGTGGCATCCGGCGTGCGTCGCGGCTGGGCTCGGCCAGCTCGTCGAGGTCGAGGGCAGCGACCGCGTGCGGTATGTGGGCCTGGGGTTCCATGACCTGCGTCGGGCGAACGGACCGCGTTGGTGGCGGAGGGCGTCGACCTGAAGACGGCGCAGGCCCGGCTCGGCCACTCGAACCCGAGGCTCACCCTGGGGTTGTATGCGCAGGCAACGGAGGCAGCTGACCGGTCGGCGGCGGACCGCTTGGGATCCTGGTTTCTCGGCGTCGACGACCAGGCCGACGACGACAAGCGCGGGATGGACGCGGGATGAGCGGCTTGCCTGTCGCGGTTGTGGTGGCTCACATGGCCTCTGACCAGGGTGGGCGCGGAGGGAGTCGAACCCCCGACATCTGCCTTGTAAGGGCAGCGCTCTAGCCAGCTGAGCTACGCGCCCGGGAGGACGCGAGGCTATCCGGGTTCGGGTGGGGCGATGTCCTCCTCGGAGTGGACCGGGATGCCTGCGGCGCGCAGGGCGTGGGCGGTGAGGCCTTCGCCCTGGATCCTGGTGCGGGTGAAGGTGCCGTCGTAGATCTCGTGGCAGCCGCAGGACGGGGATCGGGCCTTGAGGATGGCGGCTTCCACGCCGGTGGCCTGGGCCAGGGCGACCGCGTGGCGGGCGCCGCGGGTGTAGGCCGGGGTCACGTCGGCGCCCGTGGCGGTGCGGACGGTTCCGTCCGGTTGGATCTCGGCGGCGGGGCGGGGGGTCGGGAGGCCTCCGACGCTCTCGGGGCAGACCGGGATGAGGCGGCGTCCGCGGCCGAGGGCGAGCACCGCTTCGCTCGTGCTGGCGCGGCCCAGGTGATTGCACGCCACTCCTAGCAGGCAAGCCGACACGAGCAGTGGCTTTGAGGAATCTTGCAACCATCCCGCACGCAACGCTGAGCGCGAACTACGTTCACCCATGAAACGACCATACCGCCGCGCCCCTTTCGCCTCTTCCTCACCCGCCTGCGGGCACGTCCCGCCCACCTACAGCCTGCCGCCGACAGCTTTGGAGGGATTCCCATGGTTGGGCGCCCCCGGCCCACGAGCGAGAGTGCCGTCGACCTCACCCGCCGCTACCTGGCGGAGCTGGGGTCGTACGCCCTCCTCACGGCCGAAGACGAATCCACTCTGGCCCAGGCCATCGCCGACGGTCGGGTGGCCGAGGACCGCCTGAGGGCGGGCGACCCGATCTCGCGGCGCGAGCGGGCCCGCCTCCAGAGCACCGTGAAGGTCGCGGCCGAGGCCCGCCGCCGCTTCATCCAGTCGAACCTCCGCCTCGTCGTGTCCATCGCCAAGCGGTACCAGACGCCCAGCATGTCGCTGCTGGACCTCATCCAGGAGGGCAACCTCGGCCTCATGCGGGCGGTGGAGAAGTTCGACCACCGCAAGGGATTCAAGTTCTCGACCTACGCCACCTGGTGGATCCGCCAGGCCATCGGCCGGGGCATCGCCGACAAGGGGCGCACCATCCGCCTGCCGTCCCACCT
The DNA here is from genome assembly GCA_963802385.1 of uncultured Acidimicrobiales bacterium. Lineage (GTDB taxonomy): Bacteria > Actinomycetota > Acidimicrobiia > Acidimicrobiales > VFJN01 > ZC4RG19. Next base: position 148,045 of record CAWDIO010000001.1, on the reverse strand, counting down.
CATGGACACGCTCGCCACCCTGTCCCGCAGCTCGTCAGGGCTGCTCAAGGCGCTGGGCCGGGAGCCCAGCGCGGCCGAGCTGGCCGACGACACCGGCATCCCGATCGACAAGGTCGAGTCCGCCCTGCGGGCCGCGCCCGACCTGGTGTCGCTGTCGGCGGCCGTGGGCGACGAGGGCGACCACGAGCTGGGCGACCTGCTGGCGGACCCGGCGGGCGAGGCGCCGTTCGACGCCGCGGCCGCCGCCATCGAGCGCGACGACCTGCGCTCGCTGCTCGGCCAGCTGGACGAGCGCGAGCGGGAGATCCTGTCGCTCCGCTTCGGCCTGGCCGACGACCACCCGCTCACGCTGGACGAGGTCGGGCGCCGCTTCAACCTCACCCGCGAGCGCATCCGCCAGATCGAGGCCAAGGCGCTCACCAAGCTCCGCCACCCCTGCTCGGCGCAGCACCGGCGGCTGGTCGACGCCCTCACCCGCTGACGCGGGCCTCCCGGAACCAGAACAGGGTGCGGACCAGGCCGTCGCGCAGCGCCACCTCGGGCTCGTAGCCCAGCGCGGTGCGGGCCGCCGAGATGTCCGCGTGGGTGTGGCGGACGTCGCCGGCCCGGGACGGGCCGTGGGTCGGGCGGGGCGTCACCCCCAGCTCACCGCCCAGGATGTCCAGCAGGTCGAGCAGCGACGCGGGCTCGCCCCGGGCCACGTTGAAGGCCCGGCCCGCGCAGGCATCGGCCGGCGCCTCGGCCGCCCTCATGTTGGCCTGCACCGCGTCGCTCACGAACGTGAAGTCCCGGGTCTGGCCGCCGTCGCCGTGGACGTGCGGGTCGGCGCCCCGCAGCAGCGCCTCCACGAACAGGGGGATCACCGCCGCGTACTCCGAATCGGGCCGCTGCCGGGGCCCGTACACGTTGAAGTAGCGCAGGCACACCGTCTCCAGCCCGTGCAGCTCCCAGAAGCACCCGGGCGTAGTGCTCGTCCGCCAGCTTGGTGACGGCGTAGGGCGAGCGGGGCTGCAACGGCACCGACTCCGGTGTGGGCACGACGGTCGCCCCGCCGTAGACCGACGACGACGAGGCCAGCACCACCCGCTCGACCCCGGCGCGCTGGGCCGCCCGGAGCACGGTCAGCGTGCCGGCCACGTTGGCCCGGTCGCTGGCCAGCGGGTCGGCCACCGAGCGGGCCACCGACCCCAGCGCGCCCTGGTGGTAGACGACGCCGCAGCCCTCGACCGCGCCGGCCACCACGGCCTCGTCGGCCACGCTGCCCTCCACGAAGGCGGCCCCCTCGGGGACGTTCTCGGCGCGGCCGGTCGCCAGGTCGTCCAGCACGACCACCTCGTCGCCACGCGCCAGCAGCGCGTCCACGAGGTGCGATCCGATGAACCCGGCTCCACCGGTGACGAGGGCACGCATGGGCCGGACTATACCGAGGGGCTATGACGCGGCCGAACGCCGCGCCGCCCGCTCGGCCCCCTGGACGCCGGCGGCCTGCGCCGCCCGCCGCAGCGTGGTCGCGGGCTCGGCCTCCCCGGACGACGCCAGCACGCTGGAGGCCAGCGCGGACAGCGCCGAGACCGTCTCGTGCTGCAGCCGGGGGAGGTCGTCAGGCGCGAACCAGCGGACCTCGCGGATCTCGACCGAACGGGCCTGGGCCGCATCGGGATCGGCGCCCGGCGCGGGCCGCGCCCGGAACACGACGTCCACCCGCTGGGGCCGGCTGTCGACCACCACGGCCGGCGCGCTGGTGAGCTCGACGGCCAGGCCGACCTCCTCGGCCACCTCCCGCTGGGCGCAGGCCTCGACGTCCTCGCCCCGCTTGATCAGGCCGCCGGGCAGCCCCCAGCCCTCCCGGTAGACCAGCCGCACCAGCAGGATCGAGCCGTCGTCCCGCTCGACCACGCACGCCGCCCCCACCGTGAACGAGGGAGCCGCGGTCCGCACGATCCAGCGACGCACGAGAGGCGGCACCCGCCGCCACACGTGCAGCAGCAGCCTCTGTACGTCACGGAACACCTGCTCAACCTACAGTCCGCTACTCGCCGGCGAAGCCTCGTCTGCCCGTCACCAGCGCGTCGAGCAGTTCGCGCGTGGCGGCCGCCACCGGGGTCCGCCGCGCCGCGTGGTCGAACGAGACCAGGTCGCGACCGAAGGCGTCGGCCACCACCGCCCCCGCCTCCGCGCACACCAGCGCCCCGCCCAGGTAGTCCCAGGGCCCGTGGGCGTCGACGCTGCAGTCCACGTAGCCGTCGAGCGTGCCCTCCGCCACCGCGCACAGGTCGAGGGCCACCGCGCCCAGCGCCCGGAACTGGCGCCATCCCAGCGGCACCGCCGGCAGGCCGGAGATGCCCACCATCGCCTCCCCCACCAGCGTGCAGCCGGAGGACGCCAGCGGGATGCCGTCCACGGCCGCGCCGCCGCCCCGCACCGCGGTGAAGGTCCGTCCGTGGGGCAGGTCGACCACCAGGGCGGCCCGGGGGCCGTCGCGGTCGACCGCACACAGGCTGGTGCCGAACCAGGGGATGCCGTGGGCCGCGTTGGTGCTGCCGTCCAGCGGGTCGATCACCACGACCAGGTCCCGCTCCCCGCCGGCGAGCCCCGACTCCTCGGACAGGATGCCGACCCCGGCCGCCCCCAGCACGGTCAGCGCGGCGGCGTCGGCCACCAGGTCGCTGAGGTACTGCCCGTCCTTGGACCCGGACGGCCCCCAGTCCTCCAAGCCGTCCAGCGCGCCCTTCACCGCGAGGGCCGTCTCGTGCAGCAGGCCGATCACGGCGTCGTCCGACATCCCCACGCGCTCGGGTCTACCAGGTGCGACGTGGCAGGCTGGGGACGTGGCCGCCATCGACATCGCCGGGTTCGTCTCCGAGCTGAAGGACCACGCCATCGACCACGGCTTCCACGTGCACGACGAGCGGCACTTCGTCGAGACCTACTCCCTGCGCCAGACGTGGGAGGTCGACCTCCACCCGGAGGAGGCGTGCGGGGGCCCGCTCGACCTCCACCTGGCCCTCGAGGTCGATCCCCGGGCGCTCCTGTCGTTCGAGGACGTCATGAACGGGCTCCCCGACGACGAGGACCCGCCCGACACCTTCCACTTCCCGCTCGTGTTCAACTGGGCGCTGCCGCCCCTGCCCAAGGGCCCCGACCTGCTCATCCTGGCCACCGAGCTGGCCGGCATCGGCGGCACCGACCTGCCGCTCGAAGTGTCGGCCATCGACTCGTTCCCCTCGGTCACGGACGCGCCCGAGCGCAGCCTGGCCATCGTGTCGCGCATCGAGGTGTCGCTGGCCCGGGTGTTCCTGGGCCAGGAGCAGATGTGCGACGTGCTGGACACCTGCCTGGCCGTGAGCCGCTACCTGCTGGAGAACGCCGAGGGCTGGCTGGGCGACGGCGCCCTCTGAGCCGGGTCCCGGTCAGGCGGTCTGGCGGGGCCTCGGGTCGCCCTGCTGGATGGCGGAGATGACGTCGTCGCCGACCGGCAGCGGGGCGCAGCCGTGGGTGTTCTCGCAGACGAAGTCGAACTGCGGCTCGGCCGCCGCGTGGCAGTCGGCGCAGCTCGACCCGCTGAAGCGGTTGAGCACCTCGGCCCCGCCCTGGCTCAGGATGGTGGTGCCGGCCGGGGTGGCGTCGAGGGTGAAGAACTCCCAGTCGTTGGTCTCGGGCGAGAAGCCCTCGACGTGCTTGACCATCGCCTCGCCGGGGATGAGCTGGATCACGGTGCCCACCGGGTAGGTGCCGCCTTCGGGGTCCTCGGCCACGGCCACGGCCTCGTCGGTGTGCCCGCGCAGGTTGTTGACGAAGTAGCCGCGCACCGGCGTCATGTCGGCCAGGTTGACGAAGTCCGAGGCCTGGACCACGACGTCCTCCTCGGGCTCGGTGGTCGTGGTGGTGGCGTCCGGCTCGGCGGCGTCGTCGTCGTCCCCACCCGACGAGCCGCCGCAACCGACGATGACAGCCAGGATGACGGGTATCGCCACGAGTGCGAGGTGCGTCATCCCCCCGATCCCCTGCTTCGAGGTGCGCATGGTTGCACTCTATGTGCAATCGTCAGTCGTGTCTTGACCCCGGGCCAGGTTTCAGCCGTCGAGCTCCTCGAACAGGAAGGAGGCGAGGAAGGCCTCGGTCTCGGGGTGGCCGGTGACGTCGAGCACCACGACCTGGGACTCGGGCAGGTACCAGGCACGGGGCTCGAAGCTGCTGGCCCGACTCCCGGCAGTAGGCCTTCCACTGGTTGTAGGCCGCGGTGCGGTCGCCCACGGGAACGAAGTCCTGCGCGATGGGCTCCATGCCCTCGGGCCCGGGCTCGACCTGGTCGCTCGGGTCGCCCGCCCCCGCGTTCGGAGTGAACGGGCACTGGGCGGGGTCGGTGTTGTGGTACCAGGCCCAGGGTTGGTCGTCCTCGTAGACGCCACCTTCGTTGCCGGGCAGGAAGTCGCCCTGGTAGAGGAGCAGGCCGCCGCAGTCGTCCCAACGCGGGTAGCTGGTCGGCAGCGGGCCGATGCACATCCACCTGCCGGAGGCCTCCTCGTTGCCGGTGTTGCCTCGTCGAGCACGTACCAGCCCTCAGGGAGCTCGAAGCTCACCGGGCCGAGACTGCGCCGGCCCGCGGGGCCGCCCTCGGCGTGTCAGGGGTGGTCGGGGTGGTCTCGGTCGACGGCGTGCTGCCGTCGGTGCCGAAGTCGGCGGGGTCGTCCTCGGCCTGCAGGACCACGGCGGTGGTGCCGGCAGCGAGGGCCAGGACCACGACCGCGGCCGCGATGCGGGCCACGTGCTGGCGCCGGCGGCGGCGGCCGATGGCGCGGTGCACGCCGGCCAGGGCGGAGCCGTCGGCGGAGGCGACGGGGGCCAGGTCGGCCAGGGCCTCGCGCAGCTTGTCGTCGGTCCTCATCGCAGGTCCTCCAGACGGGATTCGAGCGCGGCCAGCCCCCGGTGCAGGTGGGACTTGACCGAGCCGGCGGCGATGCCGAGCGTGGCGGCGATCTCGCGTTCGGGCAGGTCGAGCCAGTAGCGCAGCACAACGCACTCTCGCTGGCGCCGGGGCAGGGCGGCCAGGGCGGCGGCCACTGTGTCGCGCTGGTGCTGGGCCAGGGCCGCGTCGGTGGCGGGGGCGGCCTCCGGTTCGGGCACGGGGCGCAGGCGCCGCTCTATCCCCCAGCGCCTCAGGCGGCCCCGGGCGAGGTTGCACACGATCGAGCGCAGGTAGGACACCTGGCGCTCCGGATCCTGGATCCGGTGCCGGGCCAGGTGGTACTTGGCGAAGGCGTCCTGGACGACCTCCTCCGCCGCACCCCGGTCGTTCAGCAGCAGGCCCGCGAGGCCCACCATCTCGGAGTAGCGCTCCCGGAAGAGATCCTCCGTCGCCATCGTCGCGGGTTGGCCCGCCATCACGTCCACACCCGACTGACGCGCAGGGCCCCGACCCGGTTGTCAGCGGCCCCGGAAGTCCGGCGCCCGACGCTCGGCGAAGGCGCGCTGGCCCTCGCGGTAGTCCTCCGAGCGGAAGCACGCCTCCACCAGGGCGGCCACCGCCTCCCGGTCCCGCTCAGGCGGCGGCCGGCGGGCCTCGCGCAGCGCGGCCTTGCACGCCGCCACCGTCAGCGGCGCGTTGGCGGCGATGGCCTGCGCCAGGGCGTCGACCTCCGACGCCAGCCGGTCGGCGGGGACCACCCGGTTGACCAGGCCGGCCTGGAGCGCCTCGGCCGCGGACAGGCGCCGGGCCGAGAACAGGATCTCGGCCGCCCACGCCAGCCCCACCGCGTCCACCAGCGTCTCCACGCCCCGCATCCCGTAGCCCAGGCCCAGCCGGGCGGCGGGCACCCCGAACTGGGCGTCGTCCGAGGCCACCCGGATGTCGGCCGCGAGGGCGGTGAGCAGGCCGCCGCCGATGCAGTAGCCGTGGATCATGGCGATCAGCGGCTTGCCGAACGACGCCCAGGCCCGGCCGGCGGCGGCCGCGCCCCGGTCGTAGTCGGCGCGGGCATCGGCCGAGGTGCGGCGCTCGCCGAACTCGGAGATGTCGGCCCCCGACATGAAGGCCCGCTCCCCCGCGCCCCGCACCACCACCACCCGCACCTCGGGGTCGTCGTCCAGGGCCCGCAGCGCCCCGGGGATGGCGTCGCGCATCTCCAGCGACAGGGCGTTGTGCCGGGCCGGGTGGTTGAAGGTGAGGGTGGCGACGCCGCCGGCCGCCTCCACCAGCAACATCTCGGTCCCCGTGTCGAAGCCCACTAGCTCCCTCCCACCACGCCCGCGGCCCGCAGGCGGTCGATCTCGGCGACTTCGTAGCCCAGCTCGGCTCAGCACCGCGTCCGTGTGGTCGCCCGCGTCGGGGCTGGCGGAGCGGACGGTGGGCCCGGTGCCGGTCATGCGCACCGCGTTGCGCACCAGGTCCAGGCGCCCCAGCGCCGGGTGCTCGACCGGGGCGGCCAGGGCCAGGTGCTCGACCTGGGGGTCGGCGAACACCTCGTCCATGCGGTACACGGGCCCGCAGGGGACCCCCGCCTCGGCCAGGATCTCGACCCACTCGGCCGTGGTGCGGGTGCGCAGCCGCTCGGCCACCAGGGCGTTGAGCTCGGCCCGGTGGCGCGACCGCCGCCCGGCCGAGCTGAAGCGCGGGTCCTCGGGCAGGTCCGGCAGGCCGATGGCCTCGCAGAACGCGCGCAGCAGCCGCCCGCTCGGGCCCGGCGATGTTGACATAGCCGTCGGCCGAGGCGAAGCAGCCCATGGGCACCAGCGTGGGGTGGTGGTTGCCCTCCTGGGCGGGGACGTCGCCGTCCACCGTCCAGCGGGCGGCCTGGAAGTCCATCATCGCCACCATCGACTCCACCAGCGAGGTCTGCACCCAGCGGCCCACGCCGGTGCGCTCGCGGTCGTGCAGGGCCACCAGGATCCCCACGGCCAGGTACAGCCCGGCGGACAGGTCCGACACCGGGATGCCCACCCGGGTGGGCTCCGTGCCCGGGAGGCCGGTCACGCTCATGAGCCCGCCCATGCCCTGGGCGATCTGGTCCACCCCGCCGCGCTCGGCGTAGGGGCCGTCCTGGCCGAAGCCGGAGATCGAGCCGTACACCAGCCGGGGGTTGCGGGCGTGCACCGTCTCCCAGTCGAAGCCCAGGCGGGCCTTGACCGGCGGGCGCATGTTCTCGACCAGCACGTCCGCCCCGTCCACCAGCCGCATCAGCACCTCGGTGGCGCCCGGGGCCTTGAGGTCGAGGCCGAGGGAGCGCTTGTTGCGGTGGACGTTCTGGTAGTCGGAGCCGTGACGGCGCTCCCCTACCGTGCCCGGCGCGTCGGGCCGGTCCGGGCGCTCGACCCGCACCACGTCGGCGCCCCAGTCGGCCAGCTGGCGCACGCAGGTGGGGCCGGCGCGGGCCACGGTGAGGTCGACCACCCGCAGGTCGGACAGGGGCAGCGTGCGCGCTCACGGGCGCCGCTCCACGTCCAGCCACAGGTCCCGGCCGAGGGGATGGTCCATCTCCTCGGCCAGATGGGCCACCAGCCCCGCGGTGCGGGCGATCAGCACCACGCCCCGCACCACGTCGGGGCGGATGCCGATGTCGACCAGCACGGCGCCGGCCGCGCCCGCGCCGTTGACCGGCAGGCGCTTGCCGCTGGCCTCCTCGTGGGCCTGCGCCACCAGCCGCAGGAGGCGGGCGTGCGGCCCCAGCAGGCCCTCCTCCTCGGCCAGGGCGTAGAGCCGCGGCGTGCGGGGGTCCTCGTCGCGGTGCACGGGATGGCCGAGCCCCGGCACCCGCAGGCCCGCCGCCACCCGGGCGGCCACCGCTTCCCGGGCCACCTCGGCCAGCGAAGCGTCGTCGGTCGCGCCGTCGTGGGCGGCCAGCGCGTCCGCCAGGAACACCGCGGTGTCCCCCGCGGGGCCGAGGAACACGCTGCCCGCGCCCAGCAGGCCCGCGGCCACCGCGCCCTGGATGGCCTCGGGGGCGCCGGTCCAGGTCAGCCGGGCGGCCAGGGCGCTGGGCGTGAGGCCGTGGTCGGCCAGGGAGACGAGCACGGCGTCGAGCAGCCGCCGCTCCCCCGGGCCGGGGTCGCGCCCGGCCAGCAGCAGGTAGGTCAGGTCGGTCAGCGACAGCCGCCCCATGATCTCCGACGGCAGGTCGCGGCCGGCCAGCGTGATGCTGTCGCGGGTCGACGAGCCGATCGCGCTGCGCGGCCTGTCCTCAGCCATGCTTGCGGGCCTCCATGTCCATCTCGTCCGGCGTGCGCTCCCGGGGCAGCTTGTGCTTGGCCAGGCGACCGGTGGGCGTGTGGGGCAGCTCGGGCACCACCTCGTAGTAGCGGGGCACCTTGAACCGGGTGAGCTGGTCGCGCAGGTGGGCGTCGAGGTCGTCGAGGTCGATGGTGGCGCCCGCGGCGGGGACGAGGAACGCCTTGACGTCCTCCTCCGACAGGTCGGAGGGCACGCCGACCACCGCGGCCTCGGCCACCGCGGGGTGGCTCTCCGCCGCCGCCTCCACCTCCGTGGGCGACAGGTTCTCGCCCCGGCGGCGGATCACCTCCTTGCGGCGGCCCACGAAGGTGTAGATGCCGTCGCCGTCGTCGTGCACCAGGTCGCCGGTGCGCAGCCAGCCGTCGACCAGCACCGCCGCGGTCTCCTCCGGCATCTCGTAGTAGCCGCGCATGATGGCCGGGTTGCGGAGCTCCAGCTCTCCGACCCCCGAAGCGTCCGGCTCGCGCACGCGGGCCTCGTTCACCCGCCCGAGGGTGGGATGCTGGCGGGCCGCCCCCAGGGCGCCGTAGGGACGGGTGCCGCGGGGCCAGATCAGCCCGTAGGGCGACTCCGAGAGGGCGTAGCCGCACACGATCTCGAGGCCGAAGCGGGCCTCGATCTCCTCCTGGCGCTCCCGGGTGGGCGACGGGCCCGTGTAGCACAGGCGCAGCGGGGTGTCGGCGTCGTCCGGCCGCTCGGGCTGGCGCATCAGGATCTCCAGCATGGCGCCGATGGCGTTGAACTCGGTGGCCCCGTAGCGCCGGGCCGAGTCGAGGAAGCTGCCGGCCGAGAAGGCGGGCAGCAGCACCAGGCTCGCCCGGGCGGCGACCGAGCCCAGCGTCGAGTAGGCCGGGGCGTTGATGTGGAACAGCGGCAGCGAGGTCATCAGCCTGTCGTCGGCGCCGAGGCCGAGCCACCAGGGGAAGCCCTCGCCGGCCATCACGTAGGCCCGGTGCGTCTGCATGACCAGCTTGGACCGGCCCGTGGTGCCCGACGTGGGGATCATCACCGCCACGTCGTCGCCGTCGATGGCCGCGGGGCCGCGCCCGTCCGGCTGCGCCGCCAGCAGCTCGACGACGTCGACCACCGGCGTGTCGACCACCGGCGTGTCGCCCGCGGCGGCCACTATCGAGGGGGCGAGGGCGGCGTCGGTCACGATGGCGCACGGGGCGACCTGGCGCACGAGCCCCGCGACCTCGGCCCCGGAGGCGCGGGGGTCGATGGGCACCTGGACCGCGCCCGCCTCCATGAGCCCGAGCCACGCCAACAGGAACTCGGGCGTGCAGCGCGCCGTGACCAGGACGCGGTCGCCGGGCCCGATCCCCGCGGCCCGGCACCAGGCGGCGACCCGCTCGACGTGGCCGAGCGCGTCGCCGTAGGTGTACGACTCGTCGCCGGCCAGCAGCCAGGTGGCGCCGGCCGCGTCGTCGACGGCCGAGCGGAACAGGGCGGGGATCGTCTGGGCGATGCCCGAGTCTGGCATTCAGATGGCGAAGAACAGGCTCCGGAACCGCCCGGCCGGCTCGGCATCGCCCCGCACCGTGCCGCCGTTCATGCGGGCGTAGCCCGTGAGCCGGTCCATGCCAGGCGGCGGGCGCGAGGTCGTAGCCTGGATGTATGCAGACCTCGACGGCACGACCGAGGTGGCGGGGCGTCAACCATCTGGCCCTCATCACCGGGGACATGGATGCGACCGTCCGCTTCTACCACGGCGTGCTCGGCGCGCAGCTGGTGGCGACGATCGGCACCCCCGACTTCCGCCACTACTTCTTCGAGATCGGGGACGGCAGCACGGTGGCGTTCTTCGAGTACGCCGACCATCCGCCGGCGGCGTTCGCCAAGCCCGCGGGCGTGCCCGACCCCCGGGCCATCCAGTTCGACCACCTGTCGCTCGACCTGGCCGACGAGGCCGCGCTGGAGGACCTCCAGGCCCGGCTCAAGGAGCACGACTGCGAGGTCACCGACGTCATCGACCACGGCATCATGCGGTCGATCTACTTCACCGACCCCAACGGCATCGCGCTCGAGGCGTCATGGTGGGTGAAGGACGCCACCGGCGGCGACCCCGACTACGGCGACCCGTCGCTGTTCGGTGACAGCAACCCGGTCCCGGCCCTGCGTGAGCTGCTGGAGAGCGGAGACGTCTCCGCCGTGCCCCACACGCGCCTCACCCACGAGCCCACCGACATCGTCGACCCGGCCTGACCGACCCGGGTCGCGAGGCAATAGGGGTCGTGCGGCGCGTCCCGAGGCAATCGCGGTCGGGGGCCGGCCGCTATTGCCTCGTGCGCCGGCCCGTGGCCCCTATTGCCTCGCGGCAGGGTTCGGGCGGGACCAGATGCGGCGGCCGGTCACCTCGGCGGGGACGATGCGGATCCAGTGGGCCTTTTGGCCCAGGGACCACTGCGTCAGGCCGAGCTCGGTCAGGCGGCGCTGGTCGGCGGGATCGGTGACCACGGCGGCACGGCCCTTGACCAGGACGCTCCAGCCTGTGGCCGTGCCCGGATCGATGGCGTCGACCTCGTAGCAGACCGCGGGGCTGCGGTCGAGGGCGCTCAGCTTGCCGCCCACGTCGCTGCGGAAGACGATCGAGTCCCCGTCGACCAGGTGGTTCACGGGGTAGATCTCGGGGGCGCTGTCGTGGAGCACGCCGATCCGCCCCACCGGCGTCGAGGCCAGCAGCTCCCAGCACCGCGTGACGCTCAGGTGCTCCATCCACGTCTTGCCGTCGATGAGTGCCATGCGCCGAGCATGGGCCGAACGGACACGCTGCGCCAGAGGCGAAGGTCCTACGATGACGCCCGCCATGAGCGAGCTAGCGGGTCCCCGGAGCCTTCGCCGGCTGCTCGACGCCGTCCTGACGGTGGGCAGCGACCTGGACCTGCCGGCCATGCTGCACCGGATCGCCCAGGCGGCCGTCGACCTGGTCGACGCCCGCTACGGGGCGCTGGGCGTGCTCGACGAGACCGGCACCCGCCTGACCGAGTTCATCACCGTGGGCATCGACGACGAGGCGCGGGCCGCCATCGGGCGCCTGCCCGAGGGCCACGGCATCCTCGGCCTGCTCATCGTGGACGCCCGCCCGCTGCGGCTGCCCGACCTGCGCCGGCATCCGGACAGCTTCGGGTTCCCGCCCCACCACCCGGAGATGCGGTCGTTCCTGGGCGTGCCGATCCAGGTGCGCGACGCGGTGTACGGCAACCTCTACCTGACCGACAAGACCACCGCCGACGCCTTCACCGACGTGGACGAGGAGCTGGTGGTGTCGATGGCCACCGCCGCGGGCGTGGCCATCGACAACGCCCGGCTCCACGCCCGGGTCCAGGAGCTGGCCCTGGTCGACGACCGGGCACGCATCGCCCGCGACCTGCACGACACGGTGATCCAGCGGCTGTTCGCCACCGGGCTGTCCCTGCAGGGGACCGCGGCGCTGATCCGCAGCGACCCGGCCCGGGCCGTCGACCGGGTGGAGGCGGCGGTCGACGACCTCGACGTCACGGTCAAGCAGATCCGCTCGGCCATCTTCGGGCTGGAGGCCCGCGGGCCCCAGGCCGCGGCCACCGCCGCCGGCGTCCGCAGCCAGGTGCTCGACCTGGTGCGCGAGGCCCGGCCGCTGCTCGTCGGCGAGCCCACGGTGCTGTTCGAGGGCGCGGTGGACGCCGCCACCCCCGCCGACGTGGTCCCCGACCTCCTGGCCACGCTGCGGGAGGCCCTCAGCAACGTGGGCCGCCACGCCCACGCCGCGCACGTCGAGGTGCGGCTGGCCGTGACCGGCGACGAGCTGGTGCTGCAGGTCGGCGACGACGGCGCCGGACCGCCGGGGCCGGACGTGGCCCGGGGCCGGGGGCTGGACAACATGGCCACCCGGGCCGCCCGCCGGGGCGGGGCGCTCGACCTCGCGCCGGCCGACCCGACGGGCACGGCCCTCACCTGGCGGGTCCCCCTCCACCCCGCGTAGGACCAAGGTCCCTTTCCCGCGAGCCCTATGCCCCTGCCCTGCCCGCCCTTCGGGGGTGATCGTGGCCTGTACGCCTTCATGGCCATGATCGGAGGACTGGAATGCAGACCCTGTCACCACCCGACGCGTCACCGCCCGCCGCGGACACCGGCCACTCAGCCACGGAACCGCAGGGGTGGGGCACCGGCGCGGCCGCCATCGTGCTGGCCGTGCTGGCCCTCGTCATCGCCACCGTCGCGGTGTTCGTCCGCGGCGGCGACGACGGCGGCGGGACCGCGGGCGCGGGCGAGACCACCGTCCAGCTCAGCGAGTTCGCCCTCACCCCCGCCGCGGTGTCCGTGCCCACCGGCGGGTCCCTGAAGGTGACCAACGACGGCTCGATCGTGCACAACCTGTCCATCGAGGGCACCGACCTGAAGACGCCCGACATCGCGGCGGGCGAGAGCGCCACGCTGGACCTGTCGTCGCTGGAGCCCGGGGAGTACCCGGTCATCTGCGCCATCCCCGGCCACTCCGACGCGGGCATGACCGGCACGCTCACCATCGGGGACGCCGCGGCCGCCGGCGGCGCGGCGGCGGGCGGCGCCGGCGAGCACGCCGGGCACGAGATGAGCCCGGAGGAGATGGCGCAGATGTCGGAGGCCATGGACGCCTCCATCGCCGCCTACCCGGCCGCCACCGAGGGCACCGGCAACCCGGTCCTGGAGCCGACCCTCGGCGCCGACGGCGTCAAGCAGTTCGAGCTCACCTCCGGCATCACGCCGTGGGAGGTCGAGCCCGGCGTCACCGTCGACGCCTGGACGTACAACGGCGTGGTGCCCGGGCCGCAGATGCACGTGAACGTGGGCGACCGGGTGCGCCTGGTGCTCCACAACGAGCTGCCCATGGCCACCGACCTGCACCTGCACGGCATCAACGTCGAGAACTCCATGGACGGGGTCTCGCCCCTCACCCAGCCCGACATCCAGCCGGGCGAGACGTTCACCTACGAGTTCGTGGCGGACGAGCCGGCGGTGGCCATGTACCACGCCCACCACCACGGCCAGCTCCAGGTGCCCAACGGCATGCTGGGGACCATCTTCGTCGGCCAGATGCCGCTGCCCACCGGCCAGACCGTGGGCGGGGAGGCCATCCCCGCCGACCTGACGCTGGCCCAGGAGCTGCCGCTGGTGCTCAACGACAGCGGGGTGATCGGCTTCTCGCTCAACGGCAAGAGCTTCCCCGCCACCACGCCCATCACGGCGCACACGGGCGACTGGATCCTCGTGCACTACTTCAACGAGGGATCCCAGATCCATCCCATGCACCTCCACCAGTTCGACCAGGTGGTGGTGGCCAAGGACGGCTTCCCGCTCGACCACCCCTACGTGGCCGACACCGTCAACGTGGCCCCGGGCGAGCGCTACTCGGTGCTGATCAAGCTCGACCGCCCGGGCACCTGGGTGTGGCACTGCCACATCCTCAACCACGTGGAACGGGACACGGGGATGTTCGGGATGGTGACCGCCATAGTGGTCACCTGACCGGGCGGCGGTAGGGGAGGTGTGCGCCGGGCGGCCCGTCCTCGGGCCCCCGGCGCCACCGGCGAGCACGGTCAGGCCGATGCCGCGGGCTCGCGGTCGCCGAGGATGCGACGGCCGTCGACCATCTCGGTCGAGATGGCCATGACCCGGTCGTCGGGGCCGTTCGGCGCCCACCGGCTCACGGGCAGCGCCCGCACCTCGGCCAGGTCGCCGGCGTCGGTGACCTCGCGGGCCACGCCGGTGACCAGCACGCTCCAGCCCGTCTGGTCGACGGGGTCGATGTCGTCCACCTCGAACGCCACCACCGCGTTGGCCGTGGCGGCGTCGAGCTTGGTCCCTCGCCCGGTGCGGATCAGGATGCGGTCGCCGTCGAGCCGGAAGTTGACGGGCAGGACCCTCGGCAGCGCCCCGCTCGACACACCGACCCGGCCGATGACGGCCCCGGCCATGCAGGCGAAGGCATTCGTCCCGGTCGAGCACCTCGAGCCCATTGCGGTCGAGTCTCATCGCCCCATGGTGGCGGGCGGACGCCCCGGCGACCAGGGCCGACCGGCGGCCCCGGTTGGGACCTTCGGCCCTAGGGAGGCCCACGCCAGATAGTTACCGTCGCAAGTAATCGAAGCGGATCACGCGAGCCGCTCGGAATCGGAGGTAATGAGATGAGTGTGATGACGGAGGTGCGTCCGGTCACGACCAAGCGCAGCCGGACCGAGGCCGAGGTGGCCGACAGTGTGAAGCTGCGCCGGCGCACGATCGACAAGATCCTGATCGGCAGCGGCGTGGCCGTGGCGACCGTGTTCGCCGCCGCCGGCGGGCTGCTCACCTGGGGCTCGAACTTCGCCGAGGACTACGTGCACGACGAGCTGTCGTCCCAGCACGTGGCGTTCCCCGACGCGGCCACCCTGCGCGACGACGGCCGGGCCGACCTGGTCCCCTTCGCCGGCGAGCAGGTGACCAACGGCGAGGAGGCCGAGGCCTACGCCAGCCTGATCGCCACCCACATGGAGGGCATCGCCGACGGCCAGACCTACGCCGAGATCGACGACCGGGGCGCCGCCCAGGCCGTGACCGACGCGCAGAACGCCGGCGCCAGCCAGGAGGAGATCGCCCAGCTGCAGGCCACGGCCAACCAGCTCAAGGGCCAGCGGGACACCCTGTTCAAGGGCGAGACCCTGCGGGGCCTGCTGCTCACCAGCTTCGCCTGGGCCACGGTCGGCACGGTCGCCGGGATCGCCGCCTGGGTCGCCTTCGCCGGCGCGGCGGTGATGGTCGCCCTGGTGATCGCCGGGATCTTCCACCTGCGTGCGCACCGAGCACTGATCCGCCACAGGCAGCACTGATCGCCGGGCCCGGCAAGGGGCCCGGCGATCAGTCGCGTCTAGGGGACCGTCGTCGTGGTGGCGGCGGTCGTGCTCGTCGTCTCCTCGTCCTCGGACTGCTCGCGCTCGGCGCGGCGCTCGTCCCGCTGCTGGCGGCGCTCCTCGCGCTGCTCGCTGCGGTCCCCGCCGCGGCTCTGGTCGCCGCCGTCGTCGGCGGTGAGCGCCACCGTGATGGTCGCCACCGCCAGCAGGGCGGTGGCGATCGCGAGGGCGACGATGGCGGTCATCATCCGCCGGATGGCCTGCAGCGTGTCCTGCTCGCTCATGCCCCGGAAGCTAGCCCCCCGCCGGTCAGGCGACGGCGCTGCCCCCGCCGGCCCGCGGGGTGCGGCGGCGTACCGCCGGCTCGCAGTGCACGGGAGTGGACAGCCGGCCCCCCTCGCCCACCAGGCGTTCGAGGGCGCCGACGAAGCCGTCCCGCTCGGCCGGGGCGAGGGAGGAGAGCACGTCGTCGTAGACCCGGCCGGTGATGCCCAGGCCGTCCTCCACCATGCGCCGGCCCGCCGGGGTGACCTCGATGATGCGGGCCCGCCGGTCGGTGCGGGACAGGCGCCGCTCGGCGAGGCCGGCGCGCTCCAGCTCGTCGAGGGTGAACACCATGGTCGTCTTGTCCAGCGCGCATTGGGCCGCCAGCTGGCTCTGCGTGCGATCGCCACCGAGGGCGGCCCGCAGCACGCAGAACAGCCGGGGCGTGATGCCGAGCACCGCCAGCGCCAGCGTCAGCTCGGTGGTGAGGACGTAGCTGGCCTGGGACAGCAGGAGCGCGAGGTCGTCCTCCATCTCCCAAAATCGTACCCGGGGGCTGGTGCGAGGCCGAGCTGATGGCAGAGGTGAGGGCGAGGTGGTGGCAGGGTGATGGCAACGTGGTGGGCATGAGCGACACGAGCGACAGCGGTGGGCGCCAGCCGGTGCTCCCCCAGCTCCGCTACCGGGACCCGGGAGCGGCCGTCGAGTGGCTGTGCCGGGTGTTCTCGTTCGTGGAGGCGTCGCGCCTCGCCGGGCGTGACGGAGCCCTTGCCTTGGCAGACCTGCGCACGCCGGGGGGCGGGGCGGTGCTGGTGAGCGGGATGGCGGGCCCCATCCGCCGGCAGATGGAGGCGGTGTTCGGGGCCGAGCTCCGCGACGGCGAGCCGGGTTGGCCCCACCTCGCCTACTCGGTGACCGTGATGGTGCCCGACGTCGACGCCCACTGTGACCGAGCGCGGGCCGAGGGCGCCCGGCTCGTCTCCGAGCCGCGGGACCAGCCGTGGGGCCTGCGGGATTACGAGGCGGTCGACCTCGAGGGCCGGCTGTGGAACTTCAGCCAGCACCTGCACCCGGTCGAGCCCGAGGACTGGGGGCGGAGCCGGGCTAGCGGTGGTGGTGTCGGGACGGTCGTGGTTGGGTAGGGGTCGCGGGCGGGCGTGAGGAGAGGGGTCTCCGTGTCGTTCCATCGCAACCGCTTTGCCCTGTTGCTGCTCGCCGTCGCGCTGGCGGTGCCCGCACTGCCCTCGGGGGCGGCTGCGGCCGTCGGTGACGATCCGGCGCTGGTCACCACCATCCCGCTGCCGAACGGCTTCCGGCCGGAGGGCATCGCCATCGGCAGCGAGCCGTTCGCCTACTTCGGGTCGCTGGCCAACGGCTCGATCTACCGGGCCAGCCTGCTCGACGGCACGGGCCAGATCATCAGCCAGGGGCCGGGCACCTCGTCGGTGGGGATGAAGATCGACGGCCGCGGCCGGCTCTACGTCGCCGGCGGGCCCGCGGGGAACGGCCGGATCGTGAGCGCCGACACCGGTGCGGTCCTGGCCAGCTTCACGTTCACCACCGCACCGTCGTTCGTCAACGACGTGGTGATCACGCCCGATGCCGCCTACTTCACCGACAGCCTGAACCCCGTGCTGTACAAGGTGCCGCGCTTCCACAGCGGCCGCGTGGCCACGCAGGCCGAGGTCGTCACCCTGCCCTTGACCGGCGACTTCGTGCCCGTGCCCGGCTTCAACCTCAACGGCATCACCCGCACGCCCGACGGGGCGGCGCTCATCGTGGTGCAGAGCGCCACCGGCCGGCTGTTCCGGGTCGACCCCGCCACCGGCGCCACCACCGGCATCGACCTGGGCGGCGAGCTGGTGCCCAACGGTGACGGCATCCTCGTCACCGACCGCACGCTGTACGTGGTCCAGAACCAGCTCAACCAGGTGGCGGTGATCCGCCTCGACCCCACCGGCACCAGCGGCACGGTCAAGGCCCGGGTCACCGACCCGCGCTTCGACGTGCCCACCACCGTGGCCCGCTTCGGCTCGCTGCTCTACCTGCCCAACGCCCGCTTCAGCACGCCTCCCACGCCCGACACCACCTACAGCGCCAACGCCATCCCGGCCGCCTGAGTTGACGGATTATGTTTGCGTCTCACTAACGTTTGTGAGCGGTGACACACGCCGCGATGGAAGCAGAGATGCAGGATCTGGTCGACGAGGCCGAGGACGCCATGCGGGCGCTGGTCGAGCCGCGCCGGCGGGCCATCCTGCGGCTGGTCGCCCACCGCGAGCTGGCCGCGGGCGAGATCGCGGCGGCGTTCGACGTCAACCGCACCACGGTCAGCCAGCACCTGACGGTGCTGAAGGGCGCGGGCCTGCTGTCCGAGCGGCGCGAGGGAACCCGCCGGATCTACCGGGCCCGCCCCGAGGGGCTGGCCGGGCTGCGCGCCTACCTCGACGACATCTGGTCCAACGCCCTCGACGTCGCCCGCCGCATCGCCGAGGCCGAGCACGCAGGCAAGGAGACGACGACGCCATGACCATCACCGCCGGACCCGTGGGCTCGGTCCCGCCCGTGCGCCAGTCCACGCTGGTGCGGGCGCCGCTCGCGGCCACGTTCGAGACGTTCGTGCGCACCATCGACGCCTGGTGGCCGAAGCTCACCCACTCGGTGGGCAAGGAGCGGGCCCGACGCGTCGTGCTGGAGGCCCACGCGGGCGGCCGGCTCTACGAGGAGTGGGACGACGGGACCACCCACACGTGGGGCGAGCTCACCGTGTGGGAGCCGCCCGACCGCTTCGTCATGACCTGGCTCAACACCCCGGCGCCCACCGAGGTCGAGCTCACCTTCCGGGCCGAGGGCGAAGGCACCCGGGTGGCGGTCGAGCACCGCGGCTGGGAGGCGCTCAGCGTCGCCCAGCGGGGCGAGGACTGCGCCGCGCCCGGCGGGTACACCAGCGGCTCGTACTCGTCGGGCTGGGCCATGATCCTGGAGCGCATGGCCGGCACCGTCGCCACGGCGATCGGCGCAGGGGTCGGCGAGGCGGCGGAGACCGAGACATCGGAGGCGAGGCGATGAAGTGCGTGGTGCTCTACACCCCGGCCGACGACGTGATGCCCAAGGCCATGGAGCACTTCCCCGCCCACTCCGAGTGGGCCGACAAGTTCCTCGCCGACGGCACGCTGCTGATGATCGGGACCTTCGCCGACGTGCAGGCCGACGGCTCCATGGCCGTCTTCACCGACCGGGCCGCGGCCGAAGCCTTCGTGGAGGGCGACCCGTTCGTGCGCCACGGCGTGGTCGTCCGCCACGAGCTGCGGGACTGGAACGCCTAGCGGGGCTGGAACGCCTAGCGGGTCTACGGCGCCGGCAGCAGCCGCCGCTGGCGCAGCACCGTGCCCTCGTAGCCGAGGAGCTCGACCCGGGCCCAGCCCGGCGGCAGCGGCACGTCGACCGGTGTCCCCGCGGTGAGGTCGATGCTGGGCCGGGGGCGGTCGTCCACCACCACGTCGAGGCGGTCCAGGCCGTCGGCCGTCACCCGCACCCGGTCCCCCGCCACCCGGGCCCGCAGGTCGGTGCGGGGCAGGCGCGCCAGGATCCGGGCGCAGGCCTCGTACAGGTCCTGGTTGTCGTCCAGGTCCCGCAGGGTCGGGTCGTGGACGCCCGCGGTGTTGCGGACGCCGATGTCCTCGATGCCCGACCCGGCCGCCTCCACCGCGTCGCCGGTGCGGATGGCCCGGCGCACCGCGACGGTGAAGCCCGCACCCCCGGGCAGCTCCGTCTGCTCGAAGCGGGTGCCCAGCAGGGCGTTGCGCACCGTCGGGTCGGTCCACACCTCGGCCCCTCCCCCGCCGCTGGCCTGGCCCACCGACACCAGCGGGCCGACGCCGTTGTCGACGAAGCCCGCGGCGAACAGGTCGGCGGCCGAGTAGGTCTTGGCGTCCACCACCGCCACCACCGGGCCGGCGTAGAGCTGGCCGATGTCGTTGCAGTCGGCCTCGCCGGTGAGCGGCAGCGCCGCGGAGTACACGTCGCCGGTGGACACCGCCGCGTCCAGGCTGGCCTGCCAGGGCCCCAGCTGGAGCGCGTTCTGGGGCGAGCGGGACATGTCCCGGGTGAGCGGGGTGGCGAGCATGGCGAACCGGGTGGGCAGGATGCGGCGGGGCGTGAACAGCTGGAGCAGGCGCTCCGCCGCCCACACCAGCCCGCCCGGGTTGGCCCGCAGGTCGACCACCACGCCGACCGCGCCCGCGGGCACCCGGCGGAGCAGCCGGATCACCTCGGCCACGAACGGCTTGTCGTCGAGGACGTCGAAGCTCCAGATCCGCAGCACCGACACGTCGCCCGCGGCGGTGGGCACGGTGCTGAGCCGCAGCTGGTGGCGGAAGCCCGTGCCGGCCGCGGCCCGGGGCGAGCCCGCGAACAGCAGCATCTTGACCCGCCGGGTCGTCTCGGCCGCGGGGTCGATGGCCCGGGCGCCCTGGGGCTCGGCGCCCGCCGCCAGGGCCGCGCTCGGCGCCCGTCGGGGCTTGACGATGCGCCAGTGGACCCGCACCTCGCGCGCCACGCCGTCGAGGTCGCGGTAGCCGATGTCGACCCAGCGCTCGTCGGGAGGCGGGCTGAAGCGCAGCGCCCGCAGGGTGAGCGACTCCAGCGCCCGGGCCCGGCGGCTGTCCGGCCGCCCGCCGGTCTCGCGGTCGGCGTAGAGGTCGACGGCCCGGTCGATGGGCACCCCGTTCCACCACAGCAGCTCGACGCCCACGGCGAAGGCCGGGTCGTCGATCAGGTGGCGGGCGAGCTTGGACACCACGTAGCGGGGCGCCTCGCCGGGGCCCCAGCTCTCGACCAGGAAGCCGAGGTGGGCGGCCCAGTCCCGCAGGGCGGCGGGCCCGATGTAGCGGGTGTGGCCGTCGCGCAGGCCGGTGAGGATCGCCGCCAGCTGGTGGTGGAACTCGAGGTCGTCGAGGTCCGGGCTCTGCTGGCGCAGCAGCCGCAGCCGCTGGAGCGGGTCGGTGGCGTAGCGGGCCCGCTTGAGCGGCAGGTGGGCGTAGAGGCCGTCGAGCACCGCCACCAGCCCGTCCACCACCTGGGCCCGCTCGGCCGGGCTGAGCGGGGCGAGCCGGGGCCGGGGCGCGCCGCGGGGCGGCCGGACCGGCCCGGCCGCCAGGGCCGCGACCCCGCCCGGGTCGGGCATGGGATAGACCGCGGCGAGCGGGAAGCCGGCCTGCTCGCGCTCCAGCCGGCTCGGCTCCGGCATCAGCGGAACAGCCCGCCCAGCCCGTCGAGCACCCCGCCGTGGAAGCCCCGGCCCCGCACGCTCGCCAGCCAGTCGGGGTCGTGGTGGACCGGCCCGATGGGCGCGATGTCCACGGTGCGGCCCTTGGGCGGGGGGCCGGCCGTGCCCACCGCGCCGGCGGGCATGTCCAGCTCGACCGCCATGGGCGGGGTCCCGGGCGGGTCGCCCGAGACCAGCCCGGTCGGCCGGCGGCTGCGGGACGCGGCGGGGCCCGACGGCGGGACCTCCTTGGCCGAGGCCCGCACCTTCTCCAGCCCCGCCAGCACCTCGGCCCACGACCAGGCCTGCGCCGGGTCGTCGGGCCGCACCAGCGTCACCCGGCGGGTGGCGTTGCCCATGCGGACCGGCACCGCGCCCGACGGCGCCCGCGGCGAGCATGGCCTCCGCCGTCCCCAGCCGGGGCCGGCCGCCCACGGCCACCAGCACGACGTCGCGCTCCCGGGCGGCCACCAGGTTCTCCCAGGGATCGGCGCGGCGCGGGGCCACGGCCACCAGGTCGCCGCAGCGCGCCGGGGACGAGCCGGCCGGCGGGCACCTGCCAGGCCCGGGCCAGCGCGTCGCCGGGGTTGGCGGTGACCATCCGCACCAGGGCGTGGTCGTCCAGCGCCCAGCCCTGGGCGTCGGCCCACAGGCGGGCCACCTTGAGCTCGCCCAGCAGGTTCTTGGTGCCCGACGGCCCCCAGTCGGTGCCCAGGCACACCCCCATCCGCTCGCTCTGCACCATCGGCACGTCGAGCGTGCGCCCGTAGAGCCACAGGTTGGAGAACGGCGACCACACCACCGCGCCGGTCGTGTCCCGGGCCCGGGGCGCCACGATGGAGCGCCAGAGGCGGTAGTCCTCGCGGTCGAGGCCGCAGCCGTGCACCACGACCAGCCGCTGGTCGACGCACCCGGTGGGCTCCGCCCCCGCCCGCAGCGCCGGGTCGGGGGCGAGGCGCAGGGCCTCGAACTCGTCGCGCATGGTCTGGGAGGGGATGCCCTCGCCGCAGTGGCGGATGAAGATCCGTCCTTCCCGCAGGTCGGTGACCCGCTTCTCCAGCTCGCGGGTGTCCGTCAGCGTGGAGCACCGCACCGGGTCCGCGAGCGGGCCCACCTGTTCGTTGTCGACGCTGCGGACCAGCGCGTTGGCCGCGGAGCGGCTCTGGCCCGGCCAGCCCTGGATGGCGGTGGTGCCGCCGGCCAGCGCCCGCACCTGGATGTAGGCGAGCGTCGACTCGGGCGCGCCGTTGATGAGCGTCCACGCCGGCCACGGGATCTGCTCCGGGTAGGTCTCGGCCCGGGGCCACTGGTCGTGGTGCTCGAAGGGCACGCCCTCGGCCGTCCGGTCGGGGTCGACCCACAGCGGCTGCGCGTTGAACCCGATGTGCGAGTGGAGGTCGATGAGGCCGGGGTAGACGACCGCGTCGCCCACGTCGACCCGAGGCGCGGCGTCGAAGCCGGCCGGGCCCCGCTGGCCGCTCGTGGTCACCTTCTCGACCAGCCCGTCGTCGCCGATCCACACCGTGCCCGAGACGACGTTCCGCTCACGCCCCCGGGCCATGGCAGCGATGCTGCCGTCCACGACCAGTGACATCTCCGCCCCCGTCCTGGATGGGTCGGCCGGTAGCATAACGAGCCGCAGGCAGGCACGGCCTCGAACGGTGGACGAGGAGACGCACTCTTGGGCGACCCACAGGGGCGGGAGGCCACCGAGGCGTGGCTGCCGCCGAGCAGCGCGGTGGCCACCAGCCGGCCGCGGTTCGTGGGCTATCCGTTCACGCTGGGCGTGGCGTCGGGCGCCCCCACGCCGGAGTCGGTGATGCTGTGGACCCGGCTCGCCCCCGAGCCGCTGGCCGGGGGCGGCGTCCGCGAGGACGCCGTGGTGGTGCGGTGGGAGGTGGCCACCGACGACGGCTTCCGCCGGGTGGTGCGGCGGGGCACGGCCGACGCCCTGTCCGGCCGGGGCCACACCCTGCACGTCCGGGTGGACGGGCTCCAGGCCAACCGCTGGCACTGGTACCGGTTCATGGCCGGCGACGACCAGAGCCCGGTGGGACGCACCCGCACGCTGCCCACGCCCGGCGCCAACCCCACCCGGCTCCGGCTGGCCTACGGGTCGTGCCAGCAGTTCGAGCAGGGCTACTACGCCGCCCACCGCCACATCGTGGACGAGGACGTCGACTTCATGGTGTTCCTGGGCGACTACATCTACGAGTCGTCGTGGGGCGTGAACCTGGTGCGCCGCCACGCGGGCGGTGAGCCCCGCACGCTGGCCGAGTACCGCAACCGCCATGCCCAGTACAAGACCGACCCCGACCTCCAGGCCCTGCACGCCCAGGTGCCGTGGCTGGTGATCTGGGACGACCACGAGGTCGACAACGACTACGCCGACTGGCGCTCCGAGGACCTCGACCCCCAGTTCCTCGCCCGCCGGGCCTCGGCCTACCAGGCGTACTTCGAGCACATGCCGCTGCCCGACGGCGCCCGGCCGAACGGTCCGGACGCCCGCATCTACGCCCGCTACGACTTCGGGCGCCTGGCCCGCATCCACCTGCTCGACGGCCGCCAGTACCGCACCCCGCAGGCCTGCCCCCGTCCGGGGCGGGGCGGCGCCAACGTCGTGGGCGAGAGCTGCCGCGACCTGTTCGACCCCGAGCGCACCATGCTCAGCGCCCAGCAGGAGCGCTGGCTCGACGACGGCGTCCGGGCCGCGCCCGACCGCTGGAACGTGCTGGCCCAGGCGACGCTCATGGCCCGCGCCGATCCCCGCCTCGGCGGCGAGGAGCAGTTCTGGACCGACAGCTGGGACGGCTACCCCGCGGCCCGCACCCGGCTGCTGACCGGGCTGCGCGACCGCGACGCCCGCAGCTGCGTGGTGATCTCCGGCGACGCCCACGCCACCTTCGCCTGCGACCTGCGCCAGGACGCCGGCAACGAGGACAGCCCGGTCGTCGCCACAGAGGTGTGCGGCACGTCCATCACCTCGCAGGGCCGGTCCGCGTCGCAGATCGAGACCCTGCTGCGGGAGAACCTCGACATCCACTACGCGGACGCCAGCCGCCGGGGCTACACGGTGCTCGACATCACCCCGGGCGAGACGACCGTGGCGGCCCGCGTCCTCGACGACGCCGCCGTGCCCACGAGCGGGGTCAGCACGGCCCGCACCTTCACCATCGAGCGGGATCGTCCCGGCATCCAGATGTAGCGGTTCCGGGGCCGCTCAGGCCGCGAAGGTGATGACGTTGCCCTCCGGGTCGACCACGGCCGCGGCCGGCGCGGTGCCGTCCACCGCGCCGACCGCGACCCGGCGGGCGGACAGGACCGCCAGCACCGTGGCGACGGCGAGCATGTTGCTGACCATCACCCCGTCGAACGTACGAGCGCGAGGGGACCAGTTCCAGATCCAGTATCGCCCGCAGGAACCAGGCCAATCTCCCGCGGTACGAGGAGGTGGCGGGCTCGGCCTCGCCGCCTCGGCCCGCGGAGTCGCGGTGCAGCGGCTCGCGTCGTTCGCGGTCGAGGGACCGCCGGCCCCGGCCTC
Organism: uncultured Acidimicrobiales bacterium; assembly: GCA_963802385.1. Taxonomy (GTDB): domain Bacteria; phylum Actinomycetota; class Acidimicrobiia; order Acidimicrobiales; family VFJN01; genus ZC4RG19. The sequence continues at coordinate 123,908 of CAWDIO010000001.1, read as the reverse complement.
CTCGTCGGCTACGGGGCCATCGCCACCGCCGACATCGAGGAGGGCTTGTACCGGCTGCGCGCTGCGATGACGGCCTGATCAGGTGCGGCTGGGGTCGAAGCCGAAGGGCAGCTCGAGCCGGTTGGCCGCCATCAGCTCGGCATCGCCGAGGATCTCGGCGGTGGGCCCATCGGCCACGATCACCCCGTCGTTGAGGATGACGGACCGGGGGCACAGCTCCAGGGCGTAGGGCAGGTCGTGGGTGACGATCAGCGCCGTCACCGGCAGGGTGACGAGGATGTCGGCCAGGTCCCGCCGGGCGGCCGGGTCCAGGTTGGAGGTCGGCTCGTCCAGCACCAGGATCTGGGGGTCCATGGCCAGCACCGTGGCCAGGGCCACCCGCCGCCGCTGCCCGAAGCTGAGGTGATGGGGCGGGCGGCCCCCGGCGCCGTCCATGCCCACCGCGTCGAGCGCGGCGTGCACCCGGGCCTCCACCGCCTCGCCGGGCAGGCCCAGGTTGGCCGGGCCGAAGGCCACGTCGTCCCGCACGGTCGGCATGAACAGCTGGTCGTCGGGATCCTGGAAGACCACGCCGACCCGGCGGCGGACCTCCTTGAAGTTGGGCTTGGTCACCGGCAGCCCACCGATGGCGACCTCGCCCGCCTGGGGCAGCAGGATGCCGTTGAGGTGCAGGATCAGCGTGGTCTTGCCCGCCCCGTTGGGACCGAGCACCGCCACCCGCTCGCCGGGGGCGACGTCGAGGTCGACGCCCCGCAGGGCGGGCGAGCCGTCGGGGTAGCTGTAGGCCAGCCCGCGGACGTGGACCGCGGCGGCGTCGTTCACGTCGCCACCTGCGCGGTCAGCCGCGGCGGCCGCCGCCACCAGCGGGACGATGGAGGCCAGGGCCCAGTCCCGGCGCTGGGTGCGCTCGCGGGCCGCGGCCGGCAGCTCGCCGGTGAAGCCCCGGGACAGCATGGCCACGTGGATGCGCTCGCCCCGCTCGAAGGCCCGGATGAACAGCGTGCCGGCCGACGCGGCCACCGCCCGGCCCTGCCACACCCAGCGGGGGTCGTAGCCCCGGGACAGGCGGGCGATGCGCATGCGGCGGACCTCGCCGGTGATGACCTCGGCGTAGCGGACCATGAAGCCGGCGATGGCGGTGAAGGCACGGGGCACCCGCAGCCGGTCGAGCCCGCACAGCAGCTCGGGCACCGACGTGGTGGTGGCCAGCAGCGTCGTGGCCGCCACGCCCAGGGTGCCCTTGACCAGGATGTTCCACGCCGCCCACAGGCCCGGCTCCGACAGCGACAGCCCCAGGACCTCGGTGCGGGGGGCCTCGCCCACCAGCGGGAGGAACAGGGCGAAGGCCACGAACGGCAGCTCGATCACCAGGCGGCGGGCCAGCACCGCCGGCGGCACGGCGGCCAGGAGCGCCACCCCGGCGAGCAGCAGGGCGTCGAGGGCGAACACCCAGAACGCGTCCCGCGGGGTGGCGACGACGGCGAACACGAAGCCCAGCGTGGCCGCCACCTTCACCTGCGGCGCCAGCCGGTGGACCACGCTGTCCCCCGGCCGGTGCAGTCCGTGGCTGTGGCCGCCTCCCCCGCTCGATCCGGCCCTCCGCCGGCGGAGGACGAGGAACAGGCCCCCGGCCACCGCGAAGGTGACGGTCACGCCGATGATCCCGGACAGGCCGGTGGACAGCCGGCCGTCGTCCACGCCGTCCACGCCGTAGCCGGCCAGCGGGCTGCCCTCCGTCCGGTGGGTGGTCTCCTCGCCCGAGAAGCCCTGATCGATGGCGACCCGGTTCAGCCCGTCGGGCTGACGCGAGGCCTGGGGGCTGAGGAAGAACGCCAGCGCCAGGGCCACGGCCAGCCCGGACGCCACGAACAGCGCGAGTCGCCCGCGGGACATGTCAGCCTCCGACCGCGGCCGCCGTCCGGTCGGCGACCGGCGCCGGGCCGGCGGCCAGGTCCCGGGCGCCGTGGACGAGATCGGGGCGGACGGTCAGCACCGCGCTCACGGTCAGGGCGGTGATCAGCGCCTCGCCCACGCCGATGAGCACGTGCACGCCGACCATGGCGCCGGCCACCCGGGTCGAGCGACGCCCCGCCCGCGCCCCGAGGGCGTACTCGGCGACGAAGGCCAGCGCGGCCAGCACCACCGACAGCAGGGCCGCGGCCGCCGAGGCCGTCACCACGCCCGGCGGGTGGCGGGCAGCACCCGCCGGGCCAGCAGGAAGATGCCGTAGCCCGCGAACGCCCCCACCACCGCCATGTTGATGACGTTGAGGCCGAGGGCGGAGAGCCCGCCGTCGGCGAACAGCAGCGCCTGGACCACCAGCACCACGGACAGGCACAACGCCCCCAGGTAGGGCCCGACCAGGATCGCCGCCAGCGCCCCGCCCAGCAGGTGGCCGCTGGTCCCTCCGGCGACCGGGAAGTTCACCATCTGCACCGCGAAGATGAAGGCGGCCACCAGGCCCGCCATCGGCGCGTGCTTGTCCTCCATCATCTCCCCGGAGCGGCGGGCGCAGCCCACCAGCACGCCGGCCGCCGCGGCCCCCGCGGCCAGCGATGTCGGTGCGTCGATGAACCCGTCGGGTATGTGCACCACGCCTCCTCTGGCCCCGCCTGCCCGGCCGGTGGCCGGTTGCTACGACTGTGTCGCAATAAGTTCGGAGCCGCAACCGGGGGCGGATGTCGCGGACTAGGCGGGCGCCACGCCGACCAGCTCGGCGGCGCGGGCGAGGGCGGCGAGGTGACCGTCCACCTTGCCGAGCCCGGTGTTCATGGTGTCGATGGCGAGATGGCTGGCACCGGCGTCGCGCCACTTCCCCACCTGGCGCTCGAAGCGGCCGGGGTCGTCCGGGTTCCAGCGCACGCGGCCCTCGAGGCCCAGCGCCGCCGGGTCGCGGCCCGCCTCCTCGGCCGCCGCCGCGATGAGGGCGCGGGCCCGGTCCAGCTGGTCGCCCGGCGCCACCTGGGGGAACCAGCCGTCGGCCAGCCGGCCGATGCGCCGGTAGGCGGCGTCCGAGGAGCCGCCGATCCACACCGGGATCGGGCGCTGCACCGGCAGCGGGGCCAGGCCCGCGGCGGTGACGGTGTCGAAGCGACCCTCGTGCGTCACCACCGGCTCGGTCCACAGCCGCCGCAGGAGGCCGATCTGCTCGGACAGGCGGCGGCCCCGCTGGTCGAACCGCTGGCCCAGCGCCTCGTACTCGACCGCGTTCCAGCCGAGGCCCACCCCCAGCCGGAAGTTGCCCCCGGTCAGCAGGTCGACCTCGGCGGCCTGCTTGGCCACCAGCGCGGTCTGGCGCTGGGGCAGGATGATGATCCCGGTGACCAGCTCGAGCCGGGTGAGGGCGGCCAGGTGGCCGAACATGACGAACGGCTCGTGGAACGTGGTGGCGACGGTGTACGGCCCCGTCCAGGGCGCGTGCACCGCGGGGTCGGCCCCGAGGACGTGGTCGTAGGCCAGCAGGTGGCGGTACCCGAGGCCGTCCACCCCCTGGCCGTAGGCGCGCACCGCACCGGCGTCGCCACCCAGCTCGGTCTGCGGGAACACCACGCCGATGCGCACGCCCGCACGCTACCGGGGACCGGGCGTCAGCCGATCCAGTAGCGGCGCAGCGGCTGGCCCCGCTCGCCCACGCCGATCGAGTCGAGGACGCCCCCGCAGCGCTCGATGACGGTGGCCGAGCCGACGTTGTCGTCGTCGCAGGTGAGCAGGGCCCGGTCGACACCGTGCTCCTGCGCCACCGCGAGGCTCTGGCGCAGGATCTCCGTGGCGTAGCCCCGGCGCCGGTGCTCGGGCAGCACCGCGTAGCCGATGTGGCCGCCCTCCCGCAGGAGCGATTCGTTGAGCTGGTGGCGGATGGAGGCGCGCCCCACGATCACGCCGCCCACATCGGCGACGCAGGAAGGTGGTGGGCACCCAGCCGTCGCGGACTTCCACGCCCTGCGCCTGGCGCGGCCAGGCGGGCGACGTAGCGCGGGAAGGCCTCGGCCTCGTCGTACGCCGTGGGCGAAGGTGTACCCGGCGGCCGCCAGGTCCCGGTGGGCGCGGCGGAACGGCTCCTCGTCCTCGGGCACCACGGGCCGCAGGGTCAGGCGCTCGGCGGGCATCGCCCCACTGTGCGGGATCGCGGCCGGCGGCGGCGAAAGGTTTCCTTGACTCGCTCTAGCTAACCGTTATAGACAACGGATATGAAGGATGCGATCCTGGCCCTGCTGGCCAAGGAGCCGGCCCATGGCTACGAGCTCCGCCTGCGGCTGGCCGGGGCGCTGGGCCCGGCCGGCGGGGCCCTCAACCCGGGTCAGGTGTACGTCACGCTGGCGCGGCTGGAACGGGCCGGCCTGGTCCGCTCCGAGACCGTCGGCCAGGCGAGCCAGCCCGACAAGAAGGTGTACGAGCTGACCGCGGCGGGCCGCGACCAGGTGGAGACCTGGCTGGCCGACCTGTCGTGGTCGAAGGTGGCGCCGGTCGAGTTCCACCTCAAGCTGGTGGCGGCGGCGCTGACCCGCCTGGCCGACCCGGTCACGCTGGTGGACGCCCAGCGGCTCGAGCTCCTGCGCCAGCTGCACGAGCTGGAGGAGCTGGCACAGGCGGAGCCGGCCGGGTCCGAGGGCGGGCTGCTGATCGAAGGGGCCGCGCTGCGGCTCCAGGCCGACATCCGCTGGCTGGAGGCCTGCGAGCAGCTCTGGCTGGAGAGGGGGCCGGGATGAGCACCGCGGTCGTCGAGGCGTGTGGGCTGGTGCGGCGCTACCCCGGCGAGCCCGCCCCGGTGCGGGCGGTGGACGGCGTCGACGTGGACGTGGCGCCGGGCGAGACCGTGTCGGTGATGGGCCCCAGCGGCTGCGGGAAGTCGACGCTGCTCCACCTGCTGGGCGGGCTGGAGCGGCCGGACGAGGGCGAGATCCATCTCGGGGGCCGGCGCGTCGACCGCCTGTCCGAGACCGAGTGGGCGGTGCTGCGCCGCCGCATGGTGGGGTTCGTGTTCCAGGCCTTCCACCTGGTCGACGAGCTGACCGCGGTCGAGAACGTCGAGCTGCCGGCGCTGCTGGCGGGGACGGGCCGGCGCGCCGCCCGGCTCCGGGCCAGCGAGCTGCTGGAGCGGCTGGGCGTCGAGGCCCGGGCCGGGCACCTGCCCGACCGGCTGTCCGGCGGCGAGCGCCAGCGGGTGGCCGTGGCCCGGGCCGTGGTCAACGAGCCGCTGGTGGTGCTGGCGGACGAGCCCACCGGCAACCTGGACTCGCGGGCCACCGGCGAGATCCTGCGGCTGTTCTCCGACGTGGGCGCGGCCGGCCAGGCGTTCCTGATCGTCACCCACGACGCCCGGGTGGCGGCCACCGCCGACCGCCTGCTCACCATGCGCGACGGCGCCATCGTGGCCCAGACCCGCCTGGGCGGGGACATCCCCGCCGCCGGCCTGGCCGGCCTGCTCGACCTGGGGGGCGCATGATCCGCTCGACCGCGCTGGCCCTGCGCCTGGCCCGGCGCAACCTGCGCCGCCACCCCTGGCAGGCGCTGCTCCTGCTGGTGACGTTGACCATCGCCACCGGCACCATGGGCCTCGCCCTGTCGGTGTACGGCAGCGGCGACGGCCCGTGGAACCGGGTGTGGCGGGCCACCGACGGGTTCCACGTGCTGGTCGGCGCCTACCACCCTCCGGACGAGCCGGGCGACGCCGCCGCTCGTCGCCGACCTGCGCCGGCGGGCGGCCGCGGTGGCCTCCTCCCCCGAGGTGGTGGCGGTGGGCGGACCGTGGACCCACCTGTACGGCCGCATCGCGGTGCCGGGCGGCAGCGAGGACCTCACGGCCGAGGTGCGCGAGCCCGGCCGCTCCCCCGTCGACCAGCCGCTGGTGACCGACGGCCGGTGGCTCGGTCCCGCCGAAGACCCCGCCGAAGACGTCGTGTTGGAGAGCGGGCTCGCCGGCACCCTCGGCCTCGGCGCGGGCGACACGATCACGCTCAACGGCGAGCCGTTCCGGGTGCGGGGCGTGGCCATGACGGTCAGTCGCGGGCTCTTCCCGCTGAGCCGGCCCGCGCAGGTGTGGGTCACCCCCGCCACCGCCGCGGTGCTGCGGGACCTGGGGATGACCGAGGAGGGCTTCGAGCTCCAGCTGCGGCTCGACGACCCCGCGGAGGCGGCCGCCTTCCTCGAGGCCCATCCCGACCTCACCCGGGTGACCACGGACTCCTCGGTCGTGTCCTTCACGGAGACGTGGCAGCAGCGACGGGCCGCCTCGCACTCCGACCTCGACATCGTCGCCGGGACCCTGGCGGCCGCCGCGGCCCTGCTGGCGCTCCTGGCCACGGCCACCGCCGCGGTGCTGGTGGTCGACCGGATGGCGGCGCAGACCCGCCAGGTGGGCACGCTCAAGGCGGTGGGCGTGACGCCCCGCCAGGTGGTGGCGGTGCTGCTGAGCGAGCACCTGGCCATCGCCGCGCTGGCCGTCGCCCTCGGGCTGGCCATCGGGCGCCTGCTGGCGCCCCGGCTGGCGGCGTCGTCGGTGACCCTGCTGGGCAAGCCCGAGGCCCCGCCGCTCACGCCCGGCCGCGTGGCGCTCGTGGCCGCGGTCGCGGTGCTGGCGGTGGTGCTGGGCACGCTCCGGCCCGCGGTGCGCGGCATCCGGCACAGCACGCTCCGGTCGCTGACCACGGGTCCCCGCCCGCCGCGGCGACCCGGCCGGATCGCCCGGCTGGTAGCGGCGGCCGGCGTGCCGCTCCCCGCGGTCCTGGGCCTTCGCTCGGCCTGGCGGCGCCCGTCCCGCCTGCTCACCAACGCCCTCAGCCTGACCCTGGGCGTGGCCATGGTGGTGGTGGCCTTAGGGCTGCGCCCCAGCCTCGGCCGGCTCCACACCCTCCCGGTCGAGCCGGGCCACGCCGCCAGCGACGGGGCCATCGACCCGCTCTACGCCCAGGTGCGCACCATCGTGCTGGTCACGGCGGGCCTGCTCCTGGTGCTGGCCACGGTCAACGCGGTGATCGTGGCCACGTTCGCGGCCCGCGACAGCGCCCGCAACCATGCCGTGCTCCGAGCGGTGGGCGCCACCCCTCGCCAGACCACCACGGCGCTGATCGTCTCCCAGCTGGGCGCCAGCGCGCTGGCGGTGGTGGTCGGCATCCCGCTCGGCCTCGGCCTGTGGGAGCTGATGGACGGCGGCGACCTCCCGGAGGTCGCGGTGCCCGCTCCGACCCTGGCGCTGCTCGCCCTCGCCGTCCCCGTCGCCTTCGCCGCCATCGTCGCCGTCCCCGCCCGGCGCCAGGCCCGCCGGCCCGTCGCTCCCGTCCTCGCCCAGGACTGACGCCCGTCCGGCCCTAGCCGAGTGCGCCGCGGTGCCTGATCCCCGAGCTCCTCACCCGGAGCCGCAACGAGGCCATGGCCCGCATGGTCCAGCAGGCCGTGGGGCTCGGCGGCAACGCCATCGTCGCCATGCGCTTCGACTCCGGCGCCATCGGCCAGTGGAGCGAGATCTGCGCCTACGGCACCTCCGTCTGGGTGAACCCGGTGACCGACTACGCCCGCCCAGCGATACGAGGCCATGGTCCGGGCGGGCCAGCTCCCCCAGCAGCAGGCCTACGCCACCCGGGTCAGCGAGTGGGACCGCACGGGCGCGGGCGGCCCGCAGCCCGCTCCCCCGCCGCGCTGAGCCGGTACGGTGCGGGGATGGCGGCGACGGACGCACCCCCGACCAACCTGCTCGATCCCGCCTGGTGGGCGGACCTCGATCGGGTGCACGAGTTCTTCACGTGGGCCCGCCAAGAGGCGCCCGTGTACCGGGACGCCAACGGGTACTGGGTGGTGACCCGGCACGCCGACGTCATCGACGTCGAGCGGCGCAGCGACGTGTTCTCCTCCCGCGGCTCGTACCGGGCCAACCTGGCGATGGAGGAGTCGAACACCATCGCCCTCGACGACCCCGAGCACCTGGAGCAGCGCCGGCTGGTGACCCGGGGGTTCACGCCCCGGGCCGTGCAGTCCCACTCCGGCTTCCTGCGGGAGCGCATCGACGAGCTGCTGGACGCGGTGGCCGGCCAGGGCCGGCTGGAGGTGGTGCAGGACCTGGCGGCGCAGCTGCCGTCCCGGTTCACCGCCGACCTGCTCGGCTTCCCCGAGGAACGCTGGGAGGACCTCAAGTCCTGGTCGGAGCGGCTGATGCGCACCGACGCCATCACGCTCGACAACGACGCCTTCATGGGTGTGGTGAGCGCCATCACCGAGTTCAACGGGGTGCTCCAGGAGATCGCGGCCGAGCGCCGGGCCTGCCCGGCCCACGACCTCGTCTCGACCTGGGTCGGGGCGGGCTTCGACCCGTTGCGGCTGATGCACGAGACCGGGCTCTACATCGCCGGCGGCGCCGAGACCACCCGGACCGTCATCGCCCGGGGCCTGGCCGTCCTGGCCGAGCACCCCGACCAGTGGGAGGCGGCCGCCGCCGACCCCGGCCTCGTGCCCGGCCTGGTCGAGGAGGTCATCCGCTGGGTGACGCCGCTCAACAACATGTTCCGGCGGGTGCTGAGCGACGACCGCATCGGCGACCAGCCGGTCCAGGCCGGGGAACGGGTCATGCTCGCCTACCCGTCCGCCAACCGGGACGAGGCGGTGTTCGCCGAGCCGTTCCGCTTCGACATCCGGCGCGACCCCAACCACCACCTGGCCTTCGGGCAGGGCACCCACTTCTGCATCGGCGCCAACCTGGCCCGCCTGGAGCTGCGGATGCTGTTCGGCGCCCTCACGGAGCGCTGGACCAACCTGCGGGTGATCACCCCGCCCGACATCGAGCCCAACATCTTCGCCGGCGCGGTCCGGCGCTTCGACCTGGCCTTCGACCTGCGCTGAGCGGGCGACCCGGGCGGGATCCTCCCGGCGGATCGGCCGAAGGGAGGAGAGCCGGCGGGCGGGATCATCCCTCCGCCGGCCCTCCTGCCGGGCTCAGCCGTTCATGCCACCGGACTGCTCACCGGGCATGAGCCCGTCGCGCTCGCCCGGCATCGTCCCGCCACCCGGCTCCTCGCCGGGCATGAGCCCGTAGACGACCCGGGGGTCGTGGGTCTCGTAGCCACCCGCGGCCGGGTCCTCGGGCTCGGCCTCGAGCTGCTCCCGCAGGGCCGCCGGGGCGTCCTCGGGCACCGATGCCCGCGCCACCTTGCGGACCCCGGGGTCCGGGTCGCGGATCAGGGAGGCCAGCACGTCGGCCGACGCCTCGGGTGCGAGGTGGGCGGCGGAGGCCGCAGCCGCAACCCGCACGACCGGCTCCTCGCTGCCCGCCGCCTGGCGGACCACGTCGGCGGCCTGGTCGCCGCCGACCATGGCGGCCGCGTAGGTGGCCTTGGAGGCGAGCATGGGGTCGTCGCCGGCGATCAGCACCTCCAGATGGGGCAGGGCCTCGGGCCCCAGGAGCGTCGCCGCGCTGTAGTCGGGCTCTTCCGGGTCGAGCACGGCCCGGACGTCTTCCATGGTGACAGCCATGTCGTCCTCCTCAGATGTCCTGCGTGAGAGCGCTGTTGTGCATGGTGGTGCACTCGGCCGCCACGAGATCGGGAGGCGGGTTGGTGATGTTTCCCGTGCCGTTGCCCGTCATGAGGCGGTTGTTGTCGTTGACGTGGCTCAGGTCGAGCACGTGGCCGATCTCGTGCCCGAGGGTCCACTGGGTGGCGCCCTGCGCCACCACCGCGCCCGGCCTGCCCGCGGGGTGCGAGGCGCACCCGTTGAAGGCCGGCACCGTCGACCGCACGAAGTATGCGACCACGTCGTTGCCGGCCACGTTGTTGCGGTTGGCGAAGAGCTGGTCCTGCTCCGCGGTGGTCGTGCCCGAGCACGTGCCCACGTCGACGTCGTTGAGGGTCGGCAGGTTCAGGTTCTCGGTGGATGCGTGCTGCACCGCGATGCCGCAGGTGGCGTACACCGCCTGCATCCGCTGGATGGCGGTGGTGATCGGCACGGTCGGGGCGGTGAGCACCTTGGAGTGCAGGCGCACGGTGGGCACCAGCGCCCACCACTTGTGCCACATGGCGCTGTCGGTCCCCACGACGAACGTGTCGATGCGGTTGGGTGCCCAGGACACGGCCGCGGGGGCCGACGTCAGGACGCCACCCAGGCTCTCCCAGCCCGACCAGCCGCCCTGGTACCACTTGTGCCACATGGCGGCGTCGGTGCCGGCCACGAAGACGTCGAGCCGGCCGGGGGCCCACGAGGACACCGCGGGGGCGGACGTGAGGACGCCGCCCAGGCTCTCCCAGCCCGACCAGCCGTTCTGGTACCACTTGTGCCACAGCGCGCTGTCCGTGCCCATGGCGAACACGTCGAGGCGCCCGTTGCTCCAGGAGACCGCGGCCGGGGCCGACGACAGCGTGCCGCCCAGGCTCTCCCAGCCCGACCAGCCGTTCTCGTACCACTTGTGCCACAGGCGCGCTGTCCGTGCCCCGCACGAACACGTCGAGCCGCCCGGCCGCCCAGCTGGCGACCGCGGGACCCGAGGTCAGGACGCCGCCCAGGCTCTCCCACCCCGACCAGCCGTTCTCGTACCACTTGTGCCACAGCGCGCTGTCCGTGCCCCGCACGAACGTGTCGATGCGGCCGTTGCTCCAGGACACGGCCGCCGGCTCGCTGGTGAGGATGCCGCCCAGGCTCTCCCACCCCGACCAGCCGTTCTGGTACCACTTGTGCCACAGGGCGCTGTCCGTGCCGCGTGCGAACGTGTCGAGCCGTCCGGGGGCCCATGACGACACCGCAGGGCCACTGGTCAGCGTGCCCCCGAGGCTCTCCCATCCCAACCACGTCATCCCGCCACTCCTCCGTAGTCGACCTGTCGAGCATCTAGAACATCCAGCGAGGCGCCAGATACACGCGATCAGCTCAGCAGGTGCAATGCCAGGAACGTCTCGCTCGCCTGGTACTCGGCCGCCGGGATCTCCACGTGGCGCCCGGGGTTGGCGTGCAGGGTCTTGGTGGAGGAGCCGAACAGGTCGAACAGCGCGAGCGCGAAGTCCCGTCCGGCCACCTCGTCGTCCCACTGCACCAGGAACAGCAGCGGCACCGTGATCTGCCTCGCCACCTCGTCGTAGCCGGCCAGCCGGGGTCCTTCCGCCCAGCCGAACAGGCCCAGCACCGCGGCCCGGATGCGGGGCTCGGCGGCCACCAGCGGCACGCCGTAGCGGGTGCCCATGGACACGCCCCAGTAGCCGACCGGGCCCGGGCCCACGTCGTCCTGCGCCTGGAGCGCGTCGAGCGTGGCGGTCCAGTCGGCCACCGCCCGCTGGGAGGCGGCCTGGTGGCCCTGCTCGGAGCGCATGCGCTCGCGCATCCGGCGCCGGCGGTCCTCGCGGGACAGGCTCCGCTCCTCCTCGGACATGCGGTCGCCGTGGTAGGGCAGGTCGATCGCGGCCGCCGCGATGCCGTGGTGGCGGACCAGCCGCCGGGCCAGGGACACGATGTTGGGGACCCGCTTGTGCTGCGTGCCGCCGTGGCCCAGCAGCACCAGGGGGCGGGGCGCGGCCGGGGCGGGCTCGTCGGGCGTCCACAGCACGCCCGGCACCGGGTCGCGGGAGCCCTCGACCGTGAAGTCGCGCTCGGTGACGCCCCGTTCCGTCTTCTGGGTGGTGAGCTGCATGGCGGGTGTCTCCTTGTGATCAGCGGCGAGGGGTGCGCAGCGGGAGATGGGCGAGCACCTTGCGCTCGCCGCCCCGCCAGTCGGCCTCGAGCCGGGACTGGACGTCGAACAACATGGTGACCGGGCGCTCGGCCTTGTACGCGGGCCAGGTGGGGATCCGGGCGTGGTTGGGATCGCCGTGGCGGGCGAAGGCCAGCCAGGCCTCGGACATCTGGTCCGAGACGCGGTGGGCGGCGTCGCTCCGCCCCGCGTACGAGCGGGTGCGCCCCACGTTGTCGAACACCAGCGGGATGTCGAGCGTGTGAGGCGACAGCCAGCGGCCGCCGTCGACCGGCGTGTCCCACACCAGCTCGGCGTGCCACACCCGCCCGCCGCCGGTGGCGGCGGCCTGGACGGCCTTGCGATCGGCCACCGCCCAGCCCGGCAGCCGCGAGTACAGGTCGGTGGTGATGAGGAAGAACAGCTCGCTGGGCGACGCCTCCGGGTGGAGGCGGGCGAACTCGTCCACGATGGCGTCGAGGCCGCCGTCCGCGGCCTCGGCCTCGCGCAGCCAGCCCCGCAGCTTGGACCGAAGCCCGGCGTCGTCCAGGGCGAACAGGGACGGGTCGGCGCCGCCCGCGAGGAGCGTGGTCTCGGTCCGGGTGGACAGCACGATCAGCGGCACGTCCGCCGACCACGGCGGCGCCTCGGGGTCCCAGGGCGAGCGCGGCAGGTGGCGTCCGTCGGCCACCGGGCTGAACGGCACCCGTCCCCCGGCCGTGACGTGCCGGTAGGCGGCCACGAGGGCGTCGGCCGGTGTGTGCTCGACGGGCACCGGCCCGAGCTCGGCCACCACCCGGGCGGCGTTGGCCCGGGCGGCCTCGGGCGAGAGGGCCTTGACGTGCACCCCGCTCTGGACGATGGCCCGGTGGAACAGCCCGGCCGCGGCGGGCATGCCCATGAGCACGCACACCTTGGCGCCCCCGCCCGACTGGCCGAACACCGTCACGTTGCCCGGATCGCCGCCGAAGGCACCCGATGTTGTCCCGCACCCACTCCAGGGCGGCCACCAGGTCGAGCATCCCGGCGTTGGCCGCGTCGGGGTGGTCGTCGAGGGCGAGGAAGCCGAAGACGTTGAGCCGGTGGTTGACCGTCACCACCACGACGTCGCCCCGCCGGGAGAGCCGGGTGCCGTCGTAGAGCGGCGACGAGCCCGACAGGCTGGAGAACCCGCCGCCGTGGAACCACACCATCACCGGCCGCGCCCCGCCGTCGGCGACGGCCGGAGTCCACACGTTGGCGACGAGGCAGTCCTCCGCCATCGGCGTGATGTCGGCGGGGTCGATGGCCGCGGCCCGGGGCGGCTGCGGGCAGCGGGGCCCGTAGTCCGACGCCTCGCGCACGCCCGACCACGGCTCGGCCGGGGCGGGCGCCTCGAAGCGCCGGACCGACCCGTACGGGGATGCCCTTGAACGCCACGATGCCGTCGACCACGGTGCCACGCACCTGGCCGCCGGTCGTGCGCCGCGACGGGCCCGTCGACGCTGTCCATCCGCTCAACTCCCCTCGACCGTTCTTAAGTTAGGTTAAGGGGTGTGACGGTCGGCACGCAGCATGGAGAACGGCCGCTGCCGCTCACCGGCCTTCGGGTGCTCGATCTGGGGCGCATCTACCAGGGCCCGTGGTGCGGCACTCTGCTGGCGCTGGCGGGCGCGACCGTGGTCAAGATCGAGGCGCCCGGGGGTGAGCCGGCCCGTGGCCCGGCGGGCGGCACCACCGTGCCCTTCGCCATGGTCAACTCCAACAAGTACGCGGTGACGCTCGACCTCAAGGCGACGCGGGGCCGCGAGCTGTTCCTCGACCTGGTGCGGGGGGCCGACGTGGTGGTGGAGAACTTCGGGCCCGGGGTCATGGAGCGCCTCGGCGTGGGGCCCGAGCGGCTGCTGGCGGTCAACCCCCGCCTGGTCTACGGCGGGGCGACCGCCTACGGCATCGAGGGGCCCGACCGCGACCGGCTGGGCATGGACGTCACCCTCCAGGCCTGGTCGGGGGTGATGAGCGTGACCGGCCACGCGGGCCAGCCCCCGGTGAAGGCGGGCGTGGCCTTCGTCGACTTCCTCGGCGCCGCCAACCTCTACGCCGGCATCGTCACCGCGCTGTACGAGCGCGAGCGCACCGGGCGGGGACGGATCGTCGACATCGCCATGATCGACACCATCTACCCCACGCTGGCGTCCAACCTGGCCTCCTACTACCGGGACGGGACCACGCCCCAGACCGGCAACGGCCACGGCGGCGCCGCGCTCGTCCCCTACAACGTGTACCCCACGGCGGACGGGCACGTGGCGCTCATCGTGCTCACCGCCCGGCACTGGCAGGGCCTGTGCGAGGCCATGGGTCGCCCGGAGCTGGCCGACGACGAGCGCTTCCGCAGCAACGGGCGGCGCTACCACAACGTCGACGCCCTGGAGGCCGAGATCGAGGCGTGGACCACCGCGCTCCCCCGCGACGAGGTGGTGGCGGCGCTGGAGGCCGTCCGGGTGCCGGTGGCGGCCGTGCGCCGCGTGCCGGAGCTGGTGGAGGACCCGCACCTGCACGAGCGGGGCGCGGTGCGCCGCGTCGACCATCCCGACCTGGGCGAGATGGTCGTGCCCCACAGCCCGCTGCGGTTCCGGGGCAGCGAGCCGCTGCCGCTCTCCCCCAGCCCCGCGCTGGGCGAGCACAACCGGCTGATCTACGGCGAGTGGCTCGGCCTCGACGAGGCCGAGATCGACCGGCTGGCGGCCGACGGGACGCTGTAGGTGACCGACCCGGCGGGCTTCGCGCTGGCCGAGGAGGTCGAGGACCTGCGGGACGCCGCCGCCCGCTTCGCCCGCGACGTGCTGGCGCCCGCGGCCCGCGACCACGAGCGGGCCGGCGGCTGGCCCGACGCGGTCCAGGCGGTGGTGGACGGCTTCTCGCGGGACCTCGACATGGCCCTGGCCCGGGTCGTGCTGCTGGAGACGCTGGCCACCGGGGACGCGGGCGGGCTGCTCGCCGCCGACCGCCCCGGCCCGGCGGCCGGCGCGCTCGACGCCTGCCCCGACCCGTCCCCGACCGCGGCCGCGCCGGCCGAGGACGCGGTGCTGGCGGTGGTGGGCGAGGACGCCGACCCGGCGCGGGTGGACTGGGTCCCCGGCCGGCCGCCCCGCCGGTGCGCGTGGATCTCCTCCGGAGACCGCCTGCGCCTGGTCGAGGCGGCGGCCGAGCCGGAGCCGGTGGCGGCCCTGGCCTTCGCCGCCTCGGGCGGCGCGACGCTGGACCTGGCCGGCGCCCGGGTGGTGGGCGACTGGACGCTCCCGCCGGGCGGCGGCCTGGCGGTCCGGGGCCGGGCCCGGCTGTGGGCCGCGGCGGTGGCCGTCGGCATCGGGCAGGCGGCCTTCGACGCCACCGTGGCCTACACCACCGAGCGGGTGGTGTTCGGCCGGCCGGTGGCCCACCACCAGGCCAACGCCTTCGAGCTGGCGGCCCTGGCCACCGGGATCCACGGCGCCCGCCTGGCCGTGCGCGACGCCGCCGCCTCGTTCGACGCGGGCGACCCGGCCGCCGGCTTCTGGGCCACCCAGGCGTGGTGGGAGGCCATCGACGCGGCGGTGGCGGTCAGCGAGGCCGGCATCCAGCTGCTCGGGGGCCACGGCTTCCTGGTCGACCACCTGGCGGAGAAGCGCTTCCGGGAGGCCCGCATGCTCGGGCTGCTGTTCGGCGGCCGGGACGCCGCGCTCGACGACCTGGCCGGCGCGGTGCTGGACGTGCCCGACCCGCTGGTGGGCCCGTGATCGCCCTCGACGCCGCCAGCCGGGAGATGCTGGACGAGCTGGCGGACCTGGGGCGGCGCTACATCCGGCCCATGGGCCTGGAGGCCGACCGCACCGGCGACCCGCCCCCGGCCGACCACGAGCTCTACCTGCTGTGCGCCCGCCGGGGCGGGCTGGTCAGCCGCACGGTCGGGCCGGGAGAGGACGAGGGCGACGCGGGCGCGGCCCTCACCTGGCGGCCGCTGCGGGCGCTGCTGATCGCCGAGGAGAGCGCCTATTGGGACCGGGGCGTCGCCCTGTCGCTGCCGGGACCCGGCCTGGGCGGTGCCGCCCTGCGCAGCGCCGCCACCCCGGCCCAGCGCGAGCGGTTCCTGGCCCCGTTCGCCGACGACAGCCGGGCCCATTGGGGGGCGATGGCCATGACCGAGCCGGGCGCGGGCAGCGACGTGGCCCGCATCCGCACCCGGGCCCGGCGCGACGGCGACGGGTGGGTGCGTGAGCGGGCAGAAGATGTTCTGCTCCAACGGGGCCCGGGCCGACTGGGTGGTGGTGTGGGCCACGGTCGACCCCGACCTCGGCCGGGACGGCCACCGGGCCTTCGTGGTCGAGCGGGGCACACCCGGCTTCGAGCTGCTGCGCATCGAGCACAAGATGGGCTCGCGCGGCTACGAGACGGCCAGCTTCGCCCTCGACGACGTGCGGGTCCCGGCCGGGAACCTGCTCGGCGGCGAGGAGTTCTACGAGGCCCGCCGCGGGTTCAAGGCGGCCATGGCCACCTACAACCTCACGCGCCCGATCCACGCCGCCCAGGGCGTGGGCATGGGCCGGGCCGCCCTCGACCTGGCGCTGGAGGTCGTCCGCGCCGACTTCCCGGCCCAGGGGAACCGCCGTCGCCGGGCGTTGGAGCGCCTGGCGGACATGCGCCGCCGGCTCCAGGTGGCCCGGCTCATCTGCCTGCACGCGGTGTGGCTCGCCCGCCAGGGCACCGACAACGCCCTGGAGGCGTCCTACGCCAAGCTCTACGCCCCGCCCGCGGTCTACGAGGCGGTCTCGACCGCGCTCGACATCTTCGGCGAGGCCGGCGTCGTCCGGGACAACCTGATCGAGAAGCTGTACCGCGACGTGAAGATCCTCGATATCGGCGAGGGCACCCAGCAGGTCCAGCGCCTGGTCGTGGCCCGCCACCTGCTCGGCCTGCCCCGCGATCAGTAGTCGGCACGCCTTTCCGGCGACGGGCGCCTAGGCTCGCGCCACGAGACGTGACCGAAGGGTCGGCCGGATCGCCGAGGGGAGCGCCGTGATCGTCGTCTCCGCTGCAATCAAGGGTGGGGTGGGCAAGACCACCACGTCGGTGTACCTGGCCGCGGTGGCGGTCGAC
Source organism: uncultured Acidimicrobiales bacterium (assembly GCA_963802385.1). Lineage (GTDB taxonomy): Bacteria > Actinomycetota > Acidimicrobiia > Acidimicrobiales > VFJN01 > ZC4RG19. Next base: position 107,161 of record CAWDIO010000001.1, on the reverse strand, counting down.
GGGGACCGCTCCGTCACGCTGGTCGACGCCGATCCGCAGGCCAGCGCGGCCGAGTGGGTCGAGGAGGCCACCGACGCCCAGCTCCAGCGCCTGAGGGTGGTGGAGGCGCCCACCGAGCGCCTCCTGGCCAAGGCGCTCGACAAGGTGGCGCCCGACGACATCGTGGTGGTGGACACGCCGCCCGCCCACCGGGAGCTGGTGGCCAAGGCCCTGGACCGGGCCAGCGCGGTGGTGATCCCCACCCGGGTCGGCGGGGTCGAGACCCCCACCGCCGTCGCCATGCTCGACATCGTGCCCGCCGGGGTCCCTGCCGGCCTGGTGGTGTGCTCGGCCCGCACGTTCACCCGGGACTACCACGAGGCCATCGCCAACTGGGAGGACGAGGACGCCCCCGTGTGGGGCAGCGTGCCCGAGCGGGTGACCATCGCCCAGGGCCCCGACGGCTGGCTGGCGTCCGACGGCCTCGACGCCTACGGCGAGATCTGGCGCCGGCTCCAGCGGGCCATCAAGGCCGGCTGAGGGGCGAGGCCGGCCCGCTGTCCCGCCCCCGCAGCGAGTACCGACGCCCCCTCGACGTCGCCCCTGCCTCGCCGGGCGAGGGAGCCCGGGCGGGGTCGTGCCCGCCCTCGGGGCGGACCGGGACGCCTTGGCGCGGCTGCTTCTCGACGCGTACCGGGGCACGATCGACGACGAGGGCGAGGGCGAGCCGGAGGCTCACGCCGCCATCGCGCGCTACCTCGAGCGCCTGCTGCCCGCCTACTCGATCGTCCTGGAGGAGGAGGAGGGCACGCCCGTGGCCCTGTCGTGGATCGTCGTCGTCCACGGCTGCCACTACGTCGATCCCGTGGTCACCTCGCCCGCCCGCAAGCGGCAGGGGTTGGGGACCGCGGCCGTGTGCGAGTCGCTGCGCCGGCTGCACCGCGACGGGGTGGGCGAGGTCGGCGCCGTGATCACGGACGGCAACGTGGCCTCGGAGCGGCTGTTCGGACGGCTCGGGTTCGCCCGCGTCGGGCCCTGGCCCCGGCCCTGAGCGCGGGCCGGTGGGCGGAGACCTGGCTACGGTCGTGGCCGTGGCGGTCGTGCTGCGCTCCGAGGGCCTGACCCGGGACGACGTGGTGGCGGTCGCCCGCGGCGGGGCCGGGGTCGAGCTGTCGGACGAGGCCGTGGCGGCCATGGCCGCCACCCGGGCCCGGGTCGAGGCGCTGGCCGCGTCGGGCGAGCCCATCTACGGGATCTCCACCGGCTTCGGGGGGCTCGCCACCCGGTGGATCCCGCCCGCGGACCGCACCCGGCTCCAGCGGTCGCTCATCGCCTCCCACGCCGCGGGAATGGGCGACCCCGTCGAGCCGGAGGTGACGCGGGCCATGGTGCTGCTGCGGGCCCGCACGCTGGCCACCGGGGTCACGGGGGCCCGGCCCGAGCTGGCGGCCGCACTGCTGCGCCTGCTCAACGGCGGCGAACTGCCCGACGTGCCCGAGTTCGGGTCGCTGGGCTGCAGCGGGGACCTGGCGCCGCTGGCCCATGTCGCCCTCGGGCTCGACGTCGAGCTGGAGGCCAAGGAGGGCCTCGGCGCTCGTCAACGGCACCGACGGCATGCTCGGCATGCTGGTCCTGGCCTGCGCCGACCTCGCCGCCCTGCTGCGGGCGGCCGACGTGGCCGCGGCCATGAGCGTGGAGGGCCTGCTCGGCACCGACCGCCCCTTCGCCGCCGACCTCGTGGGGCTGCGCCCGCATCCCGGCCAGCAGCGGTCCGCGGCCAACATCGCCGCCCTGCTGGCCGGGTCCGCCATCGTGGCCTCGCACCGCACGGACGACCCCCGCGTCCAGGACGCCTACTCCCTGCGCTGCGCCCCCCAGGTGCACGGCGCCGCCCGCGACGCCCTGGCCTTCGCCGAGGTGTGCGCCGACCGCGAGCTGGCGTCGGCCATCGACAACCCCGTGGTCCTGGCCGACGGCCGGGTCGAGTCGGTGGGCAACTTCCACGGGGCGCCCCTCGCCCACGCCTGCGACCTGCTGGCCATCGTGGTGGCCGACGTGGCCGCCATGAGCGAGCGGCGCACCGACCGCTTCCTCGACCCGGCCCGCAGCCACGGGCTTCCGCCGTTCCTGGCGCACGAGCCGGGCGTCGACAGCGGCCTCATGATCGCCCAGTACACCGCGGCCGCCCTGGTGGCCGAGTGCCGGCGGCTGGCCGTGCCCGCCAGCGCCGACAGCATCCCCACGTCCGCCATGCAGGAGGACCACGTGTCGTTGGGCTGGTCGGCCGCCCGCAAGCTGCGGACCGCCCTCGGGCACCTGGCCCGCGTGCTGGCCGTCGAGCTGGTCACCGCGGCCCGGGGCCTGGACCTACGGGCGCCGCTGGCCCCGGCCACGGCCACCGCCGCGGTCCGGGACGCGCTCCGTGCCGGGGGCGTGGGGGCGCCGGGCCCGGACCGGCCGCTGGCCCCCGAGCTGGCCGCGGCCGCCGAGCTGGTGGGCGACGGGACCGTGGTGGCGGCGGCCGAGTCGGCGGGAGGACCGCTTGCCTGAGGGCGCCCGGGTCGTGCGGGCCCCCCGGGGACCCGAGCGCAGCTGCAAGGGCTGGCCCCAGGAGGGCGCCCTGCGCATGCTGATGAACAACGTCGACCCCGACGTGGCCGAGCGGCCCCAGGACCTGGTGGTGTACGGGGGCACGGGCCGGGCCGCCCGCAGCTGGGAGGCGTTCGACGCCATCGTGGCCAGCCTGCGGGCGCTGGAGGACGACGAGACCCTCCTGGTGCAGTCGGGCAAGCCGGTGGCGGTGTTCCGCACCCACGAGTGGGCGCCGCGGGTGCTCATCGCCAACTCCAACCTCGTGCCCGACTGGGCCACGTGGGACGAGTTCCGGCGCCTGGAGGCGCTGGGGCTGACCATGTACGGCCAGATGACCGCGGGGTCGTGGATCTACATCGGCACCCAGGGCATCCTCCAGGGCACCTACGAGTGCTTCTCGGCCATCGCCGAGCGCCGCTTCGGGGGCAGCCTGGCGGGCACGGTCACGCTCACCGCCGGGCTGGGCGGCATGGGCGGCGCCCAGCCGCTGGCCGTGACCATGAACGGCGGGGTGGCCCTGGTGGTGGAGGTCGACCCCGAGCGGATCCGGCGCCGGCTGGAGACCCGCTACCTCGACGAGGCGGCCGACGACCTCGACGACGCCCTGGCCCGGGCCGAGGCGGCGCGGGCCGACCGCCACGCCACCTCGATCGGGGTGCTGGGCAACGCGGCCGAGGTCGTGCCCCGCCTGGCCGAGCTGGACGCACCGGTGGACATCGTCACCGACCAGACCCCGGCCCACGATCCGCTGAGCTACATCCCCGCGGGCCTGACGCTGGACGAGGCCGCCGACCTGCGCCGGCGCGATCCCGAGGACTACACCGCCCGCGCCCGGGCGTCGATGGCCCGGCACTGCGCAGCCATGGTGGCCTTCGCGGACCGGGGCGTGGAGGTGTTCGACTACGGCAACAGCCTGCGGCCGGAGGCCGAGCTGGGCGGCTTCGACCGGGCGTTCAGCTACCCCGGCTTCCTGCCCGCCTACATCCGGCCGCTGTTCTGCGAGGGCAAGGGCCCGTTCCGGTGGGCCGCGCTGTCGGGCGAGCCCGCCGACATCGGGGTCACCGACCGGGCGGCCATCGAGGAGTTCCCCGACAACGAGGCGCTGGCCCGCTGGATCCGCCTGGCGTCGGACCGGGTGGCGTTCCAGGGCCTGCCCGCCCGCATCTGCTGGCTGGGCTACGGCGAGCGGGACCGGCTCGGCCTGCGCTTCAACGAGCTGGTGGCGGCGGGCAAGGTCCGGGCGCCCATCGTCATCGGGCGCGACCACCTCGACTCCGGCTCGGTGGCGTCGCCCTACCGCGAGACCGAGGCCATGAGGGACGGGTCCGACGCCATCGCCGACTGGCCCCTGCTCAACGCCCTGCTCTCGACGGCCAGCGGCGCCAGCTGGGTGTCGCTGCACCACGGCGGCGGGGTGGGGATCGGCCGGTCGATCCACGCGGGGATGGTGGTGGTCGCCGACGGCACCGACCTCGCGGCGCAGAAGCTGGAGCGGGTGCTCACCAACGACCCCGGCTCCGGGGTCGCCCGCCACGCGGATGCCGGCTACCCGGAGGCGCAGGCCGTGGCCCGGGCGACCGGGATGCAGCTGCCCATGCAGCCATGACCGCCTACTGGGCCGAACGTGCCCTGCTGCCCGACGGCGTGGCCGCGGGGGTCGTGCTGGAGAGCGGCGAAGACGGCCGGCTCAGCGCGGTGCGGCCCGGAGTCGCGCCGGCTCCGGCCGGGGCGGTGGCGCTGGGGGGCCTGGTCCTGCCGGGCCTGGCCGACCACCACTCCCATGCCTTCCACCGGGCCCTCCGGGGCCGTGCCGCCGGGGGCGACTTCTGGGCCTGGCGGTCCGAGATGTACGCCCTGGCCGGGCGCCTGGATCCCGACACGCTGCTGGCCCTGGCCGCGGCCGCCTTCGCCGAGCTGGTGCTGGCGGGCGTGACCACCGTGCACGAGTTCCACTACCTGCACCACCCCGACGGCATGGACGACGCCGTGTGCGAGGCCGCCCGCCGGGCCGGGATCCGGCTGGTGCTGCTCGACACCTGCTACCTCCGGCCGGGGTTCGAGGGCGGTGACCTCGACCCGGTGCAGCGCCGCTTCTCCGACGGCGACGTCGACCGCTGGGCGGCCCGCGCCGAGAAGGTGGCCGCTGCGCACCCGGATGTCACCGTGGGCGCGGCCGTGCACAGCGTGCGGGCCGTCGACCCCGGGGCGCTGGCCGCGGTGGCCGGCTGGGCCCGTGAGCGCCGCGTCCCGCTCCACCTGCACCTCTCGGAGCAGCCCGCCGAGAACGAGGCGTGCCTGGCCGCCACCGGGCGCACGCCCGCGCGGCTGGCCCACGACCACGGGGTGCTCGGCCCCGCCACCACCGCGGTCCACTGCACCCACGTGACCCCGGAAGACATCGCCCTGCTGGGGGCGAGCGGCACGACCGCCTGCCTGTGCCCCACCACCGAGCGCGACCTGGCCGACGGCATCGGCCCCGCCGCGGCCCTGGCCGCAGCGGGCTGCCCGCTGCGCCTCGGCAGCGACTCCCACGCGGTCGTCGACCTGTTCGAGGAGGCCCGCGCCGTCGAGCTGGACGAGCGGCTGGCCACCGGCCGCCGCGGCCTCCATCCTCCGGGCGCGCTGCTGGCCGCGGCCACCGGGGGCGCGGCGCTGCGGGCCGGGGAACCGGCCGACCTGTGCGCCGTCGCCCTCGACGGCGTGCGGCTGGCGGGCATCGATCCCGACGACCCGGTCCCGATGCTGGTGGCGGCGGCCACCGCCGGCGACGTCACCGACGTGGTGGTGGGCGGCCGGCACGTGGTGCGGGGCGGCGCCCACGTCGGGATGGACGCGGCGGCCGAGCTCCGGGCGGCCATCGCCGCAGTGCGCTGATGTGGGACCTGCTGGTCACCGACACCGCGGGGGGCGGGGCCATCGCGGTGGCGGGCGAGCGCATCGCCTGGGCGGGACCCGCCTCGGCGGTCCCGGAGGCGGCCGCCCGCACCTGGTCCGCAGGGGGCCGCGTGGTCACGCCCGGGCTGGTGGACTGCCACACCCACCTCGTGTTCGGGGGCGACCGGGCGGGCGAGTGGGAGCAGCGGCTGGCCGGGGCGGGCTACGAGGCCATTGCGGCCGCGGGCGGAGGCATCGCCGCCACCGTGCGGGCCACCCGGGCAGCGAGCGACGACGAGCTGCTGGACGGCGCGGTGGCCCGGGCCTCGGCCCTGGCGGCCCGCGGGGTCACGACCGTCGAGGTGAAGTCGGGCTACGGGCTCGACCTCGACACCGAGCTGCGCATGCTGCGGGTCGCCCGCCGGATCCCGGAGCGGGTCCCGGTCGACGTGGTCACCACCTTCCTGGGGGCCCACGTGGTGCCCCCGGAGTTCGAGGGCGACCCCGACGGCTACCTCGACCTCGTGTGCGGCGAGGTGCTGCCCGCGGTGGCGGCCGCGGGCCTGGCCGACGCGGTCGACGCCTTCTGCGAGCGGATGGCGTTCGACGCCGCCCGGCTGGACCGCCTGCTGGCCACGGCCACCGGCCTCGGCCTGCGGGTGAAGCTGCACGCCGACCAGCTCAGCGACGGGGGCGGCGCGGCCCTGGCCGCCCGCCATGGCGCGCTGTCGGCCGACCACCTGGAGCACACGTCGCCCGACGGCGTGGCGGCCCTGGCCCGAGCCGGGACGGTGGCGGTCCTGCTGCCGGGTGCCGCCTACGCGCTGCGGGACGAGGCGGTGCCGCCGGTCGAGGCGCTGAGGGCGGCGGGCGTGCCCATGGCGGTGGCCACCGACTGCAACCCGGGGACCTCTCCCCTGGTCTCCCTGCCCCTGGCCCTGCACCTCGCCTGCACCCGCTTCGGGCTCACGGTGGCCGAGGCGCTGGCGGGGGCCACCACCCACGCGGCCCGGGCCCTGGGCCTGGCGGGCGAGGCCGGCGTGATCGCGCCCGGCGCCCGCGCCGACCTGGTGGTGTGGGACGCCGACCACCCGGCCCAGATCGTGTACTGGATGGGCCTCGATCCGGTGGCTGCCGTGATCAAGCGGGGCCGCTTCGTGGAGGAGACGTGATGCCGCCCGACATCGAGGGGTTCCTGGCGACCGTGCCCAAGGTGGAGCTGCACCTCCACCTGGTCGGGTCGGCCTCCCCGGCCACCGTCGCCGCGCTGGCGGCCCGGCATCCGGACCATGGCGTGCCCACGAGCGGGGCGGAGCTGGCCGAGCTGTTCCGCTTCCGGGACTTCCCCCACTTCATCGACGTCTACACGCGGGTGAACGACCTGGTGACGACGGCCGAGGACGTCGCGCTCATCGTGGACGGCTGCGCCGCCGACCTGGCCGCCCAGGCGGTCGTCTACGCCGAGCTGACCGTCACCCCATACATGCACGAGCGGGTCGGCCTCACCCATCGGGAGCTGAGCGCCGGCCTGGCGGAAGGACGGGCGCGCGCGGCCGCCCGCGGGGTGGACCTGGCGTGGATCTACGACATCCCCGGCCAGTTCGGCGACGAGGCCACGCGGGCCACCCTCCGCTGCGCCCTGGACGACGCGCCCGACGGGCTGGTGGCGCTGGGGCTGGCAGGGGCCGAGGCCGGAGTGGACCGGGCGGCGTTCGCGCCCGCCTTCGCGGCCGCCCGGGCCGCGGGCCTCCCGGGCGTGCCCCACGCGGGCGAGGGCGACGGCCCGGCCAGTGTGTGGGCCGCGGTGCGCCACCTGGAGCCCGCCCGCATCGGCCACGGCGTCCGGGCCATCGAGGACCCCGCCCTGGTGGAGCACCTGGCGGCCGCCGCCCTCCCGCTGGAGGTGTGCCCGACGTCGAACGTCTGCACCCGGGTGGTGCCCTCGCTGGCGGACCACCCCGTCGGGGCCCTGATCGAAGCGGGGGTGGTGGTGACCATCAACACCGACGACCCCCACATGTTCTCCACCACGCTCACCGGCGAGTACCGGGCGGTGGCCGCCACCTTCGGGCTCGACGTCCAGGACGTGTCCGCCCTGGTGGCCAACGGCATCGCGGCCTCGTTCCTGCCCGCCGCCCGGAAGGCGGAGCTGCTTGCCGCGGTGGAGGCCGCGGCGGCGTGACCGCCGGTCAGCCGGCCCTGCTGGTCACAGCTCCTCGGCGCGAGCGAACCTCCACACGAGGAGAAACGGGAGCCCTTCGAGCGCCTGGCGCAGAGCATCGGGCACCGCCGCGTAGGCGGGGTTGGTGGTGATCGCCGAGTCCGGGACCACGGGCTCGCGGCAGTCGCGGATCAGCAACCCGGCCTCGCCCGCGGCGCGCACATAGTCGCTCACCGAGTGGAGGAGGTTGCGGACGAAGTGCAGCTCGAATCCCTCGGTCGCCGCCGGGAACACGGCCGCTCCGCCAAACGTGACGTTGAGCGGGTGGACGTCGGACACGATCACCGTGCCCCCGGGGCGGACGACCCACCGCGAACTCGGCTGAACACCGGTCCCAGCTCGGGCACGTGGGTGAGCGCGAGGGAGCACACCACGAGGTCGACCGCGGCGTCGTCGACCGGCAGGGCGCCCAGATCACCGAGGCGGAAGTCGCCCTCCGGCACCTTGGCCTCGGCCAGGTTGAGCATCGTGCGGTTGGCGTCGACCCCGATGACCCCGAACCCCCGGTCGGCCAGGTGGCGGCTGTGCCGCCCGGTGCCGCAGGCGGCGTCGAGCGCGACGCCCGGGGGTACGGCCGCGAGCAGGTCGTGCAGCACGCCGGTGTCCGCCTCGACCGCGGGGTTGGGGCCGTCGTAGTGCTCCGCCCAGGCGTCGTACCCCGCGGTCAGATCGTGCTCGACCACGGGGATCACGAGATCGTTGGGGAACTCGTCGAGATGCTCGACCACGCGGCGCACATCCTCGAGCCGCTCACGCACGCTCGAAGGGTTGGTGAGGCAGTGCCGCATCGCCGCCATGCCGGCGATGGCGGTGAAGTACTGGGCGGCGACCATCTCGTCGCGTCGCGGGGCCATGGCCTGGGAGTCTCGCGCCTCGGCCAGCCGGCCAGCCTGCGGATAGCCCTTCGGGTGTGAGCAGGGTGTAGACGTGGAGCCAGGAACAGATCCTCGAAATGAGGAGGCGGGCGATAGTCAGCGATGACGGTTTGACGTTGTGCTGCGGGCGCCGGCGATTGACTTGGACCCGGGATATGCCACGGTCCAGCGCCTCGCACTACTGACTCGGGACGGGAAGACCCTGCTGGTCTCGGGGCAGCGGAATGTGCCGCGTGCGCCGGCGCTCCATGCCAGGGCCACCCAACTGAACAACCACATCAAACGGATCAGGTGAGATCCGAGGAGCCGGACAAGCGACCCCGCGAGCGGGCGCGCTGACCTCCGACCGGCCCGCTCAGTCCCGGCGGTCGTCCCGGCGCTCGGCGCGGCGTCGGTGACGTCGCACGACGCCCAGCCCGAACCACACGAGCGCGCCGAACAGCGCGCAGACGAGGACGAGCAACCACACCGGCCAGGTGAACTCCCAGAACAGGAACTGCACCTCGACGTCGTCGGTGTTCTGGAGCATGAAGACGACCAGCGCCCCGACACCGGTGAGCGTCGCGATCGCGCCGCCGCCCAGGCGCGCCCCCTGTTGCTGGCCGGCCGAGTCCGTGGTGCCATCCCCCCCGTGCTGGACCATGGCCATGCCTCCCTCCTCGGCGTGACCGCCGGTCAGCCCGCGCTGCGGAGGGCGTCGATGGGGTGGACCGCCGACGCCCGCCACGCAGGGTACGTCCCGGCCGCCAGCCCGATGGCCGCGCCCAGCAGCGGGGCGCCTGCGGCCAGGCGCAGGTCTAGCACGGGGGTCCAGTCCCGTGCGGCCGCCACCACCACCGTCAGCACCACGCCCGCGGCGGTGCCGACCAGTCCTCCCAGCAGCCCGACGGTGGCGCTCTCCACCAGGAACTGGGCGGCGATGTGCCGCCGGGTGGCGCCGAGCGCCCGCCGCAGGCCGATCTCGGCCACCCGTTCGAGCACCGACAGCAGCGTGACGTTGGCGATGCCCAGCGCGCCGACGAGCAGCGCCACCGCGCCGAGCACCAGGAACAGGGCGTTGACGTCCGCCTCGACCCGGGCCTGGACGCTCCCCGGGGCCGGCGGCACGCGGGCCACCAGCGTCTCCGGCTCGTTGGGCGCCAGGGCGATGGGGGCCTGGCCGCCCACCACCTGGGCGGCGCCGAGATCGGTGCGGATCTGCACCTCCTCCGGCCCTGCGAGCCCGAACAGCCGCTCGGCCGTGTGGTTGGGGACGATGACCGAGTCGAGCAGGTCGATGTGGTGGGACACGCCGGTCACGATCCCGATCACGGTCAGCTCGGTGTCGCCCACGAACAGCGTGGGCTGGGCGCTCACGCGGTTGAGGTCGAGCCGCTCGGCGGCGCCCTCCCCGACCAGCGCCACCGGGTCGCCCCGCCGGTCGTGGCCGGCGTCGAACAGCCGGCCGGTCACCACCCGGCCCCGCAGCGCGTCGATCAGCCCCGGCGACGCCGCCACCACCGCCAGGTCGTGCCGGGCGGCGCCCGACGGGTCCACCACCGGCACGGTCGTCACCGCCGCGCTCTCCGCCACCCGGGCGTAGGTGCCGGACGCGGCGACGCCGGCCAGGCGGTCCACCCTTTCCTCGGCATCCCAGGGGAGCACCGTGGCCGGGGTGTCCGCCTCGCTGGTCCGGGCCTCGACCACCACGTGGGTCGCCGCCACCGCGTCGAAGCGCCCGGCCACCTGCCCGGCCGCCGTCTGGGCCAGGCCCAGGGTGGCCACCAGCGCGGCGACGCCCAGCACCGTGCCGAGGGCGGTGAGCACCAGCCGGGCCGGGCGGGCCGTGATGCCGCCCAGCGCCTCGTCCACGAGGTCGCGCGGCGTCATGCGCCCTCCTGAACGCGCCCGTCGACCGTCCGCACCCGCCGCAGCGCCCGGCGGCTCACCGCCTCGTCGTGGGTGACCACGGCCAGCGTGAGCCCATCGCGGTGGAGGTCGTCGAACAGGTCGAGGATCGACGCCGCGGTGGCGCTGTCGAGGTTGCCGGTGGGCTCGTCGGCCAGCAGCAGGCTGGGACCGGCGACGAGCGCCCGGGCGATCGCCACCCGCTGCCGCTCGCCGCCGGACAGCGTCGCCGGGGAGAAGGCGACGCGGTGGCCCAGCCCGACCCGCTCCAGCGCCGCCCGGGCCCGCCCGGCCCGGTGCCGGCGGGCCGCGCCCGTGTAGACCATCGCCAGCTCCACGTTCTCGGCCACGCTGCGGTGCGCCAGCAGGTGGAAGGCCTGGAACACGAAGCCGATCCGCCGGCCGCGCCAGGCCGCCCGCTCCCGCTCGGACATGGCCTGCGTGTCGCCACCGTCGAGCCGGTAGGTGCCGGCCGTCGGGCGGTCGAGCAGGCCCATGAGGTGCAGCAGCGTCGACTTGCCCGAGCCCGACGGTCCGGCGATGGAGACGTAGTCGCCCCGCCGGATCACGAGGTCGACCCCGCGCACCGCATGCACGACCGGCGGTCCCGGGAACGAGCGGGTGACTCCGGCCAGCTCCACCACCGGGGCGTCGTCGGGCATCGCGCTACCCGGCCCGCCCGACGACGACCGCGTCGCCGGCCTCGACGGTCCCGGGGGCCGGGCGGATCTCGGCGTAGCCGCCGGCCGCCAGGCCGACCTCCACCGGGACCAGCTCGCGGGCGCCGTCGCGCACGACCTCGACCCGGGCCTGCCCGCCGGGGCCGGCGGTGAGGGCCGCCAGGGGGACGGCGAGCACCTCACCGTCGGTGGCGCTGACCGGGATCGTCACCTTGGCGTTGGTCTCCCGCAGCGCCTCCACCTGCTCGGGCGTCGCCCCCTCGGGCGTGACCACCACGGTGAAGCCGCCCTCGGCGCCCTCGTCCCCCGCGGCACCGTCGCTGGGCGCCGCGTCGCGGGTGATGGCGGTGATGCGGCCGTCGAGGCGCAGCCCCGCGTGCTCGATCACGGCCGGCATGCCCTCCGTGAGCAGCTGGCGGTCCTCGCCGCCGACCCGGGCGTCGACCACGATCTGCGCGCCGCTCACCCGCAGGACGGGCCCGTCGACGAGCTGGCCCCGGCTGACGTCGACCTGGTCGACCCGGCGGGGCAGGCCGGGCAGGATCACCACCTCCGACACGGGCAGCGGCGTCCCGGCGGCCGCCTGCAGCTCGGCCAGCTCGGCGGCCGCCGCGTCCCGCTCCGCCCGGGCGGTCTGCACCGCCGCGTGCATGTCGGGCGTGTCGAGGGGGGCCAGCGCCTCCTGCTGGAGGGCCTGGGCCACCGCCAGCTGGTCCTGCGCCGCGGCGATCTCGCCGGGGTCGGCCCCGGCCTGCGCCTCGGTCAGCGCCCGGGCCGCCGCGTTGACCTCGGCCTGGGCCGCCAGCACGTCCGACAGCAAGGGGCCGGCCTGCGCCTCCGCCAGCGAGGCCTCGGCCGACTCCACCGACGCCTCGGCGACGTCGAGCGCCGCCCGGGCCTGTGCCAGCTCGCTCGCGGTGGCCTCCGGCGCCGGGGGCGCGTAGCCGGAGCGCTCGGAACAGCTCGGCCACCGCGCCGCCGGTGTCCTGGTCGTAGCTGTCGTCGACGGTGCCCGGGTCGAGGCCGAGGCGCACCAGGATGGACTCCAGCTGGGCCACGTCGGGCCCGGTCATCCCCGGCCGCAGGGTGCGGAAGGCGGGCAGCTCGCCCCCGAGGACCAGCACCGGCCGCCCCGCCACCTGGAGCAGCACGTCGCCCTCCGCCACCGTGGCCCCCACCGCGGGCACCGCCCCGCTGATCACGGCGGGGGTCTCCAGCTCGCCGGTCTCGACCCGCACGTCGATGGCGCCCGCGAACGCGGTGTCGCCCCGCGCCACCACCTGGCTCTCCAGCCGTCGCAGCTCGACCGGCGCAGTGACCGGCCCGGCGGGCGGCGCCGCGGTGCGGGCGGCCCGGTCGGCGGGCGAGATGACCTGCGCCCCGGCCGCGTACCCCAGCAGGATGGAGCCCACGGCGACGCCGGCGATCGTGGTGACGACCCGGCGTCGTGACGGCATCAGCCCTCCCCGCCGGCGAGGGCGATGGCGTCGCGGTAGCGCTCCAGCTCGGCCCGGTGCTGGTCGATGAAGGCGCGCTCGACCTCGTCCCGCACCTGGGCGACGACCGTCGTCGTAGGCGGGCCGGCAGCCGCGGTCGGCGACCGCCACCGCCACCTCGTACCGGCGCAGCTCGTCCAGGGCGGCGGGGTCGGGCTCCTGGCCGCCCCGCGGGCCGGGGGCGGCGGGCTCGAACCCGCCCCTGCGCCCGGGCCGCTCGGGCTGGGGCGCCTCGGCTGGGCGGCTCCAGGCCGTGAAGCTGGTACAGCCGGCGGGTGACCTCGAACCGGGCGTCCTCCGGCCGGGCCAGCTCGGAGTGGCCGGCACCCGCCATGCACTCGCCCCAGGCGGCCGCCGCGTCGGCTACGCGGGCATCGGCGAGGATCGTGTCCCACAGCGCGTCGATCTCGCCGCGACAGCGCGTCGAGGTCGGCGGGCAGCGGGGTCTTCTCGAGGTTCGCCGAAGACGGCCCGCTCGGCCTGGGGCCGGCACCCGGGCTGGGCGTCGGGGTTGGCGGGGGGCGGCTCGCCGAACTTCTCCGCCGCCGTGGCCGCGCCGTTCAGGGCCGCGTAGTACTCGCGCCGGGCCGCCTGCGACAGGCCGTCGAAGATGGCGTCGTTGGGATCGTCGCGCTGGGCCTGCTCCGACTGCGCCCGCAGGTCGATCGTGCTGATGCCGTAGCCGTAGCGCTCGGCGAACTCGTCCGGCGGGAGCGCGTTGATCTCGGACATGCCGGTCGGGTCGTAGGACGGGTCCTGGGGGACGTACTCGAAGCCCTCGGCCCGCATGCAGGCGGCGATCCGGGCCTCGAGGTCACGCATCTGCTGCTGCTCGTCCTCGGTGAGCTCCATCGGCCGGGTGGCGTCCCAGCCCATGAGCTCCTCGATGGGGCTGGGGCGGGCCCCGCCGGCCTCGCCCTCGGTCGAGGTGGCGGGATCGCCGTCGCTGGGCTCCTGGCTCGCCGCCGCGCCCCCGCCGCCGTCCCCGCCACACGCGCCGAGCGCGACGGCGAAGGCGAGCGGGAGCACGGCCGGCAGAAGGCGTCGAGTGGGCATGCCGACACCATGCGGCCGAGGTCGTGAAGAACCCGTGAAGGCGACGTCAGATGTCCGTGGTTCGTGGCCGGGGGCCTGGGGGCCGGGCGGGGCCCGTGCGAGGATGGCCGTCGTGGAGGCGCGGGTGCTCGTCGCCGACGACGATCCCAAGCAGGCGCACCTGATCCGCTCGTACCTGGAGCGGGACGGGTACGCCGTGGCGGTCGTGCACGACGGGCGCGCCGCCATCGAGCAGGCCCGCCAGCGCCGGCCCGACCTGCTGATCCTGGACGTGATGATGCCCCGGGTCGACGGCCTCGACGTGTGCCGCATCCTGCGGGCCGAGTCGCAGGTGCCCATCCTGATGTTGACCGCCCGCTCCACCGAGGACGACCTGCTGCTGGGGCTCGACCTCGGGGCCGACGACTTCCTCACCAAGCCCTACAGCCCCCGCGAGCTGGTGGCCCGGGTCCGCGCCCTGCTGCGCCGCGCCCGGACCAACGGCGACGCCGCCCCGGGCGGGTGCCACCGGGTCGGCGACCTCGAGGTCGACACCGCTCCGCCACGAGGTCCGCATGGCGGGCGCGCTGGTCGACTGCACGCCCGCCGAGTTCTCCATCCTGGCGTGCCTGGCCGAGCACCCGGGGCGGGCGTTCACCCGCACCGCCCTGCTCACCCGGGCCTTCGGCTTCGACCACTACGCCCTGGACCGCACCATCGACGCCCACGTGGTGAAGCTGCGCCGGAAGATCGAGCCCCGGCCGTCCGAGCCCCGCTACCTGCTCACCGTGTACGGCGTGGGCTACAAGCTGGCGGAGGACCCCGATGCCGCTGCGCCATAGCCTGCTCCTCCGCCTGGTGGTGGTCTCGCTGGCGGTGGCGGCGGTGGCGGTGGGCGCCACGGCCTGGCTGATCACCCGGGACACCACCAACACGCTCCGCAACGACATCGAGCGGTCGCTGGAGCGGGACAACCACATCCACGAGCAGCTGGTCGCCTTCGCCCAGACCCACGCCACCTGGGACGGGGTCGACGCCGTCGTGGCCGGCCTCGCGGCGGAGACGGGTCAGCGCATCGCCCTGACCACGCCGGCCGGGACGGTCCTCGCCGACTCGGCCGCAGCCGTCGAAGGCGATCCGCCCGAGCTGCCCTCGGCCCCGGCCGCCGTCGTCGATCCGCTGGCCGCGGGCGCCGAGGACCCGCCCGCGACGTCCGACCCGACCGACCACGGCCAGCGCGGACATGCCCCTGACGTCCGACCCACCGGACACGGCCGGCCGCCCGCGGCCGTTCCCCCTGCCGGCCTCGCCCGAGGTGATCGAGGGCCGGCGCGCCCAGCAGGAGCTGGTCCGGATCGCCGGGGCGTGCCTCGCCGACCACGGCGCGGCCCGGGCCCTCGACCCCGACGAGCCCATCCCCTCCCGCCTGGAGGACCTGGGCTGGGACCTCGTCCCCGCGGCCGTGGTCGAGGAGTGCGTGGACGCCCAGCTGTTCGCCCCCAGCGCGGCGGAGGCCTCCCTCGGGCCCGCCGTCAAGGCCGCCGTCGTCGCGTGCCTGGCCCAGGCCGAGGCCGACCCGGCTGCGAGCCCGGCGGCGTCGGCCCAGGACCGGGCCGCCCACTGCCTCGACGACGGTGTGCACCGGGCGCGGGACGCGGCCCGGGCCGATCCTGCGTTGCTCTACCTGGGCACCGCGGGCACCGCGGGCCGGTTCGACGCGCTGTGGGGACCGAACCGGGGCCGCACCGCGGCCACCGCGGCCGCCATCCTGGCCGTCGCCGCCGCCGTGACGGTGCTCGCCGGGCGGCGGCTGGTGCGCCCCATCGGCGCCCTCACCCGGGCGGCGCGGCGGATGGAGGCCGGCGAGCACGGGGCCCGGGTGCCGGTGCCGGGTCGGGACGAGGTCGGCCGCCTGGCCCACGCTTTCAACGCCATGGCCGAGTCCCTGGAGGTCGGCGCTCGGCAGCGCCGGGCCATGGTGAGCGACGTGGCGCACGAGCTGCGGGCGCCGCTGGCCAACATCCAGGGCTACCTCGAAGCCGCCCAGGACGGGGTCGTGCCGGTCGACGACGCGCTGCTCTCGTCGCTGCTGGACGAGTCCATCACCCTGCGGCGCCTGGTCGACGACCTCCAGGACCTGGCGCTGGCCGACGCCGGGCGGCTGACGCTGCACCGCCGGCCGCGTGGACGCCGCCGGGCTGGTCGAGGCGGTCGTGGTCGCCCAGCGGGGCGCGGCGAGCGCCGCCCAGGTCCACCTGGAGGCGGACGCCCGCGGGCCCGTCCCCGTCCGCACCGACCCCGACCGCCTGCGCCAGGTGCTGGTCAACCTGCTGAGCAACGCCCTCCGCTACACCCCGCCCGGCGGCCGGGTGACGGTGACGGCCAAGGTGGCCGACGGCGCCGCGGTCCTCGCCGTGCACGACACCGGCATCGGGATCCCGCCCGAGCACCTGCCCCATGTCTTCGACCGCTTCTACCGCTGCGACCCCTCCCGCAGCCGCGCCACCGGCGGCAGCGGGCTGGGGCTCGCCATCGTCCGCCAGATCGTGGCCGCCCACGATGGCACCGTCACCGCGGGCAGCGAGCCGGGCCGGGGCTCGACGTTCACGGTGCGCCTGCCCCTCGACGCCGAGCGAGCAGCGCCCGGCGCTCAGGACAGCACGAAGTCGTCCGGATCCGGCTCCCGGGTCCGCTGCCAGTACTCGAGCAGGGTGAACGGCCAGTTCTGGCTCACCCGGCCCTGCGCGTT
The DNA here is from genome assembly GCA_963802385.1 of uncultured Acidimicrobiales bacterium. Classification (GTDB taxonomy): domain Bacteria; phylum Actinomycetota; class Acidimicrobiia; order Acidimicrobiales; family VFJN01; genus ZC4RG19. Next base: position 90,773 of record CAWDIO010000001.1, on the reverse strand, counting down.
CTTGTACCAGCTGTTGACGTCGGACCAGCCCCACGCCATCGCCCGGTTCTCGGCGTCGACCCGCTCGTTGAACTCGTCGTGGACGTCCTTGCGCACGTCGAGCTGCGCCTTGTGGCTGCGCAGCAGCAGGCCGAGGCAGCCGAGGATGTACCGGACCCCGCATTCGGAGAAGTAGACGATGCTGCCGTTCACCACGATGTTGGTGTTGGGCCCGTAGAGGCAGAACAGGTTGGGGAAGCCCGGCACGGTGACGCCGAGGTAGGCGCGGGCGTCGCCGCCCCACTGCTCGTGCAGGTCGACGCCGTCGCGCCCGGTGACCCGCATGGGCGTCAGGAACTCCGAGGCGGTGAACCCGGTGCCGTAGACGATCACGTCGACCTCGTGCTCGACGCCGTCGGCGGTGACGATCCCCGTCGGGGTGATCCGCTCGATGCCGTCGGTGACCAGGCGGACGTTGTCGCGCTTGAGCGTGCGGGCCCAGATGCCGTTGTCGCGCAGGATCCGCTTGGCGCCCACCGGGTAGGTGGGCAGGACGGCCTCCAGCAGGTCGGGCCGGTCGGCGAACTCGCCCTGCATGTAGGCGGTGAACATCATGCGGGCGAAGTCGTTGGCCTCGCTCACCGCCTCGCCCTTGGGCTCCCACGCCTCGTCGACCCGCACCCCGGCGAGGGCGCCGTCGCCCATGCGCCAGAAGATCCAGAAGCGGTTGAACTCGCTGTAGGACGGCACGTGCCGGTACAGCCAGCGCAGGCCCGGGCGACGACCTCGTCGTGGTAGTCGGGCGTGGGCGCCAGCCACGGCGGCGTGCGCTGGAACACCAGCAGCTCGCCGGCCTGCCGGCGCGATCTCGGGGATGAACTGCACCGCGCTGGCGCCGGTGCCGATGACCGCCACCCGCTTGCCCGCCAGGTCGACGGTGCCGTCCCAGCGGGCGGAGTGGAAGGCCGGGCCCGCGAACGAGCCGTAGCCCTCGATCTCGGTCGGGTACCGCGGCCGGTTCAGCTGCCCCACCGCGCTGACGACCGCCTCGGCGGTGAGCGTCTCCTCGTCGCCGTCGCCGGTGCGCACCCGGACCAGCCAGTGGCCGTCGGCGTCGGACCACTCGGCGGAGACGACCTCGGTCCCGAAGCGGATGTGGGGCCGCAGCCCGAACGCGTCGGCGCAGTGGCGGAAGTAGTCGAGCAGCACGTCCTGGGTCGAGAAGTGCAGCGGCCAGTCGTGGCGCTGCGCGAAGGCGTAGCTGTAGTTGTGGTTGGGGTTGTCGACCCGGCAGCCCGGATAGGTGTTCTCGAACCACGTGCCGCCCACGTCGGTGTCCTTCTCCAGGATGACGAACGGCACGCCCGCCTGCTGGAGCCGGTGGGCCACGAGCAGGCCCGACATCCCCGCGCCGATCACCGCCACGCGGAAGTCCACGTCGGGCGCGACCTCGTCCTTGTGCCACCCCGGCGCCCGCCGGTCCTCGCCCCGGTAGGCCAGCTCCTCCTCCAGCAGCGGCAGGTACTCGGCCATCTCGGCCCCGCCCACCGCGTGCTCCATGATCCGCAGCAGCACGTCGTCCGGAGGCGGCGGAGCCGCCTGCGAGCCCCCGTCCCGGAAGCGGATGAGCGCCTCGGCCGCCAGCTCGCGGGCGGCCGCCAGCTGGTCCTCGCCCAGGCCGCCCTGGGGCATGGCCACCAGCATCGGGTCGGGACGCAGGTCGTCGCGCAGCAGCGAGAGGTCGCCGGTGGCGTAGGCGATGGCGGGCAGCAGCGGCGGGACCTCGGCCTCGGCCAGGAAGGCGCGGATCTCGTCGTCCGACGCGGTGATGGGCGCCACGCTGGTGTCGAACGGGCTCGTCCCCTCGGCGCCGGGCCTGGTGACCGTCATCTCAGGACCTCCCGCGGGTGGCGGCCCTGGCCAGGTCGTGGGGGCCGGAGGCCGGGTAGCCGCGGCCGTCCCGGATGGCCTGCCCCCACGGCTCCAGGATGCCCAGCAGCTCGCCCATGTCGTCACCCAGCGCCTCGACGATCGGGCGGCACTGGCGGTCGGTGGCGACCTCGATCGCCTCGCGCTCGGCCCGGCCCTGATCCGTGAACGCGCCCCCGTCCACCAGGCCCCGGTCGACGAGGCGGGCCTCGGCGGCGTCGAGGTCGGCGTCCGACCATGCCCGCGTGCGGATGTAGGTGCGCAGCCGCAGGCCCCAGTAGAGCTCGGTGAGCAGCCCGATCTCGGTCGCGTCGAGCCCCGCGGTGGTCCAGGCCGCGATGTGGGCGTCACCCCGGTACTCCCGCAGCATGTCGGCCCGGCGCCAGGCGTCGGCCAGCGGCTCGCCGGGAAGGCCCAGGGACGCCTGGCCCCCGTACAGCGGCTTGCCCTCGGGCCGGAGGGGCTCGACCGCCCGCGCCAGCAGCTCGTTGGCCCGGGCCACGCCGTCCGGGCTGTCGCCCAGGATGCGCCGGAGCTGGCCCACGGCGCCCTCGGTCCTCGCCTCGCACAGCGTGTCCGCGTCGGTGAGGCCCCAGCCCTGCCCCACGAGCGGGACCACCACCGCGGGGTTGAACACCCCGAAGGCGGCGGCCACGACCTCGCCCGGCACCTGGCCCATGACCGAGCCGCGGCTGCAGAAGTAGGCGGACCCGTCGGGCCCGGCCACGTCGCCGAACCGGCCGGGGCTGCCCGCGAACCCCAGGGCCTCGTAGGCCTGGTGGCACTCGGGCGAGAAGTAGACCTGCCCGGCGAAGGGCTCCACGGCCGCGGCCAGTGCCCGGGCCCTCGTCGACAGCTCGTCGTCGCTGATCATGGCGTGCGTGCGACCCCCTTGGGCTCGGTCTGGGACATGAAGCCGAACATGTAGCCCGCCACCCGGCGCATCTGGATCTCCTCGGCGCCCTCGGTGATGCGGTAGCGGCGGTGGTGCCGGTAGATGTGCTCGAACGGGGTGTGGCGCGAGTAGCCCATCCCCCCGTGCACCTGCATGGCCCGGTCGGCGGACTCACAGCACAGCCGGTTGGCCCAGTAGTTGCACATCGACACCCGCTGGGACTGGGAGAACGGGCCGTAGGCGTCCATCCCCCACGCGGTCTTGTGGATCAGCGCCCGCAGCATCTCGGCCTGGGTCTGCAGCTCGACCAGCGGGAACTGGATGCCCTGGTTGGTGGCCAGCGGCTTGCCGAAGGGCTTGCGCACCTTGGCGTGCTCGACGGCGCGGTCGATGCAGAACTGGGCGGCGCCCAGGCTGGACGCCGCCTGGCGGATGCGGTTCTCGTTGAAGAAGTGCTGCACCACCTGCAGGCCCCGGCCCTCGCCCCCGAAGATCGCCCCGTCGGGGACCCGCACGTCGCTCAGCCGGATGTGGGCGTGGTCGGTGGGCATGTTGAAGGTCCACAGGAACTCGAGCACCTCGAACCCGGGGCTGTCGGTGGGCACCAGGAAGGCGGTGATGCCCTCGCCGTCGCCGGCCTCGCCGCTGCGTCCGGGCGAAGATCAGGTCGTGGGAGGCGGCGTCCATCCCCGAGTTCCAGATCTTCTCGCCGTTGATGACCCACTCGTCGCCGTCGCGCACCGCGTGGGTCTCCATGTGGGTGGCGTCCGAGCCGTGCTCCGGCTCGGTGATCCCGAAGGCGAAGCCGCGCCGGGCCGCCGCCAGGTCGTCGACCCAGTCGTCCTTCTGCTCGTCGGTCCCGTAGATGGACATGAGCAGCAGGCCCACGTTGTTGCCCACGATGGCGTGCTCGTTCTGCAGGTCGCAGTGGAGGCCGAGGCCGCGGCGGGCGAGGTGCTCGCGGATGACGGCCATGCCCAGGTTGCTGCCGTCCTGGCCGCCGTACTCCCTGGGGTACGGGTAGCGGTAGTGGCCCGCGGCGTCGGCCCGCCGCCGGGCCTCGGCCAGCAGCGCCCGCCACTCCGGCCGGGGCAGCCCGCCGCGGTCCCAGTCGGTGCGGGCGTGCTCGCGGCGGTGGTCGAAGAAGCGGACGTTGTCGTCCTGCTCCTCCAGCGGGCGGATCTCGCGTTCGATGAACTCGTCCAGCTCGACGAGGTAATCGGCCAGGTCCTTGGGGATCTCGAAGTCCACGGGTGCGCCTTTCGCTCTCGGGTGCGCCTACCGGCCGACGAAGCGCGGCTCGCGCCGTTCGAGGAAGGAGGCCACGCCCTCCCGGTGGTCCTCGGTGCGGAACAGCTCGGCCAGGCTGGCGCTCACCCAGCGGCCCAGGCTGTCCCAGTCCGGGTCGAGGGCCGTGCGCAGGCCCTGCTTGAGCTTGCGCACCGCCAGCGGCGGGTTGGCGGCGATGCGGTCGGCGAGGGCCAGGGCGCTGGGGAGCAGGTCGTCGTGGGGCACGACCCGGCTCACCAGGCCGATGGCCGCGGCCTCCTCGGCGTCGACGATCCGGCCGGTGAACAGCAGCTCGGCGGCCCGCTCGCGCCCCACGAGCGAGGCCAGCCGGCCCAGCCCGGCCACGTCGCAGCACAGGCCCCGCTTGACGAACAGCTCGCCGAAGCGGGCCCGCTCCGACGCCACGCGCAGGTCGGCCATGAGCGCCAGCTCCATGCCCCACCCGACCGCGGCCCCGTTCACGGCGGCCACCACCGGGACGTCGGTGCCCAGCAGCGCGCCGGCCGCCGGGGTGAGCCGCGGCTCGACGGGCGACGGCGCCGGTCGCCGCCCGCTCGCCCGCCGGCGCCATCAGCAGCTTGACGTCGTCGCCCGCGCAGAACGCGGGGTCGGCGCCGGTGATCACGAGGCAGCGCGCCGTGGTCGTCCGCACCGCGTCCTCCAGCTCGCGGTAGGTCGTGGCGGTGAGCGCGTTGCGGGCGTCCGGGCGGTCGAGCGTGATCACGCCCACGTCGCCCACGGTCTCGTAGCTCAGCTCCTGGTAGGTCATGCCACCTGCTCCCGCGCCCAGGCGGTGAGGCCCTTGTAGTCGACCTTGCCGTTGGGCGCCCGGCCGATGGCGTCCCGGACCAGCACATGCCGTGGCGCCTTGTAGTGGGCCAGGTGGCCCTTCACGTGGGCGATGACGGCCGCGTCGTCGATCGTGGTCCCGGCCCGGGGCTCCACGACGGCGCAGATGGCCTCGCCGAACCGGTCGTCGGGCACGCCCACGCACACGGCGTCGACCACGCCGGGCGCGGTCTTCAGCACCTCCTCGACCTCCTCGGGGAACACCTTCTCGCCGCCGGTGTTGATGCACACCGACCCCCGGCCGAGCAGCGTGACGGTGCCGTCGGCCTCGACCGTGGCCCAGTCGCCCGGCAGCGAGTAGCGCACGCCGTCGATGACCTGGAAGGTGGCCGTGGTCTTGACCTCGTCCTTGTAGTAGCCGACGGGCAGCAGGCCGCTGACGCCCACCCGCCCGATCTCGCCCGAGCCGGGCGCCACCGTGCGGCCGTCGTCGGTGATCACGACGGCCCCGGCCCCGAGGGCGAAGCGGGCGGTGCCGGTCACCGTGCCCTTGGACGAGAGGCTGGCGGCCATGCCCACGGCCTCGGAGCTGCCCAGCGAGTCGAAGATGAGCACCTGCGGGAGGTGGTCGAGCATCCGCTCCTTGACCGGCTGGCTCCACATCACCCCGGACGACACCATCAGCGCCAGCGCGGGACAGGTCCCAGCGCCCGGGGTGGGCGTCGAGCGCCTCCAGCAGCGGGCGGGCGAAGGCGTCGCCCACGATGACCAGCACGGTGACGCCGTGGTCGGCGCAGGCCTGCCAGATGGCCTCGGGGTCGAGCGACCGGCCGGGCAGCGTCACCACGCGTGCCGCCCAGCGTGAGCTGGCCGAGCGACATCATGTGGCCGGTGCCGTGCATCAGCGGCGCCGCCGGCAGCAGCACCGGCGCGGCGCCCGCGGTGGCCGCGAGGTGGTCGCGGTGCGACTCCGGGGTCGCCTCGTCGTCCAGCGGCACCGGGAAGGTGCTGCTCATCAGCCGCACCAGGGTGTCCTGCTCCCACATCACGCCCTTGGGCGCCCCGGTCGTGCCGCCCGTGTAGAGGAACCACCGGTCGGCGCCCGAGCGACCCCACGGGCCGCGCACCGGCCCATCGCCTGCGCCCTGCGCGGCGTCGTCGAGGTCCAGGGCCCAGTCGGGCCGGGGATGCGTCCCGTCCTCGACCCACAGCCACAGCTTCACCTTGGGCAGCCGGGTGCGGATCCGCTCGATGGTGGGGACGAAGCCGGCGTGGAACATCACCGCCGCCGCGTCGGCGTTGTCCCACAGGTAGACCAGTTCGTCGTCGGCGTAGCGGTAGTTGGTGTTGACCGGCACCATCCCGGCCTTGAAGCAGGCGTACACGCCCTGCATGTACTCGGGGCCGTTGTAGAGGTACTGCGCCACCTTGTCCTGGTGCGCCAGGCCCGCGTCGAGCAGCGCCGCAGCGAGGCCGTCGGCCCGGCGGTCGAACTCCGCCCAGCTGATCGTCCGGTCGCCGTGGACCGCGGCCGGCGCCTCGCCGCGCACCCCGGCGCAGACCTCCCAGAGGTCGGCGAAGTTCCAGCTGGACATCGGTGCCCCTCTCGCAAGCCGACAGCGGTGTCGACACTAGCCGTATAGTCCCCACCATGGCGGTGAAACGAGGCCGCACGGCCAAGGGGGAGCAGACGCGGCGGACGCTGCTGGAGGCGGCGTCCCGGCTGTTCGCCGTGAACGGCTACCACAACACCAGCGTCCCCGACATCGTGCGGGAGGCCGGCGTCGGGCACGGCACGTTCTACGAGTACTTCGCCAGCCGGCGCGCCATCCTCGTCGACCTCACCCGCCAGGCCGCCGACTTCGACAGCCGCCTCCCCCGCCTGCGGAGCCAGAACCTGGCCGATCGCATCCGAGCCGAGATCTTCTGGTACCTGTCCGACCACGTCGAGCACCTGGAGCTGGCCAAGGTCTGGCACGACGCCGCCAACTTCGACCCCGAGATCGCCGAGACCCGCCGCCGCGAGCGCGCCCGCCGCCAGGCCCGGGTCCGCAAGGGCATCGAGGCCGCCCCCATCCGCCCCGACATCGACCCCGAGATCGCCGCCGCCGCCCTCACCGCCATGCTCGAGGAGTTCACCCACCGCTGGTTCGTGGAGGCCGAGGGCCCCGGCCGCAGCGCCCAGGATGTGGTCGCTGCGTCCGAGACCCTCGCCGCCCTCTGGCTCGCGGCCCTCGGGCTCCAACCCGACACCGCTATCAGGTAACGCTCAGTCCCGCTCGCGGAGGTCGGGCACCTTCACGACGATCATCTCCGTGTCGTCGGGGATCGCCGGGTTGCGGCCCGAGTTCGGGAAGTTGTTGTCGCACGTGATCAGCAGCTTGGCGCCGCTGACCGCGTGGACCGACTCCACCGACTCGCACGTCACCCGGAACGGGTCGCCCAGGCCCACGTCGCCGTGGTGGATCTCCGGCAGCGAGACCAGGTCGGGGTCCGGGATGGCGGCGAGGTCGACGAGCGGCGTCTTCACCAGGGCCCCGCTCGCGTCGACGGCGGTCAGGTCGACCATGTAGACGTTGCGGAACACGGCGGCGAGGCCCCGGCCGGCATCCCGCTCGATGACCAGGACGTGGTGCCGGTCGATGACCCACATGTCCGCCACCAGGTAGGCGGGCTGCTCGGTGCGGTACTCCCAGGTTCGCCCGGTGAAGGCCTCGTCCCGGGTGCTGAACTCGAAGACGATCCGCCGCGTCGAGCCGGTCCCATCGGCCACGGTGGCGCCCTCGAGCGTGGCGTAGAGGAACGCGCCGTTGGGGCTGATGCCCATGGCCTCGTAGCCCCGGCTGTTGGGCTGGGTCGCCGGGTTGCCGCCCAGGAACGGGTTGTTGGGGGACATCAGCCCTCCGGGCGTGGCGAAGGGCGCGTCGAGCAGCCGGCCCGTCGCGTCGAAGTGCAGGATCCATGGGCCGAACTCGTCGCCCACCCACAGGTCACCGTTGCTGCCCCGCTGGAGTGATTCGGGGTCGATGTCGGCCCCGGTCAGAAGCCGCCCGGGGGTGGCCTCGTTGACGATGGGGAACCCGATCACGTGGTCGGGATCGCGGAACTCGATGAACTCGCCCTGGTGCGTGTCGACCGCGACGGTGCCGCTGCCGCCCTTGGCGGTCTTGAAGTCGGGCCGCACGTAGTAGGCGCGGATCAAGAAGTCGGCCGAGTTGGCCTTGGCGCCGAACCCGTTGTCGGGCATGGCCAGGTACTCGCCCTGTTGCCGCCCCGCGACCACGGCCGAGAACCCGATCACGGGCTGGCTCGGGAGCGGGAACTGGACCCCGTTCTGGGGGTTGGGCGTGACGCCCGCCCCGGACGGCGGGCCGTCCGCGAGCGCGCCGGCCGGGATCACCGCGCGTCCTTCGAGGGTGGGTTGTCCGTCGTCGTCGCCCGCCTGGGCGGCGGCGGGGGTAGGGCCAGCGTCGCCGCGACCGCTACGGCGATGGCAGTGAACAGTTTCCTTTGCATCTCCGGCTCCTGTCGTCCGTGATGGTTGCGGCACTCAGCGTGCGCCTCCCGCGGTCCCGGGTACAGGAGGCGGCGGTCCCGGATCGGTCCCGGGCGCGAATCGGGACGCGGGTACCATTCGCCCGGGACACCGGCCGCCCTAGGTTCTGGCGCAGGCCCGGAGGTGCGCGGATGGAACAGCCCGACGATCGCTCGGCGACGCGTCCACCGTGGATGAGCCCGGGGCCGGCATGGCTCGCCGGCGCCGTGACCGCGGTGGCCGTGGCCGTGGCCGCGGGCGTGGCCGTCGTGTGGCTGCGGGCCGCCAACGACGGCGGGGAGCCGGAGGGCCAGAACTGGTGGCTGGTGGCCTGGCTCCTGGCGGGCCTGGCCTACTCGCTCGCCGGGGTGCTGCTGGTGACCCGGCCGGGCCGCCGGGCCCTCGGCACCGGCGCTGCTGCTGGTGGGCGCCAGCTCGCTCGTGGTGGCGGTGGCCGTCCAGTACCGGGGCTACGAGGCGCCGGTGGCGGGGCCGCCCCGCTGGTCGTGGCTGGCGCACGCCGACACGTGGGCGCGGCCGCTCGGCGCCGCCGTGCTGGTGGCGCTGATCCCGGGCGCGCTGATCCCCACCGCGTGGCGGTCCTCCCGCCGGGCCACCGTCCTCGGGGCCGTCGCGGTGGCGGCCACGGTCGTGGTGGTGGCGGCGAGCGCGGCCGACCTGCCGCCGGTCGAGGTGGGCGCCGCCTGGATCGTGGGCGGGATCGGCCTGGTGTGGATCGCCGTGCTCGGGCACGCCTGGTGGCGACGGCGGGGAACGGGCGGCGATCCCCTGGCCGGGTGGCTGCTGGCCGGCGTGTTGGTGGCATGGCTGGCGGTGGTGCCCCACGGCCTCGACGTGGCCGACTGGTCGCTGGCCGGCCGGGACGTGGTGTGGGCCGTCCTCCTGATCGCCACGGTGCCGCTGCTGGTGGTGGGCGCCCTCATCGACGAGCTGCGGCGCGTGCCGTCGGACGCCGAGCAGCTCTCCCACCGGAGCCTGGAGTGGGCCCTGTTCACCGCAGGGATCGTGGTGATCTACACGGTCGTGGTGGCCGGTCTCGGGCGGCTCGTGGGCGGCAGCGGCCCGACGTGGCTGCTGGTGGCGGCCACCGGGGCCATCGCCCTCGCCATCGAGCCGGCGCGCCGGCACATCCGCCGGCTCGTCGATCGGCTCGTGTTCGGCTCCCGGGACGACGCGCTGGCCGTCGTGCAGCGCATCGTGGACCACGTGGGGACCGACGCGGGCGAGGACCTGCTGCCCGCGCTGGTCCGCAGCCTGGAGCGGGGCCTGCGCTTCGACGCCATCGCCATCGACCTGGCCATGCCCGGCGGTGCGTGGGAGCAGGCGGCGGCGGTGGGCGGGGCCGCCGCCCACCGTCACGAGGTGACCCTGCGCCACCGCGACGAGGTCGTAGGACGTCTGGTCGTCGGGTGGGACGACGTGCCGGCCATGCGGGCCCGCGAGGCCGAGATGCTGGCCCAGTTAGCCGGCCCGGTCAGCCTGGCGGTGAGCTGGGTGCGCCTCGCCGCCGAGCTGCGCCGCTCCAGCCTGGCCGTCGTGTCGGCCCGGGAGGAGGAGCGCCGCCGCCTTCGCCGTGACCTCCACGACGGGGTCGGCCCCACGCTCACCGGGGTCTCCCTCGGGCTGCGCACCGCGGTGCGCCAGCTCGACCGGGCCACGGCGGCCGGCTCGTCCCCGCCCTCCCCCGCCCTGCTGATCCGGCTGGCCGACGAGGTCGACGGCGCCGTGGTCGAGATCAAGCAGATCGTGCGCGACCTGCGCCCGACCGCCCTCGACCAGCTCGGCCTCACGGGAGCCGTGGCCGAGTTCTCGCGACGGCTGGCAGGCGACCTCGACATCCAGCTCTCGCTGCCGGCCGCGCCCGCCCCGCTGCCCGCGGCGGTGGAGGTCGCCGTCTACCGGATCGTGACCGAGGCGCTCACCAACGTGGTGCGCCACGCCCACGCGGCCCGCTGCTGGGTCCGGATCGTGACCGACGACCCCGTCGAGATCGACGTCATCGACGACGGCATCGGCATCGCCGACGACCCGCCCGACGGCGTCGGCCTCACCGCCATGCGGGAACGGGCCGCCGAGCTGGGCGGCGCGGTCCGGGTGGAGCGCGGCCGCACGCTCGGCACCCACCTGCACGTGCAGCTCCCGGCGGCCCTGCCGTGAGCCGGTCCGACGCCTCCCCCGCCGCCCTGCGGGTCGCCATCGTGGACGATCACCCCATGTACCGCATGGGCCTGGCGGTGGCCATCGCCGAGATGGCGGGCATCGAGGTGGCGGGCGAGGCCGAGAGCGCGGCCGAGGTCCCGGACCTGGTGGCCTCGACCCGCCCCGACATCGTGCTCCTCGACGTCCGGCTGGGCGACGAGTCCGGCCTGGAGGTGAACCGCTGGCTCGCGTCCCACCACCCAAGGGTCAAGGTCATCATGCTGACCATGTCCGAGGACCACGACACCGCGCTCACCGCGTTGCGCGACGGCGCCTCGGGCTACCTGGTCAAGGGCGCCGATCCCGACCGGCTGGAGCACGCCCTGCGGACCGCGGCGGCCGGCGACGTCGTGCTCGACCACGACATGGCCCAGGCCGTCACCGAGCTCGCCGTCGCCCGCCGCCGGGCCCCCGCCGGCCGTCCCTTCGCCGAGCTCACCCAGCGGGAGTACGACATCCTCGACCTGGTGGCCCAGGGCCTCGACAACCAGACCATCGCCCGACGCCTCGTGCTCAGCCCCAAGACGGTTCGCAACCATGTCAGCAACGTGTTCACCAAGCTCAACGTGGCCGACCGCTCCCACGCCATCGTCCTCGGCCGCGAGCGCGGGCTCGGCCTGGGGCAGGGCCCGGGCTGACGGTGCCGCTCAGCCGCCCGGAGCGGCGAGCGCCACCGCCGCGATCGCCAGGAGAACGCCCCCCGCCACGAACGCGTAGCGGGCGAACCGTCGGGGTGGGACCTGGCTGGGCAGGCGCTCGGCCAGGCCGTCCCAGCCCATGAGGATCAGGACGACCCCGGCCGCCACCAGGATGCCGCCGGCCACGCCGACGAGCTCGAAGGTGCCGTCCACGACCCCATGCGTACGCCACGCAGCCCGCGGCCGAAAGTCGGGCGGGGGTGGCGCGGTCCGCGGGCCACACTCGGGCGGTGCTGAAGGGGGACATCACGGTCGAGCTGGTGGAGCGGCTGGTGGCGTCGCAGTTCCCGCAGTGGGCGGGCCTGCCCGTCACGCCCGTCGAGCTGGACGGGTGGGACAACACGACCTTCCGCCTCGGGCCCGCGCCTGTCGGTCCGCCTGCCGAGCGCCGACGCTTACGCCGCCCAGGTCGACAAGGAGCAGCGCTGGCTGCCCGTCCTCGCGCCCCGGCTGCCCGTTCCCATCCCGACCCCGGCGGGGCGGGGCGAGCCCGGCCCGCTGTTCCCCCGGCCGTGGTCCGTGTACCGCTGGATCGACGGCGACCTGCTCACCGCCGACCGGGTGCCCGACCCCGTGGCTTTCGCGGCCGACCTCGCCGGCTTCCTGGCCGCGCTCTACGCCTGCGAGCCCGAGGGACCGGCGCCCGGGGACCACTCCTTCTCGCGGGGCGGACCGGTCTCGGTCTGGGACGCTGAGACCCGCGAGGACCTGGCCGGGCTGGACGGCACCATCGACACCCGGGCCGCGCCTCGCAGTCTGGGAGGCCGCCCTCGCGGCCCACCCCGGGGCGCCGCCGGTGTGGGCCCACGGGGACGTGACCGGCACCAACCTGCTGGTGCGCGACGGGCGCCTGGCCGGCGTGCTCGACTTCGGCTGCTGTGCGGTAGGCGATCCCGCGTGCGACCTGACCATCGCCTGGACGTTCTTCCACGGCGAGAGCCGGGCGCGGTTCCGGGCGGACGTGCCCGTCGAGGCGTCCGCCTGGGCCCGGGCGCGGGGGTGGGCCCTGTGGAAGGCGCTGCGCCACCTGGCCGCCGACCGGGCCCGCCCCGGCCGGGGCGCCAGGTTCGACCGGCGGGTCGGCTGGCGGCTGAGCTCCGCCGGCATCGTCGCGGAGCTCATCGACGACCTGGCCGCGTAGGGTGCCCCCATGCCAGGACCGATGGAGGGGGTCAAGGTCGTCGAGCTGGGCCTGTGGGTCGCCGGCCCCGCGGCCGCGGCGGTGCTCGGCGACTGGGGGGCCGACGTCGTCAAGATCGAGCCGCCCGAGGGCGACCCGTTCCGAGGGCTGCTGTCCGCGCTGGGGGCGGGTGGGACCAGCCCGCCGTTCGAGCTCGACAACCGCAACAAGCGCAGCGTGGCGCTCAACCTCGCGCTCGCCGAGGGCCGCGAGATCGCGGCCCGGCTGGTCGACGGGGCCGACGTGTTCGTCACCAACGCCCGCCCGGCCGCGCTGGCCCGGGCGGGCCTCGACCACGCCACGGTGTCGGCCCGCAACCCGAGGCTCGTCTACGCCCACGTGACCGGCTACGGGCTGGCGGGCGAGGACAGCGACCGGGCGGCCTACGACGTGGGCGCGTTCTGGTCCCGGGCCGGGGTCGCCGCCTCGCTGACCCCGGAGGGCGCCGCGCTGCCCTACCAGCGGGGCGGGATGGGCGACCACATGGCGGGCATGGCCGCCGCCGGGGCGGTGTCGGCGGCGCTGTATGCCCGGGAGCGCACGGGCGAGGGGCAGCTGGTGTCGGTGTCGCTGCTGCGCATCGGCATGTACATGCTCGGCTGGGACATCAGCATGTCGCTGCGCCTCGGCTTCCCGACCACCCCCATGTCGGTGGCGGCGCCGCCCAACCCGCTGATCAGCGCGTACGAGGCCGGGGACGGCAAGCGGTTCTGGATGCTCGGCCTCCAGGGCGACCGCCACTGGCCGGACGTGCTCCGCGCCGTCGGGCGGCCGGAGTGGGCCGACGACGAGCGGTTCTCGTCGATCATGGCCCGCTTCCAGCACTCGGCCGAGCTGGTGACCGCGCTCAACGCCATCTTCGCCACCCGCCCGCTGGCCGAGTGGGCGCCGATCTTCGACCGTGAGGACGTGTGGTGGGCGCCGGTGCAGCACGCCCACGAGACGATCGACGACCCCACGGCCCGGGCCGCGGGCGGCTTCGTCACCGTCCCCACCGGCACCGGCGAGGAGGTGGAGATGGTCGCCTCGCCCGTCGACTTCGGCGGCACGCCCTGGGCGGCGCGCTCGATGCCGCCCGAGTTCGCCCAGCACACCGAGGAGGTCCTGCTCGAGCTGGGCCACGACTGGGACCGCATCATCGAGCTGAAGGAGCTGGGCGCCATCCCCTGACCTCGCGGAAACTGGAGCCGGCGCTGGACGGCGCCGGGACGGTGGGTGAGATTGGGGGCGTCGCACCCCTGAGGAGGTGGCCATGATCCGGGCCCTCGCCAAGCTCACCGTCACCCTGCTGCTCGCGCTGACGCTGATCGGGATCGTCTTCGTCGCCGGGATGCGGGCGAACTCGCCGCCGGTGATGAACACCGTCCGCCGCCTCAGCCGGGCCACCAAGCCCATCGTGCTCCGCTCCGCCGGGCAGGCGGGCGTGTCCACGTCGGTGGTCCGCCACGTCGGGCGGTCCAGCGGCCGCGAGTACGAGACGCCGGTCTCGGCCCTGGCCACCGACGACGGGTTCGTCATCGCCCTGCCCTACGGGCCCAACACCGACTGGCTCAAGAACGTGCTGGCGAGCGGGTCCGCCACCATCGTGGACCAGGGGACCACCCACCGCGTGGAGCGCCCCGAGGTGGTGCCCACCGCCGAGGCGGAGCCCGACCTCCCGGCCGACACGCTCCGGGGCCTGCGCCTGTTCCGGGTGGAAGAGTGCCTGCGGGTCCGCCACGCCCCGCAGGCAGCTTCGGACCAGGCCGCCCCGGCCTGACCGCCCGCGTCAGGCCCCGGGCCGGGCGGGCACCGGGTGCGAGGCGGCGGCCAGGGCGCCCCGATCAACCCGAGGCAATAGGGGCCACCGCTACGGGCCCGAGGCGATGGAGGCCGGCCCCCGACCCCTATTGCCTCCGGCGCCGGTCAGTGACCCCTATTGCCTCGCCCCTCATCCACTCCGATCCGTGACAGGGAACCGCGGGGAGCCCTGCGGACACTGGTGGGTGTGAGCAGAGGAGCGAGGCCGATGACCGCGCCCGCTATCGGACAGCGAGCTGTGGGACCGCGCCGTGGCGGGCGACCCCGAGTGCTTCGGCACCTTGTTCGAACGCCACGCCCGCAGCGTCTACAACCACTGCTTCCGGCGCACGGCGAGCTGGGCCGACGCGGAGGAGATCACCTCCGCGGTGTTCGTGGAGGCGTGGCGGCGACGGCACGACGTCCGGCCGCTGCACGAATCGGCGCGACCGTGGCTGCTGGGCGTGGCCAACAACCTCCTGCGCAACCATCGGCGGTCGCTCGGCCGCTACCACGCGGCGGTCGCCCGGCTCCCCCGCCCGGGCACCGAGCCCGATCCGGCCGACGACGTGGCCGGGCGCCTGGCCGACGAGCGCCAGATGCGCCGCGTGCTGGACCTGGTCGAGCAGTTGCCCCACCGCCACCAGGAGGTGCTGGCCCTGTGCGCCTGGTCGGAGCTGACCTACCCCGAGGCGGCCGCCGTGCTCGGCGTCCCGGTGGGCACCGTCCGGTCCCGCCTCGCCCGGGCCCGGGCCCGACTGGCCGAGCTTCAGGGGAACCCGCCGGATCGTGTGGACACAGATAGGACGAGGCTTGATCGAGCCTCCCGGACAGTGGAGGAGGAGCAGTGACTGATCACGACATCCCGCAGGAGCGAGACCTCCCCACGGGCCGGCTCACCGAGCTGAAGGACGAACTGATGGCCCACATCGAGCAGGACCTCGACTCCACCCCCGACAGCCCGCCCGCCGTCACCTCCGGCCGCCGCTGGCGGCGCCTCGGCCTCGCCGCCGCCGCGCTCGCCGTGTTCGGCATCGCGGCGTCGACCATGGTCGGCGGCAACGAGCCCGCCAGCGCCAACACCGCCCAGCGCGCCGACGACGGCTCGATCATCATCACCCTCCGCGAGCCCGAGCACCCCAAGGACCTGGAGCGACGGCTCAACGCCCTGGGCGTCCCCGCGGTGGTCGACTTCCTCGAGAGCGGCTACGGCTGCGACCCGGCCCGCTCGACCGGGTGGGTGCGGGACGGCCGGGCTGGGTCGCTCTTCACGTGGGACGACACGCCCGTGGGTGCGATCCGCAATACATCCTGCACCCCGACCAGCTCCAGCCCGGCGAGACCGCCGTGTTCGAGTTCCAGATGGACGAGCACGGCGACGAGATCGCGACGAATGCGACGCTGGGGCTCTCGACGACCCCGGTCGGACCATGCGTCCCGGTGCCCGACGACTCGATCGTCGACGCCGAGGCCGGGATCGCCGGCGGCTGACCCGCCACCACTCCCCCATCGCGGCCCCCGAACGGCCCACCCGTTCGGGGGACCGCCTACCCTCGCGGTGACGTCGAGCCCGGGAGGGAACCATGGGTGACGCCGAGCTGCTGCGCCGGCACCGGGCGGTCATGCCGTCCTGGCTGACCTTGTTCTACGAGCAGCCGATCGAGATCGTGTCGGGCTCCGGGCGCCGGGTCACCGACGGCGAGGGCCGCCGGTACCTCGATTTCTTGGGCGGGATCCTGACCAACGCCATCGGCTACGACATCGCCGAGATCTCCGATGCGGTGCGGCGCCAGGTCGACTCCGGGGTCGTCCACACCTCGACGCTCTACCTGATCCGCGCCCAGGTCGACCTGGCCGAGAAGATCTCCCGGCTGTCCGGGATCCCGGACGCCAAGGTGTTCCTCTGCAACTCGGGGAGCGAGGCCAACGACACCGCCCTCACCCTGGCCACCAACCACCGCGGGTCCCAGCAGGTGCTGGCCATGCGCAACTCCTACCACGGCCGCGGGTTCGGCCCCATCGCGGTGACCGGCAACCGCGGCTGGTCGGCTACACCCCTGTCCCCCTTCCGGGTCGCCTACGTCGAGGGCGGCTACCGCTATCGCAGCCCGTACCGGCACCTCGACGACGACGCCTACATCGCGGCCTGCGTCGACGACCTGCGCCAGACCCTCGCCACCGCCACCAGCGGGGAGATCGCCTGCCTGCTGGCCGAGCCGATCCAGGGCGTGGGCGGCTTCACGTCGGGCCCCGACGGCCTCCTCGGGGCGCTCGCCGAGGTGGTGGCCGAGCACGGCGGGCTGTTCGTGTCCGACGAGGTGCAGACCGGCTGGGGCCGGACCGGCGACCACTTCTGGGGCTTCCAGGCCCACGGGGTCGAGCCGGACCTGATCACATTCGCCAAGGGCATGGGCAACGGGCTGGCCATCGGGGGCGTGGTCGGCCGCGGGGACATCATGGAGGCGGTCCCCACCAACTCGATCTCGACCTTCGGCGGCAACCCGCTCTCGACCTCCGCCGCCAACGCCACGATCGACTACCTGCTCGACCACGACCTCCAGGCCAATGCGGCCAAGCTGGGCGACCGGCTGCTGTCGGGCCTGCGCGACCTCGCCGACACCCACGCGGTGGTCGGGGACGTGCGCGGCCGGGGCCTGATGCTGGCGCTCGAGCTGGTCGTGGCCGGGGGCGAGCTACCCGACCCGGCCGCGGCCGCGCAGCTGCTGGAGGCGACCCGGGAGCGGGGGCTGCTGGTCGGCAAGGGTGGCCTGCACGGCAACGTGATCCGCATGGCGCCGCCCATGACGCTGACCGACGAGGAGGCCAGCGAGGCGCTCGACGTGCTGGCCGCCTCTCTCGCCGCCCTCGGGGACTGACCCCGGGCTCAGGGACGGGTGGTGGACCTGACCACGGCGCCGATGGCGTTCTTCGACGACTTCCTGCTCGAAACCCTCGACGTCGGCGAGGCCGAGCTCCGTGTCCGTCACGGCGGGTCGGGCCCGCCCGTGCTCCTGCTGCACGGGCACCCGCGCACGCACGCCACCTGGCACCGCGTCGCGCCGCTCCTCGCCGGCGAGCACACGGTGGTGTGCCCGGACCTCCGAGGCTACGGAGGCTCGTCGAAGCCCCCGACCACCGAGGACCACGAGCCCTACTCGAAGCGGGCCATGGCCCGCGACTGCGTCGCCCTGATGCGGCGCCTCGGCCACGAGCGCTTCGCGGTCGTCGGCCACGACCGGGGCACCTACGTGGCCCAGCGCACGGCGCTCGACCACCCGGACGCGGTCACCCGCCTCTGCGTGCTCGACGGCGTGCCCATAGGCGAGGCCCTCGCTCGCTGCAACGCCCGCTTCGCCCAGGCCTGGTGGCACTGGTTCTTCCTGGCCCAGCCCCGGCTCCCCGAGGCGGTCATCGGCGCCGACCCGGACCGGTGGTACTCGCTCCGCGGCGACGACGACCGGGCCAGCATGGGCGAGGATGCGTGGGAGGACTACCAAGCGCGCCATCCACGACCCCGCCACGGTCCACGCCATGTGCGAGGACTACCGCGCCGGCCTCGGCCCCGACCGGGCCGCCGACGACGCCGACCGCGCCGCCGGCCGGCGCATCGCGTGCCCCGTCCTGGTCATCTGGGCCGGCCGCAGCGACCTCGAGTCGCTCTACCCGGACATCCTCGGCATCTGGCGCACCTGGGCCCCCGACGTCCGCGGCCACGCCATCGACTCCGGCCACCACCTCGCCGAAGACGCGCCCGATCAGCTGGCCCGCGACCTGCTCGCCTTCCTCGAGCCGCACAAGACGCGTGGATCAGGATGAGGAGCGTTGCAGCTGCCCGGCCGTCGCCCGTCAGGGCTTGCGGCCGACCGCGCCGAACAGCGGGATGAGCTGGCCCTCGGGGAGGAACGGCGGGTCGCCGTCGCTCCGCCACTGCTCGATCGGGACCAGGCCCGGGTCGAGCAGGTCGAAGCCCTCCAGGTGGTGCGCGATCTCACTCCTGGGGCGAGCGATGTAAGGCTCCTCGAGCGCCCCGTTGAGCATCTCGACCACCTCGGCGGCGCCCTCGGCGTAGATGTCGAGGCTGGTCTGGGCCATCACGATGTAGCTGCCGGAGGCGAGGGCGCCCCGCAGCGCGTCCACCAGGGCCTGGGCGACCTCGTCGGTGACGACGTTGAGCGTGGTCGGCAGCACGACGGCGACCGGCTCGCCCAGGGCAAGCGTGTCGGCCGCCCCCGCCAGGATCCGCTCCGGGTGATCGAACCGGCTGTGGACGTGCGCCACCGCACCGTCGGGTGCGTCACGCCACAGGGCGTGCACGTGCGCCAGGGTGGTGGTGTCGTAGCTGGCGTACACGATCCGCGCGTCCGGCACGAGGGACAGCACGTGCTCGTGCACCATCTCCGATGACGACGTCGCCGTGCCGATGTGCAGGAACTGGCGGACGTCGGACTCGTCGGCGACGGTGCGCACCCCCCGCATCTTGAACCGGTGCAGCGCGTCGATCACGCCCTGGAGCCCGGCGAGGCCGGCCGGGGTGGCGTCGGCCAGCGACTTCACCACGTCCCGGTCGACGGAGAAGTTCGCGTCACCCCCGCTGATCGCGTTGCGGATCCGGGCCAGTCGCGGCACGTCCAGCTCGATGGGGAACGGGCCTTCGTCGCTGGTCTCCTCTGATTCGTCAGTCACGACGTCGTCCCCCGGTACCCGATACCCCCGAATCTAGGGAATTTCTGCGTGTCAGGACCAGCGTGCGCCGGTCACTACGCGGCGAAGGCCTTGTCGAACGCCATCTGGCACGTCGCCCGGGCCGTGTCCGCAGTGGCGGACGGGAACCGGACCGGGCGTAGGTGCGCGGGATAGGGCGCGAGCTCTTCACGTTCGTCGGGCACAGGCATGTCAGCAGCTCCCCAGCAGCGTGTCGGCCTTGCCGGACGAACGGTACAGGCGATCGCGCCCCTCGCAGGGGTCACCCCTCCCCCGGCGACGGCGGTCAGCGCAGCTCGGCGCGGCCGTGGGTGATGACGGTGGCGCCGGCGCAATCGGCCTCGAAGCCGTAGCGCCGGTCCCCGGCGTCGTAGAGGCGGAGCCGCAGCGTCTCGCCCAGCGGCACCGGGGTGGCGAAGCGGACGGCGAGGCGCCGGACCCGATCGGGGTCGCCGCCCGCGACCTGCTCGACGACGCCCCGGGCGCACAGGGCCATCGTGCACAGCCCGTGGAGGAACGGCCGGTCGAACCCGCTGCGCCGGGCCGCCTCGACCTCGAAGTGGTGGGGCGACCAGTCGCCGGACACCTCGGCGTAGCGGCGGGCCATCCCCTCGTCGACGGCCATGTCGCACGAGCCCAGCGGGCGGGCCCGGGCCTCCTCGGCGAGGGCGTGCGCCGGCGCGGGGCTCGCCGGTCGCCGCGCAGGTCACGCCCAGGTACACGGTCGTCCACCACTGCTCGGCCAGCGTGTCGCCGGCCGCGTCCAGCGTGACGTAGCGCAGGGTCACGAGGGCGTTCCGCCCCGCGGGCCGGGCCCCGTGGGCCTCGACCCACGTGCGCAGCGGCTCGCCGGGCACGATCGGGCGGTGGAGGACGATGTCGTGCTCGCCGTGGACCCCGCCGCTCGCCTCCTGCTGGAGCCAGGCGGGCACGGCCTCCGCCCGCGCCGCGTTCTGGGCGTCCCAGATCTGCGTCGCGATCGCCACCGCAGGCACGGCCTCGCCGGCCCGCACCCCCGGCGACGGGTCGGCGGTAGCCGCCGCGTACCGGCGCACCAGGTCACGGTCGACGCACCCCTCGAACGGCCCCACGCGCGCCCCGACCACCACCCCGGGACCGGTGTCCGTCATCGCCCCCCGAGCCCCCTCGCCGGAACATCAGGACGTGGCCCTGATGTCGCACATCAGAGCCACGTCCCGACCACCTGTCAATCCCGGGGCCGTGAGGTCAGTCCGGGTAGGCGACGTGCACGTCCCGCGGGCTCGGCGCACCCTCGCCGGTCTCGACCAGCGACTTCAGGCTCATCAGGTAGGTCGCCCACTTGGTGCTGCAGTGGTGCATGAACTCCACCGGCTCCTTCCAGCCCTGGTGCTTGAACAGCACGATCGTGTGATCACCGTCCTGGCGGAGCCGCCAGTCGATCGTCGTGCCGACCCACTCCTCGGGGCCGTCGATGACCTTCCACTCCACCAGCTCGGACGGCCGCTGCTCGACGACCTCCATGTCGAAGCCGCCCGCGGGGAACCGGAACTGCAGCACGCCTCCGACCTCGGCGATCCCCTTCGTGTCGTCGGACCACCAGCCGGCGAGACCGTCCACGGTCGTGAGCGCGTCGTACACCTTCTCCGGCGACGGGGACTCGACCCCGACCCGGTGCAGAATGTCCACCATCTTGACTGTTCTCCTTTGATTCCATGGTTTTTGATTTTCAGGGCTGGCTGCGCTGGATCGCCTCGGCGATCCGCTTGATCCGCTGCAGCCGGGCGTCCCAGGCCGAGCCGACCGAGTTGAGCTGCGCCACCGCGCGGGACAGCTGGGCGTCGTCCACCCGGTAGCGCTTCTCCCGGCCCGCCGGCGTCGCCCGGACCAGTCCCACCCGGTCGAGGACGCCGAGGTGCTTGGCCACCGCCTGCCGGGTCACCGGCAGCTGCCCGCTCAGCGTGGTCGCGGTGCCGTCGCCGTCGACGAGGAGCAGGTCGAGCATCCGCCGCCGGGTCGGGTCGCCGATCGCCGACCAGAGGTCGTCGTCGATCCTCTCCAGGAGGGCCGCACTCACGGCCGCACCTCCAGCGTCGCCACGTAGGGCGCCAGCCGCGGCAGGTAGAAGTCCCAGCCGGTCGCGTGCTCCCGGTACTGCTGCTCGAGGACGGCAGCCTCCCAGCCCATCTCCCGGAAGCCGCTCTCGGTCATCTTCAGCAGCGTGCCGCCACCGGACGGGGTCAGCTCGAAGGTCACCAGCAGCGAATTGCCCGCCACCGCCGGCTCGCCCGCCGGCTGCGTCCAGCGGAACGAGAAGGTCTTCGGCGGCTGCGCGGCGACGACGGTGAACGGGACCACCACCCCACCGGCACCGGGCTCGCCGAAGACGATCTCGCCCGTCGACCCGGGCACCGGCTCGTAGTGCGCCTCGTCGGGCCACCACTCCTGCAGGTGTTGGGGGCTGCTCACCACCTCGAACACGACGTCGGGAGACGCCTCGACGTAGATCTCACGCTCGATGGTCCCGAACTCCATGACGATCCTCCCGCAACGTTTGGTTGCGCATGACGCTACCCAACCGGCGCGAGGACGCGCAACCATTAGTTGCGCAAAATCGTCAGATCACCTCATAGCGGGCTGATGACCGTACGAGCTGGCGGTGACGCCCACCCGGGTGAAGAGGCCTGCTGGGCGCTCTCAGCTGCTGGTGAAGCCGATCGGCGGGAAGATGCGGTTGCCGCTGACGTCTGATGCGTGGACCCCCGATGCCAAGCTGCGGGCACTTTTCGGTGGGATCGATGGTCGTTGTGCCATGGACGCGAGGGGGAAGTGCCGTGTCGGCCGAGCCTGAGGACGTCGCCAGGCCGGTGCGATCGTCGTTCGACGACGTGTACGCCGCCGAGTCACGCGCCATCGTCGGCTTGGCGGCGCTGCTGGTGGGGTCGCAGGACGTCGCCGAGGAGCTGGCTCAGGACGCCTTCCTCCGCTTGTTCGAGCATTTCGACGAGGTGACGAGCCCCGCGGGGTTCCTGCGCACGGTGGTCGTGCGCCTGTGCCTGACCTGGCACAAGCGGCGTACCACCGAGCAACGGCTGGTCCGGCAGGTGGGCGTCGACCGGCCGAGCAGCATCCCCGAGGTCGACGAGACCTGGGCGGCCCTCGCGGCTCGATCCGGACCGGCGGGCCGTGCTGGTGCTGCGCTACTACGAGCAACTTCGGCACCACGAGATCGCCGAGCTGCTGGGTTGCCCGGCGGCGACGGTGCGCAGCCGCACCCGCCGGGCCCTCAAGGACCTCCGAAAGGAGCTCGCCCGATGATCACCTCCCGTCGACTCACCGCCGTCCTCACGCGCACCCTCGAGGTCAAGGCCGAGCAGGCGATGACGGTCGAAGCGAGCCCGAGCGACCGGTCGGACGAGGTCCGGGACGCCTCGGAGCCTCCGCCGCTGCGGGTCATGCCGCGCCGGGCACCGGCCGAGCGGCGGCGCCTCCTGCCGGCGGCCGCGGCGCTCGCGGTCCTGGCGCTGGTGGCCGCGGGCGCCGGCGCGCTCCGCCGCGACGCGGCCGAGGACCGCGTGAGCGTGGCGGCCATGGGGGACCCGCCCGACGGATGGCTCGCGCCCGCCTGGATGCCGGACGGCATGGAGCTCTGGGGGCTCGACTTCTCGTCCTCGTCGGGCGAGGCGCGGCTCTCCGAGCGGACATCACGATCCCTCAGCTGTTCGGGGACCCCGACGGGGGCCGGGCCATCTACATCACGTCGTACCGGTACGAGGTCGTGGCCGACACGGCCGAGCCGGTCACGGTGCGGGGACAGACCGGCCGGGCGGGGCCCAGCTGGGACGTCGAGGAGGACGACGTCGGCGAGGCGATCACCTGGGACGAGCGGGGTGCGACCATCACCGCCTTGTACAAGGGGACGCCCCGGGACGAGGCGATAGCCGTGCTGGACTCGCTGGAGTGGCGCTCGGATGACCCGGCCGACGGGTTCGCTCCCCCGGACGACGATGAGTGGGCACTCCGAGGAGAGGTCGCCAGCTGGCCGCCCTCGGGCCATGAGGCCAGCTTCTCTTTCAGCCAGGGTGTCCCCTCCGCGGCTCGACCGACGGTCGCCCCGGTCTGTGGATCCATACCGAGGCGAGCAGCGAGGTCTCGTTCGGCTACCTAGCGGCATGGTACGAGCGAGGATCCGAGGTCGGGGACGCCGACGGGCCCCTCAGCAGCTTCGACGACGCCTCGCGCACATTGGAGGTCTTCTGGCCCGACGGTCGATCGATCCGCATCGAATCGCTCGTCGGCTCCGGAGCGACGGCGCCCAGCCGGGAACAGCTGGAACGGGTGGCGCGCTCGTTGACCGTCGCGAGCGAGACCGACCTCGCCGCCTTGCGGGACGAGGTCGGGGCCAAGACCGCGGCGCTTCCCGTCCTGGCCTCCGGCGAGACCGCCATCGGCCGCGTCGAGATCCACGGTGAAGGCGATTTCGTGCGGCTGTGCCTCGACCGTCCCACCGATGGACCCCCCACCTGCCCGGCGGACACGCTCGGCAGCGACTTGGCCGCCGACTGGATGATCGACGGCACGTGGTACGTCACCGTGGCGTCGACGACCGACGACTTCCAGATCGTCGGAGGGCACGACGCCAGCCGCGCTCCCGACGCGGGCGAGCTCCCCGCGGAGACCACCACCGCCGGTGAGTGGACCATCCACCTCGTGGCACCGCCACCCGGCATCGAACAGGTCTGCCTCAGCTCCGGTGGCGGCGTCAGTTGCGGCCTCCACCGGCCCGACGCCGCGTCAGGTGCCGGCTAGGTCCGCTCAACCGGACGGCCGGACGAGCATGAGGAGGTCCCATTCGAGCTCGGGGACGCGGCGGCCGCTGGCCGCCATCACGATGCTGCGGAAGCTGCCATCGAGGTGGGCGGCGGTCTGGCCGGCCAGGCCGAGCGCCCAGCGGAGGGTCCCGAGGGCCTTCCACCATGCGAACCGCTCGCCGTCGAAGCTGCCGCCCGCCCGCTCGTAGCCCGCCACGAACGGCGCCCGGCCCGCGAAGCCGCCGATCTCCCGGCCGTCCTCCTTGAACCGCCACATGCGCAGCGCGGGCCAGGCGAGGTCCTGCATGGGATCGCCGTGGCGCACGGTGCCCTCCCAGTCCAGCACCGCCTCCAGGCCTCGGGCACTGACGAGGACGTTGCCGTTGCGGGCGTCGGTGTGGACGATCGTGCGGCGCGGGGGCGCCGGGGGCAGGTGGCGCTCGAGCCAGCGCATCCCGAACGCCAGGGCCGGGCGGGGCAGCGGGAGGTCCGCCAGCATCCGGTCGGCGCCCACCAGAGCGGTCTCCGCCGGGTTCTCGGAGCGATCGTCGATCAGGTCCTCGGGCGCTCGGTCGGGGTCGATCGAGTGGAGCCGGCCCAACGCCTCGCCCAGCTGCCCGGCCACGCGCTCCCCGATCCCTTCGGTGTGCACCAGCCGCAACACCCGGCGGGGCACGGACTCCCCGTCGACCCGGTCGGACAGGAAGAACGGGCCGCCGACGAAGCTCGGATCGGTGCAGACGGCGTGGATGTGGGGCACCGGCACCCCGTGCTCCTCGGCCAGGTTGCGGACGGCGGCCTCGGCCGTGATCGGATTGATCTCGATGGCGGCCGTCGGGAGGATCGTCGCCGCCAGGCGCAGGGACCGACTCGCGCTCTCGGCGTCGAACAGGACGTTGCCGCGGCGGGCGCCGGCCGACGAGGCGGCCAGCCCGCCGACCGTGACCGGCTCGTCGAAGTGCTCGCTGAGGAACCGGGCGAGACCGACGGCGAGATCGGTGCCTCACGGCCCCTCCCAGGCGTCGTGACCCGGCTTGGCGATGGCGAGGTCCTCGCGGCAGATGGCCACCAGGGCGTCCCAGGCGTTCCGCTGGAAGGCGGGGTCGTCGTCGGTCCTGATCCGCTGCGCCAGCCGCCGCGACAGCTCGGCCGTGTCTTCGCCGTCGCCGGGGCCGACCAGGGCGGCGAGCCGCTCCCGCTCCCGCCCGGCGGCGCCGGGCCCGAGCGCCTCCTGCCGTTCGAGGATGCGGGCGAGGTTGGCGGCCACCCGGGTCTTGTGCTTCAGCGCGTCCGGCACCGCGGCCAGCACCTCGTCCTCGAGCAGCTCCGCGATGGCCGCCAGCAGCTCCTCCGCG
Source organism: uncultured Acidimicrobiales bacterium (assembly GCA_963802385.1). Lineage (GTDB taxonomy): Bacteria > Actinomycetota > Acidimicrobiia > Acidimicrobiales > VFJN01 > ZC4RG19. The sequence goes on along the minus strand of CAWDIO010000001.1, from coordinate 65,633 downwards.
GTCGGCTGGTACTGCATCACGCCAATCCTGCGGCGACGAGGCCCTGGTGGACGCCGACCTCGACGCTGCGGGCGTAGCGCTCCACGTCGGGCGGTGCGTCGCCCATCATCCCGTCGATGTAGCGCCGGTAGACGCCTTCGGAGATCGCCGCCGAGCGCCAGGCGTTCAGCGCCGTCCAGTAGGCGAGGTCGTCGAGGGCCCGGCCCGACCCCGCCGGCGTACCGCTCGGCCAGCTCGTCCCGGGTGGGGAAGCCGGCCGCCGCAGCCGGAGGGCCCTCGCCCCCGGCCGCCTCGTCGGGCGTCGCCCAGGACCGCAGGAGGTAGGACACGTCGGCCAGCGGGTCGCCCAGGGTGCTGAGCTCCCAGTCGAGGAGCGCCACGGTGGTGCCGTCCGGCGCGTGCAGGGCATTGCCCAGCCGGATGTCGCCGTGGACGATGCACGTCTCGGGCTCGGCCGGGCGGTGCTCGACCAACCAGGCGTGCAGCCGCTCCATGGCCGGCAGCTCGCGGGTCTTCGATGCCTCCCACTGGGCCGACCACCGCCGGAGCTGGCGGTCGAGGTAGCCGCGGCGCCGGGCGAAGTCACCGAGCCCGACCCCGTCGATGTCCACCGCGTGCAGCGCGACCAGCGCATCGACCATGGTCTCGGCGGCTCGCCGGCGGGCGGCGGTACGACGGGAGCAGACGCTCGGCGTCGCCGGCCGTGTGCAGGACCACGCCGTCGACGTAGCTCATCACGTAGAACGGCGCGCCGTTGACCCGGTCGTCCTCACAGAGGCCGCGCATGCGCGGCACGGGGACGGCGGTGTCCCGCAGCGCCGACATGACCCGGTGCTCGCGGGCGACGTCGTGAGCCGTCGCCAGCACCGTCCCGAGAGGCGGGCGGCGCAGGACGTAGCGCTTCCCGTCCCCGTCGGTGACCACGTACGTCAGGCAGGAGTGCCCCCCGGCCACCCGCTCGTAGCGCAACGGCGGTCGAGCCTCGGGCACGTGCGCCCGGAACCACGCCTCGACCGGGCCGGGGTCGATGCCGACGGGGACGGGCGCGCCGTTCGTCGAGCTCATCGAAGTTGACACTACTGTCGGTTGTACTAGCTTCGCCTCGCGTGATGCGGGCGCTGGTCCTCGGGGGCAACCGGTACATCGGGCTGCACCTGGTGTTCGAGCTCGCCCGGCGCGGCTTCGACCTGACGGTCATGAACAGCCACGTCGCGCCGCTCCCCGAAGGCGCACGCCGCCTGCACGGCGACCGGCGCCAGGCCGGCGTCCTGCGCGAGGTGCTCGAACCGCACCGCGACGAGTTCGACATCGTCTACGACAACACCTCCTACCAGGTCGAGGACCTCGTCCCGCTGGTCGAGCTGTTCCGCGGGCGCGTCCGGCAGTTCGTGTTCACCAGCTCCGTGGCGGTCTACAAGCGCAGCTTCGTCCAGCCCGTCAGGGAGCACTTCGCCCGCCACGCTCCGGACGACCGCGACCCGCGCAAGGCCTACGGGGCCGGCAAGGTCGCCTGCGAGGACTACCTGGCGCAGCTCCACCGGACCGAGGGGTTCCCCGCCACCTCGCTGCGGGTCACCCACACCGTCGGGCCCAAGACGCCGCTGGCCAGCCGCGAGCCGGTGTTCTTCGCCCGCCTGGAGCAGGGGCGGCCCATCCTGGTGCCGGGCGAGGGGTTCCCCTTCGTGCACCTCGTGCACGTGCAGGACGTCGCCCGGCTGATGGTCGCCGTGGCCGGCAACGAGCGGGCCGTCGGCGCCGTGTACAACGTGGGCGGCGCCGAGATCACCAGCATCCTCGGGTGCGTGCGGCTGATGGCCCGGGCCGTGGGCGTCGAGGCCGAGGTCGTGCACGTTCCGCTCGACATCGCCCGCCGGGCCCGGCCGCCCCTGGTCCACTGGGGCGAGGGCCTGGTGGGCGGGGCGATGTTCTCCATCGACAAGGCGCGGTCCCGACCTGGACTGGGAGCCGGCCTTCGGGCTCGAGGCGGCGTACCGGGACGCCTACGAGTGGTTCGAGGCCGAGGGCCGCGACCGGTTCGATTTCGACTTCTCGGGCGACGACGCGGTCCTCGCCGAGCTCACCGACCGGTGAACGCGGCCGGGCGACGCTCCAGGAAGGCGGCCACGCCTTCGCGGTGGTCCTCGGATCCGAAGCACTCCTCCAGCAGCCGGGCGGTCTCGCGCAGGTGCTCCTCCACCGGCCGGACCATGCCGCCGTACACCAGCTCCTTGGTGCGACGGAGGGCGAACGGCGAGGCGTCGAGGTAGCGGCGGGCCTCGGCCTCGGCGGCCGCCGGCAGCTCGTCCGGCTCGACCACGGCGGTGACGAACCCGAGCCGCAGCGCCTCGGCCGCGTCGATGATCTCGCCGGAGAACAGCAGGCGCATCGCCGCCGCCGGCCCCACCAGCCGCGGCAGCAGGAACGTGCCGGCGCCGGTGTCGGCGACCAGGCCCCGGAGCACGAAGATCCACCCGAAGCGGGCCCGGGTGGACGCCACGCGCACGTCGCACTGGGTCGCGAACTCGGCGCCCATCCCCACCGCGGGACCGTCCACCGCTGCGATCACCGGCTTGGGGCAGGCCACGATCGGCCACGGCACCCGTCGCCCGCTCGCCTCCGCATCCGCCGCGGTGTCGCGGCCACGGCGCGAGCGCTGGTCCGCGGGGGTCTCGGCGAGGTCGGCCAGGTCGGTGCCGGCGCAGAACGCACCACCGGCCCCCGTCACGACCACCGCGCCCACGCCGTCATCAGACCCGGCCCGGCGGACGGCCTCCTCGAACTCGTGGAGGACGGCGTAGGTCATCGCGTTGCGCTTCTCGGGCCGGTCGATCGTCACGGTCGCCACCCGATCGCCGACCTCGTAGCGGATGTGGCCCATGGCGGCAGGGTACCCAAGGATCCGACATGGGTGTCGAGAATCCGCTCAGCTGGAGAGGCCGATGGCACTGAGCCAGAGCGTGCCCAGCGTGTCGGCGGCCGTCACCACGTCGTGGGCACTCTTGCCCGGGCCGTCGCCCTCGATGAACCAGCGGTGCGTGAACTCCTCGAGCATGGCCACCAGCGCGGCCGCGGCGATGCCCGGGTCGATGTCCGGTCGGACCTCGGCCGACTCGATGCCCTTGCGCACCCGCTGGATGCGCCGGGCCCGCTCGCGCCACCGGGTCTCGGCGATCTCGGGCTCGAAGTTCGACGCCGCGTGCCAGACCTTGGACAGCTCGAGGTGCTCCACGTGGTCGGACAGGTACCAGAAGATCTCGGCCCGGATGCGGTCGGCGAGGTTCTGGCTCTTGAGGCTGGGCAGCCGGTCGCGGGCCTCCATGACCGGCTTGGTCAAGGCGAGCAGGATCTCGCGCCGGCTGCCGAAGTACTCGTAGAACGTGCCGTGCCCCACGCCGGCGGCCTGGACGATGTCCGGGACGCTGGTCTCGTGGTAGCCGTGCTCGTTGAACATGCGCGCCGCGGCGGCGAGGAGGGCGCGGCGGGTCTCCTCGCTCTTCGGCGTGCGACCGCCCGGATTGCGGCTGCCGCGAGCGGTCGTCCGGGCGGCTTGCGCCTTCCTCGCCGTCGGCTTGCCCGTCATGGCGCGAAGTATACGACCCGGTAACCGATGCCAACGTCGACTTAACGACGCACGGATACGCAGGCAGGCACGACTCGCGGTGCGTGCGACGCTCGCCTAGCCAAGCGTTCTTGACAGTTCTGTCGGTTTTCCGGGATAGTCGGTCGAGGGAGGGGGCCCGCCATGCACGAGACCCACAGGCTGTCCTGGGACGGTGCCGTCGACGCGGACGGCCACATCCTCGAGCCGTCGGATCTCTGGGAGACCTACCTCGAACCGCAGTACCGGGACCGCGCCCTGCGGATCGTCAAGGACGAGCACGGCCTCGACATGCTCGAGATCGACGGCAAGCCGTCCGTCATGTCGGCCCGGGGCTTTCCCTCGACCCTGGCGGCGATGGGCCGCGGGAACCTGACGGCGATGGCCCGGGATCCCGCCGTCACCTACGACAACCACGCGCCGCCGGCCGCCACCGAGCCCAAGGCCCGGCTCGAGCTGCTCGACGCCGAGCACATCGACGCCGCCGTCCTCTACACCACCACCGGCCTGCTGTGGGAGGCCGAGCTCGCCGACGCCGAGCTGTCGCAGGCCTACTGCCGCGCCTACAACCGCTGGATCTGCGAGTGGTGCTCGGACGGCGAGGGCCGGCTCGTTCCCACCGCCCACCTGTCGCTCGGTGACCCGGCCGCCGCGGCCCGGGAGCTGGAGCGGGCGGTCGGACGACGGGGCCCGGGGCGGGTTCGTCGCCCCGTTCACCCACACCGCGATGCCCCTCGGCCATCCCGATCACGACCCGGTGTTCGCCGCGGCCCAGGACCTCGACGTGCCCCTGGCCATCCACCCCACCTTCGAGCCCCAGTGGACCAAGGGCACCCGCATGGGCGGGTGGGAGAACGTCCGCCAGCTCCGCCTCAGCGCGTCCGTGCAGGCGTCGGACGGCGTCCGCCACCAGTACTCGACGCTGTTCGACTACGGGGTGTTCGACAAGTTCCCCCGGCTCAAGGTGCTGGTGCTGGAGTCGGGCGGCGGATGGATCGGCTACATGCTCGACCGCATGGACGCCGTGTTCAGCCACACCCCCATCGGTTATCGGGTGCCGCTGGAGAACCCGCCGTCGTACTACTTCCGGGAGCGGTGCTGGATCAGCTGCGACCCGGACGAGCGGACGATCCCCGCACTGGCGGAGCGCTTCGGCGCCGGCCGGTTCCTGTGGGCGTCGGACTTCCCGCATGCCGACCACACGCCCGAGTACATCCACGACCTCGACGAGCTGGCGGGCCTCTTCCCCGGAGACGCCGACCGGCGGCGGTTCCTGGGCGACAACGCCCGCGACCTGTTCAAGATCGCGGTCTGAGGGAGCCTGCCGATGGCCATGACCGAGCTGGAACAGTCGCTGACCGGCCCCGGGCGGGCCGTTCGAGATCGTCGAGGTCGAGATCCGGGGCGTGACCACGCGGGTCTGGAAGACGGCGCCGGGGTCGCTGCGCGACATCTGGGAGGCGAGCAGGGCCCACGCGCCACGCGACTTCCTCGTCTACGACGACGAGCGCTACAGCTACGCCCGAGCGCACATCCTGGTGGCCAACCTCGCCCGGCGGCTCACCGAGCGGTACGGGATCGGCCGGGGCGACCGGATCGCCATCGCCATGCGGAACTACCCCGAGTGGGCGCTGTCGTTCTGGGCCACGGTGTCGATCGGGGCCGTCGCGGTGCCGCTCAACGCCTGGTGGACCGGGCCGGAGCTGGCCTACGGCCTGTCCGACTCGGGGGCGAAGCTGCTCATCGCGGACCACGAGCGGCTGGAACGGCTCGCCGGGGACCTCGACGGGCTCGGCCTCGCCGGCGTGGTGGGGGTCCGGAGCGAGGCGCTCCCGCCCGGCGTCACCGGCTTCCACGAGCTGCTGGGCGACCTCGACGACGACGCCTCCCTGCCCGAGGCGGGCATCGACCCGGACGACGACGCCACCATCCTCTACACGTCGGGCACCACCGGGCGGCCCAAGGGCGCGGTCGGCACCCACCGCAACATCACCAACTTCCTGATGGCCGGCTTCTACCTGGGGACGGTCCGGGCGGCGGCCGCCGCGGGCGTGCCGGCCGCGGGAGCGCAGGGCGAGATGCCACCGCCCCCACGGACCCTGCTGACCTTCCCGCTGTTCCACGTCGGGGGACTGCAGTCGCACCTCATCCCCTACACGGCCTACGGCGGCACGTTGGTGCTGATGTACCGGTGGGACGCCGATCAGGCGGTCGACCTGATCGAGCGCGAGGCGATCACCAACTTCTCCGGGGTCCCGCACACCGCGTTCGACCTGCTCGATCGCGCCGCGGCGCGCGGCGTCTCCCTGGACAGCCTCCAGGGGCTCGCGTCGGGCGCCACCCTGGTCCCTCCCGAGCTGGTGCGCCGCGTGGACGAGCAGTTCGGCTCCCGGGTCGCACCCGGGAACGGCTACGGCCTCACGGAGACCACCGGGGCCATGGTCGTGAACATGGGCACCGACTACGTGGCCCGGGCCGACAGCGTCGGCAAGGTGATCGCCCCGGTCGTCGACGTGCGCTTCGTCGGGCCCGGCGGTGACGACGTCACCCCCGGGGAGGTGGGTGAGATCTGGATCAGCGGTCCCACCATCGTGCGCGGCTACCACGACAACCCCGAGGCCACGGCGGCGGCGTTCACCGACGGCTGGTTCCACACCGGCGACCTCGGCTACGTCGACGAGGACGGCTTCGTCCACGTGGTCGACCGCCTCAAGGACGTGGTCATCCGCGGCGGCGAGAACGTGTACGCGGCGGAGGTCGAGGCCGCGCTGTTCGAGCACCCCGACATCACCGACGCCGCCGTGGTCGGCGTCCCCCATGCGTCCCTGGGCGAGGAGGTCGCCGCCGTCGTGCGGCGGCGACCCGGGAGCGACCTCGACGCCGAGGCGGTGAAGGCCCACGTCGCCGAGCGGCTGGCGGCGTTCAAGGTGCCGTCGGTGGTCGACGTCCGCGACGCCGACCTGCCCCGGAACGCCGCGGGCAAGGTCCTCAAGCGCCAGCTCCGCGACGAGCTCGGTGCGGCCCCGGCGAGGCGTCGCGGTGAGCGCGGGATCCGAGGGCTTCGGGCTCCCGAACTTCTCCATCGACCTCTCGGGCCAGGTCGCGCTGGTGACGGGCGCCAGCTCGGGGCTGGGACGCCGCTTCGCCACCGTGCTGGCGGCGTGCGGGGCGAAGGTGGCGGCGGCCGCCCGCCGCGAGGAGCGGCTGAAGGAGCTGGCCGCCGAGATCGCGGCCGCCGGCGGCGTCTGCGTCCCGGTGACGCTCGACGTCACCGACGCCGACCAGATCGGCCCCGCGGTCGACCGCGTCGAGGCCGAGCTGGGGCCGGTGTCGATCCTGGTCAACAACGCGGGCATGCCCGACGCCCAGTACGCCACGAAGATGCCCGTCGCGCTGGTCGACGAGGTCATCGGCACCAACCTGCGCGGCCCGTTCCTCCTGTCCTGCGAGGTCGCCCGGCGGCTGATCGCACGGCGGGCGCCGGGCCGGATCGTCAACCTCTCGTCGATGGGCGCCCACCACTACGCGGGCACCGGCGCCGCGCTGTACTCGACGACCAAGGCGGCCGTCGAGCGGATGACCGAGACGCTCGCCGTCGAGTGGGCCCGCTTCGGCATCAACGTCAACGCCATCGCGCCGGGCGCGTTCCGCTCCGAGATGATGGACGGGATGATCTCGCGGGTCGGCGACATCACCCGCTTCTTCCCGCGCCAGCGGCTCGGCGACCCCGCCCAGCTCGACAGCACGCTGCTCTACCTCGTGTCCCCGTCGTCCGAGTTCGTCACCGGCATGGTCGCCAAGGTCGACGACGGCCAGGAACCCCGGTAGGGGGAGGATCATGAGCGACGCCCACTTCGCCACCGAGATCACGCTGGTCGGGCCGCTGCGGTCGCCGGCCCAGATGCTCCAGGACCAGGATGTCGGCGGCCACGCCAGCGTCCACGACGCGGACACGGCCGCGTCCGTCGGACTGGCCGGGGCACCGATCGAGGCGCCCACGCACTTCAGCCAGATCGACCCCCTCGCCGCCGCACGGTGGGGCCGGGCCTGGTTCGAGCGCGGCTGCGTGAGCTGCCACTTCCGCACCATGGTCGTCGAGGGCGAGCAGGTGCAGGCGTCGCTGACCACCACCGGGCCCGCCTCGGGGCGCGTCGAGGCCCACAAGGCCGACGGCACACCGGTGCTGGTCGGCACGGCGTCGGTCGGTCCCGACCACCCGGAGTCGGAGCTCGGCGCCCGGCTCGCCAAGCTGGGCGATCCGGGCGAGCTGTTCGTCGTCGACCAGCTGGTGGTCGGCATGCGCAGCCCGCAGCCCCGGGTGGCCTCGGTCACCCACGCCGACGGCAACGGTCCGGGCTATCCGTTCTCGCTCGCCGAGAAGCTGGAGCGCATCACCGAGCCGCATCCCTGGTACACGCCGGACGGTGGCGCCCGCTCGCCGTGGGGTCGCGCGGTGCTGCCGATGGAGATGGTGAGCGTCCTGTCGGCCAAGGCCGGCACCGCCTGGCCGGTCCGGGGCCCGGCGCTCGGCCTGTTCCTCGACCTGGAGATCCGGCTGGTCGAGGGACCGGTGTTCGCCGGCCAGACCTACGCGGTCGAGAGCGAGATCGCGGGCCTCGGGCAGAGCCGGCGCACCGAGTCGTACTGGACCTGCACGACGCTCACCGACACCGACACCGGCCGGGTGGCCGCGGTCGTGCTGCTGCACTCGGGCGTGTTCAAGGAGTCCTACGCCGGCTACCCGAAAGAGCGGCTCGGCTAGCCGGCCTGACCAGGGAAAGGAGGTCGTTCGATGCGGATCCGGCTGGAGCCCGAGGACGACTACATGCATCCACGGGAAGAGGCGAGCAACTTCAACGAGAGCGCCTACTACAACTTCTTCGACGCCGGCTGCGGCCTCGGCGGCTGGGTGCGCCTCGGCAACCGGCCCAACGAGGGCTACGCCGAGATGACGACCTGCCTGTACCTGCCCGACGGCCGGGTGGCGTTCTGGTTCGGCCGCCCGCGCATCGGCGACAACGACCGGCACGATGCGGGCGGCCTGCGGTTCGAGGTCGTCCGCCCGTTCGAGGAGCACCGGGTCACCTACGAGGGGCCGGCGGTCGTGCTGGACGATCCCTCCCAGATGGAGGACCCCCGGCGGGCGTTCAGCGAGAACCCTCGCAGCGACTGCCGGATCGACCAGGTCCACCGGGGCATCGCCAAGCCGTGGGGCGGCGAGGCCGAGGCCGAGGAGGGCGAGACCCTCCCCCGGATCGATCCCGAGAAGTCCTTCGCCCGCGGCCACTTCGAGCAGCACATGGCGGTCACCGGCACCGTGACCGTCGGCGACGAGTCGTTCGAGCTCACCGACGGGCTCGGCCTGCGCGACCACAGCTGGGGGCCGCGGTACTGGCAGAACATCTGGTGGTACCGGTGGCTCACCGTCAACCTGGGCCCGGACCTCGGCTTCGCGACCACGGTGTCCGGCGACGAGGCCGACCGGCGGCGGGTGGGCGGCTTCCTCTACGACCGGGCCCGCCACGGGGAGGAGTGGGTGCCGATCCGCGAGGTCGAGCTCCGCACCGAGTTCGACCCGCGCTGGTACCACTCGGCCGTGCACGCCACCGTCCACACCGACCACCACCGCTACGAGGTGGAGGGCGAGGTGTGGTCGAACATCCCGCTGCGCAACCGGCGCAACGGCCAGACGACGCGCATCACCGAAGGGATGACCCGCTGGCGCTACGGCGACCTCGAAGGGGCCGGCCTGTCGGAGTACCTCGACCAGATCGTCGACGGCCGTCCCGTCGGCGCCGTCGAGGGCCACTAGGCCTTGACCGACACCACCGTCAACAGACCAGGTATAGCTACCACCTCGTATGGTGGCCCGGCGGCATGGCCCAGGCGAGTCGTCGTCCGACATTTCTTGACACTTGTGTCGGAAACGAGTTTGATCGAAAATGGAGCTTGAGGGGGCCCGAATGAGTCAGCTGAAGGAGATCGCTTCGGGGCTGCACTTCCCGGAGGGCCCGATCGCGATGCCCGACGGCAGCGTGATCGTCGTCGAGATGCTCGCCCCGCGGCTGACCCGGGTGCTCCCCGACGGCACGAAGGAGACCATCGCCGACATACCGGGTGGTCCCAACGGTGCCGCCATCGGCCCGGACGGCGCGGTCTACCTCTGCAACAACGGTGGCTGCTTCACCGACGTGAGCATGGGCGGGCTCAGCTTCCCCGGCCCCTTCTCACGGGACCGCTACGTCGGCGGGAGCATCCAGCGGGTCGACCTCGACTCCGGCAAGGTCGAGGACCTGTACACCGAGTGCGACGGCTGGCCGCTGCGGGCGCCGAACGACCTGGTGTTCGACGAGCACGGCGGCTTCTACTTCACCGACCACGGCTATGCCGACCTCGAGATCCGGACCGCCCACCAGACCGGCATCTACTACGCCGCGGCGGACGGTACGGCCATCCGGGAGGTGGTGTTCCCGGCGGCCAGCCCCAACGGGATCGGCCTGTCCCCCGACGGCCGGAAGCTCTACTGGGCGGAGACCATGAACGGCCGGCTGATGCAGCGCGACGTGACCGCCCCGGGGGAGGTGGCGCCGGCGGCGTTCGACGCCTCCAACTGCCTGCACGGGTTCCCGGGCCTGCAGCTCCTCGACTCGCTGGCGGTCGACAGCGCCGGCAACGTCTGCGTCGCCACGCTGGTCAACGGGGGCATCTCGGTGGTGTCCCCCGAGGGCGAGCTGGTCGAGTTCGTGGCGGTCGACGACATGTTGACCACCAACATCTGCTTCGGCGGTGACGACCTGAGCACCGCGTACATCACCGCATCGAGCACCGGGCGCCTGCTCCAGGCCGACTGGCCTCGGCCGGGCGCCCGGCTCAGCTACCTGAACACCTGAACCAGCCGACAGCAGTCCATATCAGTGGAACTAGGGGGAGGGGCAATGTTCCGACGTAACAGGCGGGGCGACATCGCTGACCATCACGGGCCGTGGATGCGGCGCAAGCCCTGGCTCGGCGTGCTCGCCGTGCTGGCGCTGGCCGTGAGCGTGTGCGGCGGCAACGACGGCGACGACGACGATGCGTCCGGCGACGTCAACCAGAACACCGCCGAGGACGCGGGCGACCCGGTGCAGGGCGGCACCCTGGTCTACGGCCTGGAGGCCGACACCGCCAACGCCTGGGCGCCCTACCGGGCGTCGTACGCCACGAGCGGCTACATCCCCCTGTCCTCCGTGTCCGACTCGCTGTTCGCGGCCAACGAGGACGGCGAGATCGTCCCGCTCCTGGCCGAGTCGGTCGACCACAACGAGGACTACACCGAGTGGACGATCACCGTCCGCGACGGCATCACGTTCCACGACGGCACCCCGCTCGACGGCGAGGCGGTCAAGTTCAACATCGAGACCTGCGCCGGCAGCCCGCTGACCGGTGCCGCCTACGCGTCGGTCGGGCCCATCACCGCCTCGGGCCAGACCGTGACCATCGCGACCAAGAACGGTCCGTGGGTCGCGCTGCCCGCCTACTTCGGCTACGGCGCCTGTGGGTACATGATGTCGAAGCAGTGGCTGCAGAGCCTGCCCGACGTGCCCCAGCGCAAGGCCGGCGGCCCCTACTACGACGCCGCGCTCGCCGCCACGCCCGCCGACGGCGACCCGGCGGCCCCGGTCGGCCTCGGAGCCTTCAAGTTCGACTCCTACGAGCCCGGCAACGGCAATGTCTTCCGGTCCGTGCGCAACGAGGACTACTGGCGCGGCCCCAACGGCATCACCGGTGAGAACCTGCCCTACCTCGACGCCATCGAGGCCGTGGTGGCGGTGGACATCGACAGCCGCGCCAACGCCCTGCGCTCCGGCGAGTTCGACATCATGCACACCGCCAACGCGGAGACGATCGTCGAGCTCCAGGACGACGACAGCCTCGAGACGGTCGTCAGCGACCGCTTCGGCGAGACCAACTACCTCATGCTGAACGTCGCCCAGGGCAACAACCTCATGACCGGCGCCGCGATGGACCCCGAGGGCGCCAACGCCAACAACCCGGTGCTCAACCTGCACTGCCGCCGGGCGCTCGCCCACGGCATCGACCTCGACCGGCTGGCCGAGGAGCGCGGCGGCGGCATCACCACGCCGGCCAACGGTCCCTTCCCGCCCGGGTCGAGGGGCTACCTCGAGGACACCGGCTACCCCGCCTACGACCTCGACGCGGCCCAGTCCGAGATGGACACCTGCCTCGAGGAGCTCGGCACCGACAGCATCGACTTCAGCTTCAACACCACCAACGACCCGTTCAACGTCGAGACCAACACGCTGATCATCTCGATGTGGCAGGAGGCCTTCGGCAACCAGGTCAGCGCCAACATCACGCCCATCGAGCAGGGCCAGTACATCGGCCTCGCCCTGTTGGGGAACTTCGAGGTGTTCGGCTGGCGCAACCACGGCGGGACCGATCCGGACCAGCAGCTGCTGTGGTGGATCAGCGTCGCGGCGGCCCCCATCGGCCAGCAGGCCCTCAACTTCGGGCGCTTCTCCGACGAGGTGATCGACGAGAACCTGATCACCATCCGCACCAACCCCGACGAGGAGGCCCGCACCCAGGCGGCCGAGGCCATCAACGAGCGCTTCGGCGAAGAGGTCTACAACCTGTGGCTGGGCTGGACCATCTGGGGCGTCTCGTCGGCCCCATACGTCAACGACCAGGTGCTCAACACCCTGCCCGACGGGTCCAAGGGCATCGAGCTGGCCTTCGCCGGTCGCCACCAGGTCAACCAGATCTGGTGCGACGAGGGCCGCTGCGAGTAGCCGATGCCGAGGCTTCGTGCATTCTGGGACGCAGCCCGGCGCAAACCCGGCCTGACCACCACCGCGGGGGCGCTCGTCGTCCTCGTCGGTGGGTGGTTGGTCGGGCTGCCCATGCTGCTGGCCTTCCTCGGAGCCTTCGCCCTGGTCGTCGTGGGCGCCAGCGTCGTCAACGGCCGCTATGTCCGGCGGCGGCTGCTGATCCTGGTGCCCACGCTCGTCCTGATCACCGCGTTCACCTTCTACCTCGAGAACAGCCGGGGCGACGCGCGCGACCTGGCCTTCAACATCCTCGGGCCCGGAGGCACCGAGGAAGGGGTGGACGACATCGTCGAGGAGTTCCACCTCGACGAGCCCATGCACGAGCGCTACCTGCTCTGGCTGAGCGACGCGGTGCGCGGCGACCTCGGACGGTCGGCGATCCAGGGGCAGCCGGTGTCCGACGTGATCGCCAACGCCGCGCCGACCTCCCTGCAACTGATGCTGTACGCGCAGGTGCTGGCGCTGTCCGTCGCCGTGCCGGCCGGCGTCTACGCGGCCTACAAGGCCAACCGCCGCGGCGACCGCGTCACCAGCACGTTCGCGCTCGCGGCCCTGTCCATACCGAACTTCGTGCTCGCCGTGGTGCTGATCCTGTTCTTCGCCCTGGGTGGGATCAGGATGGGCGACTCGAGCCTCGGCAGCGAGTGGCTCCCCGCGGCCCGCTACGTGCCGTTCGGGCAGGATCCCGTCGAGCACTTCCGCCACATGGCCCTGCCCGCCATCGCCCTGGCCCTCGGCCAGGCGGCGGGGTACATGCGGATCCTGCGCTCGGACATGATCGGCACGCTGCAGGAGAACTTCATCACCACGGCCAAGGCCAAGGGGGTCAGCGACCGGCGCATCCTGTGGGCCCATGCCCTCCGGCCGTCCTCGTTCACCCTGCTCACGGTGTTCGGGGTCAACACGGCCACGCTGGTGGGCGGGGCGCTGATCATCGAGACGCTGTTCACGCTGCCGGGCCTCGGCACCGTGCTGGGCACCGCCATCTTCCAGAAGGACTTCCTGGTCGTGCAGGGCGTCGTGCTGGTGGTCGCGGTGGGGTTCGTGCTGGTCAACTTCCTCGTCGACCTGCTCTACGCCGTCCTCGACCCGAGGGTCCGCCATGTCCGGGCTTGAGACCGCGGTGGTCCCCGCTTCCAGCGAGCGGGTCACGCTCAACGTCGATCCCGAAGTCGGCGATCCTCGCCGAGGCGGACGAGGTCTACCAGGGTCGCAAGCTCGGGTTCTGGTTCTGGGCCTCCGTGGTCTGGCTGGTGTTCCTGGTGCTCTCGGCCGTGTTCGCCGACCTCCTGCCGCTGAAGGACCCCACCGCCACCTTCCGGGGGGTCAGCCGCGACGGCCCGTCGGCTGCGCACTGGTTCGGCGCCGACAACATCGGCCACGACGTGTTCAGCCGCACCCTCTACGGGGCCCGCCGCTCGTTGGCGGTCGCCACGGTCGCGACCCTGGTCGGCTTCACCGTCGGCGGCGTCATCGGGCTGGTCTCGGGCTTCTACCGGCGCACGCTCGACGACGCGATCGTGGCCGTCCTCGACATCATGCTGGCCATCCCCGGGCTCGTCCTGGCCCTGGCGCTGGTGGCGTTCTTCGCGGCGCCCGGCTCGGCCTCGCCCACCCGGCAGACCATGTGGGCCACGTTCGCCTTGTCGATCCTGGCGGTGCCGACCATCGCCCGCGTGGCGAGGGCGCAGACCATGGTGTGGGCCGACCGCGACTTCGTGCTCGCGTCCCGGACGCTCGGGACGCGCAACCTGCGGATCATCGTCCGCGAGGTGCTGCCCAACATCCTGCCGGCGATGGTCTCGATCGCCTTCATCGGCCTCGCGGCGCTGATCGTCGTCGAGGCCGCCCTGGCCTTCTTCGGCGTCGGCGATGTCAGCGGCGTGAGCTGGGGGATCATGATCCAGAACGGGCGCTCCCAGGTCGACCGGGCGCCGCACATGGTGCTGTTCCCGGCGCTGTTCATGTTCATGACCATCCTCTCCCTCAACTTCGTGGGCGATCAGGTGCGCACGCGCTTCGACGTTCGGGAGAGCGGCATCTGATGGCGGGCTCGGGCACCGCGCACCTGCGGGACGGCCAGGCCGATCTCGTCCTCCAGGTGGAGCACCTGGTGGTCGAGTTCCCGGTGGGCCGCATCGGGACCGTCCACGCGGTCAGCGACGTCAGCTTCGACCTCGCCGACGGCGAGACGCTCGGCATCGTCGGCGAGTCCGGCTGCGGGAAGTCCACCACCGCCAAGGCCATCATGCGGGTCCCGCCCCCCACGTCGGGTCGGATCCGGCTCGACGGGGTCGACCTCGCCACCGCTGAGCGCCGAGCAGATGCGCGACGTGCGCAGCCGGCTGCAGATGATCTTCCAGGATGCGATCTCGTCACTGAACCCGCGGCGGCGGATCCGCGACGTGGTGGCCGAGCCGTTGGTGATCCAGTGGTTGGAGTCGCACCGGCGCTCCCCGGTGATCCGGCTCTGGGAGCGGTACGTGCCCCGGATGCTGCGGCTGTGGGGCCACCCGATGATCCGTCGCATCGCCTTTCCGCTGCTGGTGGCGTTCTTCGTCGGCTTGGTGCTCTGGGTGGCCGGCGGCGCCATCGGCACCGAGCAGCCTGACGGCACCCGCGACGGCGGCATCGTGCAGTCCGCGGGCACGGTGGTGATGGTCGCCTCGCTGGTCGGGCTGGCGCCCATCGCCGCCATGTTCGTGGTGACGGCCGCCGTGTGGCTCGTGCTGACGGTGCTGCTGCCGCTCGCGTCGCTGCCGCGCACCTACCGCATCTGGCGTGAGCGGAAGGCGTTCTGGCAGGGCGCCGAGGTCCAGGTCCGGCAGGTGCTGGAGGACGTGGGCATCGACGCCGACACGGCGATGGAGCGACGGCCCCACGAGTTCTCGGGCGGCCAGGCCCAGCGCATCTCGATCGCGCGGGCGCTGATCCTCGACCCGAAGGTGGTCATCTGCGACGAGCCGGTCTCGGCCCTGGACGTGTCCGTCCAGGCCCAGGTGCTGAACCTGCTGGAGGAGCTCAAGGAGAAGTATGGGCTCTCCCTGATCTTCATCGCCCACGACCTCGCGGTGGTGAAGAACATCGCCGACCGGGTGGTGGTGATGTACCTCGGCAAGGTGTGCGAGGTGGGGCAGCCCGACGAGCTGTTCGCGCGTCCCCGCCATCCGTACACCGAGATCCTCATGAGCGCGATCCCCGTGATCGACCCGGCCGTCGACCCTCGGGCCGCGCGCACGATCGCCGGGGAGCCGCCGTCACCGCTCTTCCCGCCCCCGGGCTGCCGGTTCCGGACCCGGTGCCCCAACGCCTCCGAGCGCTGTGCCGAGGAGGAGCCCCAGATCCGGGAGATCGCTCCCGGCCAGTTCGTCGCCTGCCACCATCCGGTCGGCGTGCCCGAGGATCGCGTCGCCGACGCACCGGTGATGGTCGGCTGACCGGCGGCCCCGGGGGCGTCAGCCCCCGGGATCGTGGCCGTCGACCGGCGGCTTCTTCGTGACCGTGACCGGCACGCGGGATGGCCGGACCGTCGGTACCCAACGGGTGGAAGCAGGCGAAGCGGTGGCCGAACTCCTGCGCCTTCCTGGAGGATCGGAACCTCCTGGCGGCAGTCGTCCTGGACGTAGGGGCAGCGGACGCTGAACGCGCACCCCGGCGGCGGGTTGATCAGATCGGGCGGGCGGCCGCCGATGACGGCGAGACGGGTGTGGCTCGGGTTCTCGACCCGGGGGATCGAGCGCAGCAGCGCCTCGGTGTACGGGTGCTGCATGCGCGAGAACAGCACGGACGTGGGCGCCTGCTCGACGATCCGCCCGCCGTACATCACGGCGATCTCGTCGGTCCGGCCGGCGACCACCCCGAGGTCGTGGGTCACGAGCACCATGGCCATGTAGCGGTCGGCCTGGTTGTCCTGCAGGAGGTTGAGGATCTGGGCCTGCACCGTGACGTCGAGCGCCGTCGTCGGCTCGTCGGCGAACAGCAGCTTCGGCCCGCACGCCAGCGCCAGCGCGATCATCACCCGCTGCCGCATGCCGCCCGAGAGCAGGTGGGGGTACTCGTCGAACCGCTGCTCGGGCCCGGGGATGCCGACCGAACGCAGGAGGGCGATCGCCGTGAGCCGGGCTTCCTTCCGGCTCATCCCCACCTGGAGCCGCAGCGGCTCGGTGATCTGCTTGCCGATGGTCATGACCGGGTTCAGCGAGCTCAGCGGGTCCTGGAAGACCATGGCGATCTCGGTGCCGAGCAGCTCGCGCATCGCGCGGTCGTCCAGCCCGACCAGCTCGCGACCCATGAACCTCACGCTGCCGGAGCGACGGACGTTGATCTTGGGCAGCAGGTTCATGATCGAGCGGGCCAGGATCGTCTTCCCCGACCCCGACTCGCCCACTATGCCCAGCGTCCTGCCGCGGTCGAGCGTGAAGCTGACGCCGTCGACCGCCTTGACCCGGCCCCGCGGCGTCAGGAAGTGGGTCTTCAGGTCGTCGACCTCGAGCAGCACCCCCGACGGCGATGGTTGTTCCACGGTCAGCTGGACGTCGAGGCTCACCGAGACCCCCTCTCCCCCGATGGGCCCGATCATAACCGACATCAATGTCGGAACCGCGGGCTCGCCTTCGGCGCCGCCGCCCCGGCTGCGCCGCGCTTCAGCGCAGGCGGGCGCCGCACCGGGAGCCGGTTGAGGCCCCGGATCACCATGCGGGTGCTCCACACGGGCTCGCCGGCCAGTTCGATGTCCTCGAAGCGCTCGATGATGGCCGTGAACATCTCCTCGGCCTGGAGGCGGGCGAGGTGCGAACCGAGGCAGGCGTGGACGCCGGCCCCGAACTGGAGGTGCCCGGCCGCGTCCTCCCGGGCGATGTCGACGTCATCGACCGCGGCGCCCCAGTGCGCCTCGTCGCGGTTGGCCGAGCCGGGCGACGCGTAGACCACCGACCGGGCCGGGATCGTGACCGGCCCCGACGGGGTGGCAAAGGTCATGTCCCGCGTGGCGATGCGCCGCACGAACTGGTTGGGACCGTCGTAGCGCAGCAGCTCGGACAGCGCGTTGCGCAACCCCGACCGGTCGGCCCGCAGCCGCGCCCACTGGTCGGGGAAGTCGAGCAGCGCCCGCATGCCGTTGCCGACCAGGCCGGCGGTCGGCTCGTGGCCGGCCACGTAGAGGGTCATGATCTGGGCGAGCAGGTCCTCGTGGGTGAGCCCGTCCTCCCCCGCCCGGATGAGGTCCGAGAGGACGTCGTCGTCCTCCCGCCCGCGCTTGGCCGCCACCAGCTCTTCCAGGAAGGAGTACATGTCGTCGGTGTGGGCGGCGAGCTCGTCGCGCTCGGCGGCATCCATCACGGGATCGAGGTTGCGGGCGATGCAGTTCACCCAGAAGCGGAAGCCCGGGTGGTCCTCCTCGGGGATGCCGAGCATCTGGCAGAAGATCTCGACGGGCAGCGGGTACGCGAACTCGGCGATGAGGTCGATCTCGACCGGCGTGCCCGCGCCGTGGTCGGCGACGAGGGCGTCCACCCGTGCCCGCACCCGGTCCCGGACCAGCTCGCGCAGGCGCTCGACCGTGCGGAGGCGGAACGGTGGCGCGATCAACTTCCGCAGCCGGGCGTGGTCAGGGTCGTCGAGCAGCACGAGCGTGCGGCCACCTCGCCCGGTTCCGTCGCGACGCTGGATCTCGGCGATCGTGGCGGGCGTCGGCTCGGCGTTGTCGATGACGGAGGACACCGAGGGATCACGCAGGATCGCGTCCACGTCGGCGTACCGGGTGACCACCCATCCCTGCAGCAGCTCGGAGCGGTGCACCGGGTCCTCGGCCCGCAGGCGGCGGTACTGGTCGTAGGGCCACTCGACGAAGCCGTCTTCGAGCGGGTTGAAGATCGCGGGCGCGGCCGGGACAGTCATGCCGCACCGAACCGCGCGGCCGCGAACGCCGGGCAGCGCAGCGACTCGTCGGGGATGTCCTCGACCGCGAGCGGGTCGTCCACCTCGGCCGGGGTGGGACCGTGCTCGTCGGCCAGCCGTTCCAGCAGCGGCCAGTCGAAGCCATAGAGGTCCGCCGCGTTGCGCCCGACCAGCAGCCGCACCTCGTCCTCGGGCACGCCGGCGAACGCCAGGCGCAGGTGCTGGCGGGAGAACGGCCAGCAGCCCTCCAGGTGGGGGTAGTCGCTCCCCCACATGATCCGTTCGACCCCCACCCGTTCGCGCAGGGCGACCTCGTGGCGGCGGATGAAGCTGGAGCCGAGGTGGCACTGGCGCCGCCAGTACTCCGACGGCGACAGCGACAGCTCCTCGATGGCACCGGCGCCGAACTTCGCCTCCTGGGAGCCGCCCGCGCCGGAAGCCCCCGACAGCCGGCCCCGGTAGTAGTCGAGGCGGGTGAGCTCCTCGGGGATCCACGCCGTGCCCTGCTCGGTGAACACGAACTGCAACGTCGGATGCCGCTCCATCACCCCCGAGTAGATGAGGTGCCACAGCGTCCGGTGGGCCCACCACGTGACCTCCAGCAGGAACATCATCTGGGCCGACGGGTAGGGCCCCATGTCGGGCACCGCGCTGCCGCTGTGGTGGTTCACCGGCAGGCCCAGGCCCTCGCACACGTCCCAGATGGGCTCGTAGTCGGGGGCGTACAGGGGCGGCACGCCCGAGCCCGGCGGCGCCCCGGGCAGGAGGACGCCGCCGGTGAGCCCGTTGGCCTTGGCCCACTCGATCTCGCGCACCGACGCGTCGACGTCGTGGAGCATGATCTGGGCGATCCCGGCGCGGCGGCCCGGCGCCTGGCTGCAGAAGTCGGCCAGCCACCGGTTGTGCGCCTGCAGGCCGGCCCAGCGCCGCTCGAGGTCTCCGTCGGTGGCGCCCGGCGGCTGGTGCACGAGCGAGACCTTGGGGAAGAACGGCGGGATCGTGTTGGGGAAGATGACCTCCGCCACCACGCCGTCGGCCTCCATCTCCCCCAGCCGGCGCTCCGAGCTCCAGTTGCGGTCGGCGTCGACCCCGGTGGTGTCGTCGTAGGGGTTCTCGAACGCGGCCGCCCAGCGGTCGAAGTCGTCGTGGTACTGCGACGCCAGGAACGGCCTGTACCCGGCGATGCTCGCCCCGCCGTGGCAGTCGGACGAGATCACGACGTACCGGTCAGTGTTCGCGCCCATGGCGACCTTCCTTCGGGCCCCCGCGGTGGCCGGGCCAGCGGCTGCCGCCTATGACGTCGACGAACGGCCAGAACGCGTCGGGGTCGAGCGGCCCCCCGTTGGTGACATGGCGAGCTTTGGGCTGGTGCGTCACCAGCTGCGCCCGGCCGGGTGCGCAGAGCGGGAGGTAGCGGGCGATCGGGTCCCACGGACTGTCCCGCAGGATGAGCTCGCCGTCGACGTCCTCGACGTGGCGCTGCTCGAAGGTCGTGGCCACGTCGACGACGTGGGGCGGGAAGTCGTAGGCGCCCTCCGTGCCACCGATGGCGCGCGAGGACTTGGTCCACCACTCGTGCTCGACGAACTCGCCGGCGCGGGGCGGAGCCTCGCAGGTCACGGTGCCCCCGAACTCGACGAAGGTGTAGCCCTGGTGGCTGGCCCGCGCCGTGACCGTGTCACCAAAGCGGAAGTAGGTGATGTCGCAGAGGAACTTGGGCTGCCCGTTGGTCTCGCCGCTGATGTGTACGGCGGCCTCCTGGTCGATGCCGAGGCCGAGGGTGTACTGGCCGGCGACGCCCTGCCAGGCGGCCTCGACCTTGACGCTCACGCCGAGCTCGGGCTCGTCGAGCACCGGGACACAGTAGAAGCCGACGGTGACGACGGGGTCGCGCGGCTCCAGCCCGGGAGGCAGCAGCGCCGCGACTTGGGCCGGGTCGGTGGTGTAGGTGACGACCAGCTTGGGCCATCCCGCGATCTCACCTGGTCGGGTCATCACAGCCTCCGGGGACATGTCGGTCGACGACGGCGCGCAGGGTGGCGGCCGCCACGGCGTGGAGGTCGGGACCGGCGCACAGCGCGGGCTCGGGTGTCCGGCGCGATGGGGGCCGGGGAGCCGGCCCACAGCACGTCGGTGCGGTAGTCCTCGGGGTCCCGGGACGGGTCGTGCAGCGCCAGCACCAGCGCACCCGTGACCACGAGCAGGATCGACTGCAGGGCGTCGGCGCACGCCGCACCGGTGAGGCCCGCAGCCTCCAGCTCGGCCACCAGCGCGGCTTCGAGGTCGTGGAGCAGCAACGAGGCGGTTCCGGTCTGATGAGCCAGCGACGTGATGGCCCGGTGCTCGATCGCCCCCGCGTAGATGTGCAGCGCGGCCGACAGCACCCGTTCCCGGGCGGTGGTGCCTTCGACCGGGCGCTCGGCGAGGCGCTCGGACTGCGTGCGGACGATGGCGGCGACGAGGTCATCCCGGCTGCCGACGTGCCAGTAGATCGTCGGGGTCCCCACAGCGAGCTCGGCGGCCACGCGCCGCATCGTGAGCGCGCCGGGCCCCTCCCGCACCACCAGGTCGAGCGCGGCGGCGACCACGTCGGCCTGGTCCAGCCCTCTCGTCGCCGTGCTCCCCATCGTGGCGGTTGCGCTCCCCCTGGCTGTCTGTAACAGTGTCATACGGAGACTAGAACAGGTTCTAGAACCGGGCAAGGGGGGCGTCATGTCCGATCCGGTGGCAGGCATCGACCAGAGCGACGCCCCGTACGTGATCGTCTCGTCCGACACCCACGCCGGCCTCCCGGTCGACGAGTACCGCGAGTACCTCGAGTCCTCGGTGCACGCCGAGTTCGACGAGTGGCTGGTCACCCGCCACGAGCACCGCACGATGGTCGAGGAGCTGAACGGCGAGTACGTCGCCGCGTGGGAGCGCGACAACGAGGCGGAGCTGCGCGGCGCCTACGACGCCGCGCGTGCGCGACAAGGTGCTCGACGCCGACGGCGTCGCCGGCGAGGTGATCTTCCCCGACGGCGACTCGGTCACCGGCATGGAAGCGCCGCCCTTCGGCGCCGGGCTGCAGGCCGGCATGATCGCCGACCCCCGGCTCGCGTGGGCCGGCGCCCGGGCCCACAACCGCTGGCTCGTGGACTTCTGCGCCACGAACCCGCCCCGCCGCGCCGGCGTCGCGCTGGTGCCGGTGACGCACGGGATCGACCAGGCGGTGCGCGAGATCGAGTCCCTCGCCGGGAAGCCCGGCATCAAGGGGATCCTGATCCCGACCATGTGGCACGACAAGCCGTCGTACGGGCACCCGTGCTACGACCCGGTATGGGCCGCCTGCGCCGAGGCCGGGCTCGTGGTCCACACGCACTCAGGCGAGGCCGACATGGCCTCGTACAACGAGAACATGGCGCAGTTCATGCTCGAGGTGGCGTTCTGGACACACCGGACGCTGTGGCAGCTGCTCCTCGCGGGCAAGTTCGACCGGTTCCCGAACCTGAAGTACGCACCGGTCGAGTGCGGGTCCTGGTGGGTGGGCGACCTGCTGTTCAAGACCGATGTGATGTTCGGGGGCACGAACTGGAAGGTGAAGAAGATGTCCTCGCGAACCCGGGGCACGATCCAGCGGCTCCCGTCCGAGTACTTCGGGACCAACGTGTTCGTCGGGGCGTCGGCGATGAGCAAGCCCGAGATCCGCCGCCGCTACGCCAACGGCCTCGACGCGCTGATGTGGGGCACCGACTACCCGCACCCCGAGGGCACCTGGCCCAACACGGCCCTGCGGCTCGCGACCGACTTCCGCGACGTGCCGGTGGAGGAGACCCGCCTCCTGCTCGGCCTCAACGCGGTGCGCTGCTACGACCTCGACCTCGCTGCCCTGTCGGGGATAGCCGCCGAGATCGGGCCGAGACCGAGTCTCCTCCACCAGGACCTGGACCGGCGCACGCCGCCGGACGCGGTACGTGAGGCCCGCTTCTGGTTCGACGACTACGGCATCGAGTGGACGGGCTGACGGTGCCGGCGGTCGCACCCCCGCTGCAGCTGGAGGGCGCGGTCGCCGTGGTCACCGGCGGGGCGGGCGGCATCGGGCGCGGCATCGTCGGCGCGCTGCTGCGCCGGGGCGCCACCGCGGTGATCGCAGATGTCGAGGCCGGCGCGGTCGACGCGGCGGTCGACGACCTGCGCCCGCTCGGGGATCTGTCGGGCCACTGCGTGGACATCACGGACGAGGACGCCGTCGCCGACCTGGCCGACGCGGTCTACGACGCCCACGGCCGGGTCGACCTGCTGTTCAACAACGCCGGCGTCACGTCCGGTGGAGGCGGCAGGCCGTGGCAGCAGGAGCCGAACGACTGGCGCTGGTGCTTCGGTGTCAACGTGTTCGGGATGGCGATCTGCACGTCGACGTTCGTGCCGAGGATGATCGCGGGCGGCGGGCCGGGACAGATCGTGAACACGTCGTCGGGCGACGGTGGGTTCGCTCCCGTGCCGATGGCCTCGGTGTACGCCGCGTCGAAGGCCGCGGTCAGCTGCTTCACCGAGTCCCTGCACCACAACCTGGTGTCCGAGGGCACGGCCCTGCGGGCCTCGGTCTTCTACCCGTCGGGCGGCCTCCTGCGCACGGGCCTGTTCACCGCGGCACGCAATCGCCCCGAGCAGCTGGCCCGCCGCGGGGCGGCCACGGGCCGCCGGAGCATGACCTTCGACGAGATGAAGGCGACGCTGGCCCAGGCCGGCCGCGACGTGACTGAGGCCGACCTCGCCGAGCTCGGCGACTTCGCCGTCACCGAGGCCGCCGCCCGCCGCTACATCATCGCCCGCGACCTCGACCGTACCGTCGACCTGCTCCACCGCCGGGCCGACGCCATCGGCCGCCGCGAGATCCCGCCCCACCATGGCATGGCGCTATAGCGCGCGGCATGGCGCTATAGCGCGCGGCATGGCGCTATAGCGCACGGCATGGCGCTATAGCGACGCGGCATGGCGCGGTAGCGCCCGGTCCAGCTCACCGCGGCTCTCGGGGTAGGCCGAGCACGCGCTCGGCGATGATGTTCCGCTGGATCTCGCTGGTGCCTCCGGCGATGCGCATCCCGGGGGCGTAGAGGAACCGGTCCGTGGCCGGGCCCGCGAGCAGCGCACCCGGCCCCCGCCGCGACGCGAGGGCCAGCTCGATGTCGAACTCCAGCTCGGTGCGCATCAGCTTGGCGGACGAGGAGGCCGCCGGGCCGCCGTCTCCGCCCCGCAGGAGCAGCATCCGCAGCGCCTGGCCTCGCACGTAGAGCCGCAGCAGGGCGTCCCGGTGGGCGGGGTCTTCACCGGCCACCGGGCGCAGGTGGTCGAGCCGGCGCTCCAGGCTCACGAGCCCCGCTGCGCTCGACCCGCGCTCGTCGAGCAGGACCTCGGTGGCCACCCGCCAGCCCTCGTTCTCGGGGCCGAGCCGCGCCGCCGCGGGCACCGCGACGCCGTCGAGGAACACCTCGCAGAACTCCTGGTCACCGGTCATCTGCCGGATGGGCCGCACCGCGACGCCCGGCGTGGCCATGTCGAGCAGGAAGAACGAGATCCCCCGGTGGCCCCGCTGCCCCGGGTCGGTGCGGGCCAGCAGGATCCCGTACTCGGCCTGCTGCGCATTCGACGACCAGATCTTGGTCCCGTCGATCACATAGCGGTCGCCGTCGGCCTCCGCCGACGTCGTCAGGCTCGTGAGGTCCGAGCCGGCGCCGGGCTCGGAGAACAGCTGGCACCACAGCAGCTCGCCGGTCAACGTCGGCGCCAGGAACCGCCGGCGCTGCTCCTCGGTGCCGGAGCGGAGGATGGCCTCGCCCGCGAGCACCAGTCCCTGCAGGTTGAGGTAGGGCGAGACCTGGGCCCGGGCGCACTCCTCCAGCCAGGCCGCGGTGTGGGCGCGGCTGAGCCCGCGCCCGCCGTAGGCGACCGGCCAGTGCAGGCCGGCGAAGCCGGCGCCCGCCAGGTGCCGCTGCCATGCCCGGGCCCGGTCGTGCAGGGCCGGCGGCAGGATGGCGCCGTAGGCGGGGCAGGCGATGCCGGCGGCCTGCGCCTCGGCCAGGAACGCGACGGCCTCGGCGCGGAACGAGTCGACGTCGCGGCTCAGCGCGACCCTCCCGCGGAGGCGTCGGCCGGCGCCGTGCCGGCGGCCTGCTCGGCCTTCTCATCGATGTGGGCGGTGATGGCGTTGAGCATCGCCTGCCCGGCGCGGCCGAACAGCTCGTTGCGCTTGCCGGTCGCCCACTCGTGCGACGTCCGTGGGGCGGCGAGCTGGCCCCGGAAGTGCGGGATCACCTCCCGGGCGAACAGCCGGTAGCTGGCCAGGGTGCGCTCGGGCGATGCCCAGTCGTGGCCCAGCAGCAGGAACGCGCCGAAGCCGCCGGACCCGTCGAGCAGGCGCTCGATGTAGGCGATGGCGTCGTCGGGGGTGCCGATGACGGCCTGGCCCGACTCCGCGTAGGCCTCGGCCAGTGCCCTCGGGGTGGCCGGCCGGCCGTCGACGTTGGCGGCGAGCGGCACGAACCCCGCCCCGCCACCGAAGTAGGCGGCGAAGTCCTGGAGGCCGTACGTGCAGTCCTCGATGGCCTGGTCCCGGGTCTCGGCGAGGTGCAGCGCGCCGAGCACCCGCCAGCTCCGGCGGTCGGGCGCCGGGCGCCCGTGCTGCTCGGCCTGCGCCTCGACCACGCCCCACGCCTGGCCGATGGCGGCGAACCCCTCGGCCACCGACATGGACAGGGACAGCAACGACACGCCCTGCTGACCGGCCAGGCGCGGGCCCGAGGGCGTCACCATCGCCGCCACCGCCACCTCGGGGTGAGGGCTCGTGTAGGGCCGGACCTGCAGGCGGGCCTCCCGCATGGTGAACCAGTCGGTCTCCCGGTCGACGGGCTCCTCGCTGCGGAACAAGGCGAGGATGGCGTCGAGCGACTCCTCCATCATCCGGCGCTGCTCGACGGGGTCGATGCCCATCACGAACGCGTCGCTGGGCAGGGCGCCGGGCCCGGCGCCGAGGATGGCGCGGCCGCGGGTCAGGTGGTCGAGCAGCACCCAGCGGTCCGCCACCAGCCAGGGGTGGTGGTAGGGCAGCGAGGTCACGCCGGTCCCGAGCCGGATGTGCTTGGTCCGCTCGGCGGCGGCGGCGATGAAGATCTCCGGTGAGGCGATGATCTCGTACCCGCCGGAATGGTGCTCGCCGAACCACGCCTCGTCGAACCCCAGCCGGTCGAGGGCGACGGTGCGCTCGAGGTCGTACTCCAGGGCCAGGGTCGGGCTCTGGCCGACGGGATGGAACGGCGCGAAGAAGACGCCGAAGCGGAGGGGCCAGGGTGCGGGCATCTCAGCTCCTGTCGCGGCAGACGTCGTCGAGGAAGCCGGTGAGGGCCGCGTTCACCGCGCCGGGGGCTTCCTGCTGGACCCAGTGGCCGGCGTCGGGCACCACGACGTCGCCCCGGTGGTCCTGCAAGGAGGCGTGGGCGATGCCAGGCGGCGACATGAGCAGGACCGGGTCCCGGGCGCCGCCCACGAATAGCGACGGCATGGGAACAGTCGCCCCGGCCAGCTCGCCGGTGGCTTCCCAGTTGCGGTCGAAGTTGCGGTACCAGTTCAGGCCGCCGGTGAAGCCGGTTCGGCGGAACTCCTCCACGTAGTGGTCGAGCTCAGGGGCCGGGAGCCAGGCCGGCAGGACTTCGGGCTCCGCCATCCGGTCGACGAAACCCCGCCCGTCGTTGGCGAACACGGCCGGGTCGATTGGCGCCTCGGGTCGCCACGCCGCGCCGGCCAGCATGCGGCGCATGGTCCGGGCCGGGTCGTCGCCCAGCTCGGCGTCGGCGACGCCCGGCTGCTGGAAGTAGAGGATGTAGAAGAAGTTGTCGCCGACGGCGTTCCGCATGGCCGCGATCGGAGCTGCGCCGCCCCGGGGCAGGTGGGGCACGCTCATGTTCACCAGCCCGCGCACGCGCTCGGGGTGCAGCAGCGCCAGGTGGCTCACCACCATCGAGCCCCAGTCGTGGCCCACGACCACCGCCTGCTCGGCCTCCAGGTCGTCGAGCACGCCGACCAGGTCGCCGACCAGGTGGTGGATGTCGTAGTCCTCGATCGCCTCGGGGCGGCTCGACCGGCCGTAGCCCCGCTGGTCGGGGGCGATCGCCCGGTAGCCGGCCGCGGCGAGGGCGGGCAGCTGGTGGCGCCACGAGTACGCCAGCTCGGGGAAGCCGTGGGCCAGCAGCACGACCGGGCCCTCCCCGGCCTCGAGCAGGTGGAGGTCGACGCCGTTGGTCGACACCGTGCGGGAGCGGACCGCACGGTCAGGCATACGGTCAGGCATGCAGGGCCTCCTCCGGGGCAGCGAGGGCGCCGAGCAGCGCCTCGCGGGTGGGGCCCACCGGGGCGGGCAGCGGGTGGTCCTCGGGGTGGGCCATCACCTCGGCCATGCGGGCCATCAGCTCGGGATCCGCCGTCAGGCCGGCGGGGGTGACCAGCAGGTTCCAGAACCGCACCATCGCCCGGCCGATCACCGGGTCGGTGGCTGCGGCCACGAACACCGCGGCCATGGCCCGGCCCTGCTCGGACCCGGCCAGGCCCGCGCCGCGACCTCGCCCGGTGGGATCGGCGCCCGCCCGGTCCAGGTCCAGCGCCGAGCGGTACCAGGGCTCGACCTCGCGGGCGCAGGCGGCCTCGTAGGCCGCGGCCCGCGCGACGGGGTCGTCGGGGTGGTCGGCGAGCGCGTCGGCCAGGAGGACGGCCTGGACCATCGCCAGCGTGCAGCCCCGGCCGTAGAGGGGGTTCGTGCAGGTGTGCGCGTCGCCGACCGCGTGGACGCCGACCACGAGCGGGCGCCCGCCGTCGTCCACGAAGCGGCGGAGGCGGTTGAGCAGGCCGCCCATCGGCTTGACCCCGGTCAGCGGCTCGAGCGGACCGTCGGCGAAGAACCCGTCGGGGCCGGGAAGCAGCCGGCAGGCCAGGTCGAACCGGTCGGCGGCGGCCAGGGCGGCCCGCAGCTCGCCGTCGCGGGTGGCCACGGCCAGCGTCACCGACAGCGTCTCGCCGTCGCCGGGGACGCCGAGGAACTTGAGGTAGCCGAGGTCGCCGCCCAGCTTGGGGTCCCGCAGCGCCTGGGGGCCCTCGGCGAAGCGGTACCAGCGGGTGAAGTACATCAGGCCGCTCTCGACCACCTCCTCGGGGATCGCGACCCCGGCGTCCGCCAGCCAGGCGGGCAGGCGCGAGCGCCGCCCTCCGGCCACCACGACGAGGTCGGCCTCGAGGGCGCCGCCTCCCCGCAGCCGCACCCCCCGGACGGCCGGCGGCCCGCCGTCCGCCCCGCCACGCTCGGCCATCAGGCCCGTGACCGCGACGCCGCTGCGGACCTCGACGCCGGGCTGGGCCAGGACCGCCCGGCGCAGGACCCAGTCGAGCGTCGTGCGCCGCACGATCAGCACGGCCAGGTCCTCGTCGCCCGGCCGGGGCTCGCCGAGGTTGGCGGTCGTCGACATGGTGGTGCAGCCGAGCGCCAGGAGGTCGTCCAGGACGTCCGGGAACCGGTCGCGCAGCACCACCTGGAGGCGGGCGAGGAACCCGTGGGTCTGGTGCGACTGCGGCGCCCCGCGCCGTTCGGTGCGGAACGCCTCGCCGGGGTCGGCGGTGGCCGGGAGAGGGTCGCGCTCGAGGAGGGTCACCCGGTGGCCGGCCCGCGCGAGCGCGAGCGCGCTGCCCAGGCCGCCGATGCCGCCGCCGACGACGACCACCCCCAGGCCGGTCTTCGACATGTTGTCGGAGGTCAGAGCTCGGTGAGCTCGACGACCTTCTGCGAGAACGCCTCCTGCTCGGGCGTCGGCGCGGCGTTGCCCATCGACATGAGCTTGCTCATGTCGCCCTGGACCTTGATCTGGCCCGACATGAAGGCCTGCATCGCGGCCTGCTGGTCACGCTTGATGAACAGCGACTTGGCCACCTCGTACGGCGTGGTCATCGTCGTCGGGGCCGCGTCGTCGAGGCCGCGGACCATCGCACCAGCGGCGAAGTGAAGGTGGACCTCGTCGCCGCCGTCGCGCGTCACCACCAGGTTGATGGGGCCGGGATCGGGGCCGGACGGCGGCGGCGGAGGGCCGAGCGCTTCGACCGCCTCGAACCACCCGTCGGACAGGAACTCGTGTGCCACATTGCCCCCCTTGAGAACGCATCGGTGTAGGTGGTCCGCAACCTAGTGGACCGCTCGCGGCCGTGTCGACACTCATGTCGGTTTACGCCGACACGCCGCGTCCCGGTCGCATGTACGCTGTGGCCTCCGCGTAAGACCAACCACGGTGGTACCGATATCAGTGTCGGGTGCCGGCAAGGGGGCGAGATGCGTGCGGCCGTGCTCAGGCGAGGCGAGATGGTGGTGCGGGACGACGTCGCGGAGCCCGTCCCCGCCGCGGGCCAGGTGCTCGTCGAGGTGCGGGCGTGCGGGATCTGCGGCTCGGATCTCCACTTCGCCGCGCCACGGCCACCGGGCGGTCGAGGTGGGCCGGCAGGTCGAGGGCCTGCCCGACCTCGGCGGACCCGAGCTCGACATCGAGCACGACGTGTACATGGGCCACGAGTTCGCCGCCGAGGTCCTGGACACGGGGCCGGACACGGCGACGTTCCCGCCCGGCACGCTGGTGACGTCGATGCCGATCCTGGTCAGCCAATCGGCCATCCAGCCCATCGCCTACAGCAACGAGGTGGTGGGCGGCTACGCCCAGCGGATGCTGCTCAGCGCTCCCCTGCTGGTGGAGGTGCCCAACGGGCTCGACGCCCGCCACGCGGCGCTGACCGAGCCGATGGCCGTCGGCCTGCACGCCGTGAACCGCTCGCAGATCGGCTCGGGCGACGGCGCCCTCGTGCTCGGCGCCGGCCCGGTGGGGCTGGCCGTGATCGCCGCGCTGAAGCTCAGGGGCGTGGCACCGATCGTCGCCGCCGACTTCTCGCCGGCGCGGCGGGCGCTGGCGGTGACCCTCGGTGCCCACGAGGCGGTCGATCCCCGCGAGGAGACGGCGTGGGCGGCCTACGGCCGGGTCGGGAAGGGCCGGCCCGTCGTGGTGTTCGAGGCCATCGGCGTCCCCGGCATCATCGACGACATCCTGCGCCGCTCCCCCGCCCAGAGCCGGGTCGTGGTGGTCGGGGTGTGCATGGAGGACGACACGGTCACACCCTTCTACGGCATCGCCAAGGAGCTGAACCTCCAGTTCGTGCTCGGCTACGACCCGGCGGAGTTCGCCGCCAGCCTGCGCTCGATCGCGGAGGGCGAGATCGACGTGGCCCCGCTGGTCACCGCCGAGATCGGCCTCGACGACGTCGCCTGGGCCTTCGAGGCCCTCGGCGACCCCGAGCAGCACTGCAAGATCGTGGTCACCCCCTAGGCCTGGTTTCACACCGGGCGGCGGCGGACGACTTCGGCGGCCAGCTCGGAGCGATTGCGGATGCCGGTCTTGGTGAAGACGTGTTCGAGGTGGGTCTTGACCGTCGAGCGGCTCATCAGGAGGCGCGCGCCGATCTCGGGGTTCGAGAACCCCTCGGCGACCAGGTCGACGACCTTGAGCTCGGCCGGCGTGAGGCTGTCCCAGCCATGCCGGGGTCGCTTGCGTTCGCCACGGGCTCGGCGTGCGTACTCGGCGGCGTCACGCCAGTCGAGCGCTCGTCCTTCCTCCCACGCGACATCCACGTCGGGGCCCAGGTCGCGGCGGGCGTGGGCGACAGCGTCATCGTGCCGGCGACGTTCGGACGGGAAGCGCCACCGGTAGCCGGTCTCGCTCATCAGGCGGTCAGCGGCCCCGAACAGGCGCATCCCTTCGATCGAGGAGTCCGAGGTGGTGGCGATGGCGGCGAGCCCTTCCAGGACGTCGACGGCGACGGGCCGAACCTCGTGCCGGAGCGCGATGTCGAGTGCGGCGTACCACTCGTCCTCGTCCCCGTCGATCAGGCCGTTGACGACGTGCCGGTAGGCGCGGCGGACGACACTGTTGGTGCGACCCCCGCCACTGTGTCGCGGTCGAGGTCGACCGCACCGCGATCGACCGCGTCGCGGGAGGCGATCAGTGGGTGGTACTGGAGGCGAAGCGGCGCGCGGGGCGCGTCGTGGCCTTCGACGAGCGCGAGCGCCGATCGTGCACCGTCGAGCTCGAAGTCGGCGCCGACCACACCGCGCCGAACGTCGCGCTGCAGCGAGATCGGCCGCCACCCTCAACGCGGCCTCGTCCCCGGTGGCGAGCCCACCGGCGAGCAACAGCTCATGAGCATGCCGGCGCATCGCCGGCGTGCTGGCCCTCGCGAGCTGGGTGCCGATCTCGACCGCGGTCGCCAGGTCCCCGTAGATGGCGGCGTGCTGCCGCGGTCGCGGCCGAGGCGTACTCGCGGATGTAGCGGCTGCCGTACTCCTCTGCGACCCGGCGAGCGTCCCGGAGCGCGACGTCGACCATGTCGGGGGCCTGGTCGCAGGCGTCGATCGCCAGCCTCACGGTGCCGAGGGCGTACATGTACGGGCTCCGATGCCTTTCGGCCACCGTCGCGGAGCCGGCGGCTCGACTCGACGTTCATGTTCACCAGCCAGCGGGCCGTGGCGAGGCACACCTCGTCGTCGATCGCGAGCGCCACCCGTTCGCATCGGCCGACGAGTGCGGCGAACGCATCCGCGGCCGCGGAAGCCGCATGATGGGGATGGAGGCACCGATGGCGGCGCGGACCCACCGTTGTGGGTGGGCCCGTTCGACCTCCGGAGCAAGGAGGCGCTCGAAGGCGGGGATGATGTCGCCGGAGCTCCCGGCGCCCTGGAACGCGCGTGTGAGCGGCCACATGAGGTCGAGCGCGGCCACCTGGTCGTGGTCGGCGGCCCAGTTGAGGGCGGCGACGAGGTCGTCGTGGTGGGCTTCGACGAGGGCCACGACATCGTCGGTGGGGCCGGTCACCGCCATCCCGGCCAGCCGCTGGTTCCACCGCTCGACGTGGGCGTCTCGCAGGAGGGCGAGCTCGCCGGCGTCGAGGGCGCGGGCGACGGCGAAGGCGCGGATGGTCTCCAGCATCCGGTAGAGGACCTCGGGCCCGTGGTCGTCGGTGACGACCAGGCTCTTGTCGACCAGCCGGGACACCACGTCGAACACATGACGGCATCGAAGTCGCCGGGGGCGGCGACGACGTGCTCGGCGGCGTCGAGCTCGAAGCGGCCGGCGAACACCCCGAGGCGTCGCATGACCAGTTGCTCGTCGTAGCCGAGCAGGTCGTGGCTCCATTCCACCGACGCCGCGAGCGTCTGCTGGCGCGGCAACACGACGCGGGAGCCGCCCACGAGGATGCGGAAGCGGTCGTCGAGCTCCTCGGCGATGCGCTCTGCACTGAGGTGACGCAGTCGCGCGGCGGCCAGCTCGATCGCGAGCGGTATGCCGTCCAGGTGCTGGCAGATCTGCGCCACGGCCGGGGCGTTGGCGTCCGTCACGCGAAACGAAGGACGGGCGCGACGCGCCCGGTCGATGAACAGCGTGACCGCGTCGAACTGCGAGAGCGCCTCGATCGCGATCCGTTCGTGGCCGTCGGGCGTAGGCAGGGACGGCACCCGCCACGTGACCTCCCCGCCCACCCCCAACCGCTCACGGCTGGTCGCGAGCACGGCGACCGACGGGTTCGCGGAGAGCACGGCGAAGGCGAAGGCCGCGGCATCGTCGAGAGTGTGCTCGCAGTTGTCGAGGATCAGCATCGACGGTCCGGCACCGGCGAGCTCGACCGCGACCTGACGGGCCGGCTCCAGGTTGGGCGCCTCCGCCGCCGCCAGGGCTCGCAGCGCGGCCGCGTCCTGCCGTCCCGGGGCCGCCGGTCCCGGCGAGATCTACGAACCACACCCCGCCCGGATGGGCGTCGACCAGCTCGGCCCCTACCGCGAGGGCGAGCCGGGTCTTGCCGACGCCACCGGCGCCGGTGAGGGTCACGAGCCGCTCGGTGTCCAGCAGCTTCGCGACGGCCACGATGTCGCGGCCACGCCCGATCAGCGGCGTCATCTGGGCCGGCAGGTTCTGCGGGTACGAGTCGAGGCCCCGCAGCGGGGGGAATTCGAGTGCGAGCTCGTGGTGGACGAGCTGCCACACCCGCTCCGGGCGACCGAGGTCCTTCAGCCGGACGACACCGAGATCGTCGAGCCACGCCCCGGCCGGCAGCACGTCCGCGACGAGGGAAGCCGTGGCGTCCGACACCAGCACCTGGCCCCCATGGCCCACGTCGCGGATGCGGGCACAACGGATCACCACCGGACCGAAGTAGTTGCGCTCGTCGCGCTGCTGTGCCTCACCCGTGTGCACCGCCATCCGCACCCGCAGCTCGGCCGCCGTGGGCCACCCCTCGCTGGTGAGCGCCCGCTGAGCTTCGAGCGCGGCCGCCACTGCGTCAGAGGCCCGACTGAACGCCGCCACGACGCTGTCGCCCTCGCCCTGTTCGACAGGCCGAACCCCCCGATGGGCGCTCACAGCCCGGTCGAGGATCTCGTAATGGCGGGCAACCGCCGCCGACATGTCCGTCGCCGACCGCTCCCACCCGCGCGTGGAGCGCTCGATGTCCGTCATGACGAACGTGACCGTGCCCGTCGGCAATGCGAAGCCGGTCGAGCTTGGCGTCGCATCGTCACTCATCAGGTCACCCATGTACAGCGGCGCAGCCGCGCTGCGCGGTCCAGTATCCCTCATCGACCCCATCGTCGAGCCCGAAGGACGGAACTACATCGGCCGGATGGCCGATGCCCGTGGCGCGCCTGCTACGGCCAGTGCTGACTCCGCGAAGCGGCGGATCTCGCGCTCGATCTCGTGGTCCTCGGGGGCGGTGCCGAAGAACCCGCCGTGGCCTGCCGCCTCCGTGACGTGGAGGTCGGCCGGGATGCCGGCCCGCCGGAGGGCCCGGTGCATCCGCACCGTGTCCGACAGGAGCCGGTCGCGGGTGCCGGTCGTCAGGATCGTGGGCGGGAAGCCCGGGCGAAGTCGCCGAACAGCGGGGAGACGTAGGGGTCGGTCAGGTCCTGGCCCCCGGCGTACATGGCGAAGGTGGGCGCCGACGCGCCCGTGAGCAGGGGGTCGAGCCCGAGGTTGGTCTGGAGCGAGTCGCCGGAGGCGGTGAGGTCGACCCCCGGCGTCATCAGCACCACCGCCGCGGGCAGTGGGAGGCCCTCGTCCCGGGCGCGGAGGATGAGGGCGGCGGCGAGGTTCCCGCCGGCCGAGGCGCCGCCGACGATGATCTCCGCCGGGTCGTGGTCGGACAGCAGGGCCCGGTAGGCGGTGAGGCAGTCGTCCAGCCCCGCCGGGAAGGGTGGTCCGGCGGCATGCGGTAGTCGACAGCCCACACCCGGGCGCCGAACCGGGCCGCCGTGCCGACCGCGTCGCCGGGCTCAACCTCGAGTACGGCCTGTACGACTTCAGCCAGACACCGTCGCTGCGCGGCGTCCGGCCGACCGACCTGCCCGACAGCATCGGCCGTGGCCACGACGAGGTGGTCGGCGCCTACCTGCCGGGACGCGGCGTGGCCGAGCTGTCCGACCCGGCGTGCTCGCCGCTGTACGCCGACCT
This sequence comes from uncultured Acidimicrobiales bacterium, assembly GCA_963802385.1. Lineage (GTDB taxonomy): Bacteria > Actinomycetota > Acidimicrobiia > Acidimicrobiales > VFJN01 > ZC4RG19. The sequence goes on along the minus strand of CAWDIO010000001.1, from coordinate 31,764 downwards.
GACCGGCCTGCCGCCGGCCCTGTTCACCGTCGGGCACTCGGACCACCTGCTGGACGACAGCCTGTTCATGGAGGCCCGCTGGCGGGCCTGGGGCAACCAGGCGGAGCTCGCGGTCTATCCCGACTGCGTCCACGGCTTCCTGCGCTTCCCGATGGCCCTGGCCGAGCGGGCGCGCGAGCGGATCCACGCCTTCCTCGACCGCTGCCTCGCCCCCGCCTGATCCAGCCGACCAGGAACCCGAGGCAATAGGGGCCACGGCGACGGTCCGGAGGCACTGGCGACCGGCCCCCGACCCCTATTGCCTCCGGCGCCGGTCGGCGACCGCTATTGCCTCGCCCGGGTGTCCCGGGTCGTGACCCGACGTGACCCGGCGTGACCCGGCGTGACCGGCGGCCGGAGGGTCAGCGCACGACGACGCGCGCACCCGGCCGAGGTTGAAGATCCGGCAGTGCGGGGTGCCGGCGTCGACCGAGCGCTGGTTGGTCACCCGCACCGCCGGGAAGTACGTGCCCGGCGCCGTGAAGGTGTGGGTGACGGCGGAGGTGTAGCGGGCGAGAGCGGGGTCGAGGTCGTCCTCGACCAGCGGGTACTCGCCCGTGCCCTCGAAGTCCCACTCGACGCCGACCACGCCGCCGGCGCCGACCGGCACCTCGACCTGGGCCTCGAAGCGGACGGGCTCACCCACGGCGACCTCGGTGCGCTCGGCCCCGTTGGCGGTGGCACGGACCACCGCCTGCGGGCCCCGGCGGGCGGCGGCGCCGGCGGGCACGTGGACCTGCCCGTCGACGTAGCGGTACGCGGTGCTCGCCGGGGGTGCGATGCCGAGCTCGACCCAGGCGGCGACGTCGCGCAGGGCCTGCTGGAGCACCCCGAGGTAGGAGACGATCCGGGTCCGGCGGGCGGGGACGACGTCGGGGAGGCCCAGGCCGACGACCGGCTCGGCGCCCCCGGTGTGCATGGCGTGCTCGACGAACCAGAGCCGGTACTGCTCGTCCATCTTGTCGCCGAGCTGGGCCTCGACCTTCCTGCGGTACCAGAGGGCCTGCCACGGGTAGGCGGCTTCGTCCATGAGCGTCTGGACCACGATCATCTTCCCGGCGAAGCGGCCCGACTGGCTGACGCCCGACCCCTGGCGGGCCATGATCGGACCGATCTTGCGGGGGCGCTGCGGGTAGATCGGCGTCCCGCCCTCGGTGAACTGCTGCCAGGGCTCGAAGTCGGGATCGACCTGGTGGCGGTGCATGGTCTGGAAGGCGAGGTAGACCGAGTTGTCGACCGAGACGTCGTCGCCCACGGCGATGTCGGCGAGCTCCTCGAAGTGGGCCTCCCCCATGCCGACGATGACGATGTCGTCCCGGGTCCCGGTGAGGTACATGGCGTGGCCCGTCGCCTTGCCGCTCAGCATCTCCACCGTGGCGCCGAGCGCGTTGCCCACGACCGGCTCACGGAGGCGGATGGCCGCCGGGAGCTCGGTGGCGGTCCCCCGCGGCATGGCCATGGGGAGCGGCAGCCCCAGCTCCCGGGCCTGCTCGCCGAAGATGACCTCGGCCACCGCGGTGCGGTGCTGCACCCGGGCGTCGAGCAGCGACTGCGGGGCGTCGTACCCGACGTAGCCGGGGACCGTCCAGAAGTCCTCGAAGTAGCCGGGGTCGAAGCGCTGGATGTTGTCGGCGAGCACCGCCCACACGCCGGTGTAGCCCTGCGCGAGGCGGTCGGCGTCGAACCACGAGCGGGGCGGGAACCCGAGCCGCGTGACCTCGGCGAGGACCTGGCGCTGCTCGACCGTCAGGCCGGCGTAGATGTCGCCGCCGCCGCCCGGCTCGGTGGCGTCCACGATCTGCGCGAACTTGTCCCGCAGGACGCGGAGGGCGAGCGCCTGGCTCGAGAAGGTGTTGGGCATGCTCTGCGGGATGCCCATGACGAAGGGCACCGCGCCGTCCCACACGTCGGGCGCGCCCTCGACCCCGGCGATGGTCTTCATGGACCCGCCGCTGCCGCCGTAGATGTAGCCGTAGGGGCGATGGTCGCCGTACATCTCGGCGGCGAGCCGCCGGCCGTAGCGGGCGACCGCGGCGCTGGCCCGGTAGCCCGCCAGCGACCAGTCCTCCCCCGGGAACGGGTTGGTGCGTCCGAGGTTCGACTCGACCAGGTAGGCGCCGCTGTCGACGGCGAACTCGATCGAGCCCGCGATCCCGTACAGCACCCCGATCGACGCCGCGAACTCGATGCCCGACATCGGCAGCACCGGCTGGAAGAACCGGCCCTCGTAGCGCTCCGGCAGCGGGAAGTAGAACGTGAACTTCGTGTCGGTCCCCTCGAAGCCGCCGTGGACGTGGCGGTGGCGCACGGGCTCGTCACGCCATTCGTCGACGTCGATGGACGGCGCCCCGAACTGCGGGTCCTTCGACCCGGTCGGCGCGTGGCGGATCGACTCGGTCACGTCTTGCCCCCTCCGGCGATGAGCGCTCGTTCACCGCGGCACTCACCCTAGGCCGCCGACCTGGGAGCACGCGTCCCGAGGCCGTGCCGCCACATGGCCGCCGACCGGCCCCGGTAGTAGGCCGGGGTCAGGCCCGACCGCCGGGCGGTCAGCCGCTCGGGCCGCATGACGTAGAGGTCGCCCGCCCGCACCTCGGCCAGCCGGTCGAGCACGCTGTCGAGGTCGTCGTGCACCGACAGGTGACGGCCGGACAGGGCATCGCCGTCGCCGGCGGCCAGCCGCAGGATCAGCTCGACGGCCTGGCCCGGCTCGGCGCCGCGGCCCTCCGCCAGCTCGCGCCGCGGCCCAGTCCCGGACGTGCGCCTCGTAGGCGTCGACCGGCGGGCGGGCCGCGAAGTCCTCGGACATGCCGATGGGCAGCAGGCCGGGGTGCACGCTGAAGACCCGGACGCCGTGCCGGCCGACCTCGTGGGCGAGGTTCTCGGTCAGCTTGACCACCGCGGCCTTGGACACCGAGTAGGCCGACACCAGCGGCCACCGGTAGGTGCCGGCCTGGCTGGCCATGTTGATGATCCGGCCGCGGCCGCGGGCCACCATCTCGGGCACCACCAGCTGGGTGGTGAGCAGGAGGCCCCGCAGGTTGACGTCCATCGTCGTCCACCAGTCCTGCGGGTCGGTCAGCCACAGCGGGCCGACGGGGCCGACGATGCCGGCGTTGTTGACGAGCAGGTCGACCGGACCGAGCCGCCGGCGCAGCTCCGCCAGCGCGCCGGCCAGCGCGTCGCGGTCGGTGACGTCGGCCGGGGCCGCGGCCGCGGTGCCGCCGGCGCGGGCGACCAGGTCGACCGTCTCGGCCAGCTCGCCGGCCGACCGGGCCACGAGGCCGACGGCCATGCCGCGGCCGGCCAGGGCCTGGGCCAGCAGACGGCCGATGCCACGGCCGCCGCCGGTGATCAGGGCCACCGGTCGCCGCGGGGCGGTGACGCTGGTGGCGGGGGTGATGGGGAACGGGGTGGGAGGGAACATGCCCCCAGGGTGCGACCGCGGGTGCCGGTGCGGTCCTGAGCAGCCGTTGCTCAATCGCCGCCCGCGGGCTGCCGGGCGGCCGGCGATTGCTCAGCCTCCCCCTCCGGGCCGGCGATGCTGAGCGCCCCGGCCAGCTGGCGGCGGCCGCTGACGCCCAGCTTGGCGTAGGCGCTCTGCAGGTGGTTGTTCACGGTGCGGACCGACAGGTACAGGCGGGCCGCGATGTCCTTGCTCGACTCCGCCCTGGGCGGCCAGCGCCGCGATGTCCCGCTCCCGGTGGGTGAGCGGCACCACCATGACCGGCGCGGCCAGGCCCGGGGTCTGGGCTCCCTCGCACCCCTCCGCCAGGGTCGTGGCCCGCACGCCGAGGGCGGCGGCCCGCCGCCGGTGGCCCTGGCGGCGCAGCGCCTGGGCGGCCTCGGTGGCCGCCTCGGCCGCCAGCAGCCGCGCCCCCAGCGCCTCGAACCGGTCGGTGGCGGCCACGAGGCCCTCCGCGTCACCGGCGGCGGCCGCGGCGGCGTGCGCGGCGTACGCCCCGACCAGGTCGCCCTCGCACCGCTCGGCCAGACCCGCCAGGCGATCGGCCACCGCCGCCGGCTCGCCCAGGCGGGCCACGTCGTGGAGCATCCACGCCTCGCACACCAGGTAGCCGTCGGCCGCGGCACGGTCGGCCGCCGCCAGCAGCACCTGGCGGGCGCCGGGCAGGTCGCCGGTGGCCACCTTGGCCCACGCCCGGCCCAGCTGCTGTTCGGGCCGGGTGAAGGGGAACTCCGGCAGCCGGTCGAGCTCGCGCACCGTGGCCAGGGCCGCCTCGCGGTCACCGCGGCCGGCCGCGGCAGCGGCCAGGGCGGACAGCACCAGGCACCGGGGACCGTCGATGCGGTGGGCCTCGGCCCGCGCCGCGGCCTCGCCCAGCCAGCGCTGGGCGGTCGCCAGCTGCCCGGACAGCAGCGCCACACGCCCGATCTGATGGGCCAGCCACATGCGGGCATCGGGCGGGGCGGTCGCCGGCGTGGCCTCGTAGGCGGCGGTGGCGAGCACACGGGCGTCGCCCAGGCGCCCGCACTCGGCCAGCGCGTAGGCCCGGATGAGGATGTGGTTGCCGGGACCGGGGATGGCGATCTGGTCCGGCAGCTTGGACTGGTCGACGAACGCCTGCGCCAGGGCCTCGGCGGCGGTGGCGCACCGGCCGGTCGCCAGCAGGGCCGGCAGCTCGGCCAGCGCCCGCAGCGCCCGGGCCCGGGGCTCGGGATCGTCGGGCACCGGCCTCAGCACCTCGAGGGCGTCGCGGGGCCGGCCCGAGTAGGTGAGCAGCAGCGCCTCGTTGAGCGTGAGCTCCCGGATGCCCGTCGGGTCCGTGACCCGCTCGCGGGTCTCGTCGTTGACGGCCAGGGCCTCGTCGTGGCGGAGCAGGCCCCACATCAGGTTCCGGGTGCAGATCTCGGTGATGTAGACGAGCAGCTCCTCGTCGCCGGGGTCGGTGCACGCCTCGTCCGCGGTGTGGAGGACGTCCGCGGCCTCCGCGAACTGACCCAGCTCGTGGAGCGCCTCGCCCAGCAGCAGCCCTGCCTCCGGCGTCGATCCCATCGGCCGCCGCGGCCCGGGCCAGCCGCTCGACCTGCGGGAAGTCCTGGCCGTAGCGGGCCAGGCGGGCGGCCCGGACCAGCAGGGCGGGGTCGGCGGCGCCGGACGCGTCGAGCCGGGCGGTGGCGACCCGGATGGCGTCCTCACGGCGGCGGGCGCCCCAGCCGTCGATCCGGTCGGCGTGCTCCAGCAGGAGGCGGCGGCGGGTCAGGCCGGCCATGCGCTCCCGGAGGATCTCGCCGTAGAGCGGGTGGGCGAGCCGCACCTCCTGCCGGCGCCCGTCGATCCGCACCGTGAGCAGGCCGTGGCGGTCGAGCAGCTCCAGCTGGGCGGCGCCGACGATGGCCTCGAGGGTGGCGAGCCCGGCCGGCTCCCACACCGCCAGCATGTCGAGCGCCTCGACCGTCGCCGGCGGCAGGCGGGCGAGGCGGGCGGCGATCAGCTCCCGCAGCCGGGGCGTCGTCGACCAGCGGCCCGACCAGGCGCCACACGTCCCGCTGCTCGACCAGGTTGCCCCGGTCCAGGGCGCCGAGCACCAGCTCGCGCACGAGCAGGACGTTGCCCTGGCTGGCCGTCCAGATCTCCGCCACGCTGCCCGCCTCGACCGGCCCTCGCAGCACGAGGTGGAGCAGCGTGCCCACCTCGTCCCGGTCCAGGTCCTCGAGGTCGACCCGCCGCACCCGCGCCCGGTGCCACAGCGCCTCGACGCCGGCCGGGAGGGGGGCCTCCGACCGCACGGTGGCCACCAGGAACACGAGGTCGGCGTCGACGAGCTGGGACACGAGGGTGGCCGAGGTGGCGTCGAGCAGGTGCAGGTCGTCCACGAACAGGACCAGCGGGCCCGCCGGCGTCTGGTCCTCCAGCACCGGGCGCAGCTCGGCCACCACCGCCACCAGGTCGCGCCGCTCGTCGCCGATGCCCGGCGGCAGCAGGTGGGCCAGCGCCCCCAGCGGCGCCGACTGGGACCCCTCGGTGGCCGTGGCCCGGGCCACGTTGCGGCCGTGCTGGTCGGCGAGGGCAAGGCACTGGTCGGCCAGGCGGGTCTTGCCCACGCCGGGCGCGCCGTGGATCACGAAGCCGTGGGCCCGGGGGTCGCCGAGACCGGCGACGAACAGGTCCAGTTCGTCCTGCCGCCCGACGAGCGGCCACTGGAGAGGCGGCGGGCTCGCGGCGGGGGCGGAGCGTGCCCTGGCCATGGGTTGCACGGTACCGGTCGCCGCGCTGCTCATGCCGGGGGGTGACCAGAAGTTGAGCAATGGCTACCCGGGTCGGCCGCGGTGCCGGTGTGCCGCGAGCGGCTCGTCGGCTGAGCAGCACGCCGGCTGGCGGCCTGGCATCTGCCGGGCCGCGATCGGACCTCGCCCGGGCACGAGTGGTCCTGTAGGCAGTAGCCGTGCCGCTCGACCGTTACGGGGTGCTGGTGGGCACGCTCGCCGGCCATCACCGGGACCAACCCGACGACCAGGGCCGCTGGTTCCACGTCAACCTGGACCTCGATGCACCCGCCGGCCGCTACCGCTGCGCCGTCGACGTCGACAGCGGGGAGTCGGCGGTCGGCGGCGCCTGGAAGACCGTGGTCGTCGACCCCACGCAGCTGCGGCTGCCGTCCGGCCTCGTGCCGGGGTACCACGACCTGGCGCCCAACGCCTCCAGCGGGGCCGTCGACTACATCCGCGACGCCCTGTTCAACGGCGCACGGGGATGCTTCTTCGTCCGGGCGCCCGATGGCTGGCTCGCGCGGCTGATCGACCTCCTGTTCCCGCGCCGCCCGTGGACCTTCGGCTCCAACCTCGAGGCCGCCACCGCGCTCGGAGTCGATCCTGGCCGTGGGCCGCCGCACGCTGGTGTTCGGCGAGCCGTTCACCTCCGGCCTCGGCCAGCACAACATCCACCAGAACCAGGGCGACCCGGCCGGCACCCGGTGGTGGCCCGAGAACGGGATATGGCAGGACGGCGCCACCATGGTCGAGCGGACCGGACGGGCAGCTCGACGTGTTCCTCAACAAGTTCTCCACCCAGGCCGACCGCACCGACGACGCCGGCCACCCGGTCTGACGTCAGGTACGGGCCGGGAGGCCGACCATCCGGCGGAACGTCGCGGTGTCGTTCAGGTGCGGGAACGGGGTCGCGGGTGCCTCCACGTCGAGAAGTTCGCACAGCGGTCCCCAGCCGTCCTGCGCGTCCCATACGAGCAGCCGGTCGGCCGGCGCGTTGCGTCTCACGTGGTCGTTGTGGCGGTTGAACGCCTCGATGGCGTGGTCCTTGTCGGCGAACCTGCCCTCGAACGACCCCTCCCAGATCACGTCGTCGATCACCTCGAAGACCGGCGGCGTCGGGTTCACCCGCTCCTCCGGTGGCGACAGCTCGCCCCGCCGGGCCGTGAGGTACGCGTCGTAGATGCTGTTCACGCAGCTCGCGTACCACGCCTCCGGATCGCGCACGGTCAGGATCACCTTGGCGTCGGGCCACGTCGCCACCAGCTGCTCCCAGAACGCGCAGCCGGGCCAGTCGACCGTCGAGCCCCAGCCGCGGAAGGCTTCGGTCCAGTCGACCGGCTGCCCGTCGAGCGCCGCCCGCCAGAACGGAAGGGAGGATGGGTCGGCGATCAGCTCCAGCATGTGGAACGTCGGACCGAACCCGAGCTGGTCCAGTGCCGCCTTCAACGACAGCGTGCCGGTGCGCCCGAAACCGGCCCCGATCACCCTCACATCGCCTCCCCAAAGTGCCGCGACAGCCCCTCCTCAGGCTACGCGCGCTCCGTGCGGACGTGCCACCCGGAACGTGCGCTCACGCCCGGTTGGCCACGAGGAAGTCGATCTCCAGGCGGACCAGGCTCGAAGGCCGAAGGCGGTGGATGACATCGGGCGGGATCGGTTGGTCCTCGCCGGCCTCGACCCGCCGCTCGAAGGGTGGGCTGGTGTCCAGGTCGAGGACGACGGAGCCTGCGAGAACCCGGAGCACGGCCCAGGTGCGATCGGCGACGCGGTGGTCGCGCCGGAGGGCCGCGGGCAACGTGACCTGGTCGAACGGGTCCGGCCGTTCGTGCGAGCTCGAGGCCCGCAGGCAGCTCGACGCGGTCGCACAGCGGGCAATCGATGACGGTGCCCACCCGCCCGGTCCGTCCCGACTCGGTCAGCACCCACGGCCGGTCCCGGAACGGTGGCTGGTGGCGGACGTGCTGGCCGTGGAGGCAGGACAGCTCGGCGACCCAATCGCCCTGATCGTCGGCGTGGAAGCCGTCGATCGTCCGGATCACGGTTGAGGGCCCGGCGCGGGTGTGGTGGGCGCGGCGACGAGATCCGCGGCGGCGACCAGGCGGCGGATCACGGCCCCGGCGAGCCAACGCTGCGTCGATGTCCGCCATCGAGATGCCGGCAGCTGCGACGAGCGGTCGAGCGCCCGCCGCCGCGCCGATCATCCAACAGAGGCGCCACCGGCGCTGGGCGCACGGCAGCGGCGAGTAGCCGGAGTCGACACCGCGCCCATGCCGGCCTGCGGATCGGGAGCCGGCAGCTGACCGCGCGGTGAAGCGGGTGTCCGGGAAGGTCACGGCACGATGATCGCGGCTCCGCTCGCTCGACGCCCCCGGTGGTCCACGGGCGGTCGGCTAATCCCGATAGCCGCGACCACCCAGCGTACGTCCGGCACTACGGTGCCCCGGCGCGGCGGTCGGTCGGCCCCGCACAAGCTGATGCCGCCGGAGAGGGACGAGTAACCATGCGCTCGACGATGTCGCGCGGCGTCCTTGCCGCGCTCATAGCCACGACGCTGATCGTGCCGGCCACAGCCGGTGCGGCTGCGCCCAGACCGGCGCCGGCTCCGGTAGCACCGGCCGGAGGCGAGCCGGCGACGCCGGAGGACTGGGCACGGATGGGGCTCCAGCAGGTGCCCAAGCAGACACCCACGGACGCGGTGCTGAGCGGCCAGGCGGCGCCCGTCGGGGCCAACCCCTACACGGGGCTCCTGCCCGATCCGAGCACGGTCGACTGGGCCTACTGGCAGCAGGTCGCCCAGGCCCGGGGTGAGGCGCGCGCCAGCCAGCAGGCCGCCGCGGCGACGACGCCGCCGCTCGTCTACAACGAGGTCGAGCCCCCGACGGTGCAGGGCCAGAACGACACCCAGGGCACGGCCGAGCTCGTCAACGGCTTCGGCACCGGCGGCCGGCGCAACAACCCTGCCGCCCAGCTGGTCGGCACCCTGTCGCCGGGCTCGGCGCCCACGACGGTCGTGCCGTCCGTCGAGGACGACGGCGCCATCCCGCTGGCCAACGTGACGGGCCTCGGCGGCGGCCCGGGCCGCTCGGTGACCGACGCCACCATCGGCGACGGTCCGCACGGCAGCGCCGGCTCGGGCCTCGGCGACTTCGACTACTTCAAGATCACCGGTGCGAGCGCGGGCCAGGTCCTGGTGGCGGACACCGACACGCCGACGTCCGAGCTCGACACGGTCGTGGCCCTGCTGAGCTCGTCGGGCGCCCTGATCGCCTTCAACGACCAGGACGGCCAGTCCAACGACAGCCTGCTCACCGTGACCATCCCCGCACCCGGTGACTACTACGTGCTGGTCCTCGGGTTCCTCAACATCCCCAGCGATCCCTTCAACTCGGGCAGCGGGAACGGTGCCCAGAGCGAGGGCGCCTACACGCTGACGCTCGACCTCGACATCCCCCACGAGACCGACTTCTACAGCTTCGACCTCAAGGCCGGCGATGTCGTGGGCGCCACCGTGAACGGTGCCGCGAGCGAGCTGCGCCTGTTCGATCCCAGCGGCCGGCAGCTGATGGGCTCGCAGCAGGACGTCACGTTCATCTACCCGGGGAACTCGCCGCTGCCCGGCGGCGGCCGGGCCACGCTCGACCACGTCGCCCGGGCGCCGGGCCGCTACGCGCTCGATGGTCACCGGCGGGGCGGGCCCGTACGAGGTCACCCTCGAAGCCCACCGCCCCGAGGAACGGCAGGAGCGCAACGAGGTCCAGACGCTGTTCGTCGACTTCGACGGCGGCCAGGTCAACACCGGGCCGCTCGGCGGGGTCGGCGTGGTGAACATGTCGCCGCTCGCGTCGTTCCTGCCGCGCTGGGGCCTCACCCCGGCCGACGAGGACGCGCTCATCGACGCCATCCTGGCCACGGTCGAGGAGAACGTGCGGAGCGACCTGGCCCAGAGCGGCGGCAACCCACGGTTCGCGGTGCGCATCCGCAACAGCCGTGACAACGCGGACACCTTCGGCCAGCCCAACGTCAGCCGGCTCGTGGTCGGCGGCACCATCGCCGAGACGGGCATCCCCACCATCGGGATCTCGCAGTCCATCGACCCCGGCAACTTCGGGCACGAGGAGACGGCGCTGATCCTGCTCGACATCCTGAGCGATCCGGCCGGGCCGCCCGGCGATCCGTCGCTCAACACGTACATCACCCCCGCCAGCGACCGCATCGCCTTCATCGGCCAGGCGATCGGCAACATCGTGTCCCACGAGGCGGGGCACTTCCTGGGCAGCTGGCACGTCGACCAGTTCGACGCGGCGGCCAACCTCATGGACCAGGGCGGCAACTTCCCGTTGTTGTACGGGGTGGGGCCGGACGGCGTGGGCGGCACCGCCGACGATCCCGACGTCGACTACGGCGACGACGTGTTCAACCCGAACGAGGGCTTCACCGGCACCGAGGAGACGCTGATCCGCACGGCCTTCGGGCTTTCCAAGGGACGCGGCTTCGCCTGAGCGGATGTCAGCCCGGCCGGGCGACCGGCCGGGCTGGCGCCTGGGCTTGATCGCGAGCCGGGCCTGCCGACCAATCCGCGCCGGCGACCAGTAGTTTGGCGATTGGACGTCCTGGCGATCGGAACGTCGGTGGCGAGCGGTGCTGGGAGCGGCGGCGAAGGCGTGGGCACGATGACATGCGGGTGGGCCGGCCGCCAGGGCCGGGACCAGCGCCGCCACGAGGCGATCAGCGCGGCTCGCCGCGCCCATGGCACGGGTCGATCATGAGCATCCCCGGTCCGTGCCCCCGAACCGGCTGTACCGGACAGGTTCACGCCGACGGGTACTGCGACGTCTGCGGGATGCGCCCCGTCGGCGCGGGTCCCGGGTGCGAGCCCGCCACGCGGGGCGAGCGGCCCGACGCGACCGGGGAGCAGCCGCTCGGTCGGCACGCTCGTCGGCGGCTCGGCCCGCTCGCACGGCACCCGCCGCACCACCAGCGCCGCGACCCGCACGACCAGCCGCCGGACCGCCATCGGCGCCGGACTGGTCGAGGTTCCCCCCGCTCCCGCGATCGACCCGACGACGGTCGTCCTCGCCGACCCGGTGGTGGCCGAGCGCAAGCGCTTCTGCTCGAGCTGCGGCGCTCCGGTCGGCCGGGGCAAGCGCGGCACGCCGGGGCGCCTCTCGGGCTTCTGCTCGGCCTGCGGCCACCCGTTCGACCTCGTGCCCAAGCTCGGCCGGGGCGACCTCGTCGGCGGCCAGTACGAGGTCGTCGGGTGCCTCGCCCACGGCGGCCTGGGATGGATCTACCTGGCCCAGGACCGGGCCGTGAACGACCGGTGGGTCGTCCTCAAGGGCCTGCTCGACTCCAGCGACGCGGCCGCCATGGCCGTCGCGGTCGCCGAGCGGCGCTTCCTCGCCGAGGTCCAGCATCCCGCCATCGTGGGGATCCTCAACTTCGTGACCCACGCGGGGGCGGGGTACATCGTCGAGGAGTACGTCGGCGGGCGGTCGCTCAAGCAGATCCTCCAGGCCCGCCAGGCGGCCAACGGCGGGACAGCCGACCCGCTGCCGGTCGACCAGGCCATCGCCTACGTGGTCGCCATCCTCCCCGCGTTCGCGCACCTCCACAGCCGCCGGCTCGTCTACTGCGACTTCAAGCCCGACAACCTGATCCAGGTCGGCGACCACGTGAAGCTGATCGACATGGGCGCGGTGCGCCGCATCGACGACGAGTACGGCGACGTGTACGGCACGGTCGGCTACCAGGCACCGGAGGTCGCCGAGCTCGGCCCGTCGATCGCGTCCGACGTCTACACGATCGGTCGGACCCTGGCCGTGCTCGCCCTGAACTTCAAGGGCTACATGTCGACCTACCAGCACTCGCTGCCCGACCCTGCGGACCATGAGCCGCTCGCCCGGTTCGACTCGTTCCATCGCTTCCTGCTCAAGGCGACGGCGCATCATCCGGACGACCGGTTCCAGTCGGTCGACGAGCTGAACGACCAGCTGATCGGCGTCCTGCGCGAGGTCGTGACGCTCACGACCGGCGAGGCGGAGCCGGCACCCAGCTCGGTGTTCGGTCCCCCGCCGGACGACGAGGCGACGCTCCCGAGGCTGGCGGTCGACCCCGGCGATCCTGCCGCCCCGTTCCTCGCCAACCTGGCCGTCGACGACCCCGTCGCCGTCATCGAAGCGATCCGCGGCGCCCTCCAGACCAACCAGGTCCCCCCGACCGTCGAGCTCCACCTGCGCCTCGCCCGGGCACGCATCGAGCTGGGCGAGGTGACGGGCGCCGCCGCCGAGCTCGAGAGGATCGAGGCCGAGGACCCATGGGAGTGGCGGGCGGCCTGGCTGCGAGGGCTGCTCGATCTCAGCCACGGCGACCTCGCCTGGGCGGCGTCGGGCTTCGAGCGCTGCCGATCCGAGGTCCCTGGTGAGCTGGCCCCCAAGCTGGCGGCGGCCGTAGTGGCCGAGCGGGCCGGCGACCTGGAGGCGGCCGCGGCGCTGTATGCGGTCGTGTCCGCCGTCGACCCGTCGTACGTGGCGGCGGCGGCCGGGCTCGCTCGGTGCCGCGCCGCCGCGGGTGACGTCGCCGGCGCGCTCAGCGCGTACGAGGCCATCCCCGTGACCCACCGGGCGTACGCCCGATCCCAGGTCGAGGCCGTGCGGATCCTGTTCGGCGCGGGCCGGTACAGCGCGGCGTCGGCCCTGCTGGCCCGGCTCGACATCGACGAGCGCCTCCGGGCCGAGCTCAACGTCGAGATGGCTTCCCAGGCACTGGACGTTGTCCGGCAGCCGCTCCCCCACGGCGGGCAGCTCAACGGTCAGCCGTTCACCCCGCGGACCGTCAGGTCGGAGCTGGAGCGCTCGCTCCGGCGACTGGCCGAGCTGACCGACGACGACGAGCAGCGCTGCCAGTTGGTCGACCGGGCCAACCGGGTCAGGCCCCTCACCGTGCTATGACCTCCGTCCTCGCCCCCGCCCCCGCCCCGGCCGCGAGCGCGGTGCAGCCTCCCGCATGGCGACGTACCGCTACGCCGCTGCTGTTGCGGGCCGCCATGGTGCTGACGTGCGTGCCGATCGCGGTGTTCGCACTGGCCGTGCACCTGGGGGTGGCGCGCGACGAGAGCGCCGTCGAGACCGTCGGACGCGACGCCACCGGCGGCATCACCGCGGCCCAGGAGATCAAGTCGAACCTCGCCGCGCTCGACGGGATCGTCGTCGAGGACCTCCTCGAGTCGGCCCCCCTGGCGTCGAGCGGCTACCCCGACGACTACGACGCCATGCGCCGCGAGCTCGACGAGACCCTGGTGGCGGCCGCGTCGGAGGCACCGCCGGGCCCGGCCTACGAACAGCCGCTGGTCAACATCGACTACGCGCTCGGCCACTACCACGCACTCCTGCGGGACAGCTTCGCCGCCGGCGCAGGGGGTGACACGGCGCAGGCCGCGGCCCTCTACGCCCAGGCCCACGACGTCATGGACGGCACCCTGCTGCCCCAGGCCGACTTCTTCGACAAGGCGAACACCTATGTCCTGAACAACGCCTACGACCGCCACAAGGCGGACTCGGCGTCGACCGGCCTCGTGATCTTCGCGGCGTGGCTGGTCCTCATGGTCGTCATCATCACCGATGCAGGTGCTCGTCGCCTGGAAGTTCCGGCGCATGGTGAACGTCGCCCTGGCGGCGGCGACGGTGATCGGCCTGGCCAGCGGCATCTTCGCTCTGGCCCAGCTCGACTCGTCATCGTCCAGCCTGTCCGCGGCCCGCGAGCACGCCTTCGATCCCGTGCACCAGCTGGCACGGGCGCGGGCCACCGTCGTCTCGGCCCGTCAGGCGCAGGGCCTGTGGCTCCTCGACCCGTCGGACGCGGCGCCGGCCCAGGCCGACTTCACCACCGAGGCCGGCAGGCTGTTCCGGGTGCGGGACGGCTCGGACCTGATGTCCACCGCCCAGGCGGGGGAGGTTCCCGACGGGGCCGGGGGCTACCTGGCCACGGTGCTGAGGACCGCCGTCTCCGAGGACGGCGACGAACGCGGCCGGGACTCGCTCGTCGCTTTCGGCGACTTCCTCGACGACGACAGGGTGCTCCGCGGGCTCGTCGCCTCGGGCGACGGGGCGGCCGCCGAGGCACTGTTCCGGGGCGGGCGGGCCTTCGCCGAGCTGACCGACGCGCTCGACCATGCGCAGGCCGTCGACCAGCGCACCTTCGACGCGCACGTGGCCGCCGCCGTCGCTGCGACCAGGCATGTCGATGTCGTCAACCTCGTGGCCGCCGCCGCCATGGCGGCGCTCGCGGTCCTCGGGCTCTACGTGCGACTCAGGGAGTACCGGCATTGATGCGCGCGAACCCGATGGCAGCCCGCCGGCCCCGTCGCGGGACCATGCGCACCGGCGCGCGGTCGGCGTCGTGCGCGGTCATGTTGGTGCTGGCCGGGTGCACCGGCGGAGACAGTGGGGCCTCCTCGGCGGGCTGCGAGCGCACGGCGCCGCCCGAGCCCGAGGACACGACGATCATCATCGAGGGAGACCCCTGGTCGGGCTACGCCCCTTTCCGGGACGAGCACCTGCTCGACGGCACGGGGTACACGTCGCGCTACGTCGAGCAGCTCTGCCAGGAAGCCCGAGCCGCCGACATCACCGCCGGCCGCGCCGGGATCGCCGTCACCACCCTCGATCAGTACGTGCTCAACCACCCGGACGGCACGGTCGTCGGGGTCATCGACCAGAGCGAGGGCGCCGACGCGCTGGCGCTGAACACCGTCGCCCTGCCGTATCTCCAGAGCATCGACGACCTGCCCCAGCTGCTCGACGACTACGCCGGCCACGGCGACAAGCCCGTGCTCGCCTACACCGGCAACTCGCCGTCCGAGATGCTGCTCAACGAGCTCGCCAACACGACCGACGAGCTCCGCTTGACCGACTTCGAGCTCGTCTCGGTCGATCAGTCGTCGTCCGCGCTCGTGATGTTGCAGTCCAACGAGGCGCAGCTGGCGGTCATCTGGGAGCCCGACACGAGCGCGGCCCGCGCCGCCGGCTACACGATCGCCCTGAGCAGCGAGGACGTTCCGGACTCGATCGTCGACGTCATCGTGGCCAGCAACGAGCTCATCGAACGCGACCCGGCGGCGGTCCAGGCCGTCGTGACGTCGTTCTACGCGACGATCGACGGGTACATCGCCCGTCCCGCCGAGCTGGAACAGCTGGTCGCCGAGGACGGCGGCCTCGAGCTGGACGCCGCCCGCTCGGTGATCGCGGGCATCAAGTTGTACGGCACGCACGACGCCGACGTGTTCATGAACGAGAACGTCTTCCCGTTCGACCAGCCGCAGCTCGTCCAGAGCGTCAACGCCATCAGCTCAGTGCTCGCCCTCGTCCATCCGGACGTCCGGACCGACCGAGCCGACGTGGACGGTCGCTACGTCCACGAGCTCACAGAGTAGGGGTACGCCACACATGACCGAGGTAGAGATCGGTTCGCTGTTCGACGGCGAGCTGGCGCGCACGAACAGCTGCTACAGCGGCATCGTGCTCGACCCGGACCACGATGCCGGCCGGCGGCTCCGCATCGTGCCCGAGGGCAAGCTCGTCCCCGACATCGGAGACCCCACGCCGTCCAAGGAGGTCAAGTTCCTCCACGACCAGTTCACCACGCTCGCCTCGGGGCAGTTCCCGTGCATCGGGGCCCGCGCCGCGGTGCACGAGGGCACCTACCGGCTCGGGGTCTACGACCGGCTCGGGTCGCTCCCGTCCGTCGCCGGCATGGGCCGTGACCTCAGGCGGTTCGTCGCCGAGCAGACGCAGTTCTCCAGCCTGCGCGAGTTCCTGCACGAGGGCGAAGCCTTCGGTCAGTTCACGACGTTCGTCGCCGTCTTCCGGCAGCCGGTCCCTACCTCGGAGGAGGAGTTCGAGCGGTTGCTCTGGCAGCACCTCCAGCTGTTGCACGATCACGACGAGCCGGTCTGGGACCCGGACCGGTCCGCCACGCCCGGCCATCCGCAGTTCGCCTATTCCTTCGCCGGGAGAGCCTTCTTCGTGGTCGGCTTCAACCCCCACGCGACCGAGCTGCCCCGCCGCTTCGCCTACTGCACGCTGGTGTTCAACGCCGAGTACCAGATCGGCCGGCTGCACGCGGAGGGACGGTTCCTGGCCTTCGCCAAGGCGGTCCGCCGGCGCTACGTCGATCTCGCCGGGCACCTCAACCCCTCGGTCCCCCACGACGTGGCAGCGGTCCAGGACGAGACGCGGGTCTACTCAGGTGTGCCGCACCCGGAGGAGGAAGTTTGGCGGTGCCCGCTGCGGGTGCGTCCCGAGGTGGTCGATCCGAAGGCCCACAACGGCGAAGGCACCGGCACCGCCCATCCCGGCTAGACACGGACCGTGGAGTTCGGCGCGCACCTGCCCCTGATGGACTTCGGTGGGCACCCGTTCACCCTCGACCATCTGACCGGCTACGCACGCCGGGCGGCCGACCTCGGGTTCGCCACGCTCGCCGCCAACGATCATCTGGTCTTCGCGATCCCCTGGTTGGACGGCCCCACGGCCCTTACCGCGGTGATCGGCTCGTCGGGCTCCATGACGCTGGCCACGACGGTGGCACTGCCGGTCGTGCGGGGACCGGTGGCGCTGGCCAAGGCGGTCGCCGCGATCGACCGGCTGTCGGGCGGCCGGGTGGTGGTCGGTGTGGGGCCGGGATCGTCGCCACTCGACCACGGCGCGGTCGGCCTCGACTTCGACGAGCGCTGGCGCCGTCTCGACGAGGCCGTGCGGGCGCTGCGGTCGCTCTGGCAGCCGGACGGGGAGCCGTTCGTCGGCCGGTTCTACTCGACCGCCGGCATCGAGCTGCGGCCCGGGCCCACTCAGCCGTCAGGGCCGCCGATCTGGATCGGCAGCTGGGGCTCCGACGCCGGGCTCCGCCGCACCGCCCGCCTGGCCGACGGGTGGCTGGCCTCGGCCTACAACACGACACCGGCGGGGTTCGCCGTCGCCTGGACGACGCTGCAGGGGCTCCTCGCCGACGAGGGCAGGGACGCGGCCACGTTCCCCAACGCGTTGGCCACGATGTGGTTCCACATCACCGACGATCCGGTCGAGGCCGACCGGGTGGTGCGCGACCGGCTCGTACCGGCGGTCCACCGACCCGAAGCCCAGCTCCGGGAGCGCCTGCCGGTGGGGCCCGCCGGAGCGTTCGCCGAGAAGCTGCACGCCTTCCGCGAGGCCGGGGTCCAGCAGGTGCTCGTGTGGCCGGTCGTCGACGAGGCCCGCCAGCTGGAGCTCTTCTGCGACCGGGTCGTCCCGCTCCTCGGCTAGGGACTGCGCTTCGCTGTAACACCTCTCCCCGGGCCCCGGAGAGCCCTCGACCCGCACGGCGCGACGCTCACCAGGTCACGGTGGTGAGGTCGTCGCCCGGCAAGGATCTCGCCGGTGAAGCCTCCCTGACGGACCTCGTCGACGAAGGGGTGGTAGCCGCCGGTCGGGGGCGGGATGAAGTGGGTGAGCACGAGGCGGGCAACCCCGGCGCGCTCTGCCGCGGCGCCGAGGTCCATCGCGTCGGCGTGGTAGGCGGCGATGGCCTCGTAGTGGGTGCCGACCACCGCCTCGGCGAACGATCGGAGCCGGACCTCGTGCACGAGCACGTCGGCCCCCGCCGCCAGGGATTCGACCTCCGCGCACACCGTCGTGTCCCCGCTCACCACGACGGATCCGGTGGGGCCGTCGATCCGGTAGGCGACGGCCGGCACCACCGGCTCGTGGTGCACCGCCACGGCCGTGATGGTGACATCGCCGGCACGCCACACTTCGGCGGAACGGCTGGTCGGGTCGAACGCGACGACCTCCACGGTGGGGGCCCCGCCGTGCCCGACGTGCTCGATGCGGACGGCGATGTCGTCGTGCCACTGCTCGAGCACGCCCGCGGCGAAACGAGCCGTGGGGCCGTCCGGGGCGACGATCGTGGTGTGGTGGGCACCGGAGACCCAGCGGGTGAGCAGGAGGTCGGCCAGCCCGACGAGGTGGTCGGAGTGGTGGTGGGTCAACAACACGGCGTCGATGCTCTGCAGGGGCACCATCGCGCCGGCGAAGCGGAGCACAGTGCCGCGCCCGGCGTCGACCTGAAGGCGGACGCCGTCGACATCGACGAGGGTGCCTGCTCCGGCCCGGTCGGGGTCGGGGACCGGGACGCCGGTTCCGGTGAGCACGACCCGGTTCATGCCGTCACGCAGCGGTTGCCGTGTTCACATCGGTCGCGCCGCGTCGCCGTGACTCGAAGCCGGCGCCGGGATCGTCGCCACCGATCGTCGCGTCGTCGTAGATCTCGCGGTGGTGCTCGACGAGCTGCGCGTACAAGCGGCGGCACGCGTCGAGATCGGCCGATCGGTACTCGCGCACGTCCACGGCGACATCCTGGCATCGACGACCTGCCTACTGCCCTGGGGTTCCTCGATTCACGGGGCGAAGCTGGAGCGGGCCTGGATGCGCCACTCGCCGTCCGCCTCGACGATCACGTAGACCGCCGGGTACACGCCGACCACGGTGCCGTCGCCGCGGTGGCGGGTGAACTGGACGTCGAGGTGGACCTTGCCCGGGCCCACGTGGATCACCCGGCGGTGGTCCCAGGTGCTGTGCGTCCAGCCGGTGCGTTCCGCCAGCGTGGCCATGGCAGCCTCCATGGCGGGGACCGCCTCGGCCTCGTCCTGCAACAGGCGGATGGTCCCGCTGGCCAACCGCACGTGGGGATAGGTCAGGGTGGCGGCGTGGCCGGGGGCGTCCCGGGCGTTGAAGGTGGCGAGAAACCGGTCGGTGACCGCCAGCGTGGCCGCGACCGTGGCGTCGTGATCCTGGGGCATGGACGATGACTGTGCCACGCAGGCTGCGAACCACCCCGTAGGTTGGTGGCCATGCGGATCCGGGCCGGATCGCTGTCGGAGTTGAGGGACGCCGGCCGACTGCGCACGAAGGTGGGCTCGGTGCCCGTCGTGGTGTTCTGGCACGACGGCCGGGCGTGGGCGATCGACGACCGCTGCCCGCACATGGGCTTCCCGCTCCACCGGGGCACGGTCGAGGACGGGCTCGTCACCTGCCACTGGCACCACGCGCGGTTCGACCTCGCCTCGGGGGGCACGCTCGACCCCTTCGCCGACGACGCCCGCGCCTTCGACGTGACGATCGAGGACGGCGACGTCGTGGTCGGCGTCCCGGCCGGACGGCGACCGGGTCGAGCACCTGCGAGCCCGCCTGCGGGACGGGCTGGAGGACGGGCTGACGCTGGTCATCGCCAAGTCGGTGCTCGGGCTGCTGGGCGCGGGCATCGACCCGGACGAGATCGTGCGGACCGGCATCGACTTCGGTACGACGTACCGGGAGGCGGGGTGGGGTGCCGGGCTCACGGTGCTCGTGGCGATGGCCAACCTGCTGCCCGACCTGGAGGAGGACGACCGGCCGCTCGCGCTGGTCCACGGCCTGGCGTTCGTCTCCCGGGACACCCGCAACCGCCCGCCCCGGTTCCCGATCGACGAGCTGCGGGGCGCCGACATCCCGGCCGAGCGCCTGGCCGGCTGGTACCGGCGGTTCATCGACACCCGGTCGAGCGACGCCGCCGAGCGGGTGCTGGCCACGGCGCTGGCCACCGCGTCCGGCGACCGCGCTCCGGACACGGTCGAACGGATGATGTTCGCCGCGGTCACCGATCACGTGTTCATCGACGGGGGCCACACGCTCGACTTCACCAACAAGGCCTTCGAGGCGCTGTCCCACGTGGGGGCGCCGGCCGCGTCCCAGGTGCTCCCCACTCTGGTCCGCCAGACGGCGACGGCCCGCCGTCAGGAGGAGACGGCGTCCTGGCGCCATCCGCACGATCTCGCCGGGCTCGTCGGGCGGACGGTCGAGCGTCTGCCCGCCCTGATCGACGAGGGCCGCCACCACGAGGGCGGTTTCGACGACGTCGGTGGGCTCGCATGGCGGATCCTGTCCGACGATCCCGCGGCGGTGGTCGGATCGCTGTGCGACGCCATCGCCGCCGGCGCCACGCCGGAGCAGCTCGGTCGTGGCCTCGCCTTCGCCGCGGCCCTGCGCATCGTGCGGTTCCACCCGCAGAACGACTTCGGCGACTGGGACACCGTCCACCATGCCTTCACCACGGCGAACGCCCTGCACCAGGCCCTCGTCCGCAACCCGTCGGTGGACCTGCTGCGGGGTGTGGTCCACGGTGCGCTCCGCGTCTACCTCGACCGCTTCCTCAACGTGCCCGCGTCCCCGCTCCCCCGGGCCGGGGACGCCGACCTCGCCGACCTGCGGTCGTGTTGGGACGCGCAGGGCCACGTCGACCGGGCCGGCGCCATCGCCTACGGGTTCCTGCGGGGCGGCGGCGACCCCGGCCGGCTGCTCGCCCACCTCGGCGCGGCGCTGCTCGCCGAGGACGCCGAGTTCCACTGGTTCCAGGTGGTCGAGGCCGGCGCCCGGCAGTTCCACGCCTGGCCGGCGGGCTCGGACGAGGGCGCGCTGATCCTCGCCGGCATCGCCCGCTTCCTGTCCGCGGCACACGCCGACCCGGCGCGAGCTGCCCCAGGTCGTCCACATCGCCGCCCGCCTCGGCCGGGGCGAGAACCTCTACGGCGAGCTGGGCGACGAGGGGGCCGAGCACTCGGAGGCGTGAGCTACAGGAAGCGCTTGACCCCCGCCGGATGATCCCGCGGACCGGACCGCTTCCGAGCCGTCGGGAGTGTTTCGCACCGCCCCGGTGTTGTGGTCCGCATGAGCCTGGACATCCCTCACGAGAAGCGGCTGTTGACGGTGTGCGGGAGCCTTCAGGATCGGTCGGCGAATCGGGCAGCGCTGGAGTCGGCCGCGGCGATCGCCGTGGCCGCCGGCGCGACGGTGGACGACTTCGATCGGCTGGCCGACGTTCCGGCGTTCGATGCGGGCCGCGCCGGCGAGCCCATCGAGGTCGTCGACGAGTGGAGGCGGCGGGCAGCCGCCGCAGACGTGGTCCTGGTGGCGGCGCCGGAGTACGCCGGCGCGGTCGCCGGCGCGGTGAAGAACGCGTTCGACTGGCTCGTCGGTGGGGGTGAGCTGTACCGCAAGCCCCTCGCCGTGCTCAGCGCCGGCACGTCCGGCGGGCTGCACGCCCGGCGGATGATGGCGCAGACGCTCACCTGGCAGGGTGCCTACGTCGTGGCCGAGCTCGGGATCGCGTCGCCGCGCACGAAGTTCGACAGCGCCGGCCGCATCACCCACGAAGAGACGGCCGCGGCGCTCACGTTGTTGACCCGCACCCTGCTCGCCGCGCCCACGATGACCGCCGCCGACCTCGTCGAGCGGGCCACGAGCGTGGTGGGAGCGCTCGACATCGATGTCGCCCACGTCGCACCGGCGGCCTGACGTCTGCTGAACCGGCGTGATCGACGCCGACGCGACGGCCGGGCGCCCCCGCCGGGCGAGACGTGAGCGGCCTACAGACGCGCCATGTCTGCGAGCTCATCCTCCGTGGACGCATCGACCAGCCGGCTCAGGTCGAGCAGGGCGTCGGCCGCGTAGCCCATCTCCAGCGCGAGGGGGCCAGAGGATGCCAGGCACCAGCCCGTGTGCCTGGGCCTCGGGTACCGGGTCGTGGTCGCCGCGGGTACACGCAAGATGCATGTACAGGAGGTACAGCGGCTCGACTGCGCACACCCCGATGTGATCCGCCGCACACGCCTCGGGAAGCTGTTCTGGTGCTCCGCGCGGCGCCGTGTTCGCGTGGACGAAAGGCATCACGACCAAGTGCTCGGTCGCGGCGGCATCGGTGGCGATCCGCCCGCCGATGAGCTCGCCGAACGCGTCATGGAACCGCTCATTCGCGGATGCGTACCTGTCCTTGCGGGGACTGGCCCCGTCGGAACCTCGCGGGCGATGCGCTCGAGGTAAGAGCGAAGGAGCGTCCGGTGGCCGTGTTCGATGTACTCCCGAGACCACGCCGGCTGCCTTCTCTGCGTCAGCGTCCCACTGCCTGTCACGGTCAGCGACCGCGGGTCGAAGCCAGCGGTCGCGGACGATCGAGAGCTGGGCAGCGCTCTCGCGCATGCGGTCCGAGCGCGTGCGCAGTTCGGCCGAGACGTCCTCCGGCTGGTCACCGCTCAACAACTGCGTCCGCGTGATGACGGCGATCCGTCCCATGCGACGGCTGTGCTCGACGTCGGCGTTGAATCGATCCCTCGCGGCCTGCTCCTCGCGCCGCGCATCGAGTCGCGCGTTCTCGTGATTCGAGCCAGAGCAGCACGCCTGCGACCAACGACCCGAGGAAGACGTTCCTGACCATCCTCAAGCAGCGCGGAACGCCAGTGGCCGTCCGGCACGGGATAGAACCCACGACCAGCATTATGAGGCTGGTGCAGCGTCGCCGAGTCCGTGGCCGACTGGTGCTCAGCGTGGCGGATCCTGCTGCAGGTACGCCAGGACGGCGAGCACGCGCCGGTTGTCGCTCTCGGACGGCGGAAGGTCCAGCTTGGTGAAGATGTTGGCGATGTGCTTCTCGACCGCGCCGATCGTGAGCACCAGGACCCCGGCGATCGCGGCGTTGGACCGGCCCTCGGCCATGGCCGCCAGGACCGCCCGCTCGCGCTCGCTCAACCGGTCGAACGGGCTCCCGCGCCGGTGCAGCGAGACGAGCTGGGCCACGACCTGCGGATCGAGCGCGGTTCCGCCCTCGCCGACGCGGTGGACGGCCTCGATGAAGTCGGCGACATCGAAGACCCGGTCCTTGAGGAGGTAGCCGACCCGGCCGCGGCCGTCGGCCAGGAGCTCGGCGGCGTACGCCGGCTCGACGTACTGGGAGAGGATCAGCACCGCGACGTCGGGGAAGGTCGCCCGGATCTCGTGCGCGGCGCGCAGCCCCTCGTCACGGAAGGACGGGGGCATGCGGATGTCGACGATCGCGATCTCGGGTCGGTGCTCGGCGACGCTGGTGATCAGCGCCTCCGCGTCACCGACCGCGGCGACGACGTCGAGGCCGTTGTCCCGTAGCAGCCGGCCCAATCCGTCGCGGAGCAGCAGCTGATCCTCGGCGATCACTACTCGCACGGCATCTCGGCCCGCACGGTCGTCGGGCCACCTTCCGGGCTCACGACCTGAAGTGTCCCATCCAGTGCCTCGACCGCGTCGGCGCAGGCCCAGCAGGCCGGTGCCCGACGGGGTGGCGCCCCCGCGGCCGTCGTCGGTGACCTCGACGACGAGCCGTCCCTGGCTTCGCCCGATCCGCACCTCGACCCGGGTGGCCTGGGCGTGCTTGCCGGCGTTGGCGAGCGCCTCGGCGGCCACGAAGTAGGCGGCGCTCTCGACGGCGGGCGGCGGCCGCTCGCCCTCGACGGACACGTCCACCCGCACCGGCGAGCGAGCGGCGAGCGCGGCGACCGCGGCACCGAGGCCACGGTCGGCCAGGATGGGGGGATGGATGCCGCGGGCGAGGTCACGCAGCTCCTCCAACGCTTCCCGCGTGCCCTCCCGCGCCTCGGCGAGGAGGCTGCGCGCTTCCTCGGGATCCGTGGCCAGCTTCTGCTCGGCCAGGCCGAGGCTCATCCCCAAGGCCACCAGCCGGGCCTGGGCCCCGTCGTGGAGATCCCGCTCGATCCGGCGCAGCTCCTGCTCCTGGGCATCGACCGCGCCGGCGCGGGTGGTGGTGAGGACGTCGATGCGCCGCTCGAGCTCGGCGTCGGGTGGCGCACCGAGACGGATCAGGACGTGGACGAGGGCGGCAGCCGCGAGCACGAGGATGGGCCAGACCGGCCAGAAGTAGACGAGACCGACCGTGAAGGCGGCGAAGGTCCAGATGAGGGTGAGGAAGGCGGCGAGCGCGACCGACACCCCCGCGTGGATGGCCAAGGCGTGGCCGACGCGGTCCGGTACCAGTCGTGGCCTGGTGACCACCTGGACGGTCCAGGCATGGATCGCGAGCGGCAGGCTCAGCACCAGGATCGGCCACATCGGCCAGAAGTAGTCACGTGTCGTGAGCGCCCAGATCGTGGTCAGCAAGGTGCTGATGCCGGCGACCACGATGCCGTGGACGACCAGGCGGTGCCGCAGTCCGGGCCTCGGTCAGGGGGCGGTGGTCGTCTGTCATCCTGCCTCCAAGCAGACGGTAGGCGAGCCGGCCCCTGGGCGCCGCGAGCGGCGGGACTGGTGGTCGTCTCACACCTGCGATGCTGACAGCGGACCCCGTCGCCGGCAGTGGAGCCACCCGGCGTCTTCCGCGCCGGTTGCCTGCGGATGCGGGTTCGGGTTATCCCCAGTCAGCGCTGGACGCGATAGTGCATGTGGTGGGCCCGGTGGGGATCGAACCCACGACCAAGCGATTATGAGTCGCCTGCTCTGACCACTGAGCTACAGGCCCGGTCGGGTGATTACAGCACGTGGGCGGGTGGATCACCTCCGGGCCCGCCCGCGCGACGCTTGTGGCGCGGTGGCGGGAATCGTGCGGTGACGGCCGGGCGGGGGGCGGGTAGCCTGCGGGCGGGTGGGTAGCCCAGAGGCGGAAGGGGAGGTCGATGTCCACCAGCACGGAGCCTGACGAGGAGCTGATCCGAGAGCGATTCGAGGAAAGCCTCGACGAGGACATCCCGACCCGGCTCACCCGGGGCGTGGTGGACGGGTTCACCGAGGCTTCCGAAGCGTTCTCGCACGAGCTGGCCGGGACCAACCGGTTTCCTGACCTGATGGGGCGGTCCGTCGCCGGGGTGATCCGGGCCAACGCGCGGCTGCTCGACGAGCTGGCCAACGTCGTGCGGCAGATGTCGGACGACCGCAGCGCCCGGGCGCAGATGGTCGTCGTCACCGCCGAACGCCGACGCCGACGGAGACGTCGGCATCGACTACGAGCGGCTGGCGGACCTCGTCGCCGAGCGGCTCCAGGGCGGGAAGGGCGCGGCGAACGGCCGCGTCACGCGGCGGCCGAGGCGGCGGGGCGCAACCGGAAGTCCTAGCCCCTAGCCGGACTCGCCCGACATCGACCGGATCAGGTTGCTCAGGACGAGGACGGTGAACAGGCCGATCCCGATCGTCGGCCACGGGTTGTCCTCGATCCGCAACAGGAAGCGGCCGAGCGCGCTCTCGTCCGAGAAGTTCGGCTTGAGCACGGCCAGCCCCACCGCGCCGACGACCGCGGTCAGCGCGAGGCGGCGCAGCAGGCGCAGCGTGTAGGGGATCAGGCGCTCGCCGGCCGACAGCGTGCGGAGGGTCTGGCGGCCGATGTCCGGTAGCCGCCGCATCACCCACTCCATGGTCTCCGTGGCGGCCATTGGGGCGCGGGCCACCCGGTACCAGGTGTACGGCGACGTCGCGGGGTCCTGGACGGCCCGCCTCAACAGGTCCGTCGAGAGGTCGCGCAGGAACCGGCGCAGATGGCCCCGCCAGTCGATGGTCGGGTACAGCCCGAGCATCACGATGTCGGCGACCAGGATCGTCCGGTAGAGCTGCACGGTGCTCGACATCATGGGCAGCCGGTTGCGGCGCAGCGTGGCCAGCGTCCTGAGCAGGAAGACGCCCGTGCTCTTCTGGGCGAGGGGCGCTCCCGGGTCGCGCGACGCGATGAGGAAGTCGCTCAGGATGCGCTTGATCTCCTGCTCGAACCGGGAGAGGTTGCCGTACGGCAGCGGCTCCATCCCGTCCAGCAGCGCGACGTACGCGCCGTGGATCTGCTCGTGGGCGATGGCGTCCCGGAGCCGCATCTGCTGGTCCCACTGGCGCTCGTCGATCCACCCGACGGCGCCGAAGTCCACCCAGTTGAGGGTGCCGCCGTCGCTGACGATCAGGTTCGACGGGTGGGGGTCGGCGTTGAACGACCGGTAGCGCATGGTCTGTTCCAGCACCGACCGCAGGAGGATCACCGCGGTGCGCTGCGGCGTGATCCCGCGGGCCGCCCACTCCTCCAGCGCACCGCCGTTGCCGTTGGTGGTGGCCCTCAGCATCTCGCGCACGGTGACGCCGCGGATGCGCTCGAGGGTGAGCACGTTGCCGCGGGACAGCTCGCGGTAGACCCGCGGGGCGTAGTGGTCGATCGGGTCGGCCACCATCAGCTCGCGGATGTACGCCGTGTACATCGCCTCGCGTGCCAGGTCGAGCTCCTCCCGGACGGTGCGCGACAGGTCGTCGACCAGGCCGGTCACGTCCATGCCCCGAAGCACGGGCAGCAGGTCCAGCGCGCACGCGGTGACCTGCAGGAACCTGAGGTCGACGCGGACCCGGTCCCCGATCCCCGGCTTCAGCACCTTCACGACGACCTCGTCGCCGCTGTCCAGCACCGCGCCGTGGACCTGGGCCAGCGAGGCGGTGGCCAGCGGCTGCGACTCGAACGATGCGTACAGCTCCGCCACCGGCCGGCCCAGGGCCCGCTCGATCTCCCGGGTGATCCGTGCGGTGGGCACCGGGCGCAGCGAGTCGAGGAGCCGGCCCAGCTCCTCGGTGTACTCGGCCCGCAGGAGGTCGTACCGGGTCGCCAGCAGCTGCCCGATCTTGACGTAGCCGCCCCCGCAGGCCTCGAAGTACCAGCGCAGCACGCGGGGCCCGGTGTGGGGCCCGAGCAGGTTGCGGAAGAGCAGCACCGGCGTGACCAGGACCGTCAGCACCGCGAGACGGCAGAGGCGGCCGACGGCCAGGACCAGGCGCGAAAGCTGGCCGCGCATCAGGAGGGGCCGCCGGTCACGCCGGCGATGTTACGCAACTCCTAGCTGGGCGTCGGAGCCGGGGGTTGTGGCGGCGGTGCCGCGGGTGGCGGCGGTGCCGCGGGTGGCGGCGGTGCCGCGGGTGCCGGCGCCCCTGCGCCCGGCTCGTCGACCACCACCGGCCGGGCACGGGCACGGTGGCCCGCCACCACGATGGCGCCGAACCCGACGACGACCGCGGCCAGGCCCACGAGGCCGCCCAGGAAGGGGATCAGCGCGATGACCCGGAGGATCCCCCACCCGGCCAGGAAGGCGAGGATCGGCGAGGCCGTCCGGGCGACCCGGCGGCCCAGGACCCAGGCGCCCGCGACGTACCCGATGCTGTAGATCAGCCCGAGCGCCAGCAGCAGGCCGATCCCCAGCGGCAGCCCCACCAGCGTGAGGCCGGCGACGACGGCGAGGATCGGCAGCCCGATCAGGAGGACGATCCCCCACAGGATCACCCGCCCGGTCTCACCCCCGGCGTCGCCCACCGCCTCGGCCGCCCGCGGGACCAGCAGCCCCAGCAGCAGGCCGAGCACCAGCGTCGACACGCTGACCGCCACCCACAGGGCCAGCCAGCCGACGATCGACGTGGCATCGCTCCACGCCTTCGGGTTCCAGCGCTCCCACGATCCCCCGAGGCTGCCGTCACCTTCCACCACCGGCCGGTGACGGGACACGACGTCGCCCTCGACCCGGCCGCCGGCGGCGATGACCACCCGGCCGTCCACCGCGACGACGTCGTCCTCCGCCGTGCCCCGGATCAGGACGTCCCCGTGGAGCGCCACGAGCGCGTCGCGGACCGTGCCGTCCACCACGACAGGGCCGTCGGCGATGAAGACGTTGTCGACGGTCTCGCCCTCCCGGACCTCGGCCCGTCCCGTCACCACCACGATGTTGTCGGGCTCGTCGTCCGCCTGCGCGTGCGCGGCGGGCGCCCCGGCGACGAGCGCCGAGGCGGCGAGCACCATCATGAGGACCACACGACTGAACCAGCGCATCACGGCACCTCCTCCCCTGTCATATCCCCCGTATCACGCTCCTCAACCGGGCCCGTCGGGGCCGGGCTCGGCCGCCTCCGGTCGCCCACCAGCTCGGCGCGGTGGCGGCGGAGGGTGAGGGTGGTCTCGACGATCGAGTTCACCAGCAGGCAGAGGAGCAGGACCACCCCGGCGTCGTCGTCGCCATCGGAGTCGATCTGGCCGGCGGCCAGGGCGGCGTCGCCGCAGACCCGGACCGCGGCCAGGCCCTCGACCGCCTGGGCCGCGAGGTGGCCGCCCTCGGCCAGCTCCGCCACCCGGCCGTCCACCGTCGGCGCGGTGGCGCCCAGCGACGCGAGCAGGCGGTCGACCAGCAGGCGGAGCAGCGCGGCCGCGGCACGGGCGGAGATGGGGGCCACCGCGCGGGCCTCGTCGTACAGCGGGCGCAGCTCGGGCGGGAGGTCGGGGGACGCAGGGACGCCGAGCGTGGGGCTCGGCCACGCCATCTGGCCGTCGATCCAGTAGCTGCGGGCGCCGCACGACAGGCACTGGGCCCGCTTGAGCGCCTTGTCGACCTCGCCGGTGCCCCGGGCCGGGAAATCGGCGTCCTGCCAGCGCTGCTGGGCGTCGACCCCGCAGTGGGGGCAGACGAAGTGCGGCGCGTCGAGCGCCGGAGGGACGCCGGCCCGTGTCATCACGTGGCTCCGGGGGTGGGGCTCGAACCCACGACCCGCGGATTAACAATCCGCTGCTCTGCCAGCTGAGCTACCCCGGAAGGGAACCAGTTGAGGATAGTGCGCTCAGGCGCCCTCGAGATATTCCCGCAGCTTCTGCGAGCGGTGCGGGTGGCGGAGCTTGGCCAGGGTCTTGGACTCGATCTGGCGGATGCGCTCCCGGGTCACCCCGAACTGCTTGCCCACCTCTTCGAGGGTGCGGGGCTGCTCGTCGTCGAGCCCGAACCGCATGATGACGACTTCCTTCTCGCGGTCGTTCAGCTCGTCGAGGACCTTGCGCACCTCGTTCTGGAGCATCTGCCGGGTGGCGGCGTCGTCGGGCTCCTCCGCCCCGTCGTCCTTGATGAAGTCGGCGAGGTACGAGTCGTCCTCCTCGCCCACCGGCGAGTCGAGCGACAGCGGGTCGAGCGAGATGCGCTGGATCTCCCGCACCCGCTCGGGCGTCATGCCCACCTCTTCGGCCAGCTCGTCGACCGTGGGCTCGCGCTCGAGCTGCTGCACCATCTGGCGCTGCACCCGGTGCACCCGGTTGATCGACTCGACCATGTGCACCGGGATGCGGATGGTGCGGGCCTGGTCGGCGATGGAGCGGGTGATGGCCTGGCGGATCCACCAGGTCGCATAGGTCGAGAACTTGAAGCCCTTGGTGTAGTCGAACTTCTCGACCGCCCGCATGAGCCCCATGTTCCCCTCCTGGATCAGGTCGAGGAACTGCATGCCACGGCCGACGTAGCGCTTGGCGATCGACACCACCAGCCGCAGGTTGGCCTGGATCAGCTCGCTCTTGGCGTCGTCGCCGTCGTCGGCCAGCGCCTGGAGGTCGCGGGACTCGTTCACCGGGAGGTCGCCCAGCGAGCCGGCGGCGTCGAGGTCGGCGAGGCGCTCGGACGCCTCGGCGCCGGCCTCGATGCGCTTGGCCAGGTCGACCTCCTCGGCCGCCGCCAGCAGCGGCACCCGGCCGATCTCCCGGAGGTACATGCGCACCGGGTCGGACGTGCCACCGCCGCGCTCCGCGGCGCGGTCGGCGTTGAGCCGGGTGCGGCGCCGCATGGTGGCGGACAAGCGTCGGAGGTGGGCCCGCTCCGGCCCCGGGCCAGGGCCTCGGGCGGGAACATCACGACCGTGGGCGTGCCGTCGTCGACGACGAGGTCGGCTCCCGGCAGCAATGGCTCGTCTACCACGGCTGCCACGACCTCCTCCGGATGACCGAGGTCGAGGTCCTCGGTCTCCTCCACGACGATTCCCTTCGCCGCGCAGCGCTGGTAGATCTCGGCCAGGACCTCGGGGGTCATCTCCACGTGGGCCAGCGCCTGGACCAGATCGTGCTGGGTCAGCCGGCCCGACTTCTCCGCATGCGCGACCAGACGGTTGAGCTCGTCTTCTGCGGAGCCGCTCCAGGCGTCGAGCGCCGATGGCACGTGAATCAAGCCCCCTTCCTGTCCCGATGCTCCAGCCAGGCTAGCAATCTGTCGGCCGACTCGGATGCCGTTTGGCTGCTGCGGAGGCCGTCGATGACCCGCCCCAGCGTTTCCACATCGGTGAGCGCCTGCCTGCCGTCGGCCGCGGTGGCCGCGGCCAGCTGGACCGTTGCGATCTCCCGCCGGGCCACCTCCATGCACAGCAGCCGCACGGCGTCGAACGGCTCGGACGACGGCTCGTCGACCATCAGCCGGGCCAGCAGATCGGCCACCTTGGGCGGGGCGGACGCCATCGTCGCGGCGCGGGTGTCGGCCGCCAGCAGCGCCTCGTACGTCGCCAACAGGACCGGGTCGTCGAACAGCGCGGCATCGAGCCACGGGCTCACCGCCTCGGGGTCGTGCACCGCGTGGCGCAGCACCTCGAGCGCCGGGCCCTCCCGAGGCGGCGGGTGCTGGCCGTTGACCGGGCCGGCCGGCGGCACGTCGCCGTCGGGCCGGTTGTCCACCGCGCGGCCGCTCCCACGCCGCAGACCCCCCCTCGTCCCGCTCGGCGGGGGACGATCCCGGCGCCGGGAGGGGGCCGGGCCCTCACCCGTTCGAGTTGCTCGCGCAGCCGGCCGGGCTCGATGCGGCAGTGGGAGGCGACGTCCATGACGTACTGGTCGCGCACCAGGTCGGCGGGGTGCTCGGCCACGATCTCGAGCGCCCGCTCCGCGGCCCGGGCCCGCCCCTCGTTGCTGGACAGGTCGGCGCTGGCGAAGGCCCGGTCGAGCAGGAAGCGCAGAAACGGCGTGGCTCCTTCCACCGCCGCGGCCAGCCGGGCCGGGTCGGAGCGGGCCACGTCCGCCGGATCCTGGCCCGGAGGCAGGTCGGCCACCGCCACCTCGACCTCGTGCTCCCGCTCCCAGTGGTAGAAGCGCTCGGCGGCGGCCTGCCCCGCTGTCGGCGTCGAAGGCCAGGACCAGCCGGCGGGCCGCGAACCGGCTCAACAGCCGCACGTGGTCGTCGGTCAGCGCCGTGCCGCAGGTGGCCACGGCCAGGGGCACGCCCGCGTGGTGGAACCCGATGACGTCGGTGTAGCCCTCGCAGATCACCGTGGTGCCGGCGGTGACGATGGCGGCCTTGGCGCGGTCCAGCCCGTAGAGCACCTTCGACTTGTTGTACAGCGGGGTCTCGGTCGTGTTCTTGTACTTGCCCTGGTTGCCCGGCCCCTCGCTGCCGGGGAGGATGCGCCCGCCGAAGCTGACCGGGTCGCCGCGGTCGTCGTAGATGGGGAACAGGATGCGGGCCCGGAAGTGGTCCTGGAGCCGGTTGCGGCTGTTCCGCCGGGCCAGGCCGGTGCCGGCGGCCAGGTCGTCGTCGAGGCGCAGCGCCCTGGCCAGCTCGTCCCATGAGTCGGGCGCCCAGCCGACGGCGAACTCCCGCACGACCGCGCCGTCGAGCCCCCGCGACCGGAGGTAGCTCCGCGCCGCCCCCGCGTCCGCCCCCGTCAGCAGCCGGTCGTGGTACCAGGCCACGGCCCGGGCCATGGTGTCGACCAGCCGGGCAGGCGACCCTTGCGCCCCTCCCCTGCGTCAGGGTCGTCGTAGCGCAGGTGGATGTTGGCCTTGGCCGGCCGCCACTCGACCGCGCCCACGAAGTCGAGCTGCTCCTTCTCCTGCACGAAGGTGATCACGTCGCCCTTGGCCTGGCAGCCGAAGCAGTAGTACACGTTC